>NZ_LZFW01000025.1 GCF_001676025.1 Vibrio sp. UCD-FRSSP16_30
AACAGTTTTGCCCCTAAGGCGGGAGATAATACGGTCAGCGTAAGACAAGTGGATGCGGCGGGTAATGCATCATTGGCCTCCAATGAGCTTGATTTTACGTTAGACAATGCGGTGAGCACACCGATCGTTCAGTTAGTTACAGACAGTGGCCGTTCATCAACGGATGGTCTGACGAATACGGGCACGTTGGATGTTCAAGGTATAGAGGGCGGTGCCTTAGTTGAATACTCAACGGACGCAGGTCAAACATGGTTGGACACCTTTACAGCAAAGGAAGGGGTGAATCATGTTGAAGTGCGTCAAACGGACGTGGCGGGGAATAAGTCAGCGGTCACGTTGTTCAGTTTTACGCTTGATACGACGGTGACGGAGCCTAAATTGAGTGTGCCACAGGCGCAATCAGGTCATGAGTACAATGCGAATGAAGTAGGGCCTGATGGCACCATTACGGTAGCCATTAAGTTACCAATCGATGCGGCAGTTGGTGATACCTTAACCATTACGGACGGTCAAGGGCACAAAACGGTTCATGCATTAACGGATACCGACGTGCAGCAGCATTCCGTTGCGCACGAAGTGGCACCAGGTCATGACATTAAAGTGACGTTGACCGATCAGGCGGGTAACACGTCACAAGAGATGAGTGCGACACT
The DNA here is from genome assembly GCF_001676025.1 of Vibrio sp. UCD-FRSSP16_30. Taxonomy (GTDB): domain Bacteria; phylum Pseudomonadota; class Gammaproteobacteria; order Enterobacterales; family Vibrionaceae; genus Vibrio. Next base: position 654 of record NZ_LZFW01000025.1, read on the forward strand.
GGCCACAGCCGATATAACGTCAGGCACCATTACGATAGAAGACAAAGTCTCCGGTGATGATGTGCTAAACCATGCCGAGCAAGGCAAAGATTTAGTCATATCAGGGACTACTCACGACATCGAAGACGGTCAAGTGGTGACTGTGCACTTTAATGGTCAAGATTACTTTACGCAGGGTGCGGGCAATGTGCACGGCGGCGCGTGGAGTGTGACTATTCCGACTTCGGCCTTGGGGCACCTTACGGATGCTCAAGCTGTAGACATTACTGCGGACGTAACGGATGCGGCGGGTAACCCAGCACCGCAAGCCACTCATCATTTAGACGTTGATATTTTTGCGGGCGATCCTTCTATTAATTTTAGTGATAATGGTTTTGACGGTATTTACAACGCGTCAGAACTGAATCCGGATGGAACGGCAACGGCGACCATCGATTTACCAAAAGATGCTGTAGTAGGTGATACATTGACATTAACTACTACTCAGGTGTCGAAAACTACTGTTGATGGGCATTATTCTCTGACGGCGCAAGATATTTTAGCGGGTCATGTTGATTTTGAAGTAAAACCTGGTTCAACAGTGACCGCTAGTATTACTGACCATGCTGGAAATATATCAAATGTCGCCACCGCGACAGCGACTTTAGCCGATGCAACGCCACCATCAGTGGAAATTCATGTAGGGCTACTTGCCTCTGATAACATCATTAATAGTTCTGAATCTAGTAAGGATGTATCTGTTGTTGGCTATGTGACTGGTGAGTACAAACAAGGTGATGAGGTTACTGTTACCGTAGATAAAGATACCTATAAAGGCATTCTCGATGGCAGCGGTCACTTTAGTATCGAAGTTCCTGGAAGCGTTCTTAAAGACCATAACAGTTTTGAAGCGCGCATCGATACCTCTGATCTTGCCGGCAATAAAGCTCATGCAACAACCACGCATGATTATAGTGTCGATACACAAGTTGATAAGCCATCAATTAGTCTTGAAACTTCCGGTTCTGATCATATTTATAATATCCAAGAAGTAGGTTCCGACGGAACTGTTACTGCAACGATTGATATTCCGCTTGATGCTGTCGCTGGTGAAACATTAACGATTAATAATGTGCCACGTGTGCTAACCGCTACTGATATTTTAACCCGTCAGGTGATGACAGAAGTTAAACCAGGTTCAACAGTTACTGCGAGTATTACAGATAACGCAGGGAACGTATCTGAGCTTGCTAAAGTACAAGTTGCACCTGAGAATCTTGAAACACCTAAAGTAACGATAAATGTAGATGGTATTACTGACGACAATATTATTAATCAAAGTGAAGCGGGTTCTTTAGTTGATATAAATGCAGGGACCTCAACTCAATTAATTACAGGTACAGTCCAGGGAGACTTTAATAGTGGCGATATTGTTGTTATTGATAATCTTCCTTCAGCCACAGGCACCGTTGATTCATCCGGTAAATTCAGTATTTCAGTACCGACTAAAGAGTTACTAGGGCAGACCAGTCTCCATCTTCATATGGATACTCAAAATGCGGCGGGTAACCCAGGTCATGGCACGGCGGTGCATGATTATAGTGTAGATACACAAGTTGGCGCTCCAATTATTAACTTTGAAGGGCAGCAGGGTAATCCTCATATATATAATGCAAAAGAAGTTGGTACTGATGGAACGATTAAGGCAACGATTATGTTGTCTCCAGATGCAACTATCCACGATACGCTAATTGTAAATGGCAAACCTATGTCCCTGACCCAAGATATTGTTAACTCAGGGGAAGTTGTTATTGAGGTTCATCCTGGAGACAGAGTAGAAGCTAGTATTCAGGATAATGCTGGAAATATATCTTCAACAACTATAGATATAGCCCCTGATGCTGATGTGACACCTCCAGATCCTTTGAATATATCTCTTCAGCATTTCATAGTTGATTCATCTATAGGGTTGATGACAAAAGATGGTGACTTACAGATAGATGGTATAGAAAGCTCAAACGTGAAGTTAGAATTTTCCGTAGATGGTGGTAATACATGGAGTGAAAAATACCAGAGCTCTGAGGGAGAAAACCATGTTTTAGCTAGACAGACCGATGCTGCTGGTAATGTCTCTGCAGCTAGTAATGAATTAGTGTTTACCTTAGATACAAAGGTAGCAGAACCAATAGTCGCTTTGAAAAACGATACTGGTATTAGTAGTAGTGATAAGTGGACTAATGACGGTACGTTGGATGTGACTGGCATAGAAACAGGTGCAACGGTTGAATATTCAGTTGATGACACTCATTGGACCAGTAGCTTTACTGCAACTGAAGGAATAAACACTGTATATGTTCGCCAAACAGATGCGGTTGGTAACGTGTCTAAGTCAACAACATTTAAGTTTATGTTAGATACTAAAGTTGATGAGCCAACAATTCATTTTCAAAAAACGAGTGTAAGCAATATTTACAACCAAAAAGACGTGGACCCTGATGGTAAGGTTACAGCTACAATAGATCTACCAGATGGTGCTTTGAGCGGAGAAACCTTAACTTTCGACAGTAAAGATCATGTTTTGAGTGATGCTGATATCAAAGCAAAATGCATTACTACTCAGGTGACACCAGGTACTGCGTTGAGTGCGACATATACAGATATAGCTGGAAATGTTTCTAATGTTGTAACTGAGACCGCTCCTAAAGCAGATGTGATCCCACCTTCAGTTCATATTCACATTGATAGTGTAGCAACAGATAATATCATCAATAACAGTGAATCCCAGAAAGGTATGACGGTGCCAGTTACAGGTGTCGTTACCGGAGAGTTTGATGTTAATGACCATGTGACTATTACTATTGATAACACTCCATATACGGGATTTATCGTTAAGAACCCAGATGGTTCAGGGCATTTTACTGTTGACGTACCGAGTAATGAGTTGATGGGGCACACCAGCCTTGAAGCTCAAATTAGTACTACTGATTCTGCCGGAAACACAGGCTCAGCTACAGATACTCATGCCTATACCGTTGCAAAAGATATTCCTATAGTTACGCTACGCGATATTGCGTTAGGTAATGATCCACGTCCGGCTATTTCTGGTCATGTTGATGTTAAGTCGCCAGTACTAATTCCTACGGGTACAGAAGTAGAAATTAAGATTGTAGGTGATTTACATACATACAAGGTAACAACAGATGCTAATGGTGACTTTGTATTAGCTAAAGGGATGCTGCAACAAGATTTACCCGATGGTCCAACTGATATTTTAGCAACCGTGACAGATACAGCCGGTAATGTAGGGAAAACATCTGAATCAGTTAATATTGATACTATTGCGCCAACACCACAAATCCACGTGGATGATATTACTACGGATAATTATATAAATAGTTCAGAGTCAAAGGGATATGTGCTTGTAACGGGTAAAGTGACTGGTTCATTTCATGATGGTGCTGCTGTAACTCTGACCGTGCATGGAAAAGAGTTCCATGGAACTACAGATGCTCAAGGTATTTATAAAATAAAAGTTTCAGGAGCAGACCTGAAAGACGATACAAATATCGAGGCTAAAGTAGTGGTAACAGATAAGGCAGGCATCGAAGGCTCCGATACGATAGCACATCCTTATTTTGTTGATACGACACTGCATACGCCGACAATTTCTTTAGATCCAGCTTCAGATACATTTGGGCAAGATCCTGCATCTAGTAGTACCACTGTCGGCAGTAACTCAGATCATATAACGAATGATGTGAACCCAACATTTTCTATCTCAGGTGTAGATGTTGATGCCAAGTCAGTTGAAATATTTGATGGAAAAACTTCGCTTGGGTTTGCACAAAGGGATGGAAGCTCTCTTTCTAGTTGGATTTTTACTGCACGTGGATTGACAAAACAAGGTGTCCATCATATTACGGCTCAGGTTACAGATAATGCTGATAACCAAGCATCGTCGCAAGTATGTGATGTGACAATTGATACTGAAACCCACAAGCCAACTTTATCTGTACAAAATGCTAATAACAACAATGCTAGCCCAAAACTAACAGGGACAGCGGAAGCTGGTTCTTTAGTCGTTATTAAGGACAATAATCTCGAGATCGGCTCTACTGTGGCTGATGATAAAGGTCATTATGAATACGATATGTCTAGCCAAGAGCATGCACATAAATTAGGTGAAGGGACGCATCAATTAGTTGCGGAGGCTATAGATAAAGCCGGTAATACTCTTGATTCTGCTGGTACGAGTACAACAATTAAACCAGAATATAAACTTATTTATGCTCCTTCAGGCAGTACAAAAAATATTGAGGGCACCGAGCGTTTAATTCATGGAACTGTAACGACACACACATCTCACACCGTACAGAGACAAGAAATGCATTTGGTCATCGATGGCAAAGATGTTCGGATTGATGAGCATGGACATATTGATGAACAACATACAGATATTCATGTTGTAGATGTTTCAAAATTATCAGCTCAAGACCAAAAAAATCCATCAGGTTCATCGGGTGATATTGTTGAGATGAATGGCATAACCGGACATGTTAATTCTGTTAATGGGAACGGATTTTATTTATATCTCCCTGGAAGTCCTGGCGACTATGAACTTGGTGGAACTATTACTGGTTCCAAAACTCAAGGTTATAATATTAGCCAAGGAATCAAGGGGATTAACGGACTAACATTAGATATTGGGAATATGAATGGCGTTAAAGGAATTATATTTAGTGATGGTGAATCCATTTTAGCGTCTCAACATAGTAGTGTTGATACTAAAACTTTGGTGAGTCACTCGACGACTGAAACATTCCACATGAATACTGACAGTTTTTTACATACTACAACTTCTTTGCCAGCAGGTTATCATCGAGTTGTTACTATGGAGTTTAATGGTGACCATCAGCAGCACTTGATACACGGTCAATGGGTTGATATTGATGACAAACATATTACTGAATTTCATATCTTTAATGGTCAGGGTGTAGAGCTAGGATCAAGCTCAGATATTAATCAAGGGAAAAACATACAAATATCTGAGGCTGATCTTAAAGGTCTATATATCGTTGTGCCAAGGCAAGGGAAGACAGGCAGTACTGACGATCGAGTAGATGCGTCCGGTAGAATTGATCTTCACTTTGAAGGTCATATTGTTGACCAAAGTGGCCACCAAGTTGGTGATAGTTTGACATGGCATTTTATTGTGGAGAGAGATTCTAACGATGGTAAGATTGATGGATTTAAATACCATTCATCATCGAGTTCAGATGAACCAACACCAGACGTCCCAGAAGTCAACCTAGATGACTTAGCCGCTGATACTAATCATGGCGCAGATACTTATCTTGCACAACTAGGTCTAGATACCCAACATGATGGCCATGCGCAAGACTTACCAAGTGATATTGATGTGGTATTAGGACACGGTTCTGCAGTAACTGTTGATGGCAATGGTATTCCTGTTGCGGATCAATCAGCTCAGGTAGATGCAGACCATAGTCAACATCAGGATAATACAGATCCAATGGAGCATCATGATCATCAAGTTGGTCATACCGATGTTGGTGATGCACACCATGGATAATAGAGAATATTCAGTGTCTCTTTAGAGATAGCCTGAAATATTAAAACAGAATGCCAGCTATTTTTAGCTGGCATTTTTTATGCCCGATGGTTAGGTAATTAATCGGTGTCATGCAGTACTACGCTTTACGAAAATGTAGTTTAAGAAACTCTAGTCTTTTTGTTTTAGATTTTATGCTTAGTATTTGATAGTTCGAAGTAAATTTAATCATTTAACCAAGTATCCCATCACAGCTGAATTTTCGGCATTACCTCTCTAAAGCATAATCAATAATCGCCGTATTAACTGCTCTAAGCTCAAAAAAGGGTTCTATACTTCGATTAGTTATATGTTCGTATTGTGATCTGTCTCTTGTATATGACGTGAAATCTATACTTGTGAAACTGTAGTTCTCATTCGAAATAAGCAGAATATTAGCTCTAGCTAATGAAAAGTTATAACAATGACCTATGTCATCATAAATATTAAACGTCAGTCATGCTGGTGTTTAACAGGTAAATATTTACTCATAGAGCAGAGGTAGCAACTAATCTTTTAAAATGTAGGGTGTAATCTGCATTTTAGTTTTAGTTACAAATAATGCTCTATTGAAGAACGTAATAGCGGAATAATTAATGGCAAATTCAGACAAGAATAATAAAGTTACAGAAGTATCAAAGAATAAAAACAAGCCGACTCGCACAAAGAAGGCTCGACGTCTAATTGTGCCTGAAACGTATTTCTCTCGCTCTGTAACTGCAGCATTAATTCTTCCGTCTTACCATGCAACTTCTAGCGATAAAAACATTACTAATGAAGGAGTTAATGACTCCAAAATTAGCCACGTTGTGTATCCTGAATCACCTCAAGAAGAGGTATATACGTCAGGTGATGTCAAAGGTCATCAGGCCGTAAACCCGGTACCAACGCCACTCCATGTTGCTGAACAAGAGTTTCAAGCTAAACACCATGTAGAGAACGCCGGTGGCCATCATTATCACCATAGTTACTTTATTGATCATCAGATAACTTCAGTTGTTGGTGCGTTAAGCCACAATTATGGGCAGTTAACTCATGCATTTTTGCCAACGATTGCTTCACATACAACGAGCCATTCAAATAATTCCTACTTAACACCGCCAGTAGCGGGGATTCCCTCATCTGGCACAGTTGTGGAGGATTCAACTCTTGTAACTAGAGGTGTTGTTGATGCACAAAGCTCCCAAGTTGGCACGGCGCTTACTTTTACCCCAGATAACCTGCATGGAAAATATGGCGACTTTGCCCTAGATAAGGATACCGGTGAGTGGTCTTACAGATTAGATAATAGTCACCACCAAGATCTAGCTCAGGGTGAGTCTCATACTGAGGTTTTACTGGTAACTGCAACAAGTGTCTCGGGTGCCCCTGTACATCAAACGATCACAGTTACTGTGCAGGGAACAAATGATATTCCAGTGATTACCAGTCAGTCTCAACATGGTGACACCAAAGAAGATGGCACCCTGTTTGTTGAAGGGCAAGTCCAAGCAACGGATGTCGATCATGGTGCAGTGCTGACTTATACGCCTGATAGTCTGCAGGGAAACTACGGCGTATTTGTATTAAACCCAACCTCAGGCAAGTGGCACTACACTTTGGATAATGATGCGCATCAAGCGTTGGCTGAAGGTGAGTCGCATACGGAAACTATGCTAGTCACAGTGACTGATGATAACGGTGCAACTACGACCCAACAAGTGAGCGTGTCGGTTGAAGGTACCAATGATAAGCCGATAATAAACCATATTCAGTCGAACTCGGAGTATGAAGGCCATGTTATTATTCATGGACAGATTACTGCTAGTGATGTAGACCACGGTGATAGCTTTACATTCAGTACTCAATATAAGCATGCCGGTTTTACTTTAAATTCAGATGGTTCGTATACCTTAGATCCACGTGACAAGTCGTTTAATCATTTGGCGGTTGGTGAGCATGAAACGCTGATTATTCCAGTAGTTGCAACCGATACTAAGGGCGAAAATAGTCAAGCTCAGAATCTTGTCATTCGTATTGATGGTACTAATGATAATCCTGTACTTAATCGTATGGGATCACATCTATTAGATGAAGGTCAGTCTACTATTCATGGACAAATCACAGCAGCTGATATGGATCATGGAGATACAGCAGCCTTCAGTTCACCCTATCATCATGCCGGATTTACATTAAATCAGAATGGTTCGTACACCATTGATCCAAGTGATAAATCCTTCGATCATTTGGCTGTGGGTGAGCATGAAACTCTGATTATTCCTGTGATTGCTACGGATACACAGGGTGGAAACAGTGTTGCTCAGAACCTAATTATTCGTGTTGATGGCACTAATGATAATCCTGTTATCAGCCACATTAGTTCGAAAACTGTGGATGAAGGTCAGCCCGTTATGCAAGGGCAAATCACCTCAACGGACGTTGACCATGGTGATACCGCGACATTCAGTACGCCGTACAACCACGCTGGATTCACGCTTAATCCCGATGGTTCCTATAGCCTTGATCCAAGTGACAAGTCCTTCGATTATCTAGCTGTGGGTGAGCATGAAACATTAATTATTCCTGTAATTGCCACGGATACACAAGGTGGGAATAGCGTTGCTCAGAACTTGGTGATTCGAGTAGATGGCACTAATGATAATCCGGTTATCAGCCACATTAGCTCGAAAATCGTGGATGAAGGTCAGCCCGTTATACAAGGGCAAATTACGTCAACGGATGTTGACCATGGTGATACCGCAACATTCAGTACACCGTACAACCACGCTGGATTTACTCTTAATTCTGATGGTTCTTACAGTCTTGACCCCAGTGATAAATCTTTTGACCATTTAGCAGTGGGTGAGCATGAAACATTAATTATTCCTGTGATTGCCACGGATACACAAGGTGGGAACAGCGTTGCTCAGAACTTGATTATTCGTGTTGATGGCACCAATGATAATCCTGTGATTAGTCATATCACATCGAAAACCGTGGATGAAGGTCAGCCTGCTATTCATGGCCAAATTACGTCAACGGATGTTGACCATACTGATACTACAACATTCAGTACGCCGTACAATCATGCAGGATTTACCCTTAATCCCGATGGTTCCTATAGCCTTGATCCAAGTGACAAGTCCTTCGATTATCTAGCGGTGGGTGAGCATGAAACATTAATTATTCCTGTGATTGCCACGGATACACAAGGTGGGAACAGCGTTGCTCAGAATCTAGTGATTCGTGTTGATGGCACTAATGATAATCCTGTTATCAGTCACATCACATCGAAAACCGTCGATGAAGGTCAGCCTACGATTCATGGTCAAATTACGTCAACGGATGTTGACCATGGTGACACCGCGAAATTCAGTACGCCGTACAATCACGCTGGATTCACCCTTAATCCCGATGGTTCTTATAGTCTTGACCCAAGTGATAAATCTTTCGATTATCTAGCAGTGGGTGAGCATGAAACTCTAATTATTCCAGTAGTAGCCACGGACAAGCAGGGTGGAAATAGCGTTACTCAGAACTTGGTGATTCGAGTAGATGGCACTAATGATAATCCAGTGATTAGTCACATAACTTCTAAAGTGGTGGATGAAGGTCAGCCCGTTATGCAAGGGCAAATCACCTCAACGGATGTTGATCATGGTGATACCGCGAAATTCAGTACGTCGTACAATCACGCTGGATTCACCCTTAATTCTGATGGTTCTTACAGTCTTGATCCAAGTGATAAGTCTTTTGACCACTTAGCGGTGGGTGAGTATGAAACGCTGATTATTCCTGTGATTGCCACAGACAAACAGGGTGGAAATAGCGTTGCTCAGAACCTAGTGATTCGTGTTGATGGCACCAATGATAATCCTGTTATCAGCCACATTACTTCGAAAACCGTGGATGAAGGGCAGCCTGCTATTCATGGTCAAATTACGTCAACGGATGTTGACCATGCTGACACGGCGACATTCAGTACGCCGTACAATCACGCAGGATTCACCCTTAATCCCGATGGTTCCTACAGCCTTGATCCAAGTGATAAGTCTTTTGACCACTTAGCGATGGGTGAGCATGAAACGCTGATTATTCCTGTGATTGCTACGGATACACAGGGTGGGAACAGTGTTGCTCAGAACTTGGTGATTCGAGTTGATGGTACCAATGATAACCCTGTTATCAGCCATATTAGTTCGAAAACTGTGGATGAAGGGCAGCCCGTTATTCATGGCCAAATTACGTCAACGGATGTTGACCATACTGACACGGCGACATTTAGTACGCCGTACAACCACGCTGGATTTACTCTTAATTCTGATGGTTCTTACAGTCTTGATCCAAGTGATAAATCCTTTGACCATCTGGCGGTGGGTGAGCATGAAACTCTAATTATTCCTGTGATTGCCACAGATACACAAGGTGGGAGCAGCGTTGCTCAGAACTTGATTATTCGTATTGATGGCACCAATGATAATCCTGTTATCAGCCACATTAGTTCGAAAACCGTGGACGAAGGGCAGCCTACTATTCATGGTCAAATTACGTCAACGGATGTTGACCATGGTGATACCGCGAAATTCAGTACGCCGTACAACCACGCTGGATTTACTCTTAATTCTGATGGTTCTTACAGTCTTGACCCAAGTGACAAATCTTTCGATCATCTAGCAGTGGGTGAACATGAAACATTAATTATTCCTGTGATTGCCACGGATACTCAGGGTGGAAATAGCGTTACTCAGAACTTGGTGATTCGAGTAGATGGCACTAATGATAATCCAGTGATTAGTCACATAACTTCTAAAGTGGTGGATGAAGGTCAGCCCGTTATGCAAGGGCAAATCACCTCAACGGATGTTGATCATGGTGACACCGCGAAATTCAGTACGCCGTACAATCACGCTGGATTCACCCTTAATCCAGACGGTTCTTACACCCTTGATCCAAGTGACAAATCCTTCGACCATCTGGCAGTGGGTGAGCATGAAACGCTGATTATTCCTGTGATTGCCACGGATACACAAGGTGGGAACAGTGTGTCTCAGAACTTGGTGATTCGAGTTGATGGTACTAACGATAATCCTGTTATCAGTCATATCACATCAAAAATCGTCGATGAAGGTCAGCCTGTTATCAAAGGGCAAATCACCTCAACGGATGTTGATCATGGTGATACGGCAACATTCAGTACGCCGTACAACCACGCTGGATTTACGCTTAATCCAGGTGGTTCTTACACCCTTGATCCAAGTGACAAATCCTTCGACCATTTGGCTGTGGGTGAACATGAGACGCTGATTATTCCTGTGATTGCCACGGACAAGCAGGGTGGAAATAGCGTTGCTCAGAACTTAGTGATTCGTGTTGATGGCACTAATGATAATCCTGTTATCAGCCAAATTAGTTCGAAAACCGTGGATGAAGGTCAGCCTACTATTCATGGTCAAATTACGTCAACGGATGTTGACCATGGTGATACCGCAACATTCAGTACGCCTTATAATCATGCTGGATTTACTCTTAATACTGATGGTTCTTATACCCTTGACCCAAGTGACAAATCCTTCGACCATTTGGGGGTGGGTGAGCATGAAACACTGATTATTCCTGTGATTGCCACAGACAAACAGGGTGGAAACAGTATTGCTCAGAACTTGGTGATTCGAGTTGATGGCACCAATGATAATCCTGTGATTAGTCATATTACATCGAAAACCGTGGATGAAGGGCAGCCTACTATTCATGGTCAAATCACCTCAACAGATGTCGATCATGGTGATACCGCAACATTCAGTACGCCGTACAATCATGCAGGATTTACTCTTAATTCTGATGGTTCTTACAGTCTTGATCCAAGTGATAAGTCTTTTGACCATTTGGCGGTGGGTGAGCATGAGACGCTGATTATTCCTGTGATTGCTACGGATACTCAGGGTGGAAATAGCGTTTCTCAGAACTTGGTGATTCGAGTTGATGGCACTAACGATAATCCTGTTATCAGTCATATCACATCAAAAATCGTCGACGAAGGTCAGCCTGTTATCAAAGGGCAAATCACCTCTACAGATGTCGACCATGGGGATACTGCAACGTTCAGTACGCCGTACAACCACGCTGGATTCACCCTTAATCCAGACGGCTCTTACACCCTTGATCCAAGTGACAAGTCCTTCGACCATCTGGCAGTGGGTGAGCATGAAACTCTAATTATTCCAGTAGTAGCCACGGACAAGCAGGGTGGAAATAGCGTTTCTCAGAATCTAGTGATTCGAGTTGATGGCACTAACGATAATCCTGTTATCAGTCATATCACATCAAAAATCGTCGACGAAGGTCAGCCTGTTATCAAAGGGCAAATCACCTCTACAGATGTCGACCATGGGGATACTGCAACGTTCAGTACGCCGTACAACCACGCTGGATTCACCCTTAATCCAGACGGCTCTTACACCCTTGATCCAAGTGACAAATCTTTCGATCATCTGGCAGTGGGTGAGCATGAAACGCTGATTATTCCTGTGATTGTCACAGATACACAGGGTGGAAATAGCGTTTCTCAGAATCTAGTAATTCGAGTAGATGGCACTAACGATAATCCTGTTATCAGTTATATCACATCAAAAACCGTCGATGAAGGTCAGCCTGTTATCAAAGGGCAAATCACCTCTACAGATGTCGACCATGGGGATACTGCAACGTTCAGTACGCCGTACCATCATGCTGGATTCACCCTTAATCCCGATGGTTCTTACACCCTTGATCCAAGCGATAAGTCTTTTGACCACTTGGCGGTGGGTGAGCATGAAACGCTGATTATTCCTGTGATTGCTACAGATACACAAGGTGGAAACAGTGTTGCTCAGAATCTAGTGATTCGAGTTGATGGCACTAACGATAATCCTGTTATCAGTCATATCACATCGAAAATCGTGGATGAAGGCCAGCCTACTATTCATGGCCAAATTACGTCAACGGATGTTGACCATAGTGATACTGCAACATTCAGTACGCCTTATAATCATGCTGGATTTACTCTTAATACCGATGGTTCTTATACCTTTGACCCAAGTGATAAATCTTTCGATTATCTAGCAGTAGGTGAGCATGAAACATTAATTATTCCTGTGATTGCCACGGATACTCAGGGTGGAAATAGCGTTACTCAGAACTTAGTGATTCGTGTTGATGGCACTAATGATAATCCAGTGATTAGTCATATAACTTCTAAAGTGGTGGATGAAGGTCAGCCCGTTATGCAAGGGCAAATCACGTCAACAGATGTCGACCATGGGGATACTGCAACATTTAGTACGCCGTACAACCACGCTGGATTTACTCTTAATTCTGATGGTTCTTACAGTCTTGACCCAAGTGACAAATCTTTCGATCATCTAGCAGTGGGTGAACATGAAACATTAATTATTCCTGTGATTGCCACGGATACTCAGGGTGGAAATAGCGTTACTCAGAACTTGGTGATTCGAGTTGATGGCACTAATGATAATCCTGTTATCAGCCACATTAGTTCGAAAACTGTGGATGAAGGTCAGCCTGTTATCCAAGGGCAAATCACCTCTACAGATGTCGATCATGGTGATACTGCAACGTTCAGTACGCCGTACAATCATGCTGGATTTACTCTTAATCCCGATGGTTCTTACACCCTTGATCCAAGCGACAAATCTTTCGACCATTTGGCGGTGGGTGAGCATGAAACGCTGATTATTCCTGTGATTGCTACGGATACACAGGGTGGAAACAGTGTTTCTCAGAACTTGGTGATTCGAGTAGATGGCACTAATGATAATCCAGTGATTAGTCACATAACTTCTAAAGTGGTGGATGAAGGTCAGCCCGTTATGCACGGGCAAATCACCTCAACGGATGTTGATCATGGTGATACCGCGAAATTCAGTACGCCGTACAATCACGCTGGATTCACCCTTAATTCTGATGGTTCTTACAGTCTTGATCCAAGTGATAAGTCTTTTGACCACTTAGCGGTGGGTGAGTATGAAACGCTGATTATTCCTGTGATTGCTACGGATACTCAGGGTGGAAATAGCGTTTCTCAGAACTTGGTGATTCGAGTTGATGGCACTAACGATAATCCTGTTATCAGTCATATCACATCAAAAATCGTCGACGAAGGTCAGCCTGTTATCAAAGGGCAAATCACCTCAACGGATGTTGATCATGGTGATACGGCAACATTCAGTACGCCGTACAACCATGCTGGATTTACCCTTAATCCCGATGGTTCTTACAGTCTTGATCCAAGTGATAAATCTTTTGACCACTTAGCAGTGGGTGAGCATGAAACATTAATTATTCCTGTGATTGCCACGGATACACAAGGTGGGAACAGCGTTGCTCAGAACTTGATTATTCGTATTGATGGCACCAACGATAATCCTGTGATTAACCACATCACATCGAAAACCGTCGATGAAGGTCAGCCTACTATTCATGGGCAAATCACCTCAACGGATGTTGACCAAGGTGATACCGCGAAATTCAGTACGCCGTACAACCACGCTGGATTTACGCTTAATCAAGATGGTTCTTACACCCTTGATCCAAGTGACAAATCCTTCGACCATTTGGCTGTGGGTGAACATGAGACGCTGATTATTCCTGTGATTGCCACGGACAAGCAGGGTGGAAATAGCGTTGCTCAGAACTTAGTGATTCGTGTTGATGGCACTAATGATAATCCTGTTATCAGCCACATTAGTTCGAAAACCGTCGACGAAGGTCAGCCCGTTATACAAGGGAAAATCACCTCAACAGATGTTGACCATGGCGATACTGCAACATTCAGTACGCCTTATAATCATGCTGGATTTACTCTTAATCCTGATGGTTCTTACAGTCTTGATCCAAGTGACAAATCTTTCGACCATCTGGCAGTAGGTGAGCATGAAACTCTGATTATTCCTGTGATTGCCACGGATACACAAGGTGGGAACAGCGTTGCTCAGAATCTAGTGATTCGAGTTGATGGTACCAATGATAATCCTGTTATCAGTCACATCACATCGAAAATTGTGGATGAAGGCCAGCCTACTATTCATGGGCAAATCACCTCAACGGATGTTGATCATGGTGATACAGCAACATTCAGTACGCCGTACAATCACGCTGGATTTACGCTTAATCCAGACGGTGCTTACACCCTTGATCCAAGTGATAAATCTTTCGATTATCTAGCAGTGGGTGAGCATGAAACATTAATTATTCCTGTGATTGCCACGGATACTCAGGGTGGAAATAGCGTTACTCAGAACTTAGTGATTCGTGTTGATGGCACTAATGATAATCCTGTTATCAGCCACATTAGTTCGAAAACTGTGGATGAAGGTCAGCCTGTTATCCAAGGGCAAATCACCTCAACAGATGTTGATCATGGTGATACCGCGAAATTCAGTACGCCTTATAATCACGCTGGATTTACTCTTAATACCGATGGTTCCTACAGCCTTGACCCAAGTGACAAATCTTTCGATCAT
>NZ_LZFW01000026.1 GCF_001676025.1 Vibrio sp. UCD-FRSSP16_30
GAATCGCTGGGCTTATCTAGCCGTTGTGCTGGACTTGTTTGCTCGTAAACCAATTGGTTGGGCTATGTCTTTTTCGCCCGATAGTCAGTTGACAAGCAAAGCTTTGAAAATGGCTTATGAAAGCCGTGGTAAGCCTAGAGGAGTGATGTTCCATAGCGATCAGGGCACGCATTACACTAGCCGTAAGTTCCGTCAGACCTTATGGCGTTTTCAAATAAAACAAAGCTTGTCGCGCAGAGGAAACTGTTGGGATAACAGCCCTATGGAGCGCTTCTTCAGAAGCCTAAAAACAGAATGGGTGCCAGCCTGTGGATATCGGAATTTAACAGAGGCCTGGAACAGCATTATTGGCTACATCATTAGATATTACAGCCAAATCAGGCCACATCAGTGCAATGGTGGTCTCACGCCAAATGAGTCGGAACGACTCTATTGGCAATCTTATAAAACTGTGGCCAGTTTTACTTGACCACTACATTTTGGGGTGGCTAAATAACCCAACCGAAAAAGCAGAGCAATGGCAAGGCAGTAAGTGGGATATTTTCAGCCAGTCCTGCATTTCAAGATACGGTTTTGAACCGAGCGAAGCGAATATGGCACTTGCTTTGGAGCTGCTCTGTGATGCTCAAGGTGAATGGGAGCGATTTGAAGAGACAGCAAGCAATCTTCCTGCTCTCGTCGACCGCCTAAAAACAGTAGCACCATCGGGGCTAGCGTTTGAAGCGCAAAATTACTTATCCGAAAATTTGTGTGATGAATCTGTTATTGAAGATGCATTTAAGCAAATTGCGGGCAGTAATCGTTAGAGTTTGAAGCAAGTGTTCAATTCTCTTTGGAGCAACCAACAATCTCGCCAAGATTGGATATGGTCTCAGCTAGGCTTTTCTCCTTGGTTAGGCATTTTAGAGCAAATTACGATCGTTCTTGAGCATACAGAGATCCTATTTTCGTCAGGTTCTCCAGAGGGCATGGCGGAGTTGTATACCAGCCGCTTCTGGCAGGCTGATGCCGCTGTGCTTACTGCGATGGCAAAAGCGAAAGATATTCACCATCAACAGTTGGTTGCGGATGTTCTGGCTGTTATCTATACGCCATGGTTGGAAAGGGTTGCACTTAACTTCCAAGATCAAGTTAGATTGAATGGTTATCCAGACGATAAACAGTTAAAAGAAACATTAGCAAACTATTCTGTTGGTAGCCAAGTAATTTTCTTCGTTGATGGCTTGCGCTTTGATACAGCTAAGCAGCTGGAGAATAAATTGTCAGCCATTGGTGTAAACATCGACCTTATTTCTCAATGGTCTGCGCTCCCGTCATTAACAGCTACAGCAACAGCGAAAGCTGCAGTGACGCCATTGGCAGATCTGCTAACAGGTTTAGAGGATAACGATGATTTCATTCCAGCGCTAGCGAGTACACAAGCATCTTTTAGTAGTCACTACCTTAAGAAGCTACTTGCCGAGCGAGGCTGGCAATATTTAGATGGTCTTGAAACAGGTGAACCGAATGGTTATGCCTGGGTGCAAACAGGAGACCTAGATAACTTAGGTCATAAGCAACAGTTAAAGATGCCACAGTACATTGAACAGGTATTGGGTGATGCAGTCGCACGAATCCGAGGTCTATTAGACGCCGGATGGAAGCGAATCAAAATCGTAACAGACCATGGCTGGCTTTGGGTGCCTGATGGCTTACCAAAAGGCGAAATTCACAAGCCATTGGGAACGAATCGTCAACGCCGCTGTGCGATATTGAAGAGTAATATTCAATACGATGGTTTGGTTGTACCTTGGTTTTGGAACCCGAGCGTTTCTATTGCAATGGCTCCTGGCATTTCAGGCTATGTGTCGGGCGATCACTATAATCATGGCGGCTTGTCATTACAGAAATGTTTGACGCCTGTGTTGACAATCAAAGCTTCATCAAAAAACTAGATATTATAAAGTAGGGTATCGATGAGAAAGCTAGCATTATCTTATTTGCGTGAGATGACGAACAACGGAAAAGCAGTTTTTCATGCAGATCAATGGGAAGCTATTCAAGGTTTAGTTGAGCATCAAAATCAAATGTTGGTAGTGGAGAGAACGGGTTGGGGTAAGAGTGCAGTGTATTTTATTGCAACTAAATTGCGCCGCTCTCAGGGCCATGGGCCGACTATCATCATTTCCCCTTTGCTCTCTCTAATTCGTAATCAAATAGACAGCGCGGCAAAGCTGGGTTTAAGTGTTGTTTCCTATAATTCGTCTATGGATAAGGACGAAAAGGCTGATGCTGCACGAAGTATCTTAGCAGGGCAAGTTGATGCTGTGATCATATCGCCTGAGCAATTAGGCTCGACTGCTTTTGGTGAGGAAATTTTACCGCAGATAAGTAACAACATTGGTCTATTTGTTGTCGATGAAGCGCACTGTATTTCTGATTGGGGGCATGACTTTAGACCAGACTATAGTCGCATTGTTCGTGTACTCAAATTTATGCCAAGTAACATGCCTGTGTTGGCCACTACGGCAACGGCAAATGACCGGGTCGTCAACGATATAGAAAACCAGCTTGGTGACAGGCTAATAACACTTAGGGGACCGCTTACTCGTAAAAGTCTTAGTCTACATACTCTCTCGATTAGTAATCGCTCTGAGCGACTTGCTTGGCTTGCTAAAAATCTCCCAAATATCGCGGGAACGGGTATCGTCTATGTAAAAACTACCAAAGATGCTGAAATTGTCTCTGGCTTTTTGAGAAAGAACGGAATGACAGCTATGGCTTATCACAGCCAGATCAGTGATCCATTGGACAAATTGCGCCTTGAACAAGCACTTATCTTTAATGAAGTAAAATGTTTGGTAGCAACGTCGGCCCTTGGAATGGGATTTGACAAGCCGGATCTTAGCTTTGTTATACATTATCAAGCCCCTGGCAATGTTGTCGAATATTATCAACAAGTTGGTCGTGCTGGACGCGGTATTGATAATGCAGTAGGCATTATGATGTTGGGAGAGGAAGATGCTCGAATACAACAGTATTTTATCGACAATGCTTTTCCAAAAGAACATCAAATTAACCAGCTTCTAAGCGTGCTAGAGCAGAATGATGATGGTTGCCGATTATCTGATTTTGAACCACAGGTTAACTTTTCAAAAGGTACGATAGAAAAAATTATCAAATTTCTTTCTATTGAACACCCATCGCCTATCTTAAAAAACAACAGTATCTATCAGCGAACTCAGTTTGATTACCAGTTGCCTCAAGAAAAAATTGATCGATTAAATACAATTAAACGCCATGAGTGGGAAAGGTTGGTCGATTATCATCAATCATCAGAGTGTCTGATGCAGTTCTTGTCGGAAGAGTTAGACGATGCTAATCCACAGACCTGTGGTAAGTGTGCCAATTGTGCGCCTGAAAATAAGCTAACCAACGAGATAGATTACGAGTTGGCTCTCCAGGCAAATGATTTTCTTCGTAGTCGTTATATCCCTATAAAACCTAAGGCAACATTTGCAGCATCTGGTGCTAATGCTAAATTGGCATTTCCAACTTATGCATTCCCTTATAGTGCCAAGAAATCCAATCTATATCTTGAACAAGGTGCAGCTCTTTCCTCATGGAGAGATGGAGGCTGGGGGGATATCGTAGCCAATGGGAAAAAACAAAACCATTTTAGTGATGAACTTGTAGAACCAATGGTCAAAATGATCGATAGCTTACCGTACGAAGAGCGACCAACTTGGGTAGCTTATGTTCCGTCACCAAGGCATCCAACATTGGTTCCTGACTTTGCAAAAAAAATTGCAAATAGGTTAGGTGTACCATGCATGGATGCGTTGTATGTCGCTGAAGAGCGCCCTCCTCAGAAAACGATGGAAAATCGATTTCATCAAGCTAAGAATTTAGACGGTGCGTTCGGCGTGGATACTGGTAAAATACACAGTAACCCAGTATGGTTGATTGACGATGCAGTAGATTCAGGGTGGACATTTACTATTGCAGGTGCGTTACTCAAGAAGTTTGGCGTATCTAAAGTCATTCCCGTTTCACTCACTAGTACTAAGAAAAACCAATAGAATCAGAGACTATGACAAACGAATTATCAGAGAATACCAAAGCTATATTGATGTTAACGCATCACTTTAACCGTGCTGATAGAAGGGCTTGTAAGCCGTTATCAGATAATGGATATGGCTATTTGGCTCATTGGTTGAAAAAGAATAAGTTCGCACCAAAGGATTTACTAGATAGTGATCGATTAGCTGAATTCTTTGATATGTTTTCAGATGATGTTACCCACTTCCATTCGAACGCAGATCTATCGCCGATAATGGCCCGGCTAGATAAAACGGTTGCAGACATCACATCTGAGCGTTTAACTGCTTTATTAGCTAGAGGAATGGCTCTTTCTCAAGCACTCGAAAAATGGCAAAGCGCTGGGATCTGGATCTTGAGTCGTTCTGATGAAGGATACCCCAAAATTATCAGAAAGGAGCTAGGACATAAAGCCCCTGCGATACTGTTTGGTGTTGGTAATGTAGAGCTGTTGAGACGAAAAGGCATTGGTTTTGTAGGCTCGAGAAATTGCGGTATAGATGATGAAAACGCAACGATTGGCTATGTAGATAATGTAACGACCCATGGGTATCAGGTTGTATCGGGTGCTGCTGAAGGTGTTGATAGTATCGCGATGCAGCGGGCGTTAAATAGTGGCTCAACCGCGATAGGGATTCTTGGTGATAGTTTATTCGCTGCATGTGGAAAAGCGCAATGGCGGCAGCATTTGAAGAACGAATCATTAGTATTAGTGTCACCGTTTGATCCTGAGGCTGCATTTGGTCGGGGGCAAAATGCGATGCAGCGCAATAAGTATATTTACTTGTTATCCGAAGCCGTTGTTGCTGTGTGTGCTAATGTTAAAGGCGGTACCTTTGAGGGGGTTAAAGAGAACTTGAAAGCTAATTGGAGACCGCAGTATGTTTCCCAACACCAATCGTCAAACTTAGATGGTAACCAGGAAATTTTGGCAGGTTTCGCAAACACAAAACCAAAAGTCAAAGCCGCCGCACAGGCGATCGCACTTAGGCCTGAGCAATCTATTATTTCACTGTTAAACGGTGATTCTAATACTGAGGTTTCGGCAGAAGAGACTCTTTTCAATGGCAAAGCTAATATCGATAACGATCATGCCGGTTCAATAAGTGAGTTAGTCGATAAAGAGACCGGGGAGCTCTTTGAAACCCCCAAAGTTGATTCTACTATTGACCAAGAAGAGGCAAGGTTGGCCCCAAGCGGCGAGGCGGACTTGTTAAATCAGCCAGCTTTTAAAGGTCTTGAGACTTTAGCTGCTTTCTATTTTGATGTATCGGATGCCTTTACCCAGAGTCAGAGAGAGGAACTAACGGAAGCGGAAATTACGAACTACTTTAATCCGTTAGTGTTGGTTATCGGAAAAGAGGCACTTGATAAGATGATTTCACACTTAGTCGAACATGGTTTACTCATTAAAACTAGCGATGTGACTACGTATCGTTTTGATGATAGATATGCTAGGTAATAACCATATTTGTTACTGCGATTGTCACTCAATTGGCGTATGTTTTATCAAGAAGGGGTTATACCGACCTAGAAGATTCCAGTAATGATGAAATTGCTGATTTAACAACAACGGTAAATGACGCCCTTTCAGGTGAAGCATCAACAGTTAGCAGTGACGTTGTTAATGAAGGTTTAACAGAAACGGTAACCGAATCCTCACTACCAATTAGCCCGATAGGAGCGATAGTGGCCATTTTGGGTTTGCCGCTTTTATAAAGAAATATAGTGATCATTTTTTATCCTGATTCCAAAATGATAATTAGTAAACTAAACAAGGTGAACAATGGGTAAGATTTATGTTGCCTGGGATACCACTAAGCCAGATTTGGCTAAAGTGGGAATGACCACTCGAGAAGCTTTTGTACGTGTTGCCGAAGCTGAAAATCCAGACTATATGTTGTTTACTTCTTTTGATGTAGATAATGAACTTCTTGAACAAACAGAAAAAGATATTCACTCATTTTTAGAGCGTCATTTTAGTAGGCGTAATCATAAGTCCTATGGGGGTGTTTCTGAATGGTTTGAGGGGACACCCAAACAAGTAGCACAAAAATGTGAAGAGTTCTTAAAGCAAGGTACGAGTACTCAAGAACTTAGGGATACTATTACTTCTTTAAAAAAAGAATTGTCTGCTGCCAAGCGAGAAAAAGACAATCTAGTTAAAGATAATGAACTTTTAAAAGATAAATATACAAAGCTCGAAGATAATTTTGAAGCGTTAAAAAAAATATTGAAAGATCTCAGTGATTTTGATGGGAGAAGCCGTCTACATAGCTCTGTAGCAGAGTCGAAACCAAAAGATAAGCTGAGCAAAAAGTCAGTCAAAAATGCCTTAGAAGTCTTAAGAGGTCAAAAATGAGCCCAATTATAATAATAAAAAAACTGGAAGAACTATCAGCGCATTTAAAAGCACATGAAGGTGCTTATGGATCGAGTGCTGCACAGGTAATTAATGAGGCTAACTTACCCACTGTCGAAGAGTTTGAGAGTGTGGTTAATAATCATGATGATACTTTAGAGATAGGTATTATTGGTCGCGTAAAAGCGGGTAAATCATCAATAGTGAACACCCTATTTTTTGAAGGAGAAGAAGTATTACCTAAAGCCGCAACACCTATGACTGCGGCATTAACGATATTATCTTATGATGCAGAAGCATCCATTGAGGTAGAGCTTTATAATCAAAATGATATTAAAGACATTGAGTTAAAGTCTAGAGAGTACGACCGTAAGCGTTTAAGGCTGATAGAAGGCTACATTAATGAAAATTCAAATATTATTAAAAAACTAGTCGTATCTGATATTGAAACCGACGCAGTGGAGTATGCTGATGGTTTAATGAAAGATGATGAACTTTCATTCTACCTTCATTGTTATAACGATATACAGTCACATATTGATAATTTTCCGACTGAAGATAAGCTAATCCTTAAAGTTGATGATCCTTACAATATTAATAAAGAAATTTTGGACTATGTAGGTCCAGAGGGAAAATATACTCCATTTACAAAATCGGTTCATATCCGCTTACCTTTAGAGTCTTTAAAGGGGATAAAAATTGTCGATACCCCGGGGATTAATGATCCTGTAGTGTCCCGTGAAAGCATTACCCGCCGTAGATTAAAAAATTGCGATGTTGTGTTCATTGTTACCCCATGCGGGCAGTTCTTAAACAATGAAGATGTTAAGCTTATTGATAGGGTTACCAACTCTGAAAAAGCCAGAGAGTTGTTTATTGTTGGCAGTAAATTAGATAGTCAATTGTTCAATATGGAATTGAAAGGAAACCTGCCTGAACGTATTGAGCATATTCAGACAAAGCTTTCTATGCTCGCGAGTAGTACATTTCGAAATTTAAAAGAAACAAATTTGGAAGTGGATAGCATGTATGATGAGCTTATCACTGAGGTTGAAGACCGTGTCATCCTGGTTTCATCATATGCTGAAACTATGTGCCACAAAGCTGCCAAAGATAAAGCATTGACTGCGGATGAGAAGCTATTATTAGACAGGCTGAAAAAAGTTTTCCCCAACGATTTTAAAGACGATGCAAGTACAAGGGTTAATCTCTATAATATTTCTAAATATACGCATCTGAACGGCGTGTTAACTAGCGTTAACCAAAATAAATATAGACTCATCGAACAAGCTAACGAAGCCTACATTAAAAAGGTGCAAAAGAATCAATCGCTTTGTAAGGATAAATTGCAAAATCTGCTTGAAGCTAAGTTAGATGCACTCGATGACTATGATGTGGCTGAGTTAAAGCAGAAATCAGAATCAATCCAAACTTATAAGGATAAAATCGCAGATGATTTAAACGACTTTTATGCTGACTCTGTTCGTGAACTGAAAACTACATTATCTAAACTTATGAAAGAGAGGATCAGTTCAAGTATTGATGATTTCAATGTATTGACTCAAACAACGGTTAAAAGTGGTGGTGCTTGTAGTGCAAGTAAAACAGTAGAGCAAATTCGCACCGGTGCGGCTTTTGCCAAGCTAGAGTTGCTTATACAAAATGTGGAAGACCACGTATCGGATACTTCTGAGGAAGTGCTTTTTAACTGGAAAAAGAAATTAAAACGTGATTTGACGACTAAGTTAGAGCCTCTTATTAATGAGGATGTTATTGAACTTGATATGGTTCGTTCTATTTTAACGGGCATTTATCCTGATAACTTGGAAATTAACTATAAAGCAGCAATACCTAAGGAACTGGAGCCATCAGGTACTATTACGGGGAGTTCTGCTAAAAATTATGCCCAAGATATGGTCGCGTTTGGTCGAATGACGCTGAAATTGCAAACCAGACAAGATATTAAAGAATATATTGAGAAGCTAGAAACTGAATTAATAGAAGTTTCGCCGGCTAAACATATTTTTAATGAATTTGAGCAACAAAATAATGATCTATTAGCTTTGGTTAGCCACAAAGAGCAAGCTGAAGAACTCATTGAGGCTGCGATTGAATCTCTTGAAGGGTTGTTAGATGACTAGCGATGTTAGAGAGGATAAAAAGCTAAAGCGCTGTAAAGATAAAGTAGAACGTTTAAAGAGAGAAATCATTGAGTTAAAGGATACTAATGAAGATCTTTTAAGCCAGTTAAAAGGAGCTAAGTTTACTAATGGGGAAGAACAAAAACGCCTAGAGGGTGATAGGTTTCTTCAAGAGAACGAAGCGCTTCAGAAAGAACTAGATTTGTGTCGGACATTAGCATCTATGATACAAAACCAGGCTTTGAAAGAATATATATCGGAGGTGCAAAATTTTTTATCACGTCCTGAGTTGCCTTTTGTATCATCAGAAGTTTCCGGTTTAAGATCCGCTTTTTTAAATGCGAAAGAGTTAGTGCCTATGCGTGGTTTTCATGAAAAAGCCGGATTTGCAGTAGGGGGTGGATTTAGTAGTGGGAAATCTTCATTTATTAACTCGTTTATCGCAGAGGATGGGATTAAGCTTGAAACAGGTTTAACTCCAATGACCAGCTTACCTACTTATATCGATTTTTCTGATACAAATGTAGTAGAGCTGTTTGATGCTGCCAGTAAAAAAGTAAGTGTCGATTTAGATGTCTATAAGCAGCTAAATCACGATCAGTCACCAAGTGTTTCTGCACTGCAAAAGAACATTAGTAGAGTCTTAATTGAGACAAAGACAAAGACAAAATATAATTCACACCCTTCATTTTATTTTATTGATACGCCTGGTTACGACCCTGCCCGGAGCGACTCTACAGCCAATGACGAAAAAAAGT
This sequence comes from Vibrio sp. UCD-FRSSP16_30, assembly GCF_001676025.1. Taxonomy (GTDB): domain Bacteria; phylum Pseudomonadota; class Gammaproteobacteria; order Enterobacterales; family Vibrionaceae; genus Vibrio. The sequence continues at coordinate 9,342 of NZ_LZFW01000026.1, forward strand.
CACGTTATGCTCTTAGTCAAGCTGATGCGGTGATTTGGCTAATAGGCTTGGATGCGAATGGCACCATACCTAAGTCAGATTTGTCATTTTTATCACGCACTTTACTCCCTACTCATAAGTTGATGATTATATTAACCAAATCAGACTTACGAACGAGTGAAGATATTCAAGCAATTTTAAATAGAGTGAAAATAGATCTCACCGGTGCTCAAATTCCATTTGAAGGCATACAGTCCCTAAGTCAACATCACGATCAAAGTGTTTTCCATGAAGGCTGCACGCTGACAGAGTTCTTTGAGCAAGTTTCTAGCAGTATTGAAAAGCCGAGTTTACTCGAAGCTAATAAGATGATTTCAACTGTGTTTCAATGTTGTATAACTAGGATATCTTATTCAATTCAAAGTTATGAAACGATGAGGAAAGCTTTTAAGAATGTGCAAATTGCACAGTTTAAGAATGACATTGAAAATGAGCTGGTTGATGATGGTATGCGAGAAATCAGTAGAAAGATAAAATCTGAAAAATCATCACTTAATCACTTAAAGTTATTAGCTAAAGAACTTATAGTTTTTTTTGCTAAACACTGTCACTATAAATTAGATGTGGATATAGATTTGCTTGGCACTCCTTCAGAATACGACATCTCAAAGAGCAATATTGATGGCGAGCCAGAAGTCTCACAATCAATAGTTCCAGCAATAACATCACAATCTAGAAATCAATTTTCATTTTCAGATGAAAAAGTAAGTCTTACTAAAGTTATTCAAGAAATCTCTGTTTATCATTCTGAACTTGCAGCTCACACTACTGCTAGTGTAAACAAAATTTTACGTCAAGAAGGCGTATTACAATTGATCGGAAGGAAAACAAATGTAACTGGGCATGCGGCCCGTTACGGGATCACATCTGTGGTACGACAAAACGACACTGGTGAAGAATATAACGCTATCTTGTATGACAGGAATGCCAAATTGTATGTTTTAGGATTACTTAAAGCTTTGTAAGTGTCAAACAAAGGCCATGTGAGGATGTGTCGCCCATCACTCACATTCACAGTTCAACGTACACGTAGACTACTTCGATACTTTATTTCTTCGATTGAATGATAAGGATTTGAATGACTGCCCTTACCAACTTGTTATTGAGTCTTACGTTTATAAAAATAACGGAAAGAAAGCAAATATGCATGAGGTATTTTGGAATTCCCATTTTCTTACACGATATTAAAACTTAAGATGTATAAAACGGACATAACTTAATAAGGAAATTTAAATGTCACAATTTGAAAATGTCACCGTTATCAAAGAAGTTAATTCATACTTTGATGGCAAGGTAACAAGCCGAACAGTCGTATTTGCTGACGGATCTACCAAATCTTTAGGTGTCATGCTTCCGGGAGAATATGAATTCGGTACTGATAAAAAAGAGCTTATGGAAATAATGTCTGGCTCTTTATTGGTAAAATTGCCTGAATCTTCTGAATGGGTTTCTGTAAAGGGCGGCGAATCTTTTGACGTTCCTTGTTCTTCGAAATTTCAAGTCAAGGTAGAAAGCATCACGGACTATTGCTGCGCATACTTGGATTAATGAGGGACTAACCCTGTAACCTAATGCGTTGCAGACGGACTGGATCTAAACTTCTAGTCCGTCTGTATTGGCTATATGGAAGTTGTGCTGACTGCTACATTTCAACGACTTCTTTTCTAATGCGTCTTACAAATATAGTAATCACTTTCTTTGAGTAGTAGACTGATATTATTTACCGCATAAATATGCGAGGCACTTATGAAGTACGAATTGTTAGTCTTGGCGGCAATGACACGCTTAGAATCTCCAAATACTCAAGCTATAGTTGCCGCTACTGGGATCTCAGAGCGCAAAGTACAATCGGTAGTTAATTCATTAGTTGAAACTCTAGGCTTAAATATTGAAAGAGAGCGTCAAGGTAGAAGCTTTCGCTTTTCTATTAGTAGTTGGGGGGTTTTTGAGTCTGGGAAAGCGATTCAATCTCAGCTTAATGAGATTGATTTAGTGATGCCAAGTAATTCAATGCTGTCTACTTACGAAGAAAAACATGCGTATTTCGAGCAAGTAAAAATGGATAATTTTAAAGAAAGTATGCGCTTAGAGGGGCATAAAATTGCTAATGATTTTGATTTGTCTCTCGATAGAGAGCAGCAACGTCAGATGTTGTTAAAAAAATACTCAAACGTAAATTAATTAGAGGTGCTCATTGATTGATAAATATGGCACAGCACAAGATCCTTATGTTTACGAAAATAGTACGGTTCTAGTAAATAAGCTCAATATTAATGATGAAGCGGTATTAGAGGATGCTGAACGTGATTTAACGACTTTAGCTGCGATGTATGCAGAGTTTCAATCACCTCCTTATAATTTCACTAGTCTGCGTTCAATTCATCGTATTTTATTCTCTGATCTATTCGAATGGGCCGGAGAGCTAAGAACGATTGATATATCAAAAGGAAACACACGTTTTTGTCATGTTGTTAGAATTGAAAAAGAAGCGAATAGTCTGTTTTCAATGTTAGAAAAAGATAAGTATTTGGTTGGTTTACCATTTGATGAATTTCTCACTAAATTAGCTGAGTATTATTGCGACATTAACGTTCTACATCCCTTTCGTGAAGGTAACGGGCGAGCGCAACGTCTATTATTTGAACATATCGCGATCAACTGTGGTTACAACATTAATTTTTCCGGTATTACCTCTGAACAGTGGGTAGCTGCAAATATCCAAGGGTATCATTGTAATTATGTACCAATGAAAGTGCTATTTTCTAGTTGCGTCACTAAGGCGGAAAAGCGCTGAGAGTAATTACATCAACAGGATTTATTGACCTTCAGCCCTTGGACTATCATATGAATGCTCAATCAGCATAGTTACGTTTGTTTTACGTTATATGCATCCCTTCTTTTGTCCCTGACCAAAGGGATGTTTACAGTCCAATCACGCAGTTCCTTACTACTAGTAAATGACTTTTTAGTGAAGCACTTGAAGTGAACTTGATTTGTATTTTGTAAGCGGTACGAGGTTATAGAACTAAATCAGCGATGATTATTGGTTTTCTTTAGAGTTATCATATTATAAATGGTAAATTTAGGTTTAAATTGCATGGCTTAAATTACATGGTTTAAAGCGTGTTATGCGATGTAAATGTGAAACATCGAAACGTGCAAGATAGATAATTAAGATAGGTAAAAATATGAACGATAGAGTTTTTCAGGTTTGGCAACAGAAACGTGAGCAAGGTTTCTTGTCTTGGCTTTATAAGAGTACTTTAGGGGCAATGGTATTCTATATGGTTTTTAATATCGTTTTCCAATTCTCGGCTGTAAGTGCGCTAGGCATTCTAGCATTTTTGCAGAGTCAGGTTTTGAACTATGCATTGTTTGCAGCACTGATACTTTGTACCAATGGATTGCTTTGGCTTTATCGTGAATCCAGCTATAAGAAAGAAGCTCGTCGTCGAAATATCATGTAAAAATTGAAAGGGCTCAGATCTTTCTTTTTGTCTTATGACAGTTCCCTTCTCTGAGCTCGCTCATAATAGTGCCAATTTAGCAAATATGTTGGTACATAGTGGTCTATTTCTCTGTAAGCGATTAATTAACCAGTGAAGTCTTAATCAGCTTCACCGATTTTAATGTTCCACGGCATGAGATCCGACATGTCATCGGTTGGAGTTCGTTTTGGCAACTCAGTGAACAGATGTTGGAAGTAATAGTAGGGATTAATGTCATTGGCACGACATGTCATCACTAAACTGTACAAGTTAGCACTTGCTTTGGCTCCACCAACGGATGTCGAGAACATCCAATTTTTTCGGCCCGTGGTAAAGGGACGAATATCCCGCTCGGTTACATTATTATCGATGCTAATGTTGCCATCTTCTAAATAAGTGAGTAGCTTCGGCCATTGGTTTTGAGTGTAAGTAATGGCTTTACCTAACAACCCTTTCGGCAAAACATTTTGCGCATCTAACCATTCTTTGAACTCGCTTAGGATCGGCTGCGCTTGTTGTCTTCTTAAAGCTTGGCGCTCTACAGAGGATAAGCTTTTCGCCTGCTTTTCGATCCCATAGAGTTTGGCGATATAGTTCAACGCTTTTTCAGGTTTACCTGCTTTCTTTGACGGCGATGCTTTTTGAGCATCGGTAAATTTACGACGAGCATGAGCCATGCAAGCCGCTTGAGTCACACCTTCTAACGTGTCGTAAGCACTGTACCCATCCGACAGTAAATAACCAGAGTAACCCGTTAGGAATTCACGTACGCAAGCACCCGCTCGACTTGGCTGGTAATCATAGACAACAACGGGATTTTGAGTGAACTCACCGCTACG
>NZ_LZFW01000027.1 GCF_001676025.1 Vibrio sp. UCD-FRSSP16_30
AATTTAAATCTATAGATTGTAGAATCTGTAGATATGGACGCTCACTTAGTGAGTTGACCACTGCGGAGTGGTAGTTCAGTTGGTTAGAATACCGGCCTGTCACGCCGGGGGTCGCGGGTTCGAGTCCCGTCCACTCCGCCACTTATTTTAGAGAACCTCGCTTTGCGAGGTTTTTCTGAATCTGAAGTATGAGAAAAATCGCTACTTCAGCGAAGATTTTAGGGGTGTAGCTCCAATTGGCAGAGCAGCGGATTCCAAATCCGCGTGTTGGGAGTTCGAATCTCTCCACCCCTGCCATAATCAAGGCTCTAACAGCAATGTTGGGGCCTTTTTTACGTCTGGATTTTATGCGTGTAATTTTGGGGTAATGGGAAAGCGCAGCGGATGCAAAAATAGAGATATTGTTCGCTCGAATTGCTTTTGCTTTTGTATTGATGTTCGGTATTTCCCAGAATCCCAGAATCCCAGAATCCCAGAATCCCAGAATCCCAGAATCCCAGAATCCCAGAATCCCAGAATCCCAGAATCCCAGAATCCCAGAATCCCAGAATCCCAGAATCCCAGAAAGCAAAAGGCCCCTACGTTTTCGTAGAGGCCTTGTTTGTGTAGACAGAGGTCTTGATGCTATAGAAGTTGCTTGAGTACTCTATCCGCTTTCACGCGAGTTATTTTACGCAGTAACTTTTGAACAGGTTCAGGGTAGTCTTCTATTTTTTCTATATGTTTGTAGCTGCCGATACGTTGGGTATCTTTTAGGATATTTTCAAATTCTTGCTGGAATTGGGCTTCTAATAGAGCTTCCGGATCTCGAACTAATAGGGCGTTTTCTAAATCAAGTTTCCATGCTCTTGGATTTAAATTACTTCCTGTGATTAGCATATTTTTCTTATCGACCCACATCCCTTTTAGATGATAGCTATTGCCGTCATCTTTCCACAAAAGGATATCCAGTTTGCGACTGGCGATATTAGCTTCATTTGCTTTTAAGAATCGGCGTAGGTTCATCTCGTATAGATAGGGAAGTCCACCTACAGTTTTAAATTCTTCTTCTGGATCAATAAAGAAATCGTTAGCTGTTTTATCACCAACAATCACGGTAACTTTCACACCACGTTTTAATGCTTTTTTCAGTTCTCTTGCGACGCTTTTAGGAAAATTGAAATATGGAGTACAGATCTGGATGTCTTCTTTTGCATCTTTAAGAAGTTGAATAATCGCCATGTTCAATAAGTTTCTTCGCTTTCCTACACCCACGATAGGGGTAATAGCAACTTTACCTTGCTCTATTTTTGCAGCATCAAACTTATAGTTAGTTACGGCTAAAGCTGCTCTAAGTTGGCGGATTGCACTTTTTAATGATTTTGTAGAGGGGCGATCTTTAACGGTTAATGAATTTACCGCTGGGTTATTAATTAGTGCATTGGAAATATATTCAGCCATCGCATCGGCAATCGAAGAGCTGGTAATTTGATGGTATCGATCAAAACGATATCTGTCTTTTTGATGTAGATAGATATTATTGATACTTGCGCCACTATAAAGAACCGTATCATCGAAAATAAAGCCTTTAAGATGCAGAACACCAAAAACTTCTTTTCCTCTAACAGGAACGCCAAATACTGGCACAGTATGCGGGTGTGATGCAGCCATTTCAGTATACATCGCGGCATTACCATCAGATGATTCTGCGCCAATTAGACCACGCTGGGCTCTATGCCAGTCGACACAGATTTGAATGTCTAAGCCTGGATTAGCTTGTTTTGCTTTATAGATTTCACCAAACACTTCTTGCCCAGCTTCATCGTCTTCCAAATATAAGGCGGCGATGTAGATGCGCTTCTTTGCTGTTTTGATAAGCTCTAGTAGCTGTGCTTTGAACTCTTTGGCCGAATAAAGAGTTTTAAAGTCTTGTGGGTCAACGGGAACTGCTTGTAGTCCGTCGATGACATTTTTAGCTAAAACCATTATGAGTATAAAGTCCTGTAAAGGGCTGATCTAGCCTGCCATTTTATCAAATTTGAGGCACCAGTGCCTAGATGATTTAGTAAAACAATTGTTCTCAGAAGAGTTAAGCTCGATATTGCATGGCAATCAAGGGCTTTCCACTCTGAATGTAGCGCGTATACAGCTTATTTAATGTTGCAGGAAGTGTATCGACAGCAATATGCTGAAAGCCATGAGCTTCGTATAGAGGTTGAAGGTGTTGATAGGCAAAGCAGTATACGTTGTTATCTAATCGGTGTTTTTGACTATAGGTTAGCAACTGAGAGGCGATGCCTTGATGTCGTGCTTCAGGTATTACCATCATTCCCGTGAGCAACTGCCATTTGTCTATTGTCCGAAAGCGCACAACTCCAGTAATTTTAGTATCTACTTCAGCCACAAGAATGTATTCACCGCCCTTGATTTTTGTCGAAGGGTAGTGAGATTTATATAGCTTTTTTAAAAGTGGAATCCTTATAGGATCCAATTCTTTGATAGTAAGAGTCTTCATTAATTAACTGCGAAAAATTCGATGTTCCAGTATTATAAGGCCAAGCAGTCAATATTACCCTTTGAATCCCCATTTGGGCCTGGACAATTAACTCTATGATACATATTACTTCCCAAGCTGAGCTTTCTTCCTTCCACACTTTCTCTATCAAAAGTTATTGCGATTATCTTGTTGAAGCAAACTCACTGAATGACCTGATTAGTATTTATACTAATCCTGAATGGAAGAGTTTACCAAAACTGCCCATTGGTTCTGGTAGCAATATGTTGTTTACTGAGCACTTTTCTGGGGTGGCAATTTTAAATCGCCTAAAAGGTAAGAAAGTTACAGAGAGCGAAGATCATTTTTTACTTGAGATTGCAGCAGGAGAGGATTGGCCTGAATTAGTTAAGTGGTCTATTGAGAACAACATGCCAGGTCTAGAAAACCTAGCGTTGATTCCTGGATGTGCTGGAACTGCGCCTATTCAGAATATTGGTGCCTATGGCATAGAATTCAAAGATGTTTGTGATTTTGTAGAGTACTTAGATTTAGAGTCATTAACAGTAAAGCGTCTTTCATTTGATTTATGCCAATTTGGTTATAGAGACTCTATCTTCAAGCATGAATTATTTGGCAAAGCCGTTATTACTAAAGTGGGTTTGAAGCTAGCAAAAGATTGGGTTCCGCAAATAGCTTATGGTGCACTTCAGCAACTGATTGAAGGGGATGTTACGGCCAAAAAGATCTTTGATGCAGTATGCGATGTTCGTCGCTCAAAACTACCTGATCCAAACGTTATGGGTAATGCAGGTAGTTTCTTTAAAAATCCGGTGATTCCTAAACAGCAATTTGCAGACCTTAAAAAGTCATACCCCAATATTGTGGGCTATCCAGCAGGCCAAGAAATGAAAGTGGCTGCGGGTTGGCTGATTGATAATGCAGGATTAAAAGGATATAGCCATGGTGGAGCAAGGGTTCATTCTCAGCAAGCATTGGTCATTGTTAATTATAATGAAGCGATAGCTGAAGATGTGTTAGCCGTTGCCTGGCATGTTAGCCAAACCGTATGGCAGAAATATCAAATAGCTTTAGAGCATGAAGTTCGTTTTATGGGAAGTACGCAAGAAACCAATCTTACCCGTATCTATCAGGATAAATGAATGAAAGACTTTAGCTTTAACCTTAAATTAATCCAATTGCTCAGTGGTGGCGAGTTTCATTCTGGTGAGCAACTTGGTGAACAATTTGGCGTTTCCCGAGCTGCAATTGCTCGCCATATAAAATCAATTCAAGATCTTGGTATTGATATTTATAGTGTGAAAGGGAAGGGCTATCGACTAGATCAGCCTCTTGATTTACTCAATCAACAAACACTTATTGAGCAATTAGATACTCCTATTGAAGTCATCCCTATTATTGATTCGACTAATCAGCATATGTTAGGTCAACAAGACCTTGAGTCGGGAAGTGTCTGTGTCGCTGAGTATCAAACACAAGGGCGTGGGCGTCGAGGCCGAGAGTGGGTATCACCATTTGGCTCTAATATTTATTACTCTATGTACTGGCGTCTAGAAGCAGGCCTTCCTGCTGCTATGGGTATCAGTCTTGTTATAGGTTTAGCATTAGTTGATGCACTAGAGCAATTGGGTATCGAAGGCTTAAAGCTAAAGTGGCCCAATGATGTGTATTACAACAATAAAAAATTGGCAGGTATTCTCGTCGAGCTTTCTGGACAGGCAGGGGATGCTGCAAATTTGGTAATTGGTGTTGGGCTTAATGTGTCTATGCCAGAGCATGTTCAAGGAATAGGTCAACCATGGACAAGCTTAAAAGAGATATCTGGCGGTAAGACATTATTGCGTAATGACATTGTTATTGCGTTAACGAAAGCTTTGAAAAGTTCGATTGCTGTTTATGAGCAAGAGAGTCTTAAACCGTTCCTTGCTAAATGGAACCAATACGACAACTTCATAGAGCAACCAATTAAGTTGCTCATGGGTAACCGAGAAATTAAAGGTATTTGCAAGGGCATTAATGCACAAGGTGCCTTGTTACTAGACACCGGGCATGAGATTGAATCATTTATTGGCGGTGAAATCTCAGTGAGATCAGCGTCTTAATTTAATCTGATTGACCTTATGATCAATTGCTTTCTTTAGGATTAAATTCGCTCTTGCTTTGGTCGGCAGTATATTGGCAGTTAAGTTTTTACCATTGATATCACACCATATGGAGCGAGCCTTCTTGATCGCTTCGTCTTCACTTAGTTTTGTATAATGGGCAAAGTAAGAATTAGGCTTCTTAAAAGCACCATCACGAAACTTTAGAAAGCGATTAATATACCATTGCTCAATCATAGAACTATCGGCATCAACATAAATAGAGAAATCTAAAAAGTCAGAGACAAAAACCCGGTGTGATTGATCGGGATAGTCCATACCAGATTGCAGTACATTAAGCCCTTCTAGAATAAGTATATCGGGTCTATCAACGATCTCGACTTCATCGGTAATGTTATAAGTCAGATGTGAGTAGATAGGAGCTTCTACTTTTTCCTTACCACCTTTTACATCTGAGACAAAATCAATCAGCTTTTGAATATCATAAGATTCAGGGAACCCTTTACGGTGCATGATTCCTTTTTCTTGTAATACTTCGTTAGGATACAGAAAACCATCGGTGGTAATTAAGGCTACTTTTGGATGATCGCCCCAGCGCGATAGCAGTGCCTGCATTACACGAGCTGTGGTACTTTTACCTACGGCTACACTTCCGGCAATCCCTACAATAAAGGGGCTATGCTCTCCTTCTTTATGAAGAAAAGTATCCAGTACTCGTTGTCGTCTTTGCTGTGAGCCGGCATGTAGGTTAATTAGCCTAGAAAGCGGAAGATAAATTTCTTCTACTTCTTTAGTGTCAAGATCCTCGTTAATACCTCGAAGTTCTTCGATGTCAGAGTCATTTAACACCATAGGTACTGAAGCTTTTAACTTTGACCATTGCTGTCGATTGAATGTCATATGTGGAGTCATCTGGGTCCTTCCTTTCGTGCACAGCTTCAACATACATGAAGAGACAAATATTTCAATTGTGAGTAGGCAAACGAACACAGATTTAGTTTAACGATGCTGAAAAATTAGTCTTAACTCAATGTAAATGCAAAAAGTGCTACATTTTTGCAAATTCTTATTGCAAGCTTTGAATTCATCCAATAAAATGCGCTCCACTTATGTGCCGACTTAGCTCAGTAGGTAGAGCAACTGACTTGTAATCAGTAGGTCACCAGTTCGATTCCGGTAGTCGGCACCACTTTCTTTATGAAAGCAAAATTTGGAGGGGTTCCCGAGTGGCCAAAGGGATCAGACTGTAAATCTGACGGCTCTGCCTTCGATGGTTCGAATCCATCTCCCTCCACCATTTTCTTAAGGAAATAGCTCTCAGAGTTACGTGTTGCGGGCATCGTATAATGGCTATTACCTCAGCCTTCCAAGCTGATGATGCGGGTTCGATTCCCGCTGCCCGCTCCAATCTATCGCTGCACTGATATAGTTCAGTTGATAGAGCGCACCCTAGTAAGGGTGAGATCGGCGGTTCAATCCGCCTATCAACACCAACTCTCAAGCAATTATTTCCTTATGATATATACTTTACATCCAATTTATTTGGTTGCGTGGTCTACAAAGCCACTTTATAAACCGTACCTAGAGGAACACGCTCGTGTCTAAAGAAAAATTTGAACGTACGAAACCGCACGTAAACGTTGGTACTATCGGCCACGTTGACCACGGTAAAACAACTCTAACAGCTGCTATCTGTACTACTTTGTCAAAAGTATACGGTGGTGAAGCTAAAGATTTCGCATCTATCGATAACGCTCCTGAAGAGCGTGAGCGCGGTATCACAATCGCTACTTCTCACGTAGAGTACGATACTCCTGAACGTCACTACGCACACGTAGATTGTCCTGGACACGCCGATTATGTTAAAAACATGATCACTGGTGCTGCTCAAATGGACGGCGGTATCCTAGTTGTTGCTGCTACAGATGGCCCTATGCCACAAACACGTGAGCACATCCTACTTGGTCGTCAGGTTGGTATTC
>NZ_LZFW01000028.1 GCF_001676025.1 Vibrio sp. UCD-FRSSP16_30
AAACTGGAAACTGGCTGAATGGGCGGAAGAAAATCAGGTTGAGCTGGAATTTATTAAACCAGGAAAGCCTACACAGAACTCATATATTGAACGTTTTAACAGAACCTATCGCGATGCCATTTTGAATATGTACATGTTTAAAACACTGCGTGAGGTTCGTGAACTCACAAAAAGTTGGATAAATGAATACAACAGTGAGCGGCCACATGACTCGCTTGGAGATCTTACTCCATGGGAATATTTGGCTAAATCACAGCAGGGAGAAGACTCTAATTTCGAGTGCCACTAAAAAAGGGATGTTTACAAGCTAAATCAAGTAATCAGTGCCATGGGTAAGACTAATATGAAGTCCATTACCCGAGCGGCCTTTGAATTGCAACTTCACCTGCTTTCCCGATCATCCGAAATAGCAAAACTAAGGTGGGACGAATACAACGCTAAAGAAGCGGTCATTAAAATTGGGGGTTATAGAATGAAAGGAATGCAAACACATACTATCCCTCTATCTCCTTATGCCAAGGGGCTTCTTGAGCACATCCGACAATATTCAGGACAAGGTGAATACATTTTCCCATCAAACAAAACTAACGGAGAAAGACCATACCTTAATCCACAATCCGTTAATGCTGTAATGAAGAGAGCAGGCCTAGGTAAAACTATCGTTGCTCATGGTCTGAGAGCAGTAGGTAGTACAGCATTAAACGACGCATTAAAATACGGCTCCAAGTGCAAATTCGACAAAGATCAGATCGAGGTCTGCCTGGCACACATGGACAAGGATGGCATTCGACAAATCTACAATAATGCCGAATACATCGAAGAGCGCCGTAAAATGTTAACTTGGTGGAGTAACTTTATTATTGAGAAAACTGAAAATTCTTTCTCCCTTGCTAAGCAGTGCTTTGACGCCTAGCGCAAGAATAGGACTTGCAATCTCCACTTACTTTTGGGGAAAATGAATTATGGCTTATGCTAATTTAGTAAAATACACCTTAGTTAAAGAATCGCAAAACCTGCTCAGAAGTAATTCATCTAATCCAAACATTGAATGAGTGGAAAAGGTAGTACTTGAAAATTTATAAATCGGTGACTAATTTAAATTAACCAGTACATTGGCTAATTACTAAAAGAGATACAAAGTCGTTTGGAGTTCGTAACGAGCCTGTTCGTTGAATGTCTGATTTTAGGCCTTATACAAAATCAGAATTAAGAAGTTTGATGGTGTTTCATATATTGGTATTATCAGATACAGTTTCATCCAACATCAAACCTTAGATAATAGGATTTTTCAACTAAATGTTAGAAATAAGAATAAAAAAACTAGTCGGTCGAATAGAAAACATAGAATCAAACTATCCTGGTTTAGTCCTAAACGTTCTTACTGGTGAACAACTTGATTTATACATATCAGAACATACCAAAAATAAAGAATCAGGTCATATCATTAAGATAATTGACGCACTTTTGGAGCTAACAAATAATTCTAGGAAAGAGTTAGAGATAATAATATGTGATAAACTTTCTAGAAAAACTGAAAGCTTTATTTCTACTACCACTTACGGAAAGGTTATTGGTATAAATGCAAAGCCTACACTCTTTGATTTTTTTGAGCAAAAGAAAATTAATATACAAGGAAAGCAATAAATATAGGTTAACTAAAGAAGGCACGAAGTATGGAAAGTATTTATATACAGATGAAAATGAAAAATTTATTGGATGGAATAAAAGAAAGCTAGATATATTAACCGAGAAATTTAGAGCAGATATATTAAGAAGCTTGGATTTTAGGCTCTATCATATGACACATATTTCTAATTTGGTAGGCATTTTCGAAAACGGATTATTTTCCCACAACAAGGTAAAGAATTATACTGACATAAGCAACAATGTCGTTAATGAAAGAAGAAGAGGAAAAGATAACCCACATAAAATAAGCCTCCACCAATATGTACCGTTATACTTCAACCCTCGAAACGCAATGTTATTTACTTGTCAGAAAAAATATGGAAAAGATATGGTCATTTTGGAAATTGACAAATCAGTGATAAGTAATGATTACACTCTATTTTCAGAGGGAAATGCAGCAAGAAAAGATTCAAAAGTAACAACAAACAAGTTAGATTTAGCTAATTTTAGATGGCAAGAGATTAACAGTTTAGCTTGGAGTAATGTCGCCGAAGGGGTCAATGAAAGTTTGAAAAGCTTAATGATGAGTGAGTGCCTAATTTTAAATAGGATTGGTCCCGATAAAATCATGAACATAATTTGTAGCAAGGAAAGCGTGCGTAAATCGCTGACCAATGAATCATTAAGCAAAATAGAGATTAACGTTAATGAAAACGTATTTTTTTAAAAAAGATTTCTCTGACATTCACGATCGGTATCAACTTTATAAAATTGAAACACTTTTTCAAGCGATGCAACACCAACACCACTTATACTTAATAATTGATTAACTTGGTAGTAAGGCTTTGATTTAATTTCTACATATATACGTTCTAATATATTTATCTTAACTCCAGTTTTTAGTGAAATATCTTCCAATCTATTTGTAAGTAGAACATCTTTAAAATCTTCAAATAGATCATCATGCGCAGTACTAAGGTACTCATAAATTTCTATATCAATTTTCAAAGGCTCTAGAAATTCTTTCATTACCTTAAGTGATATATTTTTATCTAATCCGCCTCGATCAGCACCCAACAATGGGAAAGCTATAGAGCTTATGCATTTTTCTTCATAAGTATCGACGAACTTCAATAAACCCTGGATCAGGAAATCTTTCTCTGTTTTAGCCTTCCAATCTATTTTTGTAGGAAAGTTTAAAATTCGTCTATCTCCCCCGTTAAAAACCCAAAGTTTACCAGGACTGAGAAGTTTCCTTTCACATATATCTGCATACTTATTGAACATGTCAGGGTATCGCAACCTAAACTCTAGAGCTAAACCAGCTCCCATAATACCTACACAGTTTACTGGATTAACCAATACCTCAGCTGTAGAAGTGAATATGTTTCCCTTGATATAATTAATGGACATCATTCTTCCTTAGCTTTTCTAGATTAAGCTCTTTAAATCAACTTTTGATTCAGAATCTGATCTCCAAAAGTCTATTATATTTTGCACAACCATTATTCTCATTCTAGTCTTTGTTTCCATGTCGATTCGGAACTGCATAATCACTCTGGTCAAGGTTTGTTGAGGACCGCTAACTCCATCAATTTCAGGAGATGAGTCAATCATTGAACCTTGAAATTCGGCAGCATAAAACTTATTTTTTTCAACAAATGCTTTCGCGACATCATTCCCTTGAGACGCAGCTTCCATCTCTTCTAAGATAAATTGGTATGCCATTTCTTTATCAGAGAGCTTTGCATTAATCGTTTCAAAAACTTGCTCACAAACCTCACTGATATAGTTACTATCGGTATTTGTTAACTCATCCGATATGACTGATTCATAGATTGAGATTATATTTCGGTCATTTTCACTCAAGTATTTAAACCCTTCATTAGTTAAATAACTAACCTCTTCTAATGTTAAATTATTATCTAACAGGCATGAACAATAACCTTGAGCGAATGACCAAATTTTATAACCATCAAAATTATGGTCTAGTTCCATTTTCTCTTTTGAATATGAGAAATAGGTCTTTTTTAAAAGCTTGAAGATCCACGATTTCTCTTCTTGAATATTGCATAAGTAAGCTACTATCACACAGAAATCATTATACTTATCAAACTCTAAAGATACTCTAGTCATATACTGCTGAATAGTGCTGTACTCATCTTCAACCATTTAGGTTACCCTCCAAAAAACTGGTTTTTCAATGCGTCAACATTTTTATTTTTAAATACATTATCACTTATTATATATGCTTGAGACTGTCCATTATTAACCATGAAATGCTCATTACCTTTTTTATAAAGCTTAAAGGTATACATATACTGGCTAGAATATCTTGCAGTAGCTGAAAAAACATTTGTAATATTATTTTCCATCATAAATTTAAAGATCGATTGAGCTACATAATTCAATCTTTCATCACGACCCATACCCATGGTGAACATCGTGTATGAATCTTGGTCATCAAAAGCAACAAACACTTCGATAACTTCACCTGAAGCCTTGAACGTAAAATTCACAACTCTGCCATCAAGTTTTAAATCACCATCTTTATCTACTAGGTACAAACTATCTGCATAGTCGTTGACATACATAACATTACCATTATTAACAATGAACATGATGTCAACTTCGGCTTCTTGCAGTCGCATTCGCTTGTCGAATTTAACTTTCAGATTATCAACACTATTTTTTTTCTTAATAAATAAATCAAATAAACCCATGTTTAATTCCTTACTATTTTTAGATCTGCAAAAAACACCATCATACAGTCACAACAGTTTAATTTAAATAGGAAGTACTGTTCGTACAACTTTGTAACAACCTAACTGAAGATGATCTTTTATTCTTCCAGATAGATGCTACGGTAGATTATACATATCAACCCTTCAAGTGTACTACCATTTTACGCCACCTAAAGAATCTAATAATTCATACAAAAGTTTAGTATTAGATTCTTAATGTTAAACTAAGGCGCCTTGCCCCAAGAGAAACAACCCCATTAACTATTATAGAGATACAAGTTACCATCGATAAGGATCTACCAAAGCAAGATACTGAGTATTAGTTATCCACATTCACGACATACACCACGCGACGAAACTTGAGACTTCATAAACCCCCAATCAAGCAAAAACATAAAAATTAAACGACATACGCAAAAAGTATCCCGTTACGTTCTATCGGGATACTAAAGTGACCATATCATCGGGCTGAACCCATAAAAATAATTACAAGGTTGCTCATGGTGCATATTTCGGAGCATTCCGATCACCCATTTCGGGATTATCCGATCACCCATTTCGGTTTAAACCGATCGCTGATTCCGCGATTATCAGATCACTTTTAACCTAACTCCGAAATCGATGATCGGAATAGCGAAAACTGCGATCGTAATGGCCGAAATCCTTCCTTTTTCTCTTTTAAATCAATAGCTCGCTATCCTTTACTTCTAAAACAAGAAGGAAAGGAAGCGATAATGGCCAAAAAGAGAACTCCAATGAATAAAATCAAAGAGGTATTACGCCTTAAATACGAC
>NZ_LZFW01000029.1 GCF_001676025.1 Vibrio sp. UCD-FRSSP16_30
TTTTGAAGTGCAGGGTGCAGGGTACAGTCGCGGCACCGACAACCAGTGGTCAGCCAGGTCCGATCACAACCACGGTGGTTGCACCAACGAACCCAACCACTCAAGCGTCATTACCTCAAGTAACCGATACGCCGCCGACATTAACCCCACTTGCCCCAGTGCCAACTAACGCAGTGACGTTAGATTTAACCGATGGCAGTGATACCGGCAGCAGTCACAGTGATGATTTAACCTCATCACAAACGCCTATCATGTCGGGTACGACGGACATTCCATTCTCGGTGGTGACCATCAGCGAAAATGGCAAGGTCCTGGGTACGGCGACTTCGGATGAATACGGGTCTTATCGCGTTCAACTATCGAAGTTAGATGGTTCAGGTGCGGGTATAGAGCACACGTTAACAGCAGAAGCGGTTGCACCATCAATGGACGCTTCCCAAGCGGTGAAATCTTCGCCATTGGTAATGACAATTGACACGTCAATACAGGATCCGATACTACAAGTACCGACTCCACATTTAGGTCATGAGTACAATGCGAATGAAGTGGGGCCTAATGGCACCATTACGGTAGCCATTAAGTTACCAACCGATGCGGTAGTTGGTGATACCTTAACCATTACGGACGGTCAAGGGCACAAAACGGTTCATGCATTAACGGATACCGACGTGCAGCAGCATTCCGTTGCGCACGAAGTGGCACCAGGTCATGACATTAAAGTAACGTTGACCGATCAGGCGGGTAACACGTCACAAGAGGTGAGTGCGACACTGGCCACAGCCGATACGAAGATCCCAGATGCACCGACACTGCATTGGCCAAACGCCTTAAATCCAGATCATAACTCGAACAATGCCCCAGAGATATTGGGTCATGCCGAGCCGAATGCACACGTCGCCATTTCGATTGATGGTACCGTGGTTCATACGGTGATAACGGGTAAAGATGGTTCGTTCTCTTATACGCCGAATCCGGTACTGGGTGACGGTCATCATGAYATTACAGCCACAGCAACGGATGCGGCGGGCAACGTTTCTCCTGCCAGTAAACCGCTGGATACCACCGTTGATACCACCGCGCCAGRTACGCTTAAGGTGAGCTTAGAGCATGATACAGGCCGTTCTGGTACAGATYTTATTACGCAAAATGGGCAGCTGCACATTGAGAGTCAAGAAGCGGGCTCAACATTAGAGTACTCCATCGATAATGGTAAAACGTGGTCAAACAGTTTTGCCCCTAAGGCGGGAGATAATACGGTCAGCGTAAGACAAGTGGATGCGGCGGGTAATSCRTCATTGGCCTCTACCGATCTTAAATTTACGTTAGATAATGCGGCGAGCGCGCCGACCGTGACGTTAACCACAGACAGTGGCAGTTCAGCAACGGATAAGTTGACGAATATTGGCACGCTCGAAGTGACCGATACGGAACCCAATGCGTTAACTGAGTATTCAACCGATGGTGGCCAATCATGGTCGAGCACCTTCACTGCAGTGGAAGGGCCGAATAACGTTGAAGTGCGTCAAACGGACGTGGCGGGGAATCGTTCAGCCTCGACTTCAATCAGCTTTACGCTTGATACGAAGGTGACGGATCCGACATTGATTGTGCCACAGGCGCAATCAGGTCATGAGTACAATGCGAATGAAGTGGGTGCTGATGGCACCATTACGGTGGCCATTAAGTTACCGGCTGATGCGGCAATTGGTGATACCTTAACCATTATGGACGGTCAAGGGAAAAACACAGCTTATGTCTTAACAGATAATGACGTTAAGCACTCGTTAGTGTCTCACGAAGTGTTGCCGGGTCATGACATCAAAGTGACGTTGACAGACCAAGCGGGTAACACGTCACAAGAGATGAGTGCGACACTGGCCACAGCCGATACGAAGATCCCAGATGCACCGACACTGCATTGGCCAAACGCCTTAAATCCAGGTCATAACTCGAACAATGCCCCAGAGATATTGGGTCATGCCGAGCCGAATGCACACGTCGCCATTTCGATTGATGGTACCGTAGTTCATACGGTGATAACGGGTAAAGATGGTTCGTTCTCGTATACGCCGAATCCGGTACTGGGTGACGGTCATCATGACATCACGGCCACAGCCACGGATGCGGCGGGCAACGTTTCTCCTGCCAGTAAACCGCTGGATACCACCGTTGATACCACCGCGCCAGATACGCTTAAGGTGAGCTTAGAGCATGATACAGGCCGTTCTRSWACAGAYCTKATTACGCAARATGGGCAGCTGCACATTGAGRGTCAAGAAGCGGGCTCAACATTAGAGTACTCCATCGATAATGGTAAAACGTGGWYAAACAGTTTTGYYCCTAAGGCGGGAGATAATACGGTCAGCGTAAGACAAGTGGATGCGGCGGGTAATGCATCATTGGCCTCCAATGAGCTTGATTTTACGTTAGACAATGCGGTGAGCACACCGATCGTTCAGTTAGTTACAGACAGTGGCCGTTCATCAACGGATGGTCTGACGAATACGGGCACGTTGGATGTTCAARGTATAGAGGGYGGTGCCTTAGTTGAATACTCAACGGACGCAGGTCAAACATGGTTGGACACCTTTACAGCAAAGGAAGGGGTGAATCATGTTGAAGTGCGACAAACGGATGTGGCGGGGAATAAGTCAGCGGTCACGTTGTTTAGTTTTACGCTTGATACTAAGGTCACTGAGCCGACATTGAGTGTGCCACAGGCGCAATCAGGTCATGAGTACAATGCGAATGAAGTAGGGCCTGATGGCACCATTACGGTAGCCATTAAGTTACCAATCGATGCGACAGTTGGTGATACCTTAACCATTACGGACGGCCAAGGGAAAAACAGAGCTTATGTCTTAACGGATAATGACGTTAAGCACTCGTTAGTGTCTCACGAAGTGTTGCCGGGTCATGACATTAAAGTGACGCTGACCGATCAGGCGGGTAACACGTCACAAGAGATGAG
>NZ_LZFW01000030.1 GCF_001676025.1 Vibrio sp. UCD-FRSSP16_30
GAATCGCGAATCGCTGGGCTTATCTAGCCGTTGTGCTGGACTTGTTTGCTCGTAAACCAATTGGTTGGGCTATGTCTTTTTCGCCCGATAGTCAGTTGACAAGCAAAGCTTTGAAAATGGCTTATGAAAGCCGTGGTAAGCCTAGAGGAGTGATGTTCCATAGCGATCAGGGCACGCATTACACTAGCCGTAAGTTCCGTCAGACCTTATGGCGTTTTCAAATAAAACAAAGCTTGTCGCGCAGAGGAAACTGTTGGGATAACAGCCCTATGGAGCGCTTCTTCAGAAGCCTAAAAACAGAATGGATGCCAGCCTGTGGATATCGGAATTTAACAGAGGCCTGGAACAGCATTATTGGCTACATCATTAGATATTACAGCCAAATCAGGCCGCATCAGTACAATGGTGGTCTCACGCCAAATGAGTCGGAACGACTCTATTGGCAATCTTATAAAACTGTGGCCAGTTTTACTTGACCACTACACCCTAAACTACCACCTTTGTTCTAATAAAGTGCATAACAGCTATCTACATACTTGCTATAAGTGCTAAGGTAGAAATTCCTTACAATGGAACGCTGACAAGTTATCCCTCTGATATATAATCGTTTTTACGTACCATTGAAGCTCGACACTCGCTGTCTATAGGCAGCTATGCATAGCAAACATTTAAAATGTACAAAAAGAATACGAAGCAACGCATTCGCTCCATAAAAATTCAAAAAAGAGCACTGCGGAAGAATCGGCTTAAAAAAGATGTGATTCTTTCAAGTAAAAAGCACTTACTTAAACCTAAAACAGGGCTAAAAAATGTAATGACTAATCTTTACTACCCAATCATTGATATCTCAGATCAGGATATTGACGACTTTGAACAAATGGGCACTAAATCTAAGTTTTGGTACACCGACTCTAAAACTAAGGATGAATATTTATTTAAGTCTACTCATACAGAAGATCGCCATGGTGCTCCCGTAGAGCGTAAGGGTGAGGATTGGGCTGAAAAAATTGCTTGTGAGCTAGCTGAAACGCTTGGAATTCCACACGCACATTACGACCTAGCTAATTATAAAGGCCAACGAGGAATACGTAGCCGAAAGTTCACTATCGCTGGTGATAATATGTTCTTTGGTAATCAATTAATTGAACATGTGGCAAATAGGATTAATGTACCTGTTGAGGCTGGACAAAGATCTCAAAAAGTGGATAGGGTCGCAGCAATTTTAGCTAGACTAATTCAAAATCCTCCAAAAAATTGGAAGCCCACAGAAAATATAAAGACTGCATTTGATGTTTATATTGGCTACTTATTATTTGATGCTCTGATATCGAATCAAGATAGGCATAATGAAAATTGGGCTATGATCTTAAATGGAACTCAAAGCTACCTAGCCCCCTCTTTCGACCATGCTGCTAGTTTAGGGCGAAACGAATCAGTAGAAACAATGTACGAAAGACTTTCATCTAAAGATGAAGGCCGTCAGATACCTAACTATGTGAGTAGATGTAAATCTTATTTTTACTACGGTAGTAAAAGACTAAAAACGCTAGAAGCTTTTTTAATGATTGGATACTTTAGAAAAAAGGCGACCAAAGAGTGGCTCGAAAGGTTAGAAACCCTTGAATTTATGACAATCAGCCTGATTGTAGATAAAGTTCCAGAAGAATTGATGGGATTAACAGAAAAAACATTTTGCAAAAGCATACTAATTGCCAACCAAGCGCGTATATTGCAGTACAAAGAAATGTTTGATGAACAAAAAAAATAAGAGGATAAGGAAACTACTTTATGAAAAGTGTTTTTGTCATTTGGAAAGATAATCAGGATGGTATGTGGCATCCTGTGGCAAAGCTTACACGCTTCGAAGCTGGGTATCGCCTCAATTACACCAAAGGAGCAAATCACGAGAATTTTATAGCTTTCCCTCGAATGGAAAACCTATCAAAGGTATATCATTCCTCATCATTATTTTCATTTTTTACAAACCGCTTGATTCCTACAAATAGGCCTGAATTTAAAAAAATGCTCAAGTGGTCTGATATTAACCTGACTGGGTATGATGAACTTGACCTGCTAGGCATCTCTGGCGGTGCTAGAAAAACTGATGATTTCCGGATTATTTCAGAACCGGAAGTTACTGAAACTGGTCAATATAAAATTCGATTTTTCATCAGCGGTGTTAGACATTTAGACGCTCAAAGTACAAAAAGAGTAAGTCAGCTTGAAGTGGGTGAAGAGTTAAGGCTAGTTTATGAAAATAGTAACCCCTACGATTGTAAAGCTGTTCTTGTCTCCACAAAAGATAATAAAGCTATCGGATATTGTCCAAAATACTTTAACTGTGATATTCGTGCTCTACTTGAAAACCCTGAGCTAGATTCTCACTCACTCAGGGTTATTAAGATCAACCATGATGCCCCTAGTCAATTCAGGGTTCTTTGTGAGTTTGATACTAAGTGGCCTAGTTCATTTAACCCCCTAGTTTCTGATGAGTACCTTGCTCACACTATCAATCATTAGGAAGGAAATGTACAAGAAAGGTAGCTAGTGCATATTTCGGAGCATTCCGATCACCCATTTCGGGATTATCCGATCACCCATTTCGGTTTAAACCGATCGCTGATTCCGCGATTATCAGATCACTTTTAACCTAACTCCGAAATCGATGATCGGAATAGCGAAAACTGCGATCGTAATGGCCGAAATCCTTCCTTTTTCTCTTTTAAATCAATAGCTCGCTATCCTTTACTTCTAAAACAAGAAGGAAAGGAAGCGATAATGGCCAAAAAGAGAACTCCAATGAATAAAATCAAAGAGGTATTACGCCTTAAATACG
>NZ_LZFW01000031.1 GCF_001676025.1 Vibrio sp. UCD-FRSSP16_30
TGCATATTTCGGAGCATTCCGATCACCCATTTCGGGATTATCCGATCACCCATTTCGGTTTAAACCGATCGCTGATTCCGCGATTATCAGATCACTTTTAACCTAACTCCGAAATCGATGATCGGAATAGCGAAAACTGCGATCGTAATGGCCGAAATCCTTCCTTTTTCTCTTTTAAATCAATAGCTCGCTATCCTTTACTTCTAAAACAAGAAGGAAAGGAAGCGATAATGGCCAAAAAGAGAACTCCAATGAATAAAATCAAAGAGGTATTACGCCTTAAATACGACTGCGGTCTCTCAAATCGTAGTATCGCTTCTTGCCTTAAACTCGGCCCATCCACCATATCGGAACTCCTTACTCGCTTTAAACAAAGCCAACTTGGTTGGCCTTTACCCGACAGTTGTAGCGATGCAGATCTCACTCAGGTGCTGTATCACGGTAAGAAGCCCTGTCGAGATAAAGTCATGCCAGACTTCACTCAGTACGCAGTCGAACTCAGACGTAAAGGCATGACAAAGATGCTGCTCTGGCAGGAGTATCACGAGCAACATCAAGAACAAGCTTACGCTTACACTCAGTTCTGCGAGCACTTCACTCGTTGGTTCAAAACCCAAAAACGCAGCATGCGCCAACTTCATGTTGCAGGTGATAAACTGTTTATCGATTACTGTGGACCTCGGCTTCAGGTGGTCAACCCTGACACTGGCGAAGTGCGCGAAGCGGAGGTGTTCGTCGCGACTTTAGGCGCGTCCAATTACACTTATGTTGAAGCCTTCCCCAGCCAAGGGAAGCCCTACTGGTTAGAGGCGCATGCGAATGCGTTCGAACACTTCGGTGGCGTACCACAACTCTTAGTTCCCGATAACCTACGCAGCGCAGTCACCAAAGCCAATCGTTATGAGCCGAGACTGAACGACAGCTATCAAAAACTGGCGAATCACTATCAAACCGCTGTGATGCCAGCTCGCCCCTACAAACCGAAAGACAAAGCCAAGGCAGAGAATGCCGTGCTTCTAGTGGAACGCTGGATCATGATGCGGCTACGACACCAAACCTTCCATACCTTTAAAGAGTTGAATCTCGCCATCCGTGAACTCATGAATGAGTTAAATCAGCGTCAGATGAAACAGTATGGCGCTAGTCGCCAAACGTTGTTCGATAAACTCGACAAACCTGCATTAAAGCCATTGCCTAAGCAGCGTTACCTGTATACCGAAACTAAGCGAGCCAAAGTTGGCCCTGACTATCACATCGAATATCGCCGTCATTACTACTCAGTTCCTCATCAACTTGTTGGTCACCACGTTGAGTTGGAAGCCTCCAATCGCTTGGTACAGATCTACCATCAAGGTAACTTGGTCGCCCAGCATCCACGTAGCCAAAGAGAGCGAGGAAACAGCACCCAACCAGAGCACATGCCAAGCAACCATCAACATCAAAAGTGGTCGCCAGGGCGCTTGCTTAGCTGGGGAGCCAATATCGGCCCAGCCACACGAGAAATCGTCAATAAGATGCTGAACTCCAAGCCTCATCCAGAGCAGTCTTATCGTTCCTGTCTTGGCTTGCTCAGCCTCAGTAAAACCTATGGTGAGTCGCGCCTAGAGCAAGCCTGTAAAGATGCGCTAATGCTGACAAAATCCAATTACACCTTCATCAGCAATTTGCTGAAAAACAATCGTGAAGGACAGCTGAGCAAAGACAGCACGAACACGCCGAACCTTGTTCATAGCAATGTTCGTGGCCCTAACAGTTATCATTAGGAGAAAGGATATGAATGCACTGAACGACCAACTTAAAACCCTACGCTTGAGTCATGCAGCGAAAGCATTAGAGCAGCAGCAAGAGCAACTGACCACCTACGCAGAACTGGACTTCGAGGAACGGCTAAGCCTGCTTCTGGACAGTGAAATCCTGAATCGTAACCAGACCAAAATCCAACGCTTAAAACGACAAGCCAAGCTGAGAGTAGATGCGCAGCCGAGCCAACTCATCTATAAGGAGGGACGAAACCTCAATCGTAAACAGATGAGCGAACTTCTGACGGGCAGTTATCTATACAAGCACCAGAACATATTGGTTACAGGCCCAACAGGCGCAGGAAAAACGTATCTTGCCTGCGCACTGGCAACCAGCGCCTGTGACCAACAACAAACGGTTAGGTACTACCGATTAACACGCTTGCTTGACGACCTGACCGCGGGTCGTATGGATGGTAGCTATCAAAAGCAACTGCAATCGCTAGCTAAGAAAGCGTTACTGATCCTCGACGACTGGGGAATGGAAAAGCTCACTCAAGAGCATGCGGGTCACTTACTAGAAGTGCTTGAAGATCGTTATCAAAACAGCAGCACAATCGTCATCAGCCAATTACCCGTAAAGGAGTGGTACAACATGATCGGTAACGCTACCGTTGCAGACGCGCTAATGGATCGGCTCGTACACAATAGTCATCGAATAGAACTGGGAGGTGAATCAATGAGAAAACTGGCGCAATCCGATCACTTAGAGTAAAAATAAGAAGAGAGAAAAACGGCAGGATCTGGTGATCGGAATAAACCGAAACAGCTGATCGCAATCACCGGAATACGCA
>NZ_LZFW01000032.1 GCF_001676025.1 Vibrio sp. UCD-FRSSP16_30
ACAATTGTGTATTAATTTGGCGTGTGTGAGTGTATAATGTGTATATGTAAATATAATTAACTTTTATTTGGGTGTTGCAGTATTTAACTACTAACTAACTTAACTACGYATATGTTTGMTATTACAATGTCTTGACTCATGRTGATACATTRTGATACCAAACCAGCCCTAAGCTTCCACTTTAATTTTAATTTCATATAGTTAATATAATAATTATCTAAAGGTTCTTCCGCCAGAGCCACTCTCCCWTTGACAATTGAAGAAGACAGCAGCAACAGGTGATCCAAGATTGTAGAGTTCAGCAAATTCTCTTGTGTTGAAATTTTGTCGCCATCCTGGAGCATAAACCCTTTGTCTACATTGTTGATGAAATAGGACAAACACGAAACGATGGATCCCCGAAGTGGGTCGTGGCCTTTCATAATTTACAACCTCATTACCTATGTGCAAATCAATCAAACTCAAAATTAACTAGGGTGGAAAATGTAACTTTGCAAATGAACAATTCTACCAATAGGCATAACCATGTAGTCTTTCTCTTTAATAAGTAAAATTATGAAAATAATTCTAGTGTTGTTCTTAATTTGTTATTCACATAAACAATAAATGAATATGCTACAATGGATTTATTTTKCATTTCTTAGATGTTTGGATTGACTCTGAATTTGACAAAACTATGGCAACACRGTGTTTTTTTTGAAGTTCTAATGCATTGGTTTTTACCAAAATCATATTGGCATGTGGTGATTATGTTAAACTCAACTTCAATTCAAAGTTAAATTTTTGAAATTTCAAATAACAGCTAAAAACCAAAAAAATTAAAATTTCTTCATTACTCTAATAGTCTATACAATGTAAATTTCAAATTGATCTTTTTAACACTTTCAAATTATGCAAATTGGTTCCTATATTTTAAAAAAAATTACATGAGTCCCTATATATTATTAAAATTTTGAAATTTGGTCCCTATATTTTTAAAAAATACAAATTGGTCCCTTTAAATTTTCAAAAACTGCAAATTGGTCCCTATAATTTTTAAAAATTGTAAATTAGTCCTTTTTTCATATTTTGAAGTTAATCCCTCAACTTTTCTGAAATTTCATAAAAATAATCCAAGTTTAAGACTGGAGAATCATATTATTCTATCCAAGCAAGAAAAATTAGAAATGAAGAGAATTCAATTGAAGTATTTGAATTCYTAAAATTCTAGTTTCTCTAAAATTTCTAAGTATCTCATCCAAACACACTCAAGAGTAATGTGATTACTCAAATGCTTCAGATACCCTCTAACTTTATTTGTAAAAAGTCACAAATGAAAKAATAGTTGCCCATTGAGTTCTTGTTATATTATTTGACCTAACAAGTAACAGATTCATGTATAAAATATCCATACCGAAAGTGACTTCAGTGGTTCCTGGAATATCAGTCACCAACCTAAAGTTTATTGAGAGAAGAGTGTTAGCTATATATTATTTAACAAAAGTCTTAGGTAAATCATAAGCAGCATAAGGCATGTAATTGATTTACTCACCAGTGGAGGTACTCCTTAAAAGTGGGGTTACTTGGGCTAGGTGAATCAGGATCCACCATAACCTATAAAAATAGAGCAAGAAATTAGAAACTACATTATGATAATAGGCTAACTATAGACTTGTGTTAAATATAAAAATGTATTTCAAAAACAACAAAGAAATAAGACTATATAATGTAAATTACTAGGGTGTAGAGGTTTCTGAGATCGTTTCCACCAACACTCACTCTGGGTTGATTGCCAATTTGAGAAGGTTTGAGCTCACAACCATTATTCACATCTTTATTACCATAGGTCACTCGGAGAGGAATGGAACTTTCAAAGGAGTCTATCACATCCCCTATTACACGCCCTACAGCCAGTGGATTCCTACTGCTACCGGCCATATGTGGTTCTCAGTTCTCACACTTCTATACACAAATTTGTCTTAGGGTAAACCACCAATTGCTAGAGGTATTTATAGAAGAAAGATAGAGGTCATGGATAAATATTCCTTTCCTGTTGCGTACCAATCTTTCTGCTTG
>NZ_LZFW01000033.1 GCF_001676025.1 Vibrio sp. UCD-FRSSP16_30
ATTCGTTGAATAACTTATGTATCCGGTCAATAATAAAGACAAGATGCATCAATTATTCAATTAACCTAAAAAGTTGTTTTTTGCTTATAACGGTAACCGGAGATAGTATATGCTAAAAAGGGTAAAAAAATTGGAAGAAAATAAAGTCATATCAAAATCTTGTATTGTCTTTTATATAGAGGTATAGATACACTATAAGTATCCCTAACCGATAGATATCAATACAGCAAGCAGGACAACTGATTTATTTATTATTTACGAAGATCCTCTAATTAATATACTTTTGAGAGATTTATTGTCTCTTTCTTGTTAGCAAAAAATGAACGTTATTATTTAGTTACATTAACAGTTGAAGRAAAGATTGCAACAGACCTTTATCATTCAAATCAATGGGAAGGGTAACTTTTGGCTGGTTTTCAGCTGAGCCACTGGAAACTAGAGGCAGTCTAGGCTGTGGTGGAGAGTCAGTGCTACTACGACTTGAATTCCCATTTGAGGCATGGAGCTTCACTGGAAGGTTCAAATACATCTCAAAGTTAGATGAAGTTATGCCAGTCAGTTTCTTGCCCTTCGATCTTCCCCTAAAAAGGCAGAGTAATAAAATAATTCAGCGGGCATTCCTTAAAACTAAAAAAGTGGTAACACGAGGGATGTAATTGATGTCAATAAACAGATGACAGTTTAGTACTGCAGATACCTGTCCTTTCGCTTTTCAAGATATCGCTGCAGCGACACTTTTCTGCTTGCCTGACCCTCTACATCTTTTATAAAACAAATAAATATTACCGATACTTAGGTTCTCATAATTTGAGGTATGGAAGCTTGATACAGGGCTTTCAGTTTAAAAAGAAATTATTCTCTGTAGCTCTTAGAAATTCTTGTAGCTTAAGTTCAATATCATACCACCATGTCAGTGCAGGTTAAGCATCATTACAAGTTACATATCAAATATTTTATATTCTACCAATTTAATACATACATCAAAAGGCTTCCTCTTATACACTACTGCTAKAGTACATTATAGTAAAACCCACAAGATTTCTTCATATTTCATTGCTTTAAGAATTAYGTACAAGTTCTTTTAGCCAGGTAATATACGGGTGCACATGCTGCCCAAATACATAAATCACTATCAATCTCGGGTGAAAAAACACAACACGGGTACGAGTACTGGAATTCACAAAAACGCATATTTTGTACATGCATGGAATCTTTTGARGGGAAAAACTACCGTAACTGCTGAATAGTAGCACCGGTACTGACACATGATCAATTTATAATTACATTGACATATATTGCAACAGAGGTGAAAATCTAGAAATACTCATGTACTCTAATAGTAGCAATTTTACTGGAAGACATGCATGATGGTTAAAAAAAGCATGAAGCTCGTGAATTCCAAAGTGGGGCTGACATCCAAAACTAAGGTAGAAAAATAGCAGTAACTTTATAACACAAGGAAAATAGTAACAAATAACAGCAAAAGCTTTTTCCACTAGATAGGATAGGAAACAGGGATCAAATGGTGTATTGTGTTCTTTCAATAACAACTCTCTAAAGTCAAGTACGTGAATTTTGCATTTCTTTATTTTAAAGATCACAATAGCATGACTTAGGATGCCAAGAAAAAAACAAAGGCCCGCTTAATTGGAATCATCTGTAAATCTGCAAGTAGTCTATCAACAAATTATCTACTTGGAATTATCTGTAAATCTGCCAAAAGAGAACACAAGATAAAATTCTAGAGCAGACTGCGAAAGTTTAAACACTTAATTGTCCCTACCAGCATCACGAGCTGTGCTTCCTTTCTCCCTGTAATGCAGAGGGTATTCCACCATTTTATCTGTAAAACCAAATTTGGAACACCAATTATGAAGTTAAACATCTTCTCTTCCTGACTAGATGCCATGATTTTAAACGAGTAAAAATGTCGAGTTTGTTCATCTACGAGATGCATGG
>NZ_LZFW01000034.1 GCF_001676025.1 Vibrio sp. UCD-FRSSP16_30
GTAAGCGGTTAACGAAACCCACCTATCAATAGAAATCTAGCTTCGTCATAGTATCTTTTTTAAAGGAGATATTATGAATCAAGAACAAAAACGTCATCACTGGGCTCAGATACTTGAGCAGCAACTAAACAGCAACTCGACGATTAAACAGTTTTGCCTCGATAATGGCATTAACTACCAAACCTTTCATTATTGGTTTAAAAAACTCAATAAACTAGAAGAACAAATTCAAGTTCAACCAATAGTGGTGACCGAAAATAATGTCGGCTACACCGCAAGTGTGGTGGTGCTCACACTGCATAACGGCATTCGTGCTGAATTACCTACAAACCTTAGCGCATCACAAATTAAGCATTGGATTGACGCATTGCAATGATGCCATCAGGAAAGGTTTATCTCGTCACAGGAGTGACTGACCTGAGAAAGTCTATCGATGGATTATCACTGATTGTTGCCGAAACACTTGAAATGGACCCGTTTGGTGAAGCGTGGTTTATCTTCTGTAATCGCGGGCGGGATAAACTCAAAATATTATTTTGGGATACCAATGGCTTCTGGCTTTACTATCGACGATTAGAAAAAGGTCGATTTAAATGGCCAGAGCCCCAACCCGATAATGCGATACATATCAGTAAACAACAGCTTCAGTGGTTGCTATCTGGCCTAGATTTAAATCACCCTCGTGCTCATCGCCCACTCAATCATTTAGAAGTGTGATCGCTGATGTTGATCTGAAAATAGGGCTTGAACGATCCTTTTTCACTGTCACACTTAAGGTATCAAAATCGACTGAGCCCTGTAATGACTGACCTTCCTGATGACGTAGAACAACTGAAAGCTATGCTGATGCAACTTCAAAAAGAGAAGCTTGAAGCAGATCTGAAGGTTCAAACACAACAGGAAGAAATAGCCGAACTCGAAACCAAAGTTCAGCTCTTGGTTGAGCAATTAAATCTCAGTAAGTCTAAGCGCTTCTCAACACAAAGTGAAAAAACACCGAAAGGTAGCTTTAACGAGGCAGAGCAACAAAATGCAACCCCTAAGTCCGATGATGAGAAGAAAAAAACGGGGCGAAAACCTTTACCAAGCGAACTCGAACGTGAAACTCATAAGCATGAGCTTAATGCACCGTATTGCGAATGCTGTGATGAGCCTTTACACGAATGTGGTGTCGAAACCTCCGAAGAGTTGAAAATCATCCCTCAGAAGGTCAGTGTTATTCGGCATGAGCGAACCAAGTACACTTGTCGCCAATGTGAAAAAACACAGACTAAGTCAAAAATCATCACAGCCCCGAAACCCGCGAGTATGATCCCCAAAAGCTTGGGCAGTGCGGACGCCTTCGCAGCAGTCGTGACCGCCAAATATGTGGATGCTTTACCACTGTATCGCCAAGTCGATATATTGAATCGTTCAGGCATCGATATAAGTCGTGCGACGCTGTCTAACTGGTGTGTGCAATTAGGCGATAAAGTTCAAGTGATTATCGACTACATGAAATCAACACTTCTTAAGGAGACGCTTATCTGCGCTGATGAAACCACGGTGCAGGTACTTCGAGAAGAAGATAAAAAGGCACAATCTAAATCTTATATGTGGGTTTACCGTAGCGGTGAGTTCACTCAAAATCCCGTTGTTGTCTATGATTACCAGCCAAGTCGAGCGGGTGCTTGCGTACGTGAATTCCTAACGGGTTACTCTGGTTATTTACTGTCGGATGGGTACAGTGCTTACGACACGTTAGAAGGTGTGACTCAAGCGGCTTGCATGGCTCATGCTCGTCGTAAATTTACCGATGCTCAAAAAGCATCGCCGTCAAAGAAAGCAGGTAAACCTGAAAAAGCGTTGAACTATATCGCCAAACTCTATGGGATCGAAAAGCAGGCGAAAAGCTTATCCTCTG
>NZ_LZFW01000035.1 GCF_001676025.1 Vibrio sp. UCD-FRSSP16_30
GAATACCAACCTGACGACCAAGTAGGATGTGCTCACGTGTTTGTGGCATAGGGCCATCTGTAGCAGCAACAACTAGGATACCGCCGTCCATTTGAGCAGCACCAGTGATCATGTTTTTAACATAATCGGCGTGTCCAGGACAATCTACGTGTGCGTAGTGACGTTCAGGAGTATCGTACTCTACGTGAGAAGTAGCGATTGTGATACCGCGCTCACGCTCTTCAGGAGCGTTATCGATAGATGCGAAATCTTTAGCTTCACCACCGTATACTTTTGACAAAGTAGTACAGATAGCAGCAGTTAGAGTTGTTTTACCATGGTCAACGTGGCCGATAGTACCAACGTTAACGTGCGGTTTCGTACGTTCAAATTTTTCTTTAGACACGATCGTGTTCCTTCCTAGTTATGATTCGCCACGACTGAAAATAGTCGAGGCGCGCCAGAATTTGCTATTTTAAGCATCAAACGCCTTTAGCGCAATATTTAGGCGCGCTGATCTGAAAATTTCATCAGTTCTAGATTGCGCCAAATTATTAACCACGCTCGGCAATAATAGCATCAGCCACATTCTTCGGCACTTCAGCGTACTCACTAAACTCCATAGAGTAAGAAGCACGGCCTTGTGTCGCTGAACGCAAGTCTGTTGAGTAGCCAAACATGACAGATAGTGGTACTTGTGCACGAATTACTTTCAGTCCAGCAGTACCATCTTCCATGCCTTCTATAATGCCTCGGCGACGGTTTAAGTCCCCTACTACACTACCCATCCAATCTTCTGGGGTGGTCACTTCAACTTTCATCATTGGTTCAAGGAGAATTGGTTGTGCATTAAGTGCACCTTCCCTAAACGCCATTGAGGCAGCGATTCTAAACGCTATCTCACTTGAGTCGACATCATGGTAAGAACCATCAATCAAAGTTGCTTTGACATCCTGCATAGGATAGCCAGCAAGCACACCATTGATCATTTGCTCTTCAATACCTTTCGATACTGAACTGATGTATTCGCTAGGAACAACACCACCCACAATTTCATTCTCAAAAACAAAACCTTCGCCCGGCTCTGATGGCTCAAGTTTCAGCCAAACGTGACCATATTGATTACGCTCGCCTTGACGAATAAATTTACCTTCAACTTTAGTTGTGCCACGAATTGCTTCACGGTAAGCCACTTGTGGGTTACCTACGTTACAACCAACGCTGAATTCACGTTTCATACGGTCAACGATAATGTCTAGGTGAAGCTCACCCATACCAGAGATCAGTGTTTGTCCCGTTTCGTCGTCCATTTCTACGTGGAAAGAAGGATCTTCTGCAGCCAACTTCTCTAAAGCAATGGCCATTTTGTCTTGGTCTGCTTGAGAACGTGGTTCTACCACAATTTGGATTACAGGATCAGGGAATTCCATACGTTCCAGAATCACTTTATGGTTCTGATCACATAGAGTATCGCCCGTGGTTACGTCTTTAAGACCAATAATCGCGGCAATATCACCTGCATGCACTTCTTTCACTTCTTCACGCTTGTTCGAATGCATTTGCATTATACGTCCAAGACGTTCTTTTTTCTGTTTTACTGAGTTGTAAACTGTCTCTGCTGTTTTTACAACACCAGAGTAAACACGAATAAAGCTCAGAGTACCGACAAATGGGTCAGTTGCAATCTTAAATGCGAGTGCGGCAAACGGTTCTTTATCATCTGCATGACGCTCAACTTCGTTTTCATTCTCATCCACACCTTTGATCGCAGGTACGTCAATTGGTGATGGTAAGAAATCAACAACAGCATCAAGTACAGCTTGAACACCTTTGTTTTTAAAGGCACTACCACAAGTTGCTAATACAATTTCATTGTTAAGGGTTCGAATACGCAGACCTTGTTTGATCTCCGCTTCGCTTAATTCACCCTCTTCAAGATACTTGTCCATTAACTCTTCGTTAGCTTCAGCCGCAGCTTCAACCAAGTTAACTCGCCACTCTTCTGCACTTTCAAGCATATCAGCAGGCACATCTTCATAACTAAAAGACATACCTTGATCAGCTTCATTCCAGCTGATGCGCTTCATCTTGATAAGATCAACTACGCCAGCAAACTCATCTTCAGCGCCAATATTCAATTGAATCGGCACTGGAGTCGCACCAAGGCGCTCTTCGATTTGGTCAACTACACGCAGAAAATCTGCACCCGTACGGTCCATTTTATTAACGAACACTAAACGAGGAACACCGTATTTATCAGCTTGACGCCAAACGGTTTCAGATTGTGGTTCAACACCAGACGCACCACAGAATACAACAACTGCACCATCAAGTACGCGCAATGAACGCTCTACTTCGATAGTAAAATCTACGTGTCCAGGGGTATCAATGATGTTGATGCGATGATCTTGGAATTGAGCTTCCATACCGCGCCAAAAGGTGGTGGTAGCCGCAGATGTGATAGTAATACCACGCTCTTGCTCTTGCTCCATCCAATCCATGATAGCTGCGCCGTCATGAACCTCACCAATTTTATGAGAGAGACCGGTATAGAATAGAATACGCTCACTTGTGGTTGTTTTACCTGCATCTACGTGAGCTACGATACCAATATTACGGTAGCGCTCAATAGGAGTTTTACGAGCCACGATTCTATCCTCTTATTAGGGACTATTAATGTTTTAAAAATGGGATTTTAAAATATGAATAGACCCTATTTTTCCTTTCTGAAAAATAGAGAAATGCAGCGAGCAAGGCTCGCTGCACTAAAGGTATTACCGAGGGATTACCAGCGGTAGTGTGCGAACGCTTTGTTAGCGTCAGCCATGCGGTGAACGTCTTCACGTTTCTTAACCGCAGTACCTTTGTTCTCAGACGCGTCTAGCATTTCAGCAGCTAGGCGTTGAGCCATAGATTTTTCACCACGCTTGCGCGCAGCTTCAACTACCCAACGCATAGCAAGTGCGTTACGGCGAACCGGACGTACTTCTACAGGTACTTGGTAAGTTGAACCACCTACACGGCGAGATTTAACTTCTACCGCTGGGCGAACATTTTCAAGAGCTTCTTCAAATACAGCTAAGTGGTCTTTACCAGACTTCTCAGCCATAGTTTCTAGTGCAGTGTAAACAATCTTCTCTGCAGTAGATTTTTTTCCGTCAACCATAAGGATGTTAACGAATTTTGCCAGCAGTTCAGATTTGAACTTAGGATCTGGAAGGATCTTACGCTGACCAATAACGCGACGACGTGGCATAGGAATTCTCCATTGTCTTCTTCAGGTTATCCAAAACTTTTCAGTTTCTTCAAAATTAAAAATATGAAATTGAGTGTTTGGCCTTACTTAACGCCTTTCTTTAAAAGAAAGGAAACATTAAGACTTAGGACGTTTCACACCGTATTTAGAACGACCTTTCTTACGGTCATTTACGCCAGCACAGTCAAGTGCGCCACGTACAGTGTGGTAACGTACACCAGGAAGGTCTTTAACACGACCGCCACGGATAAGAACAACACTGTGCTCTTGAAGGTTGTGACCTTCACCGCCGATGTACGAAGTCACTTCAAAGCCGTTCGTTAGACGAACACGGCAAACCTTACGAAGTGCTGAGTTAGGTTTTTTAGGTGTAGTAGTGTAAACACGAGTACATACACCACGTTTTTGTGGGCACGCTTCTAGTGCAGGCACGTTGCTTTTAACAACTTGCTTTGCACGTGGCTTACGTACCAACTGGTTAATAGTTGCCATTAACTAGCTCCTGATTACTGAAAATAAGCTTTGTGAAAAATCTAAGCCCTATCACACTAGTGCAATTAGGGACGCGAAATTCTATTCGGGGACGGGGGGGGTGTCAAGAAATATACGGATCTTTTTTAACCACTAGGGCTAAGTGTGCTAAATCATGAAGGTTTGGGGATTGTCACAGGCTATAAAAGTGTCTAGTTACCAAGTAAGAGACTTACTATGTTCCGCAGTAAGGTCAACAAAACCAGAAAAATCGACACTATCAATATTTTTAGCACAAGCTGACTCAAGCCCTCTTGCGATAAGATCAGCACTAAGTACTTTAATAGTCACCTCTTTTGGCAACAGTTTGTGTGCTTTATGTTGTGGATTAACCGCATAAACGGCTTCTTCAACTAATAAAAGGCAATCTTTATCAAGTGCGTATCGAGCAGCATCTTCTATTAAATGTAATTGAGTCACTATATGCAGCATAATTAAAACCTTAGTACGACATCGCAGCTTGCAATATTCTGTGCAATATCAGCATGCTCTAGAACCGTTGCTTCTAATATTAAATCTTGCTCGGTAAAGCCAAGTTCATACAAACTTGTCGCACAAACAAACACTTCTTCTACATCATAGAGTTCAAGCAGACCAAAGGCCGAAATATAGTCTCGACTAAGAATAGATTGTGGATGTTGATTTTTGAGTAACTGACTCACGCCTTTTCCCACAAAATACAATGCTAAGTTTTCACTGTAAGCGGAGGTCGCAAGTACCGCATCTAACCCTTCACGGCCATGGGATGTCGCATGCGGACTATGGCTAAAGATAAAAGCGATCTTCTTCAAAACTGCACCACTCTATCTTGAGTAAGCAAAGATTCAGCCAAACTGCCCAAACCTGATTGTTCAAAGCCTTTCGCTAAATTTGACTGAGGAAGTTGATGTTGACCGGCTTCTTCTTCACCAACAATACCTCGACGTAAAGCGGCCGCAACACAGGTCTGTAATAACACACCATGCTCTAGGCTAAGTTGTTGCCATGCAGAGACTAAATCAAATTCATCGTTGGCAGGCACCGTCAGGGTATTACCGTTAGTCACACCTTGCTGATAAAAAAACACACTGACTAAACGATGACCTTTCTTAATCAACGCTTGGGCAAACTGGTAAGCATTTAAACTTGATTGCTCACCATAGACCTCACCGCTGACCACTAAGGTATAGCTTAAGCTCAACTTATTCGTCCTCAGTTTTACGCTGACGAATATAAAGGTACACGGTATGTTTTGAGATATTTAAGCGATCGGCTACACGGTTAATCGCATCTTTAATATCAAAGATGCCTTTGTCGAATAACTCCATCACGATCTGACGGTTTTTAGTGTTATTTGAAACTAGCTTATCAGCATTAACTTCATCAATTGTGCGTTCAACCGTTTGATCGACTAGCTCTTCAACATCACTAGCAAAGTTAACCGATGAAGCTGCCGCTTGCGCTTCTTCTGTTGGCATAAATGAAGTCAGAACTTGAGAGAAAGGCGCATCAAGGTTGACGTTAAGACACAGCAAACCGATAACACGATTATCACCATTGCGAATCGCAACCGTAATCGACTTCATAAGCACCCCACCCTTTGCACGAGTAAAGTAAGAGCGAGAGAAGTTTCTTTCTGAGCCTTCAATGTCTTTTAGCATTTTCAATGCCAAAACAGTGATAGGAGAGCCCACTTTACGGCCGGTATTTTCACCATTGGCAATACGAATGGCAGAGGTATTAAGATCTTCTAACGAATGCAGAACAATCTCACAAAATTGTCCAATTAAGCTAGCAATACCATCAACCACAGCCTCATACGAACGAAGAATAATCTTGTCATGCTCAGTAAAAGGTTTGATATCAACAGAATCTAACTCTAAAAGTGATTCTGTGTTCACAGTTTCTGTATTCACTAGCTTATCCAGTTTCAATTCAAATATTAGATTAAAGTTTATCAGATTATTTGAAAAAAGAGAGTGTTGGCTTAATTAACGCCCCAATATTCTGATCCAAATCATAAACAAAACAAAAAAAAACCGAGGCAAGCCTCGGTTTTATAAGTGTTTCATATTACTTTTTAACGGGTTGCTCAGCAGGTGCTTCAATGCTTAAAAGCTCAACTTCAAAGACTAAAGTTGAGTTAGCTGGGATTGAAGGAGACTCTTGGTCGCCGTAAGCAAGCTCAGGTGGAATTACAAACTTGTACTTAGAACCCACTTTCATAAGTTGAACACCTTCTGTCCAACCTGGGATAACACGGTTTAGAGGGAACGTTGCAGGTTCGCCACGATCGATAGAGCTATCGAACTTAGTACCGTCTGTTAACGTACCTACATAGTTAACTTTAACTACGTCAGTTGCTTTAGGAGTTGCGCCGTCGCCTTTAGTCTCAACTTGGTAAAGAATACCAGAGTCAGTTTTCATCACGCCGTCTTGTTTAGCAAATTCTGTACGGAAGTCTTTACCCGCTTTTAATGCTGCAGCTGATTTCTCAGCGGCTTGGTCAGCCATTTTTTTGCTAACTCGAGCATCTAGGCCTTCAAGAGTTTGACGAATCTCATCTTCGTTAAGACCAGCGTTACCACCGAATGCATCAGTAATGCCTTTAAGTACCATCTCATCTTTGAGTTCAATACCAATTTCTTTTGGTTTCTCTACGCTAGACTTCAGGTAAGTTGCAAATGAAACACCGATTGCGTATGCCGCTTTATCATCATCAGATTTAAATTGCATTGCGTTTGCATCTGCCGCAGCGGCTGTTTCCGCTGGAGCTGCTGTATCTGCCTTTGGTGCTTCTTCTTTTTGACAACCAACTGCTAGGGCAACAGTTGCTGCAAGCAGAGAAAATTTTAGCATTGATTTCATTTAATTCTCCAAATCATGGCCTAGCCATTTGCTATAAGCACTCATAGGTGCAGATTATTGTTGTTAACCTTATTAAAATTAACAAATTACAGTTCAATGTACGATTTATAATTACTTCACGACAACTATTAATTGTCATTTCTACGTAAAAATGTGCGCGGTAGGCTTTTAGACCCCTTTATTTCTATTAGTTCCCTAAACATCCTATAGATAAAAGTAATATTGGTTCATTTTAGTAATAAAACACAATAATGGTAGCAAAGGGATAGGAGATGAAGAACAAGGTAATCTAAGGTAAACTGCACACCGTTATCGACTCAATAGGCTCAGTTTAATGTCAAGTACGTCAGAGATTTCTAACTTAATTAAGCAACTCAATCAAAAAATTGATGATCTTGAATGTAAAGCGGCATTTCAAGAACAAACTATCGATGAGTTAAATGACGCTCTAAGTCAGCAGCAACTGCTTATTTCTAAAATGCAGCATCAAATGAAATATGTTGTCGGTAAGGTAAAAAATATCGATGGCTCTAATTTAGCGGACCCTACTGAAGAGACACCACCACCACACTATTAATTAGTGTTGCTAGGTAAAATAATCACAGCCTATTTTATACCAATCGTAGCAATTCTCTGATCAGCCTAGTTGGTTAAAACAAAAAAGCCTCCACAAGGGAGGCTTTATTAATTAGGTATTCTTAGTGGCTTGAGCAGCAATCATCACCGTTGCCACAATCGCCTTTACCACCACAACACTCATGATCATCATCGTGACTATGAGCATCTTCTTTATGAATGTGGCCTTGCTTAATTTCGTCTTCAGTTGCAGCGCGAACAGCGACAACTTCAACTTCAAAGCTTAGAGTTTGGCCAGCAAGCATGTGGTTGCCATCAACAACAACTTCATCACCATCAACTTCAGTGATTTCTACTGGGATTTGACCTTGATCTGTCTCAGCAAGGAAACGCATGCCAACTTCAATTTGCTCAACGCCTTGGAAAACGTTCGCAGGAACACGTTGAACCATAGTATCGCTATGCTCACCGTAAGCTTCTTCAGGACCGACAGTTACGCTGAACTTATCGCCTACAGAGCGGCCAGAAAGTGCTTTTTCTAAACCAACTACTAGGTTGTCGTGTCCGTGAAGATAATCCAATGGTGCATCAATACTCGCTTGATCAACAACTACGCCTTCTTCAAGCTTTACTTGATACGCTAGGCTTACTACTGAGTTATTGTCGATTTTCATAGTCACTCCAAAA
This sequence comes from Vibrio sp. UCD-FRSSP16_30, assembly GCF_001676025.1. Taxonomy (GTDB): domain Bacteria; phylum Pseudomonadota; class Gammaproteobacteria; order Enterobacterales; family Vibrionaceae; genus Vibrio. The sequence continues at coordinate 7,877 of NZ_LZFW01000035.1, forward strand.
AAGTTGGTCATTCAACTGTTCAAAAAAGAGGCGCAATAATACAGATTTAGCTCTGTAATGGCTAGCGCTTAATTTTATTCTGGTTTAAAGATCCCAATCATTTCCTGTTCTTGTAATTGGGTTGGCTTTTCTGCTGGAGTCCGTTGCTCTTTAAAGTCACAACTGACACATTCTACCCACTCTATATTATTTAATTCCCACCAACGTAAAGTATCAGTAGTACTGCACTCAGGGCATTGGGCTCCGGCAATAAATCGTTTTCTAGTCTTCATCTTGTTTATTCCAGTAGTAGTTGGACTGACGTTCATTTTCTATTTCTCGTCCAAAAATCTCTTCGAGTTCTTTACGTGCTTCTTTTGCTCGCAAGCTTAAATCACTTTCATCACTATGCTGCGGAAGCAACTCTTTAAGCATGGTGTTATCCAATTTACTAAAGTGCTTTTCGGCGCGTGAAGCTTGATGTGGATGCATTCCCAGGGCCACCAGCAATTGTCGACCTAAATCCAAAGCACCTAAAAAGGTTTCTCTCGAATAGCTAGTGACACCATGATTTAGCAATTGATAAGCCTCTACTCGACTGCGCGCGCGCGCTAACACTTTAAGATTTGGAAAATGCTGCTGACAAAGCTCAACAGTTTGGATGACTTCATCTGGAGAGTCGGTACACAACACAATGGCCTCTGCCTGCTCCGCACCCGCTGAACGCAGTAACTCTAAGTTGGTGACATCGCCGTAATAGACTTTATAACCAAATTTGCGTAGCAATTTTATCTGGCTAGGATCGCTCTCTAGTATGGTGATTTTTATTTTATTGGCGTACATCAAACGGCCAACGACCTGACCAAATCGACCAAAACCGGCCACAATTACTCGTGGACTGCGATTTTGCAGTTGCTCATGAGGAATAGACTCATCTTGTGTATTGATACTGCGTGAATAAATCCACGATTGAACTTTCAAAATTAATGGCGTAGTCACCATTGATAAACTGACCACGACCAACAGAAAACTGGCCACTGAAGAAGATAATAATCCCAGAGCTAACGCCGCGGTAAAAATAACAAAAGCAAACTCGCCACCCTGACTTAAAATGGCCGCCATTCGACTGCGTGACTTAGATTTAGTGCCAAATAAACGGGCTAATACGTACAAGATAAGCCCTTTACTGGCCACCAATCCCACTACCGTTGCCAAAATCAGCACTGGATTTTCAAATAACAATCCGAGATTAACGGACATTCCGACCGAAATAAAAAATAGCCCCAGTAATAAGCCTTTAAAAGGCTCGATGGTAATTTCTAATTCATGTCGATATTCACTCTCTGCTAACAACACCCCTGCCAAGAAAGTACCTAAGGCCATAGATAAACCTAGGTGCTGCATAAAGACGGCGATACCAAATACCACCAATAATGCGGCGGCGGTAAATAATTCTCGGGTTCCGGTAGACAAAACAAAGCGAAATAGCGGTCGCAGTAAAAAATGTCCTGCAACAAGTAATCCAATCACGGCTAATAGTGTCATACCACTATCAGTCCAGTTTCCAGTCACTTCTCCGGCAAGTAAAGGCAACAGCGCCAGCATAGGAATCACGGCAATATCTTGAAATAGTAAAACCGCAAAACCAGACTGGCCAGTTTCGGAGCCTGCGAGTCCTTGTTCGTCGATTACCCTAAGAGCAATAGCGGTAGAAGATAAAGCAAGCCCCATACCGATGGCTAAGCTACTGGCCCATGTCTGCCCTAACAGATACGCGGCCATAGAAATGAATAACGTAGAAACAACAACCTGAGCTCCGCCTAACCCTAAAATAGGCATGCGCATCGCCCATAGTTTTTTCGGATTAAGCTCTAAGCCAATTAAAAATAGAAGCAGTACCACGCCAAGTTCAGAAAAATGCAGTATGGAGTCCACATCACTAATTAATGACAGACCCCAAGGGCCAATCACAACACCAGCAAGCAAATAACCTAAGACAGAGCCAAGCCCTAAACGCTGTGCTAAAGGGACGGCAATAACTGCCGCGCCAAGAAAGAGCACACTGCTTTCAATTAACTCATTAGTTAGAGCCATCATGATTCTCCTTTTGATGAGTGAGTTCAGCAAAAGGGTCAGACAACCACTGTCGATACTGGCAAGCATGTGCATCACGCTCGGCATCAGAGATCGCTCGTGACCAGTACAAAATCAACGGCTCAAACCACTCCATTCGACAAAGGGCTGCGGTAAGTTCAAATGGTTGTAAAATTTGCTCTAACGGATACTTATTATAACCTTGAGGAGAAAAAGCCGACTTTTGCCCACCAGTGGTAATCACACTACGCCAATACTTGCCGCTAAGGGCACATTGCGAACCAAACGCGAAACCTTTATCAAGCACTCGGTCCATCCACTCTTTGAGTAATGAAGGGCATGAATAAAGAAACATCGGATGTTGAAATACAATCACATCATGCTCTAACAAGCGCTGCTGCTCTATGGCGACATCAATAAAAAAATCTGGGTATTCAGCATAAAGGTCATGCACTGTGACATTAGGTAAAGAGCTAATTTCGTTAATCATGCGCAAGTTTGCCACAGAGCTATTAGGCTCTGGGTGCGCATAAATCACCAGCACTTTCGGGGGATTTGAGGGGTAAGCAGATAGTGTTGTCATTCCTTGACACTTTCCTTAACTGTTACGTTAACCTCATCCTATCACGCCAAGAGATCGACTTTTACCCCTATTCACCCTAATATGCGAACCAACATATTCGATTAGTACCTACATTCTCATGATAACGATTTCAAACATTCAATTACTGCGCGGCGGTAAACCCCTTCTACAAGATGCATCAGCCACTATCCACCCTAGTGACAAGGTTGGCCTTGTTGGGAAAAACGGATGTGGTAAATCAACACTTTTTGCTTTGATGAAAGGCGAATTAAGCATAGATGCAGGCGACTTCAAACAGCCTAAACATTGGGAACTGGCTTGGGTTGCTCAGGAAACACCAGCTTTAGAGCGAGCCGCTATCGAATATGTTATTGATGGTGACCGAGAATATCGTCAATTAGAAGCCGACTTAGCCAAGGCGGAACAAGAAGATGACGGTAATAAAGTGGCACTGCTGCATGGCAAAATAGAAACCATCGGTGGCTATTCTATCCGTGCACGCGCCGCCGAACTTCTGGATGGTTTAGGTTTTTCTCAGCAGCAAATGGAATGGAACCTCACCCAGTTTTCTGGTGGTTGGCGTATGCGCCTTAACTTAGCGCAAGCACTACTTTGTCGTTCAGACTTACTACTACTCGATGAGCCAACCAACCACTTGGATCTTGATGCGGTAATGTGGCTTGAACGCTGGCTGCAAAACTATCGAGGTACTTTAGTACTCATTTCCCATGATAGAGACTTCTTAGACCCAATTATTGGTCGCATTATTCATATTGAGAACGAAGCACTAAACGAATACACCGGTAACTATTCTTCGTTTGAAAATCAGCGTGCGCAAAAATTAATGCTGCAACAAGCGATGTTCCAAAAGCAGCAAAAGCAAATGACGCACATGCAAAGCTATATCGACCGTTTTCGTTATAAAGCGTCAAAAGCACGTCAGGCGCAGAGCCGAATTAAAGCATTGGAGAAAATGGAGCAAGTACTTCCTGCTCAGTTTGATAATCCATTCAGCTTTGAGTTTCGTGAGCCTGCAACGCTACCTAATCCAATCGTTATGATGGATCATGTATCTGCCGGTTACGATGACATGCTCATCCTTGAAAAGATCCGTTTAAATCTAGTCCCCGGTAGTCGTATTGGTCTACTCGGGCGAAACGGCGCGGGTAAATCCACACTAATCAAATTACTCTCCGGTGAACTTGCGCCAAAAAGCGGCGAACTGACCTACTCCCAAGGCGTTAAAATTGGTTACTTTGCCCAGCATCAGTTAGAAACACTGCACCCAGAAGAAACACCACTGCAACACTTAATGCAAATTGCCCCTAAATATACCGAGCAACAACTGCGTGATTATCTGGGTAGTTTTGGCTTTAAAGGTGAGAAAGCTTTAGATAAAGTCGCGCCGTTCTCTGGTGGTGAAAAAGCACGCCTTGTGCTCGCGCTACTGGTATGGCAAAAACCAAACTTGCTACTACTCGATGAGCCAACCAACCACCTTGATTTAGACATGCGTCAAGCCTTAACCATGGCGCTACAAACCTTTGAAGGTGCAATGGTTATTGTCAGTCACGATAGATACCTATTACGTGCTACCACCGATGATCTTTATCTTGTACACGACAAACAAGTTGAACCTTTTGATGGCGACCTGACTGACTACTACAAGTGGCTAACCGACCAACAAAAAGAAATCAAAAAAGCACAATCAAAAGATACTGTTAAATCCTCGGTACACTCGGCTGCCACTAAAAAAGATCAAAAACGTAAAGAAGCAGAATTTCGCAAGCTCACGGCACCAATTCGTAAAAACATCACTGTGCTCGAAAAGAAAATGGATAAACTCAACTCAGCTTTAGAACAGTGTGAAGAACAACTCTCTGATACTGACCTTTATCAAGCAGAAAACAAAGCTACACTCACTCAAGTACTGAGCAAGCAAGCCAGTGCTAAATCTGAGCTTGAAGAGGTCGAAATGGAATGGATGACAGACCAAGAAACCCTCGAAGATATGCAAGCGCAGATTGATAGTGAATAGCAGGTAATAGATGAATCAACACACGCTTAATCAGTTAACTTCTGAGCATCTATGGCAGTACGGCTTACTGTACTACTCAAGGCCAGAAGTTAATCAAGCGTGTTTGATCCTTCAAGACCAGTTCAATGGCAACGTTAATCTGCTTATTGCATTAAGCTGGCTTGATGCACAGGATATTGGTTTTTGTTCTGATCCGTCATCTCTCAAGCAGTCGCCCCAGATGCAATCAGCTCAAAAACAATGGACTCAGATACAGCATAGCCTAGAGCCAACCGAGGCTTTGTTGACTCCCTTTAGGGCATTAAGGCGTAAAACAAAACAACACCTGCCTACCTGCATCTATCAAGATGTTTTAAGCTTTGAGTTACAGCTAGAGCGTCAGCAACAAAACGATATTCTGAACGCAATTCTCAGTCTTGAGCTAAGCAAAACTGACTCAGCCCATTTGGTCGATAACTACTGCCACCAACTTGGCGCGATATCACTAATTAAAATACTCAACAAACCACTGCCTAAGAAAACCCTGTCTAAAATAAGCACTAAGAAAAAATCATGAACAACAGCTTTTCTCCCCATTGGGGTATACGCAATCCACACCTACAAACCTTGATGCCAAGATTGATTCGCAGACAGCCTTTATTTACACCCGTATGGGAAACTCTGCATACAACAGATGATGATTTTCTTGATCTTGCTTGGAGTGAGGACTGGCAAAATGCACAGACACACAACAAGCCTATTTTCATTTTATTTCATGGTTTAGAAGGCAGTTTTAATAGCACGTATGCCAATGGCCTAATGCACGCTTTTGCCAATAAAGGTTGGCTGTCAGTAATGATGCATTTTAGAGGCTGCAGCGGAAAACCGAACAAACAAGCAAGGGCGTATCACTCAGGAGAAACCGAAGATGCACGCTTCTTTCTTGAGCACATTCACAAACGCTACCCCAACAACCCAAAAGTGGCGGTTGGTGTCTCTTTAGGGGGCAATATGTTGGTCAACTATTTGGCAAACTATACTGAGCAACCTTTAGTTGATGAAGCCACTGTAATTTGTGCTCCTTTGGATTTAGCCGCTTGCTCTAAGCGTATTGAACAAGGGTTTTCTAAGCTCTATCAAAGCTATCTACTTAACTCTCTTAAAAAACACACATTACAAAAAATGCATTTGCTGGAAGATGTGATCACTATCAATAGCACGACTTTAAATAACATGCGTTTTCTACATCAGTTTGATGATGCGATTACGGCACCATTGCACGGTTACGTCGATGCAAAGGATTACTACACACAATGTTCAGGGCTTCCTAGGCTAAATGACATTCGTATACCCACCAACATCATTCATGCTAAAGACGACCCATTCATGACAGATGAGGTCATTCCGACATTTACCCTAAATAACAATTTGCAATACCACTTAATGAATCACGGCGGACACGTTGGATTTGTTGCTGGTTCCTTAAAAGCACCTAATTTTTGGCTAGAGATGGCTCTACCCAACTTTTATGATAAATTTACGCGTTAATCGCCAAGCCTATAAGTACCTATAACATGATTGTCCCTTGGAAAGAGATTGCCCCAGAAACACTCGATAATCTGATCAAAGAATATATTCTAAGAGAAGGTACCGACTATGGAGAGATTGAAATCTCTCTAGACAATAAAATTGAACAGATTAAAGGTCAGCTACAACAAGGTACGGCCATTATTGTTTACTCTGAGCTACACGAAAGTATTGACATAAAAGCCAGTCGTAATGAAAAGCCTTTATGACATAAGATTGATATAATGGTATTTATATACCGTCCATTTTTATTTAAGACCATTACATAGACAAGGAAAGTCATGTCAGCTAAACATCCAATCATTGCGGTAACGGGTTCCTCTGGCGCAGGTACAACGACCACTTCTGAAGCCTTCCGCAAGATGTTCAACATGATGAATGTAAAAGCGGCATGGATTGAAGGTGATAGTTTCCATCGCTTTACTCGCCCTGAAATGGACGTCGCTATCCGCAAAGCCAAAGAGCAAGGACGACATATTAGCTACTTTGGACCTGAAGCTAATGACTTCCCGGCACTGGAGACATTCTTTCAAGAGTACGGTGAAAAAGGGGAAGGTAAAGTACGCCGTTATCTGCATACTTTTGATGAAGCCGTACCGCACAATCAAATGCCAGGCACTTTCACCCCTTGGCAAGAACTCCCAGAAAATAGCGATGTATTATTTTACGAAGGCTTACATGGTGGTGTGGTAGACAGTACCTGTAATGTTGCCAAGCATGTCGACCTTTTGATTGGTATGGTTCCTATTGTGAACCTTGAATGGATTCAAAAGTTTGTACGTGATACTCGCGATAGAGGCCATTCACGAGAAGCGGTCATGGATTCTATTGTTCGTTCAATGGATGACTACCTAAACTTTATTACACCGCAATTTTCACGCACTCATATTAATTTTCAGCGCGTTCCTACCGTCGATACCTCTAATCCACTTAACGCAAAAGGGATACCCAGCTTAGATGAAAGCTTTGTTGTTATCCGTATGCGCGGTTTTAAAAATGTCGATTTTCCCTACCTTTTAGCCATGATTGATGGCTCATTTATGTCAAGGCACAATACATTAGTTGTCCCTGGCGGTAAGATGAGCTTTGCTATGGAATTGATTATCCGTCCTATCTTGCAACAGCTACTAGAGACTGGAAAGATAGGTTAGAGCTTCGACTCAAATCACACTCTTATTGATAGTGTGATTGAGGACACGCTTTTGCTTGCAAAATAAGCAATTCAAACCGATCAAGATCAAGAAATGTAGCTGAAAAAAAGTTACTATTCGTACTGCAAAAAAAAGTAGTAGCAGCAACTACGCCCCGCGCCCGCTCGATGGCGACGTCTGGGAATATAATTATACTCGCTGAGAGAGGAAGATAAGATTATGGTTTTAGGTAAACCTCAAACAGATCCAACTTTAGAGTGGTTTTTGTCACATTGCCACATCCACAAATACCCTTCAAAAAGCACATTGATCCACGCTGGTGAGAAAGCTGAAACTCTTTACTACATCGTAAAAGGTTCAGTTGCAGTATTGATCAAAGATGAAGAAGGGAAAGAAATGATTCTTTCTTATCTAAATCAGGGTGACTTCATCGGTGAGTTAGGCCTTTTTGAAGAAGATCAAGAACGTACTGCTTGGGTACGTGCGAAATCTCCATGTGAAGTTGCAGAAATTTCATTCAAGAAGTTCCGTCAGCTTATTCAAGTGAACCCAGACATCCTAATGCGTCTTTCTTCGCAAATGGCTAATCGTCTACAAGTTACTAGCCAAAAAGTAGGTGATCTTGCATTCCTTGATGTTACTGGTCGTATTGCTCAGACTCTACTAAACCTAGCTAAACAACCTGATGCAATGACTCACCCAGACGGCATGCAAATCAAGATCACTCGTCAAGAGATCGGTCAGATTGTAGGTTGTTCTCGTGAGACTGTTGGTCGTATCTTGAAAATGCTAGAAGAGCAGAATCTTATCTCTGCACACGGCAAAACTATTGTGGTTTACGGTACTCGTTAATCCATACTAGATTTATAGATGCAAAAAACCGCGGTCATACATATAACCGCGGTTTTTTTATAAGCTCAATAATTAATAGTTAATGGCTATCGCTACCCATTAGTGCTCTCAAATATCTTATTGGCAGACGCCTCTACAAACCCCTGATAAAGCTCTCCATTACAATCTTCATAGCGCTTAGCAAATTCATAGAAACCACCCGCAATCTGCTGCTTGCCCTCAGAAAACTGTACTGTAACTTTATCCGCCATCGTTGAGGACTGCTCTAGTAATACTTGCGGTGTACCTTTTACTTCTCCGCCTGATTCATTAATCACAAATGAGTGTTTCTTTAAAAAACAATTCACCTCACCCACTTCAGTAAACTGCGCTAATTGATTCACACTCACCGTAAAGTGATTTGCACCAAACCCATGGGCGGCCACCCATGACGCATATTCACTCTCTTTCGCCAATGTTTGGTAATCAGCAAAGCTTAAATCCCATAACCTTCCGCCATGCAGGAAAGCCGAACCTTTTAATTTTCCTATCTCTATCTGAGCCGTCAATTTGGCCACAATGGTTTGTAATTCAGCAGAACATAAATCCAGTTGTAACTGACTGATAAAGACCTTGGGCATTAAAGGATCAGGGTGCTGATAATGCTTAGCGACAAGCTTCTTAGCTTTAAAGACATAATCACCTCCCACTTGATAGCCAAGTTCAATAAATGGTCTTGCTAACACCTCTAAATCAATGGGTGAACAAGAGAATGTACGCAACGCAATATGATCATTAATTAGGGTTTTATCTTGCTTTAATAACTCATGAATGACTTGCGATGATGGACACAGTCGTAGATTAAAATCATCCCACAACCGGTCAAGTAGCTTTTGGACACCCATAACCCCTCCCCTAATCAAACACCATTCCCGGAGACAAAGTATCCGGCAAAATTGGTGCTTCTCCTTGAATTGACGCCATCGGATACGCGCAGTAATCCGCAGCATAAAACGCACTTGGGCGTAAATTACCCGAAGCGCCAGGTCCGCCAAACGGAGCATCGCCACTTGCCCCAGTAATAGGACGATTTCGATTTACGATACCGGCGCGAATTTCATCGCAAAACAGTGCCCATTCATCATCATTGGTCGAAATCAACCCCGCTGATAAACCATATTTAGTGTTATTGGCCAGTGCAACCGCATCGCTAAACTCAGAAAAACGCACTACTTGCAGCAATGGACCAAAATACTCTTCATCAGGCAATTGCGTTATATCCGTTACATCCAAAATAATCGGGGCGACAAACGCATCATTGAGCAATTCACCGTTTAATAACACTTTAGCGCCAAGGGCTATAAGAGATTGTTTAGCTGAGATAATTTGCTCGGCTGCCGTTTGAGAAATGAGAGAGCCCATAAAAGGTTGTGACTTAGCAAAAGGCTGATCCATATTAAGCTTTGCAGTAACGTCAACAAGGCGCTGAAGTAAAGTATCCCCTGCTTCTCCTTGAGGGATATATAGGCGGCGAGCGCAAGTACAGCGCTGTCCTGCACTAATGAACGCCGATTGCACAATGGTATGCACCGCAGCATCGATCTCTCCATACTGCTTACTCACAATCAGCGGGTTATTTCCACCCATCTCTAACGCCAACATTTTTTCTGGTTGACCGGCAAATTGACGATGAAGAATATGACCGGTATTAGCACTGCCAGTAAATAGCAGCCCATCAATTTGCGAAGATTGGGCAAGCGCTACCCCAGTATCTTTGGCACCTTGTACTAGGTTAATAACACCATTTGGTAACCCTGCTTCATGCCATAACTTAACCGCTAACTCACCGCACAATGGCGTAAGATCAGAAGGTTTAAATACCACTGTGTTTCCGGCAAGTAACGCAGGCACAATATGCCCATTAGGAAGGTGCATAGGAAAGTTGTACGGGCCAAAAACAGCTAAAACACCGAGAGGTCTATGCTGCAAAGTAACATCATTACCAGCAACTTGTTTATGCTTAGTACCAGTACGTTCATGATAAGACTGAATCGAAAGAGCTATCTTGCCTGCCATTGCAGCCGCCTCTGTTCGAGTCTCCCATAATGGCTTGCCCGTTTCTTTCGCCACTGTTTCTGCAATTAATTCGGCATTGTCTTTGAGTAGCTGCGCATAACCGAGCACAATTTTTTCTCGTTGTGCAAAAGAGTATTTCTTCCAACTCAAAAAGGCATGTCGAGCGCTAGATACCGCTAAGTCAACTTGACCTGTGCTTGCACTGTGTCCTTGCCAAATAACGTCACTGTTATAGGGAGATAACGATTGAATTTCATGGCCTTGCCCTGAAATCCATTCGCCAGCAATAAAATGTGTTTGCATGTTATTCATCCTTGTTGTGCTCTTTACATTGCAGCCATTCGAACCCAATCACCACTTTCAACTTCAAGTGCCAGTGCAATTTGTGGACTAATAATGACACTTTGAGTGGCAGCATCAAAAGCGACTTTCTCTGCAACCGCTCTAAAATTCTCAAACGAAGTATTGCTGATTAAATAGTGCGTAGAACTGCCGTGTTCAGCAATCGACACCTTAGCGCGAAAGGATTTGCGCACCATATCTATATTGCTCAAGTCACACTCTACCGTTGGCCCAGCATCAAAGATGTCCACATAGTCACGACAAGTGAAACCTTCATTTTCAAGCAGCTTTAAAGCCGGGCGAGTATTGTCATGAACCTCACCGATCACCGCTTGCGCCTCTTTACTCAGTAGGTTGATATAGATGGGAAGCTTGGGCATAAGGTCGGCAATAAAGCCTTTTTTTCCAATCCCCGTTAAGTAGTCAGCCATCGTAAAGTCGATAGAAAAGAAGTGCTCTTGCAGCCAATCCCAAAAAGGAGAGTTACCGTTTTCATCAGAGACCCCTCTCATCTCCGCAAAAATGGTCTTTGAGAAACGATGAGGGTGTTCGGCTAGCATCAGAAAGCGACATTTTGATAATAATCTGCCGTTTAGACCACCGCGAAATTTAGGTCGGAGAAATAAGGTGCAGATTTCGCTGCACCCAGTGTAGTTATTACCAAACGTCAGTAGTTTCACTACATTATTGACGCCTAATTTAGCGGACGAATGCACTATTTTACTAATGTGATAAGAGTAAAAAGGCACATCCCAACCAACCGATGCCTCAATCCCAGTAGTACCCGCCACTTCACCTGTATTGCTATCAACACCTACCATCAGATACCCCTCATCACCGGGTTCTGTCACGTTAGATTTTTGAAAGCTATTCACCGAATGTTCAATTCGATTTTTCAATAGTTGTTCATTTACAGGTAAAGATGTAAAACCATGACCCGATTCATCAGCGCATAGCGACAACGCATCATAATCACTTTTAACAATAGGTCGCACTACCAACATATCAGCATCCTTCTGATAAAAAACTACGCCTTATAAAGTTTAGCTATCGCTGCCTCAAAGCGTACGAAGCCTTGCTTAATTTCATCTTTAGAAATAACCAGTGACGGGGTAAAACGCACCACACTTGCGCCAGCAACAAGTACCAATAACCCTTCTTCACCGGCTGCTACCAAAACATCGCGAGCTCGGCCTTGCCACTGCTCATTAAGTTCAGCGCCAATTAATAACCCCTTGCCTCTAAACTCTGAAAAAATTGGGTATAGGCTATTAATGCGCTCAAGCTCACTGCGAAATAGTGCTTCACGCTCTTTAATCCCTTGCAGAACTTCAGGTTCAGATATGTGATTAACCACCGCCTCAGCAACAGCGCACGCCAGAGGATTACCACCGTAAGTTGAACCGTGAGTCCCTACTTTAAGGTGTTGCGCCAATTTATCAGTCGTAAGAAGCGCTGCAATAGGGAAACCACCACCTAAAGATTTTGCTGTGCTCAAAATATCAGGTGTAACACCCAAACCTTGATAAGCATAAAAATCACCAGTACGGCCATTACCTGTTTGAACTTCATCAAAAATCAGCAGTGCATTATGCTTATCACACAATTCACGTACGGTTTGTACAAATTCGGAAGTGGGCGAAATGATGCCGCCCTCACCTTGCAACGGTTCCATCATCACAGCACATGTATCATCAGAAATTGCAGCTTCAAATGCTTTGATGTCGTTATAAGGAATATGCTCAATGTCGCCAGGTTTAGGACCAAAGCCATCAGAGTATGCTGCTTGTCCACCTACCGTTACAGTAAAGAAAGTACGACCATGGAAGCCTTGATTGAATGCTATGATTTTTGATTTTTGAGCACCAAACTCATCCACAGCATAACGACGTGCTAGCTTTAAAGCTGCTTCGTTTGCTTCCGCTCCAGAGTTAGCAAAAAAGACTTTATCAGCAAAGCTCAATTCCACGAGTTTTTTAGCTAAGCGCAAAGCGGGTTCATTGGTCATCACATTACTCAAATGCCACAACTTGTTCGCCTGCTCAGATAAAGCTTTAACCATAATCGGGTGACAATGCCCCAAGCAACTCACCGCGATACCACCGGCAAAATCAATAAACTCATTATCTTGCTGATCCCAGATTCGCGAGCCTTCGCCTCTAACCGGAATAATCGACATAGGGTTATAACAAGGCACCATCACCTCATCGAAGTCTTTACGCGTTACTTCTGTCATCTCTTTCGCTCCTTTATGCACTCTCCCTGCAATTAATAAAACTCGTTATTTATGCACAGTAGGAGATAGTTGTACTGCCTAGGCATTGTATTTACAATTTATTAACTATTTCAAGTAAAAAACACCCGTATTCTCGCTAGTATACCGAAGAAAATGTATAGGGTGTGACTCTGCATGGATAATAATTGGAAAAACACATCACATTACATAACAAGATTGCGAAAGGACTGATGTGGACTGATAAAAACTTATGCAAGTAATATCAATAGATATGCTTTACTTTGAAGAAAAGGTCTTTAGGAAGTTATTAAGCAGATCGAGTCCCTGCTCAGTTTTAATCGACTCAGGGTGAAATTGTACTCCTTGAATCGGTAGTGTTTTATGGCGATAACCCATAATTTCTTTTGCTTGCCCATGCTCATCTAAGGTCCAAGAAGTCACCTCTAGGCAATCTGGAAGCGTGTCTTTTTCGACAATTAGGGAGTGGTATCGAGTGACTGTTAGCGGGTTATTTAAACCGGTAAACACGCCTTGTCCTGTATGTTGAATCGGCGATGTTTTGCCGTGCATAACTTTATCTGCACGAATCACCTTGCCGCCAAGCACTTGCGCAATGGCTTGATGCCCTAGGCAGACACCCAGTAATGGTAAGCGCCCCATGTAATGCTCAATAACTTGTAAAGAGATACCGGCTTCATTAGGTGTACAAGGTCCAGGAGAGATAACGATGGCATCGGGTTGTAAAGCATCGATCTGTGCAATAGTAATTGCGTCATTGCGCACCACTTTAGTCTCACAACCTAATTCACAAAAGTACTGGTACAGGTTGTAGGTAAAGGAGTCGTAATTATCAATGATCAACAGCATACTAAAATCCAAACAAAAAATGCCATCCCCCTGACGGCGATGGCATTCTATCACAACTTATTTGAGCAAGTGTTGTCTCTTAACGAGGACGACGTACAAAGCCTACCGCTTCATACACTTTATCGAGTGTTACTGCCGCTCTTGCTGATGCTTTATCTGCGCCCGCTTTCATCACTTCGTTTAGGTATGGCATGTCCTGACGAATACGATGATATTCAGATTGAATCGGCTCTAGCATAGTCACAAGCGCTTCACCGACATCTTTCTTGAATGGTCCATACATTTCAACGCCTTGATATTGCGCTTCAATTTCGGCAAATGTTTGACCTGTTGCCGCAGAATACAGACCCATAAGGTTTGCAATGCCCGCTTTATTTTCTACATCATGAATGATGCGTGGTGGATTATCAGGATCGGTTTGCGCTTTGTTAATCTTTTTAAGAATCGACTTTGGCTCTTCAAGAAGAGTAATGACATTTTTACGGTTGTCATCAGATTTAGACATCTTCTTATTAGCATCTTGCAGGCTCATCACACGAGCATTCACAGAAGGAATATAAGGTTCTGGAACTTGGAAGATAGGCGCTTCAGGCGTGCTATAAATATTATTAAAACGGTTTGCAATATCGCGAGCCAATTCAAGATGTTGCTTCTGATCATTACCCACAGGCACTTGGTGAGCACCATACAGCAAAATATCGGCTGCCATTAATACAGGGTAATCATATAAGCCTACGTTGACATCATTAGCATAACGCTGTGATTTGTCTTTAAACTGAGTCATACGATTCAGTTCACCCATTTGGGTGTAACAGTTAAGAATCCAACCTAACTGAGCATGCTCAGGTACGTGAGACTGAACAAACAAAGTGCTCTTTTCTGGGGTTACGCCAACCGCAAGACAAATGGCAAGGGCATCCAGAGTCGCTTCGTGCAATGCTTTAGCATCTTGACGAACGGTAATCGCGTGTAGGTCTACAACACAGTATTGGCAGTCATAATCATCTTGCATCTGATTCCACTGACGCAAAGCACCAAGATAGTTGCCAATGCTTAATTCACCGGATGGCTGAACACCACTTAACACTATTGGTTTGGTCATGATAATTACTTCCTCAATACTTCTAAAATAAAATTTTCATTCGATAAAACAGTGTACTCATCGACGAATATATTGAAAGAAAAAAATAGAGAAACGAGCCTAAGTTGACTATTCAGGCTCATTAATTGGAATTTACAGGTGGGTTAACAATTTAAGCAGTTGCGATAAGTCATCAATTAAGTGATCAGGGTTCGCCAGTTCGATAGGTTCGCCATGATTATATCCATAAGGTAACGCCACAGAAACAACCCCCGCATTTTTCGCCGCAAGAATGTCATTCTTTGAATCACCGATCATAATCATCTCATCAGCAGTCAGCTGATACTTATCCAATAAGTGGATAAGTGGCATAGGATCTGGCTTTATTTTAGGTAGAGAATCTCCACCTAGAACATCGACAAATAAATCATCAATACCATGCTGAGATAAAATATCAGGCACAAACTGATATGGCTTATTAGTAATAATCGCCAATTGAAAGCCTTCCTCAAGCAAAGCTTGTAGGCTCTCTTTCACTTGGGGATATAAGGTACTTTTGCTGTGACCACATTGAGCATAATAATGATCAAAATGCACTCTTGCCTGTCGCTTACTCTGTTCGCTTATGCTCGGGTCGATAGTCATATTTTGGCTCAATGCTCGAGCCACTAAATTATCGGCACCATTACCAAGCCAAGTACGCACTTGCGCCTCTGATACACCAGGGCAATGCATGGCTTGCATTGCAAGATCCACCGCCACTGCCAAATCAGGCGCACTATCAAGTAAAGTACCATCGAGATCAAACGCAATCAGTTTGATTAAGCCAACAGACACGTTATTTTTTTACCTTCGCCAGTTCCGCACGCATTTCATCAATGACTTGCTTGTAATCTGGCTGATTGAAGATGGCAGAACCTGCAACAAACATATCTGCGCCCGCTTCTGCAATTTCACGAATGTTATCGACCTTTACACCGCCATCAATTTCTAAGCGAATATCACGACCACTTTCATCAATGCGTTTACGTACTGCGCGCAGTTTGTCCAAAGTATTTGGAATGAAGGATTGACCGCCAAAACCTGGGTTTACTGACATCAACAAAATCATATCAACTTTGTCCATGATGTAATCTAGGTGAGATAAAGGCGTTGCAGGGTTAAGAACGACTCCAGCCTTACAACCGTGTTCTTTGATTAGTTGTAGCGTGCGATCAACATGCTCTGATGCTTCGATATGGAAGGTAATCATGCTTGCGCCTGCTTTGGCAAATTCAGGAACAATAGAATCTACAGGCTTAACCATAAGGTGAACGTCGATTGGCGCTGTAATGCCATAATCACGTAACGCTTTACAGATTGGTGCACCAAAAGTCAGGTTTGGCACGTAATGGTTGTCCATAACATCAAAGTGCACAACGTCAGCACCAGAGGCGAGAACACGATCTACATCTTCGCCTAGACGAGCAAAATCTGCAGATAAAATAGATGGTGCAATAAGAAAGTCGGTCATACTTGTCCCTGTAATAAGGCGTTCAATTTGCGCGCAATTCTACAAAAGCAAACGATAAACTAAAAGGACAATTTGGAAATGATTGTAATAGTTGGGAGCAAAGTTACGCGTCTTGATTAAACAAGGCCAATAATTCGTCCACTTTGTTGCGACCTGCACCATTGCGACTAATGGTTCGTTTAACCTTCACTACGCTTAAATCTGCGCCAGTATAAAGACGTCTGGTTAGCTTGGTATCATGATTTGAAATCAATACAGGAATACCACGTTTAAAAGCCGCTTTCTCTGCAACTTCAGCCAAATTAGCCTGATCATCCAAAGAGAAACCATTGCTAGAATAAGTGGTAAAGTTTGCGGTTGTCGAAAGAGGTGCATAAGGAGGATCGCAGTAAACCACACTGCCTTTACGCGCTCGTTTAAACGTCTCTAAATACCCTTCACAAACAAAAGTAGCTTTTTTCGCTTTCT
Source organism: Vibrio sp. UCD-FRSSP16_30 (assembly GCF_001676025.1). Taxonomy (GTDB): domain Bacteria; phylum Pseudomonadota; class Gammaproteobacteria; order Enterobacterales; family Vibrionaceae; genus Vibrio. Next base: position 24,702 of record NZ_LZFW01000035.1, read on the forward strand.
CTGCAAAAAACTCCAACTCTTTTTCAGGGAAGTAAGGCTTTTTATACGAACCAAACGGGACGTTAAAGCCACCTTTTTTGTTGTAACGACATAGGCCATTAAAGCCAAATCGATTCATATACAAAAAGGCAACCGAACGAAATGGGATGTCATCTGTGGCATTAAACTGACGACGAACCTCTAAATAAGCTTCTTTTTGATTGTATTCAGGCGTGAACATGCGCTTAGCTTCATTGATATAGCTTTGCGGATCGTCCTTCAGGAGGTTATACAGATTAATTAGATCTGGATTAATGTCTGCCAGTAAATATTGCTCGTAGTCCGTATTTAAAAATACAGAGCCTGCACCAACAAAAGGTTCAACTAGCTTTTTTGCTTGTGGTAGATGGCGTTGAATCTCATCAACAAGTCCATATTTGCCACCTGCCCACTTTAAAAAGGCTCGTTGCTTCTTCATTACCGGTCTTCACTACCCATAGTTTCTAGGACGCGGAATGTACCATAAAATGACACATCTCTCAGCGTTATTTTCCTACTTCGATTTCTTTATGCACTTGAGCCATCGACTTCACCCAAGGACCTACCGCTTGAACTGCCGCTGGTAATTGTTCTATTGCCTTACTTGCTTGTTTTACAAAGCGAAAATCATGGTACGTAATAATGTACACTTTTTTGCCAGAACGTAGAGTCGGATAAATACGAGTTTCACTTTGTAATTGATGCTCATCAATAAATGACTGCACCTCGGCCATAGTCGGCAAAGCGCCCAATTGAACCGTATAACGTTTACTGCTAATTGCGAGTAATTCGTCGCGAGCAAATGAAAAATGTACCAGCGCATTATTTTTATCTAACGCTGTAGGTTTGACTGCCGCTTCAAGCTTAGGCTTAACCACGTTTGATTCTGTATCAATCAGCGAATCGACTACAGCATCAGGAACAACAACCCGCTCTTGACCATGACTATTATCATCTAATGTAATGGTCTTTCCCGTGACAGGAGGTGGTAATTGCTGAGTATCTTCCACTAGTGTGTCTTCTTCTACAGCCGAAAAATCCGCTACATCCGTTGGTTCACCTAATTGTGGCTGAAGCAATGCCTGCTCAGTACTGTCTGTACTCGCCGGCACTGATTTTATCTCATCCGCTTGATTAGACTTAAAGAATACCCACCAAGCAAGTAATGCAAAGGCAAGAATCAAGAGTATCGCAATGACCGCTGATTTAGCAGAACCATTATGAGAGGACAAACGGGATTTAGTTGATTTCAATTTGCTTCCTAATGCAATTAACTCACCAGGATATTGCACGCCGCGATTGGCCTTCTTGCGAATATTATCTCGTTTTTTTAAGCTTTCAAATTGCCGAAGAACCATAAGCTCTAAGAAAAAGTCGACTTCTTTGGGAGATAACGGAGCAATATTCAGTTGTGATGGCTGGACGTTAAACCGATGAGATAAAGGGAGTATTTTCTTTGACAGTAAATCTGGGCCACAAGCCATGATGAGACTCAATGTCCAAGTTGGGTGAGCCTGAATACGCTCAACTAAATACCATAAAGACAGTAAGACATCTTCGGTATATAACCCCGCATCATCCACCAAAATGACAAATTCTAAGCTCTGTAAGCCAAATTCATTATCCAGATGTTCAAATGTAGAGAGACTACTATCAAAAACAGTATTGGGAGATAATTGCGCAAGTAAAGTACGCTTCATATCGCACTTAGATGTAGAAGCATCGCCGGTGAGCTTTGCTTTGTGCTGTGCGGTAATATATTTAGAAAAGTAACGCTCAAGGAGCCAAGATTTACCTGATCCCCCTGAGCCGATTAAAGTAACGAGATTTGAGCCAAATCGAGTCATTAGACGCAACTTATCTAGTAATAGCGTCTGCGACTGTAATTCTAATGATTTGGCTTCTTGAGCTCGGCTCATTCAATCTCCCTACTTCGCTACTCTTACTTACGACCGTCCTCAATAGCTTGATAGACATGAGTAAGATTAATATCGCTCACTACCTTAGAGCTGCCAATAGAATCTGGCAGGATAAGACGTAAGCGGCCCGACAATACCTTTTTATCGCGCATCATATGCTTCATGAAATCTTCGCCAGACATGCTATCTGGCGTATGCACAGGTAAATCACAAGCAACAAGCAAGGATTCAATCCTTTCGACATCAATCGCATCTAACATTCCAGCATGAGCTGCAGCTCGCGCAGCCATAACCGTGCCTGATGAGACGGCTTCTCCATGAAGCCATTTACCATAGCCTAATTCTGCTTCAATAGCATGACCAAAAGTATGACCGAGATTCAATAATGCTCGAACACCAGACTCTTTTTCATCCTGAGCAACAACATCAGCTTTGATTTGGCAACAATTGGCGATCGCTTTGGTGATGGCTGTGCTTTCCAGCTCAGTCAACGAATCGATATGTTGTTCAATCCACTCAAAGAATGGTCTATCAATGATAATGCCGTACTTAACAACTTCAGCCATACCCGCAGCAAATTCGCGATCAGGCAAAGTGGCTAGCGTATTAATATCAATAATGACTGATTTAGGCTGATAGAAGGCACCTATCATATTCTTACCTAACGGGTGATTAACTGCGGTCTTTCCTCCCACGGAAGAATCGACTTGAGATAATAACGTCGTTGGAATCTGTACAAAATCAACACCGCGCTGATAACTCGCCGCGACAAAACCAACAAGATCGCCAATAACGCCACCACCAAGCGCAACTAATAACACATCACGGCTATAGTTGTTCTCAAGTAGAAAGCTCATGACATCATTGAAGGTGTCTAATGATTTGTATTTCTCACCGTCAGGTAACTCTAAAACTTGTGTTTGACACCCTAGCTCAACAAATTGATGTTTCACTTTGTCTGCATATAGAGGGCCAACCGTTGTATTAGTAATAATAACAACTTGTTGTAACGACAAATCTTTTGACGATGGGAATAAATTTGAAAAGAGGGCCGGGTTACCCAATAACCCAGCACCAATTGAAATTGGGTAGCTTCGCTCCCCTAAACTTACCGTGATCCGTTCCATGGGATGCTCTCCTCAGTAAGATTAACGCTGAAAGATTAACGCTCTTCCAGCATTTTAACGATTTGATTTGCAACTATTTTTGCACTCTGATCGTCAGTTTTAACCGTATAGTCAGCAACTTCTTCGTACTCAGGATTACGCTTTGCTGCTAAAGCCTCAAGAACTTCACGAGGTTCATCAGTTTGCAAGAGCGGACGCTTTTTATCGCGATTAGTACGAGCAAGTTGTTTTTCGATAGTAGTCTCTAGATACACTACCACGCCACGAGCAGATAGACGGTTGCGGTTTTCTTTGCTCATTACTGAGCCACCACCGGTCGCAAGAACGATACCCTGTTCTAGGGTAAGATCATTGATCACACCTTCTTCACGCTTGCGGAAGCCTTCTTCGCCTTCCACATCGAATACCCAAGCGATATCAGCGCCAGTGCGCTCTTCGATTACCGTATCAGAATCAACAAACTCCATATGAAGTTGCTGTGCCAAGTGTCTACCTATTGTGCTTTTGCCGGCGCCCATTGGGCCAACAAGGAAAATATTACGTTTTTCAGCCATGTTTAGCAGTATTTACAACATTAAAGTCAAATTACACCGCCATTTTCTTCACTACTAATTAGTCAGTGTTGATGAATGACGCCAAGTTCCTCACAGATGGATCGTGATAAGACCCGAAATTATCTGGATTTGCCAACTATATTGCAAATTATATTTTATCTTTTTTTGGAAAGAGGATAGAAGGAGTCACAAATATCAACAACTCACTGCGTCCAAACTGCTCAGAAGTACGCTTAAATAACTTACCAAACCAAGGAATATCAGAAACATACGGCACTTTCTCCGTAGTTCGGATAATACTCTTTTGATAAATCCCCCCCAAAACTAAAGTTTCACCATTTTTCACCAAAACTTGAGTTTGAATACGCTGAGTATCGATTGCGACCGACTCTCCTATGCCTGTTTTGACGACTTGACCGGGCCTATCTTGGGTCACAATGAGATCCAAAACTAAATGATTGTCCGGAGTAATTTGCGGAATCACTTTCAAACTTAATACCGCTTTGCGAAAGGAAATAGAGGTAGCGCCACTGGATGCGGCTTCCAAATAAGGGATTTCTTGCCCTTGCTCTATATATGCAGCTTGTTTATTAGTAGTAACTAGTCTTGGACTTGAAATTATCTCTGCTCTCGACTCTGCCTGTAATGCTGAAAGTTCCAGATCAAGTAAAGTATCGGAGCCTAACTTAGCCAACTGAAAAGCAATTGTTGAAGCATTTGGGTTAGCTAGCCCAAGATTAACATTCAGATGGTCAGTTAACACTGCACTGCCCTTTGACGCTTCAATGCTAGGCGTGACTTTGCCATTGCTGTTCATTTTAGAAAACCCCCAACGCACACCTAATTCATCTAGCTCCCCTTCATTAATAGTCACAATTCGCGCTTCAATCTGTACTTGTTTTACTGGAATATCCAAAGAATCAATAATCCCTGAAATACGCAGCAGATTGTCAGGTTGATCGTAAATCAGTAAAGCATTAGTGCGCTCATCGACGGCGATAGAGCCAAACTCTGACATACTTCCTACTTTTCGGTGCTGAGATAGGATATTGGCAATATCAGAGGCTTTAGCATATTTAATGGCAAATAGGCGCGATGCAATAAGCACATTATGTTGTTCAGGTTTCAGCGATACTGTCCCTTGCAGGGGATTCGAGGTTAAATCGGCAGCTAAATCAGAAATAAGCCCCGCTTTAGATTCGACCACCGATTCTGTATTAGTCTCTTGGGCTGGATTGACTTCACTCGGTACTGAAAACCACTGCGATTCCGCTACAGCACTACCGCCTATCATCACGTAGAACATGACAGTAAAGACTGTTAAAACGAAGGCGACATTGCTTATGCTATTTATCTTCACCCCTACCCCCTGCCAATTCATCTTGTAGGGGATCGACTAAAGATAAGAAAGCAAACTCAATCCTTCCCTTAACACCAGATGAATGCACAGACTCTCGTGACAATGCTATCGACTCCATAATAACAAAATCAGAATATCCCATTACCCACCTTACAAAAGTGCCCACAGATAAAAATTCGCCCTCAAGTTCAATCACCAAACGATGACTATTATCACTGGCTTGCCATTGCCAATGAGTCAATAGCACCGAGGGTTCACTCAATAGTGACTCACTTAATGGCGAATGGCTTAATCGTGACGATATATGATTGAAAACATCTACTTTTGATAATGCTGTTGGTGGTTCAAGCACTTGCTGTTGATAGAGAAGCTGATGATTTTGTTGTGTAATACTTAGCTCTTCTAGCTTATTTAAGTAGGCTATATGCGTAGTGTGCTGCAAGGTCAGTTGCTGGGTTAGATCCTCTTGTTGAGGATTTAGAGTTTCGCTCCATATAAACCAGGCAGTCAATACGCTCACGCTGGCAAGTGCAAAACCTACGCTATACACCCATAATTTTGAGAAATCTAATAGGCGATTCCAATCAAAAAACAGCAACCAACTCATAAGACTTCGCTTACTAACTGTAACGACACCAAAAATAAGCTACTTCCGCTACTATTTATTCCATCAGACCTCATCGCTTTATTAGGCAGCAATTGTTCAATCTGTAGTTTTGTCACCTGCGGAGAATTTGAAAGCTCATCCATAAACGGTCTCAGTTGATGGAGTTCATTGACTATCCCTTTAATCTCGCACTGCGCAAGCTGACAATGAAGAGATAACAGATGAATACCGCTCATTCGGGGCTTATGCGGCAAAATATCGAAGGGGAGAGGTAATTGACGCTGTGCTTGATAGTATCGAGTGAGAGCTAATCTATCTTGCCAAATTTGCTGCTTCTTTTTAGACAATAAAGCATCCGCATAAGCTTGCTGCACTAAGCGAACATCAAACTCTACAGCCTGCAGTTGTCTGCGTAATTGCTGCTGCTTGTGATATTCAAATCCAAAAACAATCACTACTCCCATCACTGCCAAGGTTGGTAATAAGCTAATCCGCAGTGCGAAAATTTGTTTTTTTCTACGAGCAATATCTTCTCGCCATGGCAGTAGATTGATCATTAAATACTCTCACTCCAGTACATTGCGCCTAACGCGCAAGCCAATGCAGGATAGAGAGATGAAAATGAACCATTGTGTTCAACGGGCATAAGCGAGCGAGCATCAATAAATGAAATGCCTTTCACAGCACGGGTTTGGTTTTTAAACAGCGCAATATTCGCCTCGTCACCATATAGCAGCATTGAGGTTATATCCGCTAAACACAAAGCCTGAATCTGCTGGGCAAGATTGTTAGAATCTAACTCAAATGACGCTGACTCAAGGCGAGCATTACAAGAAACCACCAAGATACGTTTTTGACTAATATCCACAAAGTAATGAGCCGTAAGATTGGCTTTTGTCAGAAGCTCTTGGCTTAAAATATAAAGGTCGGTTAGCATCCAACCGACCACATCAATATTGATTCCGTTATTACTTAACTGAGTATTTAATGTGTCCTGTTTACACAGAAAAAGATTCACCTCATCTTCTGAGTCTTCATTAATTTGCCGCTTATAATCATAAGCAAGTTTCGTTTGCCCTAATACTTGAGAAACCTGCTCTTGTATATAAGAGGACTCTTCTTCTATTGATAACGACGAATTTATAACAGAACTTTTACTTAACACCTCTTCAAATCCAAGGCTCATTGCGACACAATTCCGCCATTTTGGTAAATGCTTATTTAATTGCGTACTGATAAACCGCCAATCATTTCCATTGGGTAGTGAATAGGTTAGGCAACGCTGCAAATTCCAACTGGTTTTGCTACTTTTTAGCACAACACAGATAAGCGTATTGTGAAAAATCGCTATTCCAGAAAATGTTGAATAAAGCATACAAATCCCTGTTAAGTACGGTAAAGTTCAAAAATATAGGTAGCTTGGTAAAAAAGCAGTTACACTAAGTTATTGTTTACGCTCGTTGTTAATCTGAGCAAATTTCAATCTTTCAAAAACAAGGAAACTTGGGTGAAGTTCATAAAAATTACATTAGTCCTTGCACTGGCTTGCATAGTTCTTGGGCTAGGTACAATTTTTGGTTTTTACTATTATCTGAAGCCACAATTGCCAGATGTTGCAACGCTGAAAGATGTAGAGCTACAGACGCCGATGCAAGTGTATACACACGACGGCAAGCTGATTGCTCAATTTGGTGAAAAGCGCCGCGTCCCTTTAAAGCTCGATGATATTCCTCAGGAACTTATTGACGCCATTATCGCAACCGAAGATAGCCGCTTCTATGAGCACTACGGTTTTGACCCAATTGGTATTACTCGTGCTGCCGTTGCTGTTATATCGACAGGTTCAGCAAGCCAAGGTGCAAGTACCATCACTCAGCAGCTCGCAAGAAACTTCTTCCTCTCTAATGAGAAGAAAATCATGCGTAAGATCAAAGAGATCTTCATTGCAGTTCATATCGAGCAGCTATTAACCAAACAAGAAATTCTCGAGCTTTACCTCAATAAAATCTATCTTGGCCACCGCTCTTATGGTGTGGGTGCTGCCGCGGAAGTTTATTTTGGTGAAGATATAAAAGATCTCACCTTAGGTGAACTTGCGGTTATTGCCGGTCTTCCTAAAGCACCTTCGACTATGAACCCGATATACTCTATCGAACGTGCAACCACTCGACGTAATGTTGTATTGGGTCGAATGCTCGCAGAACACAAAATCACTCAAGCTCAGTTTGATGATGCTAGAGCTGAAGATCTCAACGGCGAAACTCATGGTTCACAGCCAGAAGTTAGAGCGCCATACGTAGCCGAAATTGCTCGTGCTTGGATGGTGAAGAAATTTGGTGAAGAAGCGGCCTATACCTCTGGTATGCGCATCTACACAACGGTTGACTCTAAACTACAAAATGCGGCAAATATTGCAGCAGTAAATAACTTAATTAACTACGATGAGCGTCATGGCTATCGTGGTGAAGAGAAAGTGGCATGGAAACCTGATGCATTGCCGCAGGATCAAAGTGAATTTACAAAGTATCTTCGTTCACAACCTAGCTACGGCGCAATGCGTCCTGCAATTGTGACTAAGATTGACGGTAAAACAGCGCAAGTATTCATTAAGACTTACGGTTATCAAACCATCGAATGGGATGGAATGAGCTGGGCTCGTCGCTTTAAAACCGACAAAACTCAAGGTCCATCACCGAAGAAAGCGTCTGATATTTTAGAAGTAGGACAGCAAGTTTGGGTACGTCCAACAGACGTGGCTCGTATTCTGACACCGCAATCTGATGTGGTTGCTGAAGCAAACCAAGAAGATGAAACTGCACCAGAAGTCACTCCTATTGTTTGGCGCCTAAGTCAAATACCAAGTGCAAACACTGCAATGGTATCGATAGAGCCAACATCTGGACGAATTACCTCACTGGTCGGTGGCTTTAACTTTGTGCACAACAAATTTAACCGTGCAACACAGTCATTGCGTCAAGTAGGTTCAAGTATTAAGCCTTTCATCTACTCAGCAGCAATTGATGACGGTATGACACTGGCAAGCTTGATTAACGATGCACCAATCAACCAATGGGATGAAAGTGCAGGTACCGCGTGGAGACCTAAAAACTCACCACCAACTTACTTAGGTCCAACACGTCTGCGTATTGGCCTTGCTCAATCGAAGAACGTAATGGCAGTTCGTGTACTACGTGCGGTTGGTTTAGACAAAACTCGTGATTACTTAACTCGCTTTGGTTTTGCTAAAGAACATACCCCACGCTCTGAGACTATAGCTCTTGGTGCTGGCAGTTTAACACCGGTACAAATGGCTCAAGGCTACTCGGTATTTGCTAACGGTGGTTACTATGTGGAACCTTTCTATATTGAACGTGTAGAAAACCCATACGGTGAAGTGCGCTTCCAAGCTAACCCAACGGTTATCTGTAAGCATCACTGTGATAATCATTTAGTCACTGATGTCACCGCTCACGCACAGAACCAAGAAGTGGCACTGACTGAGTTAACTAATGAGAAAGGCGAAAGTATTGCTCATCAAGATGCGCAGCCAAGATACGCACCTCGCGTTGTAACTCCACAAACGGCATTCTTAGTTCGTGAGCTAATGTATAGCAATATTTGGGGTGGCGGTACTTGGTCTAAAGGCACCGGTTGGAATGGCACTGGCTTCCGAGCTCAGACATTACACCGTCGTGATATTGGCGGTAAAACCGGAACCACTAACTCATCAAAAGATGCATGGTACAGTGGCTTTGGACCAAACGTTGTTGCGGTAACTTGGGTTGGATTTGATAATCACAATCGAAACCTAGGTCGCACGGCTAAAAATACAAATCTAGGAAAGAAACAAGCATCAGGTGGTGAAGCCGGAGCGAAAACGGCGCAACCCGCTTGGATTGATTTCATGCGTGTTGCACTGGCAGATACACCTGCTCAACACAAAAAAGTGCCACGAAAAATCATCCAAGCACGTATCGACCGCTCTTCGGGTCTTTTGACTCAAAAAGCAGACGAAACATCTCGCTTTGAATACTTCCTACAAGGAACAGCACCAACAGAATATGAACCAGATAACACCAGCAATGGTTTTTACGGTGACGATATATTCTCTAGTGATACATCCGATGATGATGGAGAAGATAGCGGAAGCTTGTTCTGATCCGATGCATAGTTGGGCGTAAATAACCCAGCATTGATAAAGAAAGACCCAGCCAATTGGCTGGGTCTTTTTAGTTTAAACAATCGGCAATATATTTAGATAATGCTTCAAATCTAGGTTTGAACGGTGAACCGGGGCGATAAGCTAAAACTAATTTTCGACAAGGTAACGGGTTTTCAGCTTTAAGGTAATGAACCCCATCTTTAGCGTTTTCTTTTGGTACAGCTAATTCTGGTAGCAATGTAATGCCAGCACCGGCTGCAACCATATTCCTTAGTGTTTCTAAACTGGTCGCCTTAAAACGCAGATCATCCACTGCCCCAACAGCAAAACAATAACCCAAAGCTTGATCTCGCAGGCAATGACCATCCCCTAAAGAAAGCACTGTATTACCATTGAGCTCTTGCATATCAATATGTGAACGCTGGCTCCAAGGGTGATTATCTGGAACTGCTAGCATCAATGGTTCTTCATAGATTTCTAGCTCTTTAAACTGCTCTGTTTCTTCCACTGCCGCTAGGATAATACAATCTAACTTACCCTCTTCTAATTGCGCTACCAGTTGATGAGTTTGAGCTTCATAAAGAAACATTTCCAGATCGGGAAAGTCTTGTTTAATCTTAGGCACAATAAGCGGCATTAAATAAGGCCCCACAGTCGGTATAAAACCAATGTGTATTGGGCCTTGCATTGAATCGCCTTGAGCGCTGGCCATTTCAGTAAATTGCTTCACTTCAGCAAGAATCATCTTAGCCTGTTCCACCAGCAAAAGACCAGAATCCGTAAATAACACCTTACGGCTGCTTCTTTCCAGTAGTGTTGTTCCTAACTCATCTTCCAGCTTACGAATTTGACCACTTAACGTTGGCTGGCTAACAAAGCATGCTTCAGCAGCTTTTCGAAAGTGCTTATGCTCAGCTAAAGATACTAAATATTCAAAATCTCTAATGTTCATACATTAATCTCAATAAGATTTACCTATTAAAACAATATCACCGAACGCTCATGCCTATCAAAAAGATTTATTTCTCAGCGGCAATAACAGAAATCTCAACCAATAATGCATCTCTTGCCATATCAGCAGTAACGCACGCTCTTGCTGGAGCATAACCTTCTGGTACCCATGCATCCCAAACCGCATTCATCTGTTGAAAATACTGCATGTCTTTTAGATAAATGGTTGCCGAAAGCATATTTTCTTTATCACTTCCCGCTTCAAGTAGAAGTTGCTCAACTTTATCTAACATTGTTTGAGTTTGCTCAGTGATGCCTTGAGTTGCATCAGCGCAAACCTGACCACATAGATAAATAGTACCGTTGTGCTTAACAATACGGCTCATTCGTTGTTTTGTTTGCTGACGTTCGATCATGTGATTATTTCCCCTTTAAAATACACGCGCATTGTAAAGAAGTTACTGCCTGCGGGGATAGGAGGTTAATGTAAAATTGTCGGCTGGATCGAAAGAGTAAAAAACAAAAAGCCCCTGAACAGATTTGCTCAAGGGCTATCTTAGAAATTGTCTAAGAAAAGCAGTGGTACAAATATAGACCCTGCATTTTCAAACTAGTTCCTAGTCTAAAAAGATTTAATTTGTCTGTTACGCGACATTCACTTTCAATATCACTTGTTCATTCAAATTAAGCTCTAGAGCAACCTCATCACACGCATGTTGACGCGGACATTGCTCACAATCTTTTAGTACTTTTTCAGGCAGTAGCATCTTAGATGTTGGAATAAAGCTGTGCTTCATAAAGAACTCAGGAGTACGAGTTAATACAAACACTTTCTTAATCGCCATTTGACGCGCACGTTCCACTAAATGCTGTACAACTGCTGTACCCTGCCCTTGTCCCTGCCAACCGGCTTCAACGCCAAGAGAGCGGATTTCAGCCAGTCCAGAGTCATAAACATATAGAGATGCACAACCGGTTACTTCACCAAGGTGCTCAGCAACAGCAAATGAACCGATATCACGGATAAGCTCACTGCGACTACGCGGTAAGTTTTCACCAAGACCTGCCCAGTACGCAACCATTCCCTCTAAGGTATCAATGTCCGTTAAGCGAGCGGCACGTACTTTCACGCCAGAAGTATCTCTTTGCTCTAGACGATGCTGAGCTTGATCAACTGCATAAGCCACCTGCGTAGGGCTCACGCCGCCAAGAGCTGAACGTTTTTCAAGACATGAGTCGATGGTCAATATCTCATAAACATCATGCTCAATAACCTCAGAGAACTGTTTCAGCTCTTCGATGGTTAGCTCTTCAAGGGCGCAACCTTTTTCAATTGCAGCGACTACCGCAACACCCACAATATGGTGAGCTTCACGGAATGGAATGCCTTTAGCAACTAGGTAATCAGCAAGCTCAGTAGAGTTCGCATAGCCTTGTTTGGCCGCTTCCAGAGTACGCTCGCCATTAACTTTGATACCTTCGAAACACAATCCTGCCATTTCCATGCAGTCATTCCAGGTATCTAACGCATCAAACAAGCCTTCTTTGTCTTCTTGCATGTCTTTGTTGTACGCAAGAGGCAGAGCTTTAACTGTCATCATCATGCCAGCAAGTGAACCGTATACACGACCACACTTACCACGGATAAGCTCTAATGCATCTGGGTTTTTCTTTTGTGGCATCAATGAAGAGCCAGAAGTCACGGTGTCAGCCAATTCAATGAAGTTTGATTCACCCGAGTTGTAGAAGATCATATCTTCTGCAAGGCGAGATAAATGAAGCATTGAAAGTGAAGCTATCGACATCAGCTCCATCACATGGTCACGATCAGACACTGAATCTAAACTGTTACGCGTAGCGCGGCGAAAGCCTAAAGAGTGAGCCAATTGCTCTCTATCCATAGGGTAAGCCGTACCGGCAAGTGCACCAGAACCAAGCGGACAAGTATCTAAACGCTTAATCGCATCACTCAGTCTTGAGTAGTCACGCTCTAGCATTTCAACATAAGCCAAACACCAATGAGCAAAAGTCACCGGCTGAGCACGTTGCAGGTGAGTGTAACCTGGTAGTACTGTCCCTTGATGCTGCTCTGCGACAGAAACCATTTTGGTTTGCAGCTTATCTAAAGCAATCAGTAATTGATTGCCCTGCTGACGACACCAGAGTTTAAGATCGGTTGCCACCTGATCGTTACGTGAACGACCGGTGTGCAGTTTCTTACCCAGATCGCCAACTTTACTAATTAACTGTTGCTCGACCCAAGAATGGATATCTTCAGCATCAGATTGAAGGATCAGTTCAGGATCCTCCATCACTTCAAGTTTTAATTCGTTAAGTGCCAGCTCAAGTCTCTGCTGCTCTTCTTCGGTTAAAACGTTGACCGAATGCAGAGCCTTAGACCAAGCAATTGAGCCAACAATGTCTTGCTCAGCCAATCGGTAATCAAAGCGAAGTGAATCGTTGAACTGTTTAAACCGAGTGTCTGCTGCTTGGGTAAATCTACCGCCCCATAATGCCATTGTGTTCTCCTGAAATCCTTGGTCTAGTGCTTACTGTATTCGATTTTGGTTGCTATTTCTTTAGTTCGTTCAAAGCGCGAATTCTGCTTGAAAGCGAGTACAGACGGATAAAGCCGCCCGCGTGGCTTTGATCATACACTTCATCTTCACCAAATGTAGCAAACTCTTCAGAGTAAAGGCTATTATCAGAACGCTTCTGGATAACAGTTGCTTGACCTTTGTACAGTTTAATAACCACTTCACCATTTACATCTTTTGCCAGCTCATCAGAAGCGGCAAGAATAGAGCTGCATAATGGAGTAAACCAACGACCATCGTAAACAAGATGAGAAGCTTTAATACCGAGTTCTTCACGGAACTCAAATGCTGCTTTGTCGAGTACCAATTGCTCTACTGCACGCAATGCTTCCATGATGATAGTGCCACCCGGAGTTTCATAGCAGCCACGAGACTTCATGCCAACCAGACGGTTTTCTACGATGTCGATACGACCAATACCGTGTTTAACGCCTTTTTCATTCAAGTTCACTAGCGCATTGTATGGCGTCAATTTTTCACCATCAATTTCAGTCACTTCACCGTTTTCAACTTTAATGGTTACGGTTTCAGATTGGTCAGGTGCTTGCTCAGGATCGACTGTCCATGCCCAGCAATCATCATTTGGTGCATTCCACGTTTCTTCCAGAACGCCACCTTCTGTTGAGATGTGCCAAGCATTAGCATCACGAGAGTAAATCTTAGTCAGTGATGCAGAACATGGGATGTTACGTTCAGCAAGGTAATCTAGACACTCTTCACGACTAACTAGATCCCACTCACGCCAAGGAGCGATAACATGTAGGTCTGGTGCTAGAGCTGCGAATGCACCTTCGAAACGAATTTGGTCATTACCTTTACCAGTACAACCGTGACACAACGCATCAGCGCCAACTTGACGAGCTACTTCTACTTGCGCTTTCGCAATGATAGGACGCGCCATTGAAGTACCTAGAAGATATTTACCTTCGTAGCATGCACCCGTTTTTAACGTTGGGAAGATGTAGTCTGCAACCATCTCTTCTTTAAGGTCTGCGATGTAACAAGAAGAAGCGCCTGATGCTTTTGCTTTTTCTTCGATGCCTTGCAGTTCTTCTTCGCCCTGACCTACATCAGCAACAAAAGCAACAACTTCACAGTCATAGTTTTCTTTTAGCCAAGGGATGATTACTGATGTATCTAGGCCACCTGAGTAGGCTACAACCACTTTTTTTACGTTTACTTTGCTCATAATAATTCTCCGATAAGTAGGAAAGCTGTACCAACACCATTCCTAATAAGTTCTATTTTAAAAATCTATTTGACTGTTATTCAGGCTGAAAAAGTGTGCCAACGTTTTGTCCGGCAAATAATTGTTCTAATTTTTCTGGGTATCGCCATGACGCCACTTGAATTGGTCGACCCAAATCACTCGCAGCTTGTAGGGCTGCCTGAACTTTTACGATCATTCCATCAGTAATGACTTCAGCATGAATCAGTTCATCAGCTTGTTGTTTATTAAGGCTTTCTAACAAATGCCCTTTGCCATCTAATACACCGCTGACATCCGACAACAGTGCAAGCTCTGCATCTAAAGCGCCGGCAACAGCAACAGCGGCTTGATCGGCATTCACATTCATCATCTGACCATTATCAGTTAACCCAATAGAGCTAATGATAGGCAGTGTATTGGTTGCAAGAATGCTCTGTAGTAGGCCTGCATCTCCCGGAGAAGCATGCCCAACCGCACCCAGTTCAGGATCAAGCTCTTCCACTTTACACAATCCACCGTCAGCAAGACATAAGCCAATGGTTTTTAAGCCAGACTTGATGGCTTCACCCTGTAGCATTTTATTGGCTGTACCGGCTAAAGCGCCCGTAATAACCGGAATTTGTTCTTGCGGTGTAACACGTAATCCATCTTTTTTAGTGGAAACCATGTTCAAGTTATTTAGTAGCTCATCCACCAAATAACCTCCGCCATGAACCACAACAATCGCGCGTTGAGATTGCTGAGATACTTGTTCAATCGCTTTAAATAACTTAGATAGAGTTTCACTACACTCCAGTGCAGCTCCGCCTAATTTGATCACCAATGGTAATGTGCTCATAAATGTCTTCCTATACTGCGACTAAAACAACGCTGTTGTTTCTGGGAATTGATTACGAATGTTTAAACACTGCATTGCTTGCGATGAAGCACCTTTTAAAAGATTATCTATCGCTGAAACAACAATTAAATGTTGCCCCTGTACGCTCCAGCCAATATCACAAAATGGCGTCTGTTCTACATCTTGAATTTTTGGCATCACTTGGTGCTTCAATCTGACTAACTGCGCTTCGCTATACGCTGACTCAAAAGCTTCATTCACTTGCTCAGCCGTTACATTCTCTGCCAGCTTAATAGTGATTGTGGCCAAGATGCCGCGCTTAAAATTACCAAGGTGCGGAGTAAAAATAACCTCCCGCCCTAAGTGACTGGCAATCTCCGGCTGATGACGGTGAGTAAAGACACCGTAAGCCTGTAAACTCACTTCGCAAAAGCTATTGGTTTTGCTTGCTTTGATACCTGCGCCAGACACACCGCTCACTGCGTTAATGACTGGCCATTGCTGACTATCAACCAAACCCGCTTCTAATGCTGGCTTGATGGCCAGTTGCGATGCTGTTGGGTAGCAACCCGCTACCGCAATAAGATCCGTTTCAGCAATTTCTTTTTTGTTCCACTCAGCTAGGCCATAAACGGCTTTATCTAGCTCAGCTAAATGCTTATGTTCAAATCCGTAGTACTGAGGGTAAAAACCATCACTTTGAACTCGGTAAGCCCCTGATAAATCAAAAACCTGACAACCTTGCTTTAAAAACTCAGGAGCTAGGTCATGGCTAACTTCGTGAGCCGTCGCGAGAAAAACTATATCGACTGATTTTGCTACCGCGGTAACGTCTTGTAACGGAAGCAGTGGTAAGTCAATTTGTCCAAGTAATTTACCGTGCAACTGACTGATAGGCTTATTTGCATCTAAGCTATTGGCTGACACATACAAACCTGATAGCGTGAGCTTAGGGTGTTTTGACACCATACTTGCAAGCTCAGCACCGGTATAACCGCTAGCTCCAATAATCGCTACTTTTAGTTGTCTTTCGTTAATCATCAGCCGACTCTGTATTCATGTGATTATAAATGTAATGAATTCGCTATATTTTGCTTTTTTATTCATTTTTTATGACTTAGTATGTGTTTTAACCTTTCATTAGTTATCTGTCAATAGTGGATGCAAAGATAATATGCCAATACCTAAATTTGTTGATATATACCAAGGTTTAATCAGCACTTCGTCTATTAGTTCTTCCGATCTCAAGTGGGACGAAGGAAACGCTCAAGTTATCGCAAAGCTTGCAACTTGGTTTGAAGATCTGGGTTTTTCAGTTACGACTGAAGAAGTCGAGCCCGGCAAAGTAAACTTAATGGCCCAACTAGGCAGTGGCGAAGGTGGGTTATTGCTCGCAGGTCACTCAGACACCGTACCTTTTGATCAGGGACGCTGGAATTTTGATCCTCATCAGCTGACTTTGGCTGATAATCGATATTACGGATTAGGTACTGCTGATATGAAGGGCTTCTTCGCCTTTATCTTAGATGCAGTACAGCAAATGCAAGCCAGTGGTACAGATTGGAGTAAACAAACTAAACCTTTGTATATTCTGGCAACCTGTGATGAAGAAACGACCATGCTTGGTGCAAGGCACTTCACCGAAAGCGCACCTTTTAAGCCTGACTATTGCATCATAGGTGAGCCGACTGAGCTTGTGCCTGTACGTGGTCATAAAGGTCATATGGCTAACTCCATACGCGTCACAGGACGTTCTGGTCATTCATCTGATCCTGCGCTAGGCATTAATGCTATCGAGATAATGCATGAAATCATGTATCTGTTAATGCAACTTAAGCAGCGTTTAGTCAAAGACTATCATCACCCAGGATTTGCGATACCTAATCCAACCCTAAATCTAGGGCACATTCATGGCGGTGACAGTGCCAACAGAATCTGCGGCTGTTGTGAATTGCATTATGATTTGAGACCACTACCGGGGTTAAGCCTTGAAAGCTTAGATCAACTGCTTCAAGAGTATTTACGGCCTATTATGCAAAAGTGGCCAGGCAAAATAGACATTACACCTTTGCACAACCCAATTCCGGGTTATGAATGCCAAGCTGACCACCCTTTTGTGCACGAAATGCAGCACATTTGCGAAACAGAGTCTCAAACCGTCAATTACTGCACTGAAGCACCTTTCTTGCAGGAGCTATGCCCGACTCTGGTTATGGGACCAGGCTCTATCGATCAGGCCCATCAGCCAGATGAATACCTCAGCTTAGATTTTATTAACCCAACCATCGATATTCTTAAGAAATCCATAAACCATTACTGTTTTTCTAATGATTCGACAGGATTTGTGAAATAAATTTTCAACATTTGATTCACATAAACCAGCAAGTATGATTCAAATCAAATCGAACGCTGGTTTTTCAATCAAATTTATTCAAAGTTTGACTCATGCCCCTTTTCTTGGATAGATTGTTACTTAACTCAAGGACAGGTGTGTAATTTAATTACGAGGCTCAATGAAATGAATAAGAAATATTCTGCACTCACCAGTAATGTAAAAATGCTGGGTAATCTACTAGGCAGAACCATTAAAGATGCCCACGGAGAGGACATTCTCAATAAAGTTGAGACCCTTCGTAAACTATCTAAATCAGCTCGTGGCGGTAATAAAGAAGACAGAGAGACTCTCATTCATGAGATTGAGAACCTACCTGATGAGCAGTTCATCCCTGTTGCTCGTGCATTCAACCAATTTTTGAATCTGACCAATATTGCTGATCAATACCACACGATTTCTCGCAATGGCAGAGAGCAAGTTTGTGAATCTGATGCTCTGCAATCTCTATTTAGCAAATTAGAATCTAAAGAGATTTCAAACGCCGAAGCGTCTGAGGCAATTAAAAATCTCAACATTGAACTCGTTTTAACAGCACACCCAACTGAAATTACTCGTCGTACTATGATCAACAAACTAGTCAAGATAAACGATTGTTTATCTAAACTAGAGCTGAGTGACATAGGCCCTGCAGAACGCATTAAAACAGAACGTCGACTTGAGCAATTAATCGCTCAAAGCTGGCACTCAGATGTGATTCGTCAACAACGTCCAACACCACTTGATGAAGCTAAATCAGGTTTTGCTGTCGTCGAAAATTCTCTTTGGGAAGCGGTTCCAGAGTTCTTACGTGAGCTCGATGAGCGCGTTTCAACTCATCTTGATGAACGCCTACCTATTGATGCTCGCCCAGTGCACTTTTCTTCATGGATGGGTGGCGACCGAGACGGTAACCCGTTTGTAACGCATGACATCACTCAAGAAGTACTTTGGTTATCTCGTTGGAAAGCGGCTGATCTTTATCATGCTGATATTGAAGAGCTAATTACTGAGCTTTCTATGACCGCTTGTAACCAGAGCGTACGTGAATTAGCCGGTGATAGTCACGAACCTTATCGCGGCATTCTTAAACAGCTTCGTCTGCTACTTAAAAATACTCGACTAGTCATTAGTGCAAAACTTGCTGGTGAAGTCGTTCCTAATACACCTATTTTAGAGACTGCCGATCAGCTTTGGGATCCACTGCATACCATCTATACCTCTTTACACGAATGTGGAATGGGTGTTATTGCCGAAGGCTCTCTGCTAGATACACTGCGCCGCATTAAATGTTTTGGTGCGCACTTAGTTCGTTTAGATATTCGTCAAGAAAGTACTGAGCACTCCAACGCACTATCAGAAGTGACTCGTTATTTAGGTCTTGGTGACTATGACCAGTGGAATGAACAAGATAAAGTGTCATTCTTAGTTAAAGAACTCAGCTCAAATCGCCCTCTTATCCCACACCATTGGGAACCTTCTGCAAAAGTAAAAGAGATCATTGATACCTGTAAGACAGTTGCTGAGCATCCAAGAGAAGCATTTGGCTCTTACGTCATTTCGATGGCTCGTACCGCCTCTGATGTACTTGCGGTTCACCTATTATTGCGTGAAGCTGGCTGTAAATTCCGCCTAGGTGTTTGTCCACTATTTGAAACACTAGAAGATTTAAATAACTCAGAAACTGTTATGCAGCAGCTATTTAATATCGACTGGTACCGTGGATTTATCCAAGGTGAGCAGATGGTAATGATTGGCTACTCTGACTCAGCAAAAGATGCTGGTGTTATGTCAGCTGGTTGGGCGCAGTATGATGCAATGGATAAACTGGTTAAGGTATGTGAAGCACAAAGCATCGACCTAACGTTATTCCATGGTCGTGGCGGTACTATCGGTCGTGGTGGCGCTCCAGCACACGCAGCTTTATTATCTCAACCACCAAAAAGCTTGCAAGGTGGTCTGCGTGTAACTGAACAAGGCGAAATGATTCGCTTTAAACTGGGTCTACCTCAAGTTGCAGTAAACAGTCTTAACATGTACGCGAGTGCAATATTAGAAGCAAACCTTCTTCCGCCTCCAGAGCCTAAACAAGACTGGCGCGACCTAATGGAAGTGCTATCTCAAGTATCATGTGAGTCTTACCGTAATGTTGTACGTGGCGAAGATGATTTTGTTGCTTACTTTAGAGCGGCGACACCAGAACTTGAACTTGGCAAACTGCCATTAGGTTCTCGTCCATCAAAACGAAACCCTAAAGGTGGCGTTGAGAGCCTACGTGCAATTCCTTGGATTTTCTCATGGAGCCAAAACCGCCTAGTGTTACCGGCATGGCTTGGGGCTGGTGAAGCAATTCAGTACTCCATCGATCAAGGACACTTAACGCTACTAGAAGAAATGTGTCGTGAATGGCCATTCTTCTCTACCCGCTTAGGTATGCTAGAAATGGTTTACTACAAATGCAGCATGGAAATTTCCAAACTGTATGATGAGAAGCTAACCGACCCATCTCTATGGCGCTTAGGTGAAAACCTACGTGAGCAATTACAAAAAGATATTCAAGCTGTATTAAAAGTTGAAAACAACGAAAACTTAATGCAAAGCGACCCTTGGGGGCTTGAGTCTATTCGTTTACGCAACATCTACGTTGATCCATTGAATATGCTTCAAGTAGAGCTTCTTAAACGTACCAGACAGACAGAAGAGAATAACCCGGAACTGGAAGAAGCTCTGATGATTACCATCGCTGGTATCGCTGCGGGTATGCGTAATACAGGCTAAGTTCAAGACTGTTTATTTAAAATAGTTATTTAGAAGCTAGTCATTATTTAAGCCTCAATTCTTTGAATTGGGGCTTTTCTTATTCTTAATAGAAATAAACAAAGCTCGCCTGAGCCCATAACAAACCTTATCTAAATCCATTTCTTTACATTATCTTATCTGCAACAAACGACCATTGATTATTATCTAACCGCTTGAGATTGCTGGGATTTTATTTAATTATTGAGCTTTAGCATCCGTTTTTTAATACAACAAATGCATAGGATTTTTTAGTTTATGATCCAGTTGGCAATATGAGACAAAAAGCTGTAAACCTGTTTTTGTAATACTTATTTTGCGTTAATCTAACGGCCAAAAATGATAGTAAACTGTTAGCTTATAGATAGGGCATCTTGGGTTTCATTATTCAAAAAAGAGACGCAATATCCCCTACTTATTAAACATAATAATATTAATCATTTTCAGGTGATAATGGCTTAAAAGGTAATACATGCACTCTCGAAATTCCTGAGTGGATCGCACTTTTCAATCATGACCAATAGAGTCTGAAGAGTGCGTTGTTTTTTATATGCAGTATATTTGGAAGAACAACATGTCATTACCACACGTTATATTGACCGTACTAAGCACAAAAGATGCTACCGGTTACGACATTACAAAAGAATTTTCCTATAGCATTGGCTATTTTTGGAAAGCAAGCCACCAGCAAGTTTATCGTGAACTGAACAAACTTGCTGAAAATGGATTGGTGACTTGTCAGTTATTTCCTCAATCAGGAAAGCCAGATAAGAAAATTTACTCAATTACAGAGAACGGCCGTGAGGCACTGTCTAAATGGTTTGAACAACCAATCTCACACCCAACAGTGAGAGATGAATTTGCAGCTAAGCTTTACGCATGTGAAGTACAACCTGCTGAAGGTTTTTCTGACCAATTACAACTTGCACTTAACGATTCACGTAAGCTAGTTCAGTATTACAAAGAAATCGAAGGTACTCACTATTCAGATACTCGTATCTTGAGCCACAAAGAAAAGATTGAACGACTAACTTTACGTCGTAATCTTCTTACTCGTGAAGCTTGGAATGAGTGGGCTGAAGAAGTGTTAGGCGAGATTGCTTAATCAAAAAACAAAAGGACCTAGCTGTTTATGCTCTAGGTCCTTTGTTTTTATCAACTTATTATCAATGATTTAAATTGCCACTGCCTGAGGACGCACTCCTAACGTATGACACAAGGCATACGTCATTTCTGCACGGTTAAGTGTGTAAAAATGAAAATCCTTTACCCCTTCACGGCTTAAAGTACGCACCATATCAATCGCCTGACTTGCTCCTACTAACTGACGAGTCGTCGGATCATCATCCAAACCTTCAAACTGTTTTGCCATCCATCCGGGCACTTTCACATGATTCATTGCAGCAAAGCGAGAGGCTTGCTTAAAGTTTGAAACGGGTAAAATACCTGGGATAATCTCAACATCAATCCCTGTTGCCGCACAGCGGTCTCTAAATCGAAGATAGCTTTCTACATCAAAGAAAAACTGAGTAATGGCACGGTTTGCACCAGCATCCACTTTACGCTTTAAATTAAGTAAGTCGGATTGAGCACTTTTCGCTTCAGGATGAACTTCAGGGAAAGCGGCAACAGAAATATCAAAGTCGTGACGAGATTTTAGTAGCTCAACCAAATCAGACGCATACATTTCTGGCTGGCCACCATTTGGCGGAATATCACCACGCAGAGCAACGATGCTTTTAATGCCATTTCTCCAGTAATCTTCTGCAATATTAAACAGTTCATCACGAGAAGCATCAATACAGGTTAAGTGTGGCGCTGCAATGAGGTTGGTTTGGCTTTTGATTTCTTTAATAATAGAGTGAGTGCGATCGCGTTCACCAGAGTTAGCGCCATAAGTAACGGAAACAAACTTAGGCTGTAGCGTTTTTAAACGGTGTACAGAGTTCCAAAGTGTCTCCTCCATTTTTTCACTACTTGGAGGGAAGAACTCGAACGAAACATTGATGTTATCTGAAAGCTCAGCAATATTTTGATTCAATGCATCAATGTGCCCAGCGTGTGTATATCCCATTACTCTTCTCCCTGTGCCTTAGCACAATCACATAATCACGAACGTTTAGACGTCTGTATGTCTAGATAATGTAAATTTATGAGAGTGATGTCAACAAAAATCAGTACAAAGTTTGAGTCTTTTTAAGATAAGAAGTATCCAACATCCCGCGATGCCGGATACTTAACTAAGATTATAGTAGGCTAGATAAGCGGTTTAGGTCTGATTGGAGGGCTCCGGCAGTTACTTCACGCCCAGCACCGGGACCTCGAATAACTAAAGGATTATCTTTGTACCATTTGCTCTCTATTGCAAAAATATTGTCACATGGCAATAGGTTAGCAAGTGAATGATGCACAGAAAGCGCCTCTACACCCACTGTCGCTGTACCTTCTTTAGAAAGTCGAGCTACGTAGCGTAAAACCTTCCCTTCCCCTTTAGCTTTCGCTAGACGCTCTGCTAAGGCTTCGTTCAAAACGCTTGCTTGAGAAAAGAACTCATCTACAGACAAATCTAAAAGGCTATCAGGTACTAGAGATTCGACCTTAACCCCTTCAGGCTCAAGATCTAGCCCTGATTCACGCGCTAAAATGACTAACTTACGCATAACGTCAGTACCATCTAAATCCGCTCTTGGATCTGGCTCGGTAAGCCCTTGCTGCCATGCAAGATCAACCAATTCACTAAATGGCATAGAGCCATCATACTGCTGGAATAACCAAGATAACGTGCCGGAAAAAATGCCTGATAATGCCACTATTTCATCGCCACTCTCGCGCAAGTCTCTCACAGTATGGTTAACCGGAAGCCCTGCGCCAACAGTCGCGTTATATAACCAATGACGACCCGTTTTAGCAAAGACATCTTGTACTTGATGATAGTATTCACTAGGAGCCGAACCGGCTAATTTATTAGCAGATATAAGGTGCATGCCATGCTCGGCAAACTCTAAATAACGGTCAGATACCGCTTGGCTTGCCGTAACATCTAAAATAATAATCTCATCAAAGCGTGATTGTTTTCTTACCAGAGACAACCAATCTTCTTCTGCGGTAATCGCCTGATCGGCAAAATGGGAGTTCACCAATGTCGCATCAATACCCTTCTCATCAAGCCAATAACGATTACTCGCCACTACCCCGATAAGGTCAAAGCTCATGCCTCGGCGTTTTTCGAGCTCAACTTTTTGCGTCGCAAACAATTCAAGCCAATTAGAGCCAATGTTGCCTTTGCCACAGAGAATAAGTCCAACACGCTTTTGAGCTTGAAACAGCTGATTGTGTAGTTGTTTCAGTAGCGACGGAATATCGGTACTTTTCACCACGGCAATAAGGCTAAGTTCAGACTCGGTTTCAAACATAAACTCGACAGATACCGTTTTTAATGTCTGATAAAAACCAAAGCAATGGTTAGGGTTATTAGTGACCCCAGCCCCTACTGCGGCAATTAAAGATAAACCTTCTTTAACATCAATTTTGATATCAAGCTGCGCTGATTGAATACACTCCAACGCTCCAGCTAGTAGCTCACTGGTATAAGCAAGGCGAAGACAATGATTATCTGACTGAGATTCATAAGCCAATGGAGCAAGCTGAGCCTTATTTAGCAAAGCGATAACTTGTGGCTCTAAACGTTCAAAATCATGCGACTGACCTAATGTAAGCTCAATAAGATTTACATCATCAAGTGATGTCACTATCTTAGCGCCTCGGCCAGACGCTAAAACGCGCTCTATTTTCGTTGAGCCAGATTCAGGCTGATGACTACAACGTAGTTCTAAATCCATAGCACTTTGAGCCACAGGCTGTAATGTACGACTGTGTAGTACTGGCGCAGCTAAACGAGCTAACTCACTGGCTTCATCAAGACGAAGCAATGGCAACAAGCAAGCATCTTCTACAATTCGAGGATCAGCGCTGTATACACCAGCAACATCACTCCAAATAGTCACTTTTGCTGCATCCGCTAAAGCACCGACAATTGTCGCTGAATAATCAGAGCCATTTCGACCAAGAAGAACAGTTTCGCCCTGTTCGTTCTGCGCCATAAATCCGGTAATCACTAATCGTTTCAATGGGTGCTGAGCGATAACTTGTTTCGCTAATGGCCAAGATAAGTTGCGGTCGATTTCTGGCTGAGTGCCAATTTCTGCACGCAAAAAACGACGTGAATCAATCGCTACACTTTGCATGTCTTTATGACTAAGAACAGCGGCTAGAAGTCGTGATGACCAAACCTCACCATGTCCTAATACCTCTGATTTTTGCGAGTCAGATAAAGGGCTATTTAATGCACTTAATGCGGTGAACTCAGCATTAAGTTGTGCTTGTAAGGCTTGAGCTTGTTCTGTCGGAAGCAAATCACTGATCAGTTGATTTTGATAGGCTCTTAATTCAAGCAAAATCTCATGCGCAATACGCCCATCTTTTTCCAACGCCGCTAACCAACTCAATAAGTTATTGGTTGTCGAGCCTGCAGCTGAAACAATGATCAAATCTCCAGCATTAGAATATTCAGATAAAATATTCGCAACACGCTCGAAACACTCAACAGTCGCAAGACTACTGCCACCAAACTTATGCAGTTGAGTTACGTTATTCATAATTACCCCTTCACAGAATCAAATGCTTGAGCAAGATCATCGATGAGATCTTCTGCATCTTCTAAACCAACAGAAAGACGCAATAAAAAATGAGAAATTCCAGCTTCTGCTAACGCTTCTTCACCCATAGCTCGATGAGTCATGGTTGCTGGGTGACAAATTAAGCTTTCTACCCCACCTAAGGATTCGGCTAGGGAAAACAGTTTTAATGCATCGACAAACTCAATGAGCTGCTCTTTGCTACCATTAAACTCAAAGCTGAGCATGCTGCCAAAACCAGTTTGCTGACGCTTAGCAATTTCATGACCAGGATGTTGAGGCAGGCTCGGGTGATAAATTGTTTTAACTCGTGACTGAGATGCCAGATATTGCAAAATTTCTTGTGACGTTTCTTCATGAACACGCATACGTGCGCCAAGAGTTCGAATACCGCGCAGTGTCATATAGCTATCAAACGGAGTGCCCGTTGCGCCAATACAGTTACCCCACCAGCCAAGCTCTTCTGCATGTTGTTCTGTTTTGGTGATCACAACGCCACCAATGACATCGGAATGACCATTGATAAATTTAGTGGTGGAGTGGATGACAAAATCAGCGCCAAGCTCCAGAGGCTTTTGGTAAATAGGGGTTAAAAACGTATTATCGACCCCAACAAGTGCGCCAACTTCTGCCGCTTGCGTGCACACCTTCTCAATATCCACTACTCGAACTAGTGGATTAGACGGAGTTTCGATTAAAATAAGCTTAGGTTTTTTAGCGATTGCAGCGGCAAGAGCTTGCTCATTGGACTGATCAACAAATTCAACTTTAAAATCACCCTTCAAAGAGCGAGAATTGAACAAGCGATAAGTACCACCATAGCAATCATGTGGTGCAATAATTAAATCGTCTGGACCTAAAAATGCAGAAACCCATAAGTTTAGCGCTGAAGTGCCGCAGTTAGTTACCACCGCGCCTTTACCTGACTCTAATTCAAATAGTGCCGTCTCTAGTAAACCACGATTTGGGTTTCCTGAGCGAGTATAGTCATATTTAGGTACTTCCCCAAAAGAAGGGAAACCATAATTGGTGGACAGATAAATTGGGGGAACAACAGCATGGTGCTGTGTATCAGACTCGATACCAGTGCGGACGGCAATCGTCGATGACTTATGTTTACGGCTCATTTTCTTGTCCTTTCCTTTGACAATGACTGATAGAGTTTAGTATCAATCAAAATAATCTAAATCTGTATATAGATTACCCCGATAATAATTAGACTTCAACACATCTAGACGTCTAAATGCCTTTACATTTAGCAGTAAATATCGCTAAAATTAGTTATCAACTTTACTCTTAGATAATAATTAAAGGTTTCCAATGGCAGACTGGAATGGCGAATACATCAGCCCTTATGCTGAGCACGGTAAAAAAAGCACTCAAGTTAAAAAGATCACTGTGTCTATTCCCCTCAAGGTTCTCAAAATCCTTACCGATGAACGCACTCGTCGTCAGGTAAATAACCTACGTCATGCCACCAATAGCGAACTATTGTGTGAAGCATTCTTACATGCGTACACCGGCCAGCCATTACCGACCGATGAAGATCTAAGAAAAGACTGCCCCGATGAAATCCCTGTTGAAGCTAAACAAATTATGTCTGACTTAGGCATCGAATTAGAAGTCTTTGATGACTAATCAGAAATTGCATAGTTTTTAACTATATAAACTCTTAAAAGCTAAAATATAGACAAAAAAAGGGCTTAGAGTGTGCACACTCTAAGCCCTTTTTTGTAAGCAATTAATATTGATATTAATCTTGCATATAATTATCAGGAAGTTCGATTCGGGCTGCGCCTGATTTGATTGCAGCTTCTGCTACAGCGCGCGCTACGCGAGGCAATAAGCGAGGATCCATTGGTTTAGGAATAATATAACCGTGACCAAACTCAAGTGATTCCACCCCAGCCGCCTTCATTACTTCTGCCGGTACTGGCTCTTTAGCCAATTGACGAATCGCTTCTACCGCAGCCAGTTTCATTTCGATATTAATTTCACTGGCTCTTACATCTAAAGCGCCACGGAAAATAAACGGGAAACAAATGACATTGTTTACTTGGTTTGGATAATCTGAACGTCCTGTACCCATAATAAGATCGCTACGCACTTTGTGCGCAAGCTCTGGCTTAATTTCAGGATCTGGATTAGAACAAGCAAAAACAACAGGGTTATCCCCCATTAAACCTAATGCCTCTGGAGAAAGTAAGTTAGGACCTGATACACCCAAGAATAAGTCGGCACCTTCAATGACATCTTCTAAAGTGCGCTTATCTGTATTGTTGGCAAACAGCTGTTTATATTCGTTTAAATCGTCACGACGAGTATGAATGACACCTTTACGATCCAGCATGTAGATTTTTTCACGCTGAGCGCCACACTTAATCAGCAGTTCCATACACGCAACTGCCGCCGCTCCCGCGCCAAGACAAACTATGGTCGATTCAGACAGTTGCTTACCTTGCAACTCAATAGCATTGAGCATACCTGCGGCAGTCACAATTGCAGTGCCGTGTTGATCATCATGAAAAACAGGAACATCACAACGTTCAATCAGACGACTTTCAATTTCAAAACAATCTGGCGCTTTAATATCTTCTAAGTTAATACCACCAAAGGTATCGGCAATAGCGGCAACGGTATCGACGAACTCATCAATAGTGCGATGCTTTACTTCTATATCGATAGAATCTAGACCAGCAAAACGTTTAAACAACAGTGCTTTGCCTTCCATTACTGGCTTAGAAGCCATTGGCCCAAGATTACCCAAACCTAAAATAGCGGTGCCATTTGAAATAACTGCAACCATATTGCCTTTTGCTGTGTACTTATAAACGTTGTCAGCATTTTGAGCAATTTCACGCACCGGCTCTGCCACACCAGGACTATAAGCTAAAGCCAAGTCATTGACTGAATCTGCCGGAGTCGTTAACTCAACAGCAATTTTACCTGGTTTTGGAAACTCGTGATAATCAAGAGCTTGCTGGCGAAAGTTATTTATAAGTTGGTCATCTGGCATCCTAAGGGGTTCCTTTATAGGTATAAGCTAAAAATAGACTAATCTTCGATTGTAATTAAAAAGCAGGCAATGTACTACAGGGCAAACAGAGTATGAAACATGATATCCATTTTAGACCAAGATCAAAAAAGGCCGCCTAAGCGACCTTTTTCTGTTTCTTTACAACTAAGATTATTTCTTAGAAGCAAGAGCACCGAAACGCTTGTTAAAGCGATCAACACGGCCGCCAGTATCAACGATACGTTGCTTACCAGTGTAGAACGGGTGACATTTGTCACATACGTCTAGGTGGATAGATTCTTTAGCTAGAGTTGAGTTGAACTCAAAAGTGTTGCCGCAAGAACAGTTTGCAGTAACTGATTTGTACTCAGGATGGATACCTGGTTTCATGGGAAGACCTCATTTATAGGCCGTGTCGCTATCCAGTTCTATGCTGGACACCACACGTAGTTTCTAACAGTGATAGTGTGTAAATACGCTATCTTCAAGGCGCAGTATAGTAATTAATTAGTCAGTTAGGATCAACTTATTTGTCCTTTTTTTCATCACTTTCTCTATTTAATGTCAATATAGATGTGATGTTAAAGCGGCCTGTGGTTATTTAAGCTAATGCCATCTGCCTTTTCTCGTATTATCATGGTGATAATTTCGTGATTGCAAAACATCAAAGTGAGCCCATGCGACCAACCATAGCCAGAGTTGCCCTTCCTGTTCCTCTGGATAAAGAGTTTGAATATCTTATCCCGGCACACTTATTTCCAGTGCTTGGTACGCGGGTATGGGTCCCGTTTGGCCCGAGCAAACGTCTTGGTGTTATTACAGCGCTAACTCATCAATCAGAATACGACATCAATAAACTCAAGCCTCTGATTGAAGTACTTGATTTTGAGCCGATTTGGCCGGAGAAGCTGTATAAGTTAATTCACTGGGGAAGCCGATTCTATCAATACCCTCTAGGTGAAACCTTAAACGGCGCAATGCCTGGAGCATTACGCAAAGGCAAGCCCGCACAAAAACAAGCGCAAAAAACTTGGCAATTAACAGAGTCTGGGAAAAACCAGTTAATGCAAGGCTTTGGGCGGGCAGTTCAGCAAGCTAAGGTGATGAATGCCTTGCAATATGGCGCTCTGCCTCATCATGAACTCATTGATCTAGAAGTTTCTAGCAGCGTATTAAAGACCTTACAACAAAAGCAATGGATAGACTCTACGGAAGTTATTGAAATAAATGACCAGTGGCAGGACGTTCGAGTCAACGAAACTGATAAGCGAGAGCTTAACCACGAACAAATGCTAGCAGTGGTCACCGTCAATCATGTAGAAGGTTACGAATGTGCATTACTCGATGGTGTCACGGGTTCGGGTAAAACTGAGGTTTATCTTCAACTGATTGAATCTGTCATTAATCAGGGGAAACAAGCGTTAGTTTTGGTGCCTGAAATTGGTTTAACCCCGCAAACCATTAATCGCTTTAAACGACGCTTCAATGTCCCTATCGCCACTATTCATTCAGGTCTTAATGATAGCGAACGTTTAAATGCCTGGCTTGCCGCAAAAAATAAAGAGTGTGGCATACTGATTGGAACGCGTTCTGCTTTATTAACTCCCTTTGCTGAGCTTGGTATTATTATTGTGGATGAAGAGCATGATTCATCTTACAAGCAGCAAGATAGCTTACGTTACCATGCAAGGGATATGGCTATAATGCGCGCCCACTCTGAGGGGGTTCCTATTGTTCTGGGCTCTGCGACTCCATCATTGGAAACCTTAAACAATGCTCTGTCAGGTAAATATTTACACCTACAGCTCACCGAGCGCGCCGGCGGTGCAAAACCAGCCAAAAATAGTGTCATTGATGTAAAAGGTCTGTATTTAGAAAGTGGCTTAAGTGCTCCTATCATTGCTCAGATGCGTAAGCATTTACAGCAAGGCAATCAAGTCATGCTATTTCTCAATCGTCGCGGCTTCTCTCCGGCGTTAATGTGTCATGAGTGCGGCTGGATAGCAGAGTGTCACCGATGTGATGCTTACTATACTTTTCATCAAGGTAGTAGAGAGATGCGCTGCCATCATTGCGGCTCACAAAAAGCGGTAGTGCATCAATGTGAGGGTTGTGGCTCAACCAATCTCGTTACCGTCGGAGTTGGTACAGAACAACTTGAGGCGCATCTAGAAGCTTTATTTCCTGAATTTAAAACCATCCGTATAGATAGAGATAATACTCGTCGTAAAGGCAGCTTAGAGGCCGCTCTTGAGTCTATTCGTAATGGGGAATATCAGATTCTTATTGGTACACAAATGCTAGCCAAAGGACATCACTTCCCTGACGTTACTTTAGTGGGCTTACTCGATGTAGATTCGTCGTTATACAGCAGTGATTTTAGAGCATCAGAAAAGCTCGCTCAGTTATTTATTCAAGTGGCAGGGCGAGCAGGACGAGCAAGCAAACCTGGGCATGTGGTGTTACAGACTCATCACCCTGAGCACTCATTACTGCAGGCTTTATTACATAAAGGGTATCCCGAGTTCGCTCAAAGTGCCTTAATGGAACGAAGAGTAGCGCAACTTCCTCCTTACGCTAGCCTGTCATTATTTAGAGCGGAATCTAACCACTCACAACTTGCTGAAGATTTTTTGAGGCAAGTTCGACAAACATTGGAAGCTCATCCTTTATTTGATCAGCAATGCTGGGTGCTTGGCCCCACTCCTGCGCCAATGGCAAAAAGAGCAGGCAAATCTCGCTGGCAACTCATTTTACAATGCCAGTTACGCTCAACCATGCACAAGCTACTCATGAGTGCAAAACCGGCATTAGAAATTCTACCCAATGCCAAAAAAGTTAGGTGGAACATAGATGTAGAGCCGGTAGATTTAAGTTAAATATGCAATACATACAACAGAATGCGAGTTACCTCACAGTAAGTTATGCAATTATGCTACTTGCCCCGTAAACTATTCAGACAAAACTGTTTACACTTATTTTCCATTTACTACCAAGCTTAAATTTTTGTAATTAGTTTGCTTCATGGGTGCGTAAGCAGAGCTAATTATCATAGGGGATAAATCAACTATGGCGACAATGAAAGATGTTGCTGAGCTCGCTGGCGTCTCAACCGCAACGGTATCAAGAGCGCTAATGAATCCAGAAAAGGTGTCATCATCTACTCGTAAACGAGTTGAAGATGCTGTGATTGAATCAGGATACTGCCCAAGCACAATAATGCGCAGTACAAAACGTAATGAATCTAAAACTCTAGTTGTCATTGTGCCTGATCTTTGTGACCCATATTTCTCGGAAATTATTCGCGGCATAGAAACTGCGGCATCAGAACAAGGCTATCTTGTTTTACTGGGTGATAGTTCACAACAAAAGTGTCGTGACAACTCACTGGTTAATCTTGTTTATTCAAAACAGGCCGATGGACTAATCCTGCTTGGCACCAACCTTCCTATCGATGCCAGTATCGCAGAACAAAAGAACTTACCACCTATGGTAATGGCTTGTGAGTACGCGCCTGAACTTGAATTACCGACTGTTCATATTGATAACTTGACCGCCTCTTTTCAGGCCGTCAATTATCTAGCAAAACTAGGACACAAACGTATTGGTGAGATCTGTGGCCCAGATAGTGCGCCACTGTCTAGCTTTCGTAGCCAAGGGTTTCAACAAGCATTGCGCCGAGCAGGACTCAGTATTGATCTAACCAATTCAGCCTCAGGCGATTTTAGTTTTGAATCAGGTGCGACTGCATTACGTAAGCTCATGAACGCAGGCTCTCCACCAAGTGCTATTTTTTGCCACAACGATATGATGGCAATTGGTGCAATCAAAGAAGCCAAAAATATGGGACTAAGAGTTCCACAGGACATTTCTTTTATTGGATTTGATAATATTGAGTTCTCACAGTACTGCGATCCACCACTGACCACTGTCTCTCAGCCTCGCTATGATATAGGTTATCAGGCAACTCAGATGTTATTTGAGCTTCTTAGTGGTCAAAAAGTCAGTTGCGACTCTCGACTGTTAGATACCGAACTGATCATACGCCAAAGTACGCTACCCCCAAGCTATTAAGGTCTATTATCTAAACGTTTTCTGCATTAACATAGTAAGTGTGAATAACGGAATAGACTAATTCGAGTGGCTAGAAAAGATTATGTAAAGAGTGGCAAGACGCAATCAAAGAAAGCGCGTAAGCCAGCTCCGTCAAAAAAACCTTGGAAAGCAATTATCCTTGCTGGCTTGTTGCTTGGCGGATTTAGCTATGGGCTTTACCACCTAAGCCAAGATCCTAAACCAGCCAAGCCTGTTGCAGTTGATGTATCGACAAAAGCAAGGTCCTCAACAAATAAAAATGCTGAGAACTTACCACCGCCCCCAGAAGAGCAGTGGGATTACGTCAAGACATTGCCTGAGCGAGAAATTAAGGTTACTCCAAAAGCGGAGGTACTTTCTAAAGTCCCTTATGTCATGCAGTGTGGTGCCTATAAGTCTCATACTCAAGCGGATGGACGAAAGGTTGATATCGCTTTTCAGGGCGTAAATAGCCAAATTCGACAAAAGAAAGGCAGCAGTTGGTATCGAGTGATACTGGGCCCTTACGCTCGTAAGCGTGATGCAGAAAGAGATAAGCATAAGCTACAAAGAGCTAAAATTGAGCCGTGTATGATAATGAAAGATCCCGGCTACTAGACCTACCTAACGGCTTCAGTAAATAACCACTGAAGCCGTTTTAGTTTTTATTCAGATACAACTGTCCTATCAATATCCCACCTTGAATTTATCTGTATTCACCCCCACCTTATTTCTATATCACTGGTGAAATCAGAAGGAATCCTCGTGACTACCATAATATCCGTACGTCGAAATAATAAAGTCGTCATCGCAGGTGATGGACAAGTTTCTCTAGGCAATACCGTAATGAAAGGCAACGCACAAAAAGTTCGCCGTCTCTACAACGACAAAGTGCTTGCTGGTTTTGCTGGCGGTACCGCGGATGCCTTTACGCTATTTGAAAAACTCGAAAGTAAGTTACAAATGCATCAAGGCCATCTCACTCGTGCCGCTGTTGAGCTTGCCAAAGACTGGCGTAGTGATAAAGCCCTACGCCGTTTAGAAGCCTTACTTGCTGTTGCAGATGAAACTGCCTCTTTTATCATTACAGGTAATGGTGATGTTGTTCAGCCAGAAAACGATCTTATTGCGATTGGCTCAGGTGGTAACTTTGCTCAGGCTGCCGCAACTGCATTACTCGAAAACACAGAATTAGACGCAAAAGAAATAGCAGAGAAATCATTAAATATTGCTGGCGACATCTGTGTATTTACCAACCATCATCACACCATTGATGAACTTGATTACTAAGGAATTAATATGTCTGCGATGACTCCTCGTGAAATCGTTCACGAACTAAATAGACACATCATTGGTCAAGACAATGCCAAACGTTCTGTGGCCATTGCTTTACGCAACCGCTGGCGCCGTATGCTGCTTGAAGAAAGCTTGCGTGCAGAAGTAACACCTAAAAACATCTTAATGATCGGCCCAACGGGTGTGGGTAAAACTGAGATTGCTCGCCGCCTAGCAAAACTTGCGAATGCGCCTTTTATGAAAGTTGAAGCCACTAAATTTACCGAAGTGGGTTATGTTGGCAAAGAAGTTGAAACTATCATTCGTGACTTAACTGATGTTGCCGTCAAAATGACTCATCAACAAGCCACTGAGAAAGTGAAATTTCGCGCAGAAGAGCAAGCGGAAGAACGTATTTTAGATGCTCTATTACCTCCTGCTCGTGATACTTGGGGTGAAAATGAAAAACCACAAGATACTAGCTCGAATACTCGCCAGATCTTTCGTAAAAAATTACGTGAAGGCAAATTAGACGATAAAGAGATCGAGATTGATGTTGCCGCTCCGCAGATGGGTGTTGAAATCATGTCTCCTCCTGGCATGGAAGAGATGACCAATCAACTGCAAGGTATGTTCCAAAACCTTGCTGGCAACACTAAGAAAAGTCGTAAGCTAAAAATTAAAGATGCTTTCAAATCACTGGTTGAAGAAGAAGCAGCAAAACTCGTTAACCAAGAAGAGCTGAAAGAAGATGCCATTTTCAATGTAGAAAATAATGGCATTGTCTTCATTGATGAGTTTGACAAAATTTGTAAGCGCGGTGAAAGCTCAGGTCCAGATGTGTCTCGTGAAGGTGTACAGCGCGATCTACTGCCTCTTATTGAAGGCAGCACAGTCTCAACAAAGCACGGCATGGTAAAAACAGACCATATCTTATTTATCGCATCTGGCGCATTCCAAATTGCTAAGCCTTCGGATCTTATCCCAGAGCTACAAGGTCGCTTGCCTATTCGCGTTGAATTAGAAGCACTCTCTAGCCACGATTTTGAGCGTATCCTAACGGAGCCTCGCGCATCATTAACGGAGCAATACATTGCTCTTCTTAAAACAGAAGATGTCGATGTCGAGTTTACCAGTGACGGTATTAAGCGCATTGCAGAAGCCGCGTGGCAAGTCAATGAAACGACCGAGAATATCGGTGCTCGTCGCCTCTACACTGTTATGGAGCGCTTAATGGATGAGATGTCTTATGAAGCGACAGAGAAATCTGGCTTTGAGCTTAAAGTAGATGCTGACTATGTGGACAGTAAACTAGGCAAGCTCGTTGAAGATGAAGACTTAAGTCGCTTTATTCTTTAACTCTCTTCAAATAAATTAATAAAGGCGCCGTAGGGCGCCTTTGCTTTATCAATCACACTCTACAGCAATGTAATTAATCGCTACCAAACAAATCACGAGTATAGACTTTCGCTTCTACGTCTTTTATTTCTTCAACCATACGGTTAGAAACAATCACATCTGACAGTTTTTTAAATTCTTCTAAATCGCGAATATTACGAGAATGGAAGAAATGGTCTTCTTGCAGAACAGGTTCATACACCACAACTTCAATACCCTTCGCCTTCAGTCTCTTCATGATTCCTTGAATAGACGAAGCACGGAAGTTATCCGAACCAGACTTCATAATTAAACGATAAATACCAACGATTTTAGGATTACGACTAATGATTGAGTCTGCAACAAAATCCTTACGAGTACGGTTAGCGTCAACAATGGCACCAATAATGTTGTTAGGTACGTTTTGATAGTTGGCTAACAATTGTTTGGTATCTTTTGGTAAACAATATCCGCCATAACCAAATGATGGGTTGTTATAATGATGGCCAATGCGAGGGTCTAAGCCAACACCTTCAATGATTTGACGTGAATCTAATCCCATCGCCTCAGCGTAAGAATCCAGTTCATTAAAATACGAAACACGTAACGCTAGATAAGTATTAGAAAATAACTTAACCGCTTCTGCTTCTGTTGAATCAGTAAAAAGAACCGAAATATCTTCTTTTATCGCACCTTCAACCAACAAGTTTGCAAACGTTTCAGCACGTTCACTACGCTCGCCAACTATGATGCGAGATGGGTATAAGTTATCAAATAAAGCTCGACCTTCGCGTAAAAACTCTGGTGAGAAAATAATATTGTCACAGCCAAACTCTTCTTTGATTCGAGCTGTATAACCTACAGGCACCGTTGATTTAATCACCATAACGGCTTGAGGATTGATTTTTATCACCTCTTTAATCACCGCTTCTACAGACGAAGTATTGAAGTAGTTCGTCTGTGGATCATAGTCTGTTGGCGTTGCGATAATGACGTATTGAGCCTCTTTATAAGCTAACTCTTTATCTAAAGTCGCGGTAAAGTTAAGTGCTTTATCAGAAAGAAACTGCTCAATTTCCGTATCGACAATTGGCGACTTTTTATTATTTAACAGCTCTACTTTCTCTGGGATGATATCAACTGCAATGACTTCATTATGCTGCGCAAGCAACATCGCGTTTGACAAGCCTACATAGCCTGTTCCGGCAATCGCTATTTTCATAATTTATTCTCTAATTTTGCTCTAATCTAAGTTTCTCATAAATCTTTCATTTATTCCCTAGATTTTAGTTCCTTGTTATACTCAGCAATAGTTAAATTTGAAGGAAAATACAAAATGATCATAGTAACTGGTGGCGCTGGCATGATTGGCAGCAATATTATCAAGGCACTAAATGATAAAGGCATCAACGATATTTTGGTTGTCGACAACCTTAAAAATGGCAAAAAATTTGTCAACCTAGTCGATCTTGATATCACTGACTACATGGATCGCGATGATTTTCTTACTCAAATAATGGCCGGTGATGATTTCGGTCCTATTGATGCCATTTTCCACGAAGGTGCTTGCTCTGCCACCACTGAGTGGGATGGTAAGTATATGATGCTCAATAACTATGAGTATTCAAAAGAGCTTCTTCATTACTGCATTGAACGCCAAATTCCATTTCTGTATGCCTCATCTGCTGCCACCTATGGCGAAACAGACACCTTCATTGAAGAGAAACAGTATGAAGGTGCGTTAAATGTGTATGGCTACTCAAAACAACAATTTGATAATTATGTGCGCAAATTTGTAGAAGATGCGAAAGCTCACGGCGAAACTCTTTCTCAAGTTACAGGCTTTCGTTATTTCAATGTGTACGGGCCTCGTGAACAGCATAAAGGCTCAATGGCCTCTGTTGCCTTTCATTTAAATAATCAACTCAATGCAGGTGAGAACCCTAAATTATTTGCTGGCAGTGAGCATTTCAAGCGTGATTTTGTATACGTAGGTGATGTGGCAGCAGTAAACCTTTGGTTCTTAGAGCACTCTGTCTCTGGTATTTTTAATTTAGGTACAGGTAATGCGGAATCTTTTGACGAAGTAGCCAAAGCGACCATTAAACACCATGGAAGAGGAAAGATTGAAACTATCCCGTTTCCTGAACACCTGAAAGGCGCTTATCAAGAGTACACCCAGGCAGATCTAAGCAAGCTTAGAGCAACAGGCTGCAGTCATCGGTTCAAATCAGTAGCAGAAGGTGTTGCTGAGTATCTAGATATCATCAATAAGTAGTCGCAACGATCTATGAAAAATACTCGTAATGACTTTGATCCAAAAGCCTACAATCCAAAATTTAAGTGGCAGTTTCTGTCACCTAAATACTGGACTACTTGGCTTGGAATCCTATTCGCGATACCTTTTAGCTTTCTTCCTCTGACACTACATCGTTGGCTCTCCTCTGTGGCCGCAAAAAAAATAATGTCTAAAACTCGAGGGCAAGCCCATCGAGCACGAGTGAATCTAAGTTACTGCTATCCGCAGATGCCAGAATCACAAAGAGAAGGTATCATATTCAATATGTTAACAACGGCAGGCAGCTATCTAATGCGCTTTCCGTTGCTAACTCTACGCAGTAGAAAATGGTTAGCAAAGAATACAGTAGTAAATGGTCTAGAGCATTTCATCAAACTAAAAGATGAAAATCAGAGCGTGATATTTTTGGTTCCCCATACTTGGTCTGTTGATGTTTTTGCCATGTTGCTTGCCTCAAAAGGATACCCTATATGCACTATGGTCAAGAGCCAAAAAAATGAGCTAAGTGAATGGGCAATGTCAAAGCAACGCAAGCATTATGGCGGACGATTGTATGAAAGATCAGGCGGTATTAAACCGTTCATAAAAGCCATCAACGACGGCTATACCGGTTACTTTCTACCAGACCAAGACCATGGACCGAAAAAAAGTGTATTTGTGAAGTTTTGCGCCACAACAAAAGCAACCTTACCAGTTATGGGTTTCTTAGCAAAAGCCACTAAATCAAAAGTGATTCCGATATGGACTGAGTTTAATACCAACTCTGGTAAATTTGAAATTGATGTTTACCCTGCTTTGGAAGCACTTCCAACAGAATCACCGGAAGAAGATGCCATTGCGATGAATCAATTTATCGAGCAATGTTGTGAGGATAAGCCCGAACAATATATGTGGAATCTGAAGCTTCTACTTTCTCAGAAAGATCACTCTTATATCTATAAAAACAATAAATCATGAACTCTAATATTAAGAATGTCATATCTGAAAACATTGTCTACATTCCATTATTTTGGATTTCAACATTTATGTTTTCTATAGAGCGTGGTGATAAGATTTTACTTATAATCATTGGTATTTGTGCACTTCTATCTACCTGTATAAATAAACTTGAAATAGTCAAATACAACTGGAATACTTATCCATGGATAAAATGGATTATAACCTTGGTTATCTTTGGGTTGATTTCGGAAGCTTACCATGGGTTTGGTAGTCGCGAACTAAGAGCACTTTATACTGTAACCATCTTTCTTTTATTCTTAGATTTGAAAAATTTAAATCTAAATATTATTAGTACGTTAGTTTTTTTAGCAGCCACCAGTGCCGCTTTCATTGCCTATAAATATCAGTACATCACACCAATTGGTCGACGAATGTGGCCAGTCAATGCTATTCCGTTCGCATCATATATATCACTAATCATTGGTTGCTCAGCAATTCTAGCTACTCATTCTAAAACAAAACTAGTTAAGTTTATATTTATCCTATCCTCTGGTATAAGCCTCACTGCCCTCTTTCTCACTGAAAGTCGAGGACCTTTATTCGCTATTATATGTACATTTTCCGCACTATCTATTTATCATATAATCAAAGGTAATATTAATTTAAAATCAATAGCTATTTTTTTATCAATGATGGTTTGTGTTGTTTATATAACCTACCCAATACTTGAATCTCGATATGAAAATACCGTTGTAGAAATAAAAAAAATAACTAAAGGTAATAATAGCACTTCAATTGCTCAACGCTTGGAAGTATATCAAGTTGGTCTTAGCCTCATTCAAAAACATCCTTTTATTGGATATGGTAAAGATGCCCTTCCATCGATTCTTGATACCATGCTCAAAAATAAAGAAATTAATAAACTAGAGCGACGAGTTCTAGGATGGAACTTTCATAATAACTTCATAGAAAAAGCCGTCGTTTCTGGACTCTTAGGTATTATGACCATGTTTCTTTGGCTTGGTATGCCATTAGTTTATGGTTGGACAAAATACCGGCAACATTTGCCCTTAATTTCAACTCCTCCACTGTTATATTTTTTTGCATGTTTAACAGATACTCCAGCAACAAATGGCAGTAGCTACGTTGTGTATTTAGTTATTACAGGGTTAATACTCGCATTTGCTGCGGAAGATACTAACTATGAAAGTATAAAGGAACCATCCTTTGAAAAATGATATTCAAAAAATTCTAATTATTGGTCCATCTTGGGTTGGAGACATGGTTATGTCTCAAAGTCTTTACATAGACTTAAAGTCACAATATCCAGATTCTGAAATAGATGTATTAGCACCAGCCTGGTGTAAGCCTGTACTCGAGCGAATGCCTGAAGTATCACAATCAATTGAGATGCCAATTGGGCATGGTGATATAAGTTTAAAAGAGCGTTATCTGTTAGGAAAATCCCTTCGCGAGAAACAATACACTCACGCGTATGTATTACCAAACTCGGCTAAATCCGCTCTAATTCCAATGTTTGCTAAGATACCAAATAGAATAGGTTGGAAAGGAGAAATGCGTTATGGATTGCTCACAGATCTAAGGCCAAACAAAAAACAGTTTCAATATATGATTGAACGATATGTTGCTTTGGCGCGTCCCAAACATCTAATGCAATCTTCGTCCTCTTTAGGTGGTCTAGATACGCTTCCATTTCCCAAGCTTAGCGTCAGTAAGGAATCACAAACTGCAATATCATCCAAACTAAAGCTATCGCGAAATAAACCTATTGTAGGTCTTTGTCCTGGTGCAGAATTTGGACCCGCCAAACAGTGGCCTGTTGAGCATTTTGCAAGTGTTGCTAATTCACTGATAGCCAAAGGCTATGATATCTGGATATTGGGTTCCAAAAATGATGCAACTACTGGACAAGAAATCACTAAGCTGACCAAAGAAAAATCCAGCATCCATGACCTAACGGGACAAACTAATTTAATAGAAGCAATAGACCTAATAAGCTGCTGCTCAACCATCATTAGCAATGATTCTGGCGCCATGCATTTAGCTGCTGCAGTGGGATGTAAAATTATCGGTATTTATGGGTCAACATCACCAGATTACACTCCTCCATTAACTAAGAACCTAGAAATTCTGCACACTGATATTGAATGTCGTCCTTGTTTTAAGAAAGTATGTCCATATGGGCACTTAAAATGTCTAAAGGATCTCGAACCATTAAGAGTTATGGACGCATTTATGCGCCTTACTAATGAACAAGATAGATTATCGGAGCTAGATTGAAAGTATCTTTAATCATTACAACCTACAACTGGAAAGAAGCACTAGCAGCTGTGCTTCAAAGTATACTGAAGCAATCCTGCCTTCCAGATGAAGTGATTGTTGCGGATGATGGATCAAGAGACGATACAAAGCTTTTAATTCAACACTTCCAGTCTTTGTTTCCTATTCCCCTAATACACTCTTGGCAACCAGATGATGGATTTCGTGCATCAAGAAGTCGAAATTTAGCGATCAGTCGTGCTATTGGTGATTATATTATTATTATTGATGGTGATATTGTAATCCATAAGCATTTTGTTCAAGACCACAAGAAAATGGCAAAAAAAGGAAATTTCATTCAAGGTGGTAGAGCGAAAATTGGGGACAAAACTAGTGCTTTAGTAATATCTAATAACACTTACCCTAGCTTTTATGCAAAGGACATTAAAAACAGAAAGAATTTGATCCATAACCCTATTTTGTGCTCATTATTCTCTAGAATTTGGAATTCTGAAAAATCCACGCGTAGTTGTAATATGAGTTTTTGGAAAAAAGATATTATTGCTGTTAATGGCTTCAATGAAGACTTTACTGGTTGGGGAAGAGAAGACAGTGAATTAGTCTATCGGTTTTTTAATCTAGGGCTAAATAGATTGTACTTAAAGTTTTCAGCACTTGGCTTTCATTTATATCACCAAGAAAACTCAAGAGGATCACTGAAGAAGAATGACGAGATATTAGAAAATACGATTACTAATAAATTAGTATATTGTAACAATGGCTTAACCAATCATACCACTCGAGATAATAATGAAAATCCTTGTATGTAGCTCTTATATTGGACCAATCAATACCGTTAGACCTGAAGCTGAAACATTCATTGCTATGGCTAATCTTGGGCATACAGTAACAATTATGACCCAAGCAAATGCTGAATACGCACAGATATGCTCTAAAAACGGTATTAAAATTATTGATAACTATCCGTCAAAGAAAATCTGCAAAAAAACAATTAGCCTACTTCATGCTGAATTAAAGGATGGTGATTATGATATTTGTTATGCTTTTGATTCAAAAACAATCCCCAACGCTGCTTTTGCTTCAATAGGAACAAAAGTAAAAATGGTGACCTATCGTGGCACTACTGGCGGATTATATCGTCACGATCCAACAGCCTATCTGACTCATTTACACCCTAGAGTTAATGCTATTATTTGTAATTCAGATGCAGTAAGAAAAGATATCCAATCAAGAGTATGGGGCTCAAAAGTAGCAGTAAAGAAAATCTATAAAGGCCATAAATCCTCTTGGTATCAGACAATCGCAACACCACGCTCTGAGTTCAAAATAAATGAAGATGACTTAGTTGGGATATGTGCATGTAACGTAAGACCAAGCAAAGGTATTTCCGTATTATTACGCTCTCTAGAGCAAGTTACTCAAGAAAACTTTCACTTATTATTAGCTGGTAATGGCTTTGAAAAACATGCAACAGAAATTAAAAATAGCTGGATGGCAAGTAGAATTCATCTGTTAGGTCAGCGTAACGACATACCTAATTTGATGAAAATGGCTGACTTTCAAATTCAACCCTCCGTTAGTGGAGAAGGGTTTTCGAGGGCTATTATTGAAGCTATGGCTGTTGGTACCCCATCTATTGTTACCACAACCGGAGGAGGGCCTGAACAAGTTGAAAATGATATTTCTGGTTATGTAGTTGAAGCAGGTAACTCAGAAGAGCTAGGCATTGCAATTAACAAGCTTCTTATTAAACCTAATCTTATTGCTACAATGGGACATGAAGCAACCAAAAGAGTCGACACGTTATTTAGTAACAACACTACAGTGTCAGAGCATCTTGAATTTTTCAAAAAAATATCGGAACAGAAATAAATGCAACTATATATATGTTCAACTCTTAGACATCTTTTATTTAGTATATCAAAATCGATAGTTGATAATGAAGCATCTCAAATTATATTTTTAGTTGACCATCAAAATATAGATAGTTCAAACCTAAACTTCTCCGAATTACCAAATCATATAAAAGTGCACTCAGTTTCAAGAAAGAAAATAGCTCAAAATATCAAGTCAGATTTTATGGGGAAAATAATTTACTTTTTTTCTATGAGAGAGATGAGAATCAATAATTATATGAAGGAAAAGCTCACGGCTAAACTAGTATCATCGATCAATGGCCTTGATATTGACGCTGTAGAGGAATTGTACACATTCAATGAAAGG
The DNA here is from genome assembly GCF_001676025.1 of Vibrio sp. UCD-FRSSP16_30. Lineage (GTDB taxonomy): Bacteria > Pseudomonadota > Gammaproteobacteria > Enterobacterales > Vibrionaceae > Vibrio. The sequence continues at coordinate 67,410 of NZ_LZFW01000035.1, forward strand.
AATAAGACTGCTCGTCTATTTCGGCTTCTATTTGAAGAATATAGAATTATTGAAGATGGGTTAGCTAACTACGCTAAATTACCCTTACCATTTTTAAAAATGATAGGCAACATAGTTCAAGGTAACCTTTCAAACAAAAGAATTTCAGGTGATGACTCAAACTGCCTCTATATTTATGCCATTCAACCACAAAAATTACCTAAAGAAATTAAAAATAAAGGTAAAGACATTTACTTCCTTAATAATAAATCTGTATTTACTACTATTGAAACCGTTTTCAACCTCGAATCACTTCCATCAACTTATGTTATATTAGCAACCCAACCTATTATAGGTTATTTAGAGCGGTTATCTATACCAACAGATTTTCACATGGAAATATACAAACAAATAATAGCTTTTTATTCTAAGAAAAACATTAATGTTATAGTAAAACCACATCCACAAGAATCTAAAGAGTCCTATGATATACTTTCCGAACACTCTAGAGTCATATCAGAGCAAACCCCATTAGAAGCCTATTTGATTGGAAAAAATAAAGACATTACAATAGTATCTTTATTTTCATCTGCTGGCATGGGGTTTGAAGAGTACTGCACAAGGAAAACATTAATTGATGATGATGAAGTAAAACACATTAATGAAAGATTAAAACTCTGGCACTCTTCAAGTGATGCCTTAGATAGCATAATAATAGATAAGTTATCCTAGATACGATGATTGCAGGTTAAAATAAAGCTAGCAAAGTCAAAGTCTAATTGGGTATCAATATCAATAGAATGTTTATTGCTCATAATATAAGCGTACGAATTATCAGTATAAGCTAGCTTTTTCAGTCGCTTTAAACTAGAAACATCAAATATATAAATAGCACCATTTAATCGATAATAATCATCTAATTCCTGAGATCTTTTATTTGCATTGTCAGAGATAAAACGACCCAAACAATGATCTTCAGGGAGTATATTAGACCATAAAGGCGAATGCTCACATGCTGTTACAGAGACAATTGAAAACGCATCTTTATCCTTAAATAAATCTAATGCTTGCTCAATATGCTTAGCCTGCCTTAATGGTGATGTTGGCTGTAATAAAACCAGTATATCCGCATCCTGAGCAAATTTATCCAATGTATAAAGTACGACATCTTCGGTTTTAGCTTGATCAGATGATAGTGACTCAGGTCTTAACTCTGGAACCTTAGCCCCACAGTCAACAGCAACATTCATAATCTCTTGATCGTCTGTACTAACAATAACCTCATCAATATATAAGCAGGTACTAGCAGCCTCAATTGTCCAACTAATCAAAGGTTTTCCGGCTAGTGGAAGGATATTTTTTCTTGGTAGTCGTTTACTCCCCCCCCTTGCAGGGATAAGAGCGACTACCTTTTTACCATCAATCACTGTAAAACCCCCAAGCCCAAAATATCTGATTGTGCCCGATTAAAGTCATCCATACGTCCAATATCCAGCCAGTATTCATGTATAGGGAACATCAGCACATCACTATCTTTTTCCATTTGCTGTTCTAATAATGTAGGCATATCCACTTTATGGTTTCGAGGCACGGATTTAAATATCTTAGGTGAAACAACATATATTCCAGCATTAATAAAAAAGCGTTGCACGGGCTTTTCAACCATACTAGTTATCTTATTACCCTCTCCATTAATAACACCATATGGGATCTGATAATCATATTCTCTAACGCACATAGTAGCATCAGCATTATTATCAAGATGGAACTCTAACAAGCGAGAAAAGTTCACTTTTGTTAAAACATCACCGTTTATCATAATTAAAGGCAGATCATCCGATAAATTATTAGGTAAAAGGCCTAAAGCTCCACCAGTACCCAAGGGTTGTTCTTCATAAACATACTCTATGTTTATTCCTCGATTACTACCATCACCAAAATAATTCTCTATTTGCTCTGGCATATAATGAGTTGATATATAAAAGTTAACAAAGCCTGCTTTTACGAAACTATTGATCACGGTTTCTAGGATTGGTTTCCCGCCAATTTTTAACATTGGTTTGGGGCAGTTATCTGTTAAGGGCTTTAAGCGTGTTCCAAATCCACCAGCCATGATAAAAACAGGATTTTGACGACACTCTTTACGCATAGCACTATGCAGGGTTTCCAGACCAAGAATTACCCCATTTTCATTAAGTAAAGGGATAGATAAGATTTGTTTTTTATCCATTAAATCCACAAGTTGTTCTTTTGACGTCCCTTCAAGAGCAGCTATTGGATTGGTATTCATTATTTTTACTACAGGATCAGCCAATGTTAAATTATTCAGCAAACCTCGCCTAATATCACCATCGGTCACCATTCCCAGCAATTTTTTATCTTTATCAACAACCACAGCAACACGCAGAGCTTCACTATTAATGATCTCTAAAGCTTGCTTGATTGTACTTAATTCTGTAATTAGAGTTTTTTGCCAAGAATGACTCATGCTATACCTTTCATTTTTAATGAATATTATTTAATACTTATCTTTGCCGGATATGCGATAGAATTAGATTTCAAATTACTGGTGAGACATACTCCAGCGCCTACTATCGCTTTATAACCCACAGATAGCCCTTGGATGATAATGGCACCAGCACCAATATAGGCACTATCTTCTGTTTTAACATCACCACAAAGAGTCGCTTTTGGGGCTATATGGTTATATGAACCTATATTACAATCGTGTTCAATAATTGCCGCTGTGTTAATTATGCTATGGCTACCAACCACCGCTCCCGCCTGAACAATAGCCATTGGCAATATTTGAGCACCACTTTCTATTGTTGCATAAGGCGATACCAATGCATGTTCAGAAATGATCGTTTCAAACTTATAGCCCAAAGATAAGAAATACTCATTAATCTTTTGCTTAAAATTCGATTTAGGAAGCATGCCAATACCATTAACAAGACAAATCTGACTTGGAGGAAAACGAGTGATACCCACATCCTCTTTAATATGCAATATTCCCGAAAAAACACTTCGCTGATTAATCTCATCAGGACATACAACGGCTAGAATTTCTCTATTCTGTCTCTGTAAAATATCGGCTAAAACTGAAGCATGTCCTCCGCCACCAATAATAACAATAGGTAGCTTTGTCTCATCACTATCACTCAACGATCAAATCTCCAACCTTATAATCTTTAGTTGCTTTACTACCCACAAGCTCCCAATACCGATAAGGTGACACCCCAGTACCAGGTCGTTTGATAGTAAGATTCGAATCACTAAATTGCTCTCCAGATTTAATCTCTATTGCAGCCACTAAGCTCTTTCTTGCCACAATTTTATTCTTTACTTCCGATTTTGTAGGCGTTTTTACATTGCTACCTAATGCAACCTCTACCTGTCGAATAGCCTTAACCATCGCAGCTAGCTCACTAGGTTCTAATGAAGCTTTATGGTCAGGGCCTTCCATGCTCTTGTCGAGTGTAAAGTGTTTTTCAATCAATACAGCACCCCGAGCTACAGCGGCAATAGGAATAACAATACCTTCACTATGATCTGAATAACCGGCAGTTAAATTAAAAGCTTGAGCAAGTGTATCCATAGCTTTCAAATTAATCTCTTCCATTGGCGCTGGATATTCAGTTGTACAGTGAAGTATCGTCACTTTTTCTTTTAATACTTTTTGCCCAATTTCTGAGGCATAAGCCTCTTGAAAGCCTAACAGTGAAGGTTCTGCATTTTTATCTGCTGTGTAGCCAAAGGCTATAACCCCTAGAGCCATCTCAATCTCAGAAAGTGTCGCCATTCCAGTAGACACAATAAGATCACAACCGGTACGGGCATGTTTTAATACCAGAGGGGCGTTGGTGAGTTCCCCTGATGGTAATTTCAGTCTAGTTAAACCTAGATCATTAACTAAAAAATCTAGACTTTCAGGATCGAAGGCTGTTGATAAAAACTCAATCCCGATAAAGTTACAATACTTTACGAGCTTATGATGAGCTTCATATGAAAGCTCTAAACGGCTTAGCATTGCCAACTGTGACTCTTGCTTCTGCGTATTTGTAGTTTGGTACTCAGCCTGTTTTGCTTCTTTAGTAACCAAGTTTTTAGCTTTAAATGTTTGAAACTTAACGATATCAGCACCTGCTTTATGCGCAGCATCTACAAGAGAAAAAGCAAGCTCCTCTTGTCCATTATGATTTACTCCGGCTTCAGCAATAATTAGAGTCATAAATATCTCACTTTACCTCAGGTGTTATATCAAAAAATGACTTACAGGATTCAAAGCGCAAGGTTTTGATCATATCGATTACCTGCCCACTACTATCGCCCTGTCCATATGGATTAACGATAATCTCATCCTCCTCTTTGTAAGTTCTAGTAATAGCCACTCCAATGGTCTTGGTAATCATCCCTTTTGTTGCCTCAACATTTAAGACACTTTTAGCTGCTAAACGCCCTTTTTGTCTTGAACCAATATTCACCGTTGGAACATCAAATGCAGGCACTTCAATGATCCCACTAGATGAATTACCAATGACTGCCGCAGCATGCTTTATCGCACTTAAATAGCGAGCCTGCCCCAAAGATGGAATAGCTAATACACGATTAGGCTGCTTTGCAGCATAGTTTTCTAATAATGGAATAATACGACGCCCACCATCATCAGCATTCGGATAGGTCAATATCACTTGGTGTTCTGGATACTCATCTAAAGCATCAAGCAAAGACTGAAAGCTCTCTTCTGGTGATTCATCACCGAGAGTAACCGGATGATACGTAACCACAAAATAAGGATTAGATAATTGAAATTTTAGTGATTCACTTAGCTCCAATACACTCATAAAAGAAGCTCGGTTTAGATGATCTAATCCAATAGCTCCTACATTTCGCACTCTGTCCGGGGATTCCCCCAACTGAATGACTCGCTGTCGATATTCATCTGTAGACGTGCCATGAAGATAACTCAATTTAGTAATTGCATGGCGAATCGCATCGTCATAAGCACCTTCCGTTATTTCACCACCATGAAGATGTATAATCGGAATACGTAATATCATCGCGGTTTGTGCGGCCGCCAAAGCTTCAAAGCGATCTCCTAACACAATAAGTACATCTGGTTGCATTCGAGCTAATGCATCGGCAAAACCTAAAACACCAAGCCCTATGCTTTTTGCCGTTCCAACAGCAGAGTCTGATGATAATAATATTTCTATTTTTTCATCTATCTTAAAACCATCACTCTCAATCTGCTTGTAGGTATCTCCAAAGTCTGGCGACAAATGCATCCCAGAAACCAATAGTTGGAGTGTTAGCTCAGGATCACTTTCTATATCTTTAAGTAACCAAAAAAGCAGACCGTATTCTGCTCGTGTACCAGTAAAAACTGCTACATTTTTATGAGTCTGCATCATAAATATCTCACTTAGATACGAAAGAAACCGGCGTGCTTGGAATATTAATTAAGTGCGCTTCAATAAACTCTGAATAGCTCAAGTCTCCACGCATGGCATTTTTGAACATAGGTAAACGATGCATTAATTGCCAAATTGGACGAGTCATCACACCAGCACTATTAGTGACGCTTAACATGTCCTCTCTACTTTGCTTATCTGGACAAATTATGGCGTTCAACCAATAGTTAGACTGTGCATACTCAGGTTCAACGACAAACTTAAACTCTGACTTATTGAAAAATGCCTTATATGCGTCAGCAAGTCGTCTTTTTTTCTCTAAATAATTTTCAAGCACTTCCATCTGGCCACAACCTAGGGCCGCATTCAGATTGGGCATTCGATAGTTAAAACCTGCTTCATCATGAAAAAATTCATAAGGATGAGGGACTTTCGCTGTTGTGGTGATGTGCTTGGTTCTTTGACCCAGTGCCAATGTTTTACAAAGCACCATGCCACCGCCACCAGTAGTAATCACTTTATTACCATTGAAACTGACAGCTCCAAAGTCACCAATCGTACCGGTGTGTTTACCTTTATAAAAAGAGCCAAGACTTTCCGCAGCATCTTCAACCAAAGTAATATTCCACTTCAAACAAACCGCAAGCAATTCATCAAGTTCAACAGGATGACCAAAGGTATGCATAGGTACAATCGCTTGGATACGTTGACCGGTAGTCTTATGGATACAGCCTACTTCTGTTTGCTCAGCATACTCATTAAGATACTCATCCACCGCTTTAGGACAAAGTCCTAAACTTACAGGGGAAACATCAACAAATATCGGCTCTGCTCCCATATGGTGAAGCGCATTACAAGTAGCAACAAATGTCAGAGCTTGAGTAATAACAAGATCACCTTGTTTAACACCTGCCATATATAACGCTGCGTGCAAAGCAGCTGTGCCATTAACTGTCGCTACGGCTTTTTCTGAGCCCGTATAATCTTCAATCTTTTTTTCAAAATCATCTACAAATTTACCTACGCTAGAAACAAAGGTACTGTCCAACGTTTCCATTACATAGGCTTTCTCATTCCCATTAAAAGTAGGGGCATGCAATGGAATAAAGTCATTGGTTTGGTATATATCTCGTACAAACTCAACAATTGATGTTTCTTTCATGACGCACTCCACTTACATCTTACTATCTAAATATTTGCCCGTTTCTTTATGCCCAAAATCTGGGATCATGGTAAAGAAGAGATCAACTATTTGCTCTTTACTCCAAGCTTTATTATTTTTCATTATCGTGATGCTGTTTTCAAATAAAGTCAGTAGTTCTTGCTCATAGAGCGGATCATTTTTAATGATTCCTAGATTTTCAAATCGAGACATATCTAGAGTTTCTTGATCGGTAAAGAATTCTTCAAAATCCTTCTCACCAGTAGTATCACTCTTAGTGAACAAACATGGCCATTTACCTTGTTGAGGTAAAGTCTTAGCAAGTTCACGAGCTTCTTCTTCGGAGCTACAAAGATGAGGTTCATACCCTAGCTTCTCAAGATATTTAATGGCGATATCTGCAAAAGAAATAAGGTGCAAAGCTTCACTCAATTTTGGAAAGAAAATATCTCTATTTTCACCAAAGATACAAGACATCAAACAAAGCTCACCAGACTCTTGAGGAGTCACAAAGTAACGCTTGATATCATTTGGAGCAACAATAGGCTGATGCTTTTGTATACGTTGGTTAAAGCCATGTAGCAGTGAGCCATCAGAAAATGCTACGTTGGCAAAGCGAGCAGTTGAAATGGCAATATTCTCACTCTTACGCATCAAAAACATTTCCATAATGCGCTTAGATGCCCCCATCATATTTACTGGGTTGGCGGCTTTATCTGTAGAAACACAGAAATACTTTTTAACCCCACCATCTATTGACTGCTGGATAGTTTTATCAGTATTGAATACATTTACGTCTATCATTCGCATCAAAGTAAAAGGATCTTTTTCACTTCGAACGTGCTTCAAGGCTGATAGGTTTAACACATAATCAAATTTACCGTCGGCCTTTATGAATGCGTCATACTCTAATGAGCCAATATCTAATGCAAAGGTTTGAAAATCTCCATCGATGTAACCAAATGAACTACGAATATCTCGAACAAGTTCAACCATGTTGTTTTCACTGATATCAACAACATGCAACTTTTTTGGGTTACGTTTGAAAATCTCTTTCGTCACCGCTTGGCCAATTGAGCCCGCACCGCCGAGAACCAAGAATCGAGATTCAGAAACAATCTGACTCAACTCTTTAGCTTTTGATTCGATATCACCAGAAAATAACTCTTTTTTTCTGCCTATTAAGTCCAAAACACTGTTCATTTAGTTACTCATTAATATTCAAGTTGGGATGTGCCATAAGCAACACATCAAATTTTGAAATGTCTTATCTATGTTACACTGCATAAAGTCAGCTTTAGTCAAACGAGTGACAATTGCACTAGCAAATATCCAAGTTATTGATATCACCAGTGTACTCTTACAATTTACGAATGTATGCAATTTGAAAAAGCTGTCTTAATACACATAAATAGTATAGATTTTTATTCATCACATACCTGATCTCACTTATGTATTGTAACTTAAGATACAGCGTAAATGCGCCTATCTTAACCTCACTGCATAGATACTAAACTGCACATGACCATGAAATTTTTTATTAGAGCAATCTACACTACTCTTCTTGCACTTTTAAGCCCTTTGCTTTTTATGTCATTGCTAAGAAAGAAAGAGGGTAAACCAAGCATAGGAAAACGTTGGATAGAATATTTTGGGATTACGCCGAAATTATTAGGTTCACGTCCTATTTGGATTCATACCGTTTCCGTTGGAGAAACCATTGCGACAACTCCCCTTATCCGTGCGCTAAAAGAAAAATACCCACAGCAAAACATCTTAATTACCACCACCACCACCACGGGTGCAGAGCAGGCGGAAAAACTTGCTGATATTGCTGAGCACCGATTTATGCCGGTTGATTTTAGTTGGTGTGTTAGGCGCTTTCTAAAACACGTCAATCCAAGGTGTATGCTCATTATGGAAACCGAATTGTGGCCTAATACACTTTATACCGTGTCTAAGTCAGGGGTTCCAATCGCGGTCATAAATGCCCGACTATCTGAGCGTTCTGCCCATCGGTATAAAAAATTTCAATCCGTATTTAACCTCATATCTCAAAATCTAGACCAAGTACTTTGTCAACACTCAGATGATGCCAAAAGATTTGAAGATCTCGGTCTTTCCAGTAAAAAGGTTTCCGTTACTGGCTCCTTAAAATTCGATATTTCTATCTCTGAAAATGTGAATAAACAAGGCCAGCAACTTCGCCAGCAACTTGGGGTTAATAGACCGGTTTGGATTGCAACAAGCACTCATGAAGGTGAAGATGAGATCATCTATGAGGCACATAAAAAATTATTAAATGTGCATCCTGATGCTCTGCTTATTTTAGTACCGCGCCATCCAGAAAGATTTACTCGCGTTGCTCAGTTAGGTATAGATAACGGTTTAAATACTGTCTGTAGAACTTCTAATGCTGAGGTAAGCTCAAATGTACAAGTTTACCTTGGTGACACTATGGGAGAGATGCTGACTCTTATCAGTGCTGCCGACATCTGCTTTATGGCTGGTAGTCTTATTGGCGACAAGGTTGGGGGGCATAATATGCTCGAACCTGCGGCCTTAGAAAAGCCGATATTAAATGGTCCGAGTTACTTTAACTTTAAGGACATTACCCAGCAGTTAATAGAAGAGCAGGCATTAGTAATCTGCCAGTCAGATGAAGAAATCAGCTCTCAACTGATCCACTTATTCAATAATCCGAAAAATCGAATCCAAATGGGTCAAAACGCCTATCAAGTGGTTAAACGTAATCAAGGCGCAGTCAATAAAACAATAGCGGCACTAGCTTGCGTGATAGCCACTTAATAAATGCTGCCAATCACTCTCTTGCCAATGTATCGAAAAGCGCGTCACTTCTTTATGAAATGAGCGCTTTAATCGATCTAGATTATCTTGCTTCCAGTCATCCGCTGGTTGTTCATAACATTTATCAAAATCAATAATCCATACTTTATTGTCGGTATCGAGCAGTATGTTGTGAATATTCAGATCGGTATGGTTTACCTGAGCTTGGTGGAGTTTTTTAATCTGCTGACCAATGGAGTGGTACAGCTCCACACTTAAAGAAGATTGCTGCAGTTTATCCACAAGATCTTGAGCATTGGGGATTCTTTCGCTCAATAAATCTGCGGTATAAAATGGGCCAAACTTATCGGCTTGAGCGGCAATGGGCCTAGGCACATTGACCCCTTTGCTACGCAAATGTTGTAAAAGCTGATACTCCTGATAGCTACGAGTGTTCTCCCAGCCAGAAAACCAATACTGGTCTTTAACCAGTTTGCCAAACAACCCACCACGACGATAATGTCGCAGCGCGCCTTGTAAACCGTCTAACTGCACAAACCAAGTCGTGCCTCGCCCTTTGGCGCTGCCCGTTACTTTATTTTGTACTAGCCAATACGGGGCTTCGAAACACATCTCTGGTGGCACATTTAATAGATCTGGTTCAAACCAAATCACTTGTGTTCCGTTTTGTAACGTTTTCAATCTTTAGCCCCAATAAAAATCAATGACTTCCTAATTTTACAATTAACTCTAGCACCTGCATAATTTATCTATCCTATTTACGAGTTAATTGCATGACACTGTTCAAATCAGCACCAAAATCACTCTGTATTGTTCGCCTTTCAGCCATTGGTGATGTTTGCCATGCTATTGCCGTGGTTCAGGCTATTCAAAAACACTGGCCCGAAACAAGCATCACTTGGGTTTGCGGAAAAATTGAAGCACAACTTATTGGCGACTTGCCCAATATCAAGATAGTGATATTTGATAAAAAACTGGGATTCAAAGGTATGAAAGCCGTTTGGAAACAACTTTCAGCGACCCGGTTTGATGCTTTGTTACACATGCAGGCAGCTCTTAGGGCCAGCGCTTTATCCTTTGGTATTAAAGCCAAATATAAAGTGGGCTTTGCTAAAAACAGAACAAAAGAAGGTCAATGGTTCTTTACCAATAAGCACCTTCCCCACTCTCAAAGCTTTCATGTTCTCGATAATTTTGCAGACTTTGCTCGATATATTGGCGTACCTTTTTCAGAACCAAAGTGGAATATTCCGCTTACTGATGCCGACATTCAATTTGCAACAAAAGCGATCGACAATAAGCCTACTTTAATTATTTCTGCGGCTGCGAGTAAAGATTCACGCAACTGGCTAACAGAGCGCTACGCAGCACTGGCAGACTACGCCTCAGAAAAAGGAATGCAGGTTATACTTTGTGGCTCTCCGAGCGAGCGAGAGGTCACATTAGCGAATGATATTCAGCAATTGGCCAAAAGTGATATGACCAATATGGTCGGTAAAACCTCACTAAAACAGCTGACTGCGTTACTAAAAGAAGCCGCTGTGGTCTTAGCACCGGATTCTGGCCCGGCTCACTTAGCCACAACACAAGGTACAGCGGTTATTGGGCTTTATGCTCATAGTGATCCTCGCCGTACAGGGCCATACAACAGCCTAGATTTAGTCGCTAATGCTTATGATGAGCACATTCAAAGTCAAATAGGAAAGCCCCTTAAAGATATTATCTGGGGAACACGCGCAAAAGGTGACAACCTTATGGCCTCCATTAGTGTTGAGCAGGTTTGTCAGTTACTTAATAAGACTTTAGAGAAGAATTAATCGATGCAAAATCATGTCCTCTACCCTGGTACTTTCGACCCTCTAACCAATGGTCACCTAGATATTATTACTCGTGCGGCGAATCTATTTGAAACCGTCACCGTTTGTGTAGCTGCTAGCCCAAGCAAAAATACGATGTTCTCTTTAGAAGAGCGAGTTGAGATGCTAAAAAAGTCTGTCGCACATTTAAATAATGTCAATGTGGAAGGATTTTCTGGGCTATTGATTGAATTTGCTAAAGAAAAACAAGCCAATCTACTAGTGCGAGGTCTACGCACTACGATGGACTTTGAATATGAATTTGGCTTAACGAGCATGTACCGAAAGCTGCTTCCGACTCTAGAAAGCATCTTCTTAACACCATCGGAAGAGTTTGCTTTTCTCTCATCAACAATCGTGCGAGAAGTGGCGATTCACGGGGGAGATGTCGAAGGGTTTGTTCCTGCTTCTGTATTTAAGCGGATACAACAGAAGGTTTAGTGCTCAATGTGAGCACTAAACCTTTATCGACTATAACTGATAGTAAGCTTTGTACCAGTCAGCGAAGGCTTGCACGCCTTCTTTGACCTTAACTTGTGGCTTGTAGCCTGTTGCTTTAAACAGATCTTCAGTATCGGCATACGTTGCGTAAACATCGCCCGGCTGCATTGGCATGAAGTTTTTCTTCGCTTCGATGCCTAATGCATCTTCTAGCGCTTCAATGTATTCCATCAATTTTACAGGGCTACCATGACCGATATTGTACACTCGGTATGGCGCTGAGCTTGTAGCTGGGGAGCCTTGCTCAACACTCCAATCAGCATTGGTTTCAGGTATCACATCTTGAATGCGAATAATGCCTTCAACGATGTCATCAATGTAAGTAAAGTCGCGCTGCATATCACCATTGTTATACACATCAATGGCTTCGCCGTTCACAATAGCCTTAGTAAACTTAAATAACGCCATATCTGGGCGTCCCCAAGGGCCATATACGGTAAAGAAACGTAATCCGGTTGTTGGGATACCATAAAGGTGTGAATAGCTGTGCGCCATCAGCTCGTTTGATTTTTTGGTGGCAGCATACAGTGAAATCGGATGATCCACAGAATCTGTCGTATCAAATGGCATTTTTCTATTAAGCCCATACACAGAGCTTGATGATGCATACACAAGATGCTTGATCTTATGATGGCGACAGCCTTCAAGAATCGTTAGATGGCCAACAAGGTTACTATCTGCATAGGCTAGTGGGTTATCAATAGAATAACGAACCCCAGCTTGAGCGGCTAAATGAATCACCTTATCAAACAGTTCATCAGCAAAAAGAGTCGCTATGCCTTCGCGATCCGCTAAATCTAGCTCTACGAACTTAAATTTGTCATGCACAATACGCTTTAGACGATCTTCTTTTAAAGATACTTGATAATAATCATTCATATTGTCGATACCGACAACTTCATGACCTGCCTGCGTTAAACGCTCAACCACAGCACTACCAATGAAGCCGGCAGCTCCAGTCACTAAATATTTCATACTATTTCCTTTTGCTGGCATGCTTCACACCAAAATGTATTTCTTTGACCAATCATTTGTTGGCTAATTTCTGTTTCACAAACAAGGCACGGCTGACCCGCTTTACCATAAACTTGTAGTTTTTGAGCAAAATACCCCGGTTTACCATCGGGCTGCTCAAAATCATTCAACGTGGTTCCGCCTTGTTTAATGGCATTCGCAAGAACCTGTTTGATTTCTTCCACCAGCCACTGCCATTCTTCATAACTCAATGTATTAGCAGGTCTTAATGGATGAATTTTAGCATTAAATAAGGATTCATTAGCGTAGATATTTCCCACACCAACCACAACCTTATTGTCCATAATGAATTGCTTTACGGCGATGCGTCGCTTTGCGGCTAATTGAACAATATGCTCGACACAAAATTCATCCGAAAGCGGCTCAGGACCGAGGTTATCAATAAGAGATAGAGATTCACCTTTATCGATCCACAGCCACGAACCAAATCGGCGAGGATCGTTATAGCGTAGCATCTTGCCATTTTGCAGAACAAGATCCACATGATCATGCTTAGTGGGATCAAGGTTTTCATCTTGGATTCGCAATGATCCCGACATGCCTAAGTGCACCACAATACTCCCCTGCTTGGTTTCAAGCAGTAGATATTTAGCACGGCGACTGACTGTATCAATGGTGACTCCCGCCAGTTGTTGTAGCCTATCGGGTACCAACCAACGTAATTGAGGTTGGCGTACCACAATCTTTTTGATTTTTTGACCAGTAATATGAGGGCTTATGCCCATTCTGGATACTTCAACTTCTGGTAACTCTGGCATGAATCGCTCAAATAATTCAGTAATAACTCAAGTCTAACGTTTTTTAGGCATAAAAAAACCCAGCAACAAGTGCTGGGTTTTTATGTTCTGCTTAAAGAAGTATCAATTACTTGATTTTAGCTTCTTTATACATAACGTGCTGACGAACAACTGGATCAAATTTCTTGATCTCAAATTTGCCCGGCATGTTACGCTTGTTTTTATCTGTAGTATAGAAGTGACCTGTACCAGCAGAAGAAACAAGTTTGATTTTTTCGCGAATGCCTTTAGCCATTGCTCAATTCCTCTTAAACGTTTTCGCCACGTGCACGGATATCAACAAGTACAGCATCAATGCCTTTCTTATCAATAATACGCATGCCTTTAGCAGTTAGACGTAGTTTAACAAAACGTTTTTCGCTCTCTACCCAGAAACGATGAGTTTGTAGGTTCGGCAGAAAACGGCGCTTAGTAGCGTTGCGTGCGTGAGAACGGTTGTTACCCGTTACAGGACGCTTACCAGTTACTTGGCATACTCGGGACATGAATGTCTTCTCCAAATCGTTTCAGCTCGATATCAACCTTGATGGTCGAACCTCCAAGGAGGTCAAAAACCATTATGGAAAATCCATACAAGGCTATCAAAGGTCGCGTATTATACTAACTTGACGAGAATTGCTCAAGACCCGAACAGATCCTTTTTACAGAATTTGGTGATCTTTTTTGAGCAGAGCTGATTTTATGTTCAAAAATAGTGCGCGTATGTTACCAGATTTCTTACACCCTACAACAACTAATTACCTATCAGACCTATATTTAATTAAACATGACTGCGATTTGTGTTTCGCTAGGGTAAATTGTTAACCTAGCGAAGTTCATAATTTACCATCATACTTATATAAATCATTTACTTACTGAGGCCAGAATGTCGCAACTCCTATCTTCAATCCCACTAACTTCCCTAAATGGCGTTGGTGCAAAAGTTGCTGAGAAGCTTGCCAAGGTGGGTCTTAGCTCTGTTCAGGACCTTTTATTCCATCTTCCGCATCGTTATGAAGACCGAACTCGCGTTTATCCGATGATCGGTTTACATGCTGGCATCTGGGCGGGAGTACAGGGCAAAGTCATGACGGTGGATACCGTTTTTGCTCGCAGAAAAATGCTCACGGTAAAAATTAGCGATGGAAATGGCACCATTACTCTGCGTTTTTTCAACTTTACCGCAGGAATGAAGAATAATTTTAGTGAAGGTAAATGGGTACATGCTTATGGTGAGGTTAAACGAGGCAATCAAGGATTAGAGATCGTTCATCCTGATTTTAAGTTTTTCAATGAAGGCAAAGAAACAACCACTGAATCTAATTTAACGCCAGTTTACCCCACGACAGATGGACTGCGTCAGTTAACACTGCGTAACCTCACCGATCAAGCTTTAGAGTTGCTTGATAAATCGGCCGTTAAAGAGCTACTACCTGACGGACTTTATGATTCACAACTGTCCTTAAACCAAGCTTTGCATATCGTTCACAGACCTTCACCAGAAATCAATATCGAACAGTTTGATTCTGGACGTCACCCATCGCAATTGCGCCTAATCATTGAAGAGCTTCTGGCACAGAACCTTTCCATGCTAGCACTGAGAAGTAAGGGTCAGCTCGACAATGCGATTGATCTTCCTGCATCAACTCGCTTTAAACAACAATTATTAGATTTATTGCCTTTTTCTCCTACCAACGCCCAAACTCGAGTAGTAAAAGAGATCGAGGACGATCTTATAAAGCCCCACCCTATGATGCGCTTAGTACAAGGCGATGTAGGGTCAGGTAAAACTCTTGTCGCCGCACTTGCTGCTGTAACTGCGATAGAGCAAGGCAAGCAAGTGGCATTAATGGCACCGACTGAACTGCTTGCTGAGCAGCATGCGATTAACTTTAGTCATTGGTTTGAAACGCTTGGTATAAAAGTAGGATGGCTAGCCGGTAAGGTCACAGGTAAAGCAAAACAAACTCAGCTTGCCGCTATCGCCAGTGGTGAAGCGCAAATGGTAGTGGGTACTCACGCTCTTTTTCAAGAGCAGGTGAAATTTCATAACCTGTCACTGGTGATCATTGATGAGCAGCACCGCTTTGGCGTGCATCAACGTTTAGAGCTTCGAGAAAAAGGCGCATCTGCTGGTCACTATCCTCATCAGTTAATCATGACCGCAACGCCAATTCCAAGAACTTTAGCCATGACCGCCTACGCCGATCTGGAAACGTCAATTATTGATGAACTACCACCTGGGCGTACGCCAATCCAGACCGTGGCCATTCCTGATACCAAACGCGCTGATATTATTGAGCGTATTCGCAGTGCTTGTGCACACGAAGGCAAGCAAGCCTACTGGGTGTGTACACTTATTGACGAGTCTGAAGTGTTAGAAGCGCAAGCCGCCGCAGAAATTGCCGAAGAGCTAACCGCAAAACTGCCTGAGTTAAAAATAGGACTTGTGCATGGCCGCATGAAACCGGCTGAAAAACAATCCATCATGCAACAATTTAAAGCTAATGAACTACAGCTTCTAGTCGCTACGACAGTCATAGAAGTTGGCGTTGATGTCCCTAATGCTAGCCTTATGATCATAGAAAACCCTGAACGTCTAGGTCTTGCTCAACTGCACCAATTACGCGGTCGTGTTGGTCGGGGCACCGTTGCTAGTCACTGCGTTCTGTTATATCACGCACCACTGTCTAAAACAGCGCAAAAACGTTTAGGGGTACTTAGGGAAAGTAACGATGGTTTTATTATTGCTCAGCGAGATTTAGAAATAAGAGGGCCAGGTGAACTGCTTGGCACTAAACAAACTGGCGTCGCAGATTTTAAAATCGCAGATTTACTGCGAGATCAGCACCTGATTCCCCAAGTGCAAAAGATGGCACGTTTTATCCACCAGCAATACCCGCAAAATGCACAAGCTATTATTGAACGCTGGATCATCAATAGTGATGAATACGCTAAAGCGTAAAATCAAATACCAATCGTAGTCAATCTCTAACAAGCAACAAAAAGCCCCAAAATTTGGGGCTAAATTATAAAAATAAGCAACTAGATAGAAAATATCATTAACGGCGCTTTTTACCAGCATTAGCAAAAGCGGCAGCCATTGCACCGCCCACACCATTATCGGTAGAGCCACGATTATCACGGCGCTCATTCTTCACTGGACGTTTGCTATCTTGCGAAGGTTGCGGGCGGCTAGCACGGTTATCTTGCCCTGCCTGATCAGTTAAACGCATCGATAATGCAATACGCTTACGCTGAATATCCACTTCCATGACCTTAACCTTCACTATGTCGCCTGCTTTTACTACCTCGCGAGGATCAGACACATACTTATCGGTTAATGCCGAGATATGCACCAATCCATCTTGATGCACACCAATATCGACAAAAGCGCCAAAGTTAGCCACGTTAGAGACAACACCTTCAAGAATCATATCCACTTCCAGATCTGATACCTTATTAATGCCTTCAGCAAAGGTCGCCGTTTTAAATTCAGGTCTTGGATCGCGGCCCGGTTTATCTAGCTCTTTAATAATATCGGTAACCGTTGGCAAACCAAATTGCTCGTTAGTAAAGTCAATCGCACTTAACTTACCCAAGAAGTCGCTATCACCAATAAGGTTGGAAATAGGCTTACTGGTTTTTTCAGCGATACTTTTTACAACCGGATAGGCTTCCGGGTGAACAGAAGATGAATCCAAAGGATTACGACCATTCATAATACGTAAGAAGCCGGCGCTTTGTTCAAAGGCTTTTGGCCCCATTCGCGCCACTTTTTTAAGGCTAGCTCGGCTTTCAAAGCGGCCATTATCATCACGATGCGTAACAATATTTTGCGCTAATGTTGTGGATAAACCCGCTACACGATTTAGCAAGGCTGCAGATGCGGTATTCACATCCACACCCACCGCATTCACACAGTCTTCCACCACTGCATCCAGACGTTTTGCTAAAGAAGACTGACCTACATCATGCTGATATTGACCAACACCAATAGATTTAGGCTCAATTTTCACAAGCTCAGCCAATGGATCTTGCAAGCGACGAGCAATAGAGACCGCGCCGCGCAGCGAAACATCCATATTAGGAAACTCATTGGCCGCAAGCTCTGATGCCGAATAAACCGACGCACCCGCCTCACTAACAACCACTTTTTGCACCTTAGTGCCATTTTTAATTAACTCGCCAATAAAGCTGTCTGATTCACGAGATGCCGTGCCATTACCAATCGCCACCAAATCAACATTATGTTGTTTAATTAGACGGTCAATAACCTGCAAAGATTTATCGTATTGCTTTTGCGGTGCGTGAGGATAAATGACCTCAGTGGCCAACACTTTACCGGTACCATCAACAACCGCAATTTTACAACCCGTTCTTAAACCTGGATCCAAGCCTAACGTCGCTCGCGGACCTGCCGGTGCGGCCATCAATAAGTCTTTTAAGTTAGTAGCAAAAACCTCAATCGCATCTACTTCAGAGCGCTCTTTCATCGCAGACATTAATTCTGTTTCAAGGTGCATGGATACTTTTACTTTCCACGCAAAACTGATGACTTGTTTGCGCCAAACATCTGCAGGAGCATCGCTAAGAGAAATACGATAGTGATCAGCAATGATCGTTTCGCAATATGAGGTGCGAATAGAAGGCTCTTGAGCAGGATCGGCATTTAATGACAGCTGTAAAAAGCCCTCGTTGCGACCACGAAGCATCGCCAGCGCACGATGAGAAGGTACGCGACTGATCGACTCATTGTGTTCAAAGTAGTCTTTGAATTTCTCACCTGCCGATTCTTTACCAGAAACAACGCTCGATTGTAGCTGTGCGTGTTTGTTTAAGTAACGTCTTAGCTTTTCCAGTAAATCGGCATCTTCAGCAATGCGCTCCATTACAATGGCACGTGCACCATCTAAAGCAGCTTTGCTATCGGCGATACCTTTTTCTGCATTGACATAATCTTGAGCTACCGTTTCTGGCACCAGTGAAGGTGTATTCCAAATCGCATCCGCTAACGGCTCTAGCCCAGCTTCAATGGCGATTTGCCCTTTGGTGCGACGCTTAGGTTTATAAGGAAGATACAGATCTTCTAGACGCGTTTTATTGTCAGCCTGATTAATCTCTTTTTCTAATGCCGAGGTTAACTTTCCTTGCTCAGAAATAGATTTCAAAATGGATTGTCTACGTTCAGCCAATTCACGAAGGTAAGTCAAACGACTGTCTAAAGTACGCAACTGGGTATCATCAAGCCCACCGGTGACTTCTTTTCGATAACGAGCAATAAATGGCACGGTGTTTCCTTCATCAATCAGATTCGCGGTTGCGGTTACCTGTTGTGTAGAAACACTAAGCTCAGTGGCAATAATCTGAAAAATCGTCTGACTCATCTTGATTCACATTTTTTGTTTGAAGTTGAAACTAACTATGGGGGCAAATGTCAGAAAAACCAGAGTTCTCAACTGTAATCCAGCCGAATAAACTGCAATCAACTAGGTAAATTAAAGATTTAATCTCACATTACCCTGCAAGTTACTGATTATTAGTTAGAATTAACACAGATTAATCGATAAAAACTCAATTAAGACAACTGCATTAGACATGGATGTTGATAATGAAAAAAATAATTAAGCCCCTCTCATTGCTAATGGCTTCTTTAGCCAGTTTACCTATTCTCGCAGATGAGAAGGCGAGCCCTATTATGATGAAGGACAGTAAACACGCCTACACCACAGCAGAGCCTGCATTAAAGTGGCAAGATAAAGTGATCTTAGGACGCATAGAAAATGTGTATTACCAAGATATAGAATCACTCAATCAACAAGCTTTTATTGGCAAAATTGATACTGGTGCTGATACCACATCAATGCATGCCGAAAATATTCACGTCTACAGCAACAACCCTAAATACAAAGGTCTACAAGACATAGAATTAATGCAAACCATTGTGGATGAGTTTGGCGGTTCTAAAAGCAACTGGTGGCTAGAGAGCTTTGATACACCAGAGCGCAATATCCAAGGTATTGTAAAATTTGATATTCGTCATCCAATATCAGGAGAGGTAATTCAGCAAGAACGACCATTGGCCCGTACCAGTGTCATTCGTAGTCGTACTAGTGAAATCCCTTTATATCGCCCAGTAATCAATATTCCTTTGCAAATTGCCGGTGTTACCGTCAATACCGATGTAAACCTCACCGATCGCAGCAATTTCTCAGCGCCTATTCTGATTGGTAAAACATTCCTCAAACAAAATGCTTGGGTATTTGCCGGTTACGATTACCTTCAGTCGCAAAATGATGCTCGCATTGTCGGTCGCAGTGAAGAGTTTTTTGTTAATGGCATCTCATTAAAAACCAGCTTCTCACTGGACAATAATTACAGCCAAATACATGCGCTAAACATTAAAGTAAGCAAAGATAAGAGTACGGTCACTTTTGATACTGCGAATAAAAAAGGTGAACAAACAACCTTAACTCTACCACTAGAGCGCATGCTTAGAGTGGGTGGCGAAAAGCGTCCATTGGTATTTATCCCCGCTAAAGCAGGGACTTTTGAGCAACCTATTTTAGCTTACCTTAAAGACCGCTCTAAACTCAGTTCCCAATTACGCCTAGGTAAAAACACCCTAAGCAAATACTTTATTATCGATACTTACGACAAAAACATACTTCGTTCAGAAGACATCACCTTTGCTCAGAAGATAGAAAAAAGAAATCCACTGGTAGTGACTACACATGAAATTATTTACTTTGATAATACGCCAGTAAATGCTGAGCCTTCATTTTCTATCAATACCCCAGTGCTTTTTGTGGATGGATTTGAGCTAAGCAAAGGCAAGCATGGTGAGCAAGTAAGCTTTTATATTCCAGCGAGTAATGGCCAAGATAAAAAGGTCATCAAGAAAGTCGACCGTAAAATACGAATTGGCGAAACCGTGCGCCCAGTACTGAATGAACAAGTCGTCATTGGTGGCAAAAAAATCACCTTGGAATTTGCCTTAGAAGCCACTCGAAAAAATGAGAAGCCCTACTTTGCTATCGGCCGAGCCTTTCAAAAAGAAGGTGTCTTAATCAATACTCGAACAGAAGATCTCCTCGACCCTCGCCCACTGTTTCATGCCGGGCATATAGAAAAAGCCAAAGTCGAAGGTTTAAATATCCCAGTAAAACTGGATACTGGAGCGGATATTAGCTCCATCAACGCACTCAATATTCAACGCTTTGATAAAGATAATAAGCCAATGGTTACTTTTGATTATAAAAACGCCGATGGCTTACAAAAAACCTTCACTAAAGAAGTCGTGGATATCATGCGAATTCGAGCCAAAGCCGGTGAAAAACCTAATGAACGCCCCGTTGTCATCATGAATGTTCAACTTGGTGAGGTAAATAAACCGGTGCGTGTTAACCTTCAAGATAGAAGCCGTTTTGAATACAGCATGATCCTTGGAAAGAACTTCCTTAAAAATGGGGTTGTAGTCAGTAGCGATGACACCTATCTACTAGGTAAATAACATCAACATGAACCAAAGCATTAAATGAAAACTAATTTAATTACCCGAGAGGGTTTTGACAAATTGCAAAAAGAGCACGATTACCTCTGGCACGAACGTCGTCCAGAGGTAACCAAAATTGTCACTTGGGCTGCTAGCCTAGGTGACCGCTCCGAAAATGCAGACTATCAGTACAATAAAAGATTACTGCGTCAAATTGACCGCCGAGTACGCTATCTGCGCAAGAGAATGCCCGACCTAAAAGTAGTTGACCATTCACCAGCTCAAGACGGAAAAGTTTTCTTTGGGGCTTGGGTTGAGATAGAAAATGAGCAAGGCGATATCAAAAACTTCCGTATTGTAGGACCTGATGAAATTTATGGTGAAGAGATAGAGATTAAACAATATATCTCTATTGATTCCCCTATGGCGCGAGCGTTACTCAAAAAAGAAGTGGATGATGAAGTAATGGTTAAAACGCCTGAAGGAAATAAAGAATGGTTTATAAACAAAATCAGTTATTAAATCCGACCTAATGTAAAGCCAATAAAAATAACAAGTTACAACCATAAATGTCATATTTTTAGACGTGGTTAATATTATCTAACACTTTATATGTCTATAATTAACTCAGTTTTGTTACATTTCTACGGGTATTATCAACCAAGTGTGATAACAAGCGAATTTGCAAAAGTGACGGACTACTTAATCGCACTCGCAACTCCCACTTTTAAATTTAAAAATTAGATTAAGTAGGTCTTTATAATGCAAGAAAACTTCAAAATTTTAGTTGTCGATGACGACGTTCGCCTTCGTTCATTGCTTGAGCGTTATTTATCAGAGCAAGGTTTCCTAGTGCGTTCTGTAGCAAATGCAGATCAAATGGATCGCTTGCTTACCCGTGAAAACTTTAATCTAATGATCCTCGATCTAATGCTACCGGGTGAAGATGGTCTATCCATTTGTCGACGTCTGCGTAGTGCCAACAACATGCTACCAATTTTAATGCTTACCGCAAAAGGCGATGAGATTGATCGAATTGTGGGTCTTGAAGTGGGTGCTGATGACTATCTGCCAAAACCATTCAATCCTAGAGAGCTACTTGCTCGTGCAAAAGCAGTATTGCGCCGTCAATCTATTGAAGCTCCAGGAGCGCCAAGCTCAGAAGAGTCTATTGTAGAATTCGGTGAG
The DNA here is from genome assembly GCF_001676025.1 of Vibrio sp. UCD-FRSSP16_30. Lineage (GTDB taxonomy): Bacteria > Pseudomonadota > Gammaproteobacteria > Enterobacterales > Vibrionaceae > Vibrio. The sequence goes on from NZ_LZFW01000035.1 coordinate 89,624, forward strand.
TTTGCTTTAAATTTAGGTACTCGTGAAATGCACCGCAATGAAGAGTTAATTCCTCTTACCTCTGGTGAATTCGCTGTGCTTAAGATTCTGGTAACAAATGCACGCGAACCAATGTCTCGTGATAAATTAATGAACCTAGCTCGTGGACGTGAATACTCGGCAATGGAACGTTCTATTGATGTTCAAATCTCTCGTTTACGCCGTATTCTAGAAGAAGATCCAAGCCACCCACGCTACATCCAAACAGTTTGGGGCTTAGGCTATGTCTTTGTTCCAGATGGTAAAAAAGTATAATATTTTCAGGATAACCTAATGCGATCGCGTAGTTCGATAACTCAATCAATCATTGGCTTTATGGCTCTTTTGATTGCCAGCCAAGCCTTTTCTTACTACGCGATTTTCAACTATGCATTGCTCCCCAGCTTAAAGCAGTTCAACCGCATTCTTTCCTATGAGATCAATCTGGTCACAGAAGAGTACGCAAGAATTCGCCAAGAATCTGAACTTGGCATTCCAGAAAGTGAACGAACAACACCACTAAGACAAGCCCTGCTACTAAGGCTAGGTGTGAGTGTTCACCCGATGAATGGCGTTGCTGAAGAAGAGTTCCAAAAAGCCTTTTATCTCGATTTCATGAGCGATGAAATCACAGAAGAAATTGGCTCCCCAGCAGAAGCGCGACTGGCTCGTGATAGCAAAAGTTATTTGTTATGGATAAAGCTTGATGTCATGCCGAATTGGATTCTCAGAATCCCTCTCACCGAGCTCACCCAAGACGAATTCAAACCTCTATTTATCAATAGCTTATTAATCACCATTTTATTTATATTCGGTGGTTGGGGCTTTATTCGTTGGCAAAATAGGCCTCTTAAAGATCTGGAAGCCGCTGCAATTAGTGTTGGTAATGGGGTCATACCTGAACCGCTTCCAGAAAACGGGGCCACCGAAATAAGAGCGGTAACCAAGTCATTTAACAAAATGGCTAGAGGCATTGAAGAGCTCGAAACTGACCGCCGCTTAATGCTCGCAGGCGTCAGTCATGACATTCGCACTCCATTAACACGTATTCGACTCGCTACAGAAATGATGTCCGAGCAAGATAGTTACCTAGCCGATGGTATGAATCAGGACATTGAAGAATGTAATGAGATCATTGCGCAGTTTATTGACTACCTAAAGCCAATTGATCGAAATGATTTTGGCAAATTAAACCTCAACACTATGGCTGAAGAGTTTGAGCGTACTCTCAACATCTATCAAGCCGACGGTTCGCTAGAAGATGAACTGGGTGAGGATAACCAAAATTATACTTTTGATATCCAATTAAAAGAGGGACTACCGAATATTTACGCCAGTTATATCCCGATAAGAAGAACATTGAGTAACCTTGTAGTGAATGCTAAACGCTATGGGGGCAACTGGATTAGTATCAAAACTGGGGCTTCAAAGAACAATCAAAAGGTATGGATCTCAATAGAAGATAATGGTCCTGGTATCAGCGATGAGCAAATGCAGAAAGTATTTGAACCATTTACCCGTGGTGATACCGCTAGAGGCAGTGAAGGGACCGGACTTGGGTTATCGATAGTGAAAAGAATCATTGCAGAGCACAATGCGACTATCGAAATGAGTAATCGTACACAAGGTGGCTTAATGGTTAAGCTAACCTTTGATGCTTACAGCAAGAAATCACACAAAAAATAATCTATTAAACCGAACTAAAAAGGGGAGCTCAATATTATTGAGCTCCCCTTTTTTATATTTATTGGTTGCCACTATTACTGATAGTAAGAGTGCTCACCTTGCTCATGCTCAGTTGCATCTTTAACCGCAACTAATTCACCAGAGAACTCTTCTAGAAGTTGCTTCTCGATACCGTCTTTTAGAGTCACATCAACCATAGAACAGCCATTACAACCGCCACCAAACTGAACCAATGCAATACCATCATCAGTAATCTTAACTAGGTTTAAGTGACCGCCATGGCTCGCTAGCTGAGGGTTAACTTGAGTTTGGATTACATACTCAACACGCTCTAGTAGAGATGCATCATCTGCTACTTTACGCATCTTAGCGTTAGGCGCTTTTAGCGTAAGCTGAGAGCCCATTTTATCAGTAACATAATCGATCTCTGCATCTTCTAAAAATGGCAGGCTCAATTCATCGATATAAGCAGAAAAAGCGTCAAGTGATAACTCAGTATCAGTGGCTTCAACAGCTTCTGGTGGACAGTAAGATACGCCACACTCTGCACTTTGAGTTCCTGGATTAACCACGAATACTCGGATGTTAGTTCCCTCTGCTTGTTGCGCTAACAAGTTAGCAAAATGCGACTGAGCAGATTCTGTAATAGTAATTTTAGTAGACATGAAAAATACCTGAGTAATTCTGTAGGTTATTAACGGTATTCTACCTTGTTAGATTTTTTTTTCAAACAAGGAATCACAATCAACATCTAGCCCTCATGAAACAGGCTCTTTCAGAGTTAGCATCCCCTGCGTCACAATAAAATCAATAATTGTATCTAGCCCTTTGCTCTCTTTAAGGTTAGTAAATACATAAGGTTTGGTCTTTCTCATTCGCTTAGTATCTTGCTCCATAACCTCTAACGACGCCCCTACATAAGGCGCCAAATCAATTTTATTGATCACTAATAAGTCAGATCGAGTAATGCCAGGGCCACCTTTTCTCGGTATTTTTTCACCTTCAGCAACATCAATGACATAAATAGTTAAGTCTGCAAGTTCAGGACTAAATGTGGCACTTAAATTATCACCACCACTTTCAACAAATACGACATCTAAGTTCTTATGTAATTTGGCTAGCTCTTCCACTGCGGCTAAATTCATCGAGGCATCTTCTCGAATTGCGGTATGAGGACAACCACCGGTCTCAACACCAATGATACGATCAGGTTCAAGCGCTTCTGCACGTGTTAATATTTTGGCATCCTCTTGGGTATAAATATCATTAGTTACAACTGCAATATTTATTTTATCTCGAATAGCCTTACACAGAACCTCAAGCAATGCTGTCTTACCTGAACCAACAGGGCCTCCAATACCAATTCGCAGAGGCTGTTTGTATGTTTCCATTTTATTAATCCTTAATTTATAAATGCTTGAAGCTAAACTTATGAGCGAAATAAACGAGTGTACTGGGTCTCATGTAATGAACTCGCTATCGCTATTGACGGCGTAAAACTACCAATCATCCACTCTTCAATTTTCAATACTTGCGCTAATACTTTTGGAAAAGATTCCGTAATATGAATCAATGCCAACTGTCCGTCGGTTTGCCCTAACGGAACTAATTTCACTCCGGCGGTAACAATATTTTCCAACCAACTCCATAGATAACCTTGTTTAAGGCTTTCAAGGTCAATAGACCAAGCATGCGCTGCAATACAAAGCCCCAGTAACTGATTGGGTTGACTTGAGAGACCGTTAGCCAAATCTATATCAATACCCAACTTAGTTAACAATGTATAAAACGCCTGTCCCCGCTGGCGTTCTTCAGCTCTCAATTCACTGGTTTCTCGGCTGGTATATAAAACGTCACACCAATGCTCAATTGTTTCGATATCTTGTTGTTTTATCGCATGATAAAGCCTATCAAGAATGGGTAATTCAAGAGTTGCAACGCTGCCATTAACCATATATTTAAGCCATTGCTCTAAGCCATCTCGATCGGTCACCCACCCAGCTTCAACGGCATATTCAAGACCTTGAGAATAAGTAAAACCACCGATAGGTAGTGATGGACTGGTCAATTGAAATAAGCGGTAGCAAGCCAAGTCACTAGCTAATTTTACTGACTGATTCATAGGTAAAATACCAAGCTAATTAAGCAGCAATTATCAGTAACGCACTAACAGAAGCAACTCCGACAGATAACCATTTGGAACGGAAAAAATAGCCGACTACACAACCAAGAGTCATCAACATTAAGGCACTGATAAACATACCAGAGGCAAATAAAGACACATTACCTGTCGCTTCGACTCCGTGTGCATATCCGTGGAAAAATAACATTCCTATTGATGCAGACACTGCTATAGCAACGCGTGCTGTTAATGGTGAGAATACGTGCCACAAAGAAATGCTTACTATAAGAAGAGAAGCAATAATGGCTGGTTCAACAATCATAGAAAAACCTATGATTTCACCAACAAAAAGGCCGCTAACTAAGGAGATCATACCTGCGATAATCAAGCCTGATTTTTTACGATTAGCCACTGCCGTACAGCCAACCAGTAAGCCAAAGGCAAATAGCATAATGAGATGGTCCATTCCGGTTATCGGATGGGTAATCCCCGCAGAAAAAGAATGGTGGTCATGACCTGGATGAGCCAAAGCCAATGTTGGTGTGATGAGCAAAGCCAGAAGGGCTATAAATTTTGTTTTCATTATCTCGTTCCTTGTTTAATTACTTATCCAATCAATCTAATTAGTGATGGTGGTGACCACCAGAACGGCCTCCGTAAGCACCACCTTCTGGTTCAAATGGTTTAATTTCAGAGGTCACTTGTGCTCCTAAACCTTCAACCATCTCATCTAATACATGATCATGCTGATAGCGAACCCAACCAGCTTCAACCTGCAATGGAACATGACGATTTCCAAGATGATAAGCGACTCGCGTCAATAAATGAGCATTATCGCAATACACTGTTGATACTTGCTCTGGTGCAGCTTTAACTTCAACCACCAAACCACATTGGCTACTTAATCTCTCTCCACCACGCAAAATATGACCACGAGGAAGAAATAACCCTGCATCACGCCCATCATCTAATGTGACCTTAAGTCTGCTCTTAATACGACTATCGATTGGTAAACTCAAAAAACCACTCGCTGTCTTAGCACCATTGGTGCAAATTTCAGTAAATTCAATCATGTAAAATGCTGTATTCCTATATCACTAATATGAAATGTATTATCAAAATAAAAAGTAACGCTGTGCCATTGGCAGTACCTCAGCAGGTTCACATACCAATAACTCGCCATCGGCTCTAACCTGATAAGTTTGAGAGTCCACTTCAATTTTTGGCATCCAATCATTGAGCTTCATATCTGATTTACTAATGTCTCGGCAATGACTAACCTCTCCAATCAAACTTTGTAGACCCAATTGTTCGGCAACTCCGTCCTGATTTGCTTGTTGCGACATAAATAGCATTGACGTGTTTTGGCAGGCTTTTCCATAACTACCAAACATTGAACGATAGTGCACTGGTTGGGGTGTTGGTATAGACGCATTGGGATCACCCATTGGAGCCATAGCAATCATCCCGCCTTTAAGTATCACACTTGGCTTCACCCCAAAAAAGCCAGGCTTCCACAGTACTAAATCCGCTAACTTACCTGGCTCAACAGAACCTATTTCATGAGACATTCCGTGGGTGATTGCAGGATTAATCGTATATTTTGCTACATAGCGTTTTAAACGAAAATTATCACTGTAGCTTGAGTCCTCAGCTAAACTGCCACGCTGTACTTTCATTTTGTGCGCAGTTTGCCAAGTTCGCGTAATCACCTCACCAACACGCCCCATGGCTTGAGAGTCTGAAGCTATCATCGAAAACGCTCCGAGATCGTGCAAAATATCTTCAGCCGCGATTGTCTCTCGGCGAATACGTGATTCCGCAAATGCAACGTCTTCTGCAATAGAAGGGGATAAGTGATGACAGACCATTAGCATATCGAGGTGCTCATCAACGGTATTAATCGTATAAGGACGTGTTGGATTAGTAGAAGAAGGTAAAACATTAGCTTCACCAGCTGCTTTAATAATATCTGGCGCATGACCACCGCCAGCACCCTCAGTATGATAGGTATGAATAACACGACCACCAATCGCACCTAATGTGGATTCAACAAAGCCAGACTCATTGAGCGTATCGGTATGAATGGCAACTTGCACATCCATCTCATCTGCAACAGATAAGCAGGTATCAATAGATGCAGGGGTTGTCCCCCAATCCTCATGAAGCTTTAGTCCTACGGCACCTGCTGCAACCTGCTCTCTCAATGCCTCAGGCTGGCTTGCATTACCCTTGCCTAACAAGCCAAAGTTCATTGGAAACTGATCTAACGACTCCAGCATACGGTGCATATTCCAAGGTCCAGGAGTACATGTTGTCGCATTTGTCCCTGTGTTTGGACCGGTTCCACCACCGATCATTGTGGTTACGCCGGAAGCTAGTGCTTCTTCAATTTGCTGCGGACAAATAAAGTGTATATGTGAATCAATGCCACCAGCTGTTAATATATTACCCTCCCCCGCAAGTACCTCTGTACCAGGGCCAATGACAATATCTACACCCGGCTGTACGTCTGGATTCCCTGCCTTACCTAATGCTTGAATTCGCCCATTTTTTATTGCAACATCGGCTTTAATAATGCCCCAGTAATCGAGAACGACGGCATTAGTAATAACAAGGTCTGGCGTTTCTATACTCGGTCGTTGGCTTTGTCCCATACCGTCACGGATAACTTTACCACCGCCAAACTTCACTTCATCGCCATACACCGTCAAATCTTTTTCTACTTCTAACCATAATTCGGTATCAGCTAAACGCACACGATCGCCAACTGTTGGACCAAACATTTCGGCATAAGCCTGTCTGGATATTGTCGCCATTTCCAATCCCTTGCTAATGTTTGTTAAATATCAATAACTTGCCGCTTGAAAAAATGTCACATTAAGCGCTAGAGTTTTCCCATTACCTTTCCTTGAAAACCATATACTTCAAGCTTTCCTGCATAACGTACTAATTCAACAGTTCTTCGCTGACCTGGTTCAAATCGAGTTGCAGTACCTGCTGGGATATTAAGACGAAAGCCTTTTGTTTTTTCTCGGTCAAAAGCTAAAGCATTATTTGCTTCAAAAAAATGATAATGAGAGCCAATTTGAATAGGACGATCACCTAGATTTTCAACCTTAACAGTCGCGGTTTCTCGCCCCTGATTAAGTGTAATAGTCCCCTCGGCTGTCTCGATAACACCAGGAATTAAGCCGCTACGCCCCTTGTTGCTATATGCCATAACCAATCCTTAAACAATGGGTTCGTGAACGGTGACTAATTTCGTACCATCTGGAAACGTAGCTTCAACTTGTACATCCGGAATCATTGAGGGAATACCTTCCATGACATCATCAACACTCAATAAAGTTCGCCCAAAATCCATTAATTGAGCCACTGTTTTTCCTTCACGAGCCCCTTCCAGAATGGCACAACTAATAAATGCAATCGACTCAGGATAATTGAGTTTCAAACCTTTGGCTTTACGTTGTTGAGCCAACATTCCAGCACAAAATATTAGTAATTTATCTTTCTCTCTTGGTGATAATTCCATATTACAACTCGCATTTATGAATCAATTATGTTGCCCATATTCTTGGTAGATCTGGTGACACTCCAGTTAACTGCTGTCGAGTTAACTGCCACACCTCACTTAGGGCTCCAATCAGGTCTTCACTCCAAAAGCCTAAAGCTCTTACAATTAACAAGTGCTCGAGTTGAGTAACGCCAACCACTAATTTTGGCTTTCCAGACAGTTGTTGTGCTTCTTCTGCTCTAATAGATAGCAAGTTCTGTACCAACTCAACAAGTTGAATATCATCAGACTTCACATAAAGTGTCGCTATAAGCGGATATGAGATCATCCCCTTATTTATCATTAACTTATCACCACCATAAAAATTAAGGCCTTCAGTGAGCACTCTTTTCTTATTGATGAATATTTCTGTTTTACCAACAAGGTGACCATGACCAAATACCTCATTTAGTGCAGGACGACCAAAACAGTGCATTTCCCAGCCCCAAAACTGTGCATTAGAATCTAGGTATACTTGTGTATCGAGACGGGAATGAGCATAAGGAAAGAAAATATTCTCTTGTGGAAACCACTCTAAACGAGCGCCAGATTTCACGGTGAGCTTTTGAGTCTGATGAGCATATTTTTGATTAGATCGATAAAACTTAGTTGCTCCAGGTGTAGTAATAAAAGCTTGCGCATCAGGCTCCAAAGTAACATCTATATTTAATGAGTCGCCACCGACCACACCACCAGGAGGATGCAATAAGTAAGTATGACAAGTAGAACCATCAGGATATAACGGACGCTGAATAGCGAGTGGACCTCGTTGAAAACGATGCTTTAAGACAGTTTTATCACCACGCTGAGTAAAGACTAAACCCAGTTCAGCCTTCCAACCGTCATGCAAATCTTGTTGGATAGCCGTTTCTATCGAATGATTAAAGACATTATATTCATCACTTTTAAATAGCAGACTCATACCGTTAGATACTCCTTTATAAGCTTGTCATCTAAAGTATCCATATCTCCTTCTGCAACCTGTCGACCTCGGTCAAGAATACAAAACCGATCCCCTACTTTGCGTGCAAACGGAAGTTTCTGCTCAACTAATAAAACCGTTAATCCCATCTTCTCATTAAGCATGCGAATAATGTCACCAATCTCTTGCACTATATTTGGTTGAATCCCTTCTGTCGGCTCATCAAGAATAAGTAATTTAGGACTTACAACAAGAGCTCGACCTATCGCTAACTGCTGCTGCTGTCCTCCTGATAAATCTCCGCCTCGTCGATGTAGCATCTCTTTAAGAACAGGAAAAAGATCAAAGATAAACTCAGGAATTTCACGATCACCTTTATCTCGGATAGGTAACCCAACTTCTAAGTTTTCTTGAACTGTCAGCATGGGGAAAATTTGACGCCCTTGAGGTACATAACCAATACCATGCCTTGGACGATCTTCGGCATCTAATTGTAATAACGACAAATCACTCATAGTTATGTCGCCACTTTTTACTTTAACTTGCCCCATAATGCATTGCAGTAATGTCGTTTTTCCTACACCGTTTCGCCCCATCAGAACAGTACACTTTCCTTCAGGAACAACCATGTCTAGGTCCCACAGCGTATGGCTCTCACCATAAAACTGATTTAGTGATTGAATTGATAGCATCTTATTCTCCGAGGTAAACTTGTTTAACTTCTGGGTGGGCTTGAACTTGATCCATTGAACCCTCCGCCAATACATGCCCTTGATGTAATACAGTCACATGACTAGCTATTGAGCGAACAAAATCCATATCATGCTCCACCACAACAACTGAGTGTTTCCCTGCAAGTGAATTAAGCAGTTCAGAAGTACGATCCATCTCTTGATGCGTCATTCCCGCAACAGGTTCATCAACAAGCAATAGTTTAGGGTTTTGCATAAGTAGCATACCAATCTCTAGCCACTGCTTTTGGCCATGAGAAAGGTTACCTGCACTATTCTTTGCCTCATCTTTAAGGTGAATCAGCTCCATAACTGATTCTAATTTATCAATTTGTTCACCACTCATTTTGGCCGTAAATGTCCCCCAAACGGAACGAACACCTGACATGGAGAGCTCTAGGTTTTGCCATACACTCAAACATTCGATTACCGTTGGTTTTTGAAACTTTCGTCCCACCCCAGCATTAGCAATTTGTGCCTCATTCATCTTGAGTAAATTGATATTAGAACCAAGCCAAACCTCTCCGGTATCAGGTTTAGTTTTTCCAGTAATGATGTCCATCATCGTTGTTTTGCCTGCACCATTAGGTCCGATAATGCAACGTAGCTCCCCCTCACGAATATAAAGATTGAGATCGTTAATTGCTTTAAAGCCATCAAAGCTCTTATTTACGCCTTCTACATAAAGTAATACGTTATGTCGTGTATCGATCGCGGGGTGAACTTCAGGCTTTAGAAATGAAAATACTTCATCTCGGCGAGTTATCGTCTGATAGCTATCTTTAAGTTGTTGAACTGAATTCAGTACGCTCATACTGTCACCTTCTTAGCTACGTCATCATTACTGTGTACAGATTTCGTTTTATTGACCTTACTATGTAAGGTCTTACTTCGGTCACTGATAAAACCAATGACACCTTTTGGAAAGTACATAGTTGATAAGACAAATAGCCCACCTAGTGCAAATAACCACACTTCAGGAAACTCAACCGTAAACCAACTTTTTGCATAGTTAATAATTAATGCCCCAACAATGGCACCAAACAATGTTGCTCGACCTCCCAACGCAACCCAAACAACAATTTCAATTGAGTTTAGTGGTGCAAATTCACCTGGATTTATAATGCCAACTTGTGGCACGTATAAAGCACCTGCAACTCCGGCAATAATGGCTGATAACACAAAGATCCATAATTTAATGCCATCAACGTCATACCCCATAAATCGTGTACGAGATTCTGTATCACGAATAGCCATTGCCACTCGACCTAAACGGCTAGTGACAACCATTCGACATACAATGTAGCTAATCATCAATGCAATACCGGTACTCATAAATAGCACTAATTTCGTCATATCACTTTGTAAACTAAATCCTAAAATATCCTTAAAATCGGTTAGACCATTGTTACCACCAAAACCCATCTCATTTCGGAAAAATGCAAGCATTAGCGCATAGGTCAAAGCTTGAGTCATTATTGATAAATAAACGCCAGATACACGGGAGCGGAAGGCCAGATAACCAAACACATAAGCCAATATCGCAGGGATCAAAACAACCATGGCGCACGCAACCCAAAAATGGTCAAAACCTAACCAGAACCAAGGCAATTCTTGCCAATTAAGAAATACCATGAAGTCAGGAAGGATGGGGTCGCCATATACACCGCGATCGCCTATTTGACGCATTAAGTACATACCCATCGCATAGCCACCAATAGCAAAGAAAGCACCATGACCTAAGCTTAATATTCCGAGGTAGCCCCATACTAAATCCAAAGCCAGAGCAAGCATGGCGTAACTTAAATACTTACCCATTAATGAAACCGTAAAAGTTTCAACGTGCAGAGGATGTCCGCTTGGTAGTAATAGGTTTGCTAGCGGAACAAAGATAACAGCAGCAAAAATCGCTAGCAGTGTTAACTGTCCACCTCTATCCCCTTGAATTGAAGAAAGAACAAAAGATTTCGAACGCATACTGGTCTCCTTAGCTCTCAGCCGCACGACCACGTTGAGGGAACAACCCTCTCGGACGCTTTTGAATAAATAAAATAATGAAAACTAGAACTAAAATTTTGGCCAATACTGCACCAGCCCAAGGTTCAAGCACTTTATTAAATAGCCCTAAACTTAGACCCGCGACCAAGGTTCCCCATAAATTACCTACACCACCAAATACAACCACCATGAATGAATCAATAATGTAAGCCTGACCCATATTAGGGCCTACGTTGGTGAGTTGAGAAAGAGCCACACCAGCAATGCCTGCCACTCCCGAACCTAAACCAAAGGTCAAAGCATCAACACGCTCTGAGCGAATCCCCATTGCTCGAGCCATACCTCTATTTTGTGAAACAGCTCGAACTTGCAAGCCCAATGGTGTTTTCTTCAAAACCATTAATAATCCCCAAAATACCAGTCCACAAAATAAAACAATGTATAAACGGTTATAGGTAAGAGAGAGCATTGGGTTTATTTCTAGTGCGCCAGACATCCACTCAGGAGTACTAACGGAGCGATTAAGTGGGGAAAAGATAGAACGAACAGCTTGCTGTAAAATTAGGCTGATACCAAAAGTCGCCAATAATGTTTCTAATGGGCGACCATAAAGATGGCGAATAACACTTCTTTCAATCACAATTCCGACCAAACCAGCAACAATAAATGCTGCAGGGATTGAAACTAGCAAGGCTACTCCGATATGGTTTGGCATTAATTGTTGAATAACATACGCCGTATAGGCACCAATCATAATTAACTCGCCATGAGCCATATTGATGACTCCCATTACTCCAAAAGTAATCGCAAGACCAATACCAGCAAGAACTAAAACTGAGCCCATACTCAAACCAAAGAAAGCGGTTTCAAGACCAGAATAAAGGGATTGTGATTGCTGATATTGAGTTAAAGAAAGGTTTGCAGCCTTTAGGATGGCAGGGTCTTCAGTTTCAGATAAAACGTGATTCAGTGTTTCGGCAACTATAGGTAGCTTATACTGTGCAACTGTTTCTATAGCTAAAATTCGTTCATCCTTCGAGCCAGTTATGTCTTGAGATAAGTGAATAGCCATAGACAGCTTAATCATCTCAATAACACGCTTATCTTCCTCAATACTAAGTCGTTCAGAAATAGTGCTGAGTAGCTCCTTATCATCTGTACCTAGAAGCTCCATTATTGCGTTATAACGTATATGACTATCGGAACTATTAATCCCTAATACTGCAAGTTGTAAGCGAATTTCTTTTCTTAGACGATTGTTTACTCGAACTTTTTTTAATTGACGACTATTTTCAATCGCAACTATTTGTTCGCTCCAAGCTGAAGTAGCTTCTGTTGCTGTTTTTACATTTGTGGTGATATAGAGTGATTGTTGATTGGAGCTTAATGATGGGTTCAAGTAATACAGATTACCTGCAAGCCAAGCATTAAGTACTGTTTGCGCGATTTCTGCTTGTTGATTATTTACAAGCCATGCAATAGCCTGTTGTTTCTGCGCATTTTTCTTACCAATTAATGCTTTTTCAAAGCTAGACAAATCTGTAATTGCTGCCCAACTAATATTCATTGAAACCAGTAACAATGCTACTACTCTCAATATGATCCATACATTTCTCATGACCTACGTCCTTGATCAACCGAGCCTTTTATTGGAATTAGATAGACTTGGGAGATGCCTGTTTTTTGCTCGGATACAACGAAAAGGTGCTCTAGATCTAGAGCACCTGACACGGTAAATTAATTGCTACCGGCACACTTCTTAGTTTCAATATTGAATGCACCACATGAGAAAGGTTTAGACCAGCTAGAGAATAATTTGGCTGATTCTGGTAAATAATCTGACCATGCATCTCCCGCAACTAAGCCCGTTGTTTCCCATACAACATCAAATTGACCATCATCTTGAATTTCACCAATCAACACAGGTTTAGTTATATGGTGATTAGGCATCATGGTTGAATAACCACCTGTTAGATTTGGGACAGAAACACCAATCAAAGCATCTTGAACCGCTTCAGCATCAGTGGTGCCTGCATTAGTTACTGCTTGAACCCACATATTAAATCCAATGTAATGTGCTTCCATTGGATCGTTAGTCACTCTAGATTCATTCTTTATAAACTTATGCCAAGCTTCAATGAATTCACTATTTTCAGTAGTATCGACACTCATGAAATAGTTCCAAGCAGCCAAGTGACCAACTAAAGGTTTTGTATCCATACCAGATAATTCTTCCTCACCAACAGAGAAAGCAATAACTGGAATATCTTCAGAAGAAACGCCTTGTGCACCTAATTCTTTATAGAAAGGGACGTTTGCATCTCCGTTAATGGTAGAAACAACCGCAGTTTGTTTACCTTCTGAACCAAACTTTTTAATATCAGACACAATTGACTGCCAATCAGAATGACCAAATGGTGTGTAGTTAATCATGATATCTTCAGCTGCAACGCCTTTGCTGTGCAGATAAGACTCTAGAATTTTATTCGTTGTACGTGGATAAACATAATCCGTACCGGCAAGAACCCAACGCTCTACTTCAAGCTCATCCATCAAATAATCTACAGCAGGAATTGCCTGCTGGTTTGGCGCTGCACCTGTGTAAAATACGTTTTTAGAAGACTCTTCACCTTCATATTGCACTGGATAAAATAAAATACTATTCAGCTCTTCAAACACCGGTAGCATTGATTTTCGTGATACAGATGTCCAACCACCAAAAACAACATCAACTTTCTCTTTCTCAATCAGTTCACGTGCTTTCTCTGCAAATAACGGCCAATTTGATGCAGGATCGACAACAACAGCTTCTAATTTTTTACCTAATAACCCACCTTTTTTGTTCTGCTCATCAACTAACATTAAAACAGTATCTTTTAATGTGGTTTCACTAATTGCCATCGTTCCAGATAAGGAATGCAAAACACCAACTTTAATCGTATCTTCTTCTGCAAAAGCAGCACCGGTAGAAAGTGCTAGGGTGCTACATAGCGTAGCGAGTGTTAAATTGAACTTCTTGTTCATTATGTGAACTCCATTTATGCATTATTATTCATATCAAATAAAGCAAAAAGAGTGCCAAAGTGTAAAAGGTCAAAAAGCTCATTTTTAACCCTTATTTTTCAAGCGGTTAATTAAGTAACTCTTCTTATGCACATATATACCAATGCATCACATTAGTGCGACAGTCCTCATATTGACCCAAGATGAGGATTATTTTACTAATGCACGAGTAATATATTCAAATTGGTGCATGATCTTTATCTAGCCCTCATAAAACAGGCTTAGATGCTCTGCAAATACAGTAAACATCAATTCTTTGTACGCCTTGTTTTCTAAGTAGTAGGCAGATTTCAGAGACAGTGCTTCCGGTGGTCACCACGTCATCGAGTAAGGCTATGTGAGGTTGGTTTTTAATTTTCTCTTTCATTTTAGAGGATAACTGGAAAGCACTTTTTAGGTTCATTAAACGCTGGCGACGATTAAGACCCATTTGGTTTCGTGTCATTTTGGTGCGTTTGACTGCATTTGGTAGGTATTGTATTGCGGGTTGCAGTGGGGACTTAGCAGCAAGCTGCTGCGTAAGGTAACGAGCAAGGTAATCACTTTGATTAAAGCCTCGTTGCAGTTGTCTGCGCCAATGCAGCGGTATTGACAATAAAATAGGCGCTGGTGATGTGATGTCTCGGCTAAGTAATGTAGCCAACTCTCGTGCATGCCATACCTGACGGTGATACTTAAGCCCTTGCACATATTTTGATAAGGGCGCTTGATAGTCTCCAACACAAAAAAGCTTATCCCAAGCTGGCGGATTAGAGATACAAATACCACAGCGCGCCATAGGGGTTGGCGTAGTAATTCCACACATTTCACAGCGCGATACTGCGTCAAATAGCTGATAGCATTCATGGCACCACTTATGTTTTTCATGCTGCGAATTGCCCTTATTTGGTAAAGGCTGATGGCATTCATAGCAATTTGATCCCAGTAGCTCAAATGCAATGCACGACAGTTTGTTAGTGAGACGCACTAGATATTGAGTTAATTGTCGATTTCCAATAATCTTCCCTTATCGTCAACAGGTTCTAACATTACTTTTAGCTTACTTTCTATCGATAAGGGGTTTAAAAGGGTATGAAATATAGGTGAAATGGATGAGTTTAAGCACAAAGCTACATTGGGATATTTACGGTAAAGGTGAAAACCTAATACTTATCCATGGTTGGGGAATGAATGGCGCTGTGTGGCAGCAAGTTGTTGAGGAGCTTAGCCAGTATTTTTGTGTTCATGTTGTTGATCTTCCAGGGTATGGTCACAGCCATCAAGTGCAAAGCCACTCTCTTGCTGAAATTGCGACCGCAGTATTAGAAGATGCACCTGAAAAAGCGATCTGGCTTGGCTGGTCTTTAGGTGGATTAGTTGCAACTCATGTGGCGCTACATCACCCTGAGCGAGTTTTAAAACTAATTACCCTAGCAAGCTCACCAAGATTCTCAGCCGAAGGACGTTTATGGCGCGGTATTGATCCAAAAGTACTCAATGACTTTACTCATCAGCTAACTAATGACTTTCAAGGCACTATAGAGCGTTTTATGGCTCTGCAGGCAATGGGTAGCCCTTCCGCAAGGCAAGACGTTAAACAACTTAAAAGTGTTGTCCTATCCCGTCCTATGCCGAATCCAAAGGCGCTTCATTTAGGATTAGAACTACTGGCAACAATAGATTATCGTCAGCAGCTCAATGAGATTACCGTGCCTATACATCGCTTGTATGGACGATTAGATGGGTTAGTGCCGGTCAAGGTCGCGGCAGTTTTAGATAAGCAGCTTCAAGCACAATCGCATATATTTAAGGCCTCCTCTCACGCACCATTTATGAGTGAAAAACAGGCCTTTTGCGAATTAATACAACAGCTGTAACAATACTAATCTTGGGTGAGTATTTCATTCCAAGGAAGCTTGCGATCGCCAATAACAATAAAGTTAGGGTTCTCAAGCGTTTCACGTAAATTGTAAGAAAGAGGCGCGAGTTTAGTATCAAGAATGCTACCGCCCGCCTCTTCAACAATGCACTGTGTGGCGGCCGTATCCCACTCTCCTGTTGGTCCTAAACGCAGGTAACAGTCAGCGCTGCCTTCCGCAACCAAACAAGCTTTGAGTGCCGCAGAGCCTAAAGGAATCAGTTCATAATTCCAATTATTGCTCATTCGATCGGTGATACGGTTAATATCCTGACGGCGACTAATCGCGATGGCGACATTTTGCTTTGGTAGTTCATGGGTGTGTGTATTGATACGAATATGTTCATCCATATTCGGAATTTTCCACGCACCTTTGCCATGATATGCGTAATAAACCACACCTGAGACCGGAGCATAAACTACCCCCATCACTGGTTTATTGTTCTCAACCAGAGCAATAATCGTGGCAAAATCACCACTACGAGCAATAAATTCTTGGGTCCCATCAAGAGGATCCACCAGCCAATAACGCTCCCACTGCTCACGCTCAGCTAAGCTAACATCGGCATCTTCTTCAGATAACACGGGGATATTAGGAGTAAGTTCAGGCAAGCGCTCCATAATCAACTTATGCGCTGCTAAATCTGCACTAGTGACTGGCGTATCGTCCGATTTAATGAATTCTTCGTAATCACGCTTTTGATAGATATCGAGGATCAGTTGACCTGCTGAACGTGCAATTTCGATAACATTAGGCAATAAATGGGAAAGGTCTTGTCTCATTATTGTTCATCCTTTAACTGAGCAAAATGACGCTGTGCCAACATCAGAGCACTGATACTGCGAGCCTCACAAAAATCCATATGTGAAAGTAATTCATCAGCTTGAGCAAGTGGCCAACGCACTAAAGTTAATGGCTCAGGCTCATCCCCAATTAAGGTTTCTGGGTATAAGTCTGTAGCAACAAATAAGGTCATCTTGCTTGAAAAATAAGACGGAGCCAGAATCACCTGTTTTAAAGGCGTAAACTGCTTGGCACCGAAACCGATTTCTTCTTTCAGCTCTCGATTGGCAGCCTCAACCTCAGTCTCTCCAGCATCAATCAAACCCTTAGGGAAACCTAGCTCATAGCTTTCGGTACCAGCGGCGTATTCTCTAATCAGGAGCAAGTCTCCATCGGCAGTTAAAGGCACAATCATTACAGCATCGCGACCACTAGGACGCATTCGCTCATAGGTACGGCGCTCTCCATTAGAAAATTCTAGATCTAAAGCCTCAATGCTAAAGAGACGCGAGCGCGCAACTTCTGCTTTGTGTAAAATCTTTGGCTTTCTATTGCCTGCCATACTTGTTAGCCTCTTAAAAATTCACCAATACAAACATTACCTTAAAAGCAAAAAATCACAACTTACCAGAGTATACAAATGGGTAGTGTCCTTCCCCATCCGGCTTACCTAGCCATTGTAATTGATCCCCTAGTTTTTTAGGGAACTCAGCGCCCGGCTTAAACCATGCATCAAGATCGTAAGTCATGCTTGGGCTCAAAGAAGCGCTAAACTGGCTAGAAACCTGAGCGGTTTCCTGACTTCCTTTGGCACTTAACTGACTATCAACACAATTCACATCTGAAATAATAGTGCCTAAATCTAAGTCGCCTAGTGGAGAAGATACCTTACTTTGATTCCATACCAGGTTAGCCGTACCCGTTTTACACCATGGTGATGCGTACTCGTAATCTTTTAGTACCAAATCAAGCTGGCCATCAGCCGTGACTGGCGCTGGAATAGTGACATGTTTTAATACTTGCTTAGCTGGCATAGAGAGCACCAAGTTACTCGCATAAGGGCCACTAAACCCATAGCCAATAGTGCCTCGACCGGTTAAATCTAGCTCGCTATTACGACCTAATCGAACATTTAACTCCGCCTTGCCTTGAAATAATTTCCAAACTTGCAGATCCCAATTAACCTCACCAAAGCCATACTGCTGCCAAGTGACACGTTTGGCGGTGCCTTGCCATAACGAACCACTAACACCAGAGATAGTCAGCCCATTAATACGAGGCAGTTGCTCTATTGCAAACTTTGCAGGTAAGTTAACGATGACACTGCATACAAAAACAATAAGCAGTAAAAAACTGTAGCCAAAGAGCTTTTTAAAACTGATACCAAACATTAACTACCTGCTCTCTTAAACTGTAATCGGTTGATTTCTACGACACCTGATTTATCAGAATTATTGATGTCTAAAAACGCAACATCAATACCCTTTTCTTGGCGTAGATACAGTAACCAGTTCATTAATCGATTAAACGAAACTGGCTGAACCCAAACTTGCACCATATCATCACGAGGCTGAAGTCGAATTAGCTCAATTTTAAAGCGTCGTGTTGATGTGGATATCAGCTGATTTAGCGGTTGATTAGATATCGATGGCACATTACTGGTCTTACGTAATTCAGTAATGGTATTGGCTTCTTTTTGTACCCAACCTAGTAGCTGAGTCTCATTAACCAATCGAGTCTGAGCCAGCTCACTTTTTTCTTTTAGGGGGGCAAAGCCACCCCAATACAGCAAACCAGCAAGGCCAAAACCAATCGCAATAATCAGCATTCGCTGTTCTCTAAGGCTAATGCTATTCCAATAACCTAATATGGATTCTTGTAATCTTCGCATCATTTCACCTTCAATATATAGCTGCTGCTGACCAAGTCACCATTTCGATTAATTTGCCCTTGCTCTACTGAGAATTTTTTAGCAAAAGCAACACGAAGCTGCTCAAAAGTCTGAAAGTCACTGGCTTGAGCTTGAATACGTAATTCTTCTCGTTCGCCGTCATACTTCATGCTTAGAATCTTAACTTTGCTACTGTCTTTAAGTGATGCTTGAACTTCAATCAGCCAGGTGAGCAATGGTGCTTCCACCGAACCACCACTCAATCGAGTTTTTTCATCGTTCATCTGACGCTTCAAATAACTCACTGTAGGAATACGGCGTTTATCTGGGAAAACCGCTCTAAAAATACGCTCACTCTCAGCTCGATAAGACTTAGCGGTCATCTCCATTTGACTGACTTGAGTGTAAGTATTGATACTAAAGACAACCAGAAGAACTAACGCAGCAATCGCTGGAGCACGCCAAAACTTAATGTTTTTTAACCAAGAAGATTGTCGTTTAAACTCACCACTGAGTAAGCTAATTGTTGATAGTTGAGCATTTTTAGCCAATAGCGCCATAGGCAATTCAGCAGGTAGCTCTTCAATAGGAGAGGTGACTTTCTCTCTTAAAGAGTCAGGAAGCGCACCAAAACATCGAATATTTACCGGCTCAACCTCTACTTCCTCATCAGACTCATCACTTTCACTTTTTGCCAGCACAAATGGCTCTTGCGTAATAGAAAGTGCCAACAAGTTTTCAGAAAGAGTCATGCCTTGAAATTGATGATGACGAATTAAGTAATTGCCATTCCAAGGAAGCACAGTTATGCCCTCCTCCTCTAAAGGAAGAGACAATACATCAGGTAGCACTTTGTGTAATTCGATACCCGCTTCAGCAAAACGAGCCACACACTGCTTTAAGTAACTTTTATCTACAGCCGCAATCCAAGCTTTATCACCTACCAGCTTAAATATAGAAAAATGCAGCTCATCGATATCTTGCGCTACTTCTTCTTCAACAAGAAAAGGAAGCATGGTCGAAAACTGACGAGTTGCACCCGCAGGGACCTGCACTTCCTTCAAAGCAACATCTTGCCCATCAAGTAATAAGGCAACATTTCGCTCTGTTGCGTAAGTTGTTAACTCACCTAGTTCATCTAAGCTATTAAGTTCTCCACTTGCAATAATTTCGTCTTCTGTAGAAGACCAAACTAGCCATGGAACTGTATTTAAATTCTGCCTACTGAGCCGAACTGTCAGGATTTCGCTCACTAATTCCTCCAAATCGTCGGCGTACAACTCGCGATTCGTCTTTATTTTCACTATAAAGCAGGCTTCTCAAGCGAACTCGAGCATCCTGCACAAATACTTCTACATCCAATTCAAAATAATGACTATCTACCGATAGATATTGATTGGCTTGGGTTTTTACATCGTCACTCACACTTGCAATATCAGGTTCAGCTAAAAAATCAGCGGTACTTTCCCAACCATCGTATGGGCGGTCTTCAAGCACTTGTTTTGCTTGTTCTTCACTTATTGCAGAGTCAAATAATGCGACCAGAAGCTTTGCTTGCCAAGGTCGTATCGTATTGACGTTAATGCGTAAGTCATCTGTTGGTAGTGCGCAGGCTAACCAAGAAATATTTCGCATGGATGACGCATCCATCTGGTAAACACTTCTAAGCTCACTTAAATCAGCAATCAGACTATTGGGTGCCATATAAGCAGGCGATAACCCTTCATAGGTTGCATCTTCAACGCCAGATTGTGTTGTCACTACATCATTATCATCTAGGTATTCCCAAGTCGAATCTGCGACGACTTCTGCTTGGTAATTATCTAAGCCCGCTTCTTCTAATAACGTGCGCCACACCTCTAACAAATAAGGTCTGGAGCTGGAAGTGGCGTCTAACTGGATTGCGGCCAGCGAGTTAACATTAAAACACGCTTGCATGTCACGAATAGCACCACGCGCATCACCATACTCTAATGGGTATGTTTGCTCTTCAATCGCCCACGGCTGGCTCAAGTTAATCGTGTCACCATCTTCGTGACTCTGTTCAATCCCATATCTGGCTAATGCCTCAACACCGATCGCATACCAGTATGCCTGTTGATTATTCACCTGATTACTTGCTCTGTCGACACTTAGAACCAAACGTTCAGACATAGTAGCGGCAATGGCTGTCATTACTGCAAGTAACAGTAATACCACTAATAAAGCAACGCCCTGCTGCTTATTATTAGCTGGCGATCTGTTGTTCATTAAAGACGATAAATTACTCTGACGTATCTTCATTGATCCTCTCAAGCTTACCGTCAGCGGTAAGATAGATACGCTCTAACTTGCCATAATCTTCAAGTTTGATATCAACGGCTATCGCTTTGGGTAGTGCTCCGTTATCGGTCCACTCTTTCACCCAAGCTTCACCATCGTAAAAACGCAAATCAAACTTTTCAACTTTACTCAGAAGCGGTGTGACAATACCTTCTTGGCCGACTGGAGTGTCAGGGTATCGCCACCATACGCGTTCTAATTTATCCCCTCGGACTCGATAACCAACTTTGGTAATTTCGCCTCGAGGAAATTGTTGCTGAGGATTAATCCAGCCTAAACGACTAAACAAAACACCCTTAGCATCTGAATCGATTAAGTTATCCTGCCAATAGATCAGTGCTTGTCCTGCTTCTTGTCCATCGTTGCGAAAACGACGAACCGCAATCTGACGAAAATCACTATCGAGATAAACTAATGTGGCTTGCAATTCTTGTAAGCGTCCGAGTTTATCTTGAGACTGTTTATTGCTTAATTGAATTTGAAATACCACTTGATACGCGGCAATACTTAAACCAGCAAAAACAGCAATAGCCACCAAAACTTCGATTAGGGTAAACCCTTTAGTGCGCTTATAACGGGACATAACTTCTTACCGTTACTAGGGGATTTTTTAACCCTTGATTTAAAGAGACACTGATATCAATCGCACGCAGATAATCATTACCAGTAGAGACCGGTGTAACAGACCAATACCATTGATAATTTGCTAGCTCAGAAGTACCTTTACGAATCGTCTTTGGTGGTTCATCCGCTAGCATCATCAGAGTCATTTGATTGTCAGCCACCATTCCGGCAAACGTTTTCTGTTCCAAATAGCTGATACTATTGATGTGTTGCGAGACAGCTCGCACAACACTAATTGATGCTGTGGCAAATATCGCAAGTGCTATCAATACCTCAAGTAAAGTCATACCCTTAGCGGACTTCATCATCAAGATCCTCACCCGGCCTAAGCAGTTTCACACTACCGTTTTCTAATGCAAATACACGCCAGTTTTGATCGCCCTGAGCTTCAGAGTTAGGATGTATATACACCTCAAATGGTGTTAGCTCTCCACTTGATAATATGAACGCTTGCGGTGGTTTTTCCTGCTCTTGTTTATCTTCTTCTGCAAACATTTCCTCATCAAATAATGAGCCTTGTTTAAACAAAGAGTCTTTTTTGCCCCATACTCCGTCACCCAATTCCCAAGCAAGAACTAACCCGTCTTCTAGCTCTGTATCGGCAGGAATACGGCGATGATCTAACGCTTGCCAGCCATCTTTGGTCAATCGTAATAAGCGGTATTTCTTTCCGGTAGGATCAAAGCGAATGCCAAGATCCCAGCCATTCAAAATCGCATCTTGGTGCAAAAGAGTTAAACGCTGGAAGAGTTGCTGTGCACGAACCTCAGCAGCATCAGCACTGCTTCGAGGTAAGTTGATAATTACAGCAATGGCACTTACCGACACTAAGATCATGACCAGCATAATCTCAAGTAAGGTAAAGCCACGCTGTTGCTTGTGCTTTCTCACTGTAACAAGAATTACTGGAAGTCTTGTAGGTTCCAGTTACCAATATCAGTTGATGAACCTTCGCCTCCAGCCTGACCGTCAGCACCAAGACTAAAGATATCGATATTGCCGTTATCACCAGGGCTTAGGTATTGGTATTCATAACCCCATGGGTCTTTTGGAAGACGACGAATATAACCATCAGCACGATAGTTGCGAGGCTCTGGAGAACCAGTAGGGCGGCTTGCCAATGCATCTAAGCCTTGATCTGTCGTAGGATAAACACTGTTATCCAACTTATACATATCAAGTGCATTCTCTAGCGCTACGATATCTGTAATTACTTTCTGTTGGTCAGCTTTCTCTTTGTTACCCAAAAGGTTAGGTACAACAAAGCTTGCTAAAATACCCAGAATAACCACAACAACCATAACCTCTAGCAAGGTAAAGCCCTGTTGTTTCTTGTTTTGTCTCATATTTTTCTCCATATACTCGGGTAAATGACTAAGCACCCGATACCAAATTATTCAGTGCTAGTAGCGGCATCATAATCGCAACTACAATAAAAAGTACAATACCGGCCATAAATACAATGAGCAGAGGCTCAAATATACCTAAAGCAAGGTTAACCTGTGATTCAAAGTCTTGGTCTTGGTTATCTGCGGCGCGTGTCAGCATTTGCTCAAGCTCACCCGATTGTTCACCACTGGCAATCATGTGCAGCATCATCGGTGGAAACAATTTACTTTGCTGTAATGAGTGGCGCAGACTTGCCCCTTCTCGAACTTTATCTGAAGCCTCAAGTACTTTCTTTTTAAAATACTTGTTACCCATTACATCGGCCGCAACAATCATCCCATCCAATAAAGGGATAGCACTGGCCGAACAAATGGCTAAAGTACGAGCAAAACGGGAAGTATTTAGACCTTTTGCTACCTTACCAATAACAGGGATATTTAACACTCGGCGATCCCATCGCAACCTTAAATCAGGCTTCCTGAGCAAGATTTTAGTCACAACAACCAAGACAATCGCACAGATCACAAGCAACACGCCGTAGTCCTGTACAAAGTCACTCGCATTAATCAATATTTGCGTTGAAGTTGGAAGCCCTTGGCCCATTTGAACAAATTGATCAACAATTTTGGGGACAACTGTGGCGAGTAGGAAACCAACAACGGCAACGGCAATTAACGTCAACATCGTTGGATAGATCATCGCTTGTTGTAGCTTTGAGCGTAGCTTTTGACGCTTTTCAGCATAATCAGCCAGACGTTCTAAAACCGAATCTAAATGTCCCGACTTTTCACCTGCCGCAACCATAGAACAAAAAAGATCATCAAAAACTGCGGGGTATTCTCCCATGCTGTCTGCCAGGGTATACCCTTCAACAACTTTTGAGCGCACACTCACTAACATACTGCGAATATGAGCCTTCTCCGACTGCTCAGCAACCGCTCGCAAACACTCTTCTAAGGGCATGCCTGCTTGAACAAGTGTCGATAATTGACGAGTTAACAAAGCAAGATCGGGAGTACTAATGCCTCGCTGGAAACCTTTAGACTTTGTTGATTTCTTTCTTGTCTGAGTCTCGGTTATTTCAACCGGTATAAGACCCTGCTCTTTTAAACGTTGTCTAACTTGGCGAGCATTATCACCTTCGGCTACGCCTTTTTTCTGGCGGCCTTTAGCATCTAACGCTTTATAATCAAATGCTGCCATTATTCTTCCCTAGTTACTCGCAAAACTTCTTCTAGGGTTGTTTTGCCAGCCCTTGCTTTATCGAGACCATCTTGACGAATACTTGCTGTAGTCGCACGAATTTCATGCTCGATTTCTTGCTCGCTCTGCTCACCATGAATCAATGACTGAACTTTCTCATCAACCACTAATAACTCATGAATACCAGTTCGACCTCTGTAACCTTTGTTATTACAGTGCTCACAACCATTTGGCTTATAAAGGATCAAATCATCGTTAGGCTTAAGGTGGAATAATTTCTTTTGTTCTTCATCGGCTTGATACGGTGCTTTACAGTGTTGGCACAACGTTCTGACCAATCGCTGAGCCAAAATACCCAATAGAGAAGACGAGATAAGGAAAGGTTCAATACCCATATCTCTCAATCGCGTAATTGTACCTACGGCTGTATTGGTATGCAGAGTAGACATAACTAAGTGACCCGTTAAGGACGCTTGCACCGCAATTTGAGCGGTTTCAAGGTCACGAATCTCACCAACCATCACCACATCTGGATCTTGACGCAAAATAGCCCTTAGGCCTCGCGCAAAGGTCATATCAACTTTAGGGTTTACTTGGGTTTGCCCGATGCCATCAATATCAAATTCAATCGGATCTTCTACGGTAAGGATATTACGCTCTGCACTATTGAGCTCTTGTAGCCCCGCGTACAAAGTGGTTGATTTACCAGAACCTGTCGGGCCTGTAACCAAAATAATACCGTGAGGTCGCTTAATTAAGGTTTGCAAACGAACATGGTTGTTCTTAGACATACCCAAGCTATCAAGATCAAGTTGAGTGGCGTTTTTATCCAGAAGACGCATTACCACACGCTCACCATGAGATGAAGGCATGGTAGAAACACGTACATCAACGGCTCGACCACCGATCAATAATGAAATACGTCCATCTTGAGGAACTCGTTTCTCTGCAATATCAAGCTTTGCCATAACCTTAACCCTAGACACCAATAAAGGTGCAAGTTTACGGTTAGGGGCTAATACATCACGCAAAACGCCATCGACACGAAAACGAATTGAAAGGTGCTTTTCAAAGGACTCGATATGAATATCCGAGGCGCCCTCTTTAATTGCCTCACCCAACATGGCGTTAATTAGCTTAATTATTGGCGCATCGTCTTCAGCTTCTAATAAATCTTCATTTTGCGGAATCTCTTCCGCCAATGAGAAGAAATCATCACTGTCTGCGCCAATATCTTCCATCAACTGCCTCGCCTCAGACGAGTCTCGCTGATAGGAATCGGAAAGCTTAGATTCAAAACTGCTTTTATCTAACTCAACCAACTCGATAGGTAGAGGCGACACTCTAGTCACCTCTAACAATGTTGCTGTTTGTATAGGGTCAACATAAAACAGTTGATATTCATTGCCTTCAGCGTTGAGCTCAAGCACAACACTAAAACGTTTAGCAAAACCAAACGGTAAGCGTGTCATGCTTGTTTTATGCGTTGCAATTGCTCCGTTTTCCATTACTTGCGATCCACTTGCTCAATAAAGGCTTGGAACTCTGTTGGACGAACTGCGTCATCACCAAATTTAGGGATTACAGGGATAAGATCGTCTGACATTAGTTTTAGACCTTCTTCTGCTTTGTATAACTGCTCAGCACGGATGTAGTTATATTTACGCTGAGTAATACCATCGGCGGATACACCATCACGAATAATGGTTGGCTTGATAAACACCATTAGATTTTTCTTTTCAACTTGAGTACTGGTTGATCTAAATAACTGACCTAACCATGGAATGTCGCCCAAGATTGGCACTTTAGATTCACTTTCCATCGCTCTTTCATCAATCAAACCACCAAGCACGAGCATTTGCCCATCTTGTATCATTACTGATGTATTTAGCTGACGTTTAGCAAATCGAACATCTACCGCGCCATTTGCGCCCAGTACGTTGGATACTTCTTGCTCAATCTTCAACTGAACAGAGTCACCTTCGTTAATCTGAGGAACAACTTTAAGTTTGATACCCACTTCTTTACGGTCAACCGTTTGGAATGGGTTTTCATTATTTGAGCCTGAAGTCGATCCAGTCAGTACTGGTACCTCTTCACCCACAATAAATGATGCTTCGCCGTTATCCATGACCGTAATACTTGGAGAAGACAGAATGTTTGAATTAGAATCTGTTGCAACTGCGCTAATTAATGCAGTCCAGTCACCCATTGCCAAACTTACCGCAGCACCATTCACTCCACTTAGCGCGCTCGCCAGTGTTGAGTAGTCACCCGATTCATCGATTGTTTTAGTGGTTGTTAGACCCGTAGAAGGATCGGTATAGGTTTCCGTACGGCTGGTATCTTTGGCTTCTTCTAAGCCCACCATTACACTACCTATAGATGCACCAGAGTTACCATACTGAACCATAGCGCCCGTTTCTAAGTTACCCCATTGCACACCAAGGTTAACACCGTCACCTTCAGACATTTCGACAATCAAAGCTTCAATCAATACTTGCGCACGACGAATATCTAACTGTGCAATAACATCTCGCAACGCCTTCATGATGTCAGGCGGAGCAGTAATAACTAGGGAGTTAGTTCCTTTATGAGCAGAAATCATAACGTCAGAGTTTGCATTTCGAGCAGAAGAGCCACCTTTAGCGGTTTTCTTAGCAGCAGAAAGGTTATCGGATACACCTTTAAGTACATCAACCAAATCTTCAGCATTGGCATTCTTCAGGTAAACAACTTGGTTATTGCCTTTAACAGCCATCTCTTTATCTAGTTGAGAAACGACTCTTTTCAGACGCTTACGCACCTGAGGATCACCCGAGATTAATACTGAGTTAGTGCGTTCATCAGCAACCAGTTTTGGCTGTAAGAAGGCTGGAGTATTTTTAGCTTCAGTGGTTTTATTCAAAGCTTCAACGATACGTACCATTTCTGCAGCTGAAGCATATTGTAATGTCACCACTTCAATGGATTTATCGCCGGCCTTATCAACACGTTCAATAATTTCTGCTAAACGGTTAACTACCGCAGCACGGCCAGTAATCAAAATGATATTTGCAGGGTCATAGTGAACCACGTTACCTGCACCTGCATTGTCATTTAACTGACGAAGCAAAGGAGAAAGTTCACGTACCGATACATTACGTACCGCAACAACACGAGTTACGACAGCATCGCCTTTGATATTAGAATCGCCGACAACAGGAACGGCAGAAGTTTTAGCATCCTTAGATTTAATGACTTTTATGACGCCATTTTCCATTTCGACAACGGCATATCCATACACTTCAAGAACACTAAGGAAAAACTGATAATACTGTTTCTCGTTTAGCACATCATAGCTACGAACATCAATCTTGCCTCTGACCGAAGGGTCGACAATAATGGTCTTCTCTAAGTTTCTCCCGACGATATTAATAAACTCGCCGATATCTGTGCCTTTGAAGCTAGCGCTAAATTCATTGGCACTGAATGCTGGTGTACACACCAAACTACCGACCAACAGCCATGCGCTCTTGCTAAACCAACCTTTCACTTGATACTCCCAAAAATCAATGGCACTTCGGCCCAACATGGCACATACGATTAGGCTCATGTTGTTACGATGATAGCTATACTGCTATCACACTATAGTTGTAAATAAATATCGTAGCGTTGACTATTACGCTCGACAGTGAGATTAATCTCACTTAGATCACTCAAAGACTTCCAAATAGCGCCCATTGCTGAAGGATCAGTCAAATCGGCACCATTCAATTCCACCGCGATATCACCATCTTTTAAACCAATAGAGTCAAATAAAGCACGGTCACGTCCAGGACGCACACGATAACCGACTAACTTACCTTCACGGTTAACTTGAGAAAGTCGAATGTACTTAAGAAATTGCTGTGGGTTCTCAGAAATGGCCGCTTTAATGCTCTCTAAGTTGTCTAAATCTACTTTAGGGTTATTACCCTGAACATTAGACTCAGGCTGCTTTTTAACAACATCTTTGATATCACTAACACGTTTATATTCTAAACCTTCCAGCATTAATGTTTCATCACGACCTTGGTTTTCAATGATCACTCGATCTTTTAATACATTACGCAATTGAGCTCGAGTACCATCAATAGTCTCGCCAATTCCATAAGTATCTTGACTGCCCTTGTTAGCAATAACAGCCAAACTGTTCTTTTGATTAGTACTTGCCACGACACCGACCAACACCAGACTTAAACGTGTTTTAGGTGCATCAACAACCTGCTCGGTTACCTTTGGAGCTTCTTCTGATTCTGATCCAAAAAGGTTCGCATTCAGTAACGAAGAAATATCAACACCTTGTTGCGGTGCAGCCGTATGCGTTGAAACCCCAGAATTAGGTCTCCAAAGCTCAACATCAGAGTCTGAACCAACTAAGTGCCAGAATAAGTGACCGCATAGCCAGGCAGTAGTGACGAGTAAAAAAAGCGTCAATACTCGGGCAATACTTGACTGTTGATTCACGACACTAGTCAGCAGTTGATTAGCTTTGTGAGAATATGTGGAAAACTTAGACAAAACAGGTCCCTTTGATATACCAATTTTCGGACTATATGCCATTGAGGCATTGGTGCTACTGGGTTAAACGGTTGTGCAAGACTACCATACATATTATTACCAATAATTACAGACGTAATTAATTCATTTGCAAATAAAGACATTTACTTGAAAAATGATATCTGCGTCACCATTAATCAACCAGCAAAACAACACTTAGAGAGCAGAGACCCCCATGAGTTCCAATTTAGATTCAGTTCGACTCGATAAATGGCTTTGGGCAGCACGCTTTTATAAGACTCGTTCAATCGCTCGAAATATGATCGATGGCGGTAAAGTCCACTACAATGGACAGCGCAGTAAGCCAAGTAAAATGGTCGAAGAAGGTGCAACAATTACCCTACGACAAGGGCTTGTTGAGAAAGAAGTTGTGATCATAAAAGTATCCGATCAACGACGCGGTGCACCCGAAGCACAACTACTGTATAACGAGACTGATGAGAGCATAGCTAAGCGTGAAAAAACCGCTCTTGAACGCAAATTGCACGCACATAATCCAAGCCCTGAACGCCGCCCAGATAAGAAGCAGCGACGTGATATTATTAAATTTAAGAATCAATAAGCCGGAGTTTCCTAATGGAAAGCAACGTATTAAATCGTTATTTATTTGAAGACTTATCTGTACGTGGTGAACTCGTACAACTGGATAAGGCATATCAAGCCATCCTAGACAGCAAACACTATCCGGTTGCAGTTCAAAACTTGCTTGGTGAATTACTAGTGGCGACATCACTACTCACCGCAACATTAAAATTTGAAGGGTCAATTACTCTTCAGCTGCAAGGTGACGGTCCGCTATCTCTGGCAGTTATTAATGGCGACAATAATCAAAAAGTTCGTGGTGTTGCGCGTTTTGAAGGCGACATTGCAGAAAATGCCACTTTGCATGAAATGCTCGGCAAGGGCCATCTTGTTATTACCATTTCGCCAGATAAGGGTGAACGCTATCAAGGTGTGGTTGGCTTAGAGGGTAATACACTTTCTGAAGTGCTAGAGACATACTTTGAACGCTCAGAGCAGCTCAAAACTCGCCTATGGTTCCGCATTGGTAAGCTAGAAGGTAAAGCTCATGCTGCCGGTATGCTATTGCAAGTCGTTCCTGACGGTACTGGTTCAGAAAATGATTTTGAACATTTAGAGCAATTAACCGATACCGTGAAGGATGAAGAATTATTCACTCTACCGGCTGATGAACTGCTTTATCGTTTATACAACCAAGAAACCGTTAAGTTATTTGAACCACAAGCCGTTGAATTTTACTGTGGATGCTCAAGAGAGCGTAGTGGTGCTGCAATTTTGACCGTAGCTCGTGAAGAAGTGAATGATATTCTGGCGACAGAAGGAAGCATCGGCTTACATTGCGACTACTGTGGAACAACTTATGATTTTGATTCTGCTCAAGTAGAAGAGTTATTTTCTCAAGCCGATAAACCCACTCTTCACTAATCCGTGACAAAATTAAAATATTTACTAAAAATTGAGCGCCCTGCTCAGATTTTTTAAATATAAAAAGCCGGCTTTTTATGCCGGCTTTTTATATGCAAGCAATTTAATAGAATAAAAACTCCAAAAACACACACCTCTTGTCATATTTTACGACAACAACACAGCAAAGTTCGCGTTTTTCGCGTCAAATTTGCACACAATTACTCACACTTCTTAACTTCAGAAACGTGATCCTTGTTGAAAAAATAATCAATAAAGCCATATATAGTCAATACTGTTACTTATTAAAAAACTTATAAATTCGGTAGCGTTTTACACATTATTATAAATACCCGACAAGGAGCATCTATGACCGTTATGGAACATACTAAGACTGCAAACATCAATCTTGCTGAATATGGTATCAACGACTCAACAGAGATCATTCGTAATCCGAGTTACGAAATGCTTTTTGCCGAAGAGACTAGCGACACTCTTCAGGGTTACGAGAAAGGTATTGTGACGGAACTAGGCGCAGTGGCGGTTGATACTGGAATATTTACTGGTCGCTCACCTAAAGACAAGTTCATTGTCAAAGATGACACGACTCGTGACAATATGTGGTGGACTACAGATACTGTAAAAAATGATAACAAACCGATAGATCAAGCAATATGGAATGATCTTAAACAGGTCGTCACTACTCAGCTATCTAATAAGCGTCTTTTTGTTGTCGATGGTTATTGCGGTGCCAACCCTGATACCCGCCTTGCAGTACGAGTGATAACAGAGGTTGCATGGCAAGCTCACTTTGTGAAAAACATGTTTTTGCGCCCTTCAGAAGATGAGTTAGCCACCTTTAAAGCTGATTTTGTCGTAATGAATGCCGCCAAATGCACTAACAGCAAATGGCAAGAGCATGGCTTAAACTCTGAAAACTTTACCATATTTAACCTAACCGAAAAAATGCAGCTTATCGGCGGTACTTGGTACGGCGGTGAAATGAAGAAAGGCATGTTCGCTATGATGAACTACTTCCTTCCTTTGCAGGGAATAGCTTCAATGCACTGCTCTGCCAATATGGGAGAAGAAGGTGATGTAGCGGTATTCTTCGGCCTTTCCGGTACTGGTAAAACTACCCTATCGACTGATCCTAAACGCGCGTTAATCGGCGATGATGAACATGGTTGGGATAACGACGGCGTATTTAACTACGAAGGTGGTTGTTACGCAAAAACCATCAAGCTATCTAAAGAAGCAGAGCCTGATATCTACAATGCCATCCGTCGTGATGCGCTGCTAGAAAACGTCACGGTGCGCAATGATGGTTCAATCAACTTTGATGACGGTTCAAAAACTGAGAATACTCGCGTTTCATACCCGATTCATCATATTGAAAACATCGTTAAGCCCGTTTCCAAAGGTGGTCATGCAAACAAGGTGATTTTCCTTTCTGCTGATGCCTTCGGTGTATTACCACCCGTCTCTAAACTGACACCAGAGCAGACTAAATATCACTTCCTATCTGGATTTACCGCTAAACTGGCAGGTACAGAGCGTGGTATTACAGAACCAACCCCAACCTTCTCTGCTTGCTTTGGAGCGGCGTTCCTTACTCTACATCCAACTAAGTATGCAGAAGTGTTAGTGAAGCGCATGGAAGAGGCTGGCGCTGAAGCTTACCTTGTCAATACTGGCTGGAATGGTTCAGGCAAGCGTATCTCTATTCAAGATACTCGCGCCATTATTGATGCCATTTTAGATGGTTCGATTGAAAACGCCGAAACGACGACTATTCCAATATTTAATCTAGAAGTACCAACCGCATTGCATGACGTAAATACTGAGATTCTTGATCCACGAGACACCTATGTTGACCCGCTACAATGGGAAAGCAAGGCAAAAGATTTAGCCGCTCGCTTTATCAATAATTTCGAGAAATATACAGACAATGCAGATGGACAAGCACTAGTGAAAGCTGGCCCACAACTGGATTAACGTTATAACTTACCTATCAAGCCCCTGTTTCAGGGGCTTTTTTATTGATAAACAATAAGATATCAGTCATCTTTAGCCATACGTGAAAATCTTTGGGAAATATAATGAGAGCTGCACTAAAAATCAGTGGCTGGTTTCTACTGCTATTGCTTACCAGCTGTGTAGCACTGTTTTTGTATCTAAAAACATCTCACTCAAATTGGCTTACCCAACAAGTCTTATCCCGTGTCACCAGTGAAGCAGTCAGCATTGGTGAATCTCATTATCAGTATCCCAATACCCTAACTCTCTCCCAAGTAACGATTGAGCAAGCAAATAATACGGCAATCGCTATCGACAACGTGCAAATCACTATTGATACACATTGGGATTGGTCAGCCCCTATTGTTATGTCTAACATTGCGATTTCTGGGGTGAACTTACCGCATGGCATTTCAGATACTCACGAGTTAAAACAGCTCTTTAAGCAATGGCAGCCGCAGTATATCGACGTTAAAGGAATGGACTTTGCTAACCATGATTTTATCGCCCGCGATATCCACCTAACCTTCACACCAAGTGCAACTTTCCCCGAAGGCGATATCAACATTGATAGCGAACAAGTGTATTGGAAAGGTGAAGCGCTGGATAATTTCAAAGCTAGACTCAACTACCAACAAGACAACACACAATTAAACTTACTTAGCTTTAATTGGCGCGGCGGTGACATTCAGCTTATTGCAGAACAACATGGCCAATCATGGACAATAAACGATGCATTGATACGTAACCTGCATCTATCTAAAGCTCAATTTGTTCAACCCGAGGTTTCTCAAACTCAAGTTTCTCTGCCACAACACCTGTCTTTAGCCGAACTACTCAACAATATAGACATAATCGAGCACATCAAAGTTGAGCAATCAAGTTGGCAACAAGATGATCTAGCCTTAAACCAAGTGCAATTACAGCTAGATCACTGGAGCTTAAAAACCCCCGTTTGGATGCAAAAAAGTAAACTGACTTTTTCCGCAGAAAGTGTTGCGTGGCATGAGCAAGTTATTCTCGAACCACAACTTTCCGCACAAATTGAACAGCAACACATTCAATTTGATCAACTTAGCTTTCTTTTTGAACAAGGACAGTTTAATACGAGCGGAGAATTGTCCCCCGAGCATTTATTACTTAATGAACTTGATGTGAAAAATCTAGAATGGAGCATCACTGATCCACAAGTTTCAGGTGCTTTAGTTCGCTATTTTGACACTTTAAAGCAGATTCAAATCAATACGCTTAAAGTTGAACGTAGCCAAATAATTGATATTTCAAATGCCAGTCATTGGCAGTTCTCTAGCCTTAATGCACAAGGTGAGAATTTAACAGTAAAACAAGATAATCAATGGGCATTGTGGAATGGCTCTTTTGCTGCCAGCGCCAATAGCTTCACCGCTTGGGGGATCACGTCAATTAAGCCCTACCTAGAAACTCAAACTGTTGATGGGCTTTGGCGAATTAAGCAGTTATTTCTGCCAATTAATGATGGGTTAATCAAAGCTAACTCACTAATAAACCTTGGGCTAATAAGTACCCCATGGGAGTTATCAGTTCGAGCGTATGGCATTCCTTTAAAAGAACTCGCCAGCCCATTGGGTATCGCTGTAGATTGGCAAGGACTGACGGATGTCAGTGCCGATTTAAACGGTCTCGGTGGTGATGAGTTAATGCTAAGACACAGCCTAGATGGCGAGATTAACATTGCGCCTCATGATGTGAAGATTTCGATACCTTTCGCCACTCAACCACAGCATACGGTGATTATTCCTGAAATTAATATTCAGGCAAAGCGTGGGATTATCAATGTACCTGAGACACTATTTGTGAGTAACAACCTTACAGGGGATCTACAAGGTAGTCTTGATCTAGTCACTCCAAATGAAGGCGGCATTACATTAAAAATCGATGCCGATTGCGTCTCTCTATCATCAACATTACCTAAAGGGCGAAGCCAAATTGCAGTGACCTGCCCGCAACCTTAAACAGGTTTATCGGCTTAAACGCT
This sequence comes from Vibrio sp. UCD-FRSSP16_30, assembly GCF_001676025.1. GTDB lineage: Bacteria > Pseudomonadota > Gammaproteobacteria > Enterobacterales > Vibrionaceae > Vibrio. Next base: position 123,869 of record NZ_LZFW01000035.1, read on the forward strand.
TAAAGTTTGATTTGCTTGTGAACTAGGAAGCAACACATAAGTGCCGGTGAACTCAACCGCTGTTTGAGTACCACTATAGATAAAGACTTTAATGATAATTCGCGCGCGGCGACCACCTTCTAGTCTGGCAAGATCGCCACTAATTCCATCTAATGAAGTGCTGGCCTTAGGGCTTTCTTTTACTGGGCAGCGATAGCGAATATTACTGTCAGCTAAAACAATATCAGCATGCAGATTTCGCTCTTTCATTAATAACCATGCCATGCCCCAACCAGTCAAAGTAGCCAGTGTAAATGCAGAGCCTGCAAACATGGTATTGTGCGGATTAAGGTTTGGGTTTAATTGAGCAACGCACTCAAATTTGTAACCTGTGTACTGATTAATCTTAATGCCCATTTTGTCGCTGATCGGAATTTGCTCTTCCCAGCGTTTTTGTAACTCATTACACCAATCAGGACGACGCAGAACATTTGCCATTGGGTCGATAGCTTTAATCATCTGCTGGTGACGAACCGGACCACGCTCATCACTCATCATTCCCTGGCTCTCAAAGCCATTATTACGATAAAACTCAATCGCATCTTCGCGAGCATTACAGACCAGTCGCTTTACGCCTTCTTCGCGAGCAAGTGACTCTAGCGCCACCATAATCAAAGAACCGACACCTTTACCTTGGCGGTTATTTTTAACGGCCATGTAGCGGATTTGACCATCATCATCGGCCGTCACATACAGACGACCAATCGCCACTGGGCGTCCTCGCCCATCAACGATCATTCGATGATGACTCAACTCATCATATTCATCTCTTTCTGAGCCTCTAGGTCTTTGCCAAGGCTCACGTAGCATTTGCCAGCGAAAGTGATAATACTTCTGTAATTGGTTTTCCGTACTTGGGGTAATTAGCTTAAACATACGATTTCAGATCCATTGAATCAATTAGTTATGGGTGGCTAACCCTAGACTTGCAGCCAAAAAGTCACCGGTCCATCATTGACTAAAGAGACCTTCATATCTGCTGCAAATTGACCACGTTGGGTCGGAAGTACTTCCTCACATTTATCGGAGAAGTAATCATAAAGTCGCTGTGCATCTTGCGGCGCTGCGCCACGAGAAAAACCTGCTCGCGTCCCCTTCTTAGTATCAGCAGGCAACGTAAACTGAGACACTACTAATACACTACCATTAACCTGCTTTACGTTCAGATTCATTTTATCTTGCTCGTCACTAAAGACGCGATAAGTGGTGACGCGTTCCATCAGTCGTTTGGCTTTCGCTTCATCATCGTCTTTTTCAACGCCTAATAGAACAAGTAAGCCCTGTTCTATTTCACCGATAACTTTGCCATCAACTTTAACTGCCGCTTCACTCACTCTCTGTATCAGAGCTATCACTTCGAATCCTTTTTCTCATTAATAATGTTTGGTAATGCAAAAACCACTCAATACTAAATGGTTCATTCACTCGCCATACTTCATCTTCACCCAAACTGGCGGTGATTTCAGCGCCTATCAATACGATCATCCAACACAAATAAATCCACATGAACAATAGCGGTACCGCAGCTAGAGCCCCATAGATTAACTGGTACGATGGAAATTGAGACACATAATACGCAAACAGCTTTTTACTGACTTCAAATAAGCAACCGGCAACCAATGCGCCAGCAAGTGCGTGATTAAAACGAACCTTAATATTAGGCACTAATAAATAAAGCCCAAAGAATGCTAAAAAAGAAAATGTAATAGGAAGTAAGCTGTACATCAGATGAAGCGTATCTTCATTCCAAACTTTTAGGGAACTGATGTAAGAAGAAAACACTAGGCTCATCCCCATTAGTAACGGACCTAAGGTTAATACCATCCAGTACATTGAGAACGAATAAACCGTACGACGCTTCTTACGAACACGCCAAATATAATTGAGGTTTTTATCGATAGCGGAGATCAGCAATAATGCGGCAAAAAATAGGAAAACCAACCCGATTGAGGTCATTTTACCGGTATTTGCAATAAACTCGTTAAGCGTATGCTGAATGGCTTCACCCGCTGTCGGGACAAAGTTACTAAACACAAACTTCTGAATAGTATCTCCGACACCATCAAACATCGGCACTCGCGATAATGCGGTTAAAGTCACCGTGGTCAACGGCACTAAAGAGAGCAACGTAATGTAGGCCATATAACCTGCATTCACAGGTAACCTATCGTGTTTGCCTCTTTGGTAAAGGTAGCTAAAGTAGTGCAACATCACATGCACCCAGTTTGGAAGATTGAGCATTTACTGCATCCTGCTGTAATACCAATCTTAATTTCTAACCTACAGAGTGAGGTTTGGGAAATTAAGTGGTTAAAAAATAAGTCTTAAAATCAATTCCCTGACAAAGTTAAATCAGTTTAGCAAAACTCATTCAACAGTAAAAGAAAGCCCCACAGAGGTCAGTCCAAAGACGACTACTGCAGGGCTTAATAAGTTAGCAGATTAGCTAAAAGCTAATGCACTCTTATTTTGCTGGGCGAGATGCACGCTTACGTTCGTTTTCAGTAAGAAGTTTCTTACGGATACGTACGTTTAGTGGCGTTACTTCTACTAGTTCATCTTCATCGATAAACTCAAGAGCTTGCTCAAGAGTATGTTTGATCGGTGGAGAAAGAACCTGTGCTTCATCTGTACCAGATGCACGAACGTTAGTTAACTGCTTGCCTTTAAGACAGTTTACAGTTAGGTCGTTTGAACGGTTATGAATACCGATAACCTGACCTTCATAAACTTCATCAGCATGCTGAGTAAACAGACGGCCACGCGCTTGTAGGAAGAACAATGCGTAAGTCAGTGCTTTACCAGTTGCATTTGAAACTAGAACACCGTTGTTACGTTGACCAATGATACCGCCCTTGTATGGACCGTAGTGATCGTATGAGTGGTAGATAAGACCAGAACCAGACGTCATTGTTAGGAATTCAGTTTGGAAACCGATAAGACCACGAGAAGGCATCATAAAGTCCATGCGAACACGACCTTTACCATCTGGTGCCATATCTGTTAGCTCACCTTTACGAAGACCGATGCTTTCCATGATCGCACCTTGGTTCTCTTCAACTACATCGATAGTTACCGTTTCAAACGGTTCCAGTTTTTGACCATCTTCTTCTTTGATGATTACTTCTGGACGAGATACAGCAAGCTCAAAGCCTTCACGACGCATGTTTTCAATCAGGATAGATAGGTGAAGCTCACCACGGCCTGATACACGGAAACGGTCTGGACTTTCAGTTTCTTCAACACGCAATGCAACGTTATGAACCAATTCTTTTTCAAGACGCTCAAGAATGTTACGTGAAGTAACGAACTTGCCTTCTTTACCCGCGAACGGAGAAGTGTTTACTTGGAAAGTCATTGTTACTGTTGGTTCATCAACAGAAAGTGGTTCCATAGCTTCAACATTGTTAACGTCACAGATAGTGTCTGAAATTTTCAGTTCACCAAGACCTGTAATTGCAATGATGTCACCCGCGTTAGCTTGGTCAACTTCGTGACGGTCAAGACCTAGGTAACCAAGAACAGTACCTACTTTACCATTACGTTTTTTGCCTTCAGCGTTAACAATCGTTACTTGCTGGTTAGGTTTAACACTACCGCGAGTTACGCGAGCTACACCAATAACACCAACGTATGAGCTGTAATCAAGCTGAGAGATTTGCATTTGCAATGCACCATCGATATCAACTTTTGGCGCTTCAACAGTATCAACTACTGCTTGGAACAATGGTTCCATGTTCTCGCCAACAACGCCTTCTTCCATTGAAGCCCAGCCGTTAAGTGCTGAAGCGTAAACAACAGTGAAGTCTAGTTGCTCATCAGTTGCGCCTAGGTTGTCGAACAAGTCAAATACTTGGTCCATAACCCAATCAGGACGAGCGCCAGGGCGGTCAATCTTGTTGATAACAACAATTGGCTTAAGGCCGTGTGCAAATGCTTTTTGTGTTACGAAGCGAGTTTGAGGCATTGGGCCATCAACTGCATCAACAATTAGCAAAACAGAATCAACCATAGACATGATACGCTCAACTTCACCACCGAAATCGGCGTGTCCAGGAGTATCTACGATGTTGATACGGTAATCGTGCCAGTTGATCGCCGTGTTTTTAGCCAGGATGGTGATACCACGTTCTTTCTCGATATCATTCGAGTCCATTACGCGCTCTTCAGCTTCACCACGAGACTCAAGCGTACCCGATTGCTGTAGCAGCTTGTCAACCAGTGTTGTTTTACCATGGTCAACGTGCGCAATGATGGCGATATTTCTTAACTTTTCAATCTGTGGAGTAGACATGAATAGAGTTCACTCAGTAGCGTCTCGGCGGTTTGCCGATGACAGGAATAAAAAAAATTTGCCGTAATGTATCAGATTTTAACCAAAATCCCAACAAGATGTGATCTATCCCTTACTTATTCCTGCCATATTTTCTATAAATCGACCATTTTCTTTCTAAATCGCCAAATTATGAGCAGCACAAACAAAAAAACACCTATATAGAGATGGATCATCAACCGATACTTATTCGCACCAAGGTTGGGCGATCTCACACTATTTTGTATTTTTAACTCTAAGTCCGTCGACGAAATGAAATCAAAGTCGATAAACCATGCAATTTATTGATCCAAAACAGTGCATTAGCGGATCATTATGGTGCATCAAAGACAAATCAAAACAGTGCAAATAACGTCAAACCATTGATATTAAAGAGTTAATTAAAGTTGGCACAGCTTTCGCATTAAGAAAATCAATAGAAAATATTCATTGTTCGATGACTAAAAAAGAGTGTAAATTGAGTCTTAGGACTTTACGCTCACCAAAATTGAGCAATCACGTTTAACAACACTGGAGGTTATCCACGATGTCAGTTGAAAATGTATTATCGCTGATCCAAGAAAACGAAGTTAAGTTTGTAGACCTACGCTTCACAGATACTAAAGGTAAAGAGCAACATATCTCTATTCCTTCGCACCAAGTTGACGCTGACTTCTTCGAAGAAGGTAAAATGTTCGACGGTTCATCTGTTGCAGGTTGGAAGGGCATTAACGAATCTGACATGGTAATGATGCCAGATCCAGCAAGTGCTGTTCTTGACCCGTTTACTGAAGATTCAACTCTGAACATTCGTTGTGATATTCTTGAGCCAGCTACGCTACAAGGTTACGATCGTGACCCTCGCTCTATTGCTAAACGTTCTGAAGAGTACTTGCGCTCTACTGGTATTGCTGACACCGTATTAATCGGTCCAGAACCAGAATTCTTCCTATTCGATGATGTTAAATTTAACACTGACATGTCAGGTTCTTTCTACAAGATTGATGACATTGAAGCTTCTTGGAACTCAGGTTCTGAGATTGAAGGCGGTAACAAAGGTCACCGTCCTGGCGTTAAAGGCGGTTACTTCCCAGTAGCTCCTGTTGATTCATCTCAAGACATCCGTTCTGCTATGTGTTTAATCATGGAAGAAATGGGTCTAGTAGTTGAAGCGCATCACCACGAAGTTGCTACTGCTGGTCAAAACGAGATTGCTACTCGCTTTAACACGCTAACAACTAAAGCTGATGAAACTCAAATTTATAAGTATGTTGTTCATAACGTAGCTCACGCTTACGGTAAAACAGCAACTTTCATGCCTAAACCACTTGTTGGCGATAACGGTTCTGGTATGCACGTTCACCAATCTCTAGCAAAAGATGGCGTAAACCTATTTGCTGGTGATAAATATGGCGGCCTTTCTGACCTAGCGATTTACTACATCGGTGGTATCATCAAACACGCACGTGCAATCAACGCATTTGCTAACCCAGCAACTAACTCTTACAAGCGTCTAGTTCCTGGTTTTGAAGCTCCTGTTATGCTTGCATACTCTGCACGTAACCGTTCTGCTTCTATCCGTATCCCAGTAGTACCAAGCCCTAAAGCACGTCGTATCGAGCTTCGTTTTGGTGACCCAGCGGCAAACCCATACCTTGCATACTCTGCAATGCTAATGGCTGGCCTTGACGGAATTAAGAACAAGATCCACCCTGGCGAAGCTATGGATAAAGATCTATACGACCTTCCTGCAGAAGAAGCAGCTGAAATCCCAACAGTTGCAGCTTCACTACAGGAAGCTCTAGAAGCTCTTGATGGAGACCGTGAGTTCCTAACAGCCGGTGGCGTATTCTCTGATGATTTCATTGATTCTTATATCACTCTGAAATCTCAAGATGTTGAGAAAATCAACATGACAACTCACCCACTTGAGTTTGAACTTTACTACTCTGTTTAATCTTTAATTTAAACATTGAAAGGGCCTACCATTGGTAGGCCTTTTTTTTACCCAAATTTTTCACTCAATAATTAATACAAACCACCCATCTCAATCGAAATAACATTAATAAACGGCAAGCTTTTTGCATCATTAAACATAAGCAACAATAACCTTAAGCTGTAGCTTTTATTGCACCAAATATGTGCAATAATTTATATGGACTAACCCAGTGCACCAAAAAGGACTTTCTGTGAGTAAAGCATTAGCTGAAACCGTCTTAGAGCAACTTGTTACAGCCACCTTGCTATTGGACGAATCATTAACAGTTTGCTATTTAAACCCATCAGCTGAACAGCTGTTCGGGCAAAGCAAAAGCCGTTGCATTCATCAGCACTTGCCAGAAATGGTTGATCACTCTTCAATCGACTTTTCCGTATTTGAGCAGCCTCTGATTTCAGGGCAAAGCATCACCGACAGTGGTGTTACTTTTGTTATTGACGGAAAACCACTTCTATTAGAACTCACTATTAGCCCGGTCTCTTGGGAAAAGAAATTAATGCTACTTGTGGAATTAAGACAGGTAGATCAGCAAAGAAGACTGAACCAAGAGCTCAACCAGCATGCTCAGCAACAAGCAGCAAAACTACTAGTACGAAGCCTTGCTCATGAAATAAAAAACCCACTTGGTGGTTTACGCGGCGCGGCGCAATTACTCGAAAAAATGCTGCCGTCAGAATCACTGCGTGAATACACTCAAATCATCATAGAGCAGGCTGATCGATTAAGAAATTTGGTTGACCGCTTACTGGGTCCACAAAGGTTAGGCACCAAAAAGCCTGAAAATGTTCACGTAATATTAGAAAAGGTACGTCAGCTGGTCGCACTGGAAGTAGGCGATAATGTTCGTATTCAACGAGACTACGACCCTAGCCTTCCTGATATCGAAATGGATTGCGAACAAATCGAACAAGCATTACTTAATATCGTCAGTAATGCGGCGCAAATTCTACAAGGTAATAGTGATGCTTTAATCACTTTAACCACTCGTACAGAACATCAGGTCAATATCCATGGCGAGCGCGTTAAGCTCGCGGCAAAAATTGAAATCGTAGATAACGGCCCCGGTATCAAGCCTGAGCTACTCGATACATTATTCTATCCCATGGTCAGTGGGCGTGAAGGAGGAACCGGACTCGGACTCTCTATTTCGCAAAACCTCGTAGACCAACACCATGGAAAAATTGACGTAGACAGTTGGCCCGGAAAAACAACATTCACCGTGTATCTACCCATTTTAGATTATTAGAAACAGCGCTAGGAGACATAACAATGAGTAAAGGCTATGTATGGGTCGTTGATGACGACAGTTCTATACGCTGGGTTCTAGAGAAAACACTCTCAAGCGCAAATATTAAGTGTGAAACTTTTGCCGATGCTGAGAGTGTACTCTTAGCATTAGAGCGCGAGGTTCCCGACGTCATCATATCGGATATCCGTATGCCCGGTATGGACGGGCTGGAATTGCTCAAGCAGATTCAAAAAGCGGATCCTGTCTTACCGGTCATTATTATGACGGCACACTCCGATCTTGATGCGGCAGTCAATGCTTACCAAGAAGGGGCATTTGAATACCTTCCTAAGCCCTTTGATATTGATGAGGCGCTGGCTTTATCGGTACGTGCTATTACGCATAGCCATGAACAGAAACAAAGCAACAACCCTGCTCATATTAGCCGAGATGAAACACCAGAAATTATCGGTGAAGCGCCTGCGATGCAGGAAGTGTTTCGAGCTATTGGACGCCTTTCTCGATCGTCTATTTCGGTACTTATTAATGGTGAGTCAGGGACAGGTAAGGAGCTAGTTGCTCACGCTCTGCATAAACATAGCCCTCGTAGTAAAAACCCTTTTATCGCACTTAATATGGCGGCAATTCCAAAAGATCTCATTGAATCAGAGCTGTTTGGTCACGAAAAAGGGGCTTTCACAGGCGCGAATAGTGTTCGCCAAGGCCGCTTTGAACAAGCTAACGGTGGCACGCTGTTTCTTGATGAGATCGGTGATATGCCGTTGGATATCCAAACTCGATTATTGCGTGTCTTAGCCGACGGTCAGTTTTATCGTGTCGGTGGACACTCAGCGATTAAAGTGGATGTACGTATTATTGCGGCAACTCACCAAAACTTAGAATCATTGGTTAAGGACGGCGGTTTTCGAGAAGATCTGTTTCATCGCTTAAATGTCATTCGAGTGCACATTCCCTCGCTACGAGAGCGCAAGCAAGACATCGAAAAGCTTGCGCAGCACTTCCTTAATCTCGCCGCAGAAGAACTCACTGTAGAAGTCAAAACACTGTCGAAGGAAGCCATCGAAATTCTGACGCGATTAAGCTGGCCCGGAAACGTAAGACAACTGGAGAATACTTGTCGCTGGTTAACCGTAATGGCAAGCGGCAGTGAAATATTACCATCGGATTTACCACAAGAGTTGGTTGAAGAGCGCAGTATTTCCTTCACTAGTGATAATTCAGATTGGCAGGAGTTATTAGATAAGTGGGCGAGAACGGCTTTGGCGTCTGGTGAAACGGAAATACTCTCCCACGCATTGCCAGAATTTGAGCGCATCTTATTGAAAGCGGCTCTTAACCACACCAATGGACATAAACAAGATGCGGCGCGAGTACTGGGATGGGGAAGAAACACCCTGACTCGGAAGCTAAAAGAACTCAGCCTGACTTAATTTGGTGCGGTAATATCCCCCGAAAATAACAACAAAAAAGTGGTCGCAATATGCAGACCACTTTTTTTATTTTCGGTTAAATAACGCGTGAAAATTGTTGCTGGCGAGCCTTAGCTCTAAAGTACTTATCAAAACACATACAGATATTTCGAATCAATAAACGACCACGTAAATTTACTGAGATATCCGAATCAGTCACTTCAACCAGTTCATCATTAATGAAGGTCTGTAGAAGCTGTAAATCTTCAGCAAAATACTCATTGAAAGTCAGACCAAACTGCTGCTCTATCTCACCCTTATTAAGAGTAAAGTTACAAATCAGCTGTTTAATCACTTCGCGACGAATCAAATCATCACTATCAAGAGACACGCCCTTCCATAGTGCATAGCGTTTTTCTTCCATCTGCGCGTAATACAGTTTTAGCTCTTTTTGATTCTGCGCATAAGTATCTCCAACCATAGAGATAGCCGACACACCAAAACCAATCAAATCACAATCACCCTGAGTGGTGTAACCTTGAAAATTACGATGCAACTCACCATTACGCTGAGCAACCGCTAATTCATCTTCAGGCAATGCAAAGTGATCCATACCAATAAACTGATACCCTTCAGAGGTCAGTGTCTCGATAGTTTGTTGCAAAATAGCCATACGCTCAGAGGCCACTGGCAAATCTTCATCTCTGATCTTACGCTGCGCGGCAAACAATTGAGGCATGTGCGCATAGTTAAACACAGATAGACGTCCAGGACGCATTGTCAGAACCTGACGCATTGTTTCGGCAAATGAAGCGGCCGTTTGTAACGGAAGACCATAAATAAGGTCTAGGTTAGTTGAACGGAAACCCAACGTTTTCGCTCGATCAACCATAGCAAAAATGAACTCTTCATCTTGCTCACGGTTTACTACCTTTTGTACTTCTTTATTAAAATCTTGAACCCCAATGCTCAAGCGATTAAAGCCACTCTCACGCAGATGATCGAGCATATCTAGTTCAATCTCACGCGGGTCAACTTCTATGCTAATTTCTGCACTGTCATTGAAGTTAAATTCGTCATAAATCACCGTCATTAAGCGAGTGATTTGTGGTTTGGTCAGAAAAGTAGGTGTGCCACCACCAAAGTGCAGTTGATTTACTTTACGATCGGTAAGTAAAGCTGCGCGCTGGCGAATCTCAAACTCTAAAACATCAAGGTACTCATCCGCTTTATGCTGATGACGAGTAATCACCTTATTACAGCCACAGTAATAGCAAAGCTTATGGCAGAATGGGATATGGATATAAAGAGATAATGGACGTTCAGGATACTGCATATACGCAATGTCTAACTCTGCAACGGTAAATGCTTCATGGAATTCCACAGCCGTTGGGTAAGAGGTATAACGTGGTCCAGAATAATTGTATTTATCTAATACACTCTGATCCCAGATAATTTGTTGACTAGACATGTCTATATCCTGAGTACTACTAATTAAGGGTGGGTATTTTGCCACATCTATCGATAGACAATGATGATAGCCAGCAAATATCGAGAAAAACCCTGCATATTTTCTAGCTAAATCACATCAATGCTACCAATTAGATGTTGCGCATTTGAATGGATATTTGGTTATTTAGAGGAGCAACCTGACTTTGAAGATCTTTTAACTCTTCAATAATTGCATCATTTAAGCGATTCTCTGCTTTATGGCGAGCTAAGTTCTGTTTCATTCGATCTTGCTTGGCTAGTTTCTGACGCTCTTCGCCTCGCTCCATACCCTTAACAATCTCAAATAACTCACTTAATGCTGGATGACGAGAAGCAACGTCAATTCGTTGCTCCCCTTGAACGTAATCCAGAATATTACAAAGACGAATACTCAGCTCTGAAAGGTCACATTGCCCCTGTATACCGGCAAGGCATAAGGTATCAACGCTTTCAAAAATCTTGGCATTACGCTTTTCAATTGCTAAAGCTTGATGCTGCTGAATGAGTTGCTTTTGCTTTTTGAGTTTATTAAGTAAATAAACCGCATAGCTCCCCAACCCAAGGATGATGATAGCTCCAATTAAAGCCAGCACAGCCATATCCATTGCCTTTAGTCCCTAAAGTCGCCTAAATCTAGGTCTTCAAATGATGCAAGTAGCTCGTCTTCCGTTTTAGCTTTCTTGCTGTTACGTTCTGCTTTTGGCGCTTCTACAACCGCTTCTGGCTCTTCTTCTGGTTCAAGTAAACCCAGTTGATTCATCAGTGCTTCAATGCGATCCAATTTTTGGTCAACATAAGACTGTAGACCTACACCTAGAGAGTCACCGTTTTCGATACGCTCAAGTAACACATTTAGTTGTGCATCATTCTCTAGTGCATCCAACTCTTGCTCAGCAGTCAATTTACGCTGCTGCTTAGTCGGCTTCACTTTCGCCTCTATAATAAGCGGAATTTTTTTCTTAGAGCCAATACGAGGATCACGTTGACCGCGTCCAAGAATATCTTTTGACTCATTGCCAGCCGAGTGGCGGTTACCAGCTTTCTGACCTTTACGCTTTTTCACTTTCTTGCGTTCACGTCCCTCAACATCTGACTCAGAGCGGTTACGGGTTACAATTAGATCTACATCGCCGGTTGAACCTGCTTTTCTCGATTTTTTATGTCGACTCATGGCTCGACTTCCTCAATAAAATTACGTCGTTTTCAATAAACTCTAGTTCTAGCTTGTCTCTGTCAGCTAAAAACTCAAAAGTGCTTCTGCTAAAAAATACCACATGGGTATGGTCGTTCTTATAATGCCAAGTAGAAAAGGCATCGACATCATGTACCATTTTTGTCATCAAGCCTAACCAACCACCGGGTTTCAGCAAGTTAATCCACTGATTCCAAACAGTATCTGGTGTATACAAATGCTCTATTACCTCAGTTGCGGTAACAAAATCATATTGCTTATTTAATACACTGGTATCTGGATAGTAGTAGAGATCGTATAAGTCTACATTGTGACCCGCTTCCTGCATCATCAAAGATAATGTAGGGCCTGGACCACAACCAAAGTCTAATCCCTGCTTTTGCTGACCGACTCTCTCAATAAGAGGCTTCTGTACACGAGATAAAAATCGACGATATCCAGCATCGGATGGGTCATTATCATGCAGATCGTAGTGGGCCTTTTCTTGGCTTGAATCTAATCTCTGATTGGGATCAACAAACACCAGCTGACAACGCTGGCACTGATGATACTGCCTACGCTTGTCTTCCCAATAAAATTGAATGTCATCGTGATGACAAAGTGGACAATCAAACATTCAAGACGCCTATTTAGCTTAAGAGGCGCAACTTAACAAAATATGAAGAAAGAGTGTAGAAAAAATCTGCAATTTAGCGGTTTTTTTCTGTTTATTAGGCAATAACGAATAAAACAAAGAGGGCTAAATTCTCTACATTGGAATCTATAGGCAATAAAAAAGCGATAGGTTGCCCTATCGCTCTCTAAATTCCATTTGTTATTAGTGCTTTCCGTGCCAGTATTTTGTTATTCATCATCCTGATGATTTTTATTATCCGTGGCAAAATATCCATTTGCAGAGGCTCATTCAAGCCATTCCTATTCGGGTTCTCACATGAGAAAACAAACCATCCAATGTTATCCCAAGATCGCCAAAGGCGATGGATTCCTTCTACTCATCCTGAGTAAGATTAAATCGTCAATCATCATATCCTTCAACAGCGACTACTTTACTCTTGATAGAAAAATGTGCAATTACTAAACAACCCGGCTGATCACACTTTAAACAAAACCACTATATTGTATTATTATTCAATTAGTTAACGGGATATTCAATATACAAGGATAAAAAATCACACTCTGATTAAACTGTCTGTTTTATAACTAATTAAGCATGAATAAAATCAAAACCATATGCATAAAAGGCTCAAAAAATGAGCCTTTATAAAGTACATAAATTAGTGAAGACCACCGACATATTTCGCTAATACGTCCATTTCTTCTTCTGTTAGCTTCTTGGCTACATCGTGCATCATGCCATTGAGGTCATTATCTCTATCCATAGAGGCAAACTTCTGTAATTGCGACTTAATGTAATCGGCGTGCTGTCCAGAAATTTTAGGGAAACCTGACAAGCTAGTACCGTTACCTCGTGGTCCATGACAAGCAACACAAGCGGTAACTCCGCGCTCTGCGTTCCCTGCTAGATACAACTCTTGGCCTTGCTCAATAACATTTTCTGGTGTGGTATTTTCTGACGTTGGTATAGAGGCATAATAAGCAGCCAAATCAGCCATATCTTGTTCAGATAAAGGAATAGCCATCGCACTCATCGCAGGATCATAACGACCTTGCTTACCACCACTGGTTGCGCCTAATTTAAAATCTTTAAGCTGCTTGATCATATAGCCTTCATGTTGGCCAGCCAGTTTTGGGTAAATAGCCACTAGACTATTGCCGTCTGTACCATGACAAGCGACACAAGTTGTTGATTTTGTTTTGCCTGCTTCAATACTACCTGCAGCCAATACAGAGCAGCTAGCAAAAAGAGTTGCGATTAGAACTAATTTCTTCATGACATTCCATTATAATAGTTGAGCTTCCAAGGCGAAGTTTTGCTCAGTATTTATCTACTAGATTGAATAAAAGTACCCGAAAAGTTGAACAAGCCATAGGTGCCGCCTTTTGTCGTGCTAGAATAGGCGTACTAATGCCGAACACGGTTATTTTACACAAATTCACAAAAAAGTAATCAGTCGACTACACAAAGTCGCGATGGAGTTAACAGTGAGCGCAAAAATTCATTACCAAAATACTCATTTTATAACCAGTGCCCCAGATATTCGCCACCTACCAGAAGATGAAGGTATCGAAATTGCATTCGCTGGTCGTTCTAATGCGGGAAAATCTAGTGCGCTCAATCGCCTAACGAACCAACGTTCACTAGCAAAAACCAGTAAAACCCCAGGCCGTACTCAGCTTATTAACTTATTTAAAGTTGATGAAAACTGTCATATCGTCGATTTACCAGGGTATGGCTTTGCTCAAGTTCCTATCGAACTTAAAAAGAAATGGCAAAAAAGCTTGGGTGAATACCTGCAAAAGCGTCAATGCCTAAAAGGTCTTGTGGTATTGATGGATATTCGTCATCCAATGAAAGATCTTGATCAGCAGATGATATTTTGGGCGGTAGACTCAGGTATTCCGGTGCAAGTGCTATTAACAAAAGCAGATAAACTGAAAAGTGGTGCTCGTAAAGCGGCACTGCTTAAAGTTCAAAACGATGCTATTGGTTTTGGTGGTGATGTGAATGTTGAAGCATTCTCTTCATTGAAAGGATTTGGCGTTGATCAACTTCGCGCCCGTCTAGACACTTGGTTCGCACCTGCTTTTGAGCAAGTAATAGAAGAAGAAAACAATAGCGATGCTCCAGAGCAAGAATAACGCTTAAATTTACTCAGTAATATCGAACGCGGCCTATTGGTCGCGTTTTTTGTTTGTAAGTTACATACAAACCTTAACAAGTCTTCAAATACCGCCCATACGCTACATATCAATCGAATTCATCCCATACATGGCTCAGTAGCACATGAATAACTGAACAAGCTTACAGACTGGGAATAAGCCTATACAGGCTAGTTTAATGTATAGAATGGAAAGCTAATATACTAATATATAAAGAGGAATATTTTCTTTTAGGCAATAAAAAACGCCTCAGCCAAATAACGGCTGAGGCGTATGAATTTATATAAATTCTAATAACGTGAAACAAAAGGTCTGAAAGATGGAACATCTTACCTCTGTACCCTACACAGATAAATTTACCCGATCTGAGAGCAAAAGCAAACACTTTTTGTAGTTTTTTTTCAAAAAAGACACCACCACTTAACAGAGCTATGTTGTGCGTTTAACACTAAAATAAATATTGGTTAAGTGATCGGCATCTCAGTAATGTTGCAATTATACTTCAATAACGCGTTAGTGCGCTTGATCCCAGTTGTCACCGTGCCCTGCATCAGCCACTAGCGGTACTGCCAATTCTGCAGCGGCTTCCATCAATTTCTGTATGTTACTTTCAATTTCTTGTAATACATCTTCACGAACCTCAAATACCAATTCATCGTGTACTTGCATTAACATACGAACTTTAGGCTCACCCTCTTGGCTTTCAATCCATTCATCAACTAATAACATCGCTTTCTTGATGATATCCGCCGCAGTACCCTGCATTGGCGCATTGATTGCAGCACGTTCAGCGGCCTTTCGACGCATACCATTGCTAGCGTTGATCTCAGGCAGATGTAAACGACGTCCAAACAAGGTTTCAACATAGCCTTGCTCTGTTGCTTGGCTACGAGTCTCTTCCATGTACTGCATAACACCCGGGTAACGCTCGAAGTACGTATCCATATAATGCTGAGCTTCACCACGAGGGATACCCAATTGCTTAGCTAAGCCAAATGCACTCATGCCATAAATCAAACCAAAGTTAACGGCTTTGGCTCGGCGACGTTGCTCGCTTGATACTTCATTAATATCAACACCAATGATTTCTGCGGCCGTAGCAGCGTGAATATCTTTACCAGTTCTAAATGCTTCCAGTAACGCTTTATCAGCCGATAGGTGCGCCATAATACGCAGTTCGATTTGAGAGTAATCGACCGCTAATATTTTCCAACCATGTGGCGCGACAAATGCCTGACGGATGCGACGACCTTCTTCATTACGAATTGGGATATTCTGCAAGTTAGGATCGGTTGAAGATAAACGACCTGTCGCCGTCACGCCTTGATGATAAGAAGTATGCACTCGCCCAGTAGTGGGGTTGATCATCTTAGGTAGCTTATCGGTATAGGTAGATTTGAGTTTAGCCAGCCCACGATGCTCAAGAATAAGCTTAGGTAGTGGGTAGTCTAGTGCCAACTCTTGCAGCACTTCCTCGTTGGTTGAAGCAGCACCTGATGGGGTTTTCTTAATAACCGGCAGCCCCATTTCCTCAAACAAGATGGCTTGTAGCTGCTTTGGCGAGCTAAGGTTAAACTCTTTGCCTGCCAGCTCAAATGCTTTAATTTGCAGCTCATCAAGACGCTGTGCAATTTCTTGGGATTGAGTGCCTAATAACATGTCATCAATTAAGACACCGCGACGTTCGATACGAGAAAGAACAGGAACTAAAGGCATTTCAATATCAAGGTAAACAGAGTTGATCTGTTCATTCTCTTTTAAAAGTCCATTGATATGATTGTGTAAACGCAGGGTAACATCAGCATCTTCTGCCGCGTATGGCGATGCTTCAGCAAGATCGATCTGATTGAACGTTAGCTGCTTTTTACCCTTACCCGCGATTTGCTCAAAAGAGATGCATGGGTGCTGTAAGAATCTCAGCGCTAAACTATCCATGTCATGTTTGCCACCTACGCTATTGTAAACGTATGAAGCAAGCATGGTATCAAACGCGATACCTTGCATTTCAATATCGTATCGTGCCAATACCGACATATCATATTTTAAGTTTTGACCCACTTTTGCTTGTTGTGGATCTTCAAGTAGAGGCTTAAGTTGCTCTAACACCCAATCGCGATCAAGCTGTGCCGGTGCATCTAAATAATCATGAGCGACAGGTACATACGCGGCTTCACCTTCCGCTGTGGCAAAAGATAAGCCGACTAAATTAGCCACCATGTAATCCAAGCTGTCTGTTTCAGTATCAAAAGCAAAAACCTCAGCTTTAGTGAGCTTTTCTAACCAAGTATTGAAGCTTTGTTCATCTAGAATTGTTTGGTACTGACTGCGATCTATGGTGATTGCTTTTGTCGCAACAGATGATGAGACTGCACTGTTAGCGCCCTTGCTACTAGCACCCTTAGAACCAGCACTTATTGTACGGCCTGATTTCTCATCAGCCTCAACAATACCCGTGCCACCTTCAAGTAACTCATTAAGCCAAGATTTGAATGCCATTTGACCATAGTAAGAAATTAACAGATCTTTATCTGGCGTCGATTTAACGAGGTCTTCTAGGCCGACTTCTAATTCAACATCCAGTTTTATGGTCGCAAGCTGATAAGAAAGGTAAGCCGAGTCTTTATGTTCGACGAGCTTCTTCGCCATCGTTTTAGAACCGCGAAAACCTAGAGCGGCAATATCATCAAGCTTGCCATAAATATCATCAAGCCCACCAAGGCCCTGCAAAAGTGCAGTCGCAGTCTTGTCACCAACACCAGGTACACCGGGAATGTTATCAACCTTATCGCCCATTAATGCGAGGTAATCAATAATAAGCTCAGGTGGAATACCAAACTTTTCAATCACCCCTTCTCTGTCTGAAACAACATTGGTCATGGTATTGATTAAAGTCACATGCTCATCAACTAGCTGAGCCATATCTTTATCACCGGTGCTGATCAGCACTGGCATACCTTGTTTTGAGGCAGCTGCGGATAATGTACCAATAACATCATCGGCTTCAACACCAGACACTGAAATTAGAGGTAAACCCATTGCCTTAATCATATTATGCAATGGTTCTATTTGGCTTCTAAGATCATCCGGCATCGGTGGACGATTGGCCTTATATTCCGGATACATGTCATCTCTGAATGTTTTACCTTTTGCATCAAAAATGACAGCAATACGGTCACTAGAAAACTGACGCATCATGCTTCTCAGCATATTCATAACGCCATAAACTGCGTTTGTTGGATGCTCGCCATTGCTCATAGTGCCCGGATAAGCATGAAATGCTCGATATAGGTATGAAGAGCCATCGATTAATATCAGTGGATTTTCAGGAATAGTTGCCATGTATTGGTGTCCAGCTTATTAAGAAGTGGGATAACTTAGGTATAGGATGCCACGAGTCACCTCGCTTATCTAGATAGCCTTTATTTACACCAACAAATATTACTTAACACAAAGCTTCAGACTGTGGATAAGTTTGTGTGCAAATTATTTTCTGGATAAAAAAGCCTGTAGATAAAAATCAAAATCACACATTAAAGCCATTTAAAATCAACAGCTTAATATAGATCTAATATTATACAGAAAGATCCTTGCGTGATCGGGGCGTGTGGACAAAGATTTTCAGTGGAAAATAACTACGCTAATAGTTGCGCAACAAATACTACGCACAGAGTCGCTTAATTTTCAGACAGCATCGACTTTTTGAAATAAAGCCTGTTATTCATTGGATTAGAATAGGATTCACATTTCTCTATCCAATATCCATTTCTCAGTAGCAGTCGTAACATTGCAGGAAAACAGTTGCGAGATTTAACCGTCAACCAAGAGTAACCTTCATTAATGACCCAGTTTTGCTGTTCATTAAGTAGTAATTGCGCCACTCCCTTGCCGCGAGCCGCACAATTTACGCCCCCGAGCCAACTATAAAACGTATCATTATCTTGTTGATAACCAATTTTAAAACCAAGCACACAGTCATGCTCTTGTGCAACTAGCACTAGATGTTTTTTATCGGCTAAACGCCTCCGAAAAGAGTCAACGCTTTCTGGCTTGGCAAACTCAGAAATAGAATCCATGACAGCGAGTGCTTCTGATAGCGAACCTTGACGAACAATAACTGACATCGCACTTCCTTTAGCGCCGATTATACCAATCGCAGTAAATATCCGATCAGTCTAGCGAGTTAAAAAATAAAAAGCCCTCAAAAGTGAGGGCCTGCATCGTATCGATTATTTCGTTTACTTATCTTCGGCTAACCACTGCGCAACGTCTTTTGCAAAGTAAGTCAAAATGCCGTCAGCGCCTGCACGTTTAAAGCACAATAGCGACTCTAAAACTGTTTCTCTTTCTTTTAGCCAGCCATTTTGAATAGCGGCTTTATGCATCGCATATTCACCAGAAACTTGGTAAGCAAAAGTAGGTACTTGTAGTTCTGTTTTAACGCGACGTACAACGTCTAGATACGGCATACCAGGTTTCACCATCACCATGTCTGCACCTTCAGCAATATCGAGTGCAACTTCGTGTAGTGCTTCATCACTATTGGCCGGATCCATCTGATAGTTTTTCTTATCCGCGCCTTTTAAGTTACTCGCCGAACCGACCGCATCACGAAATGGTCCATAGTAATTTGAAGCATATTTTGCCGAGTACGCCATGATTTGAGTGTGGATGAAGCCAGCTTTTTCTAGTGCTTCACGTATTTTACCAATACGTCCATCCATCATATCTGACGGTGCAATCACATCGGCTCCCGCTTCAGCATGAGACAAAGCCTGTTTAACCAGTACCGAAGTGGTTTGGTCATTAATGACATAACCTTCGTCATCAATAATGCCGTCCTGACCATGAGTGGTATAAGGGTCCAGAGCAACATCAGTAATGACGCCCATTTGTGGCACATGTTCTTTTAACAGGCGAACCGCTCTTTGCACCAAGCCTTCAGGGTTGTATGCTTCTGTTGCGCAGATACTTTTTGCATCCTGATTTACCACTGGAAATAGAGCAATTGCAGGTACACCAAGATTGGCTAACCTTTCCGCTTCTTCTAACATCAGATCAATAGAAAGACGCTCAACACCCGGCATTGATTCAACGGATTCACGACGGTTTTTCCCCATCAAAATGAACATTGGATAAATCAAATCATCTACCGTGATTTTGTTTTCAGCCATCAATCGACGACTAAAATCATGCTTACGCATACGGCGCATTCTACGCGCAGGAAATGGACTCTGAATAAGTGTGGACACGGTTCGCTCCTTGTGTAAATCAATCAAAAAATTATACCACTAAGCTCAATGTATAAATGGCGCAAACATGAAAAATAAAACGAATGCACATATACTAGGCAAAAATCGCCAACTAATGATGTTTATCCATGATCGATACCCACGCACATATCTACGCCAGTGAATTTGACCAAGACCGAGAGCAAGTCGTAGCGCGAGCTCTGCAGCAAGGTATTCAGAAAATTTTACTGCCTAATATCGACCTTGATTCAATTCAACCTATGCTATCCACCGAGGCGCAATTTCCTGAGATCTGTCGCTCGATGATGGGCTTACATCCTTGTTATGTTAAGCAAGATTTTAAACAAGCTTTAGCTGAAGTTGAAAGCTGGTTTGATAAACATAACTTTATTGCTGTTGGCGAAATTGGCATTGACCTCTACTGGGATAAAACCTTTCGTCAAGAACAAGAGTATGCCTTTACAACCCAACTTAACTGGGCAAAAGAAAGAGAACTACCGGTCGTTATCCATACTCGTGATTCAATAGAAGATACTTTAAAAATACTCAGCAAAGAACAAGACGGCTCTTTGCGAGGGGTATTTCACTGCTTTGGTGGCAGTGTAGAAGAGGCTAAAGCCATTAATGACTTAGGCTTTCATCTAGGACTTGGCGGCGTTTCTACATTTAAAAATGGCGGTATGGATAAGATTATTCCACACCTAGATATGCAGCGGGTCATCCTTGAAACCGACTGTCCATATCTTGCGCCAGTACCGCACAGAGGAAAGCGTAACGAGCCCGCATACACGCAGTTAGTGGCGCAGCGAGTAGCCGACCTAAGACAACTCAGCCTACAAGAAGTCGATAGCATCACTACGCAAAATGCGACGACACTGTTTAATTTATAAGGCTTATATAGCACCTATAAAAAATCCCCTTAATAAAGGGGATTTTTTAGTATAACCATCAACTCAAAGCAATTAAGCCTCTTCGTTTTCAGCCTCATTCTCATCGTCTTTTTTGGTATAGAAGCGAGCAAAAAACAAACCCACTTCAAATAAAAGCAACATTGGAATGGCCAGTAGCGTCTGCGAGATAATATCTGGAGGCGTTAACATCATACCGATGACAAAAGCCCCAACCACCACAAATGGTCTTTTTCTTTTCAGCGTGGCGACGTCGGTTGCACCTGTCCAGCACAGCAAGATGATGGCAACAGGCACTTCAAAGGCAATACCGAAAGCTAAAAATAGCGCTAAGACAAAATCCAGATAACTGGAAATGTCAGTTGCGAACTCTACACCGCCCAATGAAATAGCAGTAAAGAAGCCAAAAACCAGCGGGAACACAACAAAATACGCAAATGCTACACCACAATAAAAAAGTAATGAGCTAGAGAACATCAAAGGCATGACTAAACGCTTTTCATGCTTATAAAGCCCCGGCGCAACAAACGCCCAAACCTGATGCAATACAAACGGAATGGCAATAAACACCGATGCAATTAACGTCAATTTAAGTGGCGTAAAAAACGGTGATGCAACGTCTGTTGCAATCATCGTTGCCCCTTCAGGTAAACGATCAATTAAAGGGGCTGAAACAAACTCATAGATATGACCAGAAAAATATATCAAACATAAAAATACAACCATCACGGCACTAATCGCGCGCAATAGACGAGTTCTTAGCTCAATTAAATGACTCATCAATGGCTGGTTGGAATCAACCGAAGACATAGAAACCTCTATAAAATAACAAAAGGGGCAACTTGGCCCCTATTGATTAATCTTGTGATTTGGGAGAAGACGCTGTGCTTGAATTCTCTGAGGGTTGTTTATAAGGTTGCTGAACACTCTTAGCAGCCTCTTTGAGCTCTTCCACAGATTCTCGTAATTCAGGTGACATATCTTTCATCCCCAAATTTTCCGCTTTTTTCAGGTTCTCCTGAAGCTCATGCACTTTTAGTTCATGCTCAAGTTCATCTTTGACGTTATTGGCCATAGATTTTGCAGAACTGATAAAGCGAACAACACTGCGGATAGCGACAGGGAGACGCTCAGGGCCCAATACAACTAATCCCAATACCGAGATTAATATAAGCTCCCAAAAACCTATATCGAACACAGATTAAACCTGCTCTTTATCTTTTTGCTTTTCAGCACTTTTCTCAGCAGCTTGTTTTTCTGAGATGTTTTTCTGCTCAAAGTCTGCATCTTTAGCTTCTTTTGAGTCCTTTGTTGCTACGTCATCTTCTGACATTGCTTTTTTAAAGCCTTTAACCGCAGAGCCGAGATCTCCACCCATGCCACGAAGTTTTTTGGTACCGAATAATAGAACTACGATCACTGCAATGATCAAAAGTTGCCAAATACTAATTCCACCCATTGTAATTACCCTTATCCTTTAGATAAATTATTTTTTGCGGTAAGTGAGCCAGCTGAAAACCCAAGCTAGCACCCCAAGTCCGCCAACCCCTGAAGAAATCAAAGGGTTATCGTTAACATAAAGTATGGACGAGCATACGATAAATGTAGCCCCTATTCCAAACATAAATTGGCCTGTAGCGTGTTGTCTTTTCGTTTGTCGATATCCCTCATATAAATGTTCGACTTTTATAGACAATTGCTTACCATGCTTTAGGTTGTCGTACAGTAACTCTGGCAATTCTGGCAATTTCTCAGCCCAAAATGGCGCACGTTCTTTGATTGAATTAATCATAGCCTGCGGACCAACTTGTTGACCCATCCATTTTTCTAAAAATGGCTTTGCGGTTTGCCATAAATCCAATTGCGGATACAACTGTCTTCCGAGCCCTTCGACATACAATAACGTCTTTTGCAGTAATACTAACTGAGGCTGAACTTCCATATTGTAACGACGAGCCGTATTAAACAAATTCAGCAATACATGCCCAAAAGAGATCTCACATAATGGCTTGGCAAAAATAGGCTCACACACCATGCGAATCGCAAACTCAAACTCTTGTACATTAGTGTCAGCGGGGACCCAACCTGAATCAACGTGTAGCTGTGCCACCTTGTAATAGTCTCGATTAAAAAAGGCTAACAGGTTTTCTGCTAAGTAACGCTTGTCATCAGCATTCAGTGTCCCAACAATGCCACAATCTAAACCAATCCATTGTGGATTTTCAGGATGAGAATACTGCACAAATACATTGCCAGGATGCATGTCGGCATGAAAAAAGCTGTCTCGGAATACCTGAGTGAAGAAAACCGTTACCCCTCGCTCCGCCAGCAACTTCATATTAGTGCCATTGCGTTTCAGGCCTTCGATGTCCGAAACTTGGATTCCGTAGATTCGCTCAGAAACCATCAGGTTCCGGCTACTTAGATCAGGGATAATCTCAGGAATATATAGCTCTTCACTTTCTGCGAAATTACGTCGCAGCTGCATTGCATTAGCCGCTTCTCGGCGTAAATCCAGTTCATCAAGTAGTGTTTTTTCGTATTCGGCCACTACTTCCACAGGTTTAAGCCTGCGAGCTTCTGGTACCATTTTGGTCAGTAGACGAGCCATGCGTAGCATGAGTTTTATGTCAGCATCGATAACAGGTCGAATATCGGGACGGATAATTTTTAGAACGACATCGCGCCCTGAATCTTTCAGTTTTGCGGTATGAACTTGGGCAATAGAAGCAGAAGCTAGACAGTTGATATCAAAATCATCAAACCACTTTTCTACCGGTCCACCCAAAGCAAGTTCAATGTGTTTTTTTGCCAATTGACCATCAAAGGAGTCAACCCGATCTTGTAGCAAAGCCAGTTGATCGGCGATATAGGGAGGAAAAAGGTCGCGACGAGTAGACATCATCTGACCAAACTTGATCCAGACAGGCCCAAGTTCTTGCAATGCCAAACGCATGCGCTGACCTAAGTCTTTATCTGGATGTTTGTTTTTGACCCAAAATAGTGCCTTGCGAGCTAGGCGAGGAAATTTAGCAAGATCGTGCTCAGGAATGAGTTCATCTAGCCCGTACTCAAGTTGAACTCGTGTAATGTGGTAAAGGCGCTTTAGCTCTGAGGGCGTCATTCCGTCTCCAATAAATGCGATAAACGCTGTTCAAGAGAGGTTAGCTGCAATTGCGCCTCTTCAACTTGATCACAAAAGTTGGCTACCGCTAACGGAGAAGGAGCCAGCGCCCACTCTTCGGTAATCGCATGTTTTAAATGGCGAGTATGCTTTTGTGCGTTGCTCTTTAAAAATGACAAGCTATGTTTCGCACCACTGACTAACGTATGAGCGGCAACATCACCTACCACCTTTGATAAAATCTCAGCAATATCTGGCTTGCTAAGCTGCATTAAGGTCGCAAATTGCTGTGCTACCTGCATATCTCCAGCAACCATGAGCTTATCTTGCTTAAACAACTCATTTATATTGGCTTGCTGCTGTAAGTCTCTCAATGCCGTTAAGCTTAAAGTTAACTCACAATCCGCTTTACCCTCAAATACAGCCAGTACATCGACTTGCTGGCTACATATAAAGATGAGGCTTTTATTCAGCTCTTTAAGATTTAAGCGAATAATTAAACCTTTCATTCGAGCCAATTGTTTTTGGCTCTCTGGCTGCTCTTTTATCAGCGCATTAAATGAAGTTTCAACGGCTGCGGTCACTAAGGCATCAATAGGCATTTCGACAATCCACTAAAATTTGTAACCGCGGTGTAAAGCAACAATGCCACCGGTGAGGTTGTAATAGTTAGTTTGCTCAAATCCAGCGTCTTGCATCATACCTTCTAATGTTTCTTGGTTTGGATGCATACGAATAGATTCTGCAAGATAGCGATAACTTTCCGCATCATTGGCAATTAAACCGCCCATTTTAGGCAAGATATGGAATGAATAGGTATCGTAAATTTTTGAAAGTGGCGAAAAAACAGGCTTTGAGAACTCAAGTATCAATAAACGGCCACCTGGCTTCAATACGCGATACATAGAGCGCAATGCTTTATCTTTATCCGTTACATTACGCAGACAAAAGCTGATAGTAATACAATCAAAATAATCATCAGGGAACGGCAGTTCTTCGGCATTGGCTTGTACATAATGTACATTTCCAACGACACCAACATTTCTTAGTTTATCGCGACCGACATTGAGCATTGAGTTATTGATATCTGCAAGAACAACGTGTCCTTTATCCCCAACAATACGAGAAAACTTAGCAGTAAGATCTCCGGTACCGCCTCCTAAATCTAATATACGTTGTCCTGGACGTGCGCCACTACAATCAATGGTGAAGCGTTTCCATAAGCGATGAATTCCACCAGACATTAAATCATTCATCAGGTCATATTTACTCGCAACCGAATGAAAAACCTCAGCGACCTTGGCGACCTTTTCATCTTTTGCGACAGTATCAAAGCCAAAGTGAGTAGTATTCTGCGAGGCTTGTTCTTGGGATTCTTTAACACTCATATCTATGTTCTTTCTCTGAATTCGTATTCCAAACGAAAGGGGCCGATAAATGTATTATTTAGGCCTCTCTTTCGGCTACGCTCACAAAAGGCATGCAAGCGAATAAAGCAGTTTACTTCATACGTTAGCGCTTGTCTTTGTTGATGTATATTCAATCTCACTCAGTTTATATAAGTGTGAATGGTACATTCAAAAAAACTCACCCCATAATGATTTTATGCGTCACAGAAATTGCCGATTGGCGCATAACTATAAAATCTATAGACTGAGCTCTCTTTGATATCGACTCGATAATTTGGAGCACCGAACAAGCTATGAATGAACGTAAAGCCCTTCTTTTGGGACTCAGCGCTGTATTACTGTGGTCAACAGTCGCAACCGCTTTTAAGCTAACATTAGCTGAATTTACGCCCATTCAAATGCTCACCTGTGCCAGTGTTGTTTCTGCAATCACATTGCTAGGCGTATGTATTGCCCAAAGAAAAACGCACATCATAGTCAAAACGTTTACCGCAAATCCTCTATATTATTTGTTGCTCGGCCTCATTAACCCGCTTGCCTATTATCTTATTCTGTTTAAGGCCTATGACCTGTTGCCCGCCTCGCAAGCGCAACCCATTAATTACAGCTGGGCGATAACCCTTACCTTGATGGCAGCGGTTTTTCTTGGGCAAAAGATACGAGCTCAAGACTGGGCTGCTTGCGCATTAGGTTATTTAGGTGTGGTCGTGATTGCCACTCAAGGCGATGTATTAGGATTGCAGTTTGAAAGTCGCTTAGGCGTCGCATTAGCACTATTATCCACCCTGCTATGGGCTGGATATTGGATCTTAAATACCAAGAATAAAGCTGACCCAGTGATTGCTGTTTTACTAGGTTTCTTAGTTGCCATCCCTTTAATTATCGCTCTGGCAGTCTGGGAGGGAGCAAGTTGGCAGATGAGCACAAAAGGTTGGCTAGCGGTAACTTATGTAGGGCTATTTGAGATGGGGATTACTTTTGTATTATGGCTAGGCGCTTTAAAAGCAACACAAAATACGGCAAGAATTAGTAACCTAATTTTTATCTCGCCCTTTATCTCCTTAATTCTACTTTCACAAATTGTTGGAGAAGAGATTCACGCTTCAACCTTAGTCGGTTTGATTTTGATTGTTGCTGGACTGCTCGTCCAGCAACTTAAACTAAAGAAGGCGTAATTATTTACGAGCCAATTTATGATGCGCTCTTGAGAAGTGTCCAGCGCAAAAAGCCCCCACAATCGAGAGTTCACCCGCAAGACACAATGCAGCCGCAACCTCGGCAAGTGCCTGAGACTTACCGTTGCCATGTAAGCCCATTAAATCCAAGCAAGCTTTCTGGCTAGGTAATCCCGTACCTCCGCCAACAGTACCAACCATCAAGTTAGGTAAGGTTACGCTGGCATAAAGATCGCCATTTCGATCTACTTCAAGTCGCGTCATACCCACTGCCGATTCGGCAACACACGCCGCATCCTGACCACAGGCAATATACAAAGCAGCTAATGCATTCGCGTAGTGAGCATTAATACCAATAGTGCCACTTAATGCGCCGCCCACAGTGGTAATTTGCGCAAACTGCATCATCTTTTGTGGTGTTGTATGTAGATATTTCTCAATGAGTTTAGCTGGGATATGTGCTTCGGCAGTCACTTTCTTGCCACGAACGCTACGCAGTGTTTGTGCGTTGGCTTTTTTATCACCAGACAAGTTACCATCAAGAAAAGCATGCTCTGGCTCTACAGGTGTGTGCTCCAAAATAAACTCAAGCACAGCATTGGTCGCAATCGTCACCATATTTTGACCAGACGCATCACCGGTCAAAAATTCAAACACGAGATAAACATGATTGCCTTCAATATTAACGCTGATATCAGTTAACTTACCGTGAGATGTGGTTTGCTCAGCAATCGTCTTAAAGGTGGCGTATTGATTAACAACCCATGCAACAAATTGGCCCGCTTCACTAAGATTAAAAAATGCAAATGCAGGAGTACGAGTCACCCCTTCATTTAGTAGCATCGCCGTCGCACCACCAGCAGCGGTTAACAGTTGTGAGCCTCGATTATAAGACGCAACCAAAGCCGCTTCGGTCGTTGCTAGTGGCACCAGAAAATCTTGTTTTGCAAACAAACCATTGACCCTTAAAGGTCCAGCCATACCCACGGGCATCTTAATCGTGCCAATAAAGTGCTCAATGTTCTTTGAATAATCAAGCATATGCTGCTGGGTGTGTGCATCTAAAAGGTGTTGTTTAGCATCCGTGTTATCTAAAGTATCCCAGCGACGCTGAACATTTTTTTCGGTCAGATAAGGGCTTTTAGTCAGCTTTACTTTGGGCTGCTCAAAGTGAGGTTGCAAAGCCTCATTACGAAATGATGAGTCAAGTTCAGAACTAATAGATGAAGTGTGGTCACGTCGGTGCAGATTTAATTTAGGCATATTTCTCACTTTGGAGTTATCACTAATTGCTAAGATTCCTTCCCTAGTGCAATTTTTTAATCATACAAATAGCATAATTGAGCAGAATACGAACATTCCTTACCAATTACAATGCAAACTGAATCCTACATCGTTATATAAACAATAATAAATCTATTCATCAATCAAATGTAACAAGCAATGTACAGTTTTTGTCAGTTATGGATATGCGCCTGCATTATTTCACTAAATAACAAATAGATAATCCTAAATAAACCACTTTATATGCTCAATGGGCATAAAAATGGAATGTAACATTGTCTGTTCTGCGTATTGATTGTTTTTTAAACGATGGCACACTACAGCCCGCACAGATATTGTGGTTTTAGGGGTTTTGTCATCATGTTATTTATGTATTCTTTAGTGGCGTTATCAGGTGTCAGTCTAGCAGTAGGCATTGTAAGAAAAAAACGCCCTAATGTCGCAGATGAAACCAATGAAGAAATCAGTCAATACCTTAAAGAAACCGGTTATTGGGCTGATGAATATCGAAAGGCGCAGTCGAGTTATCAAAGACTGCAAATTGAATTATCTCATTCTATTGCTAACTTTCATCGTTTAAGCCCCGCACAGCAACAAGCACATAGTGCAGCACTTAACGAATTAACAGCACACGTTGAGCAAAGAAAACAGAGAATGCAAAGAGCACAGCAGCGCTATCAAGAGTTAGCCTACTAGTACGACACAAACATACTGTTCGTGCCGACCATTGTGGTTATTACACGCTCTGCCCTGCAACGTAACCAGAACTCCAGCACCAACAAAAATTAAAGCCCCCTAACCAGCCAGTAACATCCATCACTTCGCCAATAAAGTACAAGCCAGGAATGGTTTTACATTCCATTGTTTTTGATGATAGATGATCGGTATTCACACCACCTAATGTCACTTCTGCTGTTCGATAACCTTCTGTACCATTGGGTACAATTTGCCATCCTTCCAGTGTTGCGACGATATGATCATATTCTTTATGATCTAGCTGTTTTAAAGGTTTATCTACCAATAATTTACGCTCAATCATCACTTCGATTAAGCGCTTAGGTAGCACTTTAGATAAAGTATTTTTTAATGATTGATTTGGGTGATTCTCACGATTTTGTACTAACAATTCAGAGACATCTGCTTCTGGTACAAGATTTACAGTTACCTTTTGACCTGCTTGCCAATAAGATGAAATTTGCAGCACAGCAGGGCCTGATAAACCTCGATGCGTGAACAATAATGCCTCTTTAAATACCGTCCCGTCTTCGGCAGTAAGTTCTGCCGGCACAGCAATACCCGACAATTCGCTAAAATCGATCTTATCTTGCTTATGCAGGGTAAATGGAACTAAGCCTGCTGTTGTTGGCACAACATCCAAACCAAACTGTTCTGCAATTTGATAACCAAACGGAGTTGCACCTAGCTTAGGCATTGATAGCCCGCCCGTTGCCACCACTAAAGAGTCACAGCTTATAGCCTTGCCATTTGCTAACAATGTGAAGCCACTGTCGGTTTTCTCGATATTGCTAACCGCAACTTGATACTGAAATTGCACCCAGTCAGGGTTACATTCATCGATCAACATTTTGACGATTTGCTTG
This sequence comes from Vibrio sp. UCD-FRSSP16_30, assembly GCF_001676025.1. GTDB lineage: Bacteria > Pseudomonadota > Gammaproteobacteria > Enterobacterales > Vibrionaceae > Vibrio. The sequence continues at coordinate 153,091 of NZ_LZFW01000035.1, forward strand.
GCTGAATCTTGACAAAATAATTGCCCATGATCGCGCTCTTCGAACTCGATACCATGCTTGCTGACTAAGGAGATAAAGTCCCAATTGGTATATTGTGACAATGCGGATTTTACAAAATGTGGGTTATTACAGATAAAGTTAGCAGGGGATACATCGTAATTACTAAAGTTACAACGACCACCGCCAGAGATAAGAATTTTCCGACCTGGCTTTTTGGCATGATCAACCACCAGCACTCGTTTGTGTCGTTCTCCAGCTTGCGCCGCACACATCAAACCCGCTGCACCAGCACCAATAATCACGACATCAAAGTGTTCACTCATTCTTTATATCTCAAACTATTAAAACAACAAAGGGCATGCGAACACTCGCATACCCTTCTAAAGAAATACATTTTACCCAGATGCAGGGGAAACTTTCAAACTAGATTTATTTTTATACGCTAAAAGCGGCTAGTAAAGTAACGCCTAACAGGACACAGCTCAATATAAATAGTTCTCGCACTTTGTCGCATTTATCAACAAATATTGGGTCATGATGCTGGGAGTATTCTTTAATTCTCAAATAATGGAATAGTCTAAACTGCTTTACGACATTACCTTGAGTAGTAAAAAAACCTCGTCCATCTACCTGTTGATAGAGCAATGGATGTGCCTCACGCATAACAAAAATAAGAGCTCTTAATGTACTGATATACCGCATAAAATTAACGGCAGTCACCGTCATAAGCGCAAAAATAATCAAATCTCCACTGATCATCTTTATTCCTCCCTACTTCCTCTAGAAAGTGGCAAGACAACCAGTGTAAATTAGTTGTTTAAACGAATAAGGGTAACCTTACTCGGGTGCCACATCCATTATTGAAGATGAACCTTCTTTAGCCATTGTTGCTAGGTCTTTATCGATAAAAAACAGCGCTTGTCCGTTTTCACCAACTAACTCTAACTTGTCTAAAATCCCTTTAAACAATTTCTCTTCTTCGTGCTGCTCTGCCACATACCACTGTAAGAAATTGAACGTTGAGTAGTCCTGAGATGTAAAGGCAACATGAGCAAGTTTGTTGATCTTTTCAGTGATCATGCACTCATGCTCATAGGTTTCACGAAAAACTTCGCCTAAGCTGGCAAACTGATATTTTGGCGCTTCTATTGCCCCTAGAATTGGTAATGCTCCTGTCTCACTCACATAGGTGAATAAACGCTGCATATGTTCCATTTCTTCAGTGGCATGTTTGCGCATAAATTCTGCTGCACCTTCAAAACCTTTGTCTTCACACCAAGCACTCATCTGTAAGTATAGATTGGATGAAAAAAATTCTAGGTTTATTTGTGCGTTTAAATTATCAACCATCTGTTGTGACAGCATAAGACATTCCTCTTCTTTATGGTCTAGTATCGTTAAGTTCAATATACAACTTGATTCTGTGCACTAAATTAACAGATTTTGCTCCAAATCAAAATTGTCTTTGTTTTGTTCATCTATTACTTAAACCTAAGATAACTTAGACAGAAAAGGGCGCACTCCCTGCTAAAATATAATAAGTCGTACTCTATTTATATTCTTAACAAGGAGTCATCATGAGCTATAACAATATTGTCGTTACCCTTGATTTAGGGGACAAAAGTGAATACTTAGCAAACCGAGCAGCTGATCTTGCTAAAGCTCTTGGTGCTAAACTGTCATTTATTCATATCGATGTAAATTATACAGAAATTTATACTGGGCTTATCGAAGTGAACCTAGTGGATAGTGAAGCTGCAGTCGTTAAAGCCTCAACTAAAATGCTACAAGAATTAAGCAACAAAATTGATTACCCAGTGAGTAATATACTGTTAGGTCGCGGGGATCTGGTTGAAGAGTTAGCTGATGCGATTCATGAAAGAAAGTTTGATCTTGTTGTTTCAGGACATCATCATGATTTCTGGGGCAAGCTACTTTCTAATACGCGTCACATGATTCACGATATGCCTGTTGATCTTCTGATTGTGCCACTTCACGACGACCAATAACAACGGTTAGAAAAACAGCTAGAGGCTACAAAAATCAAGTAATGTAACCTCTGCTGTTTCCAGACATTTCTATCGTTATTTCATGGATGAAATGACATACACGTCAAATCTATTTTTCTTAGTTTCTATCGCCATGCTCGGCTTTATTTGATCCAACCAATCCGCATAGTCCGGCCTTTTAACCACCACTCGCTTACTCGCAAGTTGCAATGCAGGTGCTAATAAACCATCAGCATCGTGATCAGCGCCGACTAAAGTTTGAAAAACTCGCATCTCTTTTTTTACCAATGCGCTTTTCTTTTTATTTTCTGGGTGCGGGTACATAGGATCAAGATAGATAACATCTGGGCAGTGAAACTCATCATCGGCAGCAAGTTGTGATAATGCATCCAAGCTTGAAGCATGCAGCAAAGACATTCGCTCAGTTACCCAACCACCAATTTCTGGGTCTTGCTTGGCTCTAGCAAGTCCATCATCAAGTAAAGCGGCAACGACAGGGTTACGCTCTATCATCTGCACTTTGCAGCCTAGAGATGCCAATACAAACGCATCTCGGCCAAGCCCTGCGGTTGCATCAAGCACACTCGGTAGCGCCCCTTTATTCAATCCCGCAGCTTTGGCAATCGCTTGGCCTTTTCCGCCACCAAATTTACGACGATGCGCTACCGCTCCAGAAGCAAAATCAACACATATTGAACCTAACTTGGGTTCATCAAGTTTGATTAGCTCTAGACGATCGCCTAGTCGCAGTGCAAACTGGCTATCGGGATCATGTTGTAACCCCCAACGCTGAGCAAGAACTTGAATGTGTGATTGTTTGTCTTCGGACTGTGCTAGAAGTTGAATCTGCAACGTCATCTCTCTAAAGTTTATGGGTCTACAGACCTTTTAAGATATTTCATAGTTTACCGCATTCTTCTTATCTCTGTCTCTTAAGGAACATCAATGAACAACAACCCCATGCTAGACCAGCTAGATAAAGATATTCTCAAAACGCTCATGGAAGATGCTCGCACCCCTTATGCAGAGATGGGCAAACGATTTAATGTAAGCCCTGCAACGATTCATGTCCGTATAGAGAAAATGAAAGCGGCTAACGTGATTGAAGGGACTGAAGTTATCGTTAATACCAAGAAGCTAGGCTACGACGTATGCTGCTTTATTGGGATTAACCTTAATGCAGCCAAAGATTATCACTCGGCATTAGAAAAGCTCAATGCACTTGATGAAGTGGTTGAAGCCTATTACACCACCGGCGCTTACAGTATTTTTGTCAAATTAATGTGCCGCTCTATAGAAGAATTACAGCATGTGCTCATCAACAAACTGCAAGCGATTGATGAAGTGCAATCAACCGAAACGCTAATTTCGCTACAAAATCCAATTAACCGCAATGTGAATCCATAAAAAAAGCCACCTCATTTGAGGTGGCTTACATATCTAGGGCGAACGCATGAGTGAACAGTTTTCGACCAATCATGCGCATCATCTCCACAAGACGCCGTGAAATCATCCTTGATGGCTTCATTGTGGCATCCATGCCACAAATCCATGCAACAAAAACTGGTTCCTATAATCCACATGATTTTGTTCAAATAATGTTCGTGATCTCACCCTGCTTACATATCTATATAAGTACGAGCAATTAAGCCTCGATACCTGCGTGTCGTAGTAGCGCATCAATTTGAGGCTCACGACCACGGAAACGTTTGAACAACGTCATTGGCTCTTCACTGCCACCCATTTCTAGGATGTTGTTTAAGAAGCTTTGTCCCGTTTCTTTATTGAAGATACCTTCTTCTTCAAAACGAGAAAATGCATCAGAAGACAACACTTCTGCCCATAAGTAGCTGTAGTAACCCGCGCTATATCCACCCGCAAAAATATGACTAAATGCATGTGGGAAACGGTTCCATTCTACGCTAGGCCATACTGACACTTTTTCTTTTACTTGAGCTAAAGTCTCTAATACTTGAGCGCCGACTTGAGGGTCATACTCGGTATGCAAAGTAAAATCAAATAAGCCCAGTTCAATTTGACGCAAGATGAACATTGCTGATTGGAAGTTCTTCGACGCTAGCATTTTATCTAGCATTGCTTTAGGAAGTGGTTCACCCGTTTCGTAGTGACCAGAAATAAAGGCAAGTGCCTCCTCTTCCCAGCACCAGTTCTCTAGGAACTGACTTGGCAATTCAACCGCATCCCAAGGAACACCATTGATACCAGAAACAGCCGATACATCAACTTGAGTCAGCATATGGTGAATACCATGTCCACACTCATGGAATAATGTCACGACTTCATTGTGAGTAAACAGTGCAGGTTTATCACCTACTGGCTTGTTGAAGTTACAAGTTAGGTAAGCAACCGGAGTTTCAAGCTCGCCAGATTGAGCGATGCGACGAACACGACACTCATCCATCCAGGCGCCGCCACGCTTATGTTCACGAGCGTATAGGTCTAGATAAAAGCTGCCTCGAAGCTCACCGTCTTTAGTAAAGATATCGAAGAAGCGTACAGAGTCATGCCAAACTTCCACACCTTGACGCTCTTTTACTTCCATTCCAAAAACGCGACTCAGCACTTCAAATAGGCCAGAGACTACTTTTTGTTCAGGGAAGTAAGGACGTAGGTCTTCATCAGAGATGCTAAACAAGCTGTGTTTTTGTTTTTCACTGTAGTAGCTAATGTCCCACAGATTTAATTCAGAAACACCGAACTCTTTCTCAGCAAATTGACGTAATTCTTCAGCTTCACGCTCACCTTGAGGTTTTGCTTTAACTGCTAAATCATTTAGGAAGCCAAGTACTTGCTCTGGTGACTCCGCCATCTTAGTTGCAAGTGAGCGCTCACTATACATAGAGAAACCTAGCATACGTGCAATTTCATGACGTAGTTTAAGCTCTTCTGCAATAATTTCTGTGTTATCCCACTCTCCTGCATTCGGACCACGATCAGATGCACGAGTGTTGTATGCTTCGTACATTTCTTGACGTAATGCTTGGTTATCACAGTAAGTAATTACTGGCAGATAAGAAGGGATATCTAACGTCAACAAGTAGCCATCAAGCTCTTTTGCTTGCGCTGCCGCTTTAGCCGCTTCTAGAGCTGACTCAGGCATACCAGACAGATCGGCTACATCAGCAATGTGCTTGCTCCAACCCATAGTGGCATCAAGTACATTATTAGAGAACTTAGAAGCAAGCTCAGATAAACGCTTGCTGATCTCACCATAACGGCTCTGCTGTTCAGCAGGTAGACCAATACCTGACAATTCAAAATCACGTAGTGCGTCTTTAATTGTTTTCTGTTGAGCTTGGCTTAGTTGCTCAAAGCTCGAATCAGAACGAATCGATTTATATGCCTCATAAAGACCTTTATGTTGGCCTAGCCAAGTACCAAATTCAGATAAAATTGGTAAGCAGCTTTCGTAAGCTTCACGAAGCTCTTCACTGTTTGCTACAGCATTTAAATGTCCGACTGGCGACCATATACGCGAAAGTACAACGTCAGTCTCATCAAGAGGTAAGCACAGATTGTCCCATGTCGGTTGAGTATTATTTTCTAATACTTGTTCAACCTTGTTACGGCAATCAGCAATAGCTTTTTCAACAGCTGGCTTAATATGCTCAGGCTTAATTTGTGCAAAACTTGGTAGATCCGTAACATTGAGAAGCGGATTAGACATAATGATCCTCTGTATATTTTCGTCTTATGAGAGTTTAGATGGTGACGACTTATGCAAAATTCAATAGTCGAGTATAATGTTGATTGATCCCGTCACACACTCACTTGGGGAATTACCTTGCTCAGTTATCGTCACAGCTTTCATGCTGGAAACCATGCAGATGTACTAAAACACATTGTACAAAGCCTTATTCTTGATGCGTTAAAGCAAAAAGAGACACCATTTGTCTATCACGATACTCACTCAGGTGTCGGTCGTTACGACTTGACCCATGAGTGGTCAGAAAAAACGGGCGAATACAAACAAGGTATAGCCAAACTTTGGCAACAAAGCGACTTACCAGAAGCAATCTCCAGCTATCTTGAGTCTATTCGTGTACTTAACGATGGCGACGAGCTTAGATACTACCCTGGCTCACCTCGTGTTGCTCGAGCGCAAATTCGTCGTGGCGACCGAATGGTTCTAACGGAATTACACCCAAGTGATTTTCCATTGTTGGAACAAGAATTTCACCGCGATCGCCAAGTTAAGATATTCAAAGAAGATGGTTTTTCTCGCTTAAAAGGCAGTTTGCCACCAAAAGAACGCCGTGGATTAGTGCTCATAGATCCGCCTTATGAGCTAGCAAAAGAATATCGCGATGTCGTACAAGCTATCGCGCAAAGTTATAAGCGTTGGGCAACAGGAGTCTATGCAATCTGGTATCCTGTGGTTAATCGCTACGATATCGAAGATATGCTAGAAGGCCTGCAAGGTTTAGGCATTCGTAAGATTCTACAAATAGAGCTTGGCGTATCTCCTGATACCAACGAACGTGGTATGACAGCCTCTGGCATGATTGTCATTAATCCACCATGGAAATTAGAAAGCCAAATGCAAGAAATCTTGCCTGCGCTAAAACAAGCGATAGCACCCGCAACGGGACATTTTAAGGTTGAATGGGTTGTACCTGAATAAATTCACCCAATATAACAATAAAGACAACAACGACTTTGGAGAACTCAATGGCAACGCATTTTGACTATATCTGTATTGGTGGTGGTAGTGGTGGCATCGCTTCGGCTAACCGTGCATCAATGTATGGGGCTAAAGTTGCTCTAATCGAAGCAAAAGACTTAGGCGGCACTTGTGTCAACGTAGGTTGTGTACCTAAAAAAGTGATGTGGCATGGGGCGCAAATTGCCGAAGCTATCAATCTTTATGCTGAAGATTATGGCTTTGATGTTGATCTAAAGAGCTTTAAATGGTCAAAACTTATCGAAAGCCGTCAAGCCTACATTGGACGTATTCACCAATCATACGACCGCGTTCTAGGTAACAACAAAGTTAATGTTATCAAAGGCTTTGCTAAGTTTGTTGATGCGAAAACCGTTGAAGTTGATGGTGAGCTATATACCGCTGATCATATTTTAATTGCTGTAGGCGGTCGCCCTACTATTCCTAATATTCCAGGTTCTGAATACGGCATTGATTCAAATGGCTTCTTTGAACTAAACGAACAACCTAAGCGTGTTGCTGTAGTTGGCGCAGGCTATATCGCTGTCGAAATCGCTGGCGTACTAAGCGCACTCGGCACCAAAACTGACTTATTTGTACGTAAAGAGTCTCCTTTGCGTAGCTTTGACCCAATGATCATCGATACCCTTACCGAGGTTATGGAAGCAGAAGGGCCAACTCTACATACTCACTCTGTACCAAAAGAAGTGGTAAAAGAAGCTGACGGTAGCCTAACTCTGCACCTAGAAAACGGCAGCAGCCACAACGTTGATCAGCTAATTTGGGCCATTGGTCGCCACCCAGCAACCGATACCATTAACCTAAGCAATACTGGCGTTGAAACCAATCAACGTGGCTACATTAAAGTTAATGAATACCAAGAAACCAATGTTAGTGGTGTCTACTGTGTTGGTGACATCATGGAAGGTGGCGTTGAGCTAACACCTGTTGCAGTAAAAGCGGGTCGTCAGCTATCTGAGCGTTTGTTCAACAACAAACCAGATGCAAAAATGGACTACAGCCTAATCCCAACCGTGGTATTTAGTCACCCACCAATTGGCACCATTGGTCTAACAGAGCAACAAGCTATCGACCAATACGGCGAAGGCAATGTGAAAGTTTACACCTCTGGCTTTACCGCAATGTACTCAGCGGTAACCAAGCACCGTCAGCCATGTAAAATGAAGCTGGTTTGTGCTGGTGATAACGAGCAAGTTGTCGGCCTACACGGCATCGGCTTCACCGTTGACGAAATGATCCAAGGCTTTGCAGTCGCAATGAAAATGGGCGCAACTAAAGCAGACTTTGACTCAGTAGTCGCAATACACCCTACGGGTTCTGAGGAATTTGTCACCATGCGTTGATCGCATTATCTACAAATTAAAAAGGATGGCAATCGCCATCCTTTTTTTATGTTTTCTATTTTTCTACTTCCCTTATAAAGGACTTTTCAAAACCATTTATCGTTCGCAACTGTGTTACTTCTAGATTTGCTTGCTCAAAATCGTCATAAGGGCCAATTAGGCAACGTCTACCTTTGGACTCGGCTTTATTCCAGATAGATGCGGAGACGTTGGGGTAAATTAGATTAACTTGTTTAAGAGTGAGTTCTTTAGGAAAGAAGCCGCATTGAATCCAAAAGGTCGATTTACGGTAAACCGGGTCTCTTTTTCCCACAAGGGATATGCCTATGGGGCACTCCTCTCCTAACTGAGCAGGTTTATCGTAGGATTCTTGAGTAGCAGAGCAGAGATAGCTATTTGCCTTGGCAGGGATGGCTGCTAAAGATAACAGCGCAATTGATGCGATTAGAGGTAGTTTGATGCCTTTCATTTTATTTATAACCCTCTAATTTTATTCAATAGTCACTACAGAATGTTAGTCGATTGTTTAGTTATTCGCCAATATTAACCACGGTCGTAGTATCTTTTCTCTCCAGCACCGTTCCGTAAAACTCAAAACGCCCAGTGAGAAAAATCACTGGGCGTTTTGGGATCTATACAAAAGCCGTTCTATAGAAAAATATCTCTATGCAAAGATAGCTCTATTAGCCTTTGTATAATTTAGGGTTAAACACATCACGTAGCCAGTCACCCAATAGGTTAATCACTAACACCAAGGTCACTAATACAATGCCAGGGAAGGCGGTAATCCACCATGCACCAGAGAAGATGTAGTTAAAGCCTGTACTGATCAGCGCGCCTAGTGAGGGTTGGTCAACCGGTAGACCTAAGCCAAGAAACGACAGCGCCGCCTCTGACATGATTGCGTTAGCAATCTGTACTGTTGAGATAACCAAAATTGGTGACAGACAGTTAGGAAGGATATGGCGGAACATGATTCGAGGAGCTTTAAAGCCCATCACTCGCGCCGCTTCGACATACTCTTTCTTCTTTTCGGCTAATACAGACGCTCGAATAGTACGAGCATATTGAGGCCATTCCGCAATACCGATAATCACCACCAGCATGATTACGGCGTATTCACTGTAGAAAGCACTACCAAAACTGGCCTTAAATATGGCGGAAACAATAATTGCCACCATCATGGTTGAAAACGATAATTGGATATCAGCAAAGCGCATTAAGAAGTTATCTATACGTCCACCGAAGTAACCGGCAGATAGACCAATAACAATACCTAAAATGAGCTGTAAGCCTACCGCAAGAAAACCAATGGTCAGTGATAACCTTGAGCCATACAGTATGGTTGAGAAAATATCACGGCCTTGCTCATCCGTACCGAGTACAAAGTTTGCATCCCCTTCTTCCATCCACGATGGAGGCAGCTCTGAGTCCATAATATCAATTGACATCAGATCGTATGGGTCAGTAGGGGCGATGATTGGCGCAGCTAAAGCAGCAACTAAAAAACAAGCAAAAACAAAGGCCGAGAACATAGCCACTTTGTCACGCAAGAAGTAATAAACGATATTCGAGTTTTTGAAACGCTGCCAGTGACTTGGAGCTTGTGTAGTCTGTTCCATGATTATGCTCCTTTACCAGTAATGTTTACGGTTGGGTTAATAAGTCCATACAGAAGGTCAACAATGGTGTTGGTAACAACAAAAATCAGCCCCACAAAAATAACGTATGCGGTAATTAATGGCGTATCGACACGGTTGATTGCTTCAAGGAATAGAAAACCTGTACCCGGCCACTGGAATACTGTCTCAGTCAGTATGGTGTAAGCCACCATAGTACCGATCTGTACACCGCCTACCGTCAATACGGGTAAAAGGGTATTTTTTAATGCGTGTTGATAATGAATTTTCTTAAGTGGCAGACCTTTAGCCTTACCAAACTTAATGTATTCCGAACTTAACACCTCAAGCATCTCTGAACGAACAAGGCGAATAAACAGAGGAAGCATGATCGAAGCCAATGAAACACACGGCAATATCAAGTGCTTAATACCATCAACGGTGAAGAAGCCAGACTCCCAACCTAGAACGTTTGCCGTCTCCCCTCGCCCATAGGATGGAAGCCAACCTAAGGTAATGGAGAATATATACATCAACATAATTGCGGTAAGGAATACGGGGATCGAAATACCGACCGAGCTCATCGCCATGATGACCTTGGTAAAAAAACTTTTGGGATTGATTGCCGAATAAACGCCGAGCGGAATCGACAATACGACAATAATTAATGTCGCGCCAAATACGAGCTCTAACGTCGCAATCAGCTTATCTAAAATAACGTCCACTGCTGGGCGTTTAAAGAAATAAGATGTACCTAAATCACCCTGTACGGCAGCCGTAATAAAGCGAGTATATTTAGTCACAAATGGGTCGTTCAAACCGAGATCATCTCGTAGCGCTTGGCGCTCAGATTCTGATACCGACTGACCAACTAATTCACGTAAGGGATCACCAAGGTTATCTTGGATAGCAAACGCCACCAAACTGATCACAAACATCACTACCAGTGCCTGATACAGGCGCTTGACTAGAAACGAAAACATTCCGTTGCCCCTTTCTTCCAATCTAACAATTTTCAGTCTTAAAAATGGTACCTGACCCGACTGAAACAAGGTCAGGCACCGAAAAGCGCATTACTGCGTTTTTAAAAACGTTGCTTAAAGGCAACAAGGTACGTGCATTATTAAGAGCAGCGCACCTTTATTTACTATGCTACTTATTACTTAACAACTAGGTCGCCAAAGTAAGGGAAGTTCATTGCGTTAACGATTGGTTTAATCTCAACGTTAGACTTTGCGCCCCACGCTAGGTTCTGCCAATGTAGAGGAACATAAGCCGCTTCGTCATAAAGCGTCTTCTCTACTTGTTGTAGCATTTGTGAACGTTTTGCAGGGTCTGTTTCAACGTTCGCTGCTTCAACTAACTTATCCACTTCAGGGTTAGAGTAGTGACCACAGTTGTACTGACCTTTACCCGTTTCTTCGTTACGAGTCATGGTTAGGAACTCAGAGAAGTTCGCAGAATCTTCTGTATCGGCGTGCCAGCCAATCATTAGCATGTCTGCTGCACACTTATCAAACTCAGGCCAGTATTGCGCTTTTGGCATTGTTTTCAGATCAACACGGATGCCAATCTTAGCCAGCATCGCAGCCGCTGCTTGAGCAATTTTTGCATCATTCACGTAACGGTTATTAGGCGCAATCATGGTTAGAGAGAAGCCATCTGCGTAGCCTGCTTCTTTCATTAGTTGCTTCGCTTTCTTCAAGTCGTAACGAGGTTTAAGATCTGCATCGTAGCCTGCGTAACCTTCAGGACCTTGCTGACCAGCAGTGGTTGCAAAACCTTTCATGATTTTCTTAGCAATACCGTCATTGTTAATCGCGTATACGATAGCTTGACGAACACGAACATCTTTAAGAGCTGGGTTGCTCTCTTGGTTCATTTGGAAAGAAATCAAACGAGTACCCGGCAGAGTCACTAGCTCAACGCCTTTAGCTGACTCAACACGTTTATGATCGTTTGGTGAAACAGGAGCAATCATATCTACGCCGCCAGAAAGTAGCGCAGCAACACGAGTTGCATCTTCTTTGATTGGTACCAGTGTTAGGTTATCAACGTTGCCTTTTGACTCTGTATCCCAGTAACCATCAAAGCGTTTAAACTCAACCTTCACGCCTTGCTCACGCTCAGTCACGATAAATGGACCTGTACCTGAAACGTTAGTCGAAGCAAAAGAGTTGCCGTGCTTCACAATCTCAGACTTGTCTTTACCATCTTCTGTTTTACCAGTGTAGAACTTGCTATCCATTGGGAAAATGTAGGTCGCAGTTTGTAGAACTAGCGGAAAAGCGCCTTTAGATACAAGATCAAATGTGTAGTCATCAACTTTTGTCACCTTTTCAAATGGTGCAAAAATTGCTTTAAAGTCAGGTGAATCTTTCAAACGGTCAAACGTCCAAACTACATCGTCAGCAGTCAGAGTATTACCAGAATGGAACTTAACGCCTTCACGCAATGTAAAGCGCATTGTAGTTTCGTTCACACGCTCCCACTTAGTTGCTAGGCGAGGTTCAAATGATAAATCTTGCTTATAACGTACCAATGGATCGAAGACCATGTGAGACAGTTGAAGCGTGCCGCCAGATAGTTGCTCTTGTGGGTCAAGAGATACTGGGTCAGCATCATAAGCGACTTTGATATCAGCAGCGGCGGCGTTAAATGCAAGGCCAGCGACTGCAAGTGCTACAGCCAGTTTGGTCTTAATAGTTTTCATTGCATATCTCCTTCATGCGGGATGGAATCCCTATTGTGTTTGCGATGTATTATTGATTGCTGTGTGTTGTGTTATGTATTGCGCTCTTATGAGCTTTTGCTTAAACGACTAAGCTAATTCTGCTACTTCACCACTGCCTTCGCGTAAACCTTTAAACTCGGGCATCAGTGAAATCAAATGTTGGCTATATTCATGTTGTGGTGACTTAAATAACTGCTCGGTTGGCGCAACTTCCAGAAGAGCACCTTGCTGCATCACACCAATGCGATCACACATCTGACGAATTACCGGCAAATCGTGACTGATAAACAGCATGGTTAAGTTCAATTCATCTTGAAGGTCTTTCAAAAGATTAAGAATCTGCGCCTGCACCGAAACATCCAATGCCGAAGTGGGTTCATCACAAATTAATAATCTAGGACGAGTAGCAAGCGCGCGGGCAATAGAAATACGTTGGCGCTGACCACCAGAGAACTCGTGAGGATACTTAACGGCGGCCATACGGCCCAAACCAACATGATCAAGTAGATCGTTGACGATCTGACGAGTTTCATTTTCATTAGCCGTTAGCTTATGAAAACGAATCGGCTCTGCGATAATATCGAAAATCTTCATACGTGGATTCATAGACGTATAAGGATTTTGGAACACCATCTGCATTTGGCGACGCATTGGACGACGCTCTTTTTCGCTCTTTAGTCCCGTTAAATCGATACCTTCAAAAGTCACTTTACCGGCGTCAGGTGCATACAGACCGGCAATGATGCGAGCAATCGTCGACTTACCAGAACCAGATTCACCCACCAAGCCAAAGGTTTCGCCTTCAAACACTTCAAAACTGACATTGTTTGACGCTTGCACGTATTCTCTGCGGCTTTCAAACAGTGAGTCTTTGGTAATAAAACGAAGATCGACATTTTCAACGTTCAGCAAAGGTCCAGTGTAATCACGCTGATCTTGGCTTTGACCTAACCAGTGATTTTTTACATTAAGAGGTTCGTGCTCTGCCGCTTCTTCGATGTAACTGACCAATGGGAATCGGTCTAATTTAACGTCTGAACGAGGTACTGCTGAGATAAGACTGCGCGTATAAGGATGATCTGGGTCACCCAACACTTTACTGGTTGGTCCAAACTCAACCAGATCGCCTCGGTACATTACCGCAACGCGATCAGTGACGTTTGAAACCACGCCCATATCGTGAGTTACTAGCATACAGCCTACATTTTGCTGAACACATAAATCACGAATTAGGCTAAGAATTTGGTCTTGGATAGAAACATCCAATGCTGTAGTTGGCTCATCCGCAATAATCAGATCCGGCTCACCAGCTAGCGCAATAGCAATAACAACACGCTGGCGCATACCACCAGAAAACTGGTGCGGATATTGTTTTAGACGATTTTCTGGCTGTGGAATACCCACCTTGTTCATCAATTCTAAAGAACGCTTATAGGCTTCTGCGTCAGAGACCTTCATATTGGCATGAATGGTTTCTTTAAGTTGATGTTCTACGGTAAATAACGGATTTAAAGACGTCATAGGATCTTGAAAGATAAATCCTATTTTAGAGCCACGTACCTGACGCATCTCTTCTGCAGATAAACCTGATATTTTTTCCCCATCGAGAAAAACCTCACCACCAGCAATAACGCCAGGAGGGCTTAATAAATCAATCACGCCGTTGCCGACAGTGGATTTACCCGCGCCAGATTCACCTACGACACCGACGATTTCACCGCGTTCAATATTAAACGACAGAGATTTTACTGCTGCGTGAACACCGTGTCTTGACGGGTACTCAATGCGAAGATTTTTTACTTCTAATAACGACATTACCAGACCTCTACTGCTGGACAGTTTTCTGCCTTGTCTGCAAAATTGAATCCATTCGAAATGAACGTGACCCGTCTTAATTCAGGTCTGCACCTTAAGTGGTGCCTCCGCTCAAAACACAATGATAAATATTGTGTTCGACGCACAATTTGGCAAAAAAGACACAGAAAAGCAACATTTAAAGGATAAAAACTGGCTTTGTCGCTAAATAAAAGATAATTCCATGAATGAAAATGCCACCCCACTGAATAAATACTCATACAAATGCAATTTGAGTATTTGTCAGATATTAAAAAGCCCCAAAACATCTGGCATCTTCGGTGTGGCAATCAAAAAAACATAAAAACCCTAGCTAACCCCCGAATTTTTATGCTTTTTTACCCCACCAGAACAGACAGAGTAAACGACTAAAAACAAAGCAATTTACGTTAATTATTACGACGTAGATCACCACAAAAACAACACTTAACACCAACAAGTAGCATATATGCAGAGTTTTCCAACCAAGTAGGCACTGATAAATGTTAATGTAATGCAAATAAAAAAGGCTCCTTTAAAGGAGCCTTACAATCATTCTAAATAAATATAAATTAGTTATGAGAGCACACGTTTGCTTCATTAAGTTTGAATTGGTTATTGTCTAAAACAACCTTTTCTCTCAATAAGAAAAATTCCAAGATAGATTCAAAATCAAAACCCTCTTTACTACAAGTTCTAAACTGAGCATTTTCACCAAACTCAGCTGTAACCCAACTTTTCAATTCTTCTTTTGACATTGGTTGTAGGCGAAGTTGGTTTAAAATTTTATGTGCATGTACAGACATGGGAGACTCCTAAAGGTTGAATCTGAATGTCGCAATGGTACAGATTAAACAACTTACCGTAAATTAAAGAGGGGAAATAAAGCTAAAGGTGAACGCTGAACTCAGCCCAGTTCACATAGTAAAAAAGACCGGCGGCAAATGTCAGTAACGTCATTAAAGCGATCGCAATCCCCCAAATAAAACGCCCACTACGAGGAGTAAGTTCTTTCTCGCACGTACTGCATGCTTCCACAAATTCTTTTCTGTCTTCTAATTTGAAACCATCTTCATGCAGCATCTTATTACGCACGGTTGCGATATAACGTAATTTACTGATCACTTCTTTAGGTAGGCGCTCTTCACTATCTGTAATCAACTGATGAAGACCTCGTCCACGGGCATGAAAACGGGTACGCAGAATCCCTTCTAGACGTCTTGTTCGTACTACTACCTGATCAATATCGGACATATCCTTACCCCGTCTAAAACCCTGTTGATTCAAAGAATCTGCACATTGCGTATCCAAGTGACTATTTAATACCGTTCCGCCTAAAAAATTGAATAAGCCTGCGGATTATTGAACCTAAATCAAGCTTAGCAATCATTTCACTCTTTATATATTTAAAATAAGACCATGATTTATAAATGAGGTTCAGCAAACTTTGTGACCTAATTACCATTTCTTATCGCGACTTGGCGTTTAGATCACGCTATCTCACTAATTGTACTAATCCCAGATAGACGCAGGCTACACTCAGTGCCTAAAAACCATTCAGCTAAAAACTATCAGGATAACCTATATGCCAATATCCCTATTTGTTCTAGTTGCAGTGCTGGTTGTAATCGCCGCCTTTGCTTGTAAATACGTTGTCAGTAAGCACATACATGGCGCGGATGCACCAGAGCAAACGGCAAAAGTTACCGTTATTGATAAGCAAGCAGTAGATATTCCCGACGCAAAACCTGGGGAAGACGATCAAGAATATTGGATATACGTGCAGAAAGGCCGCTTTGGACCAAAACGAGAGTTTAAAATTGGCATTCATTACTATCACGCCCTATCACCAGGCCATCAAGGCGTGCTCACCTATCAAGGTGATAAGTTCATGCACTTTGCGTTAAAGCGATAGAAAAATCAGAGCACTATTGATGACAACAAACAATAGGCTCTGAATATCGAATATTAAGGTAATAACCACGCGGTTTTACTTGAACGAGACACAAGCCAGCTAAGCAATAACGAACCGCCGCCACTAATCACAATCCACAGTGGAATCACCAAAGCTGGATGCCCTTGATACCACTCAAACTCTTTCATTGGCCATAAGAAGATAGGATGCAAAATATAAATGCCTAGGCTGTGAGTACTGATAAAGCCCACAATCTTATTCGCCCCTGCAGAAAGCCCCTCACCAAAGTAACGACAGACCATAAAGATCATGCTAGCCGCGCAGATAGTATTTAGTGTTTTATAAGATAGCCAGCGACCATAAGTGTAATCATTTGCCTCTATGCTCATAGAGATTACCTGATAGATGGTCACCGCAAATGCTGCTAACCCAATAGCCACAAACGTACTCACCGATGCTTTAGTCAATGGCACTTTTTGATACAAGATATAGCCTAGCGGCAGTAGACCCGAATAAAGCCACATCTGGTTATTCCATAATCCATCGATGCGGAATAAAAATAGTGCTGTTGTGAACAGCCACAGAGCAGTCAGAGCGTACAGCGCTTTATCATCGTAACGGCGTACAAAGATCTGTAAAAAAGGAATCACAAAATAAAGAGGAATAAAGTAGTAAAAGAAGCCTAAATGATAATAAGTGGCATGATCTAAGCTATCCACCAGCACTTCTTTGGCATGAGCAGTATCAAAGCCGTAAACACTCCAACCCGATAAGTACGCATAGAAGATTGACCAAATAACAAACGGTACTAAGACCTTGCCAAGGCGGCGTTTAACATAGTACTTAAATTCGAAGGGTCTTCTGTCACTCAACATCAAAGCGCCAGAAATAAGAATAAATACCGGCACAGCCCAGCGACTAATACTATTAATGCTGATCGCAGTAGACCAATCAGCAAATGGAATTTCACCAAATTGATATCGATAAGGAGCTAACACATGGATTGCGATCACAGCAATGGCCGCTACACATCTTGCTAGATCGAAAAACAAAACCCTTTGTCTCATTATACCGCTTCCTTAATTTATGCTACTGGCATCATAACAATAAAAAAGCTAGCGAAGGAAATCCTTGTTAGCTTTTTATCGTTATTTTTTAATCAATTAGCTATGTCGCGGAAGCTTTATTGAAATAATGCTAGCCAGCATTAAAAAAGCAAATGAGAGCCAAAGACACGCCGCAAGTCCTGCCATCTGAAAAACTAAGCCCGATAAAATCGTGCCGATAAGACGTCCCATAGCATTGGCCATATAATAAAAACCAACGTCCATAGAAACCCCATCACCTTTAGCGTAGCTTACAATAAGGTATGAATGCAGTGACGAGTTCACCGCAAATATTGCACCAAAGATAAGCAAGCCAACCACAATCACAAGCTCTGGTTGCCAACCGATTTGTACGCCATAAGCAATTATACCGGTCACTACCGATAGCATCACAGCCCAAATAAGAGCCGATTTACCATCGGGTACTTTGCCTTCTGCTTTGCCCGTAATACGAGGGGCAAACCCTTGCACAACACCATAGGCAATCACCCATATTGCCAGAAACCCACCTACCATTGAGTGGTTCCAACCAAAAACACTGCCTAAGTAAATGGGCAACGCAACCACAAACCAAACATCTCTTGCGCCAAACAAAAATAAGCGCGCTGCCGACAAGCGATTGATGCTACCCGACTTAGAAAATAGATGTTTAAACTTAGGTTTATTCTTGGCTTTACCCATATCGTTATCAAGCCAAGTAAGACTCCCTATTAGCACCAGTAGTAATACCGACGCCATAGCAAGTACCGCCCCCTGAAACCCAATAACCGACAGTAAAACACCACCTAAAAAGAAACCGGCGCCCTTTAACGCATTTTTTGAACCCGTTAAAATAGCAATCCACTTATACAAAGCGCCCTGCTTTTCGTTAGGAACCAGTGTTTTTATTGCACTTTTAGCGCTCATCTTATTCAGATCTTTGGCAATACCCGAGAATGCCTGCGCGGCCATTACCCACGGTATTGTTAGCCACGTTTGGGGGACTGCGAGCATAAGCAAGGCAAAGATTTGCAGTGCTAAGCCCATATTCATGGTTCGATTTAAACCAAGTCTTGCGCCTAGCCAGCCTCCAACAAGATTAGTGACCACACCAAAAAATTCATAGAACAAGAATAAAGAGGCAATCGCTAAGCTGCTGTATCCTAAATCATAGAAATACAGCACCACCAACATACGCAAAGCGCCGTCTGTCAGAGTGAAGTTCCAATAATTAAATGTCACCAACATATATTGGCGAACACTTTTATTTAAGCTTGATAGCATCGAAGTAGTCTCATCGACTAAAACGCGCCCCTCATAGAAAGGCACGTATACAGATAAAATTAACCTTGAACGAGAGCTTCAACGTAATTCACTTGCGCAGGCTTAGTGAATGCCCCCGGACGTAGCGCTTTCACTTCTGTTACAACCTTTGGCAATGACCAATTAAGCTCCAACAATAAGTTAGCCGCTAATAGACCCGTACGACCCGATCCGCCCATACAGTGCATTGCAATCTTGTCGCCACTATTAACTAACTTATGTAGCTCTGGGCTTACCTCTGCCCAAAGCTCAGCAAACTCACCATCAGGCACATCATCGTCTTCGATAGGCAGGTGAAACCATTGCAAACCCAGCGCTTTACTTTTCTCGCCTAGCGCTTCAACGTTCTTTTCGGTCATTTCTGCCTGATTTATTGCTGTCACAATGGCTTTTACCCCCTGCTCTTTTAGCTGAAGGAGAGATTCGTCTAAACCCAGCTCTTTAGTTCCAGGACACGGCGTAAGGACAAGTGTTGCGCCATGATCGATAGAAAGTTCCCAAGTAGGATGCGTCATTTTATTTTCCTTATATAAAGCACGTCGAAACATGCTTATTAATCTAATTTATTATTTATCTGCCAAACCAACAGTGCGCACCAGTTCAGCGGTGCGAGTCGCATAACCCATTTCATTGTCATACCAAGCATAAATTTTCAGCATGCGAGTACCGACGACCATAGTCGACAGGCCATCAACAATGGTTGAACGCTGATCGCCTTTATAATCGATAGAGACTAGCGGACGCTCTTCAAAACCTAGAATGCCTTTTAGTTCATTTTCAGAAGCTTCTTTTAGTAAGGCGTTGACCTCTTCGGCTGTGGTATCTCGCTTAACATCAAAGATAATGTCAGTAAGAGAAGCGTTTGCGAGAGGAACGCGCACAGCATGACCGTTAATTTTGTCTTTAAGCTCTGGGAAAATCTCAACGATAGCGGTTGCCGAGCCAGTAGTGGTCGGAATTAAGCTCATGCCACACGCTCGTGCACGGCGCAGATCTTTATGCGGTGCATCTAAAATTGTTTGCGTGTTAGTTAAATCATGAATCGTGGTAAATGCGGCTTGTTCAATGCCTAATTTCTCATGGATAACTTTAACCACTGGCGCAAGACAGTTGGTGGTACAAGATGCCGCCGTCACAATCTTATGTATCGCAGGATCAAAGATGTCATCATTAACACCGACCACGATATTAGCGATGCCTGACTCTTTCACTGGCGCAGAGACCACGACACGCTTTACACCTTGCTCTAGGTATTTATTAAGGAATGCCGTCTTACGATGAACACCCGTTGCTTCAATAACAACATCACAACCAGACCAATCGACAGAATCAATATCACGCTGTTGAGAGGTTTGGATTGCATGACCATTAATGATCATATCCGTACCATCTGCAGTTACTGCATGCTGCCAGCGACCTTGAATTGAATCGAACTCCAATAAATGAGCCAGTGTTTTTGCATCACCTGCAACATCATTAATTTGTACAAACTCAACTTCTGGCCAATCAAAAGAAGCTCTTAATGCCAAGCGTCCAATACGACCAAAGCCATTGATACCGATTTTAATAGTCATGTTCTATCCTTTATTGCCACCTAGGTGAGCATTTAAATTACCCGCTACACACAAGACATTGCGTCTATGTGAACTAATCTTTGCGTATCTTGTTGGTATTGTTCTTTAAGGCAGTTTGAATCCCTTAAACCATCCAGTACTTTTTTAGCCCAACCAGGCAGATCGAGCGCAACATGGTAATAAACCCACTGGCCTCGCCTTTCATCGACTAAAATGCCCGAGCGGCGCATCTGTGCTAAATGACGCGATACCTTTGGCTGACTCTCTTGCAGAGCATGTGTTAACTCACAAACACACAAACTACCCTCTCGAGCAATAAGCAGTAAGCTACGTAAACGCGTTTCATCTGCAAGCAATTTAAAGAACTGATGAGGTAACATTGCGACCGCCAAATAACCATATACGAATATCCATATATACTAGGCAAAAAAAAGACATCAGCAAGTAAAACCCGCCGATGTCATCAAAGATTCATGTTACAAAAAATGTCAGATTAAAATTGATTAACCTTTGGCTGCCGCCAGTAATAAGCCACATCCGATAAACATAGAGCCAAATATTTTATTCAACTTACCGATGATCTTATCTGAGCGAATAAAGCGCCCCATTTGAGCCGCCAACCCGGTATAACCGAGCATCACCATGCCATCGATAGCAATCGTGGTCACACCCAAAATTAATAATTGCGGCAGATGAGGCAAACTAGGATCAATAAATTGAGGAAACAGCGCTACTAAAAAAACAATAGACTTAGGGTTGGTTAGGTTGATAAAGACAGCTTGCTTGAGCAGTGTCCCCGCTGAAATCTGCTGATGACTTTCGACTAACTTAAATCCTTTATTATCTCGCCATTTTTGAATGCCAAGCCAGATTAAATAAGCAACACCTACCCACTTAATTAAAGTAAATGCCAGTGCAGATTGAGCCACTAATGCACCAATTCCTGCGCCAACCAATACAATATGAAAGGCTAACCCCAATTGCAGCCCGGCAATGGCCGACAGTGATTTTCGCATGCCAAAATTAATTCCATTGGCAATAGAATTAACGGTTCCTGAACCCGGTGCTAAGCTAAAAATAACAGCCGTAGCTACGTATGCTAACCAAACTTTCAACTCCATGCTAATACCTTGTATTCACTATCAATTGTGGGTGCTATGCTGTTTGTAACGTGAACAGGGAACTAATGCAATGTCAAATAACGCGATTGATGTTTGTACTCAAGAACATGACTATGAATATCAAATAAAACAGCCTATCGCACGCTTCTGGAAAAACCGTCAGCAGGGGTATGTGAAAGGCGTCGGCCACAAAGAACTGTATTGGATTAGCCTCACCTCTCCCCTGCATGACAAGGCCATCTTGGTTGTCAATGGACGAACCGAAAGTGCCTGCCGTTACCAAGAATTATTTTATGACTTGTTTAAGCAAGGCTTTGATATTTACTCTTACGATCATCGCGGTCAAGGTATGTCTCAGCGCTTACTTGATGACTATCATATGGGGCATGTCGAAGACTTTGAAGACTATGTTGATGACTTAGCAATCATCACCAAACAATTTGATCTCAACCGCTATAGTCGCCGCTTTATTTTGGCCCATTCAATGGGCGGAGCTATTTCCACTCGTTACATTCAAAACACACCTGCACATCCATTTCACGCTATTGCCCTTAGTGCTCCAATGTTTGGCATAAAAATGCCTTCTCCACTTCGCGCGATTGCAAAACCTCTTTGTAAAACATTAATCCATTGGAAGAAAGAACCTCATTATGCGATAGGCCAAACTGGCTATCAAAGAACCTCTTTTGCAGAAAATAGATTAAGTAGCTGCAAAGCTCGATTTGAATGGTCAGCGGATCTTTTTGATGCAGTAGAAGAAATTCAAATGGGTGGGCCGACATCGCAGTGGGTTTGGCAAGCAATGCTCGGTTCTGAGCAATGTGTTAAACACGCTCAAAAGGTCAATATTCCTTTGCTTTTAGTACAGCCAGCGCTGGACTCTGTTGTCGATAATGTCGCGCAAAACAGATTTATCGCAAAACTGAGTCGTGTACGACAAGACGCTATTTTATTACCCGTAGCAGATGCCATGCATGAAATACTCATAGAGCAAGACCAAGCAAGAAACCAAGCCTTAGACGCCATTCTTGGATTTTTTGAACAGTGATAAGCTTTTGAATGGTAATTTAAAAAATAAGGAAAAGAGGAAAGCGCAGTTTACCCTCTTTCTTGCTCATTGAATAACGTAGTATGTATTGGCTTTTGAATATAAATAAGCCTACCTTGGACAACCTGGTTTTAAATAATATGACTGTTGAAAATACAAATTTCGAAAACATCTCTATTGTCGCTTCTGATTTAGATGGCACTCTTTTGGCTCCCGACCACCAGCTATCTGATTTCACCAAGCAAACATTAAAGCAGTTGCATGAACAAGGTTATACCTTCATTTTTGCAACTGGTCGTCATCATATTGATGTTGCTTATATTCGACAAGACGTAGACATACCAGCCTACATGATCACCTCTAATGGCGCTCGTGTGCATGATATCAATAACAATT
Organism: Vibrio sp. UCD-FRSSP16_30; assembly: GCF_001676025.1. Lineage (GTDB taxonomy): Bacteria > Pseudomonadota > Gammaproteobacteria > Enterobacterales > Vibrionaceae > Vibrio. Next base: position 175,796 of record NZ_LZFW01000035.1, read on the forward strand.
TAATGTACAGCCAAAACGTTAATCCAGATCGTGTACAAGCCGTTATTGATATTATTCGCCAAGACCCAGAAATCATTATTCACATCTATCAAGATGACAAATGGTGGGTAAATCAAACTGATGAGCAGTTGCTTGCTTTTAGCAAACACTCAGGCTTTGCCTTTGCACTTTTTGATGACACGAATGCGCCAAAAGAAGGCATTGCAAAAGTGTTCTTTACTCATGAAAGCCATGAGTACCTCGCCACTTTTGAAGACAAATTAAACCAAGTATTTGGTGACGAATTAAATATCGCCTTCTCTACACCTTGGTGTTTAGAAGTGATGCAAGGTAATGTTTCAAAAGGAAATGCACTGCAAGCGGTAGCAAAAACCTTAAATAAAGATCTTAGTAACTGTATCGCATTTGGTGACGGCATGAATGATGCCGAGATGCTATTAATGGCTGGTATGGGCAAAGTGATGCAAACCTCTCATCAAAAAGTAAAAGACGCTCTACCTAATAATGAAATAATTGGTAGCAACGAAGATGATGCAGTGGCTCACTATCTAGTGGAACACCTGTTAAGATAGACCAGTGATCCATCGTTCTACTACAGGCTAGATAATGAAAAAATGCGCACTATTTTCTATTTTGACTTCTATCGTACTACTGGGTTGTAGTAGCACAGAGCAGTCACAGCAACCTCAAACAGCGGCTATTGATAACACCACCCAACCATTACCGCAGCTCATTCCTAGTAAAGAAGCGCCTGCTCGCGTACTTGTGCGCGGGCAAATTATCGTTGGTCATGAATCTAGAACTATCCAGCCATGCAACAGCAACGCCACTTATTGGCTTAAACTTCCTGATGCTGTTCGCACTATGACTGAGTCCATGAAAACCGAACCTCACCAAGCTATGTATGCCGAAGTTTTTGGTTACTTTGAGCCTGCAACAACAGGCTTTGCAGCAGAGTTTGGTAGTCAGTTTGTGGTCACTGAATTTAATATTATTACCGCAGAAAACCCTAACCGCTGTGAAAAACCAACACAAGGTGCACGCGCCTTTGGTAATGAGCCGGCATGGACAGCAAGTGTTTCAGACTCTAACGTAGAGCTTAATATTCTGGGAAAAGAGCCTCAACAACTGCCAGTAGTTAACCTTGAACAGAGTATAGAGAATACTCGTTACGATCTAACTAAAGGGCAACTCAATATTCGTCCGCAAGTTTGTCGCGATACGATGAGTAACTCCATTTATGGTTGGACTGCCGATCTTAAAACAGCAACAAGCACTGTTACTGGTTGCTACTCTGAAGGCAATTTATCGACTGATGATGTCGTAGGTCAATACAGCCAATCGATTGATGCGACGACCAATCTGACTCTAACACTCAGCTCCGATCACCAAGCTAAAACTCGTTATTCTTATAGCGATGGCAGTGGTGATATTAAAGAAAGTGGTCATTGGCAGACCTTAATTAGCGGGCTAATACAAGTCACCTCAGTTACCTATCAAGGTCAGCCAATTATCGCTATTCGAGAGTTTGAGCGTAAAGATGACACTCTTTCTACACAGCATGAAACCATCAATGGCGCGACTTACCCTTTGACCAATGATGGACTAACCCTCAAAAAGGATCAGTAATGGTCTGCTCAGGTTGCGGGTTTAAACATCACTGCTTATGTGAACAGTTTCCTGTATTTGCACACTCAATTGAGGTGGCACTACTGTGCCATCCCAATGAGTTAAAAAGAGCCACAAACACCGGCAAGATCCTGCTAAAAACGCAATCTGAGGTGAAACAGTTTGTTTGGAGTAGAAGCGAATCACCCACAGAATTATTAGAACTGATTGCTCAGCACCCCAATCCAATACTACTTTTTCCTGGTGAGCATAGCCTGCCTGTGCAAAAAAATAATATTGAAGGGAAAGCAGAAGCGCGACTTTATATTGTGCTCGATGCCACCTGGCAAGAAGCCAAGAAGATGTGGCGACAAAGCCCATGGTTACAAGCACTGCCTCAATTTCACTTACCGCCATCCAAGACTTCAAGCTACAGCCTAAGAAGAAATCAAAGCGAGGGGAATTTATGTACTTGTGAAGTAGGCATTGAACTCATGCGCTTAGAAGAATGGGATCAGCAAGCACAGACGCTCACTGATTTTTTACAGTACTACCTAGACGTTTTTCAAGCTGACCGGTGTGGTCACTCATTAGCGAAGAAATAGTGCTCAAATAAAGTGAAGTAGCTGATCAATACGGCTAATTTCAACATCTGGCATGATCTTAGCTTTTTGATTTCCCTTAATACCAATAGAAGAATTATTAAACCAAGCAGCCTGAAAACCCGAAGCTTTTGCGCCAAGTACATCCGTCACTAAATGGTCACCCACATGCAAAATAGAATGTGCCGGAAGCTGTAAGATATTAGCCGCTTGAACAAACATATCTGAGTTTGGTTTAGCCGCGCCATCAGGCCCAGCTTTTAGCGTCGCAGTGAAGTAAGGTTGTAGCCCAATACGCTCAATATCCACATTGCCATTGGTGATGGCAATTAAAGGTATCTGACCAAGCAACGCATCCAATGTTTTAAATGTTAACTCAGGTATATCGACTCTATTTCTCAATATCGTCACTTGCTCCATAGTCTGTTTAATTGCCTCAATCTGACTGGAGCCAATAATATCAACAGAGCTAAAAGCAAAGCCTAGCTGGGTCTCTCTAGCGACAGTCACATCATGGCGACAACGCTCACTACTTTGCAGTGCTTGCTGTTTAAAAGCCTTCCAGTCACTCTCAGTCAGGGTTGCAAGCTTAGGGTAAGTTTGATTAATCCAGTGCCTTAAATCTCGCTCTAATCGCCTAATTACCGGATGATTATCATACAGAGTATCATCAAGGTCGAAGGTCATCGCTTGTATTGGATTTAAGCTTCGATAAAAACGCATTAAGACTCCGGTTTCTTTTTCGCTCGCGGGTGAGCTTTATCGTACTCTTGGGCTAAATGCTGAAAGTCCAAGTGTGTATAAACTTGAGTGGTTGATAGGCTTTCATGTCCTAGCATCTCTTGTACTGCGCGCAAGTTACCACTGGATTCTAAAATATGCGTGGCAAATGAGTGTCTTAATTTATGCGGAGTGATATGGCTAGAAACGCCCTGTTTAATGCCCCATTCCGACATACGCTTTTGTACATTTCGATGAGAAATCCGGCTACCTCGCTTAGAAATAAATAAGGCATTTTCTTCTAGCTTTAACAAAGAGGGACGCACATTCAGCCATTGCAATATCCAGCGCTTAGCTTCACCACTGAACGGGACAATACGCTCTTTATCCCCTTTACCAATAACTCGGATCTCACCACGTCCACCTTGTACATCGCGAACATTTAACTGAATTAATTCAGAAAGACGCATACCAGTACCATACATGAGTTCCATCATCGCGCGATCACGAATTGCTAACGGATCATCCATATCAATATCAAGAAGTTGGCCAGTTTCATCCACATCCAAATTCTTAGGAAGACGTTTATGGTTTCTAGGAGTACTGACTCCTTTGGCAGGGTTGGCGTTTAACTCTCCCCTTAAAACCATATAATCTAAAAAGCTACGCAGACACGAAAGTCGAGTGGCTAAGCTATTGGGCTTTAACCCTTCTCTCGCACCTTTTGCGGCTATTTGTCTGACCCAGGCAATATCAAGCTGTTGCCAATTCTCAACCCCAAAACTGGTTAATTGAGTCGCAATAATATGCAGCTGATTTTGATAGTTACTTTGAGTATGCGCACTCATTCCTTTCTCATTGTGAAGATAAGAAACGAATGAGTCGATCCACCCTTGATAGGCGTTAGATATGGGGCTGAGCATGTAGCGTTTGAACCTTTTGCCACTCGAGATGATAAAGTTGATGAGCGATGACCATCGCTAAATGGCTTAAATATAAAGTATCCTGACTTGGCTGGAACCGTCCGCCATCTTCGCTACAAAAGCAGAGAAAACCGTCTAAATTTGGATGCTCAAATGAAAGTACAGCATAAGAGCCTAACTCAGAAACCGGCGTACCTTGCTTAAAGATAAGCTCACGATCACTGCGTTTAAGACGGCCAAGATAAGCGCCACGCTGCGCCATATTTTTAGTTTTAAACTTAGACCAACTCTCTTCATTTAAACAAAGCTGCGAGCTAACATGATCCACGACTCCAACCACAACCGTCAGGTCAAGTTGCTGAGATTTTTGCTCTAGTGCGCTAATTATCTGTTCACCAGAATGAGCCACCAAGATGCGTTTTTCTAACTCCATAAAATGGCGAAAGATACTGTCATTGCGACTGGCAACGGCAAGTAGCTCGTTTTTCTGATCTTCTAAAGCCTGTATTTGTTCGCGCTGGCGCTTTAGCTTCAGATCAAATAAAGAGATAGCACCCTCTTGTTGATGAGGGACACTTAACGAATCAATAAGATATTCCCTGCCTTCAAAAAAGTCAGGGTTATCTAACAAATATTGTTCTATATCTACCTCTGTAGATATATTTTTTGCTGTTGAATCCAATACTTATCCCTACATAGCAATGAGTTAACAGCTGATTTGCCCATCAAATACATGGGTTGCACTGCCTGTCATGAACAGTGGTTGGCCTGGGCCTTCCCATTCAATCTGCAGCTTTCCACCTGTTAAATTAACCTCAACAGACTCATCCAATGAGCCTTGTAAAATGCCCACAGCAACCGCAGCACAAGCACCACTGCCGCACGCCTGAGTTTCACCAGCACCACGCTCATAAACTCTTAGGCTGATTTGGCTACGGTCAATAATCTGCATGAAACCTGCGTTAACACGCTCAGGAAAACGTTCATGAGACTCAAGCAGTGGGCCCAGTTCTTCAACATTGGCCGTTGCAACATCATCAACAACCGTAACCACATGCGGATTTCCCATGCTGACTGAGCCACAAAATAATGTGCTCTGTCCCACTCTCAAGATATACGTTTTCTCTTTTTGCTTAGCTTTAAAAGGAATCTTGCTCGGTTCAAACTCAGGAATACCCATATTGACTCGAACCTGATCCTCCTCTCCCAACTGCAGCAGCATCTTGCCTTTTTTAGTACTCACTCGAATGCTGTACTTATTGGTTAGCCCTTTCATCGCCACAAAACGTGCAAAGCAACGAGCTCCGTTACCACACTGCTCGACTTCCGAACCATCAGCATTAAAAATACGATAGTGAAAATCGGTCTCAGGATCATAAGGTGCTTCTACAACCAATAGTTGGTCAAAGCCCACACCGGTATGACGATCAGCAAGACGACGAATCAATTCTGGAGAAAAGAAAATATTTTGAGTAATGCAGTCAACGACCATAAAGTCGTTGCCCAGTCCGTGCATTTTAGAAAAATGGAAATGCATGCTATTTAATTACTCCGGTAAGGTGCTTTCAAGTTGCCATAGGCTTTCAACACTCTCGCGTTGACGAACCAAATGCATACTATCGCCATCTACCATAACTTCCGCCACTCGTGGACGAGAGTTATAATTTGAAGACATGGTAAAGCCATACGCACCTGCAGAGCGCACTGCCAGCAGATCATTTTGCTCTAATACCAAGTTACGGTCTTTACCTAAAAAGTCTCCCGTCTCACATACAGGGCCAACAAGATCATAGGTTGTTGCTTCGCCTTTTCTTGGGCATAAAGGAACAATATCTTGCCAAGCTTGATACAGCGCAGGACGCATAAGGTCATTCATTGCCGCATCAATAATCGCAAAGTTTTTATGCTCGGTATGCTTTAAGAATTCGACTTTTGTCAGCAACACGCCAGCATTAGCGGCAATTGCACGGCCAGGTTCAAATATCAGCTCAAGCTCAGGGTGATTACTTAAACGAGCTAATAACGCTTTAGCATAATCAGAAGGCTGAGGTGGCATCTCATCACGATAGACCACGCCTAAACCGCCACCGACGTCTAAATGCTTAATATTGATACCTTGTGCTTTTAATTTATCAATCAAGCCAAGAAGGCGATCAACAGCATCAATAAATGGGTCAATATCCGTTAACTGAGAACCAATATGGCAATCAATACCAACCACGTTAAGGTTTGGCATCTTCTGCGCGTACTGATAAACGCGTGGCGCCTGATCAAACGCAATACCAAATTTATTATCACGTAGGCCAGTTGAAATATAAGGGTGTGTTTTAGCATCAACATCTGGGTTAATACGCAAAGAAACCGGCGCGATTACACCGCATTCTTCAGCCACTTGGCTAATTCGTTCTAGCTCTGGCTCAGATTCGACATTGAAGCACTTAATTTTTAGCTCTAAAGCACGTTTAATTTCTGCTGCTGTTTTACCAACCCCAGAAAAAACCACTTTTGATGGTTCACCACCTGCGGCAACAACTCTTTCTAGTTCACCCAACGAAACAATATCAAAGCCAGAGCCCAGTCGAGCTAAAGCATTGAGTACGCCAAGGTTAGAGTTTGCTTTTACGGCATAACAAACTAAATGTGGAAACTCACCAACAGATTGGTCAAAAGCCTTCCAGTGGCGTTCTAATGTTGCGCGAGAGTATACGTAGGTTGGAGTACCAAATTTTTCTGCAACTTGAGTGAGGGAGACACCTTCAGCCCAAAGCTGACCATCTTCCTGATAATTAAAATAGTCCAAGATTCTTTCCTTACTTCAATAACTATTGTGTGGGTTGTGCGGGCGTATCCTGCCCTGCATCACTAGGCATATATAATGGGCCAGTTTGACCGCAACCAGCCAACAGCAATGTAGAACCTAAACACAATAGCGAGATAATTTTTTTCATGATGATGTTGATGATATATTTGACCTTACCTCTATAATCGCACCACCATTAATAAAAGCAATAGGAAGTATGCATGAACAGTAGTGAGTTTCATCAATTGGCTGACAAACAGCTAGAAAACATTGAACAAGCAATAGAAGAATCAGGCGCTGATATTGATTTTGAAACATCAGGTAATGTAATGACTTTAGAGTTTGAAGACCGCACTCAAATCATTATTAATAAACAAGAGCCAATGCGTGAAATTTGGCTTGCCTCTAAATCGGGAGGGTATCATTTTTCTTTAAAAGAGGGAGCTTGGATCTGTTCTAAAACAGGCGCAGAGCTTTTAGCACTCGTTAAAGCCGAATGTGAAAAGCAGGCAGATGAAGAAATAGAGTGGCAATAAGCCACTCTATTAGTAAGCACCAACGACAGCTGAAGGTGTCGAGTGGAACTCACTATCGCTACGATATGGCACGATAAAGCTATCTTTATCGTGCTGATGGATAATTTGATAGTACTGAGGAAGGTTAAAGTTAGCCTTTTCTCCTTCAACATTTAAATCATTGGTGTAGAAGTTATTAATCTCTCCCACCACGTCATTCTTGTCATGACCACGTCGATGATAAGCTTCAGCTATGTTGCTTTCATCCAGTACATAAATGTTGAAACCGTTTTCAGTGTCCTCAAAGAAAAACTGAATTAAGCCTTCACTAGCAAACCCATCAATAACATCAGGTAAAGAGAAATCATTTTCTTTATTCAATTTCTCTAGCGGTGAGCCGGTCAGCTTATTAGTAGAGATACTTTGATAAAAATCTATCGAGTTCTCTAAAGTTTGTACTGATACTCCTCGACGCTCAAAGAATAAACCGTACATTTTGCTACCAACACCAATCGCTTTAAAACGACGACGCTTTTCTTGCTCTACGGGTTTTAAACGCAACTCAATACACTCAGCCAACAGCTGATATACCGTATTACGCATCAGTCCGCGGAAGTTTTGGCTATAACAAAATACGTCGACTGACTCTGGATGTAACGCATCTTGGTGCATCTTACCTAACACTGTTTTTAGTGCGTCAAGAATACTGGTATCTCCACGGAAATGCAGTGTACGCACTTCATGCCAAGAGTTTCGATACACCAGATCGACACTGCCAATCATGCTGGTTTTATCTTTACCACAAGAGAACAAATTAACGTTGCGCCCATCTTTCTTAGCTTGGCGTGGATTTAACTTGGCTGTGGGATCATCCTCAAGGTTAATAAACATAACCAATTGGCTGATCTCACAAGGGCTAGCAAGCGCTTCCATCGTCGGACGGCGCTTACGCAAAGAAAAGGTATTTCTTAGGTCACTAACCATCTGATACAGTTTATCAATATCGATATCAGCACTGCGAACAACTGAATGTAAGCGTGTCGATTCGGTAATCAAACCATTAAAGAAAGCCCAAGCAACCAATTTACTCAAAGAGCGGTGATGCTCTATAGGAGCACGGCCAATAATGTGCTTCGCTTCTAAAGATTGCTTATAAAGATACCAACCTTTAGGGTTGCTACGACCTTCTTCTACCTGAATAAAGCTCAAATCAGATTCATGTAAATCAGGCGATATTTGCTGATTTAACAATGTCACCTTGCCAGGTAAAACTTCAAAAGCGGCATACAGTTTACGAGCTAAAATAGAGATGTCTTGTGGGCTTATCACCGAGGTGATGTCGTTACGACGCGCAAACTGAATCAGATTACGGTAACTTTCCATCAAAGCATCAAGCAAGTTGTGGTGCACAACTTTGACTCGCTCTACTTTCCAGTCTCGACGTGTATCAAGCTCTTGAATATCATGCTCACTCCAACCCCAACCCAAGGTCATCTGTTGCATCGCTTTACGACGCCACGGTACAGAACCGGGTTTAGGTGTTTGCGAAAGCTTTTCGTGAGTTTTTAAGTAAAAACAACGACGAACAAGATCAAGACGAGTCTGATCACCGATCATTTCAAGGTATCGTGTGACTTTTTCCAGCATGACATAATAGGCATCCATACTGTGAAGATCTGGATCACCCATAAAGAAGCGACGTTTAGTATCAATACTTAATAACTGAGTCTGTGGGTATTCCCAAGAATAAGCTTCAAGTAAAATTGCTTTTAATACCGATTTATAAGGGGAATCGATACTTTTAAATAGTTGCCAAAGGCTAGAACCAAAATATTCTTCTGCTGGGATTTTATTGAGCTGACCAAAATCAAGCCACTCATTACAGTTGATCTCCCCGCTATTACACAGTTCAAAAATATATTGGTCATAGCACTCTTCCATTTCTGGAGGAACGATGCTCCATAGCAATCTCTGACCTGCCATGCGCATTGCCGAGCGATAAAACTCATCAAGAAGCAACATATGCTGTGAAGAACCACAGTTCTCACCGGTCATCGCTTCACTTTGATTAGAAACCTTAAAGCGCTGATCATCCATCAAGAAGAAATTTGCTTCTACACCCTGCTGCTGTGCCCATTCGGTGATACTTAAACACTTACTGGCTAGAATGCTGCGTTTATCCGTCGACATTTCAGGTGAAATACACACCCAAATATCCAGATCACTGGTAAGGCTCTGACCAATAGAGGAAGTACTCCCCATCGTATAGAGAGCTAAGATTTCAGTTTGCGTAGGGGAGGCAACTTGTTCTCCGTAAGAACGAGCGCTATTTTCAAGAAAGCAGAGTTGTTCAGTATCAGCACAGTAATCAAAAATACCTTGCGGTACGTTATCAGAGACATAGCCAGGCAATGCAGGATGATTGTAATGGAATAAAAGAGGGATAAGAGAAAAGACGTATCTACCTTGAGCATCCATCATACCTAGAGCACGGTGTGTACGTTGTTCATTTAACGTATCGAGTCTAGCAATTAATGTATGAGTGTATGCCTGCAAGTCAACTTCCCAACTAAAAAAACAAAAAAGGTGAGTGCCTTATTTTTATACAAAAACCCCACAAAACGTGAGCAATTTAACACTTTTGAGCCAATAGGTAAAGAAAATCACCTATCACAACCATGTGGTAACATTTAGACACAGCAGGATAACTGAAAGATCTGAAAGGTCACGTAAATGAACCCTTTATACAATAAATAGCGTGACTGATCTCACAGATAGTTAGATAATTTATTATTATAACGCGTCATATCATCAAGCTCTGAACTACCTACTGAAAAATTACCACTAGCAGTGATAGAATTACCTCATCTCTCATATTCTTAGTGTCATTATGTCAAAACAAACTCTGCGAATAGCAACAAGAAAAAGCCCTCTTGCACTATGGCAAGCTCACTATATTAAATCTCGTTTAGAAGAAATTCATCAAGACTTAGATATTGAGCTCGTCACTATGGTGACAAAAGGCGATATCATTCTAGACACACCGTTGGCTAAAGTGGGCGGTAAAGGGTTGTTCGTCAAAGAGTTGGAAGTCGCGATGTTAGAAGAGCGCGCAGATATTGCCGTTCATTCAATGAAAGATGTTCCGGTGGATTTCCCTGAAGGGCTAGGTCTTGCTGTTATTTGTGAGCGAGAAGATCCTAGAGATGCTTTTGTTTCCAATACTTATAACTCTATTGATGAATTGCCTCACGGAGCAACTGTCGGTACCTGTAGCTTGCGCCGTCAATGCCAAATCAGCGCGGCAAGACCCGATATCATCATCAAAGAGTTAAGAGGAAATGTTGGAACTCGACTAGGGAAGCTAGACGACGGGCAATATGACGCAATTATCTTAGCGGCGGCAGGCCTAAAACGATTAGAAATGGAACAACGTATCCAAAGCTACCTTGAACCAGAAACTTCTCTTCCTGCGGTAGGACAAGGTGCAGTCGGTATTGAGTGTCGCCTCAATGATCAGCGTGTTCTTGATTTAATCAAACCACTGAATGATACCGACACCTCTGATCGAGTACTTGCCGAGCGAGCAATGAACTTAGCTCTAGAGGGCGGCTGTCAGGTTCCGATTGGAAGTTATTGTGTCATCACACCTGATAACCAACTTTATTTAAGAGGCTTAGTTGGCAGACCCGATGGTACTGAAATCATTAGAGCAGAAATCCGCGGTGAACGCTCTCAAGCCATCACTATGGGTGAGGAACTTGCACAGGAATTATTAAACGCAGGTGCCAAAGAGATTCTTAGCGAAGTTTATAGCCAAGGATAAGGTTATGAGGGCATTAATAGTTCGACCTCAACCGACGGCAATAGAACTGTGTAATGCCCTAAATAATATAGGGGTGGTCTCTGAGTACTGCCCTGTTGTTTCTTTTCAAAAATCCGCATTATCCGACAACCAACTACAGCACTTATATCAGTCCGAGATTATCATTGGTGTAAGCCAACCTGCGGTTCACTTTACTCATGAGATATTGTCAGACAAAGCTAAAAAATGGCCTCAACACAGCCAATATTTAGCAGTTGGGACTAAAACAGCCTCTTACCTACAATCTTATAGCCAGCAAACGGTCCATTCTCCACGCTCTGAAGATAGCGAAGGACTACTTAAACTACTTTTCCTCAAAAGCCTTAAAAACAAGAAAGTATCGATACTTCGGGGAGATAGTGGTCGCGAACTGCTCTTTAATCAATTACAGCAATTTGGCGCTGATGTTGCCTATATAGAAAGCTATACACGTCAATGGATCAGCTTCGATGGCCACCGTTTAAGCTTGCAATGGCAAGCGAGTGAAATAGATACTTTGATTGTCACCAGCTACGAACAATTAAAATTCTTTGCACAACAAATACCTAACCAGCATAAAAATTGGTTACACTCTCTAAAGTTGATGGTTCCAAGTGAAAGAGTTGCTCAATTAGCCTTGCAGCTAGGTTTTATACAAACCTGCAATATTAAGGGCGCTTCAAATCAAACCATCATGAATAGTATCCAAGGCGAATTACATAGGAAAATATAATGACTGACGATAAAAAACTCGATAACGACAACCATGTTGACAAGAGTAAACCCGTTCCTGCTTCGCCTAAGTCAGAGAAAGCAATAACCCCTGCTAAGCAAAAAACCAAACAAAACACACCATCAAACAAGCCAGCTAAACGACTTGCCATTGCCGCTGTAGTGATTTCACTGATAACTGCGGGCGCTGGGTTTTATTACGTTAATCTACAAAATCAGCAACTACAACAGCAATTATTCAGCGTATCAGGCCAACTAAAAACAGCACAACAAAGCATTAATTCTCAGCTCCAAGCATCTCAACAAACCAATACTCAAGCGGTTAATGAAGCAGTCAATAAAGCTGAAGTGCTGATTAATCAACAACAGAAAAGTATTGAGAGCCTGCAACTTGCTATCGCCGATGTCAAAGGTCGTCGCCCAAATGACTGGTTATTAGCCGAAGCCGACTACTTAGTAAAACTAGCAGGAAGAAAACTATACCTAGAACACGACCTAGTAACGACAACTAAGTTAATGGAAGCGGCAGATCAACGCATTGCTACGCTAAATGATCCAAGCCTTGTCCCACTACGTAAAGCAATGGCAAAAGACATTACAAAACTGCGTAGCCTACCTCTAATCGATCGAGATGGTGTTGCACTTAAATTGATCGCTCTACAAGAGCAAGTCGATAAGCTTCCTTTAGCCAATGCGATTCTTCCTGAAGCAGCCCAAGAAACTCAAAAGCATGTCTCTCAAGATATTCAAGACTGGAAGGCAAACCTTTCTACATCACTAGAGAACTTTGCTGAGCACTTCATTACCTTTAGAGTGCGCGATGGCAGCGCTGTACCACTACTCTCTCCTCAGCAACACTTTTACTTAAGAGAGAATATTAAAGCGAAACTCGAGACAGCGATCAAAGCAACGTACTCTGAACAAGAAGAGATCTACCAAAAAAGTCTTAATGTGGCACTGCAATGGAGCAAAACCTATTTAGACCAAGATGCAACATCAGTGACAGAGTTTGAAAGCTCACTGGCTAGCCTAGCTAAAGTAAAAGTGGATTTAAAATACCCAGCTAAGTTAGAAACGAACCAATTGATCGCAGATATCATCCGTGAGCGTCTACGCAGAGAAGTGACTACCATTGCGACGGAGGTAAACAAATGATCCGTATATTCTTTGTTTTTATCGCACTAGGTATTGGTCTGTTTTTAGGGACGCAGTACGCAGGTCAACAAGGCTATGTCCTAATATCACTCGCTAACTACACTATAGAGATGAGCGTCACCACTCTGGTCATCTTTGTCATCGGTGCTTTAGTTGCTTTGTTCTTAGCGGAATTTTTAATTAAACGATCTCTTCGCGCCTCTAGCGCTACTTGGAATTGGTTTAGTAACCGTAAACTTAAAAAGGCTCGCCGTTTAACCAATGAAGGCATTATTAAGCTCATTGAAGGTGACTGGCAATCCGCTGAAAAGAAAGTGACTCGTTGGTCTAATTCTCACGACATGCCACTACTGTGTTATCTAGTTGCCGCAGAAGCAGCCCATGAACTCGGTAAACATGAAAAACGTGATAAATACTTTGAGCTTGCTGCTAAGCAAAAAAACTCTGATTTAGCGATTGGGTTAACCAAAGGTAAGCAAGCAATGGCTGAGGGTGATTTTGCCAGTGCCTTTGATGTTCTATCAAGTTTAAAAGCTGAGCATCCTGACAACCCTCGTTTGCTTAATCTTCTGAAAGTCTGCTATGTCCAATTAAATTGTTGGCAGCCTCTATTGGATCTTCTACCTATTCTTAAAAAAGCAAAAGGCGTCTCTAAGGCAGAACATCACTCTCTATTAGTACAAGCGCACGCTGGTCGAATCTCTGAGCTATCTAACCAACAAGGTGTCGATGGCATAATCAGATATTGGGATAGTCTATCTAAAAGTATGAAAGCAGAAAGCCAGATCGTGGTAACTTTTACTACCGAGTTAATCGGGCGAGGCGCGGACAATACCGCAATTACAGTGCTCAAAGAGGCGACTCAAAAGTCCCAACAGGCTGAGATACTCAATGTATACCCAACCTTAAACATTACCGATTGGCATTCAGTACTTAAGCATCTAAAAGGGCTAGAGAAGCGATTCTCCGACAATGCTGACATCCACAGCGTTATAGGCCAAATCTTAATGCTAGAAGCTAAATGGGCTGATGCTCAAGGCTACTTTGAGTCTGCATTAAAGATTCGTCCAAGCGCGCATGATTACGGTCAATTAGCTAATGCACTGCATCAGCAAAACTACACCAATGCTGCTAACGATGTCTCACAGAAAGCACTATTACTATTAGGCAAGTAATCTCTCCTAATACATCAAAACCGCTGTATATCAGCGGTTTTTTTATGTCTGTCGTTTCTTAAATTCACAGTAATTCATAACAATCACAGTAAGATTATTCGCCGAAATAGTGCAGAGAAAACACTTGATAACCAGCTCTGCTGATCAGTGACTTATACCAATCACAGTAAGTAAATGATCAGAAATAGCGCAGGAAAAACACTTGAGAACAAGGCGAATATTTTTGATAAGTAGTTATTCTACAATCAAAAATTTCAACGCGGTTATCAAGTGTTTTAACCAGCTAGGCTGATCAGAGATTTACTACGATTGGTATTATTACCATCGGGATTACTACGATTGATACCACAACTCATTGAGGCTTTGATGCCGTTGTTGCGTTGTTGCGTTGTTGCGTTGTTGCGTTGTACGAGCTTATCTCAGCTCAATAAAAACATCATATTCAATTACTTAGAACAAATGTTAAAGGTCGCAATACATAACCTGTACCGGATGATATACAGAACACATTAAGAACCAACACTATTTAGCCAATCAGAACCTCATTGATTACAACGATATTGAAAGAGTCCTGGAATAGCTTCTGTAGTGTACAGATCGTGTCACGAAAATGTGTAGTCAAAGCTGAATTGATCATTTCCCATATTGGTTCGCTGCTATTGGATATGATTTGGTACAAAGATCATTCTAAAATCGAACGGGAAGCTCAGTTTTACTAACTTCTTTGAGGGGGGGAATCTGGTGTAGAACACCGAGTTGGGATATTTATAAAGGCCCAATTGACTCACCTCATTGGATTTGAAGTGGTTTATTAGCTTATAAACAAAAAAAGCCCCTGATAAATCAGGGGCTTAAATGTGGCGGAGAGATAGGGATTTGAACCCTAGAACCGCTATTAACGGTTGCCGGTTTTCAAGACCGGTGCTTTCGACCACTCAGCCATCTCTCCACAAACTGTTACTAGTTAAGGTCTTATAGATGCCTTATCTAGTTTTTGTCTCTAGGTATTTTTCAATATCTAAAAACTTAATTAAAGCCTGGCGATGTCCTACTCTCACATGGGGAAGCCCCACACTACCATCGGCGCTATTGTGTTTCACTTCTGAGTTCGGCATGGAATCAGGTGGGTCCACAATGCTATGGTCGCCAAGCAAATTTTAAAATTCGGAAAACTGTTATTTAAAAGTTATGTCACACATTCAACGTTCTTTCTTCGAGTCCACAAAACCCCTTGGGTGTTGTATGGTTAAGCCTCACGGGCAATTAGTACAGGTTAGCTCAATGCCTCACAGCACTTACACACCCTGCCTATCAACGTTCTAGTCTCGAACAACCCTTTAGGACACTTAAAGTGCCAGGGAAGACTCATCTCAGGGCTCGCTTCGCGCTTAGATGCTTTCAGCGCTTATCGATTCCGAACTTAGCTACCGGGCAATGCCATTGGCATGACAACCCGAACACCAGAGGTTCGTCCACTCCGGTCCTCTCGTACTAGGAGCAGC
>NZ_LZFW01000036.1 GCF_001676025.1 Vibrio sp. UCD-FRSSP16_30
AATTAGGTTGGGAAATTGGCACATTGTTTTATAGCATTATGTGAAGTGGGAGATGATTTTTGGCATCTGATGAATGTGTGTTGATATATGGAAGGTGAATCTGTTTGTGGAGTGGATGGAAAATATTTAGGGTCAGTTTGAGCTTTTCTTTGTCACTGGGATGTATGTATTCTGTGGCTTC
Organism: Vibrio sp. UCD-FRSSP16_30; assembly: GCF_001676025.1. Lineage (GTDB taxonomy): Bacteria > Pseudomonadota > Gammaproteobacteria > Enterobacterales > Vibrionaceae > Vibrio. The sequence continues at coordinate 182 of NZ_LZFW01000036.1, forward strand.
TTTCTTCCTGTCATTATCAAATATCTAGATATCTGTAACTTTAATATCATCTATATTTTGGGTTTGCACTGTTTTTACTTTCTCATATTTAATTGTTGTTTACGGTTTTCTCTTCATGCTGTGTTTTAGTGCCATCAAAGTACTGACAATCTCATGTTTCATTTTCAAGTTTTCCATTTAATTATTACTTTAGATATCATGTTTGAAGTGGGTGCTAGATATCAACTGAGAGAAGGAAAACCCTAAATGATTATTTTTAGGTTAAGCATGATCATTTTGTATATTAAAGGACTAAGAACAAGTTAGATGAAAAAATATACCAAGCGCTGTGTTGGTTTAATGTCAATAGCTCATGACTTCAACAATGAATATGGTAGTAAATTGCCAGTTTTGTTAATGTGGAATTTCTTTCAGTTCCAATCGGTAGTAATAATAGTCATCTCTACCTGAAAAAAGTGTTGCGTTAGGGCTGTAATTAGCCTTTAACATCTCTTGCTTCCATTAAACTAAAAACTGCACTAATGCCATTCTTTGTTGGAAGGAGTCTGGGGTAGTGGTTAAGTGTGCAGAACTTTCAGTTTATCATCTGCTTTCGTATGAAGAGTGATTTAGTTACTCAAAATGCCAAATAATTTAAATTCAATAAATTTGTGTAAAATATGACTGAAGGTAGACCAATGTTAGTTTTGTTAATTATCCATTCAAGTTCTTAACATTGGTTGTAAATTTGATGCGAGCACAGAGGGTGCACACCTAGTGGGTCATTTGGGCAAATGACAATTTTCTACTGTGGTAAGGTGAATGTCTATGATGGAGTTTCGCCGGATAAGGTGGGTAAAGATGTGTCCTCTTGCATGAATATCTTGCCATACATCAATTAAATTTCACCTCCCAATAATTAACCATACTTGTATTTGCAGGCACGAKCAATCATGCAGCTTGCTGCCGCATGTCCGTCCTCCTTTCCCCAGGATAATCCTTCAAATAAAAATGCAGCAGTTTGGGCTTCTCCTTGCAACTTACCTATTGATAAAGAAGTCCTCTTCCCTACTGACACAACAATCCTTCAAGTCGCTCAAACAGGTAGTTAGCAATTGGGTAGAAAACATGCTTAATTTTGCTTTGAAGTGTAGTACTCTAGTGTCAAACAAATCACTTTTTTCATGCATACTTTTCTGGAACTTAAAAGAATTCGTTRATGTATATGATAAGCACTTGCAGAAGGTTRCTATTCTATTTTTTTTCAAAAGTTCATTCTTCAAATCTAAATTCATTAACTATGACATAGTCACATCAATATTTACAAACAAATGTATTAAATATATATGTAATTTAGTTTTGAATATAATAAATCAGAAACACATACTTTCACAGTTTATTRTTAAGTTAAATTATAWTTTTTTTAAAGATAAATTATAAGTTAAAATGTGAATTAAAGTGAGCTKTTGCATTTGATTTTTTTAAATATAWTAAATAAGAAGTRAACAAYTATCACAATCCAAYRCWTGGTTTGTTGGTGACCTAGAACACCTATTTTCAATAACCACACGGGAGTAAGATCCCTGCATTA
>NZ_LZFW01000037.1 GCF_001676025.1 Vibrio sp. UCD-FRSSP16_30
CCACAAAGATGGCAGTGCAACCGCGCATCTTGATACGACCATTTCAAAACCTGTAGTGGATTTGACCAATGGCTCAGACAGTGCCGGCGCGAACACGGCAGGGACTGACACAGATAATTTGACCAAGGACACTAATCCAACGTTTACGTTAGGTAGCATTGACCCTGACGCACAATCAGTAGAAGTGTTCATTGATGGTAGCTCAGTAGGTCAGGCTACTAACACTGGTGGTCAGTGGCACATTCAGGTGGACCATACGAACTCACTTTCAGATGCATCACATGATGTCACAGCGAAGGTGACCGACAAGGCAGGTAACACCAGTACGTCTGATGCATTGACGGTAACCGTTGACACACATACCGACGCCACCGTTGCCATCACCGATGGTACGGCTACGACAGACGCTCATCATGACGCCGTAATTAACCAAGACGAGCAGAGCAAAGCACACATTTCAGGTCAGATTGAAGCGGGTGCGCACCTTGATAGTGTCGTGGTGACGGACAGTAAAGGGAATGCAGTGACGGTTGACACCTCAGCCGTTACAGTTAATCCAAATGGCACTTTTGAGCTTAATGTGGATTTAACCAAAGCCAATGGTGAGTCGGGCGCCGCTTCACAGCTTGTGGATGGTGATTTGAGTGTTGCAATACATTCAACGGATATCGCGGGTAATAGTACAGATGCGATTCCAGCTCATATTCAGTTAGATACCACAACGGCAGTGCCTACGCTCAATGGACTGGCGAACCCAGCGCATAACTCGGATAATACACCACCAATCACGGGCAGTGCAGAGCCTAATGCTATCGTTACCATTAAAGATAATGGCGCGGTGATTGCCACTGTCACAGCGGATAAAACCGGTGACTTTAGCTTTACGCCAGCAAAACCGCTGCCTGATGGGGACCACAGCTTTACTGCCAGTGCGATAGATACCGCAGGGAACCATTCAAAAGACAGTCAGCCATTGATTACGCACATTGATACGACGGCAGGCACGATTGCCATCAATGCTCCTCTTGCGGGTGATAACTGGCTTAATGTGACCGAGCAAGGTCAGCCACTGGAGATATCAGGTACGACTTCAGGCATTGAAGATCATCAAGTGGTGACCGTGAGCTTTAATGGTCAAGATTATACCGCGACTGTTAGCAATAACGCTTGGACACTCTCAGTGCCAGCGACGGATTTATCGGGCATTAAGGATGCGACGCCCCTGCCTATCACAGCGAATGTTATGGATGCAGCAGGTAACCCAGCACCGCAAGCAAGCCATACCATTGATGTGGATTTAAGTACTACCGCATCAATAAGCATCACAGATGGTTTGACCGGCGATGGTGTTATTAATGCAGCAGAGAGCAGTAGTGCACATATTGAGGGAACAGCCGAAGTGGGTGCGACATTATCGGGTTTGAGTATCCATGATAGTGCAGGCAACACGGTTAATATTTCTGCTAAAGATATGCCTAAGGTAGATAGTAATGGTCACTTTAGTTTAGATAATGTAGATGTGAGCAGCCTGACAGACGGTAAGTTGACGGTACAGGTGACTTCAACAGATGCTGCAGGCAACACGACCTCAGCGTCAGGTGATATTACTCTTGATGCTACTGCAGGCACGATA
>NZ_LZFW01000038.1 GCF_001676025.1 Vibrio sp. UCD-FRSSP16_30
TAATCCAATTTCGCTCGCCGCTACTTTCGGAATCTCGGTTGATTTCTCTTCCTCCGGGTACTTAGATGTTTCAGTTCCCCGGGTTTGCCTCGTTATGCTATGTATTCACATAACGATACGTGCTTATGCACGTGGGTTTCCCCATTCAGAAATCCCAGACTCAAATGGTTATTACTACCTAATCTGGGCTTATCGCAAGTTATTACGTCTTTCATCGCCTCTGACTGCCAAGGCATCCACCGTGTACGCTTAGTCACTTAACCATACAACCCCAAAGGGTCTTGCTTAACGCAATACGYTTGCTACAACGTAGTATGACGTTTCCAAGGTGCGCTATCTCTTTATTATGAGTGAGATAACTATTGTTTATTTCCGCTTTAAAAAGCAGAAGCAAGCATCGATTTTGCCGGACTCAAATTTGAATAACATCAGGCAATGATGTTATTCCCAAGAACACTTGAATGTGTGTTGGTACCTAAATCATAAAGACTTAGGATTTGAGAACTTTTAAATTTGATTAACTTAATCAACAGCCTGAGCTGTTTTGTTTTACTTTATAAAAAGTAAACATAATTAAGCTAATCGTCAGCTTTCCAAATTGTTAAAGAGCGAGATTTTTGTAGCAAATAGCTATAAAAAACATTTTCTAATTACTTTCAGTCAAATCGCTTAGGCGACAAAAATTCCAACCAGTATCAATTTCTTGTTCTGGTTTGGAATAACTTTCCAAAAATAGTTAGAGAATGGTGGGCGATACCGGGCTCGAACCAGTGACCCCCTCCTTGTAAGGGAGGTGCTCTCCCAACTGAGCTAATCGCCCACATTTTATTGTTCAGTGGTATGAACATTCTAAGATGGTGGAGCTATGCGGGATCGAACCGCAGACCTCCTGCGTGCAAGGCAGGCGCTCTCCCAGCTGAGCTATAGCCCCATCTTAGGAACTATTTCCTCCTAAAGGAGGAAATGGTGGGTCGTGCAGGATTCGAACCTGCGACCAATTGATTAAAAGTCAACTGCTCTACCAGCTGAGCTAACGACCCAATACTTCAAAAAAGAAGTGGTATCCCGTAGGGGAGTCGAACCCCTGTTACCGCCGTGAAAGGGCGGTGTCCTAGGCCTCTAGACGAACGGGACACTAGATTTACCATCACTAACGTGACAATAAATTGTTGAAATGTCTTGGGAGACATTTCTAATCTCTTTACTTTCTAAACCATATCAATCTGTGTGGACACTCATCGTGAGTAATCTTCGTATAAGGAGGTGATCCAGCCCCAGGTTCCCCTAGGGCTACCTTGTTACGACTTCACCCCAGTCATGAACCACAAAGTGGTGAGCGTCCTCCYCGAAAGGTTAAACTACCCACTTCTTTTGCAGCCCACTCCCATGGTGTGACGGGCGGTGTGTACAAGGCCCGGGAACGTATTCACCGTGACATTCTGATTCACGATTACTAGCGATTCCGACTTCATGGAGTCGAGTTGCAGACTCCAATCCGGACTACGACGCACTTTTTGGGATTCGCTCACCATCGCTGGTTGGCTGCCCT
>NZ_LZFW01000039.1 GCF_001676025.1 Vibrio sp. UCD-FRSSP16_30
TAATGCCGTTCACTTAAGAGTGTGAACGGCTTTTTTATTATTGGCATATCGCTGCGGTCTAGGTTTGACTGCCCTTGGGAATGTTCTTTCCCTTCGCCTCTCCAGCACTAAGCTTTCTGCCATGTTATGGAAGCCTTTTAGTTGCCTTGGAATTGCGCCCGGCGTTGAGTAAGGTAAGCCAACAAGTAACGCCGATATATGGGCCAAGGTTCCATTAAAACTCAACTGATAAGGAAGGTAATTCCCCTTTAAATTTAAGCAGAGTTCGACCATTTGATATCGAATTAAATTATACGTTAGTAAGATACCCCAAAGCTCCTGTTTCACTAACTCAGGCAAGCGACTCCTTAGCGTTAAACGATTTCCTAGCATGTACTGTTTTTGCTCTCTATAACCAAGCTCGATTTCCCAGCGATGCTCATAAAGACCAACAATATCTTTGGATGGATAGCGTAAGGCATCAGTCATTGAGGTTAATACTTGATAGTCTTTCCCTTTGATTTTTCGAGTCAAAAGTCTTGCGGTTATCGTGTGAGGTAAGTTCGGCCAACGCTTTCTGGCTCTTGGATTGCTATGAAGATGAACCAGTTTGTCGTTACGACCTAACGATTGAACTATCTCATATTGGGTGTTCTTTTTAAGCGGAATAAGCCAATGACGACCCACTCCCGTTTCTTGCCATTTGTGTAATAAACCTAAAGAATAGAAGCCCTTATCGAACATAGTTACGCTATTGTCGGGCGTTGTTTCTATTAGTTTTTCAGCCAACACCATTTCATTTGTATTGTAATTATCGAAAGCACTTGCCGTAATAAGATGACTGCTTAATTCCATCTGACAAACCATTCTTACTTGTGGGTACTGCGTTCCTTTTTGGCGTGAAAATGCTTCTTCATTTTGTGGGCTATCGGGAGTGCGCCATACCACTCCATCAACGCTTAAAAGTGTTAATCCATTCCACTGAGGTAAGTTAGCACTCTTTAACCATGAGGTTGTCATTCGCTCAAAGACCGCTTTCATTGCACTTTCACCCAGTGTTTTCCTGCGTTGAGTCAAGGCGCTTGGCGCAACAAACGCTTTGCCTGTTCGGTCGACAATATCCAGTTGGTTAACCAAATCTTTCATCGATTTATTATTATAAATAGCCATTCCCACAAGTAGCCAAACCATAGACTCGAGTGTGAGTTTTCGTTTTCTCATAGTCACGGTATCGGTAAGGGAATAGGCCTCATTGATTAGCTCTATCGGTAGCAAGTCAGACAAGGTTTCTACATTGCTAGGTTTCCAGTCATTAATTACGTTTAGGGCTTGGGAGACATCCATAAAAAAATCCATGTGCATTAGATACACATGGATTTTGACACCTCTGGAGGATCGGTCAACTGATCATATTTTGCTTAAATGATCGGCATTA
>NZ_LZFW01000040.1 GCF_001676025.1 Vibrio sp. UCD-FRSSP16_30
CGAGACAGTGTCTACAGCCGGTTTGCCACCTTCAGCCAGAGCTTGCACATCGGCATTAGTGTTATCTAAATTGTAGGTATAACTGCCATCAGCCTCTAAATGATACGTGCCATACTGACCAGCAATATCACCCGTCGTCGTCACTACCGCGTCACCGCCAGTATCACTAGATAGCGTTAGCTGACCATTCACCAATGAGGTTTGGTCTTCAGTCGCACTGTCTGTTGCATCAGTTGCCGTCACCTCGGTATCCACAGTCACTGCCAAAGGCGAAGACTGCACGGCGTGCGAAGCGTCCTTTGACGGCGCAACTGCTTGTGCTGTTAACGTGTGCGCAATACCCGCATCTGAGCCCGTTAATGTCGCTAATTGAACGCTGTAGATACCCTGAGCATCCGAAGTCGCCGTACCCAGGACCTGACCATTTTCGCTGATGGTCACCACCGAGAATGGAATGTCCGTCGTACCTGACATGATAGGCGTTTGTGATGAGGTTAAATCATCACTGTGACTGCTGCCGGTATCACTGCCATCGGTTAAATCTAACGTCACTGCGTTAGTTGGCACTGGGGCAAGTGGGGGTAATGTCGGCGGCGTATCGGTTACTTGAGGTAATGGCGCTTGAGTAGTTGGGTTCGTTGGTGCAACCACCGTGGTTGTGATCGGACCTGGCTGACCACTGGTTGTCGGTGCCGCGACTGTACCCTGCACTTCAAAAGTGATGTATTTATCATCCACACCACCGTGATTATCTGACACTTGAACATGGAACGACTCTTGACCACGGTATTGCTGTGTCTGAGCATCATACCCCATGCCTTGCACGCCAGCGTGCGCGCTGTACGTATAAGCGCCCGTTTTCTCATCCAGTACCAAGTCACCAAATTGACCCTGCACGCTTTGGCTGCCTTGCTGACCATCCAGAATCTGGAAGGTGTGCGTATCATCAGTATCAACATCCGTTTCAGTTAAGCTACCTGCTTCAACTGACGCGGTGTTCACACTCAAAATTGGCTTATCGTTAGTGCCCGTAATGGTGATGACTAAGTTCGCTTTATGCGTGTTGCCTGCCGCATCCATCACTTTATACGAGACAGTGTCTACAGCCGGTTTGCCACCTTCAGCCAGAGCTTGCACATCGGCATTAGTGTTATCTAAATTGTAGGTATAACTGCCATCAGCCTCTAAATGATACGTGCCATACTGACCAGCAATATCACCCGTCGTCGTCACTACCGCGTCACCGCCAGTATCACTAGATAGCGTTAGCTGACCATTCACCAATGAGGTTTGGTCTTCAGTCGCACTGTCTGTTGCATCAGTTGCCGTCACCTCGGTATCCACAGTCACTGCCAAAGGCGAAGACTGCACGGCGTGCGAAGCGTCC
>NZ_LZFW01000041.1 GCF_001676025.1 Vibrio sp. UCD-FRSSP16_30
TGATTAGCCGGTTGAAACAACTACGTCCTTTTTAAAAAGTATGGAAATTAGATTTGTCTATTTCGCCAACTAAAAAGCATAGCTCATATTTTTCTTTATTTGACAGGACATGATTACAGCTGGGATGGACACAACTGCAATATCAGTTGAGTGGGCTATGGCAGAGTTGATTAAGAATCCAAGAGTGCAACAGAAGGCACAAGAGGAACTAGACAAGGTCATTGGTTTTGARAGGATCRTGACTGAAACAGACTTCTCAAGCCTCCCATATCTACAATGTGTAGCCAAGGAGGCTCTAAGGCTGCACCCCCCAACACCATTAATGCTCCCACATCGCGCTAACGCCAATGTCAAAATCGGTGGCTATGATATTCCCAAAGGGTCAAATGTCCACGTAAATGTATGGGCTGTTGCGCGTGATCCAGCTGTGTGGAAAGACGCAACAGAGTTTAGACCCGAGAGGTTTCTTGAGGAGGATGTAGACATGAAGGGTCATGACTTTAGGCTACTTCCATTTGGAGCAGGTCGTCGAGTATGTCCAGGGGCACAACTTGGGATCAATATGGTGACATCCATGTTGGGACATCTATTGCACCATTTCTGCTGGGCACCACCCRAGGGAGTGAACCCGGCGGAGATTGACATGGCAGAAAACCCTGGAATGGTTACATATATGAGGACTCCATTACAGGTTGTGGCCTCTCCTAGGCTTCCGTCGGAGTTGTACAAACGTGTGACAGCTGATATCTAATCTTTTTCTCATACTTCAATGTTGCTGTTTTTCAAATTRTTGAGTCAATTTTCTTRTGGGATTTATTTCTACCATTGTGTCTATGTAACTATAATTGGAATACAATGTAAGGAACTATGTAAGACTCATGACAAATGTAAGACTCGTGACAAATTTGACTTTGTTGTACCCTTMAGATTTTGGATTGAARTTTCGGCAGTGTAATGCATAATTTTTCTTCTTAAAAATATGTTAAATTGGAGGCTATAGTTTACTTATGCTTTTATATGTCGATAGTTTAAATGTTCTGTATTATTGCTCTGAATGAACTTAGACTTAGTGGCCATAGTGCTTTATGCTATAACATTTTGGTCATTACAAGTTGATATACGAGATCTCCRAAACACAGACACACCTGAGATTAGGAGTGTCATCGTGCCCAACACACGTACAWCAAGTCTCCGGCAACACAAACAAGTGTCTTAAAGAAAACATTTTTTTGTGTTAGGCACACCTTAGACATTCTTATAACACATGTATAGTAACATAATTCGTTGAAAATGCAGAGAACCGCGTAC
>NZ_LZFW01000042.1 GCF_001676025.1 Vibrio sp. UCD-FRSSP16_30
CAAACAATGCAGCTATTAACTACACTATCTTCCTCACGACTGAAAGTACTTTACAACCCGAAGGCCTTCTTCATACACGCGGCATGGCTGCATCAGGCTTGCGCCCATTGTGCAATATTCCCCACTGCTGCCTCCCGTAGGAGTCTGGACCGTGTCTCAGTTCCAGTGTGGCTGATCATCCTCTCAGACCAGCTAGGGATCGTCGCCTTGGTGAGCCATTACCTCACCAACTAGCTAATCCCACCTGGGCATATCCTGAAGCGAGAGGCCCGAAGGTCCCCCTCTTTGGTCCGTAGACRTTATGCGGTATTAGCTATCGTTTCCAATAGTTATCCCCCACATCAGGGCAATTTCCCAGGCATTACTCACCCGTCCGCCGCTCGACGCCCAATAAATCACCCGAAGGGTCAATGTTGTCGTTTCCGCTCGACTTGCATGTGTTAGGCCTGCCGCCAGCGTTCAATCTGAGCCATGATCAAACTCTTCAATTAAAGTTTTTTTGCATCTAAGATGCGGCTCAATGAATACTGACTTCAAAACTGTTCCTTACTCGAAAGTAAGAAGTAATTTTAAAGCTATTACTATTCCAACAGAATAGTAATGAATTGACTGTGCTCGATACCGAAGTATCAAATTGGTCACTCAGTTCATTGATAAATCTTTTCGATTATCATCAACGAGTGCCCACACAGATTGATAGGTTTAAATTGTTAAAGAGCGTGCTTTGAGTGCCTTAACACTTAAGCAGGTCGCATATATTACGCGACTGACTGTTAAAGTCAACATAAAACTCTAAGTAAATTAGAACTTTATGGTGACTCACCTCATACGAGATAAGTCTAAAATTAAAGCCTGGCGATGTCCTACTCTCACATGGGGAAACCCCACACTACCATCGGCGCTATTATGTTTCACTTCTGAGTTCGGCATGGAATCAGGTGGGTCCACAATGCTATGGTCGCCAAGCAAATTTTAAAATTCGGAAAACTGTTATYTAAAAGTTCTTATACACATTCAATCTGTTCTTRCTTCGAGTCCACAAAACCCCTTGGGTGTTGTATGGTTAAGCCTCACGGGCAATTAGTACAGGTTAGCTCAATGCCTCACAGCACTTACACACCCTGCCTATCAACGTTCTAGTCTTGAACAACCCTTTAGGACACTTAAAGTGCCAGGGAAGACTCATCTCAGGGCTCGCTTCGCGCTTAGATGCTTTCAGCGCTTATCGATTCCGAACTTAGCTACCGGGCAATGCCATTGGCATGACAACCCGAACACCAGAGGTTCGTCC
>NZ_LZFW01000043.1 GCF_001676025.1 Vibrio sp. UCD-FRSSP16_30
TAGTCCGGATTGGAGTCTGCAACTCGACTCCATGAAGTCGGAATCGCTAGTAATCGTGAATCAGAATGTCACGGTGAATACGTTCCCGGGCCTTGTACACACCGCCCGTCACACCATGGGAGTGGGCTGCAAAAGAAGTGGGTAGTTTAACCTTTCGGGGAGGACGCTCACCACTTTGTGGTTCATGACTGGGGTGAAGTCGTAACAAGGTAGCCCTAGGGGAACCTGGGGCTGGATCACCTCCTTATACGATGATTACTCACGATGAGTGTCCACACAGATTGATTAGGTTTAGAAAAGAGAAAGATAAATCAATAATATTGAGTTATTTATGCAAAACAGTTTTTCTTAGTTCAAGGAAGGCAAGCGATGAAGGAAGGAGCATACATGAGTATGTGACTGACTGAAGAGCGCAGTCCTGACGCAGAAATAAGAGAAAATGTGCAGCAGAAATGGGTCTGTAGCTCAGCTGGTTAGAGCGCTCGCCTGATAAGCGGGAGGTCGGTGGTTCAAGTCCACTCAGACCCACCAATCTTTCTGATAGCCGCGTTAACTAGCGCGTTGCATACTAATGTATGCGGCCTTACTAGTTGCCTTGCTCTCAAAAAGATACTTATTTGATTTTTCTTGATACAGATGGGGCTATAGCTCAGCTGGGAGAGCGCCTGCCTTGCACGCAGGAGGTCTGCGGTTCGATCCCGCATAGCTCCACCATCTTTAAGTGTTCTTTCACAAGAATCTTTAAAAATGGTTTTTTCCGTTTTCGGAAACAAACTTGCTCTTTAACAATTTGGAAAGCTGACGAATAACAATGTGATTTCATTGTTATTCAAATTTAAAAGTTCTCAAATCCTAAGTCTTTATGATTTAGGTACCAACACACATTCAAGTGTTCTTGGGAATAGCATCATTGCCTGATGTTATTCAAATTTGAGTCCGGCAAAATCGAATGTTATCTCGCTCATAATAAAGAGATAACGCACCTTGGAARCGTCATACTACGTTGTAGCAAACGTATTGCGTTAAGCAAGACCCTTTGGGGTTGTATGGTTAAGTGACTAAGCGTACACGGTGGATGCCTTGGCAGTCAGAGGCGATGAAAGACGTAATAACTTGCGATAAGCCCAGATTAGGTAGTAATAACCATTTGAGTCTGGGATTTCTGAATGGGGAAACCCACGTGCATAAGCACGTATCGTTATGTGAATACATAGCATAACGAGGCAAACCCGGGGAACTGAAACATCTAAGTACCCGGAGGAAGAGAAATCAACCGAGATTCCGAAAG
>NZ_LZFW01000045.1 GCF_001676025.1 Vibrio sp. UCD-FRSSP16_30
TAGTCCGGATTGGAGTCTGCAACTCGACTCCATGAAGTCGGAATCGCTAGTAATCGTGAATCAGAATGTCACGGTGAATACGTTCCCGGGCCTTGTACACACCGCCCGTCACACCATGGGAGTGGGCTGCAAAAGAAGTGGGTAGTTTAACCTTTCGGGGAGGACGCTCACCACTTTGTGGTTCATGACTGGGGTGAAGTCGTAACAAGGTAGCCCTAGGGGAACCTGGGGCTGGATCACCTCCTTATACGATGATTATTCACGATGAGTGTCCACACAGATTGATTAGGTTTAGAAAAGAGAAAGATAAATCAATAATATTGAGTTATTTATGCAAAGCAGTTTTTCTTAGTTCAAGGAAGGCAAGCGATGAAGGAAGGAGCATACATGAGTATGTGACTGACTGAAGAGTGCAGTCCTGACGCAGAAATAAGAAAAAATGTGCAGCAGAAATGGGTCTGTAGCTCAGCTGGTTAGAGCGCTCGCCTGATAAGCGGGAGGTCGGTGGTTCAAGTCCACTCAGACCCACCAATCTTTCTGATAGCCGCGTTAACTAGCGCGTTGCATACTAATGTATGCGGCCTTACTAGTTGCCTTGCTCTCAAAAAGATAACTTATTTGATTTTTCTTGACACAGATGGGGCTATAGCTCAGCTGGGAGAGCGCCTGCCTTGCACGCAGGAGGTCTGCGGTTCGATCCCGCATAGCTCCACCATCTTTAAGTGTTCTTTCACAAGAATCTTTAAAAATGGTTTTTTCCGTTTTCGGAAACAAACTTGCTCTTTAACAATTTGGAAAGCTGACGAACAATAATGTGATTTCATTATTGTTCAAATTTAAAAGTTCTCAAATCCTAAGTCTTTAAGATTTAGGTACCAACACACATTCAAGTGTTCTTGGGAATAACATCATTGCCTGATGTTATTCAAATTTGAGTCCGGCAAAATCGAATGYTATCTCGCTCATAATAAAGAGATARCGCACCTTGGAAACGTCATACTACGTTGTAGCAAACGTATTGCGTTAAGCAAGACCCTTTGGGGTTGTATGGTTAAGTGACTAAGCGTACACGGTGGATGCCTTGGCAGTCAGAGGCGATGAAAGACGTAATAACTTGCGATAAGCCCAGATTAGGTAGTAATAACCATTTGAGTCTGGGATTTCTGAATGGGGAAACCCACGTGCATAAGCACGTATCGTTATG
>NZ_LZFW01000046.1 GCF_001676025.1 Vibrio sp. UCD-FRSSP16_30
ACATAGCCCAACCAATTGGTTTACGAGCAAACAAGTCCAGCACAACGGCTAGATAAGCCCAGCGATTCCCTGTCCAGACGTAGGTCACATCTCCAACCCACACCTGATTTGGAGACGTAACGGCAAACTGTCGGTCAAGGTGATTCGGGATCTCCACATGCTCGAGTGGCTGTTTCTTATATTTATGATTCGGTAGCTGCCGACTAACTAACCCTAGCTTTTTCATAATCTTAGTTGCGCGATAGCGACTCAAATTAACGCCAGCATTAGTTACTATGCCCGCAATTGTTCGAGCTCCAGCAGAGCCATTGCTGGCACTATAAGCTTCTTGCACAAGCGATCGAGTTTGAACCTCTAATGTAGGGATAGCTTTTGGTCGTCGCTTCCAATACTTGTAACTCCTTCGATGAATGTCGAAGACGTGACATAGCGTAGTAATGCTGTAGCTCTGTTTGAGTCGCTCGATTATCGAGAATTTTTCAGTGAGTCCGACATCAACAGAGCTGTAGCCTTTTTTATGATTTCGTTGTGCTCTTCAAGCTCTGCGATCCGTTTTTTTAGCTCACGGATTTCAATTTGTTCTGGCGTTAACGGTGAGGCTTTGGGCGTAATGCCTTTCCGCTCTTGCTTGAGCTGCCTTACCCACTTGTCCATGGCTGACTTGCTAATATTCATGGCCTTGGCTGCCTCATCAACTGAGTACCCTTGGTCAACAACTAGCTGTGCTGCTTCAAGTTTGAATTCTGGGCTGAAAGTTCTTCTTGTACGTTTTGTCATAGTTCCACCTGTTGTGTACGAGGTGCATCTTAACACCTCTAATCAGGTGGCCAAATTCACTATGCCACTACATACTGACATGGAAAACCTTAAATTATATTAGTGACAAGTGCTTCTTTTCGTATATACATACTCAAAGTGCTAAAAGTACAAAAAATTATTCATATTGAAGTCGTTTGCTACCCTATATAAATGAGCAAAAGTAAGTCAAATGATTGCACAAAAAATTGAGATACAATATTGCCTCAATTCACAAGTAGACAGAAAAGAGTGATAACCAATCCCTACAACTTCATTGACTATGTTAAGTTTTTGATACAGCATTGATACTTATTCTCAAAATCAAAAACAACTAAGGTCGTCATGAAATTTATCAGGATTGTTCTAGGAAAGATTATCTTGCTGCTTAACTTCATCTTCACTCCACGCGGCATCAAACGCTCGCCAGAAGCGCAACAAGCTGCCAACCAAATCGCGGATAACTTAACGCTCTATCAATTTGAGGCATGCCCATTTTGTGTGAAAGTGCGTCGTGAGATGAAGCGTCAATCGGTCAATATCGCTTTAAAGGATGCTAAAAATGATACGGTGGCTCGTGAAGAATTGAGTGTGGGTGGCGGCCGCGTAAAAGTGCCATGTTTAAAAATCAATAAACAAGGTGTAGACACTTGGATGTACGAATCTAAAGACATTATCGCCTATCTGCAAAAAGAGTTTGCTTAATAATCAGTGAGCAGAGTGCTCACTCTGCTTCAATTATGTTGAATAGTGACTGCCGTCTGTGTTGATTCACTATTTAGCATTAACCAAAGTCCGACAAACAAAATGCCCCTAAAATCATCCTAAGCCTGTGCTGACCTCTAATTACATTGCTCGCCTTCAGATAAATAATCCCTCTTTATTTCAAACTTCTCACTATTATTGAAATAGTTAGCGCTGTTTTGGCTAAGATAGTAGGATGATGAATATCAACACGTTGCGTATCCCGTATTCACAACCGCGCACGTATCTATAAGGAAATGGAGAGCGACATGCTAAAAAGGACGCTAATTGCAGGGGCTATATTTTGTTCACCTTGGCTTCACGCGCAGGTAATAGAATCCACCTATTTGTCCGGTTTTGGTGACGTTAAATACCCATCTGATTTTCAGCACCTCAATTATGTTAATCCTAATGCACCTAAAGGCGGCCACGTTACTTATGGCGCGATTGGTACTTACGACAGTTTTAACCGTTATGGTTCAAGGGGTAAGCCCGGCGCAATGACCGGCGAGATTTACGACACATTAATGTTTTCCCCTAATGACGAAATCAATACCTCCTACCCTTTAATCGCACAAAAGGTCCGCTACCAAGATGACTATTCTTGGATGGAAGTGGACATCAACCCAAATGCCAAATTCCATGATGGTGTACCCATCACCGCTCATGATGTCGAGTTTAGCTTTCAAAAGTTTCTCGACCAAGGGGTGCCTCAGTACAAAACCTATTATAAAAAAGTGAAATCCGTTAAGGCGCTCAATGATAAAACCGTGCGTATCGAAATGAATGAAGTCGATCACGATGTGCTGTTTTCCCTCACTCAAGGCCTCATTGTATTACCGGAACACTTTTGGAAAGACAAAGATTTAAGTCAGCCGTTATCACAGCCTCCGGTTGGCAGTGGTCCATATAAAGTAGAATCCTTCAAGTCTGGACAGAGCATCACCTATTCACGAGTAAAAGATTATTGGGCAGACACCCTTCCGGTCAACGTAGGGCGTAATAACTTTGATACGATCCAATATGACTATTATCGTGATGACACCGTGATGCTTGAAGCATTCAAAGCAGGTGAATACGATTTAAGACAGGAAGGCACGGCTAAGTTTTGGGCTACCTCTTATACCGGCAGTAACTTTGACAAAGGTTATATCCTTAAAGAAGAAATCCCCCATCAATTGCCGCAAAGCATGCAAGGTTTTATCTATAACACCGAGCGCGATATTTTCAAAGATCCTAAGGTTCGTGAAGCCCTTACCTATGCGTTGGATTTTGAGTGGATGAACAAAAATATGTTCTACCAACAATACGCTCGCACTAGCAGTTATTTTCAAAACACCGAATATCAAGCAACCGGTAAACCAAGCAAAGCAGAACTGGCAATATTAGAGCCGATTAAAGCGCAAATTCCGCCACGAGTATTTGATAATGCGTATGCCCCTCCTAAAAGTGATGGCTCTGGCCGTATACGAACGCAAATGCGCACGGCCATCAAGTTACTAAAAGAAGCGGGATGGGAAACAAAAAATGGCGTGCTCACCAACAGCAAAACCGGCAAGGCGTTTGAATTTGAATTAATGGCTTATAGTCCCACGACAGAACGTATCGCCGATCCGCTCAAGAAAAACCTCAGTAATCTGGGGATCACCATGAAAATTCGCACCGTTGATACCACACAATACTTAAAGCGTTGGCACGAGCGTGATTACGATATGATTTTCTCGTCTTATTCTGCGAATGCCTACCCTAGCGCCAACCTAAAAATTGCTTGGCACAGCCACTTTGTCGATAGTACTTATAATCAGGCAGGGGTGCGTGATAAAGCCATCGATTATTTAACCGATGAAATTGATACACATCAACTTGATCCCGAAAAGCTCAAAGCATTAGGGCCTGCTCTTGATCGCGTTCTTACTTGGAATTTTTATGCCATTCCAGCCTGGCACTCAGATACCTTTCGAGTCGCCAGTTGGGACAAGTTCTCGCGCCCTGATGTTCGTCCAGAATACGATCTTGGTCTTGATACTTGGTGGATAGACAGCGACAAAGCGCAGAAGCTGCCGACTAAACGTCGCTAACATCGTTCTTTAATAAGGGGGCTTGCCCCCTTTTATTTAATCTCAAGTTAATAAATTTAAACAAAGAGTGTCATGTCAGCTTATATCATAAGACGCCTACTGCTTGTTATCCCAACCCTATGGGCGATCATCACGATTAATTTTTTTGTGATTCAAATTGCGCCCGGCGGCCCTGTCGAGCAAGCCATTGCACAAATGGAAGGCTTAGACTCAGGTGTGATGGAGCGCTTTACCGGTGGCGGTCAAGAGGTTAAATTAAGCGCGGCAAGCAATGATGCTCAAACAACAGGCTATCGCGGATCTCGTGGGATGGATCCAGAAGTTATCGAAGCCATTAAGCAGCAGTTTGGCTTCGATAAACCAATCCATGTGCGCTATTTTGAAATGCTCAGAAACTACCTTACCTTTGATTTTGGTGAAAGCCTGTTTAAAGGTGGCGATGTTATCGATCTCATTGTGGAGCGACTGCCCGTTTCAATCTCCCTTGGTCTATGGAGCACCTTGATCATCTATTTGATCTCAATTCCTTTAGGGATCATTAAAGCCATTCATCACGGTTCTCGTTTTGATATCTGGAGTAGCGCATTAGTGATTGTCGGCTACGCTATTCCTGGTTTCTTATTTGCGATCATTTTAATTATTGTGTTTGCCAGTGGTAATTATTTGGACTGGTTCCCGCTTCGTGGTCTAGTTTCGTCAGATTTTGACTCCCTTAATTGGTATCAAAAAGTCATCGATTATTTCTGGCATTTAGCGCTTCCTACATTGGCCATGGTGATTGGCGGATTTGCCACTTTAACCATGCTAACCAAAAACTCTTTTCTTGATGAAATCAACAAGCAGTACGTGGTGACAGCAAGGGCCAAAGGACTGGACGAAAAAAGCATTCTTTATAAGCACGTTTTTCGCAATGCGATGCTGATTATTATTGCGGGGTTTCCTAGCGCCTTTATCAGCATATTTTTCACCGGTTCCATGCTGATAGAAGTGATGTTTTCTCTAGAGGGCATTGGACTGCTTGGTTTTGAATCAACCATTCAGCGAGACTATCCTGTGGTATTTAGCTCCCTTTATATCATGACCTTACTGGGCTTATTGCTGAGTATTATTTCCGATCTTACCTACTCATGGGTCGACCCACGCATTGATTTTGAGGCTCGATAAATGAATCCGTTAGTCGCATTACGTATACAGCAATTTAAAGCTAATCGCCGTGGATACTGGTCATTATGGCTGTTCACTATTTTATTTGCCGTCAGCTTAGTGGCAGAACTTGTAGCCAATGATAAGCCTCTATTTATCAGCTTTGATGATGGCTGGTATTTCCCTATCGCCAAGCATTATTCAGAGATTGAATTTGGTGGCGAATTTGCAGCAGAGGCCGACTATACCGACCCTTATGTGAAAGATCTGATTAATGAAAAAGGCTATATCATTTGGCCGATCATTCCATTTAGCTATGACACAATAAACTATGATTTATCCCAACCTGCTCCCTCACCACCTGACGCCGTCAACTGGTTAGGCACAGATGATCGAGGTCGAGATGTGCTCGCTCGCGTCATTTATGGTTTTAGAATATCGGTTTTATTTGGCTTTATTCTTACCATCGTAAGTAGCGTTATCGGAGTCATTGTTGGCGCAACCCAAGGCTATTATGGTGGCAAACTGGATCTTATCGGTCAGCGTTTCATCGAGGTGTGGTCTGGCATGCCAACCTTATTCTTACTGATCATTTTATCAAGCTTTGTCGAACCTAATTTTTGGTGGTTACTAGGCATTATGGTGCTATTTAGCTGGATGAGTTTAGTCGGTGTAGTGCGGGCTGAGTTTTTACGCTGTCGAAACTTTGATTATGTAAAAGCTGCGCACGCTTTAGGTGTCAGTGATAAACGCATTATCAGTCGTCATATGTTGCCTAATGCGATGGTGGCAACCTTAACCATGATACCGTTTATTTTATCGGGTTCGGTGACCACGTTAACGTCGCTTGATTTCTTAGGTTTTGGCTTACCTAGCGGTTCTCCCTCTTTAGGTGAACTACTGGCTCAAGGCAAAGCGAATTTACAAGCACCTTGGCTGGGTTTTTCTGCATTTGTGGTGTTATCGGTGATGTTGAGTTTATTGGTGTTTATTGGTGAAGCGGTGCGAGATGCCTTTGACCCACATTCACAGGCTTAAGCCTTACCAGAATATTAGAGACTAAACGCAAAAGAGGCGCATAAAGCGCCTCTTAAAATACAATATTCGATGAGTTAAAACCGTATTAACTTGTTTGCTCAGTCAACTTAAGACGTTCAATGGTTTGTTTAAGTTCGTTGGCAAGATCGGTCATCGCCGTTAGGCTTGTCGAGTTTTGCACAGAAATTGATTCAACCTTAGCTGTAGCTTGGCTTAGCGTATCAAGCACAATGGCATCCAAAGAACGTAGGCATTTTTGTGCCAGTTGTAGGTGCAGCTCCGCTTCTTTGGCAAGGCTATAAGCTGATTTGTAGATTTCTTTTGGCATTTTAGCCTCCTGAGTCAATTTATGGGGGGTCATAAGACAGGGTTTTAAAATTTAATTTTGTATTTAAATACTACAATTAACAATATATTAATTTATTTGATAGAGCCACAGTTTATTTGAAAAACTGAGAGCTAATTCGCAACTATTGGTTACTGAGTATACATTTGCTTACATTATTTCGAGTCTGAATATTAACCAATAATTCACTTTGACCACTTATACTATTCACCGTTTTAGACCAACAGCAGGAAGCCACATGAGTCAGCCACTACTTAACATTGACAATCTTTCCGTCGCCTTTGGTGGTAAAAATGACCCAAGAACAGTAACTTACAATGTTAGCCTCACTTTAAATAAAGGCGAAACATTAGCCTTAGTCGGTGAAAGTGGCTCAGGTAAATCAGTCACAGCCAATGCAATTTTACGCCTACTCCCTAAAGCCAGTGCTGTCTATCAAACTGGCAGCATACACTTTGATGGTGAAGAGTTACTCTCCTTATCTGAGAGACGTATGCGCGGCGTACGAGGTGGACGTATTGGTATGATTTTTCAAGAGCCCATGGTCTCCTTAAATCCTTTGCATAAAGTCGGCCGGCAACTGGTTGAAACCGTTGAAATACACCGCGGATTACGCGCTAATCAAGCTAAGTCTCTTGCTCTCACTTGGCTTAAAAAAGTCGGTATTCGTCATCCTGAGCAAAAAATTAATGCCTACCCTCATCAATTAAGTGGCGGAGAGCGCCAGCGAGTAATGATTGCTCTTGCGTTGATCAATGAGCCAGAATTGCTTATTGCCGATGAACCAACCACCGCTCTTGATGTTTCAGTACAAGCTCAAATCCTTGATCTTCTTAAAGAGCTTCAACAAGAGTTAGGAATGGCAATGCTGTTTATTACTCACGATCTAAGTATTGTTAAACGCATTGCAAGTCGTGTGTGCGTAATGAAAGAAGGCAAACTTGTCGAAACCGCAGATTGCGACACGCTATTTAAAGCGCCGAAACACCCTTACAGCAAAATGTTAATTGAAGCGGATCCATCAGGATCGCCTGTCAGCGTAAACGCAACGCAATCCCCCCTTGTCGTCGCCAGCGATCTGAAAGTGTGGTTTCCAATTACCGGTGGCGTATTTAAGCGCGTGATCGATCATACCAAGGCGGTAACTGGCGTTAACTTCACCCTTAAAAAGGGACACACTCTTGGATTAGTGGGCGAAAGTGGCTCTGGAAAATCCACCACCGGTATGGCCATCCTGCGCTTAATCAACAGCGAAGGTGGAATTGTATTTGATGAGCAGGAACTCTCGGCATTAGACAGAAAGCAAATGCTGCCATTAAGAAGGCGAATGCAGGTGGTGTTCCAAGACCCTTTCTCTGCGCTTAATCCGAGAATGTCAGTTGCGCAAATTATTGGGGAAGGGTTGCGAGTTCATCCGCATTTAAATCAACAGACCTTAGAGGAAGAGTACTTAAACGATCAGCAAATTGATCAAGAGATTTGTCGGGTGATGCAAGAAGTAGGATTAGATTGCGAGACACGCTATCGCTATCCTAATGAGTTCTCCGGTGGACAAAGACAGCGCATTGCCATTGCCCGCGCATTAATTCTCAAACCCGAATTTATTTTATTAGATGAGCCAACCTCTTCACTGGATCGCACAGTACAAGCACAAGTATTACAGTTACTTAAAGACCTTCAGCTGAAATATGGTCTAACCTATCTATTCATTAGTCACGATCTTAATGTGGTGCGATCTTTGTGTCACGATACGATGGTGCTCAAAGCTGGCGAAGTGATTGAATATGGTCAAACCAAACAAGTCTTTGAAACGCCTAAACACCCTTACACTCAGCAACTAGTGACGCTGTCACACATGTAAACGAGTCATCTATAGGATATATAATGAAAGCCCTAGATCAACTTAACTATTGCCACACCTATGCCGATCTAGGCTCAACGTTTGGTACAACCCTCTATCCTAGCGCGCTGCAGTTCCCCTACCTTATTCATGTCAATCATTCGCTGGCCAGTCAGTTAGGTATTGATATGGCGAGCAGCAATAATGATGATTTAACCGCGCTATTATCTGGGCAAAGTATCCTAGAGCAATGGCAACCTACCGCCATGAAATATACTGGTCATCAATTTGGTCAATATAATCCTGATCTTGGGGACGGACGAGGCTTATTGCTCACCGAAATCATTGACTCAAACAATCAGAAGTGGGATTTTCATCTAAAAGGCAGCGGACTTACGCCCTACTCTCGCCAAGGCGATGGGCGAGCCGTCATACGTTCAAGCGTGCGTGAATATCTCATCAGCGCGGCTATGCAAGGACTTGGTATTGCGACCACTCAAGCTCTCGCCATATTAGGCTCTGGCACTAAAGTTCAAAGAGAACAGGTCGAATTTGCGGCAACCTTATTGCGCGTCGCCCCTAGTCATATTCGATTTGGTCATTTTGAATACCTATTTTATAGCGGGCAACATCAACAACTAAAAGAACTCGCCGACTATGTTATCCAATGGCACATGCCATCAATTGAGGATACTCAAGATAAGTACCCTCAGTTTTTTCAGCAAGTAGTCAGTTTAACCGCCACTATGATTGCCAAATGGCACGCTTATGGCTTCTGCCATGGGGTGATGAATACTGATAATATGTCGATACTTGGGCTGACTTTTGATTATGGGCCTTTTGCCTTTCTCGATAGCTATAATCCCAAATACATTTGTAATCATAGTGATTACAGTGGTCGCTACGCTTTTGATAAGCAGCCCGGTATTGCGCAGTGGAATCTTTCCGCTCTTGGTTACGCCTTGTCAAACTTAATAGATAAAGATCAATTAGAGCAATCACTTGCCGATTACCCAACCCTATTACAATCAGAATACCGCCAACTAATGAAAGCACGCTTTGGTTTGCAAAGCGATCAACCCGGCGATCCTGAACTCATTAGCGAAGCATTATCGTTAATGGAGAAATTAGAGCTCGATTTTCATCATACTCTGCGACTTCTTTCCGAAACTGAGTGCACGCTTTGGTCTGCACCACTAACCAATCAGCTTGATAAGCCAACATTTAAGCATTGGCTATTGCGATATAAAACTCGCTTAGAAATGGATTATAACGATGATCAATTACGCCAAAAGGCAATGCAATCGGTCAATCCTAAATACATTCTAAGAACGCATCTTGCGCAAGAAGCTATCGAATTAGTAGAAAAGGGAGACTTTGCAGTAATTGAGAAATGGATGGAGGTATTGGCTAATCCCTTTATCACTCATCACTGCGATGAGCATTGGTCATTACCGCCAAGTAATGACCAAAAAGGCTTATGTTTAAGCTGTTCATCCTAAGCACATCAACAGGTTTTATTAAACAATAATAGATAGAGTGGTAGTTATACCAATCACAGTAAGTTAAATACACTCGGCGGTATATTGCTCAATCAAGTGCGCGGTGTGCTGTTGTGCATCACCCGCATAAAATGCGTTTGCTTGCTCCCAACCTAATTGACGGCTGACTTCTGATGTGGCGGTAAGCACGGCTTCAGCCTCACTCATCCCCTCATTAAGCGCTAATGCCGTTGTCTTTGCTCGCTGAATATACTTGTACATATGGCTTTGATATTGGGCAAGATTGGCGTCTTTTGTTAAGAATGCCGCGTATCCGCCACAACGTGTTTGATTAATAAAGGTTTCAGGTGTTGGCGGTGGATTAACCGGCATAGCAAAGCTAGTGCTACAAGTAAAAATACCCGCAGTTAATATCACTGTCGCAAGTTTATTTGAAAATACCTTCATTCGTATCCTTATTAATTAAGCGCGACACAGCCGCGACCTGACATACATAAGCTAGACTTCAGTTGATGAATCGCATTATGAGCTGCAACTATTATGAAAGTATATTAATAATGATTCACTAGCAATAATTTCAGTAACAATAGCTTAAGTAACTCATCTATTAATTAGTAGATTAACAGGCACTTACTGCCGTTTAGGATGTTCAGGCATCACCCACACCTTAGAAAAATCAAACCAGCCAAGCGCATTGCATTTTGCATTTTGCAGCGCGCCACACTGATCTTTACTCACCCCAAGCCAGCAATGGAACATGGGGATAATGAGATGGTTTTGCACTAAATATCGACCAATTTCTCGCGCAGGAAACGCTTCATTTGGCAGTTGTTGCCACTGTTTAATTAAGCCATGTACGTGCTCAAATTGGGATGTGCTACTTAAAGGTTCAATGTCACTGTAACCAAGAATCCAGCCACGTAACGTGTCTTCTCTGTGATTGCCAAGTCCCATGGGCTTGATCCACAAATCTATCGCTTCAATATCATCAGGCACATGCTCGTAACGAATAAACTGCACCGACAAACCATCTTGCTTTAACAGGCTTGCGATAGCCTTGGCTAAGGTCGGAAATACGGGATGCTCGCTATGATAAGCAATGCTCACTGTTTTATTAGCTGGTGGTGCGTGTTTTGGCGCAGGCTGACTGTGATACCAACCCGGCCTTATACCATGTGCCGGTAATAGACCAAGCTCGACTATCGACTCCTGACTTAACTGCTCAAACAAGTTAAATGTCGACAATTTAGAAGCGAAATAATGTTGCCACTTTGGGTCTTGTCCTAGCCCGCTACGCTGATTAACCGCGATGTAGGTACAACCTGGATCAAGCGCAACTTCATCATCGGTTCTTTGTTTGGGAATATTGGGCTGTGACAAACTTGGATAAACAATACTGGAATGTATTTCATCAATCACCCACACCTCTACTCTGTCCACCAGCGGACGAAAGCCAAAATAGCTATCAAACGCTTCTAAAATCAACCTCTTATCATCATTAACGGCAACACGATAAGGGCCCGTTCCTGATGGCAAGCGATCAAAATCTTCAATATCACCACTGTTGGGCGGTATTATTTTAGCCACTGTTTCAGCAAGTAATACATCGAGATAAAAATCAGGACGGCTCAGTTCTATATCAATGACTAATGGAGAAGGTGTGGAAACTTGCTCGATATGCGCAAACATAGGCAATTTAGACAGTGTTTGTAAATGAGAAACGACCTGCTCTGTTTCCAATAATGCGCCGTTATGAAAACGCACCTTAGCTCTTAGGTAAAACCGCCAATGGCTGCCGTCTATATTTTCCCAAGAATGAGCAAGATCTTGAATTAATTGATCATCTTCATCTAATTGGGTTAGGCCACTAAAGACTTGTTGGATGATGTTTTGTTCAGAGCGTCGATGAGGTTTACTGGGATTAAGTGTGGCCAAAGGACGATAATAAGGGAGCCTTAATACCTGTTGCCCCTGACGATTTTGCACGCCAAGGTAATCTTGAATCACCTGAGTTAAGCGGTTAGCATCTTGATTAAGTACTTGTAGTGCTTGCCCAATACGTCCCTCTTCAAGGTAGCGTTTTGCCAGTCCTTCGCCAACATCTTGTCGGTTCTGTTTGAAAATAAGCTGAGACTGTTTGCCTCGCCCTGCCGATGGTCGCCACTCTATCCAACCTTCTTCAGTCAGTTTATTTAGCACGATACGAGCATTACGACGAGTACAGAACAAAATGTCGGTAATATCTTCTATTTGGGTATCGCTATCTTGACCATTAAAGTGTTCAAATAAGGTTTCAAACTGAGTTCTAAGGCGAGGGCTACTCATAAAGAGGAAATTCCAGTTTCAAAAAGAAAATAACATTTCCTCATTTTAGCATGAACTCAAGTGATTTTACGTGATTGGAATGCCAGTAACTTGTGAAATTTCTTTAATCGTTTCCGCTTCTAGTTTAAGAGAAAAACGACTTTGTGAATCGGTGACCACCAGCACTTGGCCCATCAGCGAAATCGCATCCGTTTGAGCTTCTAGTGTTAGGCGCTGCGCTCCTTCAAAACGAATCATTAGCTCATGAGGAGTAACAACAATTTTTCCTAATTCAAAATCTAAAGTCATGAATTACCCTTCTTTTTTCCGCCTTGTCTAACCATAACCGTATGTCGAGCAATGCACACCAATGCGCCGCTTTGATCTTTTATTTCAATGGACCATAGCTGTGTACTGCGCCCTAAATGTACTGGAGTGGCAACGCCCGTCACAACACCAGAACGTACTGCTTTTATATGATTGGCATTAATCTCCAATCCCACACAGTAGCTATCAAGATCACAACAAAAATTGGCAGCAAGTGAACCTAGAGACTCAGCCAACACCACCGATGCTCCGCCATGTAACATGCCTAAAGGTTGGTGGGTTATGGGCGCGACTGGCATGGTGGCCGACAGAGAGTTTTCTGATACTTGAGTGTAAATAATGCCTAAGTGCTCTATAAGCGTATTTTTAGATGACTCATTTAACGACTCTAGACACAGTTCACGTTTCCAAATACTCATCACTCT
The DNA here is from genome assembly GCF_001676025.1 of Vibrio sp. UCD-FRSSP16_30. GTDB lineage: Bacteria > Pseudomonadota > Gammaproteobacteria > Enterobacterales > Vibrionaceae > Vibrio. The sequence goes on from NZ_LZFW01000046.1 coordinate 12,543, forward strand.
CGCTCCATTAATGCCTTTTAGTTCTAGTATCTTATTCTTTTTTAACTCTTTTATGTCTAGTTTTTTCAATCTTACGTGCAAATTTCTTCGTTTGAACCACACTTGAAGCTATTGAGAAGCAATCATCTCGCAAAGATAAATAAGGACTATCATTGTATGCGATGTAAAGCAGCATTACTTTCAGCCATATCGACCATCATACTTACCGCTTGTGCCACCTCTCCAACGGGTAGAAATCAAGTGGTACTATTTTCTGATACTCAAATGTCCAGCCTCGGAAGCCAGTCATTTGAGGAGATGAAAACTGAGCTGAATATCAGCAAAGATAATAAAACCAATGCGTATGTACAGTGTGTTACCACAGCCATCTTAGATTATGTACCGATCCAAGGGAGCTTCAGCCAGTGGGAAATTGTGGTATTTGATAGCCCGCAAGTAAATGCATTTGCTTTACCTGGAGGTAAAATTGGCGTTTATACGGGGTTGTTGAAGGTCGCTATAAATCAAGATCAGTTAGCAACCGTCATTGGTCATGAAATTGCTCATGTACTTGCCGATCACAGTAATGAGCGTATGTCCCATGCACAACTTGCCAATACTGGATTGCAAATTAGTAACATTGCTTTAGAAAGCCAAGACTATCGCAACGAAATCATGGCGCTAATGGGCGTGGGTGTTCAATATGGTGTTTTGTTACCCTATGGCCGTACTCAGGAAAGTGAAGCGGATATTGTTGGACTAGAATTAATGGCAAAAGCTGGGTTTGACCCTTATCAAAGTGTCGAGTTGTGGAAAAACATGGCAAAAGCCTCTGGAGGCAATCAAACGCCAGAGCTGCTATCAACCCATCCCTCTCACGATACTCGAATCAAGGACTTAACCGCAAAAGCGGCCAGTTTACCGATATATACCGGACAAAAGCCTAATTGTGGCAGTGCGAGTTAACACCAATATCCTGAGCTGAGTCCATTTACAAGCGTAATTAACGCCTTGCAAACACAGCTTACAGTGACATTGTTCGGGTTCTACTTTCATTAGAGGGCCGAAATATGGATAATGTCGCCAATTACACGAGATAAACAAGGTTAATACATGTCTATTGAATCAACATTGCGCCAACGTAGCGGCGATAAATGCGAACTTTGCGGCGCAACGAACGATCTACAACCTTTTGCTGTAGCACCTCACTCTCAAGCAACCGTCGATCACGGTGCTCTTTTGTGTGATACCTGCCGTACTCAAGTTGAAGATGCGGATCAAATGGATGTGAACCACTGGCGCTGCCTAAACGACAGCATGTGGAGCCAAGAAGCACCAGTACAAGTACTAGCATGGCGTCAACTTACTCGCCTAGCACGTACTGAAGCTTGGGCTCAAGACCTTCTAGATATGATGTACATGGAAGAAGAAACTAAGCTTTGGGCTGAGACTGGCATGGAAAACGACGGTAAAAAACACGTTGATTGCCACGGTGCACCACTAGCAAAAGGTGACACGGTCACTATCATCAAAGACCTACCTGTTAAGGGGTCTTCAATGGTCGTTAAAATAGGCACAATGGTAAGAAACATCAGCCTTGCGCAAGATGACGTTGAGTTGTTCTCAGGTAAAGTAGATGGACAATCTATGTGGTTACGTTGCGAATTTTGTCGTAAAAAGTAATTAAACATAGCCAACAAGTAACAACGTAAAAAAGGCTCATTTTATTTTGAGCCTTTTTTGTACCTAAATTTCGGCTAAATGCTGATGTTCAACATTCACTATTCTCTTTTTAAGCTCTCAAATTTTACTCTGCTCAAGCGCCAAATGTAGACTTGAAACGAACGATAACCGCCACCAATTGCTAATGTGTTATGTTTTGCTTTTTCCATCCCATCTCATTTATTGATAATAGTCAGATCATTTGATTGATAGGGCAACCCTCACTTTAATAACAACAAATTAACCTTACATACGACATGGTTAACAAGTTTACAATATGCTCATATAAAACATGATTGAAACATGTGATCATTAATTAACCATAAAGCAGTCGCTCTACAGTAATGGATCTCTTAAAAAATACTCATTCATAGAGCAACTTAAACATCGTTTGTGAGGAACTATATGAATCGAAATGACAATATTCCACTACCCCGCAATACAAGAGAATGGCTGTTGAACAAAAATAGTCTTATTATTTTAGCCGATATTGTTCTATTTTTTGCTCTATACAACACCCTCCCTTTTGAACATCACGTTGTCTTAGGTCTCTGCATCTTAAGCTTTGTAGCAATACTTTGGTTAACTGAAGCTTTACATGTCACTGTTACGGCAATACTTATTCCTATTCTTGCGGTCATATTCGATATTTTCGATACACAAACCGCGTTAGGTAATTTTTCTAACCCAATCATTTACCTATTTCTTGGTGGCTTCGCATTGGCTGCAGCTATGCATGTTCAAGGCCTAGATAAAGTCATTGCTGATAAAGTGCTTATTTTTGCTAAAGGAAAAATGCGTACTGCGGTTTTCATGCTTTTTGGTGTCACAGCTGGCTTATCAATGTGGATTAGCAATACTGCAACCGCTGCGATGATGCTGCCTATGGTTCTAGGCATATTAAGTAAAGTCGATGCCGACAAAGAACGAAAGACCTATGTCTTTGTTTTATTGGGTGTTGCTTACAGTGCCAGTATTGGTGGCATCGCAACCGTTGTTGGTTCTCCTCCAAACGCAATTGCGGCTGCAGAGGTAGGGCTTACTTTTACTGAGTGGATGAGCTTTGGTGTACCAGCTGCAATAATTTTATTACCCATCGCCATCGCAACATTATATTTAGCTCTTAAGCCCAACTTAAAGGGCACTTTTGAGCTGAATCGAGAACCGATAGCTTGGGACAAAGGCAAAATCGTCACCTTATCCATCTTTGCACTAACTGTGTTTTTTTGGATTTTTAGTAAACCTATAAATGCAATGCTTGGTGGTATATCAAGATTTGACACTATTATTGCCTTAGTCGCGATTGTACTGGTGAGCTTCGCTCGTGTCGTTCATTGGAAAGATATTGAAAAAACCGCTGATTGGGGTGTTTTGATCTTGTTTGGCGGTGGGATCTGCCTTAGTAATGTATTAAAAGCAACCGGTACCAGTGTCTTTTTAGCTAATTCTCTAAGCAACTTAGTCGCAGACTTTGGCTTAATCTTCATTATTGCCTCTGTTGCTTTATTCGTTGTTTTCCTTACAGAATTTGCAAGTAACACCGCTAGTGCAGCATTGTTAATTCCTATTTTTGCTACTGTTGCCGAAGTATTTGGTATGTCACCAGTAGTTTTATCAGTCCTTATTGCCGTCGCCGCATCTTGCGCCTTTATGCTCCCTGTTGCGACTCCACCAAACGCCATTGTGTTTGGCTCTGGTCATATAAAACAGCAAGAAATGATGCGAGTCGGAATTATCCTCAATATAGCTTGTATTGGTGCGTTAACCTTAATTGCGATGTTGTTATGGCAATAATACTGGTAAGCAGGAGCCATACGATTACAGCTTGTTAGATGTTTTATCCCCCTGACTAAGGGGGATAATGCCGATCAGTTAAGATGAAGAAGATCCGTTGACCGAACCTTTATTGGTGTCAAAATCCATGAGTATTCGGTACACATGGATTTTTTATTGTGGATCTTTATGATCATCATAAGAAAGAGACTTTCCCAATTGCAATAAAGCCTAGCCTTAGCAGCATCCTTTTTTAGCCTAAATGCCAACCTAATTGATTTTGCTCACTCTAAAATGCAAATTTGTATTTTGCATAGATGCTGCCGTCAGTGTCATCTCTTATGTCTGATGCCCAAGAATGTTCCGCGCCAACTCTAAATTGGTGGGTTTTCACTTGATAGGAGACGAAGGTATCTAAAGACACAATTGAGGTCGAGATATGATTGCCGTCGGCATAGGTGTAGAAAGGATCAACTCCTAGCGACCAGCCCTTCCCCAATTGCACTCGTGAATAAGTACCAACGGTATACAACATACTGTGTCTGTCTATACGATCATTTTCAGATAGTGCATCCCCGTAACCCACTGTTGCAATAGGATAAAATTGAAGAGTCTCATTAATTTTTAGTGCATATATACCACCAACATTGAGCGCGTATGCTGACTCATCGTTGTCTTCAAATTGGTAGGTAGCATCGACATATAAACCCAGCCCTTTGTACAGACCCATTTTGGCGTATCGACCATTTATCGCATCCATACCACTTTTTGTTTCGATGGAGAGAAGATTATTTCCCCAACCAAATCCAACAGAAGCATCCACTAAAGGATCGTTATCTTCGGTGTAGTTGGAGCTCAAATAAATACCAACACTTGAGTACACCGCTGTGGGATCTGACATATCAACGTCATCTGCTTTAGCATTTGCTAATGTGCTGTTCATTGCTAAAGCTAAGATTGCTATTAAGGCACTCGTTTTCACTAATATTATCCCTTTGCTTAATCAAGCAGTCCAAGCCAAGTCAAATTAATAACTCAACTTAGACTGCCCTAGTACTATGGGTTCGCTCATCGTAACAATAAGATTAATTTTGTTCTTTTAACTCTTTAATGATTAAATCATATTCAGAATCAATCACTTGCTGAGTTGCGCCATAATGTCGTGTCGTAATCGTAAAGTCACCATCATAAGCTGACGTGTCAATATTATTGATGGCATCAGCGCCACAATTAAATGAGATGGTTACCGTGCCATCTTTATTTTTATCCCATGTGTATGAGTTTACCGCCACCGCACCTTCAATCAGGTATTTCTCTGAGTCGTACGCGGTAACTGAAGTAAAGAAGGTATTTTTAGGATCTTCAAACGTTGTGGTGACACATTTATCCGCATTAATGAATGGAGAGTTCACATACTTGTTGCCTTCATTCGCCACCGGTGAAGCGCCGCCCCAACCTGCTGCATTTTCTAAGTTCCACTGCTGTAGATCTGTCACTTCACTTGGCGTGCGCGGGAATGTGTAAGTAAACTTACCTGTCTCTTCGACGATATCATCTACAATGCGCTTACGCTTCCAGACCTCTTGGTCCACTTCATCGAAGTTATATTTAGGCAGTACGTAATCTGTTGCAAAGTTAAAGAACGAAACATCAACCGCGTGCAGTGCCTCTCTTGATTGCTCAATGCCATTTTCTAGCCCTGAGCGATAAATTAGAAACGCCGTTTCTGTGTCTGTCACGTTGACCGTATGCACGCCATCTTCAACAATTAAATGCTCGCCATGACCGTTTTCTGTAATGACTTGCACAGATAAATAGTTATCAGTGTCAGGAATCTGGAAAGTCACTTTACCGTCAACTGCTTTTAAAATCGCAACACCGTATAAGGTATCGTCATTCATCTGTACCGTTGGTGCTTTATTGCCGCGCGGTGGCAGATTTTCCAAAATCGCAAACTGTTTATTTGCGCCGCCATTCATCCAATTTCGATACATACGAGCCGTCTCTGCATGAGCAAAGTTAGCTTTTGTCACGGGAATAAAATGTTGAGTTTCCATATCTGCTGCAATTGATACGCCAGATGAAACACTGAATGCGATAACTGTTGCGAGTACTAATTTTTTCATAATATTCTCAATAAATTGAAGTTGATAGCGGCGTTTGCCTGCTCCTATGAAAAGAGTATAGATGACTTTTAGTGGACAAATGAAATCATTAGTATTGATAAGTGATATAAACTACGCGCATAACTAAAGCCAATGAGTCATTGGTTAGGAAAAATTTACATGCTAGATATTAGTGCGTAGCAGGCGAGACTAAAACATCAATTTTAATACGATATAGGGCGTCAAATTTAGCAGCAGTATTCCTACTTTGTAATTAGCCAAGTAGGAGAAATACAATGTAGGTAGATGGGATCTTCTGACACCTGTAATTTTGCTGTGAACACTCATAGTGAAGTCTTTAAACAGGAATAAAAACGTCGTGGCAAATATCAACATGCCTATATTTATGGTGGTACACCAACCTAAGAAAGTCGCAATTTGATTAATATCCATAATCGATTTGTTCTCCGTAAACTTGAACATTCATACCATGGTCTAACTCACTTTTTGACTGCTAGCCCATTCCTAACCTCACTTATCTACAATATCTCGAAACCATATGTAAACCATTGAAATATTGTAACTATTTTCCCATGTTGATATTAATATAATTGCGTTTTTCTCAGCAATAATGAGAGATTTAAAGAAAACCATTAAATACTGTTTTTATATACAGCACCCTCATAAAGAAGAGCCAAAAAGAAAACTACCTAAGAATACTTACCATCCTAAGCCTTTGATTACACAATAATTCATTGTAATAGTTTCACAATATTTCTGACTTTTTTCTGCAACAACAGTTCTTTAATCTCAGCATCAGAATTTAACTTACTCAAAAGAATCTTATGAAACCGACACTGCTAAAACTCGCGATTATTTCTGCTGCTGCAGGTATGTCTTCAGCTCACGCTGCACTTGATTTATACCAACCAGCAAATAACAAAACAGATAACCTAGTTTGGGTTGGACACATGAGCCCAGATACAGATTCAGTTGCATCTGCAATTGTGGCAGCTCATATCTATGGCGGTAAGGCAACGGCTGCAGAAGAGATTAATCCAGAAACGACATTCGTTCTTAACTACTGTAACGAGAAAGCTCCTGAAGTAGTTAAAGACTACTCAAACTACCAAGTTGCGCTAGTTGACTTTAACCAAAGAACTCAACTTGCTCCAACAGTGAAACCTGAATCTCTTGTGGCTATCATTGATCACCACGCTATTGGCGGCGCGCCAGTTAATGCACCTCAGTTAGTGTCTATGGACATTCGCGGTTGGGGATCGACGGCCACTATTTTGGCAGCAAATGCGCAAACACTAAACGTTGAACTGCCTAAGTCTGTTGCTTGTGTCGGTCTTGGCGCAATTTTGTCTGATACGGTTGTTTTCCAATCTTCAACAACAACAGACTACGACAAAGAGCTTGCTAACAAGCTTGCAAAAGTAGCCGGTGTTAATGACATCAATGATTTTGGCCAACAAATGCTGATTGCCAAATCTGATCTTAGCCATCTTTCAGCGTCTAACATCCTAACTATGGATTACAAAAACTTTGAATTTGGTGGTAAGAAAGTCGGTATCGGTGTGGCTGAAACTCTAACAGCAGATCAGCTAATCGAACGTAAAGATGAGCTGCATAAAGCAATGAAAGAGTATAAAGAAACTCAAGGTTTAGATTACCTATTCTTCTCTATCACTGATACTCAGCACAAACGTGCCAACCTATTGTGGGTAGACAACGCAGAGAAAGAAGTACTAAAAGTCGCTTTCAACTCTGACTTTAACCAAGACATGCTGACTCTTGATGGCGTAACGTCACGTAAACGTCAAATCAGCCCAGCGATTCAAAAAGCAATCGAAGAGTAATCACTATCATCCGCTAGGATGAGGTTATTCACGAACATAAACGCTCAAAGTCATTCGCTTTGGGCGTTTTTTATGGCTGTTAACTTAACCTCGCTTCAAATAGAGGAAATATAAAAAACAAAGCATTATAAAAAACATGTAGAACGATAGCAGGAGAAATACTGCCATAGCGCTCGCGAAAATGACCCAATATTAATGAGGGTATGAACACACTTAATGCCCACAATGGCGATTGATTAATAAAATGAAACGCGACAAAGATCAACGATGTTATCAGATTGGCATAGCTAATTTTGTAGGCTCTTTGACTACATAGATATTGCATCCCCCAACGAAGTGCCAATAATCGCCCTTGAAGCATACCTCTAAACACATACTCCTCAATCACTGGCGATAAGATAATCAGTACCAACAGATGACTGAGCACATAGCTTTGACTATGGCTATGGATATCACTTTGAATATTGGCCAAAAAACCGAAAAACCATAATAAATACAACGCGACACCAAAGCATAACGCAAACCTAAACTGGTGATCTTCAAAGTACACCTTATGATTTTTCAAATCTAAACCACCTAAAAGACCGTTAGGAAAATCCGAGAGTTTAATCCTACCTTTCACAGACACTTTCGACTCTCCTATGATCAAGATACCGACCTACAGCCGGTATCAATTATGCACAAGCGCCTCTTTAATCAGTCTTATTTTGCTTTAGCGGGGGTATAAGAATGCTTATAAACGACATGTGCTAACGCAATCATAAATAGAATAAACAACATAGGATCTAAGCGGCCGCCTTTACTCACAGTACAACCACCACCTTTGCTTACTTCAGGTGCTATAGCCTCAGCTTCATCGGCTTCAATAATAGACTCATCAGCTGTCGTTACTGCCCCATAAGGCGGCTCATAACAACCGCCAAAGATGCCAGTACACCAACTTGGACTCGCTTGGTTTGCGGCTACCATCGGAATAATACGCAATGTAAACGCGCCATCTGGAATACCGTCACCGATTTTAACAATGTAATTGATACCTAAATTAAGTACATCCTCAATGCCACCCAATTCGTATAATCCATAAGGATTTGCCGCTAGCCAATCTATCTCAGCCTGATCAATGACCATAAATCCGTCATCATAGTTTCCGCGCCAATTCGTACCATCCCACCAGGCCATTAGAGACGCATCAGTTTCTGGATTGCTATCATCGTCAAAGAATACAGCGCTAGGTTCCCATTTTGACGGCAACCATTCACCAAATGGTAGCCCTTGCCCTTCTGTTTCTGCGCTTGTTTGATGGTAATTACTCTCAAGAGCAGTCGTAGAAGCAATCATATCCGTTTGGATTAATGTCACTTCTGTAAACAATGGATTGGCAAACGTTGGGCATGCATCAGCGGCATCAGAAACACAGCCTTGCTCGACTTCATAACCGGCAGTTCGCTCATCAAAAAAGCCATTGTCGGTAAAATGCTTGTCTGGAGCGCCAAATAAACCGTGTGAGAACGTGGCAAGTTTGTGTGATTCAAACAGATCAGAACCATCATAAGTTAAATTCCCCTGCCCACCAGAGCCACCTTCTCCCTTACCTAAAGAAAGATGGAGCCTATCAGTAATACCTTGCTCACTGGCAGAGACAAAGGCACTTCCTTTACCTGTTCCAATAATGAGTTTAAAACCACCTAAACGCTTACCTGTATAATTGTTGATTTTGCTAAACACTTGGTATGATCTTAAAGCGTCATTTCCATCATCAGTGACATTAAATACCAAATCGATACCATGCCCCTCACCTTCAGTAATGTCTTCTACAGAATCGGGTAACATCGCCACTTTAAATCTTTTGTGAGTTTGAAAGGTGCTAGAGCAAATGACTGGTTGTGGATGAGTGGAATCAAGAAGGTTTGCGTCTTCTACCTCGGAATCTTCCGCGCTTAAAAATGATGATCCAATAATGCAGTTTTGTGGCTTACCATGTGACACACTGAGATCGTCATTGACTATTTTTATAGCATTAGGCTCACCAATCGGCCAGTCTTTGCCGGTTATACTGGCTAAAGGTTGATTATCTTCACCCAACACAGAACTTTCAAAATAATCACCATAAGTCATTAATGAGTAAGTGCCTGTCGGCTTATCAAATGAACCAAACTCGATACCATCTTCATATTTTAAGGTGATATCAATGTTATCTAGATTCCAACCACCAATGCAGGCCGTCAACTCACCAGGCACGCCACAATCGCCAATAAAAGCATCGGCAAGTGTATTAGGATTAGAATTTTGAATTATCGCTGCGTGAGCACTGGCAGCTAAGAATAGACTGGAGACAACTAAGCCTATTGTATTCATGGTTGTTCGCTCAATTCTTGATTTATTCATAATCATCTCCAGTGTCTCTGATTAGAAAGTCACACTTAAGATGCACAAGATGGCGATGTTTACTTTTTCTGGTACATTAACACTACCTAATACACCTTTACCTTAAATTTAGCAAAGAATTGAGGTGCCTAAAGAGTGTTTGCGCTTAAAGTTCGATTACCTACAAAAACATTGATCTGACCCCAAATTCTCATTACAGACTCGATTTGATAACAAAAAAAACGCACAAGATCAGCTGATTTTGTGCGTTTTCTATTTTATGACTAAAGAGACGTTAACTTAAACGTAGTAAGCTTCTACAGTGCCTTTAAGTGTAATCAAGATAGGTTGACCACGACGATCTAATGCTTTAGGTGAAGGGATTTTTACCCAACCTTCACTGATGCAGTATTCTTCAACATCAGTACGCTCTTTACCGTTTAGTCGAATACCAATTTGATGATGAAAGCACTCTTCCACAAAATGTGGGCTACGTGAATTACCAGAAAGATGATCCGGAAGAGTTGGCTTTGCGTTCGTGTCGCTCATGTTCATGACCTGAATTATAGATAGAGTCGCTCATTGTAGACAATGCCAGTGCGAGGCTCAAGAAAACTTAGCATCGATTTATCTATCGCCCCCGATTCTCGCTATACAGAACGCAGTTTTCATTGCGCTGACAAGAAACACACAAGAAAATCAAACAAAATGGACACGCCCCTAACCTTATAAGCAAAAATAAGTTTTATCATAGGCTAATACCAGCATTACTCTGCCAAGGAAGATTCCATGATTAAATCGCCTCTACTTATTGGTTCACTACTATTACTTGTTCAAGGTTGTAGCAGTACTCTTCACACACCCAATGATAGCCAACTTGAAACAAACACAGACCAGCAAGCACAGATAGACCAAACTAACTCACAAACAGATAGCCTATTAATAACGCAGCATAAGGTTAATAGCCCAGCTTCTTTTTCAGATGAAAAGCAAGCGTGGCTAGCTAGCGAGCAATGGAACTATCATGGGACTGGGACTGTCAAAAATGTAGGATGGAATGAGCAACAGCAAAAAGGCGATCTTAACTACATGGCGACCTACAGTAACAATCCAACAGACTGTGAAGGCGAGGTATTTATTACTGGTCCTTTTTATAGCAACCGCATTAGTGGGATTTTTAACGTCAATGGGCAAGACGTTCACTTTAAATACGTCAGCAAAGTTAATCGCAATACCCGTACATATCGTGCAAAAAACCCTGCCGGAAAAGCCTTTTTATTAAATGCGCTAAGTCAGCAGCAACCTGTTGTCATCACCTCTGATATGAACATTACCGGAACATTTCCGACCAAAGGCTTTACTCAGGCAAAACTGGCGATAGATAAAGAGTGTAAAATTAAACTAGAACGAGACAGTAATGCACTATAAAGCTGGCTTTGCGAAACAAGACTGATATCTAAAAAGAGTCAACCGACTAAATAACGATGCGTTGTATTGCCTCCTGAAAAGGGGGCAGATCACAGAATCTCACTTTGGCCTATTTTCTAAGGCACAATGACAATACCAACGCTAAAGCCTCTGACAACAACAAACTAATGCTCTACTTGTCATATGATTATACAAATAGCCTTTATTTTATGAGGATATTCAACAAAATTATCCACTTGCCACTTAAAAAACACAGACGCTAAACCAAATTTCGCCGCTATTTAGATGTTCTACAACTCCTTGAAAAATGACTATTCAGTCATCATGCTCTTTACAGAATAAATGGTAAGTAGTATTTGAAAACCTATATTCCACATCATCCTATTAGTCATTCAATATGAAATAATAAAAACAAATCAGTTGGTTACAGTTTAAGCACTTTTATATATGCAACTTTACCAAGTGAAATTAATCACCTAGCTAATTATTCAATATTAGATTCTATTTATGCACCTTATATTAGTCTCATAAAATATTATAACCTTGTGGCTCTGAACTAAATCACTCTATTTGTATCAGATACTCAAGGAAGTTAAAAAATGAAAAAACTGACCCTAACAGCTATTGCTATTGCTTCTGCATTTGCCGCTAGTGCGAATGCTGCTGACATCTATAAAGGCGACAACCTTGCTTTTAATATGGGCGGCCGTGTTGAGGCTCGCAGCCAATTTTCAGATCAAGGCAAAGATAATAAAGCAAACGAAAAACAAGAAGACCAATCTCGTGCTCGTCTAAACTTTGAAGCTAAAACTCAAATCACAGAAGACGTATTTGCTCGCGGTTTTGTAGAAAAAGAGTTCACAAAAAATAACTCTAACGATACACGTTACTTGTACGTTGCTGTTGGTAATGACAATAATGAACTGCAATACGGTAAAACCGATGGCGCACTAGTTCAAATTACTAACTACACCGATATCCTAAATACTTACGGTGCTGAAGCATCAAGTAAGTCTGTTACTGCTGACCGTGCTGACAACCAACTTCTTTATATTGGTAACTACGGTGATTTAACTGTTAACGCAGCGCTAAATGGCGGTGGCGAAACAGTTGATACAGATAATACTGGCACTACTATCGACAAAGGTTACGGCCTTTCTGCTAGCTACGACTTCGGTATGCTTAAAGCAGGTGCTGGTTATGCGAAAGAAACTCACGATGGCTTCAAAGCTAAAGACAGCGATAACCTTCTATTAAGCTTGGGTTCAGACCTAACTGATCAACTATACGTTGGCGCATTGTATGTAGATGGTTCTCAATTCGGTGACGACTTCCAAGGTTACGAACTAGCTTCTTCTTACGCATTTACTGAAAAATTAACTCTTGCTGGTACATACACAAGCGTTAAATTTGATTCAGCAACTGACGACAGCAACAAAGCAGCTCTTGACCTTGGCTACCAAGCAACAAGCTACTTCAAAACTTACGTTGGCGTGAGCAAAGCATTCACTCTAAACGAAGAACTTAAAGCCCTACTAGGTGCTAAAGTTACTTTCTAATAAGTAGAAATTAGATAAATCAATTACGCTTAGTTGATTTTGTAATGCAAGGGGTTCTTATAAAGAGCCCCTTATCTATTTAAAGGCAATCAAAATATAAGTTTAGAAACGGTAATTCAGACTAGAAATAAACTGCTTCTTATCACTGTTTTTCTGCCCGTACTCCATCGACATTGACCACTCTCGGTTAAAGTTATAATTCGCCCCAACCAATGCCATCCATTTATCTAAATTTTCTTGCTCTAGCTTGTAGTCAATAGTATCAAGCAGATCACCTGTTCCAGGTACATCGACACTTCCTGTAATAGTTAGCCTGCTATCAAGATAGCTTGCCCCTACAAACACTGCGATAGACTGACTTCCTGATAACGGAAACTGCCTCCCTACTCTAGGAGAAATATTCCATATATTACCTGCCGTGACACTGCCCCGCATATCAGCATAGGAATAGCTGATAGGTAGGACAAAAAAGTAATCATTCCAACCGGCAGCTAATATTGTCCCAACCGTATAATTAACACCACTTATATCTATCTCAGGTGTTGTAACGGTAAGATCATCTCGACAAAATGAGGGCTGTATTAGACCTTTACAAATATCTAATTGCTCAGACAAATAATCACTATCAAGAGTAAAATTCACCAAAGCATGGCCATTAATCGCCCCAACAGTCGCAAACACATTCATAAACGGAAACAACCATGCATCCAGTTTTAATTGTGGGGTATAAGTAACAGTGGAATTATTACTAAAAGAAACAAAAGGGGTGGGTATTTTATCACTTCCATTAGCACCAATTTCTAAATTCCGCAGATCCATTGCCTGCTCTGTTTGCACATAAATGATACTAACACCAAACGGTAATGGCAGATCAAAGCCTTGTTCTACCACATTTTGCGCAAAGAATGGCAGTGCCCTATCCCATACTTTCGGCTCATCAGACAATATTTTTGCTTCACCTTTAGTCTTGCTTGCAACGCGACTATGCCCTAGACCAGTATTCGTCAAATCGTAGTTGGTCGATACTGACACCAACCGCGCCGAACCTGATGCCGTTGCTCCCGTGGTTGATGAGACATATAAAGGTACATCGTTAGATGTCCGCCACACATCACTATAAGCACTTGTGCCTGACTCTTTCACATTCCATTCAGCGCCAAGTAGAGTTCGCCAAGAACCGTCTTTATAGTCGTTTAACGCTTCTTCGTCAGGGAAGATAGCTAATACTTCATAAGTACCTAACCCTAACCCAGCACCTAAGTCATAGCGTTTGACGTCAATATAAGTAACCGAACCATCATCGTTATTCTTTATCATTCCCCTGCCGTAACCACCGCCTAGCAAAACTACATTCACACCCGACATACTGGCCGTTGCGTAGCCCGCAGATGCGTCTAATTCATCTGCGACCTCAGGATAGATGTCAGACATTTTATTAATGAAGGCTTGGGAGTCAGACTTGATGGCATTTCGCGTAGCATCACGCTCGTCAGCGGGGATAGTTGATACACAACCTGTGCTGAGTATTGATAGCGCACTCACACCCACAACAATCACTTTTCGCATTAATGCCGTCCTAGCTAATTAATGTTAATAAAAACAGTTACCTATGAGTATAGAAGAGTATTTAATAAACGAGTTTTAAAATAAAATTTGTCGATAAGAAAATAAATGAGAGAAAGTGAAGGGGGGAAAATAGTGATTGTTGAGCTATAAACAAAAAGCCCCGCTCAAATGAGCGGGGCTTTTCCATAATCTAAGCTATTGCTAAAATGTCTTAGCGCATCATGCCCAAATCTTTCTGCATATGATCTGAAAGCTCAGACGCATAATAAGTGGTTGTCGTTTGTCCTTTGCCGAACAAAATGTCGACAAAATGCATAATCAATCCTTTGAAATCAATAGAATAGCTCTTTGCTTCCTGAGAGCTTGGTACTGCTATGGTGTTAATCTGCATTACTTGCGCCATGAGTGCCTCTTTAAATTCTGTAAGTTTCAATAAGTTATGGCGCAAATATAAGCAAATACGGCTAAACAATAAAACAAGTAAATTTAAATTTTCAGATTAGTTTTTCTAATGCAACAAGTTAGCAACAAGCATTCAAATTAACCGTTAATAGATATGCATAAATCATCACATATACAGTACTTCGCGCATATCCATTCTTGAATGATTTCAAACTGTCTTTTTTATTACAAATCATTTACAAAAATGATTTGTAAATTATGTGATAAGGCCTAATTTGATTTGAGTTTCGATGCGCAATTCTTCTCTAGACACAAATTCAAGAAAACAATCTGCCATCGACATTTCTGTTACGCTCCAATCATCCCGACAATTCAAAATAGCAGAATACCCTTCCTTACCCTTCATCGAATACGCTGACGACGTTCCCCAATAAATCTGCTGCGGATTAATCTCAGTCCAGCCTCGAATATCATCGTAGATACGAATATTTTTAACTCGATCGCCCTTGTTGGCCTCTAAAATAACCTGATAATCTAAACGATAAGAATAAGGGTAACTTCCTGTGCCCGTCCCATCCTCAGCAATCGCGTTATCAATCGCCCCCTCTAAAATATCTTTAATGTATTGCCCTTCTATCGAGTAAACCCCAATTGGAACGGCAAATGGCAGCAATCGTCCTGCAATATCAGCCTGACTGATTGGGCCAGAATTTAATGAGCAACGCACACCACCAGCATTATGTATCGCAAAATCTAACTCAAATCCTCGATGGCACATTGCGTGATAAAAAGACTCAGCGACCAAAGGACAAATCTCACTTGATCCTTTGTCATCGGGTACTCGCACATGTCTTAGGGGAGATTTTAAATGCCCTACTATGTTTTGCTGCAGTGCTTGCACGGCGGGTTTATACGTTTGAGTCAAAACCTGATTCACTTGTGGATCTTTTTGACAGCGCACTACGTGAGGATGATGGGTTAAATAATCAAATACCCGCTTGTATTCACCATCACAAGAACAATCACTCATAGTGGCATCAAAGCAGACTCTGCGACCGATTAATATCTCATTAAGGCCGGTAAAGGCAGTGATTTTTCCTGATTCATCAAAATCAATATCACAATGACCTAAAGACTGTGCGTGCATACCTGCTTGCACAATATAAGTATCATTCACTCGCATTCCATAGCGATCTTTTGATGGAAGTCCAAGATCACTAAAGTCCCCCTGTAACACGTGCGAATGTCCACCCACGATCAAGCTAATTCCATCAATACTTTGTGCGAGTTTTAAATCTGCTTCATAGCCTAAGTGACTCAATAAAATGATTTTATTGATACCAGATTGCTGGATCTGCTGCACAGTGTTGATTGCCGTTTGCTTGGCGTTCACGAACGGAGTATCGGGATCTGGGTTGGCAATATCGACCATTTTATCGATAGATAAACCAAAAATAGCAATGCGCTCCTCGCCAACTTTATGCTCAAGCCATTGAGCCGATTGCAGTGTGGGTTGATAAGGATAAACGCTATGTGAATCGCTAACCGTCACCGGTTTGTTCATTAACTCATTTGATAAATCCCAGTTACCACACAACAACGGAAAGTTAATTCGCTTACTAAATGCGGCAACAGGGCCATTACCCATATCCAACTCATGATTACCCAATGTCATCGCGGTTAAATCAAGTTGATTTAAAAGCTTTGAATTGGCTTCGCCTTTAAATAAAGAAAAATACAAGGTGCCTTGAAAGCAATCACCAGCATGCAAGAACACGAACTCTCTCTCATCACTCGCCGCTTGTTGCTTTAATTGCTGTGAGCGCGTGCATATACGCGCAAACCCACCAACACTGATATAGGGGTTAACTGTTTGATCATCGATATTCAATGACAATTGAACCGTGGTCGGTTCAAAGTAAGAATGGGTGTCATTGATGTGAGCAACCCGTATCCTGGTCGCTTTATTCATTATTTTCGTCATATTCTCATCTCTAGTTTCACCGCCATTGTAGTCGGCGCGATATGACAAACCAATGAATGTTTTTCAACACTTAGTTTTATTGCCAATAACTCCGCTAAAAACGCAGCCACTATTCGCTTTATTAAAAAGAATATTTAAAAGGACACACACCTTAATCGCCCACAGATAAACAAGTTATTAGCGATAAATTTGCTCACCTTCGCAGTGTAGGTGCTGTCTATTTTCTATAATGAAAGAAAAGGGAGTCATCTATGCAATTAGAGCGTGTAGAAATTTCTGGGTTTCGAGGCATTAAGCGTCTTTCCCTTCCTTTTGAGCAATTAACGACTCTCATTGGTGAAAACACGTGGGGAAAGTCTTCACTGCTCGATGCTTTATCCGTTGCTCTGCCGACCAATGCACAGCCCTATCAATTTGAAATGCGGGATTTTCATGTCGATTACGCTATTTCTCATCCACAAACCCAGCATTTACAAATTATTTTAAAATTGGTCACCAGCACTAATAAAGAAGCTCGTTCTGGACGCTATCGAAAAATAAAGCCCATTTGGAATGAGTGCTCTAATGGCCGCAGTGAAATTATCTACCGCCTTAGTGCGACCTTAGAAGGTACTAAGGTCACAACCCGCTATGCCTTCTTAGACAGCAATGGCGCGGCTAAAGCATTACATCATGAATCAAAACTGGCTCAAGAATTAATGATTCTTCACCCCGTTATTCGACTTCGAGACTCTAGACGATTTCAACGTGATGAGGGTTCAACTGAGAAAACCAATTCCAAAATAGAGCAACGAATTAAAAACACCTGTCGCCGCCTTATTTCAAACCCAGGACTTGTCAGCAAGCAAGAGATGAAAAGTAGCGTCAATACCATGCACGATTTAGTTGATCACTACTTCTCCTACAAAACCCACACACGCCACGATCCAAGAGCCTCACGAGATGGGATTTTTACTTCAAGTTCCGGCAGTAAAATGTCGCTCAAACAGTTTGTAGATAAAACCCAAGACCGACAAACTCGGTTATTGCTGATGGGACTTCTTAATAACTATCTGCAAGCGAAAGGAAACACCGAACTTAGACCCTGCGCACGACCCCTGTTAATTGTCGAAGACCCTGAAGGACGATTGCACCCTACCCACCTAGCAAGAGCGTGGGCACTCTTACAAATGATGCCAATGCAAAAAATACTCACCACAAACTCAGCCGTTTTATTAGGCGCAGTGCCGCTACGCAGTATTAAGCGCCTAGTTAGAAAATCAGATCGTACCGAAGCAAAATACATTCGACCTGAAATGCTAAGCGCTGATGAGTTAAGACGAGTGGGTTTTCATATTCGCTTTCATCGTTCTAGTGCACTTTTTGCTCGTTGCTGGTTATTAGTGGAAGGGGAAACCGAAGTTTGGCTTTTTAATGAACTGGCTAAACAATGTGGTTATGATTTGGCGGCAGAAGGTGTTCAAATTGTCGAATTTGCACAATCTGGTTTACGGTCACTGCTTAAAGTTGCGCGCGCTTTTGATATTGACTGGCATGTAGTAACGGACGGTGACGCGGCCGGTAAAAAGTATGCGGCATCGGTTCGCGCCATGCTCAAGTCTGAGCAGGAAAGACACCGATTAACTGAGCTTCCCGATAAAGACATCGAACATTATCTATATAACAACGGCTTTGAGCATTTTTTCCGAGATATGGTCAAGATCCCTTACGATCATCCTATTCCAGCCAAAAAAGTTATTGTTAGAGCACTTAAAAAGCACGCTAAACCTGATGTTGCGCTGGCGATTGTTGAATACTGTGAAACTCATGGTGACAGTATTATTCCGCTGCTCATTCGCTGGACACTAAAACGAGTCATTAGTATGGCTAACGGCAACACTTAGCTGCTAACTTAAACTTAAACTTAAACAGAATATTACAGATTCAAATACCCTAAAATCAAACGTAAAAAAGCCCCTTTATTAACCCGCGATAATAAAGGGGCTGAAAGAAAAAACCCTACGGTTACTTCTTTTTGCCTTCTACATGTAATTCCATATCGACGTAGCTTGAAGCGCCCATCACTGGAATATTGAAATCAGATAGCTCTAAACGTGTGGTGCCCATAAACCCGGCTCTTTCTCCACCCCATGGGTCTTGTCCCAGTCCAATAAAGTCAGCGGCAATAACAATAGGCTTAGTTTGACCATGCAAAGTTAAGTTACCTGCAATCTCAAGCTTGCCATCACCTTTATCAGTGACTTTAGTACTGCTAAATACCGCTTCTTTATATTTACCGGCATCAATAAAGTCATTACTTCTGATATGTTTATCACGCTCGGCATGATTTGAGTCAAGGCTCGTCGTATCAACCGTCACTTCAACTTTTGATGCTGAAATGTTTTTAGGATCATAGCTAAATTCACCCTCAAAATGATTAAAACGACCTTTAATAAAGCTATAGCCAAGGTGACTCACTTTAAAGTTAATCGATGCGTGAGCACCCTTAGTATCAATCACATAATCGGCTGCGTGAGCAGATAAAGGGGTTGCTATTGCAATGGCCAATCCTAGAGCCGTTGTTAATTTTTTCATTTTGAGCCTCCTGTCATTTTGCGTAGCGTATTGTCTTTTTCAATAAAGTGATGCTTTAACGCTGCTAAAGCGTGAATTGCAGCCAATCCAATTAGGGTACAAGCTAGGTAATAATGAACCGTACCCGCAAGATCTGCCTGCCCTTCAAATAACTTGCCTAATGCAGGTACCTCAAACCATCCAAAAACTGAAATACCGCGCCCATCCTCTGTGGAAATTAGATATCCAGAGACAAATAGAGCCAATAGCAATACATACATCAGATGATGGGCAGACTTCGCCATCTTTATCTCGAATGCACTGCCTTCTATTTTAGGAGAGCCTTGGTAATGTTTCCAAAATAAGCGATATACCGTGACGCCAAATAAAATCATGCCTACAGATTTATGAACAAAAGGCGCTGTTTGATACCATTGACTGTAGTAATTTAACCCTACCATCCACCAACCAAGCGCAAATAGTGCAACAATCGTAAGTGCACTAAGCCAATGAATTGTGCGCGCGGTGAGGTTATAAGGTTCCAACTTGCATCCTTTGTCGCATAAATACGATTTACTTAATCGCCTCTTTAAATTAACAACTAGACTACAAGATAGTGTACCGTTACGTAACTAAAATCGTCTTATAATCAGAGAGATAGCCTTGTCTTATTGAAAAACTTTGAGCAATGTCAGTTATTTACTCATGCTTACAATTTAGAATGTACAACCCTTATTTACCCTCAAATATAGACTGGAGCTGGTTTGTTAAAAGACATCGTTATTCAGGCACTTAAAGCGGTTCAAAATGACTGTCTTTCCTTATCCCAGCATCATTATCCGACTGTGCATAACAAAGGGATGAGTAATCGCCATCTTACTTCATTGGTTGAACGTCGCCTAATCAAGACCGCAGATGCATTTGGCTTTGATCTTTCTATCGAACCGGTCGAAATATCTAAAAATACGCCACCGTCAAAAAGCGTTTATCGACGAATCACAACCCAGCACGGCACAGTTTGGCTGTTTCCCTATTCAATCAAAACCGCTAATAAAGTGTTTAAGTCTCATTTGCTAGAGACACTTTTTATATGGCGAAAAGAGTATGCTTACGCCATTCAACCTAATGACTGCGTTGTATTGGTCTGCGATCACTGGCTAAGCCGTATTAATACCAGTCAGCAATTACTGGATTGGTGGCACAATCGCTTACCTGATAATTGTGACAATTATGCGCAACATGGGGTTTTATTAAGCCCATCACAAGCGCCGCGATTGGATGATCTGCTACACACTTTAGAATTACAGCCTTGCTATAAAACCCACACTCACCCGCTAAAAAAAGAAGAGGACGGATCTCAAGTGACAAGATACGTCCATCTATATGGCATATTTGAATGTAAGTAACGGGGCTCAATGAGTTACGTGACTTACATAATAAATTACTTAGTGACTTCACCTAGCACTTCGGTAAAGCGATTCCAGGATTTTTTATCGGCTTCTTCTCGGTAACGATCAGAGCCAAACACTGAGAATGCGTGCGGTGCGCCGCTATAGGTAATCATTTCATGATTAATACCCGTTGTTTCTAGCTCATCAGCTAACATGGCAAAATCTTGCATGCTCACGACTTTGTCTGCGGTGCCATGGAAAATAACCACAGGAGCTTTCGTCATTTTATAGTCTTGCCCTTTTGGCGTTTTTAACCCGCCATGGAAACTAATAAATGCTTTAGCATCAACCCCAGAGCGAGCAGACTCTAGCACTGCCGCACCACCAAAGCAGTACCCCATCACTACGGTATTATCGTCATGACCGTTTAGCATTTCAGCCTTACGCTGACTTTCCGCCATCAGTTTTTGTAATTTTGCGCGATCTTTATATAACTCACCTGTGTGCTGCTTTTTATCTTTAACTTCTGTTGGGCGAATACCTTTACCAAACAGATCCGCAGCGAACACGTTATAACCCTGCTCATTTAGCATTTGCGCACGTTTAACTTCGTAGTCAGTTAGTCCGTCCCAATCATGAATTAGAACCACTAGAGGTGCTGAGTCTGAAACTTTAGACCAATACCCTTGATATGATTTTCCATCTACTTCGTAAACAACATCTTCACCAGCAAGCACGCTAGCTGAGCCAACAAGCAATGTCGCGTATAACAAATGACGCATGAGATTCTCTCCTTTGATATGAGTCTCAATGAGTGTAGTACGCCATGATGACAATAATAACTATTTTGATTTACATTTGTCGGTGAGTTCAAATTTCTATTGGGATATGTGTAGCCTTATTTCTTTGCTTCCCTATTTAGCAATGGCTAACAATCTTTTGAGCGAGTCGACTATATTATATAGATACGATTGAATTACCCTTTATTGACGTGCAATATAATCAAAAATAAGCAATCTAACCTATTGAGATGTATAAACTTTGAGTCAAAACACTGACAAATTAGAAGATCAACAAGAGTTAACGAATGATGTTATTCCATTAGTAAGAGCAGACATTGTTAATGCCGTTATCACTCAGTTTGAGAAGCAAGGCATTAATATGACTGACGCTTTACTAAGCGCGAATATCAGTCGTGAGATGTTGCTCGATTCAAGTAACATGATCATGAATGAGTCAGTGAAAAGTATCTTTGGCCAGGTTTATGAAAGCGAGGGGATTTTTGCTTTTGTTGAAGCAATCAGCTATTCCCAGAGAACACAGCTCATTCCTAAATTTGTTAAAACGCTGTCTAAAAACCTAACGGTACGTGACGTTTTGACTAAATTTAATCTGTTAATTCGAGAGTCGATTCCTGTTGCGTCCCAGTTCTTTGAAGTCGACTCAAACAGTGGCTGGTTTTGTTCCTCTTTTCGCCATGAAAAAATTGATGATTGGCAGGAAATATTTAATATTCTGTACTGTGTCGAATTGATTCGCTCGCTAACCAACAATAATGATTGGAGACCGAAAACCGTTTCATTACAGCAAAGCCGCTTAGGTAAGTTTGCTCAAAATATCCCAAGTGATATTCAGCTGCTATTTTCGCAAAAAGTGACCAAAATCAGTGTTGATACGCAGTATCTTGATCAACTCATCAATACGCCTTATCCAGAACCTGAGCCCCAAGATATTGTTTGGCATAGTACCTTTACCGATACGGTGTATATTGCGCTCACTCCCTACGTGCATGAAGAACATTTAGATATAGAACTTGCGGCTAAATTGTTTGCAATGAGCACCCGAACACTGCAAAGGCGACTGCATCAGGAACAAAATTCATTTAGAGCCATTAAAAACAGCCTCATGTTTAACACTGCATGTGATTTAATGTGCCTCAACCTCAGCCTGACACATATATCGGTGCAATTAGGTTATGCGGATATTTCACACTTTTCTCGTGCATTTAAGCGCTTTAGTGGTTTAACCCCAAAACGCTATCAAGCGGCATTACTTGCAGATCAAAACGCCTAATAATTCATCAAATGCTATCATTTATGTGAGCAACATCAACAAAAACACCAGTAATTGCTCTTTTTCAGGTATAATACAGACCTCTTTTGGAGTGACTCATCGTATTTACTTTTCGTCTTTCGTCTATAGTTACTTCATCCCGTCATCACACGACTACAGTGGTGTGAAATAAAGGCGTAATATGAATACGACATACACATTGGGCGCATTAGAGTCCTTCCTTATTGCGATAACCGTTCTATTTCTTGGTCAGTTTATAAATAGAAGGGTCTCATTTTTAAAAAAATACCAAGTCCCTGAACCTATTGTAGGTGGATTGCTAGTGGCCATGGTGATCACAGCATTACACTTCTATGGGGTTAATTTAGACTTCACCCTACCTTTGCAAAAAATCCTGATGTTGATGTTTTTCACCACGGTTGGACTTTCTGCAAGTTACTCCCAGTTACTTAAAGGGGGTAAGAAGGTCTTTATCTTTTTAGGGGTCGCTTCGGTTTACATCATTATCCAAGATGCCATCGGGGTCAGTCTTGCCAGTCTGATGGATTTGAACCCACTAATGGGATTGGTCGCAGGTTCAATCACTCTCTCTGGTGGACACGGCACAGGAGCGGCTTGGGCGGCAACATTTGATGAGCTGTACGGCTTAAAAACTCTTGAGTTTGCTATGGCTTCAGCGACATTTGGCTTAATTGTTGGTGGATTAATCGGTGGGCCTGTCGCTCAAAGACGAATTACCAAACACAATCTGATGTCTGAATATGGGGATGGTTCTAAGCACCATGAAAAATTCCCTGATGTCGTTACTTATAACGAAACCGAAGAAGATAAAGTCACCCCAAGACGTATGATTGAAGTGCTATTTATGGTGTTAATCTGCGTTGTTGGAGCAACTTATATTAAAGAATTCACTTCAGGCCTTGGCATTACTTGGCTAAAAGGCATTCCTGACTTTGTTTTTGCTCTATTTCTTGGCGTTATTCTGACCAATATTTATGAAATAACTGGTGTATACAAATTTAATACCGATACCGTCGATATTATCGGTACCGTCTCTTTATCACTGTTCTTAGCCATGGCTTTGATGAGTCTAAAGCTATGGGAAATATTTGATTTAGCAATGCCGTTATTGGTCATCTTAACCGTGCAAACCATTGTATTGGCTATCTTTGCCTACAACGTCACCTTTAGAGTCATGGGCAGTAACTATGATGCAGCCATCATCACAGGTGGACATTGTGGTTTTGGCATGGGCGCAACACCAACTGCGGTAATGAACATGGGATCGCTGGTCAATCATTATGGCCCTTCCCCTCAAGCCTTTATGGTTGTGCCTATCGTTGGTGCATTCTTTATCGATATCGTTAACTTGATTGTGCTGCAAGGGTACATTGCGTTCTTGGGTTAGATGAGTTGAATTCAATCTCATTATAAAATTACGTTTAATTACCTTCGTTTCAAAATAATAAAAGCCAGCAATTTGCTGGCTTTATACTATAGGTATAATTAGATTTATATTACGATATCCAATACTGATAAAGCCCTTTAACATCCCCTGAGCACAGGAACTTCATTGCCTGTTTAAGGCGCTCTTCAGACCAATCCCACCAGCGCATTTCAAGAAGTAATTTGATATCTGAATCATCAAAGCGAAATTTAATATGCTTTGCCGGGTTAGAGCCAACCACTTCATATGACAATACATCTTTAGTCACTACTGCGCGACTTGCAATGACTGCGCCATCACCAATAGTCACCCCTGCCATAATCATTGCTTCACTACCAATCCATACATCGTTGCCAATTACAGTGTCACCAGCACGCTGAAAGCCATCCTCAGCATCAGAAAAATGAGGATCATTTTGATAATAAAAAGGAAAGGTACTGACCCAATCATGACAGTGCCCTTGATTGCCAGCCATCATAAATACTGCGCCTGAACCAATAGAGCAAAAACGGCCAATAATGAGTTTATCTACGTCATCTCTAGTAGGATCAAGATAGCGAGCGCAATCATCAAAACTATGCTTATGATAATAACCAGAATAGTAACTGTGTTTTCCTACAATAATATTCGGGTTAGTGACCTGCTCTTGCAATGACATTCCGGCAAAAGGAGATTCAAAATAGTTCATTACGCCACCTTATTACTGCTCTAAAGTGAATAGCCAAACTTTAAATAGTTTTATTGATAAACAACATGAAAATGCTCAAGTACTAATACTAGGTCTTCACTTGGCTCGATATTAATCTGCTGACATTCGTTTGAAAAGAAATCCCAATGCGCCTCTCGCCAATGATTGAGTGAACGATCGCCCTCACCTTCTGCATAAGCAAACTCTGCTGTCACATCTTTATATTGGCAGGTTTCAACACGGTCAATTTCAATAATGCATACCGGATTACCCGACCAGTCAACCACAACCTGCAAATGACCCGGAGTTGGCATTGGCTCTTCACCAGATTCATACCAAATACTCAAACTGCAAGTTGCCGTCTTTTGACCGATTCGAATTAATTCAGCGCACACATTGGCGTTTGTCTCATCACCACAAAAATAATCAGAACTGAATGATTGATATTTATCACGCTCAATCTCAGTCAATGAACTCAAATACTTATCTAAATAAGCTTGAGATTTTCCATCCATAACATCCTCTTAGAGCCACTCTTATTAGTATGATGACTCAATGCAAAGTGACTAACGTACCGTGACACCTTCAACTTCAATAACTGATTTAGCATTCGCACGTTCAATCACTTTTAATAACGTAGTTTGAATTAACTCGTTATTTCTTATTTCGGTTTCGCAAGAAAAACGCTCTTCTTGCGCCTCATCCCCTTCCGTCAACGTAAATTGAACAACCACTTCAGTTGCACAATCTTTAGTCTCACCAAAATACGCCAAACAAATTTGAGGATAACCATTAAACCCCTTCTTAACCTGCTTAGCGATTCGCTTCTTAGCCTTTTCCAAATTCATACAACTTCCTTTTTCTAAATATGGACACCCATCATTAATAGCACGATTTACACTGCCCTACTAAACTAACATTATTCACCGTAGTTGGAACAGTACTATGCCACGTCCTCGAAGAACTCAAATAAGTATTGAAGACACTCCTTATTACCATTGCTGTAGCCGCGTTGTCAGGCGAGCCTATCTCTGCGGCAATGACCCATTCTCTGGCAATAATTACGACCACCGTCGAACCTGGGTTGAATCTTTATTAATAAAACTTAAAAGCGTCTTCGCCATCGACATTGCTGCATTTGCTGTCATGTCCAATCACTTACATGTTATTTTAAGAGTCGATATCGACACCGCTAACAATTGGACCGATCGTGAAGTACTAGAACATTGGCACTTACTGTTTAAGGGTGATGATTTAACACATCGCTTCGTAAAAGGTGATTTAGTTGAGGCCTATGAAGTCACTAAATTAAAACACACAATTGCCATCTATCGAAGCCGACTGTGTGACATCAGTTGGTTTATGCGTTGCTTAAATGAACCTATCGCAAGACAAGCAAATCAAGAAGATAACTGCTCCGGTCGGTTCTGGGAAGGACGCTTTAAATGCCAAGCACTACTCGATGATGTGGCTCTGCTCACGTGCATGGCTTATGTGGATTTAAATCCAATTAGATCTCAACTGGCCAAGACATTAATTCAATCGGAACATACCAGTATTAAACTGCGTATTCAGGCGGCAATTAACGGAGAACAACCTAAAGCATTACTTCCCTTCATTGGCAATGAGCAGCAACATCAACCAAAAGGAATCGCGTTTTCTCTCAAGGACTATCTTGAACTTGTGGATGAAACAGGACGAATTATTCGAAATGATAAAAAAGGTGCCATAAGTGAACATAGCGAGAGGCTACTTACTTGCATGAATATTTCTCATGATAATTGGCTCAAACTTGTCACTGATTTTGGCGTACTATTTCACGGCCCGGTAGGAACACTGGAGGAATTGACTAACTACTGTGAGCATTTGGAAAAACGGCGAAGGCATTTTGCAAAGTGTTGCCAGTATATGAGTGCAGGCTAAACCACTACGATTTAATTTTAAACCACTATCAACCTTTATGCATATAAAGGTAATCAGTCTCATCTGAACCTAGCCAATTCCCTACTAAATATTCAAAATTTATAGCAAACAATCAGTTTTTCTATAGCTTAAGTTTTACATCATAGAGAGCGATGCTCCCGTGAGTAGCTAATATCAAATATTGTAGATAGGTCATTGTTTTTGAATGGGTGGCATCTTTAAAAAGAGTAATTAATAAAAAAGCAGAAACCTAAGCTTCTGCTTTTCTTGTCAAGTTATCACACTTATGCTTTAGCGTTAAATACTACTTGGTATTCGCCAATGCCTTCGTAGTTGATGGTTGTTGGCTTATCAAATTCTACTTCTACGATGCCACAGTAAGAACCAGTGATGATGGTTTCGCCTGCTTTAAATTCAACGCCACGACGAGTCATGAAGTTGATTAGCCAGTAGATTGGGCTTTGTGCTGATTGGTTTGGGTGCACGCCATCAAATGTTTGAACATTGTCGCCTTGAGTCACGGTTACGTTAACTTTTGCTGCATCAAACGCTTTTTCACGATCGATTTCAGGACCAACGTATAGGCCTTGGTTTACCATGCAATCTGCTAGTTTTTCGTAAAACTCTGCGTCGCTGTCTACTGCAAAACGTGCCTGCATTAGTTCTAGTGCCATGTGGCATGAACCGATTGCTTCGTTAATTTGCGCTTCAGTGTAACCTTCAGGGTTTGCAGGTAGGTCTTTACCTAGAGTGAAACCAATTTCAGGTTCGATGCGAGCCACGCCGTTATCAGCAAAAAACTGACAAGTTTCACCGCGCTCAACACTATCTGTGAAGATAGGTGCAACGATGTATTTGTCTTCAGCTAGAGGATTTAGACATTTCCAGCCCCCTACTTCGTTCTTTTTAAGTTCAATCATTGCCGCTTGAACTTGTAACGCTTCTTCAAGAGTCGTAGGACGAATGTCTTCTGCTAGGCGCGGAGCCTTTGTGCCTGCTACGCGACGGCTTAGTAGCTCAGAAGCCGCTGCACTGTAAAAATTAGTCATATTATATTACCGATTGATTGTTTTTATTGATGATATAGCAATTTCAAGGATGTGAATAGGCCACTAGATCACGAACAAGTCGCTCAGGGATCAGGAGCCGAAGAAAAGCTCGATTACTAAGAGTCATTGTATACATAATGCTCTTGTAAATGGCCCTCTTATAAAGAGATTTGCTTATAAAAAAGGTGGCTTAAAATAAGCCACCTTTGTACTCAACTTTACTCAGTCACTATTACACAATAAGACAGTCGTTAACGATTAAACGTCGTAAGTTGTTGATGCAGTATCACCGCCTGTACCAGTCCAGTTAGTGTGGAAGAATTCACCACGCTCACGGTCGATACGCTCATAAGTGTGAGCACCAAAGTAGTCACGTTGAGCTTGTAGAAGGTTAGCTGGCAGACGAGCTGTTGTGTAACCATCAAGGAATGACAGCGCAGAAGTCGTACAAGGCATTGGGATACCCACTTCTAGAGACTTAGCTGCCACTTTACGCCATGCACCTAGACAGTTTTCTAGGATAGCTTTGAAGTAAGGATCAGAACCTAAGAAAGCAATTTCTGGATCAGTATCGAATGCATCACGAATGTTACCTAGGAATGCAGAACGAATGATACAACCGCCACGCCACATTAGTGCTACGTTACCGTAGTTAAGATCCCAGCCATTTTCGTTAGACGCTTCGCGCATTAGCATGAAGCCTTGAGCGTAAGAGATGATTTTTGAAGCCAGTAGCGCTTGACGAAGTGCGTCAACCCACTCTTGCTTGTCACCGGTTACTTTCTCTACTTTCTTACCAAACAGTTTTTCTGCTGCAACACGCTGATCTTTCAGTGAAGATAAGCAACGAGAGAATACAGATTCAGAGATCAAAGTCAGTGGAATACCAAGATCAAGCGCATTGATACCCGTCCATTTACCCGTACCTTTTTGGCCAGCAGTATCAAGAATTTTATCAACTAATGGCGCGCCATCTTCATCGCGGTATTTTAGGATGTCAGCGGTGATTTCTACAAGGTAGCTATCAAGCTCAGTGGTATTCCAATCAGCAAATACAGCCTGCATTTCGTCAGCAGACATGTTAAGACCATCTTGCATAAACTGGTACGCTTCACAGATTAGCTGCATGTCACCATATTCGATGCCATTGTGTACCATTTTAACGAAGTGACCTGCGCCATCGTTACCCACCCAATCACAGCAAGGCTCACCTTTGTCTGTTTTTGCAGATATGCCCTGTAGAATAGGCTTAACCGCATCCCAAGCTTCAGGAGAACCACCTGGCATGATAGAAGGACCAAAACGTGCACCTTCTTCACCACCAGATACACCAGTACCAATGAAGTTAATGCCTTTTTCGCGCAAGTACGCAACACGGCGGTTAGTATCTGGATAGTTAGTGTTACCACCATCAATGATGATGTCACCTTTATCTAGCAGTGGGATCAGTTGTTCGATGAAGTTATCAACAACGTCACCAGCACGTACCATAAGCATCACTTTACGAGGTGATTCTAGCTTATCTACCATCTCTTGTAGCGAGTATGCGCCAACAATGTTTGTGCCTTTTGCAGGACCTTCAAGGAACTGATCAACTTTAGCGGCTGTACGGTTGTGAGCCACAACTTTAAAACCATGATCGTTCATGTTTAAGATAAGGTTTTGACCCATAACTGCGAGTCCAACTACACCAATATCACCTTTCATTGTATTTCTCCTAGTATTCTTATCTTAAGCAATCTTGCTTGCTGCGTCTGAGTCTAAAAACCATTCGGTTTCACCCGCAATAGAGTGAATTTTTGCCGCTGGATATGGCAACTCTTCCGCTGGAGTGTGATAGATCTCTTTTACGATATCTTTTTTGCCTGCGCCAAGCACTAAATAGCTAATACGCTTGGCCGCTTGCAGTACTTTTGCTGACTTCGAAATACGCAACTGACCCGATTCTGGGTGAGATGCAACGATTGCCAGCTTTTGTTCGTTGTAATTTGTTTGCTCAGGGAACAAAGAGGCAGTGTGGCCATCAGCCCCAACACCTAATAAAATCCAATCAAAAACAGGAACGCCATTTTGTGTTGGGATGAGCTCAGCCATTTCATTGGCAAAACGCACCGCTTCTTGCTGCGCGTCATTTTCGCCCAAAATGCGATGGATATTACTTGCTGGCACGCCAACAGGCGTAAATAACAAGGCGTTCGCTTCACCAAAGTTACTTTCTGCGTCATCAGGTGCAACACAGCGCTCATCACCCCACCAAAAATGCAGATTTTGCCATTGTATCGCGCTAGCGTAAGGCTGTGTTGCGAGCAACTTAAACAGCATCTTAGGCGTACTACCACCAGATAAAGAGATGTGAACTGCTCGGCCTAATTCGCTGAACTGCTGTAACTCTTTTGCTAACTGCTCGACAACCTGCGCTGGAGTATCAAAAATTTTGGTATTCATCATAATTCGCAATAGTCTGTATCGGTTAAGTTTTTACACGGAAAACGCCACTCTCTACCATCACGCTCTAGAAGAGTATGCGCCTCTTTTGGTCCCCATGTGCCACAGGCATAACCAAACAGAGTTTGTGTGCGTTCTTTAAAGTCTAAAATCGGCTGAACGTATTCCCAGCATGTCTCAACGGCATCGGAACGTGCAAATAAAGTGGCATCACCATTAAGAGCATCAAGCAATAAACGCTCATAAGCACTCAGCATGTGTGCTTCGTTTAGTGACTTATAATGGAAATTCATTTTCACTTCTTTCGCGTGGAAGCCTGCACCGGGTTCTTTTAGACCAAAACTGATTTGAATGCCTTCATCAGGCTGAATACGAATAATCAGTTTATTCTCTGGCGCATCTTGACCAAAGACGGGGTGCGGGGTGTCTTTAAAGTGGATAACCACTTCCGTTACACGCGTAGGAAGACGCTTACCAGTGCGAACATAAAACGGCACGCCTTTCCAACGGCTGTTATTTATGAATGCTTTCAGACCGATATAAGTTTCGGTGCGAGAGTCATCTGCCACGCCAGACTCATCACGGTAGCTAGGTAAAAACTCACCTCTGACTTCCGATTCAGTATACTGACCTAGCACTAGATTATTCACAAGGTCGTTTTCATCCAGCGGTTTCAAGCTTTTTAATACTTTAACCACTTCATCACGAATTGCATCGGCGTTAATGCGAGGTGGCGACTCCATGCCAACCATTGCTAATACTTGTAGCAAGTGGTTTTGGAACATGTCGCGCACAGCGCCAGATCCGTCGTAATAGCCACCACGCTCTTCAACACCTAAGAACTCTGAACCAGTAATTTCAACATAGCTGATGAAATTTCGGTTCCAAAGAGGTTCAAAAATGATGTTTGAGAAACGCAGTACTAATAAGTTCTGCACTGTTTCTTTACCAAGATAATGGTCGATACGATACAGCTGCTTCTCATCAAAATCAGTGTGGATTTTTTCATCTAGATCTTGAGCAGAAGCCAGATCGTAACCAAATGGTTTTTCAACAATCAGGCGTTTCCAACCATCTTTCTCACAGTTTAATCCGTGAGCAGCAAGGCTTGCAGGAATTACTGAGTATAAGCTTGGCGGAGTAGCTAAGTAATACAATACATTACGCTGCTCTAATTGATAATGAGCGGCCAATTCGTCTTGGCGAGCGGCAAGTTTTGCGTAATCCGCAGTATCTGAAGTATTGATTGCTTGATAATGAAGATGAGTAATGAACTCTTCTAATACCGCTTTCTCTGTTTCTTCAAACTCTTGAAGCGATATTTTCAATTTTTCGCGATAAGACTCATCACTGTATTCAGTGCGACTTACGCCTAAAATGTAAAATGATTGGGGAAGTTGACCGCTTTGGTACAGTCTATATAAAGCGGGAATTAACTTACGATAAGTTAAATCTCCAGAAGCACCAAAAATTACTATGCTGCTTTTATCAGGTATTACCATCATTTATCCTTAAGTGCCTTTAGGGTTGCATACATCCATAACGTCGAGGGGAAACCGCGTACGAATGGTTCACAATGCACCATGAAAGGAATTCTACACCTAATGAGGGGAATTAAAATAATTTGTCACTTTTCACAGTGATTAATTGCAATTTATGGGCAAAAAAAATCTCCGCATATTAACGGAGATTGCCTTGCGCTATAGTCTAACTTTATGAAGCCTCAATACAAATGTTTTTCATCTAACGCTCTATTTTTAGCACTAGATCGCTCAAAATTCAAACATAATACAATCATACTTTAGCAGCAAAGCACCTCATAACAAACGCAGTCGAAGTGACTCATAATCAACGAGTAACTTAATAGCAAACTACGCGCATAATGCTTTGTATCTCTAGCCGTCAATGCCAACATCATAGCCAAAGATACAAAAGTTATAGCCGACCACTATAGTTAAAACTGCAATAGTTAATACTGCAATAGTTAATACTGCAAAGCTATGGACGAAGTTTTAATACCTTATCGATATCTTCTGCGCAATGACGTTCAGGAAGCTGCTCCCATTCTTCGCCAAATGAACGGTTTACAATACGCCCACGCTGAACCCCTTTGCGTTGCTCAATCATTTTCGCCCAACGCACCACATTGCTGTAAGACTCAACCTGCAGAAATTGCGCTGCATCGTATAGTTTGCCCAACACTAAGTTGCCATACCATGGCCAAATCGCCATATCGGCAATGGTGTACTCCGCGCCTGTAACAAATGTGTTCTCTGCTAATTGTTTATCAAGCACATCTAATTGGCGCTTGGATTCCATCGCAAAACGATTAATCGGATACTCTTGCTTTTCATCGGCATAGGCATAAAAATGCCCAAAGCCACCGCCTAAAAATGGTGCCGATCCTTGAGCCCAAAATAGCCAATTGAAGGTTTGCGTTCTTTGTGCACCAGAGCTTGGTAAAAACTGACCAAACTTCTCCGCTAAATGAACTAGAATTGACGCAGACTCAAACACATTGACCGCTGTTTCACCACTTTTATCAACCAAAGCAGGGATTTTTGAATTAGGATTGACTGCAACAAAGCCTGATGAAAACTGGTCTAAATCACCAATGCTAATCAAGTAAGCATCGTATTCAGCTTCTTTTATGCCGAGTGCCAACAACTCTTCAAGCAAAATGGTGACTTTTTGCCCATTTGGCGTACCTAGAGAGTACAACTGTAAATCGTGACTTCCTTGTTCGAGTACTTTATCAAATCTCGCACCCGACTCAGGGCTGTTGATATTGGCCCATTTATTACCACCGTCAACATCATTTTCCCATACACTTGGCGGTACATATTGTTTACTCATAACATCTCCTTGAATATGACTAACACTACAGCGTACTTAACATTTTTAGGCACACGATAAGTGGTGAATTTTTTTATAGCGTCTCTTAATAACGACTCGATTCATCTTTAAGTGGTTTTACAACCGCATCCAGCCCTTCTACCTTCAGTGCTAAGCACAATTGCAATAATTGTCCTAGTTCGCCTGCTGGCCATTGTGATTTATTCTGAAACCAGAGTAAGTACTCTTCGGGTAGATCAATAAGCACGCGCCCTGCGAATTTACCAAAGGGCATCTTCATACGGGCAAGCTTGAGTATATTTTCTTTATCCAACACTTTTTAAAACCAAATCAAACACTTTGTGACATTTAGTGTTATATCTACAATAATAAAAGTTCGTGACATAACCAAAGGAACCGGTTTGCACAAAGTCACTTTTCTCGCACTGCTATTTACTGGATTCTCAACATTTTCTTGGGCAGATACGCCACAAGAAAAATGCTTAAGTAAGCCAGACGATGATAGGCCAATTTCTCGTGCTTATCACTTCCTGAACACAAAATTTTGTCAGCCTGCGGTCTGGTTTGATGATTTCTTTGCTGATGAACGTGTGACAGAAGATGCCCGCGCCGGAACATCAATGCGTTGGAAAAATGATTTTATCTATTATGAAGACAATGGATTTAAGTACAAAACAAAAATAGACGCCAAATTTAACCTGCCAAAAGTAACCAAACGCCTGAAACTGATCATTGAATCCGACGGAGAGGATGATCTTTTTGACATTTTCCCAAGCAATGAAGAAGAGATACAGAACTCTGTAGGATTAAGATACGATATTTACGCAAAAGGTCGCAGTAGCTTTAATATCAAGGCCACATTTAAGCCTAAAATCGAAGCGAGATATCGTTTTACTTATCCTCTGAGCATTAATACTGTCACCCGCTTAACTCAAAAGATTTACCAGAAAAAACAAGTCACTGGAGAGTCCACTCAATTCGATATCGATCAGGCGTTATCCAAAAATCTATTACTACGCTGGACCTCATTTGCCGAATTTAATCACGACCACGATGACGATAGCGACGTATGGGACATGGGGACCGGATTGGTGCTATATCAATATTTATCACCCACCCAAGCTCTAAATTACACCGTCAGCACTACTGGCACTGACTCTCCTAGAACCTATATCGATAACACCTTAATCGCCCTAACCTATCGACATAATTTTTTCTTTGAGTGGCTTTATTATGAAATCACTCCCGAATACAACTGGTACAAAGAATACGAGCAAAGCTTTGAAGAAGAAGCCAGCATTCGATTTCGGCTAGAGGTTCGTTTTGAGAATTTCTAGACATAAAAAAACGACAACCTGAGTTGTCGTTTTCATCATTCAAACATCAAAATTGGAGGTCTATTCCCAATCAAGGATCACTTTGCCTGAAAGCCCGCTACGCATAGCGTCAAAGCCCTCTTGGAAGTCATCAATCTTGAAGTGATGCGTGATAATTGGCGTTAAATCTAAGCCTGATTGAATCAAGCTTGCCATCTTATACCATGTCTCGAACATCTCACGACCATAGATACCTTTGATCACCAAGCCTTTAAAGATCACTTGGTTCCAGTCAATACCCATGTCTGATGGTGGAATACCCAGTAATGCTACGCGGCCGCCATGGTTCATGGTTTCTAACATGGTGCTAAATGCCGCTTGTACGCCTGACATTTCCAGACCCACATCAAAGCCTTCGGTCATGTTTAGCTCAGCCATCACATCTTTTAAATCTTCTTTGGCAACGTTAACGGCGCGAGTGACGCCCATTTGACGCGCAAGATCTAAGCGGTATTCGTTCACATCGGTGATGACTACGTGGCGAGCACCTACGTGCTTAGCAACTGCAGCGGCCATGATACCAATTGGGCCTGCGCCGGTAATTAATACATCTTCACCCACAAGATCAAATGACAATGCGGTATGCACAGCATTACCAAACGGGTCAAAGATAGACGCAAGATCATCTGAGATGCCATCAGGGATTTTAAATGCGTTAAATGCTGGAATCACCAAGTATTCTGCAAATGCACCAGTGCGGTTAACGCCTACACCGATAGTATTTCGACAAAGGTGAGTACGGCCACCACGGCAGTTACGGCAATGTCCACATGTAATATGGCCTTCACCTGATACGCGATCGCCTATTTCAAATCCACGAACTTCTTGACCAATAGCCACAATTTCGCCCACGTATTCGTGGCCGACAACCATAGGTACAGGAATGGTGTTTTGTGACCACTCATCCCAGTTGTAAATGTGCACATCAGTGCCACAAATTGCGGTTTTCTTAATTTTGATCAGAACGTCGTTGTGCCCCATTTCAGGCATATCAACTTCGTTCATCCAAATGCCTTGTTCAGGCTTTAGCTTGGAAAGTGCTTTGATTTTCATTATTTGATCAATCCCATGTCATGACCCACTTCGATGAAAGCGTCAATTGCGCGATCAAGCTGCTCACGAGTGTGTGCGGCTGACATTTGAGTACGAATACGTGCTTGGCCTTTTGGTACTACAGGGAAAGAGAAGCCCACAACGTAGATGCCTTTCTCTAGTGCGCGCTCAGCAAATTCTGCTGCAACTTTCGCATCACCTAGCATGATAGGAATGATTGCGTGATCCGCGCCACCCATAGTGAAACCAGCACCTTCCATACGAGCACGGAAGTGCGCTGCATTATCCCAAAGGTGAGAACGTAGATCGCCACTTTCTTGTAGAAGATCCAACACACGTAAAGAAGCAGACACAATGGCAGGTGCAACAGAGTTTGAGAACAAGTACGGACGAGAACGCTGACGTAACCAGTCGATCACTTCTTTCTTACCAGAAGTATAGCCGCCTGACGCGCCACCCATAGCTTTACCAAGTGTACCGGTAATGATGTCGATACGATCCATAACGTTGTGATAATCGTGAGTACCCGCGCCTGTTTCACCCATGAAACCAACCGCATGAGAGTCATCAACCATGACTAACGCGCCGTATTTATCCGCTAAGTCACAGATAGCTGGAAGGTTTGCAACCACGCCGTCCATTGAGAATACACCGTCAGTCACGATAAGCTTGTGACGCGCACCCGCTTCGTCAGCGGCAATCAGTTGTTGCTCAAGCTCTTGCATGTTGTTGTTTGAGTAACGAAAACGCATCGCTTTACACAAACGCACACCATCGATAATAGAAGCGTGGTTAAGCGCATCAGAGATGATGGCATCTTCTTTACCTAAAATAGTTTCAAACAACCCTGCGTTTGCATCAAAACAAGAAGTATAAAGAATGGTGTCTTCCATACCTAAGAAAGTAGACAGCTTCTCTTCAAGTTGTTTGTGAATGTCTTGAGTACCACAAATAAAGCGTACTGATGCCATACCAAAACCATACTCATCCATACCGCCTTGAGCTGCTTTAATAAGCTCAGGGTGGTTTGCTAGGCCTAAGTAGTTGTTTGCACAGAAGTTAAGTACATCTTCACCAGTAGAAATTGAAACAGACGCTTTCTGTTGAGAAGTAATAATGCGCTCAGACTTATACAAGCCTTCGTTTTTAACTTCTTCGATTTGCTGCTGGATTTGATTGTAAAATGCAGAAGACATGATTCTATGATCCTTTAGGTAAAGCGGAAAAACCGCGATAAGCATTCACACTTTAAAAAAGTGCGATCTTTTCATAATTTACAGTGTAAAGAGATTCTAGTGGAAAGCGCTTATGAGTATAATACGGTTAATGGAAAATCATTTATGAATTGCAGGCACAAATAATGAAAACCACTCAGCTCATGGCATTGCTACCGGATTTGGCCACCTACACTCTTGTGGTTCAACAAGGCAACTTTACCAATGCCGCAAATAGCTTAGCGATGACTCCATCAGCGGTGTCTAAAACCATTACTCGTTTAGAAAAAGCCCTTGAGGTGAAACTCATTGAGCGTACCACTCGTAATTTTCGGATTACCGAGGAAGGAAATAAGGTTTATGAGCAGGCGATACAAATGCTCAATGCCGCCGAGCAAGCGGTAGAGCTGTCTTCAATCGGTCATTCTCAGGCACAAGGCAGTATATTAATCTCTGCGCCAGAGGCATTTTTGGCAGTGGTGCTGCAACCGCTGATCATCGAGTTCCTTAAGCAATATCCCAATATACAGATAAAAGCTCGCGCGATTGATGGGGCTGTCGACATTTACAAACAAGGAATAGATGTTGCGTTTAAGCTTACCGAACAACCTGATGAACAGTTAGTCCTTAAAGAACTAGGACAAACTCAATTGCTCCTTTGTGCCTCAAAGCCTTACCTAATGAAACACGGTAAGCCTACCCACCCTTCAGATTTAATTCATCACAACTGTCTTTATCTAGCAGAGACACAACACGATAATGTTTGGACGTTTCATAAAGATGACCTATCACAATCAGTGACGGTATCAGGGCGATACGCGGTCAATCAGGCGCAGCTTCGATTTGATGGGGTGAAAAACCACTTAGGAATTGGCTTGTTCCATGATTTTGTTATCGAAAATGCGGTTCAACACGGTGAAGTGGTGCAAGTGCTTGAAGACTGGACTATAACCAGCAATCATCACGGCAATATACTGATGCAATACGCACAAACCAAATATATGCCGGCAAGATTGAGGTTATTTATCGATTTTATCAATCACTCGCTAAATTTAAATGATGGAGCAAAGCATTGATTAGCAATTAGTTATCTATTAGTGCCCTATGAACAAGCAAATAATATCTTTGCTATCCAATTACTTACCGCAGCATTTCTTATATTTTTTACCACTTCCACAACTGCATGGATCATTGCGCTGTGGCGTTTTCTCAAAACGTTGAGTTTTTGGCTTATTAAGCACAGCATCTAACTCAGAAATGTTTTCTTCAATAGACGCATCAATATCGATATTAGCAAACAATTTATGCTCATCAACAATCGATTGAACCTCAACTTTACGCTGTTGCGAGGCAACCACGAGAGACAGCGGTGCACCTTCACTACCCAGCTTTAATGTAGCATCTGGGTTATAACCACTTTTAGCGTGATTTTTCATGATATCAGGTGTGCCACGATAGAAAAATTTAGACATGAGTTCTCTCAAAATTGACAAAAAACGCAGTGTACAGAGATCGACGAAAATTAGCGACAAAGTTCACACTTTATTGGCTTTAACACCAGAATTAATCATCGGTTCTAGTCGCTACCCGTACTCAGTAACCCCAAACACTCACCCAACAAAAAAGGCGACCCTGTGAACAGGGTCGCCTTTCAAATTCTAATTCAATCTAACTTAGATAAGTTCTACAGATTGTTTAGCAATTACGAATTCTTCGTTAGTTGGGATAACAAGAACTTTAGCATCTAGAAGTTTAGATTCACCAATTTGACCTGATGCACCAAAACGAGCTGCTTCGTTAGCTGCTTTATCTTCAACAAAACCTAGTACGTTTAGGCTGCTTAGGATTTCGCTACGGATATCCAATGCGTTTTCACCAATACCACCTGTGAATACAACTGCATCTAGTCCATTTAATGGTACTAGGTAAGAAGCAATGTATTTTGCTACACGGTAAGTAAATACTTGGAACGCAAGTTTAGCGCCTTCATGACCTTCTGCCATTGCTTCTAGGATGCCACGAGCATCAGAAGTAAGACCAGACACACCTAGGAAGCCAGACTTTTTGTATAGAGTTTCAAATACTTTCTCTTGAGACCAGCCTTTCTTAAGCAGGAACTCGATAACGCCTGGGTCAAGGTCACCACAACGTGTACCCATCATTAGGCCCGCTTGTGGAGTGAAGCCCATAGACGTATCAACTGACTCACCATTTGCTACTGCACAAACTGAAGCGCCGTTACCTAAGTGAACAGTGATCAGGTTAGTTTCAGAAGCTGGTTTGTTTAATACTTTAGCCGCTTCTTGAGTTACGAAGTAGTGACTAGTACCGTGGAAGCCGTAACGACGGATACGGTAGTCATCATACAACTCATGAGAGATAGAACCTGTGAAAGCTTTCTTAGGCATTGTTTGGTGGAATGCAGTATCAAATACAGCAAACTGAGGCAATGAAGGATACGCTGCCATTGCAGCTTGGATGCCCTTAGCACCTGCTGGGTTATGAAGAGGTGCAAGATCTGAAAGGCTTTCAATCTCTGCAAGTACTGTTTCATCGATGCGAACAGTGCTAGTGAATTTTTCACCACCGTGAACGATACGGTGACCAACAGCAACGATTGTCTCTTTAAAAGATAACTCTTCCATCAATTTAACGATACGGTTGATTGCTTCTTGATGATGATTGTCAGGAGCTGTGATTGCTTCTTGTGTTTTTTCACCATTGAACTTCCAACCAATTGTCGCTTCTGGAAGGCCGAAACACTCACCTAGTCCACTGATTAGTGCTTCACCAGATTCAGAATCGATTACAGCGAACTTCAATGAAGAGCTGCCTGAATTGATAACGAGTACGTTCTTATTTGACATGAGTTAAATCCTAATTAGACGAGGGCATTCAATCTTTGTTTATGATTATCAAATAATTTGGAAATTATTCAAATTTTTTTTAATTAAATAATCATACAAATTACCATACTTTGATCTAGATCAATCTGCAAATTTTTTTAACACATGAAATTTTAACTAAATATGAATAAATGAGGCTGACTCTCGCATAAAAAGGAACTTTTATTCCATTTTTCACCATATTTGAAAGGTTAAAGCTCATTTTTACCGACTGTTTAGTCATACAAGATCACATTGAAGCGCAGCCATAATCACCTGTTTTATACCTATAGCAGTCAGTAAGTGTGTATATTGCGCAGCAAAAACACCTCACAAAATGGGAAGTTTTTGATTAGCGATTATTTCAGACCCATTATCGAATGTTTTAACCCGCTATAGTGAGCCGTTATTGTTTAGGATTAGCATTGTTTAGACAAAAAAAAACCGAAGCACATGATGTGCTTCGGTTAGAAATACTTAACTCATTAATTGTTTATCAGAGTTATTTATTTAACTGTTCTGCTTACTCGCCAGAGCCAGTGTTGTTACCACGACGAGCGTGACCACGTTCACCGCGGAAGTTACCACGATTATCGCCACCACGGTTTCTGTCGAAACGACGTTCACCATCGCGTTGACCGCCACCGCTACGCTCACCGTCACGGTTACCACGATAACCGCCACCGTTACCGCTACGCTCACCGCCACGGTTGCCTTCGCTGCGACGACCTTCACCACCGCTACGACGTTGACCGCCACCATCGCGACGACCGCCACGAGATTCACGGAAGTCATTGAAATCAGAGATTTCTGCCGCTGTTTCTTTTTGACGAATACGCAGTTTGCGTAGTTTGCCAGTCGTTTCTGAAGTCATTGATTTTGGAAGCTGAACAAAAGTATGACCTTGAGCCAGCTTAATTGCACCGATAGAACCTTTAGTTAGGCCTAGTTCGTTTGCAAGAGCACCAACGATGTCTTTAACTTGAACGCCTTGATCACGACCAACTTGAAGCTGGTATGTATCCCAGTCTTTAGTTTCGCCACCGTAGCTACGACCGCCATCACGTCCGCCGTCACGACCATCACGACCGCCTTCACGACGTTCTGTACGGCGTTTCTTATCACGCTCGATTGCAGAAGTCATTGGGTCATCACCAACGTAGAATAATGGACGCTTACCTTGCTGACGACGAAGTAAAATCGCCGCTAGTGTTGCTGCATCAATTTCTAAGTTAGCTTGAAGTTTTTCAACAAGCTCAGAGAATTTTTCTAAAGAAGAATGTTCTTTGTCAGCTTGCAGTTCAAGACCTAGCTTGTTCAAACGTGCTTCAGCAACTTGGTCACGCAATGGAAGTTGAATTTCTGCCATTGAAGACTTAGTCACACGTTCGATAGTGCGAAGCATACGCATTTGGTTAGTGCGAACTAGAAGGATCGCTTTACCTTTACGTCCAGCACGGCCTGTACGACCAATACGGTGGATGTAAGATTCAACATCGAATGGGATGTCGTAGTTAAATACGTGTGTAATACGAGGTACATCAAGACCACGAGCAACAACGTCAGTTGCAACTAGGATGTCAATTACGCCACGTTTGATGTTGTCTACAGTACGCTCACGTTGAGACTGAGGAATATCACCGTGTAGTGCAGAAACTTTAAAGCCACGGTCCGCTAAGTAGCTTGCTAGACGTTCAGTGTCTTGGCGAGTACGTACGAATACGATAGAAGCGTCAGTTTCTTCAGTTTCAAGAATACGAGTCATTGCTTCGTCTTTCTCGATACCTTTAACAACCCAGAATTGTTGCTCTACTTTATCAACAGTGTGGTTTTTACCCGCAACATCAACAAACGCTGGATCACGCAAGAAGCGCTCAACAATTTTCTTAAGCATTGGAGGCATAGTCGCAGAGAACAATACGCGTTGAGCAGACGCAGGAGCGTGCTCAAGGATAGCGGTAACGTCTTCTACGAAGCCCATGTTCAACATTTCATCTGCTTCATCAAGAACGAAAGTGTTTACTTCGTCAAGGTGCAGACGGTCACGGTTGATAAGGTCTTGTACACGACCTGGAGTACCAACAACGATGTGCGTACCATTTTTAAGAGAACGCATTTGGTCAACGATTGAAGCACCGCCGTAGATTTCAAGAACCTTAAGACCACGAATGTTCTTACCTAGGTTTTTGAT
Organism: Vibrio sp. UCD-FRSSP16_30; assembly: GCF_001676025.1. Taxonomy (GTDB): domain Bacteria; phylum Pseudomonadota; class Gammaproteobacteria; order Enterobacterales; family Vibrionaceae; genus Vibrio. The sequence goes on from NZ_LZFW01000046.1 coordinate 54,434, forward strand.
TTCTGCTGCTACTTGGATAGCCAACTCACGAGTTGGAGCAAGGATGATTGCTTGTGGCTTACGTTGGTCTAGTTCAAGTCTGTTAAGAAGAGGCAAAGAGAAAGCCGCTGTTTTACCAGTACCTGTCTGTGCTTTACCTAGCGCATCTTTACCTTCAAGAAGCAAAGGAATTGACGCTGATTGAATTGGTGTTGGAGAAACAAAACCCATGCTATCAAGGGCAGAAAGGATTTGTTCGTTTAGTTCTAAATCGCTGAATTTAATTTCAGATTCTTGCATCGGGATCCCACTATAATGTGTTCATAAAGACGGTCCCAGGTGCTCTCTAAATTCATACACCGATCCTGCTATACACACTAAATCCATTTTCAGAAGGGAAAAGTATATAAAACGCATCAAGCCGCTAGGGACAAAATAAGGTGGCGAATTCTGCCTTATAAAATAGATAATTACAAGAAAAAATTGAAATAGATCACAAATTTACCGAAATACACACTTTATATGCCTGTTTAGAGCAGTGAGATCCCCATCACAGCCTGAAAAAACACTCGCAAACTTTAGATGGGAATATGAGCTAATAACGACGACCTTGCATGTCGGAATGAGTATGCTTCACTAAGGCTTGTCGCTCTTTTTGTGTCATATCATCTCCTGAATGAGCACAGCCTGCGATAAATAGAATCATCAATACTGTTGTTAGGATTTTCATAAGTCGCTCCTTTGCGTCATAAAAGCACAACAAACATGCTGTAGTTAGTTTGTGTATACATAGTTTGTAAATACATAGTTTTTATATGTATGGTTTCTTTACGCGTAAAGCCGACCAATGGATCGAAATATGTCATTTTTTATTTGATGATTAAGCCCATTTACCTTTGTATCTAGACCCAATTAGGCATTTATTTCTGCCTATTGTTTATACGTATGGCGTAAGTTATACATTTGCATCAAGAGTCGGTAAGATAACCACCGTAAATCACGCCCTTCAAGGCGCTTGCCTATCCACGCAAGTAAGATGAAGTCGCAAATTGAACCCTATAATTGCCAAAGATTAATAAAATAATAGATGTTTGCAGATAATCCGTTGCTTGCTCAACTAAAACAGCAGATCAAAGAAAATATCCCAACGAAAGAAGGGACGATTAAGGCAACTGACAAGAAGTTCGGCTTTTTGGAAGTAGATAATAAAACCAGTTACTTTATTCCGCCCCCATACATGAAAAAATGTATGCATGGCGATAGAGTGGTGGCGCTTATTCGTACCGAAAATGATAAAGAACAGGCAGAACCTGATGAGTTACTAGAGCAAGCCGTCACTCGTTTCATTGGTCGCATTAAACTTTTTAAAGGCCGTTTAAACGTTGTACCGGATCAACCTCAGCTTAGAAACTTATCCTTAAAAGCAAAAACAGCTAAAGGCCTAAAGCACGACCTATTTACTGAAGGTGATTGGGTTGTAGCCAAAGTCATTCAACACCCTCTAAAAGGTGATAACGGCTTCATGGTCGAAATTACCGAAAAGATCACCGATGCCAATGACAAAATTGCGCCTTGGTGGGTTACTCTTGCTGAAAACGATCTTCCAAACACAGAACCTGCGGGTATTGATGACTGGCAGATGCATGACGATAGCGACTTAGTCCGCGAAGATCTAACGCATATCCCGTTTGTTACCATCGATGGTGAGTCAACCAAAGATATGGACGATGCGTTATACGCACGTAAAACAGACGACAATAAATTTGAATTGACGATTGCAATTGCCGATCCAACTGCTTACATCACGCCAAATGACGAGATGGACAAAGTGGCTCGTGAACGTGGTTTTACCATTTATCTTCCTGGTCGCAATATTCCAATGCTACCGCGTGAACTTGCTGATAGCCTTTGTTCTCTTCATCAAGACGAACTGCGCCCAGCATTATGTTGCACCGTTACCGTCAGCGCTGATGGCACCATTGAAGATGACATTCGTTTCTTTGCCGCAAACATTAAATCTCACGCACGCTTAGCCTATAGCCATGTGTCAGATTATTTAGAAATTGGACACAGTGAGCAATGGTCTCCAACGGATGAAATTGCAGCGGTTGTAAACGATTTATCCGCAATGGCGAAAGCTCGTAGCCATTGGCGTAAAAACAACGCAGTGATCTTCCCTGATCGCCCTGATTATCGTTTTGAGCTTAGTGAAGACAACGATGTTATCGCCATTCATTCCGATGTACGCCGAAGTGCCAACAAACTGGTTGAAGAAGCGATGATCACCGCCAATATTTGTGCCGGTCGTGTACTGAGTAACAAGCTTGGCATGGGCATCTTCAATACTCACTCTGGTCTTAAAGATGACAAAGTAAAAAATGTCATCGATCTTGTCACTGAATATGGCGCTGAAGGATTCAATGCTGAGAATGTCGTGACCTTAGAAGGTTTTGCCACGCTTCGCCGTTGGTTGGCCTCTCAGGAAACTCAATACTTAGACAATCGAATTCGCAAGCACCAAGCTTATGGAGAGATGGGCAACACCCCTGCCCCTCACTTTGCTATGGGCTTAGATATTTACGCAACTTGGACCTCTCCAATTCGTAAATACAGCGATATGATCAACCATCGTTTACTTAAAGCTGTGATTCTAGATAAAGCACCAGTGCAAATTCCAGATGATGAAGTTGGTGATGAATTGGCGCTACATCGTAAATATCATCGAATGGCTGAACGTAAAGTCAGTGATTGGTTATACGCGCGCACTTTAAAACAAGACGTGGAAGCACAAACCAAGTTCCAAGGTGAAATTTTTGATATTGGTCGTAGCGGTATGCGTGTCAGACTGATCGAAAATGGCGCCGCAGCCTTTGTGCCAAACTCACTGATTATGGATAACAAAGAGCGTATCGAATCAAGCTCAGAGCAAGGCACCATTTCTATTGATAAAGAGGTTATTTATAAGCTCAGTGATATCGTTGAAATCGTGTTGTCTGATGTGAATATTGATAAGCGAAATATTGTGGCTAAACCTGCTGAAGTTTTTGCAGATTTACCCAACACAGATTTATCAAACACGGATTCAGCAAAGAAAGACGATTAATTAGCACCGTTAATTAACCGATAGACCAGAAGCCTGCGCAGTATGACGATGTCACTGTGTGGGCTTTTTATTTTGTGAATGCCTTCTTATTAATATTGCAGTTACGCGTACGCGCTTAACGTATTTATGCCTCAAATCCCCTAATCTAGGATACACTTTAGGTCGGTTTGTTGATGTGGACATAACTTTGTCGCCTGTTACTTTTTTAGCCCTTTCAAATGAAGTGTCACTTCCCCATTATGATCCATTAAAGCCTATTGCCATTGTGCTTTTAAATTCTGGCGAGTGGCGCATTAACGGTTCACAAAACAAACTTGTTGAAGGGGACATTGCTAGCTATTTATCTGAAGATCTATTGCTCAAGCATACACCTAAAGACCAATCAGAGATGAGCGCCGATGTCATTTTGCTGGAACATGATCTCTTAGAGGCATTCCTCAATAGTTACACCCCACCAACCCACCATTTACAAAACACGACTGGTTTGTCATCAGATAAACTAGGCAACAGTTGATACAAACACTCAAAGTCAGCACGCAAACGATTAACGCAGAAGCCGTTCAACCGTCTCTAGTACAACAAGCGATTGCTCAAGCATTATTGTTGCATTTAGCGACGACACAGCCTGCCATGATTGATCTTTTAAAACGCGCTATCGACTGCAGTTTTTTAGACAAAATGTCACTCTTTTTAGACGCTAGATTGGATCAGTCCATAAACTTACCTATGCTTGCCCAGTACTTACAAATTTCCGTATCGACCGTAAAACGAAAACTGGCCAATGAAGGGTTATCCTTTACGCATTTGCTAAGACAGAAAAGAGTGTATAAAGGCGCTAATCTACTACGCTCTGGACGCACACATATTAGTGCTATCGCACCACTTTGTGGATTTAGCAGTCCAGCGCAATTTAGCTCAGCATTCAAAAGCATTTATGGCTGTACACCCAAAGTCTTTAGGCGCGAACGTCGAACACCTTAAAAGGTGGTCATTACAACAAGCGCACGGTACTGTATAACCAAAGCGACACATAACGACAAGGATCTCTTGCATGAAATTTAGTTATTCAAATCCAACCAATATCTATTTTGGACAACATCAGATAGAAGCAATCACCCGTGCTATTCCAGCCGACAAAAATGTATTGGTCGTCTATGGTGGAGGTTCGATCAAAAAGAACGGAGTGTATGATCAGGTTGCCCAAGCCCTGTCCAATCACCAGTGGCAAGAATTTTCAGGTATTGAACCTAACCCAACCGTTGAAACTCTCGATAAAGCAGTAGAAATCGTCAAAAAAGACGGCATTGATTATTTACTGGCTGTTGGCGGTGGTTCGGTCATTGATGGCACCAAATATATTGCGGCCGCATCGCTTTACTCAGGAGATGGCTGGGACATCCTAACAGGCAAATATCATGTCACTGATGCCGTTCCATTAGGCGCAGTATTAACATTGCCTGCGACGGGGTCAGAGTCCAATAAAGGGGCTGTTGTCACTAAGAAAGCCACTCACGATAAATTGAGCTTCTTGTCTGCGCATGTTCAACCTAAATTTGCCATCCTTGATCCCGACGCAATGAAAAGTCTACCTGAACGTCAACTGGTTAATGGCCTTGTTGATGCTTGGGTGCACGTTTGTGAGCAATACATTACTAAACCAAGTGGCGCTATGGTTCAAGATGGCTTCGCGGAAACCTTGCTGCGAAATTTAAAACAATTAGGCGATGATTTTGCCAATCACGACAGTGATGCTTGGCGAGCTAATTTGATGTGGAGTGCCAATCAGGCACTTAATGGACTTATCGGTTCTGGGGTACCACAAGATTGGGCAACTCATATGATGGGACACGAACTCACTGCATTATATGGCGTTGATCACGCTCGCTCTCTTTCAATCATTCAGCCATCATTATTACGCAATCAAATCGAATTTAAACGCGCCAAACTTGAGCAAATGGGTAAAAATGTGTTTGGATTACAAGCAAGTGCCGATCTTGCTGAACGTACCATTACAGAAATTGAACACTTTTATATCAATATGAAAGTACCCGTTCAGCTGACTAAACACAGCAATGAAAAATCCCAAGCCATTGACGATATTCTTGGCCAACTGAAATCTCATGGAATGGTGACTCTAGGTGAGAATCAATCCATTACATTGACAGAAATGAAACAGATATTAAGTAATGCCGTCGCTTAGTTATGAGTAGATGACTGTTTTATCTTGTTGTTAATGCATACAAAGGTCTAATCTTCGGTTAGACCTTTTATTATTGATATTGTTATTGATATTGATAACGACTTAATGATTAGCGTATTGGCGTTGAAAGCGATTGGATGCGTAGCTCGCAATGGGCGGAGCTAACAATACCACCAACAATAACCTAATGATCTGCATACTCATGACAAACCCCAGATTGACCTCGCCATGGCTTGATAGAGCGATAGCAGTAACCGCATCTAATCCACCTGGCGTAGTGGCAAGATAAGCAGTCAATGGCGTAACATGAAACCCATACACCAAAACCAAGGCAATAATGCCGCACAATACAATCAATGACACGATAGAGAGTAATATTTTAGGCAATGCACTCCATGCTTGTTTAACAATGTCACGGTCAAATCGCATGCCGATGTTAATACCAAAAATCAAATAACACACATCAAGCAACCATGTCGGAACTTGCAAATCTAATGAGCCCGTGTTGACACAAAATGCACTAAAAAACATAGCCACTAATAAGCAACCCGCAGGTAAGCGCGATTTAACACCAACATACGAAGAAATGACCACGACTAACAATGTTTCCAGTACCGCTTTATACGAATAACCGTCGAGCCAATGCATAAGATGAATACTGGGTTGCGCCTCTGGTGATAACGACAGAAAATGTGCAACAAAGGCGGCTAAGAAACTGACCATTGCCACTCGTATATATTGCATAAAAGCGACAAGACTTGGATTGTTACCATGGGATTCAGACATTAATACCATCGCTGATGCCCCGCCCGGCGCACAATCCCAAATAGCGGTGCTTCCTGGTAGAATACGTAATCGGGCTAAACTGTATCCCATCATCTGACAGACAATTAATACCAATAGAGCGACGCCAACAAACACCCACCAACTTGAGAGGTAAGGTAATAATATTTCAAGATTTAATGCCTTGCCTGCAACGAGACCAATCACAGACTGAATCAGAAAAATTGCAGACTTTGGTGTGCTCAATTGCCACTGCCTCAAGCTAAAAGCAATAGCCATGACCATAGGCCCTAATAGAGTTGCAGCAGGTAGATGCAAAGTGTCAAATAACACTCCTACGACAAAACAAATTGTATAAACAATCAACACTCTAAATGACGTCATATAACAGAGCTTATTTTAATGAACTGAAAACACGATACTCGATATATGACGAAACGACAGCATTCATTTACATGAAATAAAATTGCACCACAGCACTTCGTTAAATTTAAGTTAATGGAATATCATTTAAAATATTTCACGCGGACAATAATAAGATTCACATTAAACTCAACAGAATTATTAACATGAGCAATTACATCAACATAGAGAAGGCTAATCCGTTTATTTCTATCGATTAAACCAATAAGCAACCATTATTTAACTCAAAAACAGTACCATTAACATGTCATATTACCTTGGGCTATTACATTCAGGGCATTTGATCTCACCCCTACGAATCAACCTATACAAACAACCTAAGAAAAACACACAAACTCAATTAGTTACCTCAACAAGAAGATACGAAACATTCGAAACGTATTAGCATATCAAATCAGATCCAACGATTTATTTTTCAGAAATAAAAATCACACAGAATCAAACCCATCAAAAATGGAATATTACATTTAGCAAATAAACAATACACCCGCATTTAATAGGCGTATTTTGCTCTAATAACGCTCAACCTGTGATAGAACTATAAACACACCTAATAAAATCAATGTATATAGATAAAAACACATATGCAACTCAACCCATGAATATATATTCAAATCAGATAATGAGATGCAATTAATATCATATTGCTACTTGTTCATTTTATATGATTACTTGATTTTTTGCGCGTGAGGCTTTATTTTCGATCATTGCTTTTGTCTCTTAACTGAGATTTAAATAAAGGAAACTAGCAAATGAAAAAGATTTCGATCACGCTTGCAATGCTATTAGTAGTTGCAACAAGCTCAACGGCTTTCGCTAAAGAGAAAGTATATAAGATTGCCACTGATGCAGCTTATGCTCCTTTCGCTTTTAAAAAAGATGGCGCGTATACAGGTATTGATGTAGATGTACTTGCTGCTGTCGCTAAAACCGAAGGTTTTAAGTATGAGCTGACTCCAATGAACTTCAATGGCATCATCCCAGGCGTAGTATCTGGGCAACTTGATGGTGCGATTGCTGGTATGACTATTACAGAAAAACGTGCCCACGTTTTAGACTTCTCTGAAGGCTACTACGAATCTGGTGTTATTCCAGTGGTCACAATAGACAGCAAAATTGCGTCAAAAGCGGATCTTAAAAACAAACGTTATGCCGTTAAAAAAGGCACTACATCTGCAGATTGGGCTAACGCTAACCGCAAACAGTTGAACTCAAGTATTCGTTACTTTGATGATTCAGCTTCAATGTTCCAAGAAGTGATCAATGGTAATGCTGATGTTGCGTTTGAAGACTACCCAGTTATTGCTTACAAAATTTCTCTAGATAAAACTCCAGTACTTAAACTTGTTGGTGAAAAACTTACCACTGCAAAATTCGGTTTTGGTGTTAAAAAAGGTCAAAATGCTGAACTTCTTAAAATGTTCAACGAAGGCCTAGCGAAAATTAAAGCAAATGGTACGTACGAGAAAATTCTTAGCACATACCAATAATCTTCAGTTTTAGATTCAATTGTTTTACTCAGGAGGAGTTTATTTAATAAACTCCTCCTCCCTTTCCTAAGTAACCAAACACGAACACTCTCTACTCGCTAGCGGAGTGCTTTTAAGCGCGGTTACGCTGTTACATAAGGAAACTTGTATGTTTGAGCTATTTACGGATAGCCTGCCGGCCTTTCTTGACGGGATGCAAATCACCCTCATTATTACGGTATGCGCACTGTTCTTCGCAACGATCATTGGCCTAGTACTTGGCCTCATAAATATTGGCAACAATACATTTCTACGTGCTATCGCCAAGGTATACATCGACATCGTTCGTGGTACACCTCTAATTGTTCAGGCCTTTTTCTTATACTTCGGCATGACTGGTTACCTTGGTTTCCATATGACGGCAGAAGTGGCTGGTACGATTGTAATCAGTATCAATGCTGGTGCTTATATGGCCGAAATCTTCCGTGGTGGTATTAAAGCCATTGATGTGGGCCAAATGGAAGCCGCACGAAGCCTTGGTTTGCCATACACAAAAGCAATGATCAAAGTGGTTCTTCCGCAAGCGTTCCGCAATATGATTCCTGCAATCTTAAATCAGTTCATTATTTCACTGAAAGATACCTCAATCCTTACCGTTATTGGTGTTAACGAGTTGACTCAATCGGGCCAAATCATTATCTCTTCAACGTATCGTTCATTTGAAGTATGGACTATGGTCGGGATTATGTATTTCATTCTAATCTTTATATTGACCACTATCTTTAGACGTATTGAAGCGAGAATGAGCAATGATTAAGGTATCAGAATTAGTAAAAAGCTATGGTGATAACGTTGTTCTTAACGGTATCGAATTTAATGTCGGTGAAAATGAAGTTGTCTCTCTTATTGGACCTTCAGGTTCTGGTAAATCGACCCTACTTCGTTGCCTTAATGGCTTAGAAGAACTCAATGGCGGTCATATTGTCATTGAAGGTTACGACTTAGCCGATAAAGCTCTGAACATTAATCATTTTCGTGAACGAGTCGGAATGGTGTTTCAATCATTCAATTTATTTCCACACTTAACGGTATTGGAAAATATTACTCTTGCTCCGATAACGCTAAAAAAAGTCACCAAAAAAGAAGCAGATAAAATTGCATATGATCTTTTAGATAAAGTTGGCTTACAAGACAAAGCCGATGCTTATCCTAAAAGTTTGTCCGGTGGTCAAAAGCAACGTATCGCGATTGCCAGAGCGCTTGCTATGGAACCGAGCTTATTGTTATTTGATGAGCCGACCTCAGCGCTTGATCCAGAAATGGTCGGTGAAGTACTGCAAGTAATGCAAGATCTTGCCAGTTCACATGGTATGACAATGGTTGTGGTAACTCACGAAATGGGCTTTGCCCGTGAAGTGTGTGATCGAGTGGTGTTTATGGCAGATGGTAAGATTATCGAGCAAGGTAAGCCTTGTGAAATTTTTGATAACCCTCAGCACGAACGTACCAAAGATTTCCTATCTAAAGTTCTGTAGATCTTAAATATTATAGACACCCCCTACCCTCTTTTATTACTAGTGGCTGATAGGGTCTATAATCTAGAAATCTAAAAAAAGAGCTCTGCTAATCAATAGCAGAGCTCTTTTTATTCATACATAACCAATCGTACTTACTGTAATTGGTATAAAACGATTAGAAGAAACTGATGGACTTACGACCTGTTTTAGGGTTCTTATCGTCGTCGCTATCTACCTGAGCGGGTTCTGAATCTTGAACATCAAATTGCGGCTCAGCGTGCTTAGGTTCAACGTACTTAGATTCAACATACTGAGACTCAGCATACTCAGGCTCATCAAAACCTTGATCACCAGCATCATAGTCCATGTTTACATCTTCAGTCTCTACAACATCAGCAGGATCAACATAGATCACCAAGTAGAACTCTTCATCAAATTGAACTAAATCACCATCGACAAGCTTACGGCGTTTACGAGTTTCAATCTCGCCATTAACTGCAACAAAGCCTTGGCTGATCGCTTGCTTTGCTTCGCCGCCACCGCCAACTGCATCAGCAATTTTTAATACTTTGTAAAGCTCAACCGGTTGAGTTGAGACTTCTACGCCAATGGCTTCAATTTCAATTTCTTCTTCTAAATGGTCCACAGTATTTCCAAGTTTTGTTATCGAGCAGCGCTCGTATCTGCCGACTATTCTAACTGCTATTGGAACTCAGGCATAGCAGCAAGTTTTGTATGCCAAACTTGTATGTGTGAATACTGCTCGTCAATCTCAACCTTAAACGCGCCTTTCATTAAGTTCACGAATAAAAAACCAGTAATATCGGCTACTGAAAGATGGTCAGTGGCAATAAAACTAGAGTGACTCAATCTCGCGTCTAATTTATCAAGAAAGGCAATAGCGCGGCTTTTAGATTCTTCGCCCCACTCACTGACACAGTTTTCTCGATCAGAGTAAAACCCAGTGATATTCCTAAAGGCTTGAAAGCCCGCTATCAGACCTTGAAACTCGACAATACGCTGCCACATTTCAACTTGTGCGCTTTCAACGCCGGGGCGACCGAATAAATTGACGTTATTGGGTACAATATGCTCAAAGTAACGACAAATTGCCGTAGATTCACTGATATAGTTGCCATCATCTAACTCCAGCAATGGTACCGTTCCACTGGCGCTTTTAGCTTGAAATTCTGGGGTGATATTCTCGCCGCCTTTAAGGTCAACAGAGATTCTCTCAACGTCTGTATTAATGAGTTTAAGAAAAATGGAAACACGTCTACAGCTTGGCGTTGCCGCCGATTCATATAACTTCATTCATTACTTCCCTATTAAAAACAAACACCTCGAACAGTTTAGTTACAAATCCGTTTAGGGTCAGTATTTTTCTCATCATTACACTGTAATGACATCACTTGATATGCACCTAGCATTTTAAGTAGTAATACTCACTAGGATATACATGTACTGCCGGTCAAGATACTGAAGAGACTATTGCGGGATTTAGCCTCTACCAGAATTAAATTTCAGATCCAAATCCGGTTAACGTTATTGCAAACGAGACCATTAATGTTGATTTAAATGAGAAAATCTAATATTTGACACTAAAACAGGGCCACATTAGTGACCCCTGTTCATTCAATTTAAATCGATTATTTCACAAATAACTTCTTCAACACCGACAACATTGATTGTCGATACTTCATCAACATACGAGTCCTTGGCAACCAACTTGGGGTATGCAAGACCGTACGCGCATGACTAAAAGTTCTAAAACCCTCTTCACCATGGTAATGACCAATACCAGAATGGCCAACCCCACCAAAAGGCGCATCATCTGAGGCAACATGTAGAATTGTGTCGTTAATTGCCACGCCACCAGAATGTGTACGACTTAAAATGTAATCAATACACTGGCTATCATCGCTCATCACATAAAGTGCAAGGGGACGCTCTCGTTGATTAATATACTCAAGCGCATCTTCAATTTTTTGGTAAGTGACAATGGGTAAGATGGGACCAAAGATCTCCTCTTTCATCAAATCTAATTGCTGATTCGGATTTAAAATAAGATGTGGCAGTATTTGATACTGCCCTTCAACCTTGTCATTCTCAGCCACTGCGACAACTCGCACCGACTCATCAGCCTTGGCTTGATCGAGATAAGATTGCAGTCTTTGGTATTGCTTTTGGTTAATAATGTGCGTGAACTGGCTAAGATCTTTAGCAAAATATTGATTAAAGCGTTTAATAAATAACTCAGAAAATTCATCCACTCGGTTTTGTTCAATCAACACATAATCTGGCGCAACACAGATTTGACCTGCATTAACGCATTTACCAAATAGCACCGCGTCCACTATCTTTTCTAACTGCGCATCAGGGGCAATCACAACCGGAGATTTTCCGCCCAGCTCTAACGTTACTGGCGTCAGATTTTTCGCAGCAGCTTGCGCCACCATTCGTCCAACTTGAGTTGAACCGGTAAATAACAAGTGATCAAATGGCAATGCACTAAAACTTGCTGCCACAGAAGCCCCGCCCTGCACTACCACGATCTCTTCATCCAGCACTGAAAGAATGCTTTCAATGACCACATTAGTGGCTGGAGTAAACTCACTGAGTTTAAGCATCACCTTATTTCCAGCCGCAATTGCCGTAATAAGTGGTGGCAAACTCAATATTAACGGGAAGTTCCACGGAGAAATGATGCCTACAACCCCCACCGGTTGATATTGCACCTGCACTTTAGAAGGCGCTAATAACAAACCAGCATGACGCTTCGAAGGCTTAGCCCACTTATCGAGATGCTTGAGAGTGTATTTAATGTGATTAATCGTCGGGATGATATCGGACATTATCGAATCAAAATCTGATCGATAACCAAAATCCTGACACAGCGCGGCAATCAAATTATTTTGTTGCTCAAGTAGTGACTGCTTTAATAACAACAAACGCTGCTTTCTTAGCTCAATACTTGGGTAAGACTCTTCAGCATAGCGATGTTTCAGCGTTGCTAATTTCAGATTCATATCATTATTTTGGCTAATGATATCTTCTGCAACCAAATTAAGTTGCGCCATAGTGCCTTATCCTTTTTATCCAACGCAGTGGTATGCACCACTTTTCATTCTTATATTTGAGTGGATTGTAGGTGATGAATCCTATTCTACCTAACTGTCTGACTCGCAGTTGTGCTATCAATCACGGCATAATACGGGGAATAAATAGCAAGTGGCCGCATCTGTCACAAACAAAAAACCACTTCATGTTGAAGTGGTTTTTATTTATGTCCTAATTTATATCGAGTACTACTCAGGGCGAGATCAGCAACCTTATTTGAACAAAATCATGTGCATTTTCGGAACCCGTCTTTGTTGCATGGATTTACGGTATGGATGCCACAATTAAGCAAACTGATTCATCGTATTATTATCACCCGAGGCTTTCAGTGCTTGGTCACCAGAGAAATACTCCTTATGATCATCACCTATATTAGAGCCCGACATATCTTGGTGCTTAACCGAGGCCAATCCTTGACGAATCTCCTTACGCTGCACTCCTTTTACATACGCCAGCATGCCCATTTCACCAAAGTAATCTTTAGCCAAGTTATCAGTTGATAGCGCTGCGGTATGATAGGTTGGCAAGGTAATCAAGTGGTGGAATATACCCGCATCACGCGCTGCATCTTGTTGGAAGTTCTGGATTTTAATATCCGCTTCTCGCGCTAATTCTGACTCATCATAAACACTGTTCATCAGTTTCTCACGCTCATAAGCTGCAACGTCTTTACCTTGTTCTTTCCACATATCAAATACTTGCTGACGGAAGTTGAGTGTCCAGTTAAACGATGGGCTGTTGTTATAAACCAGCTTCGCATTGGGAATCACTTCACGGATTCGATTCACCATTCCCGCAATCTGCTGAACATGAGGCTTTTCTGTTTCAATCCACAATAGATCGGCGCCATTTTGCAATGAGGTAATGCAATCCAATACTACGCGGTCTTCACCCGTGTTAGGTTTAAAACGAACCAAACCATTAGGCAAACGGGTCGGTTTAATGTATTTGTCCCCTTGCTTGATAACCATCTCGCCGCAACCAAGTTCATCCAACTTAGTGATTTCTTCACCATCAATAAACGAGTTATAAACATCGGCTAAATCGCCTTCTGATTGACTTACTGGTATTTTTTGAGTCAGACCCGCACCCAGTGAATCGGTGCGTGCAACAATAACGCCATCATCGACACCCAACTCAAGAAACGCATATCGCACTGCATTGATTTTTGCCAAAAAGTCTTCATGAGGCACGGTAACTTTACCGTCTTGGTGACCACATTGCTTAGCATCCGATACTTGGTTTTCAATTTGAATACAACACGCTCCGGCTTCAATCATCTTCTTCGCCAGAAGATAAGTTGCCTCTTCATTACCAAAGCCGGCATCAATGTCAGCCACAATTGGTACAACATGAGTTTCGAAGGTATCAATTTGGTTTTGTACCGACTGCGCCGTGACAGCGTCACCTGAGTTACGTGCTTGATCGAGACTTTTATAAAGATGATTTAACTCGCGAGCATCCGCTTGTTTTAAAAAGGTATAAAGCTCTTCAATCAACATAGGTACTGACGTTTTCTCATGCATTGACTGATCAGGCAGTGGCCCTAGTTCTGAGCGCATTGCGGCAACCATCCAACCAGAAAGATATAAATAACGACCGCGAGTCGTCGCAAAATGCTTCTTCACGGAAATCATTTTTTGCTGACCGATAAATCCATGCCAACAGCCGAGAGATTGGGTGTAATTGGCACTATTTTCATCATAGGCCTGCATATCTTCACGCATGATTTTTGCCGTGAAACGTGCAATATCTAACCCGCAATTAAAGCGATTTTGCAGCTTCATTCGCGCAACATACTCAGGATTAATTGCCGCCCACGTTTGACCTTGTTGCTCAATCGTACCCTTTGCTGCTTCTATTACTGATTTGTAATTATCCATAATGTTCCTCTCTCAGTGATCCAGTCGTTTGCTGTCAATTTAATTTCTATTATTCGATAAGTGCTCTGTTAAAAATGTGTGTTAATGCATAGCTAAACTATTGTTTTACTTGCAATCTGTATTGGTGTAATAACGGTTCCGTGTAGCCATTTGGCTGCTCAGCACCTTCAAAAATCAGTGCTTTGGCACATTGAAAGGCATGACTGGTTTGCGTATTCGGTGTCATTGGGTAATAGCCTGATGTTCCCTCATTTTGCGCATCCACTGTGTAAGCCATCTGCTGAAGTACTTGGCAAACTTGCTCAGAGCTGCAAATGTTATGTTTAAGCCAATTAGCAATGTGCTGACTGGAAATACGCAAGGTTGCTCTGTCTTCCATAAGCGCAGTGTTGTTAATATCGGGCACTTTTGAACACCCTACTCCCATCTCAATCCAGCGAACGACATAACCGAGTATTCCTTGAATGTTGTTCTCCAACTCTCGAATAACGTCCTCTTCAGTCAGTTGGTTTTCTTGAGCCATCAATGGGATATTCAACATAGCGCTTTTATAATCTTCGCTATTGGCAGACAGACGTTGCTGCTGTTGCTTCACATCAATTTCTAAATAATGCAGTGCGTGTAGGGTGGCGGCCGTCGGTGAAGGTACCCAGGCTGTTGTTGCACCCGCATGCAGATGAGCGGTTTTTTGCTCCATCATTTGCGCCATCTCATCAGGCATTGCCCACATACCTTTACCAATTTGTGCTTTACCAGAGAAGCCCGAATCTAATCCAATGGATACGTTGTTCTTTTCATAAGCATCAATCCACGTTTGATGTTTAAGCTCTTGTTTCGCAAGGAAAGGGCCAGCTTGCATACTGGTATGAATCTCATCGCCAGTGCGGTCTAAAAATCCAGTGTTAATAAAGAACACTCGTGATTTCGCCGCTCGGATACACTCTTTTAAATTAAGTGAAGTACGACGCTCTTCATCCATAATGCCAATTTTTATCGTGTTCGGCTCAAGGCCTAACATGCACTCAACTCGGTCAAACAATTCACAAGAAAAAGCCACTTCTTGCGGTCCATGCATCTTAGGTTTTACGATGTAAATACTGCCGGTACGGCTGTTTTTCATGCGGCACAGTTCAGGGTTTTTAATTTCAATGGAAGCAATTAAAGCGGTGATGACAGCATCGATGATTCCCTCTGGCGCTTGCTCACCATTGGCCAAAGTGATCAAGTCACTGGTCATCAAATGACCGACATTGCGAATCAACAATAAAGAGCGCCCATGTAGGTTGTAGTCTTCACCACTTCGACCGGTATAGGTTTTGTCACCCTCTAAGCGTCGGATCTGAGTGAGCCCATTTTTCTCAAATGAGGCATGTAGCGAACCTGTCATCAGACCAAGCCAGTTTCGATAAGCATCAATTTTGTCGTCACCATCAACCGCAGCGATAGAGTCTTCCAAGTCCATAATGGTCGACAGCGCTGATTCGATATTAATGTCGTCAATATGCGCCAGATCGTGCTTACCGATTTTTCCTTGGCGATTAATAATGATCTCAACGTGTAAACCATTGTTTTTTAGCAAGATAGAAGTAGGTTCACGCTCGGGATCGCTCGCGCCTACAAACTGACATGGACGCTTCAAACCGGTGTGTGTCCCGTCAGGGAAGTAAGCCAATAAACTATTGAAGTAAATAGTGTAACTTTCTACGTCGTGATGAGAGCCTTGGTCTAACGGGAATACACGGTCTAAAAAGTCTTTAGCGTAAGCAATAACGTGCTTGCCTCGCGCCGGATTGTATTTCTTACCCGCTTTCATGCCCGGTTCAGTTTGTGCGATGACATCGGTTCCATATAAAGCGTCGTATAAACTTCCCCAACGAGCATTGGCCGCATTTAAAGCAAAGCGCGCATTCTTAATAGGTACAACCAATTGTGGTCCCGAGAGTAACGCGATCTCTTGATCAACATTGTCAGTTTCAATGCAGAAGTCATCCCCTTCTTCTTGTAAGTAACCAATCTGGGTTAAAAAACTGCGATACTGCTGTGCACTGAATGAGCGATGACTGTCATGAAATTGATTTATCTTGGCTTGCATTGCACTACGCTCAGCAAGCAAGGCTTGGTTTATTGGCGTAAGCTCTGTTACTAGCTGAGTAAAATCATCCCAAAATTTATCCACATCTAAACCAACAAGTGGCAGCACTTCAGTATTGATAAACTGGCAAAAGCTTTGTTGTATCTGGCATTCCTTAGTCATTGGTAAATTCATGGCATCATTCCTCATGCTTGTCTTTGAATTAATGGTCATTGAAGTGCTTGTAAGTTGTACTATTTACCTGGTATCTGCTGCGTTCTGTAATCGCTATATCAAGTTTTCATTTGGCAAAGATAAAAGCTCAATCTGTTACCGCTATCGAATTTCTTCTCTCTACATTTTTACTTTAACCAAAATTTAACTAGAATTTCACAAATAGAATTACACAGTGTAAATTTTACAAATATGAAGACACAGACTCGCTTATTTAGACAATCGCATTTTCTTGGAACCAAAATCCGTAATTTGCGTAAACGAAATCACCTCACTCTTGAGGATCTTTCATCGCGCTGCGTGAAACTCAATGCCGAGTCAGCCCCGTCTGTGTCATACCTTTCTATGATTGAAAGAGGCAAACGAGTCCCTAGCGAGGATATGCTTGAAGTGATTGCCAGCGTCTTTCAAAAACCGGTTAATTGGTTTTTAGACGACACTAATGAGCAAAGTGAATTGGTGCCAGAAAAAGGCGCACGCGGCGGAATAACAGGGATGGCACTTGAGCCTAGCTTTTTGTTTTCTAAAGAAATATTGCAGATTGCCATTCCAGAAATGCTGGCGCAAACCGGCACCACAGGTCGCCAGTTTGCCCATTTATTAATTCGTGCTCATCAAGAGCACAATCAAAATCATTTTCCTGATTTAGAGCGCGCCGCCGAAGAAATCGGTCAAAAGAGAATGCCACTGGCTGTGGACGATCTTTTAGAGATCTGCTCCGATATCGGCTTAAAAGTAAAATGGTTCAAAGCACTGCCGCAAAGCATCACCGAAGAAAATGGCGAAGAAAAACAGCGCGTCGTTCGCTCTTATTTTGAAGCACCTAACCTACTTCACATCAACAGTATTTTGAAAAAAGATCCAATTCGTCTTAAATATGATCTGGCGGTCAATATCGGGCACATGGTGCTTCATCACGGTGACGGTGAAAAAAGTAAGCTGATGTCTGACAGTAAACCAAGCTACGGAGTGCGCGATGAGAAACTAGAGTCGAGTTCTGCAGAGCTTGATTCCACTAAAATACTGCATGCGTGGCGCGATTTTGAATGTTCCTTTTTTGCCGGCGCGCTACTGTGCCCTAAAGTACCTTTTAGACAATTATTAGACCGCAGCGGATACGATATTAGTGTGTGCAAATTAGCGGGCGTGTCCGAGTCAATTGCCATGCGCCGCATGACCGCAGTCTCACCTTATCCACACTGGCACTATTTTGATGCTTATCATCCTGGGACATTAAAAGCGGTTTACCGAGGCAATGGCATCCCTTTGCCTTGGGGCAACATGAAGATGGTAGAAGACCCGTGTCAGCATTGGTCTGTATTTCGCATGACCACCAAAGATAAAGACTTTAACGTTAGCGTGGCGCAAATTTCAATATTGATGCAAAACGATGTACCACATATCTACTGCTGTGAATCGGTAAAAGTAAAAGATTTTGCAGGTAACTCGCACGTATTATGCAGCGGCGTCGATCTTAACCCTGCGATTCAAGCGCAAGGATTTGATGCCATCGATGTGGCGCAAAGACTGAAACAATCCTGTATTGAAAATGGCGGCACGGGCCCAATACCAAACGATATTAAAGAGCTGCTACTTACCGTCGGGCGAATTTTAAATATCAATTGGATTGAAAGAGGAATGGATAATCGAGCTAGATTAATCTGCTCCAGAGGCTCAGTATGCCCCCGCCAACCGCAGTGCAAGAGACGTGCTGATAAAGAGAATAAGAGTGAAGATATTTTGAAACATCAAGTGGTAATCACGCATTCACCACTTCCTACAGATTTAACATGATGAAGCCTGAGTATTTCTAAAATAAGCGCAATAGTGAAATTAAAGCCAGATTTAAACATATTTAACTGATCGTGTAATAAGCTTTAAGACAGCAATATACGGCTAAATTCAGAAAGAAATTCCGAAGTATCAATTATGTAGTTTGGATACGCTTTTTCAATGGATTTTAAATCACTTCCGGCGACTAAAAGCACATTGACAGTAGCGTCTCGCTCTAACTCTGCGTAACGTTGTATCGCTGCCTCTTTTTTACTTGCAGAATACAAGAAAGCATTGCCATTCAGAGCTTCATTGTCATATATAAGTAATGTATAACCAGAACTTTTTGACTTATCTTTTATTTCGTCCATCGTAAATGCACGGTTAAAAGCATCAAGCTTATGATAAGCAGAAAGAAGAGAGTTCAACTCCGTTAGTTCAGTCTTATAAGCTTGTTTTTGTTCGTCTGAGATATCCCATGAACCGTCTTTTTCGGCAAGAAATTCTCCCATAATCACAAATAACCTCTTCCAACTTGAACTGGCAGCTTGAGGGTTAGTTTTGAGGGTTTCTTTTTCAATAATATCAATAACTTCAACTGTGGTTGCCCATAAATGTTGAAGTCTGGTTCTTAATTGCACTTCTATTTGAAAGCCTTTCCACTCATGCTTATCCACATTTGCATAACTTTTATAAACACGGTGAATACCTCGATAGCCTGTTGCTTTTGGGCAAGTGATATAATCATAGATCTTAACACCATGCACTGTACGGCTAGAGTCTAAGCTATTACTAAGTCGTTCAAGACCATCAAGAGTATCAACGATTACCCGGCAACCACCAATATCATGCATTCGTTTTAAACTCATAGCGTCATCAAAGTTACCATCTGATGACTTTCTTTGAAGCTTATCAATTATGATTGGTAAGCGCTTTAATCGCCTTACAGCTATAACAGATTCGAATAAATCCAACTTGCGGATATGTTTCAAAACTAAGTTGTTTATGATTTGTGAAGGGTATATGTGTGCTGCACGAAAATTTTGGATTACTTCAACGGCATGTTCATAGTCGCCTTCTTTCTTACGAATAACACGACCCGCTTTTTCTACTTGCTTCCTCGAAAAAATCAATTGTTGCTTTGTTTTTTCGTAGCTTTCGTTAACCATTGAAGTACATAATATCCGTGCATATTTGAACAATATATATTACTACTTGAACTAAAATAAAGCTAACCTCATCATTGTTCAAATTAAAACCATGATAGTTAAATCAATAAAACTCTTTCCCTCAGAATCAATGTCTAATACTAAGCGCGCATCTTCAGCAATAATTGCTCGCTAGCAACCTTGGGATCATCTGCTGCAGAAATTGCCGATACTAATGCAATGCCGTCTACGCCTGTACTGACAACGTGGTGAATATTGCTGTCATTTATGCCGCCTATTGCCACTAAAGGTTTAGCGGAGATTTGCACCGCTTGAGTTAAACCCTCAATACCCCAATGCTTAATGGTGTTGCTCTTAGTTGCGGTTACAAAAATAGCGCTGACGCCTAAATAGTCGACGGGTAAGGCTTGTGCGATAAGTAACTGCTGTTCACTTTCAACCGATAGACCTAGGATTTTGTCCTGACCAAGCAGACGACGCGCATCTTCAACAGGCATATCCGACTGACCCAAATGAACTCCACATGCATCTACTGCCAACGCAACGTCAACTCGATCATTAATAATGAGAGGGACGCCGGTGCCTTGCATGACTTTTTTGACCGCTCGCGCTCTGGCAATAAACGCTCGTACATCACCGTGTTTTTCACGGATTTGCACCATAGTGACGCCACCAGCAATGGCTTGTTTTACCACGCGACACAAAATATCAATGTCTTGCTGATCGTCGGTCACAAAGTAGAGTTCATA
Source organism: Vibrio sp. UCD-FRSSP16_30 (assembly GCF_001676025.1). GTDB lineage: Bacteria > Pseudomonadota > Gammaproteobacteria > Enterobacterales > Vibrionaceae > Vibrio. Next base: position 74,907 of record NZ_LZFW01000046.1, read on the forward strand.
AGGGTTCATAGTCTTTAATCCAATTAAACTGTGGTCAGTTTTAAACGCGCTAACACGGTATCAGCATCAAGCTGATATAACGTGTCCAACAAGTTCATCTGCAATGAACCAGGGCCTGCTGATTTCTCTGCCGCAATTTCCCCAGCAACGCCAAGAATCGCGGTTGCTGCAACGCCGGTGACTTCACCAATGGCCGCAAATGCGCCAGTAATAGCGGTATGAGAACAGCCCATGCCAGTGACATACGGCATCATCTCATGACCGTTATCGAGCTTATAGGTCGCATCAGCGGTGACAACATAATCACTCGCACCAGAGATCACGACATTTGCGCCGTATTGCTCCACACAATATTTTGCAGCGGTAACCGCAGAATCACTGCTATCAAGCGCATCAACGCCTTTTGATTGAGCCTCCTCTCCTGCAAGAGCGATAATTTCAGAAGCATTACCGCGAATGATCAGCTTATCGGCTTGCTCTGCAATTTGACGAGAAACTTCAGTACGCAATGTGCTTGCACCGCAACCAACAGGATCAAGGATAACGGTTTTTCCATTGATGTTCGCTTGCTCTACCGCAAACAACATACGCGGGATCCACACACTATCTAATGTGCCAATATTAATTACTAAACTGCCAGCAAAGCCCATCATTTCAGACATTTCTTGGGCAGAATGCGCCATAATGGGTGATGCGCCAATGGACAATAATGCGTTGGCGGTATTGTTCATCACCACATAGTTAGTGATGTTCACCACTAGCGGTTTATTGTCACGAAGCGTTTGCAAGCTTGCCACGATTTGCTTGTTATCCATCATTTATAACTACCTTATTTCTGTTTTACCGCGTTGTAGCCCTGCTCCCAAAACGCAATTTCCATGCGGGTTGCCGTTCTAAACACTTCGATTAATTGTTTGGCTCTCGCGCTATTATCAGGAATATCCGCAATAAGTTGGTCAAGATTTTCAATACACGATACAACACTGTCTTGAAACTCTGCACTGGCGTACATTTCTAGCCAGCTTTGGTAAGGATTGCCTTCCAATACGGTTGTATCACGCTTGGCAAGATTATCACCAATCACGCCATAACCAATGGCGCATGGCGCTAGAGCAACATAAAGATCAACCAAATCCCCTGCGCTACCGGTGTCTAATACATAGCGAGTGTAAGCAACGGTGCCAAAATCTTCGGTTTCCGCTTCCATCTCTTGCTCGCTAATGCCCCACTTTTGACAAAACTCAATGTGGTGACCAATTTCAGAATCCAGCAAATTATGCAGACTAGGCAGTGCACTGCGCATCTGAGCAAGATTCTTTGCTTTATAAATAGCCAGCGCATAAGCACGGGTGTATTGCTTCAAGAATAAAAAATCTTGTTTTAAATAATGCAAAAACACTTCGTGTTGCAGTGTTCCATCGGCCAATTGATGCACAAAGTCATGCTCAATATAACCTTGCCACTCTTGCTGACAAGCTTGAATAAGTTGCTGGGTATTCATGATATTACCTTAAAACGTTGGCAGGTATTTAGCGCTATTAGGCACGCTATTAATGATTTTATTATCAAACATAAACTGGGCGTAATTATCATAACGCTGGCGATCAACCGCAGCTGGGCGCAGTGCAAAACGGGTCAATGTATCTTCCCATGCACGGCGGTTTAATTCGTTATCTAGCGTGTCTGGGTTATACGCAACAAATTCTTTCCATGCCTGCTGTGGATGGTTGACAATGTATTGCGTTGCAAGCTCAATAGCTGAGTTAAAACGCTTTAATGCTTCAGCATCATAGCTATTGGCATTGGCGACAAACACAAGTTCATCATAAGCAGGAACGCCATGCTCTTCAGGGAAAAACGCTTTCGCTTTAAAGCCTTCTAATGCCAATTGATTGGTTTCAAAATTACGTAATCCACCCCAAATAGCGTCTACTTTTCCCGATGCTACCGATGAAGAAAGCGCCCAACCTACATTGATGATTTCAACATCAGAGAACTTAAGCCCTGCCGAGCGAAGCATGGTACCGATAGTCGCATCTTCATTGCCCGCAATAGCAATACCGACTTTCTTACCTTTAAGATCTTTCAGTGAGTTAATCTTGCCATTATCAATCACCATTAACGTATTCAGTGGCGTTGAAATAAGCGTACCACTGCGAATCAAAGGCAGACCTGCTGCCACATCAATGGTTAGCGTAGGCTGATAAGAGACCGCCAAATCAATTTTATTGGCTGCCACCAATTTTGCCGGAACGCTTGGGTCTGCAGGTTCTTGAATGTTGATTTTTAGACCTTGCGCTTTAAATAATCCGCGCTCTTGGGCGATGACAATTGGGCCATGGTTTGGGTTAACAAACCAATCTAACATTAAGGTCAACTCTGTCTCTTTAGCCTGTGCAAATGGGCTAAGTAATAATGGCGCTGCGGCAAGTATTGCAACTAGCTTTGATGTAAATCGTTTCATGGGGCTTCCTTGTTCCTCTAGTGAAAATCTAAAAATCAATTAAGTAACTATTGCTATCAGGGATTGTTGAAATAATTTTCAAGTCGTACATAAACTGACTATAATCATCATAACGCTGCTTATTTACCGCCGACGGACGCAATGCAAATCGCGTTAATGTGTCTAACCACGCTCGGTGGTTAAGCTCGTTATTTAATGTATCGGGGTTATAAGCAATGAACTCTTTCCATGCTTGTTCTGGATGATTAACAATGTATTGCGTCGCAAGCTCCAACGCCTTATTAAAGCGTTGAATTGCATCTTTATCGTAGTGTTTAGCATTGGCGACAAACATCAACTCATCATAAGGAGGAATGCCGTGCTCTTCTGGGAAAAAGCTTTTTGATTTAAAGCCTTCTAGATCTAACTGATGGGATTCAAAGTTACGCATTCCGCCCCAAATCGCATCCACTCGCCCAGAGGCCAGGGATGAAGACAACGCCCAGCCGACATTGACAATTTTAATGTCTGAATAATCGACATTTTCATTGCTCAGCATTTTGCCAATGATGGCTTCATCACTGCCCGATACTGATACGCCAACGGTTTTGCCTTTAAGATCCGACAAACTGTTGATCTTGCCGTTATCTAATACGGTTAATGTGTTTAATGGCGTTGCTAGTAATGTGCCGCTCCACACCAAAGGTAAGCCTGAAGCAACATCAATCAAAAATGATGGCTGATAAGAAATAGCTAAATCGACTTGATTGGCCGCAACTAGTTTAGACGGCACGCTAGGATCCGCAGGCTCTTGAATTGTGACTTTTAGACCTTGCGCCTTAAAAAAACCGCGCTCTTGCGCAATCACAATTGGGCCATGGTTTGGGTTAACAAACCAATCTAACATCAAGGTTAATTCTTTCTCTTTTGCAAAGCTTGCTGTACTAAATAGCAGCGAACTACACAGTATGGCCGCGCTGGATAACAACGTGGTCAGTTTCTTTTTATATAAACGCATGTCTCTTCCTTAATGACATCAAAAAATGGCAGTTAATCAAACTGCCACGGGATAAATTTATTGAGTAACCTGTCGGTAATGAAATACAAAGTGACCGAGATAAGAGCCAGAATAAATAGCGCGGCAAACATCTCATCAATCATCATACGGGCGTTGGCTTGCAACATTAAATAGCCAAGGCCGGCACTTGAACCCACCCACTCTCCGACAACTGCGCCAATAGGTGCAACCACCACCGCCACACGAATACCAGAAGCTAATGCGGGCATGGCTGCTGGCAATCTGACTTGGGTTAATTGCTGCCAGCGCGTCGCGCCCATGGTTTTACTCAGATCAAGATAACCTTTAGGCGTATTTCGCAAACCGTCATAACAGCAGGTTGTAACAGGGAAAAAGATGATCAGCGCGGCCATCACCACTTTTGAGGCAATGCCATAGCCAAACCAAAGCATCAAAATCGGCGCAATGGCAAAAACAGGAATTGCTTGAGAAGCAATCAATATCGGTAATAACCAACGGCGCAACGGTTCAAATAGCAGCATTTGCAATGCAAACATCAGCCCCATGCTTAAACCAAACAGTAAACCCAATACGATTTCTTGAGAGGTAACAATGGTATGCTGCAGCAATACATCACTGCGACTGCCAAGACGTTCAAAAACGGCGATAGGCTCGGGCAAAATGAAGCTTGGCAAGTCAAAAAACATCACCGTTGCCTGCCATAGACCCAGCACAACCAAACAAGACACAATCAAACGAAACACATGGGAACCATTGGCTTTCATGCGAGCCGTTAACCCTTGCTGAACCACTACTTGATTACTCATCTCGGCCTCCAAGTTGCTCAATAATATGCTGTTGCAGATTCGCCATTTGCGCATCAATAAGACGTGGCGTTACACCATCAGGAATGGGCACCGTTTCGATAGCCATCGGCTCAGATTGCATTAGGTAGATGCGATCACTTAAGCGCAACGCTTCTTGAGGGTCGTGAGTAATGAGCACCACCGTTTTACCTTCAAGCATTTTACAGGCCAAGTCTTGCAGGCGATAACGTGTTACTGCGTCTAGAGCAGAGAAGGGTTCGTCCATTAAGACCACTGGTTTATCTTGCATCAGCGTACGAGCCAGCGCCACTCGCTGCCTCATGCCGCCAGAGAGTTGCCTTGGAGATGCGCCCTCCTGTCCTGATAAACCCAGTTTTTCAAGCAGCGCCATCGCTTGTACTCGGCGATCGCTAAGTTGCTGCTTACTTAATTTTTTATGACTGAACCGGTCACTAAAACAGACGTTATCAAGCACACTAAGCCATGGCATTAACAAGTCTTGTTGCGCCATATAGGCAATAGAATCTGAAAGCTTATCTGGGAAACTGCTGTGGATTTGCCCCTGCCATTGTACGTTCTCCGGTAAAAGACCGGCCAACAGGCGCAATAAACTGGTTTTCCCACAGCCACTTTTACCCAGCACACTGCTCCAACTTCCTTTAGCAAATGAAAGGTTCAGCTGCTTAAACAAAGGCGAAGATGCATCAGAAAACTGTAAGTCGCCGTTTTCAATGGCAATGCCTTGAAACTGCTGGGGTGATTGCTTGTTTGGCATTACAGACTTACTTATTATTTAAAGCGAAAAAGTGATGTACAGGGCCGTGACCCTGACCGACATTCAGCTCATCAGCGTGAGCGATCGCCTTGGAGATATAGTCTTTGCCTAACGCTACAGATTCACTTAGTGAGCCTGTTTGCGCCATAAAGGAGGCAATTGCCGATGACAGCGTACAACCCGTGCCATGGGTATTTTGCGTATTGACACGTTGAACCGTAAAAGTTTGCACGTCATCAGGGGTAATCAATAAGTCGGTACTGGTGGCTTCACTTTCTAAATGCCCGCCTTTCAGAAGTACCGCTTGGCAATCTAAGCCGCGCAAATCTTCTATCATGGCATTCATTTGTGATTCTGTTGTGGGTAAGGCTTGGCCAAGTAAGGTGGCCGCTTCTGGTAGATTTGGCGTTATCACATCCGCTAAAGGAAGCAATTCTGTTTTTAGGGTTTCAATGGCAGATTGTTGTAATAATAGATCGCCACTGGTGGCAACCATAACAGGATCGACAACAAGATAACGAGGTTGATATTGTTTGAGTTTTTTAACCACAGCCTGAATGAGAGAAGCTTCTGCTAGCATGCCAACTTTGACGGCAATAACATCAAGATCGGTAAATACAGCGTCAAGTTGCTGTTCAATAAACTCAGCTGAAATAGGCAGAATGCCCGTCACACCTTGGGTATTTTGCGCCGTTAATGCCGTAATAACAGAACAAGCATAACTTCCAGTGGCTGAGATGGCTTTAATGTCGGCCTGGATACCCGCACCACCACCGCTATCCGATCCGGCAATAGTTAAGACAATGGAGCTTTTATTTGATTGAGACACAGACACTTCCTTTTCGCTCGACGAACGAAACCAATGCCTATAAGCCAAGAAAGTTCTGTAGCATGCAGGGCGATTAGTTCCCTACGCCAGCATTAACTGAATCAGGTTCAACGGGTTCACGGTAGTGATCTCAGCCTATTGGCTCCCCGACTAATACGATGTGGCGATACTAACAGAGTCATTATATTGATGAAACTAGAAATCGATAAATCTCCGACTCTTGGCATGAAATAGTCAATGTTGGTATAGATAATAGTGGTTTCTTTATCAAATAGGTTATTCGATATGCTCTATCACCGTCATCAGTATCCCATAATTAAGGTGCGGTCGAATTGATTGTAGATGGATTGCTATAAGATGACTGGTTAGAGGAAATATCATCGGCTTTTGCGGAAAAAGCGTAAACACAGACCAAAATACAAAGGATAATATGCTTCATTTATTACACCAAGTTCACCATTAGAGTTTATAAACAAAGTGTATTTATAACGAGCAACATTCGAAAATGAATTAGAGCAATACCCGATATTTGTTTCGGTAATACAGCCCTTTCTCCGCGCCAAACTATCAAACTAGTTGTCTGATACTAAACAACATGTTAGAAATCTTGCATCCTTTGTTCATGCACAGTTCCTATGTCACTATCTAGCCCAAACACTAACTCTTTTAGCCACTTGATCCACTCTCGACGCTCTGTTCGTAAATATGATCAAACCACTGACTTTAATCATGACATTGTGAAAAAAGCGCTCGATCTAACCGTATTAAGCCCTAACAGCAGTAATATGCAGTTATGGGAGTTTCATCGAGTGATTAGCCAACACAAAAAAGATCAATTAGCCGTACTGTGTATGGGACAAAATGCAGCAACAACAGCGAATGAATTAGTGGTGTTTGTGACAACGCCAGATAAGTGGAAGTCGCGCGCTAAAACCAATGCCGCCCATGTAAGAGAGAGCTTTGCAAAACGTACTGTCGATGATATTGCCAAACGCGCAACCAAATACTACGAAAAACTCATTCCTTTTATCTACAGCAATGATTCATTAGGCATCAAAGGACGTTTGCGCAAAATATTAGTCACTTGCCTTGGTATCAAAAAGCCGATGTTTAGAGAGGTCACCAAACAAGATCTCAGAGTTTGCCTACATAAAAGCACATCCCTTGCCGCAATGACGTTTATGCTAGCAATTCGAGAACAAGGTTACGACACTTGCCCTATGGAAGGCTTTGATTCTGCACGCGCTAAAAAACTGCTTGGTTTAGGCAAAAATGATGAAATCACTATGATCGTCAGTGTCGGAAAAGGAACCGAAGAAGGTATTTACGGTCAGCGTCACCGCGTTGCGACTGAAGAGGTAATATTTTGCCACTAAGGCAAAATTAGCCGACAAGTTTCATATATAAACTTATTGATTTTGTTGAATTTTTGCTACTCTATATTTTAAAGGATATAGATTGGCAAACGGATGAGAATTACAGACTTAAACTCACTGCACGTTTTTTTGACGTTAATGCAAACTCACTCAACGCAACGTGCAGCAAAAAAACTAGGGCGTTCACAGTCCTATATTTCCAAAGTGCTAGCCCAACTTCGTGAAGAATTAGACGATCCGCTATTTACTCGAAGCGCTGAAGGGCTGTCTCCTACTTCTTATGCTTTAAGTATTCAGCCCAAATTACACAATGCACTCGAGCAAATATCCCATTCTTTAGAGCCTGAACAGTTCTCACCTAAAAATGTTGATCGCATTGTGTTGCATGTACTTGAACCTATGTTAATTCGCTTTGGCAAACGCATTATTAAGCAAATTCGACTCGAAACCGACGCCATTATAGAGATGCGTAATTGGACTAAATTATCTGAAGGGATGATTTTGGATGAAGAAGTCGATATGGGCATCCATATATTAAGTGACAAGCCACAAACATTATCACAAAAGAAACTGTATGCCGGATCTGGCGTGGTCATGGGCAATAAACAGGGGGAATACATCAAATACATTGCCTCTGGTGTTAACGATTATGAAAACCGCTTTCAAAGAGCCTTGCCTGATGTAGAAGCCACTCTTTTTGTTGATAATTATATGTTGATGACCAGTCTTATGGATGTTGCCTACACCATGCGCCATGAAGCCTACCAAGTTGACTCTGACATACCTGATCTTGGTATTGATACCGCGACAATACAAAAAGCGTCAAAGCGTAAATCACCTAAAAACATCTGGCTGGTTAACCTTATCGAAAAATGTGTTTTCGAGGAGTTGAAATCCAACGCGACAGTGTAATAACAATGCAGTACCGCGCCAATTAATGAGTTTTCGGTCAATCAAAAAACATCAAAGCCCAATCATCAATGGCTAACTCACGTTAGATTTTGCTGATTGGGCTTTGTTATTGATTATTGCTATGTATTAGTAGTTATGTATTAGTGATTATAACTTAAGACGATAGCTCAAATTTAAACGCTCACTTAAATTGCTGACAAATAAGCTTTATAGGCTTTCAAGCGAACAGTCGCAGCACCAATGATATCCATAAAACCTAACATTGGGTGTGGTTTATCAGCGGAGACCCAGCCAGAGCCGGTAGAGCCAATTGGGATGTTATACCCTTCTGGTTCGTTAAATTCGATAACGATAGTACGGCCATGATTATTGGTATTGTTTCCCACATGCTGTCTTACATGCTGACTACCTTGACGAATCTGAACTTGAGCCTCACCGGTACCGGTGGTCACACTGTGTACACGTCCTCTAAAGATCTCTCCAGGAAAAGCATCCACATAAAACTCGGCAAATTGACCAATTTTAATGCCACGATAACTTTGCTCAGGAATGCGCATTTCAACGAATTTTTTATCCGTAGAATATAGATGCATGTTACCGGTGCGAGTACCGTTGGTAATATTGGTAATCGACAATTGTCCATCAAAAGGCGCTCGAACTTCTCGGCGATCATTTTGCCATTCTGCCGTTGCCATCTGAGCTTCAATGTTCATTATTTGTGCGTGAGCTGCCGCAATTTTAGCTTCAGCCGTTTCAATTTGCGTACGAGTATCATCTCGTTCAGATTCTTGTGCAAAATCCTTTAATTTTTCTAAACGGCCTAGTGTTCGCTGATCATTTTTTTGTTGATGCCTTAAAGAAAGGATCTCCGCTTCACTGGCTTTTTTCTGTGCTTGTAAGCTTTCTATTTGTGACTCGGTATCTTCCGAGCGAAGGGTATAAATCAAATCACCCTTTTTCACTACCTGGTTATGTGTGACATAGACTTCATCCACTTCTTGACCAAATAGTGGACTTAGCACTGCATGCGGCGCTTTAACGGTTGTACTGTCTGTCAAATCTGCAGGGGACCAAAAACGGTGCGCTATAAATAGTGACATCGCGATCATTATTCCAGTGCTGATCATGATAGTGGCACTTTTTAGACTCCACTTTACAAAACCAACTTTGACTAAAATCCAGCAAATTAGGATATAAGGCAACATAATCTCTTTCATGACTTACTCCTGTGATGTTTTAGAATTTTTGTTATGCGACAAACCATTACCAATCACTTTTGAGAACGACTCTCCAATTGCATCCCAGCGAGTAAATGCGATGATAATTGCCAAAACCCACCAGGTCTTGTCGATGAATAAACCGCATAACGATAATGCGAAAACAATCTGCGTATGCGCACTCGACATTCTTGATGCTTTATGAACAGCAACCTCATGTAATTGCCACAGTAAGTACAGTACATAGACCACGACAGAGACTGTGACAAAGAAGATAAAACCCATAAAGACTTCAGAATCTAACAATTTGATGATACTCGAATGCCCGTTGCTGAAATATTCAGGAGGTAAATCAGTCCCATGAATACTTCCCATAAATGACAAAGCTATGGATGCTCCGGCAACAATGCCAAAAACAATAGCGGCTTTGAGTAGATATGAGAGAACTAAAGTAATGCTCCTAGCAATTCGTTGTCCTTTGCCATTATTGGCTGGCGGTAAAGATGCAACTGACATTGGTTTTCGCTTCTTGTGATGAATACGACATAGATATTAATAGAATTTATCTATTGTTTAGGAATATGCGTTATTCCTAAATTTCACTGAATGTTATTCACAAAAGCAATAGAAGCGAAGGGAGTTCGATTTATTTCGTTAACTATTGAGTGGGATAAAACATAAATATGAAGTACAAAAAAGCCCTCACATGGTGAGGGCTAATTGGCATTTCCTAACGATAGTATTATCGCTATATCCTAAATAATCTCAGATTAGTGAGTTACTTTTAGGTCGTAGAAAGTTGCTTGAGCGTAATCGTCTGCTTCACCAGATTTGTTTTGGTTGTAAACGCCCGCTTTGAAGAACATGTATTGACCGCCTTCACCGTAGCCACTTTTAGACATATCAACTGTTTTAACGATGTCATCTTTACCGTCACGCATAACCGTTACTGTAAGGTCATTACCAGTAACATTGATGCGGTAGCTGAATTTCTCATTAAGTGCGATACCGTCTGCAGGTTCAGTACCTTTAACATCTTGGTGCCAGTAGTTTGGTAGAGAATCACCAATCATGTTGTGCCAAGTTTCTTTACCGAACTCTTTACGTGGTTCATGAGCGAAGTAAATTGAACCTGTTTTATTTTGAGGCAATTTTCTGTAGTACAAACGAATTGGTTCGTTGTTGTTAGCATGAATTTGACCGATGATCACACGACCAACCTGCCAGTTTTCACCTGTTGTCGTTACGTGGTTAACAGCAAGAGTTGCTTCAAGTGTACCGTCTACACCACCAGCTGCTTTTTGGTCAGCTTTAGGCGCGCTAGAGAATACCCAGTTGTTACCGCCAACACCTTTAGTGTTGAAGTTAGTGTTACCGCGACGCATCATTTCACGTAGTTCTGAACGAGTGTAATGAGTGTTTTTAGATGTTTTAGCACCAGAAATTGGCGCGTTAAACACCATGCCGCCATCTTCAGCTAGGTAGAAAAACTGAGAGTCAGAGTAGCCTTTTGCTAGTTCGTTCTCTTTAATTTGATCTGATTTACCGTTGCCATCTGAATCAACAGGAACACTGATAGACCAACCTTGTAGGTCAAAATTATCTGATGGAGCTTTCTGTGCAGGAGCCTTAGCCGCCGCGTATGCACCAGCACTCATAGTTAATGCAGTTACAAAAGTAGTGATAGCACTAAGAGCTAATCTCTTACCTTTTGAAGTGCTCAATGTTTTAAAGTTCATCATTACGCCTTACTCTTTGTCGTATTGTATTACTTAAAATGTTAACACTTATTCTTATCGTCTCACCTCACCAAATCTGTGAGTAAGATCATATTTCTGCAAAGAATAACGGACGGCACGGGCTCAGTCATTCACCAAGCGAATAATAGCCACTCAAGTCATGCTCACAACATACACACCTAGTTTCTCAACCATCGATATCTATTCAAAATCTTTAGTCACTGCTATTTCGAACTTATAAAAGACATTTTAAACAAATGAGCATAAAAAACGTTATAATACGGACTCTGAAACTACACATTCCAAGGCTTTGAATGAACTCTGCAACTACTCCTAATGTCCCACAAGACCCATCTGAACGTTTTAATCTTTTTTTTAAAGCAGCAGTAACAGACAAAAAAATCTGGCTATTAATAGATGAGCACGGCAGTGTCATGCTCAATACAGAGGATGAAGATTGCGTTCCAGTATGGCCTAGCCAAGAACATGCGCTACAGTGGGCAACCGGTGAATGGGAAGGATTTACCGCAGAGCCTATTTCTCTGGCTAAATGGAAAAGCCGTTGGACACACGGTTTGGAAGATGATGAATTATCTTTAGTTGTTTTCCCCGATCAAGAAGGCGAAGGCATTGTGCTATACCCTGATGAATTTGAACTGGAACTCGTGAAACGTGAATCAAAACTAAACAGATAGTTTTGCATATTATTCCATAAGGCCGAATCTCTATTCGGCCTATTCCCTACTCTATTCTCTTCCTTTTACTGACCTTTCCTCATCTAAAAACACATCATCTTTTCTAAATAAATGTTAAGAGCACGCTCACAGGATCACAGATTCAACCCGTATTAGTTCACAGTTTCTACTCCTACAAATTGACATAAAATAGTACAAATACAATGATTCGTGCATACCTGTAAACAAGTGAACACGAAAGAATATGAAAAGAACAGCTCTGATTTTAGCCTTTACTTCTGCGTTATTGAGCGGTTGCGGTAATAGTAGTGACGGCGGTAGCAATACCGGTAATGACAATGACAACAGCTCTCCAGGAGAGACGGTGCCACAGCCACCTGAAGGCTCTGATCCTCAGCCCCCTTCTGATGGGACTACTGGCAGTTGGAATATTGACAGTTGGAAGATCACTATCCCTGCTAGTAAAGATGACTGGTATGGGTCTGGTGGGACAACGGCTGCAGAATTAATGCCAGAGCGTTGTGATGATTCATCTAAAGGTGAACTCAATAACGATGATCCTATTTACGACAGCACCTATGATATTGACTATTTTTCTGTCGAAGATGGACGCATGCATTTTAGAGCCGACATGGGTTATGGCTCATCTACAGAAAATTCAAGCTACATTCGCTCTGAACTTCGTGAGCTTTACATCAGCTCTAATAACCCAGATTGCAGCAGTAGTGATACCGATACCAGTTGGTACTTAAATGACTCGAGAACCGATACTTCTGTTCATGAACTACATGCCACGTTAAAAATTGAAGATCATCCAGACATGAGCCAACCAAAAGTGGTACTAGGGCAAATTCATGGTTGGAAAATCAGCCAGGCTTTGGTCAAGCTATTATGGGAAGGCGATAGCCGACCAGTTCGCGTTATTTTAAACGATAACTACGAAACTGGTAATAATGACTGTGATAGCTGTGAAAACTTCAGCGTAGAGCTTGGAACGTACGCAACAGGTGAAGAGTGGTCATACACTATTCGTGCAGATAACGATGGCATCTACCTTGCTACTTTTGATGCTAATGGTGACAACGCTGTAGTTCGTTCTATCCCTTGGGGAGAAAATTATAAAGATAAAGATGGCGATACTGTTGTTCTATCCGATGATTGGACTAACTCTGATATTGCTTTCTACTTTAAAGCGGGTATCTATCCCCAATTTAAACCTGAGTACTCTGGTGAAATATTTGACGTTAGCTTTAGTAATTTAGAGATAGATCACTATTAAAGTCACTCAATTAGATCTCGATCCCAATTATTAATCAATTATTACAATTGTATTATTAAATTATGTATTCTTAGCTTCAGAAAAGATTGGTAACTCCTGTCTTTATAAAGCTTCAAAGGTGTAGAAATGAAATTTTAATTAATTTCTACATTAACAAAGCAACGATAAAACTGTTTTCATATTACAAGTAATATCGTTGATTTATATATAACTAGGTGAATGGTAAATGAAACATATATATCTAAAAAGCATCTTAGCTACATCTGTCTTACTAGCGGTTGGTTGTACTACAACAGCACCTCAATTTAGCAACAACAAAGAAACAGGCGTAGCTTTACTGACTCCTGTTGCTATCACGGCTTCTAGCCACGATGGTAACGGACCAGATCGTTTATTTGACCAAGACCTAACAACTCGTTGGTCTTCAGCTGGTGACGGCGAGTCAGCGACATTGGACTACGGTTCAGTTCAGGAATTTGACGCAGTTCAAGCAGCATTCAGTAAAGGTAACCAGCGTCAAACTCGCTTTGATATTCAAGTATCTGTTGACGGTGAAAACTGGACAACTGTACTAAAAGACCAAGTAAGTTCAGGTCAAGCAATTGGTTTGGAACGCTTCCAGTTCGAGCCAGCTGCTAAAGCACGTTTCGTAAAATACGTTGGTCACGGTAACACTAAAAACGGTTGGAACAGTGTAACTGAACTAGCTGCTGTTAACTGTAACATCAACGCATGTCCTGCTAACCAAATCATTACTCCAGCAGTTGTTGCTGCTGAGCAGACAATGATTGCAGACATGAAAGCAGCAGAGAAAGCACGTAAACAAGCACGTAAAGACCTACGTAAAGGTAACTTCGGTGAAAAAGCCGTTTACCCTTGTGAAACTACAGTAGCATGTCTACGTACTGAGCTTCCTGCAACGCCAGCTCTACCTGCAACACCTCTTGCAACTAACGCACCAGGTGAAAACTTTGACATGTCTTACTGGTACCTATCTCAACCATTTGACCATGACAAAAACGGCAAGCCAGACAACGTTTCTGAGTGGAACCTAGCAAACGGTTACCAACACCCAGAAGTATTCTACACAGCTGACGACGGCGGTATGGTATTTAAATCATACGTGAAAGGTGTTCGTACTTCAGAAAACACTAAATACGCTCGTACAGAGCTTCGTGAAATGTTGCGTCGTGGTGATCAATCTATCCCTACTCAAGGCGTGAACAAAAACAACTGGGTATTCAGCTCAGCTCCTGTTGCAGACCAAAAAGCAGCTGGCGGCATCGATGGTGTTCTTAACGCAACACTAAAAATCGACCACGCTACTACTACTGGTAATGCTAACGAAGTAGGTCGCTTTATCATTGGTCAAATCCACGATAAAAACGATGAGCCAATTCGTCTTTACTACCGCAAGCTTCCAAACCAAGCAACTGGTGCGGTTTACTTTGCACACGAAAGCCAAGGCGCAACTAAAGAAGATTTCTTCCCTCTAGTAGGTGGCATGACTGCTGAAGTTGGTGATACTGGTATCGCTCTAGGCGAAGTATTCAGCTACCAAATCAAAGTTGTTGCTAACACTATGACAGTTACGCTATCTCGTGAAGGCCATGACGACGTTGTTCAAGTTGTTGATATGAGCGACAGTGGTTATGATGAAGGCGGTCGTTACATGTACTTCAAAGCAGGTGTTTACAACCAAAACATCAGCGGCGACCTAGATGACTATGCTCAAGCTACTTTCTACAAACTTGATGCATCTCACGACACTTACCAAGGTAAATAATTTTTTACTGACGTAAACCAAAACGATAAATGGCGCTCACAATGTGAGCGCCATTTTTATTTAATCTGATTTATATTGGGTAATACTAATTAATTTAGTCTCAATTATTTAATAAATGAGTTAATTTCTAATTCCGTTAAATAACGCCACTGCCCCACTTCTATATCTAAAGAAACAGCACCAATAGCAACTCTATGCAGAGAAACAACTCTATTACCTACAGCAGAAAACATCCGCTTAACTTGGTGAAATTTCCCTTCAGTAATGGTTAATAATACTTCTTTTGAATTAATTACAACTAAACTCGCGGGTAAAGTTAATTTGTTCTCACCCTGCATTTTTATGCCATTTTTAAATTGTATTGCAACATCGTCCGTGATTTCCTTTGATAAAGTCACTTGATACACTTTTTTGCAATGGCTAATTGGTCTAGTAATGTTAAATGACCAGCGCCCATCATCGGTAATTAAAACCATACCTGTCGTATCGGCATCAAGACGACCTGCAATATGCAACTCTGATACATTTTCCATTTGCAAGTAGTTAAATAAAGAAGGATAGGCTTCATCTATATTTGAGCAAATCGTCCCTGCGGGTTTATGCAGTAAAATATAACGAAATGGCCTAGCAATTAACTCATCATCATTTAAGCACACTGTATTATTTTCATGTACCTGGGTGCTTTCACCAATTTCCACATTCCCATTCACTCGCACCTTACCAGAATGAATATGGGCAATCGCTTCCAGCTTCGTTAACTGAGTACTTTTACAAACAAATTTGTCTAAACGCATACTAAAAAATGCTCAAATAATGAGAATGTCGACATTATCCTTTGTTGCAATAAATTAGCAATAAGTCACGCAAAGAAGCACAAATATGTCTCCTATGAATCACCCTTGTATACTAGACACCCAACATTTTATACCAGACACCATTTTATATCAGACATCCAAAGCTATAAGCAAAAATCCGCTTTTCAACTAAACTAACAGCACAGTTAGCTATTTGGGGATATGACAATGCCAAGCCCTCGCAGAACTCAAATTAGTATCGAAGATACTCCCTACTATCACTGCTGTAGTCGTGTTGTTAGACGTGCTTTTCTATGTGGTGATGACCCTTATTCTGGAAAGAATTATGACCATCGCCGTCAATGGGTTGAATCATTACTCATCAAACTAGAATCTGTTTTTGCAATTGATATTGCCGCATTTGCTATTATGTCTAATCACTTGCATGTGATTTTGCATATAGACGTTGATAGTGTAAATGGTTGGACTGATCGGGAGGTTATTGAGCACTGGCACTTGTTATTCAAAGGCAATGAACTTACTCATCGATTCGCAAGTGGCAAACTAATTGAAGCATATGAAGTGGGTCAATTAAAGCACATTATCGCAACTTACCGAAGTCGATTATGCGACATTAGTTGGTTTATGCGCTGCCTAAATGAGCCTATTGCAAGACAAGCAAATCAAGAAGATAACTGCTCTGGTCGATTTTGGGAAGGGCGCTTTAAGTCACAAGCACTTCTTGATGATGCAGCCCTTCTGACTTGTATGGCTTATGTCGATTTAAATCCTATTCGAGCAAAAATGGCTCATACACTAGAACAATCAAATCATACGAGTATTCAACTTCGTATACGGGCAGCTTTAAACCATCAGCAACCTAAAGCTCTTTTACCTTTTGTTGGTAATGAACAGCAGAATCAGCCTAAGGGTATCTCTTTTTCGTTGAATGATTATTTAGAACTAGTCGATGAAACTGGACGAATTCTTCGCAATGATAAGCAAGGTAGTATTAGCGAGAAAAGTGAAAAAATACTGACAAAAATGAATATCCCTCATGGCAACTGGTTACAACTTATCAACAAGTTTGGCTATCTATTTCATGGTCCGGTAGGAAACATTGAAGAACTGACCGACTACTGTAAACACTTAGAAAAACGGCGGCGGCACTTTTCAACTTGTTGCCGATATTTCAGTGTAAGGTAGCTCACTTAACCACTTTTCGTAGATAACAGTCTGTATTAAATTACAGATAGAATTTCACGTTTTAATTTTGATTATTTACAATAAAAACAGAAGGTTAAACCCAGAACCAACAGTAATTCTAGCTTTCCTCTCCTCATTATGTAAATCAATTATATCTTGTTAACGAGTAACACATATTGAGTAGCTATATGCTTGATTCAATATGGGTGGCTTGAGTTAAAAAGCCAAAAGGATATGGACACTCTATCGATTTGATACAATGCCCATCAGAATAAAAAGTTATTTATGAGTATCTAGACAAGTTGTATCTGGGTAGGTAATCGGAGTGCGGGTTTCTAAAACTCGCAACTCATCACCTACTTCAATCACCCCTTCATTTAGCGCTACCAGATTCATGCCAAAGAAGATGGCACCTTTTTCATTGGCGCGGAATTTAGATAAGGTGGCGGTAGGTTCTTGATTTATCATCTTTTCACCTGTGCTTGGGTTAACCGAGGTTAACACACAGCGCTGACAAGCTTTACCTACCTGAAACTCCACTTCTCCAATAGCAATTTTTTCCCAGCTGTCTTCGGCAAAGGCTTCTATGCCTTCAACGACAAGATTGGTTCTGAATTGAGACATAGTTTGAGGGGACGATGCTCTTCGGTTCAACTCATCTAAAGAACCTTGTGAAATCACTAATAGCGGGTAACCATCGGCAAAACTAACATGGGTGTCCAGTTTTTCGCGGTAGCGGTTTGACTCTTCGCCACAATATAATAATTGTGCTTGTGAGCCGATGGCTTTAGAGAACCAAGCATTGGCTTGCTCTGTTGTGGTATAGGCAATAAAGCGATCGCTCCAGATTTTGCACTCAAATTCATTGCGCTGAAAATCTGCAATGCAAAGACGTAAGCTATCCATGCCAGGGGCGGTTAATACAATGCCATCAGGTAACAAAGTGCTTTTTATGGTCACCATATTAGGGAATTTACGCGCAGTGATCATTCTTCCTTCAAGATCAGCTACAACAAAACGGCGGTCAAAACTGATGCCCTCTAAACTCACCCAAGCTCGTGATTGAGCAATACCAGACGTTGATTTTACGGGATAAACATTAATACCCGATAATTGAGCTAAATCCTTCACTTTATACCTCTAACTCTCTCAATGTTAATGCAATCTTGTAGCATTTTCGTTATTATTCGCCCGCATTCAAGTAATCGATTGCGTGACGTGACTACCATACCACAGACTCGATTTCTTCTTAGACAATTTCACTATTTTTGGCGGGAGCAGATTTATGACCAACTTAACCATTACACGCCCTGATGACTGGCACGTACATCTTAGAGATGGCGACGTACTTAAAGACACAGTGCGAGATATTAGTCGCTACAATGGTCGCGCTCTAGTGATGCCAAATACCGTTCCGCCAACCACCAATACAAAACTGGCTGTTGCTTACCTTGATCGCATCAATGAGCATAACCACAGTGATACTTTTACTCCGCTGATGTCTCTTTACCTTACTGATAACACCACTAAAGAAGATATCCAAGAAGCCAAAGCTTCTGGTCAAGTCGTCGCTTGTAAGCTTTATCCTGCTGGTGCAACTACCAACTCTGATTCTGGTGTGACTGACGCGAAGAAAGTTTATCCTGTTCTCGAAGAGATGGAAAAACAAGGTATCTTACTGCTGATTCATGGTGAAGTGACCTCTCACGATGTTGATATTTTTGACCGTGAAAAACAGTTTTTAGACACCGTTCTTGCGCCTATCGTTAACGATTTTCCAAATCTTAAAATCGTTCTAGAGCACATTACAACCGCTGATGCAGTTGAGTTTGTAAGAAACGCTAACGACAATGTTGCTGCAACAATTACAGCGCACCACCTAATGTATAACCGCAACCATATGTTAGCAGGCGGCATTCGCCCTCACTTTTACTGCTTACCTATCCTAAAGCGCAACACTCACCAGAAAGCGTTAGTAGAAGCAGCAACTAGTGGCAATAAGAAGTTCTTTATTGGTACGGATTCTGCCCCTCACGCAAAAGGTCGTAAAGAAACGGCTTGTGGCTGCGCTGGATCTTACACTGCGCACGCAGCTGTAGAACTTTACGCGGAAGTATTTGAAGCAGAAGGCAAACTGGATAACCTAGAAGCATTTGCCAGCCATAACGGTCCTGATTTTTACAATCTGCCACGCAATAGCGATACCGTCACTTTAGTCAAAGAAGAATGGCCTGTAGCGGAAACAATGCCCTTTGGACAAGATATCGTTGTGCCAATTAAAGGCGGAGAAACGATTGCTTGGAAAGTAAAAGCATAATCACAGCTCGATGAAAAAGATAAAGGTTGCCGCTATTAGGCAACCTTTTTTATTGAATAGCCTTTATCTTAAATAAAAATTGATGTTTCGTTCTGCCCCATTTTTAAGCAAGTAAGCGGCGCGGTTACACCCACCCTATTCTCACTACACCTCGCCTTCTGCACCAATATGAAACAAATGCATTATAATGACTCATAATAAGGTGCAAGCACTCTATTCACACTTCAAAATATCTTAATAAACATAGCCTTAAGTTTTGGTGCAGTTATTGCATGGTGATAGTAATCCCCAAACATAACAAGGAAGTGTTGTCATGCAAGATACATTAACCGTCATTTTGGCTGGAGGAATGGGCTCTCGTCTCGCGCCTTTGACTCAAGATAGAGCAAAACCGGCTGTTCCCTTTGGTGGTAAGTACCGCATCATTGATTTCACATTGAGCAACTGCCTGCATTCTGGTCTACGTCGATTATTAGTGCTTACTCAATATAAATCCCACTCCTTACAAAAGCACTTGCGTGATGGTTGGTCAATTTTTAATCCTGAACTTGGGGAATATATTACTGCTGTTCCCCCGCAAATGCGCAAAGGTGATGCTTGGTATGAAGGCACAGCCGATGCTATTTATCAAAACCTTTGGTTATTGTCTCGTAGTGAAGCAAAGCACGTAGTGGTGCTATCGGGTGATCATATTTACCGTATGGATTACAAGCCAATGCTTGAGCAACATAAGAAAACCGGCGCAGCCTTAACGATCGCTTGTATGGATGTCCCAGTAGAAGAGGCCAGCGCATTTGGCGTTATGAATACCGATGCCGATAAACGCATTATTTCATTTTTAGAAAAACCATCTGATCCACCAACACTTGCTGACGACCCAAGTAAAAGTTTAGCTTCGATGGGCATCTATATTTTTTCGATGGACGCACTTGTTGAAGCACTTGAGTGTGATGCCCCTATTGATACTTCAAGTCATGATTTCGGCCACGATATTATCCCTAAACTCATTGATACTCAGGGTGTTTACGCTTATCGCTTTGGTAGTGAAGAAGGACGAGTAACACAAGATACTTACTGGAGAGATGTTGGCACTATCGATTCGGTTTATCAGGCCAACATGGATTTATTAGATCCCGTTCCTCCTATCGATCTCTATCAAAAAGATTGGGGCATTCGCACCTATGAGCCTCAACGTCCACCATCACGAACGGTTCCATCTGTTACCGGAAATCAAGGCATTTCCATTAACTCTATTGTCGCAAACGGTGTCGTGATTAGTGGCGGATCTGTGCAGCGTTCCATCTTGTCGGCTAACGTTAAAGTCGATGATGGCGCAACCATAATGAATAGCATCCTATTTGATGAAGTAAAAATAGGCGAACACTGTGAGCTAAGAAACTGCATTATCGATAAACACGTAATAGTGCCAAATGGTACTAAAATTGGCTACGATAGCGAAAAAGACAGCGAACGATTTACAATTTCAGAACAAGGCATTGTTGTCGTTCCCGAAGGTTATATCTTCGAATAGTATTACCAAATCAACCCTTGGGAGTCGTGCTCTACTTCCTCTATCAATTGATGCAATTGATTTCCAAGGCGTTTGATTTCAGGGTGAGTATGCCATCCTTCAAACATTTCGTAATGGTCTCGGTGCGCCACAAGCAAAGTCCACAAACCCTCACATAAAACCACTTTAGCCACTAAATAACGATGGTCAGCTTGACTAGAATCGAGCTTAAAACGTGTTTGATAAAACTCGATTCCGTTATCTAACTCTGCAAATTCAGCTTTACCTAAATCCACACACACATTGTTATTGCGTGAGTGGCATGCACCATCAGCCAATTTAACCATTTGATGTCGCTCAATCTCAGATAACGCCATAAATACCTCACAATTTTTCTATCGGTCACTCACCAACAAACAAAACTCAGCATAGTTTACATAATAAACGAGAATATCCATCAGTGTCACAGGCTTGTAACACAATCGTCTTATTCTGTGGCGATATAAATACCAATTGTAGTTTGAAGAAGGACAGTTATGTTTAAAGTGATTATCACGGCACTCACCTGCCTGATATTGAGTGTAGCAAATGTACAAGCAGCTCAAGTTAATGTCAGCGGCTCGACCTCAGTCGCTCGAGTAATGGATATTTTGGCAGAGAACTTTAATCAGTCTCACAAAGACACATTTATTGCCGTTCAAGGTGTGGGATCAACCGCAGGCATAGCCTTAGTTAAAAACGATGTTGCACAAATTGGTATGAGCTCTCGCCTACTGACCGAACGTGAGTATAAAGACAACTTGGTCGTGACCCAGTTTGCTTACGATGGGCTTGCCGTTGTGGTCAACCAACAAAATGACATTACCAATATTACCCGCGAACAGCTTTATAAAATTTATACCGGTGAGATCACTAACTGGAAAGAGCTTGGCGGTAACGATCGTTCGATTGCAGTTGTGACCCGCGAAACCTCATCAGGCTCTCGTTATGCTTTTGAAGATCAAGTGGGCCTGACTCGCGTGCTCAATGATCGCCGCGTATCCACCATTAGCCCAACCGCGTTAGTGGTGAGCACTAACAGCATGATGAAAACCCTGATCAGCTACAATCAACAAGCAATCGGCTTTATTAGTATGGGTTCGATTGATGCTTCAGTTAAACCATTAAACTTTGATGGTGTTGTACCTAATTCGATTAACTTAGTGAACAAAAAATACGAACTCGCTCGTCCATTTTTGATTTTTCATCACCAAGATTTAAACGATAAGTCAGCTCTAGAATTTGCCAAATATGTTAACTCTAGCGAAGCACGTTCAATTATTGAAAACCAAGGCTACACGCCGTACAAACGTGGGCAATAGCGCTATCTAAGCAATTCATGAATGTCGGTGAACAATAGAAAACGGTGTCTTTTCAAGCTATTGTCAGCCAATAAAAAGCTGGAGCTTGATCATTTCTGAGAACAATTACTACCAACAAGACGTTGGAAGTTACAATAAAGATTGATCAATCTCTAGCAAGCTTTTGGACAAAAATGCGTTACGAAGATCTGGACCGTCGGATAACGTCAGCTACTCCAAATCACGTGAATCGCCTACAAATTGATGACCAGTTTCGGTCACCCACTACACAATTAATATACTTTTCCTTTATACACTTAAGGGATAAAGTGTGGCTGTTTCTTCATTTTAAATTTCATAGGTTGTAGTGGATGGCTCCAAACCATAAAAGACATGACTTTCTTGATACAACTAAACGCTTATTAAGAGAGAATGTCGCGAATTTATGTTCAAAACCTGACTGTCGAGTTCTTACTATGGCATCTAAAATTGATGGGTGTTCGTCATCGAATGTAGGAGTCGCGGCCCATATATGTGCGGCTGCACCCGGAGGGCCTCGTTACAAGCTAGAACAAACAGAAGCTGAGAGAAAACATTATGATAATGGTATTTGGCTTTGCACTACGTGTTCTAGGCTTATTGATGTTGATGATGACTCCTATTCTGAAGAACTCTTACATGATTGGAAGAGCCAAACCTTAGCTTACGCTAGGGAAAATATTGGTAAGCAACTTCTTCCTAAAGAAGAAATTGAGTCAAAAGCTTTAAAAAACACTTTAGATTATGTATCTGGTAAAGGTTCTATTTTCTCTGCGGGTGTACCATCTAAGATGGTTGGCTTTATTGACGATCACCTTAACCAGTTAGATAGTAGGTTTTCTGTTCAGACTAATGTAGTCAATGGAGCAACGCTTCGAAATATTATACCTCTAACAAGTGACGCTAGCTTCGCCATATCAATAAATAAATCTGATGGGGAAGTATTTCAGGCTAATCTTCAGGAGATGAGAGAGACAGGTAAACCAGTCAAACTATCCAGTGACAGTTTTAAGTTTACAGGTTCAAAATTATTAGAGGCATTAGGTAATGACGAAAGAGGAGGTAGAGAATTAACTATACAGCCAAGCTCTACAAAGATAACGGTTGATCTTTATGCAATGTCACATTCAAATCAAGTCTACCTTGGAAGCTTTAAAGGTAAGCAGATTAATTTGAAAAATGGCCTTAAATTTGAAGCTTTTGCGTTTAACAAGTTGATTAAGGTATCGTGTTTTTACGATCTCGTAGACACTCAAACTCCTAAAGTAACATGCAACTATGTTATTAGCACATCTTTATGGGATGGCAAAAGTATTAATAGATTGCCTTTTTTCAATAAGCTTTTAATGGCAAAAGAAGTACTTCAAACCGGGGGCGGTTTAAGCATTGGGTTGGAACTTGAAGAAGGTGAAGCTATTGGCCCTATGTCGATTGGAGAACAAAATCAAGAACAGTTAAAGTTTTTCGAACAGTTTGGTAATCTCATTCATATAATTGATTGCTATAAAAAAATAGCAGATAAATTCAACCTGACAGTACCAGTATATGGTTACTTTGAATTATCTGCAGAAGAGTATGATACCTTGACTTACGTTTCAAGCTTACTTGAAGGTGAAGAAATTGTATTAGGTAACAATATTAACTCTTTTCAATTCAATACGAGCTTAGAAGAGTACGAAAAAATATTGGAAAGTAAAAAAGAAGGCCGGTCAAATGAATTGAAGGTTAGTAAAAAAGATTTTGTGCCTGACAATTTTGGACTTATTCTAAAATCATTAGAGTTTGAACGCACCTACTTTGATATGGATTTAGATGCGATAGTGGATGGTAAAAGTGTCAAATTAAGCTTTATACCTAATGAAAACTCGAAATCAATTTCAAGCCTATCGGTTTCAGGTGACTGATATTGAATTGAACTAACTCATACTCGAGCTAGCTAGCTACTCTGCGGCATAAGATGTGATGCAATCGGACAGTCATAGGAGTAACTTCTGGCTGTTACAAACAAGGAATGGGGCAAAGTGTTTTAACCTCCCTCCCCCTACACCACATTGCTTGAAACAACCAAAAAGTATTCAAACAATATGCAAATGATCAGACTTTATTAGAACTGACAAACTTTAACATCCTCAAGCAGCAAAAACTCAATTCAAAAAAATAGGCTAAGCAAATGCTTAACCTATTTTTCAATCAATGATGTGATGAGCTATGCCGAAATGATAAGCACTCAGAAATACAGGCGTATTACTGATTCAGCAACACAGGCAGGTCGACGAACCCCTTCAATCTCTACCTTTAGTTCACGAGTGATCTCTAAGCCTTTTTGAATAGGTGTCACTTTCACTAAACTACTGCGAGCACGAATGTTGCTACCTACTCTTACAGGGTACGGGAAACGTACACTGTTCATTCCCATATTGACGGTCACTTTGGCCGTTGGGAATAGCGGATTTTTAGGATCAACTGCATCTGATAGGCGTGGCAATAACGCCAAAGTTAAAAAGCCATGCGCTATTGTTGATTTGAACGGAGATTCTTGCTCTGCACGTTCAGGATCAGTATGAATCCACTGCATGTCTTCTGTCACTTTACCGAATGCATCAACACGTTCTTGATCGATAGAAAACCAAGTTCCTACATGCAGTTCTTCGCCAATTTTTTGTGATAACTCCAGATACAACGCTTCCGCTGCTGGCTTCATCTCTATGACATCTTTAGCCGGGTTCGCAACTTCTTCGTTAACTGCAGGTTTTTGAAAATCTCTACCCCACGGGCGAAATAGATGCTGCGCGTGAGCACGGCTGACTAATTCACTCCAATATATTCTAAGAGAGGGAGACATCCTATCCATAAACTCCGTATGATGTCTCGAAAGAGATCCTCGTTTGTGTTTAAGAATATCAACAACTTTCATGCACGCTCCAGTGAAGCTTTGAGTAGCCTATAAGGCACCAATTTTGACCTAAATCACACTTTAACTCAATACGAGAATGTTATTCCTGTGTAAATTAGTAAGAAAAATCAATCTTTAACCTTAATTATGCACAATTTTAGTTCAATAATGAAACTATTATGAGCCGCATTTCATAAAAATGAAACTTGGTTCTGTTATCAACCGTTCATACACACCTTGATCTATTTTAGCGATATCCGGTAATGGCTTTCCTTCCGACAGTTCACACACCGTCATTTTTGCCTGTTGAATAGCAGAAAATAGGTCTTGGAGGCTTCTTCGATAAAAGCTTACTTGGACTGGTTCACCTATCGTATCCCACGACTCTGTAATGCGTTCTAGCGCGAAATAGTTGCCACTTGGTGAAATAGAATAATCGTTTATAGGATGATGAGTCGAAAAAACAAAATGCCCATCCGGTTTTAAAACTCGACTAACTTCGCTAAATAAGGGCTTAAGATCTTCGATATAGTGAATGATTAAAGGCGCAATAACCCAGTCAAAACTGCTGTCTGCTTCATTAGGAAGCCCAATGCTAAGATCTTGGCTGTAAGCCTTAAACGGATGCGCATTACTCTTTGTAAGCTCAATCATCTCACTAGAAAGATCAATACACGTCATTATGCCGCCTTGAGATTGAATTTCTTTAGCATATTCACCCGACCCGCAGCCTAGATCCAAAACCTTATCCCCTGGCTTTATCGACAACAACGACAGAGTCGTTGGTCTTTCTAGCATGGCGTTGTAAATATTGTCTTTTACCACCAGTGAGTATTGCTTTGAAAAGGTGGTATACATTGGATTACTCACCTCAGATTTCATATAACTACTTCCTTAATGCATTAAGTTTTGCTTGGGCAATACCATAAATAGTATCTGTGGGATAACTGCCTTCATCAGAGGCAATCCCACTCTCTTTACCCGTAAATAACTTAATTGCTTGAGTGACATGCTCAATAGGCCAGATATGAAATTCACCTTTATCTACCGCCTCAACAATGTCTTTGCGTAGCATTAAATTATGTACGTTTGACTTGGGAATGATCACGCCTTGAGTGTTATTACGACCTTTGATTTTACACACATCAAAGAAGCCTTCAATTTTCTCATTAACTCCACCAATGGGCTGTGCTTCACCAAACTGATTCATGGAACCTGTGATGGCAATATCTTGGCGATTCGCTTGTTTGGAAAATGCCGATACGACGGCGCAAAACTCCGCCATACTGGCACTATCACCGTCCACACCACCATAAGATTGCTCAAAAGTAATGTTAGTGGTCAGGGGTATTTTGGCCGTTTTACCGAATACCGAAGACAGATACGCGGTTAAAATCATCACACCTTTGGAGTGAATACTGCCCCCCAAGTCGACGTTTCGTTCAATATCGATCACTTCACCGCTCCCATAAGAAGTGGTGGCGGTAATTCGATTTGGCGCGCCAAACATATGATCGCTCGTGCTCAACACAGACAGTGCATTAACCTGTCCGACAGCCTCACCATCGGTATGAATTAAAGTGGTGCCATTGATGAAGGTTTCCATGACGCTTTCTTGTAATCGACTAACCCTAGAGAGTTGATTTAACAATGCTTTTTCTACATGGCTCACACGAATAATATTCGCTCTTGCCGTTCTTGCGATGTAGTTGGCTTCGCGCAATAGATTGGCAGTATTGGCTGAGTGTAAGGAGATTTTATTCTGATCGCCTGCCATTCTTGAACTGTGTTCAATAATTCTCGCAATGGCTTTTTTATCGCAATGCAGCAGTTTGTTATCATGCACAATGCTGGAAATAAACCGAGTATAATGCAGCTCTGAATCACTGTTGCGCTGCATTTCATCTTCAAAATCGGCTGTCACACGAAATAGCTCTGCAAATTCTGGATCGTAATGCTGTAACAGCTGATAGGTTCGGTAATCACCAAACAAAATGATCTTCACATCCAGCGGTATTGGCTGTGGATCAAGAGACACCGCCCCCGTCATAGTGACCTGCTTTTCCAGTGCCGTTAAACAAAGTTCTCGTGCGCGCAGTGCGCGTTTTAGGCCATCCCAAACGTATGGCTGCTCTAATACTTTGACCGCGTCCATTAATAACACGCCGCCGTTGGCTTTATGCAAAGCACCAGGGCGAATCAAAGAGAAATCGGTAAACACAGTACCTTTAAATGTGGCGGTTTCAACATAGCCAAATAACGAATGATAGTTAGGGCTTTCTTCGACAATAATCGGCAAACTGTCTTTTGGCTGTGAGACCAATACATTCACTTTATATCGACGTGGCAGTTTTTTATCTAAAGAAGCGGTGGCTATTTCGCCTTGCTCGTTGCTTTCTTCAAGAAAAATATCGACGTTTTCCACGATGTCTGCTTGCAGATCATTAAGGTGCTGTTTTACCTCAGCGTGCTTCTTATATTTCACGCGCAACTCTTTGATAAAGTGACCTAATACATCTAACGTCACATCCGAATTGAGTTTTTGTATTTTATCGGTGTACTGCTCTTCCCACTCGGTTAAATCACGAATAATGTGACGCAGTGACACTTCTAAATTATCAATAGTTTTCTCAAAATCCGCTTGAACCTTTTTATCAAGCAGTTCAAAGGCCGCTTCTGTATACGGTTCTTCGCCATCTAAAGCGACAAACTGATAGTCTCCTTGCGTAGTAACACTAAGGCTAATGTGTTTTTCTTTTGCTTCTTTGGTCAAAGCGTCAAGCGCGGTGCTTTGTTTCTTTGCCAATTGATTTTTTAAGCGATCGGCGCGAGAAAAATACATTTCATTATCAAAAGCTAACGGTATCGCCTTTAGCAATTTAGTCATTAACTTTTCGAGATCCAAGCGCAGACTTTGCCCCACGCCCCTTGGCAGTTTTAGCACTTTAGGAACACGAATGTCCTCAAAATTGGCCACATAACACCAATCATAAAGCTCATGAAGATCAAAAGGATGGCGTTTTAAGTAGCGCAATATCATGGTGCGCTTGCCTAAGCCATTACGCCCAATGGCATAAATGTTGTAACCCTTTTCACGAATCGACATCGCAAACTCAACCGCAGACTGAGCCCTTTCTTGACCAACAATTTCGTCAATCGGTGGAATATCTTTGGTGGATTTGCATGAGAATGCGTCAAGATCGGCTTCTCGATAAAGCGCGGTTGCTGGTAATGAAAATGTAGCCATAGTCACCTCAATGTGAGAAATGGTGAGTAGAAAAGATGCAATAGTCGATACTAAACGGCTGTATTACTCTTAGTGTAATAGCAAAACTGGACGATAAGTGTGACAAATCAAACGATGAGTTAAGTATTGAACGATAACGTTCAATACTTAACTTCATATTAGACTGCCCTATCAACCCTATCTGTTAATTCCCGTCATACTTAAACACTTGGTTTTCAAACATAGTAGTTAATAGATCGCTATCTGGGTCACTATAGCTAAGTTGGCTATTTAATCCTTCGACGACAATTGATTGGCTTTGAGTATCAGAGCTTACTGTTATTTCAACATCATCGGTATTTTCCACCAGCGACGCTGCTAACTCATTGCTACTAGCCAAGTTGTTTAACAAGTCATCTAGCGCTAAGCCTGAGTCTAAATCATCAATCACTGCAATAAGGTCAATGCTATCACCCTCGGTTAAACTAAAGTCGGTAATAAGATCTTGCTGACCGTCATCCAAATCTTCCCAAACGAACAAGTCAGAGCCTTCCCCACCAGTTAATATGTCAGAGCCTAAACCGCCAATTAAAATGTCGTTACCCAAACCACCAATTAACTCATCATCAAAGTCTGAACCTCGTAATGTTGAATCTTCATCAGCATCAATTAAGGTAGTTGCCGCGCTTTGCAGTTCTGCATTCAGATCACTGCCATCGGTAACCACTTCAACAGTGTATTGAATAGCTGCTGACTCCGCCGTAATAGCAGGGTCACTTTCAGTCGATATCGCAACGACATCAAAGGCAACAGATGACGATGGCAAGACATTTGAGTCAGTGACCACAATGACTGCATCGGCAAGGGCTGCCGCATCTAAAACCCAACTACCTGCGCTGCTTCCTGGCGAAACCGTGCCCGCAGTAGATAGAATGGATAACGCATTATCTAAACCACTCACTTCAATGCTCAATGTTTCGCTGGCATCAGACAGCGCCGCCATTAGTCCTAGTAAAGGAATCCCTCTTGAAACTAACGCAGCTTGCGAAATGATAGTATTTAGGCTGCGCTGATTTTCATCACTAATAGTAAGAGTCGGCGTATTGGCAACCGGTGTAATGGTAATCGCGACCGTATCACTGTCTTGTTGATTGCTAGAATCTGCATCATCAAAAATACCATTATCATTGGTGACAATAGTCAGTTCAGCGTTATCAGTGCCTTGTGGGTTGCTGTACAAAATCCCGCTATCTACAGCAGACTCAGCTAAAACGGCATTTACTTGAGTAATTGGCCCTTTTAAGGTGACTGAATCACTACCATTATTATCAATGGTCACCAAACCGTTGCTTGTGATTATCTGTAACGTGCCGATATCAACGGACAGTATGACTTCGATATCAGAATCGGCATAACTGCCAATATAGTCCGCATCAGAGACTTGAATGCCTTCGATTTTAGTTGTGCTTCCTTCATCAACGGTAATACTGCCCGGCAACGTATTCACAGGAGCATCATTTTGCGCCGTTACACTAATATCAAAATCATCATTGCTTACTTTTGCGCCGCCACTGCCAAAGCTTCCTTGATCGTTTACCGTCACATTCACGCTCACGTCACCGGCAAAATCGGCATCGGCTGTGAACAATAAGCCACTGGCAAGTAAGGTGTTAATCTCATCAATTGAGCCAACCAATTCCACTTGCCCATCACTTAAGGTAATCGTGCCAGAAAAGGCATCTTTACTGGCTTGCGCAAAGTCAAAATCACCATTTGCATTGGCTGCAATCGTCAATAGATATTGTGCATCTGGCTCATCACTTTGATCCACATCTGAGATTTGGATATCAGTAATGGTCAGCACATCATCTTCATCAACGACTCTGTCGGTGATACCAGATAACTCAGGAGTGTCATTCACCGCAGTAACAGAGACATCAAAGCTGGTTTGCACTGTATTTGGCTCTCCAACGACGCCAAAGTTACCATTATCATCCACCAGCACTGTGACACTAACTGTACCAATCAGATTTTGTGCAGGCGTAAAGGTAATCCCCGAGCTCAAAAATGCATTAATATCCGATACCGTTCCATCAAGCTGTAATCCTGACGTCGCATCGCCACTCACGGTGACATTAAAGGTTGCTGGATCAAGGTTATAACTAAAGATGCCCTCACCATCTGTTACCGATATTGTTACCGTATAGGGTGCATCAGGCAGTTGAGCGGTATCGACATCGCTAATTTGAATACTGGTGATCTCAAGTGTGTCATCTTCAGCCACTGTTTGTGCATCAATCGGCTCTATTACTGGCTGGTCATTTTCTGCATCTACCGTAATAACAAACGTATCATCATTGGTGTGTAGTTCACCCTCAACACCGATGTTTCCGCCATCATCAACCGCGACAGTGACATTAACGTCACCGTAGAAGTTTTCAACAGGGTTAAAATGAACACCATCGGCTAGCGCTGCATTAATTTGTGCAACGGTTCCGGTAATGGTGATGCTTGCCTCAGGATCGGTACTCGAAAGCGTCACCCCAAACAGCGCTTCAGCATTATCAATAAAGCTAAGCAAACCACTATCCACAGAAATGGTAAAGGTGTAGTCAGTCGATGCATCATCGGCCGTATCGGGGTCAGCAATTGACAAGCCATTGATGATTAATTCATCGTCTTCTACAACAGTTAAATCAGCAATGCCCTCAAAGATAGGTTGATCGTTCACTTCATCAATAGTGAATGTCACCACTTGCTCAGAAATAGCACTGTCATCGGTGTATTCAATGCCGTTGATATCATATTCAACGGACTGAACTTGAATGGTGATTTGCGTAGGATCCCAGTTCAGCGAGTTGTTATTACCGGGGTTAAAGATAAGACTATCAACCACTTGCGCATTAACATCTAACGTCCAACTGCCATCTCCATTATCGGTAAAGAGTGTGCCATCTGCCAAGCTAATAGTGGCACCATCTGGCATATCTAAAACTGTAATGCGCATAATTTCAGGCGCACTTTCTTGGTAGTTAGCACCCGTTCCATCGCCTGATAATGAATAATCTTTATCGACAATCGTGGCATTGATTTTTATTTCAATGTCTTGGTTTTCAATACCTGTTGCAGAATCAACGATATCAGTATCAACCGCATCTGCGACGGGGTTAACCACCAAAGTGAAGGTTGAAGTGTGCTCAACAGGTACACCAAGCAACTTCTCTTGTGTAAAGACAATAATCCCAAGATCAACCGTGCCACTGAACTGCTCAGCCGGTGTAATTTCCAAATCTGCAAATGAAATGGAGGTCGCTGAAGGATTATTCAGCTGGATAGTCCAAAACCCATCACCGTTGTTTTTAGCCACAAAGCCATTTGCATCATCTTCACTGGTCGATTTCACAAGGAAATCATCAGGTACGCCAGATAGTCGAATCGACACAAACTCTTCTGAGCCATCATCATCATTTAACGAAACGGTAAATGGCGTGCCTTGTATTTGGTCGAGGAAGATAGGCGTATCTTCATTACCCGTGATCACTATTTTATTAGAGCGGTCACCCCCTTCGATAACGATGGAGTCGACAACTGGCACCACCTCAAAGGAAATATTGCCACTAAACGGCTTACCTGAATCGGTATCTGAAGGATGATCATAACCATCGGTTTCATCAAAAACCGTCACGTCATTGAGTGTGCCTGAAATAGACAACTCAACAGTATTATCGTCATCGCCGGTTGGGAAGTTCTCTGCGGGCTTAAACTGGACATCCTTTAAAAAGTCTTCAATGGCAGTAGGGTTATTGGCATCATAAGTCAGAGTAAATGAACTGACTTCGTTTCCGTCAGGGTCAATTAATACTCCCTCAGAAGGATCATTCAGCGCGATGGTCACTGTTTGGAAGCTTTCGACTCCTCGCCCTGCCGCAGTATCAAGATCGGTAGACTCAACGCCAATTTGCAAGTGAATGGTGCCGTCTTCGTAGGCGATATCATCTTGATATACTGGTGTGCCACTGGCATCAACAGGTAATAAATCAGCGCCTAAACCACTGGTACCTTTGACGACAACAGACACAACTTGTGAATCTTCAACAACTGGAGAAACCGCCACTGGAAGCGTCAGATCTTGGTATTCTTCATCTCCCGATAATGTATCCGTGGTTACCACGGTAAATTTTAAGTTCATGTCGCCGGCAAAATCTTGCGGCGGAATTAACAGTAAATTCTCTAAGCCAATGACATTCCCATCAACATCAATGCCACCTTTAAATACATACTCTGCGGTGGTGTAGTCATATTCCGCCCCTTGAATAACAAAGCCTTCAAGGTCAGATTGAGCAAACACCAAAGTCAAAATATCAGCCACATCATCTCTATCTGCGGTCGTTACCAACAAACCTTTATCGAGAATCTGCTGACCTAGCGCGATGCTACTGTCTTCAGTGCCTAAGATGATGTCATCAGGATTAGTGCTTTCCTCAACTACGGCTGCAATCGAATCATTAACCACTACATCTTCAGGGAATCGCAACGTCACGTCTGTTTCTTTTAAAACACGCGCGCTTCCTTCGCCTTCTTCACCTTTATCATAAACAAGCGCAACAAACGTGATGGTAATATCCGAGAACGCATCGTCACCATCACCGGCTATTTTCAGGCCACTTGGCGCGACAATGGTAAAATCTTCCTCGTTGGTTACGACCCATTTGCCATCACCGTTATTCACCGCGCCAATAATCACTAATTGATCGAGAATATCTTGATCAACAGTGCCAAAATCAACCACCAGCTCTTCAACAATCTCATCGGGATTATCGTCAATTTCTTGCTGCTCTTCGGCAGTCAAAATAGCATCAGGATCATTAAGTAATTTATCTAATGCATCTTGTTCGGTTTGGGTAATATCTGAGTCTTCAAAATTGACACTGTACGCATCATCTTTCACTTCATTTAAAGTGAAGTTAATCATACCGTTACTATCGGCAATAATCGGGTTATCAATCCCCCCAATCTCATCATTGCTTAAATCCGTGACAAACAGATTGGCATCATTTTCAACGATAGGGTTCACCACCACATCAACGGTGCCATGAATGATGGCCGTGGCGGTATCTTGGTATTCAGCTTCGCCTTGAGTAAACTCGTAATCCTCTTCGGTGACTTCAACGGTGACACTTAACTGGAAATCACTACTGTCATCAGCAGGTGGTTTAACTTCAACAATGCCTGCGCCACTTAATAGCTCTCTTAGGCCATTACTTTCTGAAATGGTGATATTGCCATCAGAATCTACAGATAAGGTTGTACCGTTTACTCTTATCTCTGATCCTTCAGGGAATCCAGTAATAACCACAAGATTAATCACTTCATCACTATCAGAGAAATCATCACCAGCCGGTCGCCAGTCGATTTCGATAAAGCTATCTTCATCACCTGATGAAGTACGTTGATAGCCATCCTTCGCATCAATCACCGGCTGTACTTTTATGATGATGTTACCTTCAGTAATGCTGCTATCACCATCGCTTTCTGTGACTACTATGGTGGCTTTTAGATCAATATTGCCCGTAAAGGATTCAATTGGTCGTAAGATAACACCAGTATCAACCCCCGCTTCCGTTAAGTTAGCTTGGTAGATAGGGCCACCCGCATCATCGTAACCTACAAACACAAGGTCAATTTCTTGGTTTTCACTATCTAAAACCAATACACCATCAGGGATATTAGAAATCAAAACCGTCACCGATTCCGAGTCATCGAGCGGCGTATCCGTTAACTCACCGCTCAGCACCTTAAAGTTCAGTGGGATATCTGTGTTTTCATCAATAAGAGTTTCTACGCCAGAGGCTTGCCCCTGATCATTTAAGATAGGATGCCAAGTATCCCCTATTCCATCAATGCTAATGTAAGGGAAATCGGCCACACCTTTAAGATCGACATAGATTTCTCTATCAGCCAACACTCGGTCATCGGTCACTGTTTTTATGGTGCCCACACCGGTTGTCTCATCCACATTTTCTAGCTGCTCTATGGTGTCTCGTATAATGCCCGTTACGGTTAGGCTAAAGTCCACGTTGCTGTTGGTGTACGGAACCAGTTCAACTTGAGATAACATGTCATACGCAATTTCATACACCCCCGCAGAGACTTCAATGATTGGGTTGCTGTCTGGGTCACCCAACCAATTCAAGGTGGCAGTATTGCCATTGCTGTCTTCAAGGCCGGTAATGTGTACATGTAAAGATTCTGACCCGTCAGCATCAATGACGTCATTCATGCGAATGTGTTGATCTAATGTCACCGTCGTATCTTCTTCAAGAGTAATACGTGCAACGACAAGCGCACCTTCATCGGCGATAGGGTTGACATTAATGGTAAAGAAACGCTCATCAGAACGCGCTTCTATAAGCTGTGCTTTGCTGTCTGATTCGGTGGTAATCGCCACCACTTTAAGTTGAATGGTCCCGCTCCAATCGTCAGCAGGATTCACCGTCACTTTACCGATATCATCCGCTGAGATGATATACAGACCACTAGCATCGGGGCTTTGCACCACCCCATCAATTAATAACTCTTGACCAAAGTCAGCTTCAAAGCTCACTTCATAGGTTAGAGTTTCTGAGCTGTCTTGATCTTGTGTTTGTGCCAAAATTTGCAAGATAGCATCGTCACCATCTTCATCAACAGTGACCTCAAAATTACCGCTAGAAGGCTCCCAAGTTGCTGTATCGGCAATGGCAGTCACTTCAACAGACAGTGTCCCATCAAGAGTTTCACTCACTGCGCTGTCACGATAAACCTCGATAGTAAAATCATAGGTATAATCAGTTCCTTCTGAGCCTTGATGACGCGCAGGCACAAAGAATAAATTATCCACACTCCAGTTTTCATTGTCAGAGCTTGAGCTCACTAGCAGATCTTGACTCAGTACCACTGAGCCATCAACAATGGTTAATGCAATATAATCGGCGCCATCAAAGTAATAAAAATCACCTTCAGTCGCATCCACACCTTTAATAGTGATCGCACCAAGTGCTTCATCGTTATCAAAGTCACCAGTATCAACACTGATCTCAACTTGGATTGGTTTATCACCCGCTGGCAGGTTGTCTTGCGCATTGCTGTCACCGGTGGTGATACTGCGCCCAGCATCTTCATAGCCACTGGCCTTGGATGTGGTAATTTGAGAGCTAATATCATCCACTTCAATACTGATTGGATTGGTACTAGTATCGCCGTCACTGTCAGTTGCGGTCACAAGTACATCAATACTGGCCGAGTCGCCATTTTCCTTCACATCATCGGCTGGGGTGAAGCGAATTCGTCCATCAGGATGCACCTCTAATACGCCCATGAGCAATGTGCTATCGGCAGGATTTGCCGGGTCACTGCCATCGCTGTATAGATTAAATGACTGGAATCCGCCGTTGCTATCAAGGGTTAAAGTGGTGCTGCCAATTTGAATTTGCGTAAGCGCGCCGTCATCTGCGCCCTCAGTGGTTAAGCCGCTTTGCTTTAACACATTCACTGTGGCGCTCTCATCGCCTTCGGTTAAGGAAATGGATTTCTCGATAACTTCAGGAACATCATCAACCACGCTAACCAGTACATCTTTGGTTGCTGAATTATCCCCGTCCATGTCTTGTGCGTACACAGGCACACTGATCGTCAGAGTATCGGCAGAGGTGATGTCAGTATTTAATCCGGCAATCGGGTGATCAATGGCGCGGATAATTTCAAAATCAAATTGACCAAAATCACTGCTGGTTTGGTCGTTATTAATTTGGATCGACAATACATTAAGCTCTTCACCGTTAACATTCGCCACCCCCATATAGCCGCCAGTGACACTGATAAAGGTCACTGCGACACCTTGGTAAGTAAGCGCGAAAGCTTGAGTTTGTCCACCCGCATCAACATAGCTCACCGTGATATTGGCACTGTCCACAAAGAAGGCTTCAATATCATCGGAGCCTTTGATTACCGTAACCGCTGAACTGCCCACTTCCAACGTGCCATCTGGCGTATTGCCCCCTTGGATTGGCGGCGTTCCCGCATCACCTTGGTCGATATTACCCTCATTAAGGGTTAACGCTGGCGCGGTATCAATTTGTGGATCATCACCATCGGCAATCTCGATATTAATGTTAGCTGAAGTGACATCGCCATCACTGTCGATGGCATCAACCACTACAGTTAAATCATTGATATCTAAACTCGCATTGTCTTGCTCTAAAGGCTGGCGTAAATCAATGCTGTAACTGCCATCAAGATTCACTGTGGCAATCAATACCACATCAGAACTATCTCCGGTGACATGCACCGTCAGCGTTGTGCCATCGGCGCTTAGTAGTAATTCAACACTTTGATTATTGCTAACCAAACCAGTCCAAGCGCTGTCACTCAACACACTTGAATTAAATTTCACACTGGCAACGGCATCAATGCCTTTAACCAAATCAATAGCGCCAGTCAGTGGATCGGCGTCCACATCCACAATGACATTCTCATCAATGGTTTCATCCTGATCAGTCGTGTCAGGATCCGTGCCGTCACTGATCACCAAACTAATTTCTTTAGTGACTACATCATTATCGGTATCCGTTGCTTCAACGGTTACTCCAAGGCGATTAGTATCATCAGAGGCAATTTGATCAAGTGGCAGTAGCTGCTCAAAGCTGTAGTGACCATCAATATCGATACGTCCAACAAGCACAACATCTTCGTCATCATTATCGGTAACTAAAGAGAGTGTTTGGCCATCATCGCTGATCACTACTTTGGTTTGTATGCCATTGGAGGTAAGCGCATCCCAAGCATCTTGTTGAGAGGCTGTTAATGACAACTCAACAGAAGCTATCGCATCTGCGCCTGCCGTTAAGCCAACATCACCCGTAATAGGGAAATCGACCGCGCCAATAATATTGTCTTCATTCCATGCAAGCTCAATGGTTTCATCGGTAAAGGTGCTGTCTTGACCATCATTAATGCGTACTTGGGCATTGGCCTGAGTAATATCACCATCGGTGTCTTCAATCTGCACACGAAGAGAAAGATTCAGACGATCATTGCTTGCGGTTTGATCAATGGCTTGCAGTTGGTCTACGGTGAAAGTGCCGTCAAAGTTACCATCACTGTCACTGTTTAAGCGAATCGTTAATACACCGCTATCTGGCGCACTCAGCAATGAAACGGTAATTAAAGTGCCATTTTCTGTCACGGTAAACGAGGTCGCCTCACCATTACTGGTGATAGCGTTAAGAGTATTAGTTTGTCCATTGCTGAGATTAAAGCCAAAGCTTGCTATCGCATCACTGCCTTGGGTTAAGCTCATGTCCCCTGTAATAGGTAGGCTGACAGTGCCAATATCATCGTCACTTAAAATAACGCGGTTATTAGTCAAGCTAATATCGGTACCATCTTCAATGGTGATCTCGATGGTGCTACGGGTTTCATCCAAGTCACCATCAATGGCCAAAGTGCCAACAGCAAGCTCGGTTAAATCCGCTGCGCCTTGGTCAAGAGATTCAAATTGCTCAACTTGATAATTGCCATCAATATCCATGCTAATCGATAGCACCACGGTGCCATCGGCAAGTTGCAGTTCAAGGGAGCGTTCAGATTCCACCAAAGAGGTGTCTTGTCCATTGCTGGTTATTGCTTCCCATAGCGTGCGCTGCGCATCACTTAATTCAAAATCAAGACTGGCCAAATCATCAGGGCTTAAA
The DNA here is from genome assembly GCF_001676025.1 of Vibrio sp. UCD-FRSSP16_30. GTDB lineage: Bacteria > Pseudomonadota > Gammaproteobacteria > Enterobacterales > Vibrionaceae > Vibrio. The sequence continues at coordinate 112,859 of NZ_LZFW01000046.1, forward strand.
GTCAGCCCAATATCGCCAGAAATAGGTTGGGTAGCACTGCCTATGTCATCTTCATTCCAGCTTTCACTTTGATTGCTGGTCACAATGTTAGTGCCATCGTCAATGGTCACGGTAATGCTTGAATCGGTGATATCACCATCGGTGTCAGTAAAGACCACTGCGGCGCTTAATGAACTTTGATCACTGCCGCTGTTGTCCTGATCCACCGCAATAAACTGTTCAAGCTTAAAACTGCCATCGGTATTTAAGGTCAATTGCAAAGCAATCAGGCCGCCCGCGCGCACAATTAAGGTTTGATCGCTTTGTTCAAATACAGTGGACTGTCCGTTCACAGTAATAGCCTGCCACGCTGCGAGTTGCTCAGTGCTAAGATCAATCACCGCAGAGGCTATCGCATCACTACCTTGGTAATTTAAATCACCTTCAAACTCGTAACCGGCTTGACCAATCTCATCTTCACTCCACGATACATCCGCAGGATCGGTACTAATAATCGCGCCATCGGTAATGGTTAAATCAATGGATGAAGGCGGTCTATTGGTGACAGAATCAATATTGTCATCGCCATCAGTATCTTCCACCACCACGTCAAAGATAAGGTTAGTTTTTCCCGTACCATCCTGATCCAATGGCAATTTTTGCTCTATTGAATACGATCCATCATCCGCTAATGTGACCACTAAAACGTCGTTACCAGACTGGCTCACAACTATGGTTGAGTCAGTCACAGTGACATCTGTGGCTAGATTATTACTGGTTAAATTTTCTAGTGCCGTTAGCTGATCGGCGGTTAATTCAAAGCGAACACTGGCAATGTCATCACTGCCTATCACTAGGCCCAAATCTGAGTAGATAGGGAATAGAGTGCTTAAGTCATCTTCACTCCATGATTGGGTGTCACTGCTAATAACCGGGTCATCACCATCAGAGATGGTCAAGGCAATATTGGCCTCAATAGGACCGTTCAAATCATCGCTGTCTTCCACCAAAACAGGGATATCTAATAGCAGTTTTTCTAAGGTTTCATGATCCAGTGCTTGGTATTGAGTAACGCGGTAGTTACCCTCAAGATCAAGAATTTCAACCTCTAACACCTTGTTGGTTGGGTCATCACCAATGTACACCGTCAGTAAAGTCAGACCGGATAAACCGTTATCTGGACTGGTCGATAGCAATATATTGGTCTCAAGATCGTTGCTGACTAATCCTGTCCACGCCGCGTCCGATTCAATGGCGTCATCAAAGGTGACAGAGACAATTTCATCAGTACCTTCAATGATGACAAAGCTTTCATAGAAGCTTTGTTCACCAGAAATTTCCACAATATCGATAGCGCCATCCATTACCACCGGATCAGCACCATCAAAAATGTTGAGCTTAAGTGTGCCCGAATCCACATCAAGATCGGTATCGGTAATCACCACTTCAAGCTCAAGCTGTAGCGGTCCATCGATAGGCTGATCAACTGCATCACTTTCGGTAATGACATAACCGCCATCACTGTCAATGCTGACCACTAACACCACTTGAGATGCATCACCGGCTTTATGAACGGTAATTTTACCGTCCTCGATGATCAAGTCAGTCTGCTGACCATCACTGATAATGGAATGCCAAGGTGAATCGGCTGCCAGCGGTGCAAATTCAACACTCTTAATATCATCAATGCCTTTATTCACCGTCATGGTGCCAGTAAATGATGTACCGTCAGTCACCTCAACAAAGTTAATGGTTGAGTCCAATATTTGCGGGTCAACGCCATCGGTTATTTTAAGAATAATATCGGCACTGGAGCTATCGCCATCGTAGTCAGTGGCGATAACGCTAGCGGTTAAATCATTGACGTTGCTCACAACGTCCTGATCTAAAGGCAGATACTGCTTCACACTAAAGGTTCCATCACTGGCTAAAACCATTTCCAGTACGACAGCATCGGGATCACTGTCTAAGGTGACCGATAAGGTATTACCCACAATGCTAACAGAGGTCGATTCACCGTTACTGGTGAGATTGACCCACGCATCACTGGTAATTGACGTCGCATCAAAGGTATAGGTTTCAATAGAATCACTGGCTGGAGTAAAGGCAATGCTTTGATCGGTGATTTCAAGAGGTAGTCCCTCCTCTTTAAAGTTCACATTGACATCAGTGCCGCTAGGATCGCCCGCATCATTAATCTTAATATTAATGTTGGCACTGCCCGAGTCTCCATCAGAGTCTTTAGCCAGTACTGGTAAAGTCAAATCAGTCAGGTTGGTTAATTCATCTTGCTCAATAGGCTTAAATTGAGTCAACACATAGCTACCATCATCATTGATGGTCACTTCTAACACTTTTTCATCACTTGAATTAGTGACTGTGATGGTTTTATTGCCATTAGACAAGCTAACAGAGGTTGGATTGCCTTCACTGGTTAGGGCATCCCAAATTGCATCTGGCAGTTTAGCGGAATCAAAGCTCAAGCTTTGTATATCTTCACTACCTGCCACAAAATCAATCTTGCCATTAACCGATTGCTCGCCGGCAATCTCATCAAGTACCACGTCACTGTCAGTACCACTTGGATCATCACCATCTGTGATGTTGACTGTGATGGTCGCTGAAGTCACATCAAAATCGCTATCGGTTACCGCAACATCAATCGAAAGCTTGCTGAGGTTAAGCACGTCTTGATCTAAAGGTTCACGTAAATCGATGCTATAACTGCCATCTAAATTAACAATGACCGTCATCACAACCGTACCATCAAGCAGCGAGACCGTCAGAGTATCATTCACACCCGTTTGAGTGGTGGAAGACAATGCCGCCGTGGTTTCTAAGCCATTACTGGTTAGCGTCTGCCAAGGGCTTTCCATCGCTACGACCGAATCATCAATCTCAAGCGTAGTCACCAAGTCAATGCCCGCATCTAAGGATAAATCACCAACAAAAGGTTGCTTCGTGACATCGCCAATATCGTTTTCAAACAGATCGGCCGTATCATCGAGGATGATAGGATCGGTGCCATCAATGATGGTAAAGGACAGCGGTGATTTGCTAATGTCACCATCAGTATCGGTGACGATAATGCCAACACCCAACACCGTTTTATCGGGATTAAGCGCATCGTTGTTATCCTGATCAATGGCGGCTAACTGATTGATGGTATAAGTACCATCTGTGCTCACCACAAGCTCAAGAACTGTTGCTCCGCTGGCGGCTACCACCGTAATGCCACTATCGGTAATGGTTAATGAGGTTACCTCACCATTGCTGGTAATCGCATTCCAAGCGGTAAGTTGTTCAGGGCTAAACTCAATCGCAACCTCGGAAATGGCGTCACTTCCTTGGTAATTTATCGCGCCCGTCACCGGCAACACTAAAGTGTCACCAATGCTATCTTCACTCCATTGCTTTGAGTCTGGCGCGATGGAAAATTCATCACCATCGTTAATGGTAATATCAATCACCGTTGATACTAAATCTAAATCACTATCGGTGACCGCAACCCCAACTTGCAGGGTATTCACATCGGCAACTTGGTCGAGAGCACTGAGCTGAGTTAATGTGTAAGAGCCTGAAATATCGATGGTTAATGTCAGAACTGGCGTACCATCGGCCAACTGGACTGTCAGGCCAGTGCTGGTCACAATCAGTTGCGTATCTTGTCCATTACTGGTCAGTGATTCCCACTTGGCTTGTTGTGCATCTGAAAGAGTAAATTCAACCGATGCAATGGCATCACTGCCCTTAACAAGATTAATCGAGCCGCTATCAGTGGCTGTACTATCGGCGACATCATCTTCATCTAAGCTTATTGAGCTTGCTGACAGTTGCGCATTATCACCATCGGTTATCTTAATGCTGATATTCGCGGTAGCAGAGTCTTGGTCATAATCAGTAGCGATCACTGGCACTAACAGATCGCTAATATCGTCAATCGTGAGCTGATCTAATGCGGCATTTTGCACCAAGGTATAACTGCCATCATCGGCAAGCGTTAATACCAGTACTTCCACGCCAGTTGTGCTAGATAAGGTGAGTATTTTTCCAGTGGCATCTAACGAAATATCGGTTGCTTGACCATTACTGGTCAATGCATTCCATGTTGCATCAGATTCAACAGCAGAATCGATCACCATGCTTTCAACACTATCACTGCCTGGAGTAAAGACTATCGTTCCGGTATTGGTTTGCCCGGCCTCACCCTCTTCGGTATAGCTAATGGTGCTCGTGGCACCAATTGGCGCAACATTATCGCTAATATTAATGGTGATATTGGCGCTAACACTGTCACCATCTGAATCACTGGCAATCACTGGCAAAATAAGTTTGGCTAGGTCAGTGCTAGGATCGTGCTCAATTGGCTGTGATTGAGTGACCACATAATTACCGTCGTTATCAATGGTAACCATTAACACTTCTTTACCAGAAAGTGATGTGACGACTAAGGTTTTACTATCACTTAACGCAACTTTTACACCTTCACCATTGGTTTGTAGCGAGCTCCAGTTCGCGTCTAAAAGAACATTGGCATCAAAGGAGATATCGGCAATATCTTCACTTCCTGCGGTAAACACAATCTGCTCACTGCCAGTCACTACACCGGTGGTCTCTTGCAGATTAATAATACTGTCTACACCTGTTGGATCGGCACCATCATTAATCGTAATTTCGATATTGGCAGTATCAATATCACCATCGGCATCATTGGCAGAGATAGGCACGATGAGATCCAATGAATTGCCACTTAATTGATCCAAAGGTTGCAACTGCTCAATGGTGTAGGTGCCATCAAGGTTGACGATGATCTTTAATACGGGACTATCATTATCTGAGCGACTGACCAACAAGGTATCGTTAATGCTGCTCCCATTACCAACTTGATTGGTCGATGACAGCGCAAGCGTTACGCTCTCACCATTACTGGTCAAAGAGGTCCAATCTAAGTCACTCAGTACTGTGCTATCAATAGCGATAGCTTCGACTAAATCTGTGCCTGCAACTAGGTTTAAACTGCCTTGTTGAGGTTGGAAGTTCACATCACCAATTTGGTCTTCATCAAGGGTAGAACTGGCATCAGAGATCACCAGATCTTTGCCGTCCGTAATCGGAATTAAAATAGTGGTTGAAGTGACATCATTATCGGTATCAGTCGCATCAACTTGCAAGGTTAACTCATTGAGATTGCTATCAATATCTTGCTCTAGTGGTAACAACTGTTCAATGCTGTATGAACCATCAAAATTAATCGTGGCAGTCAGCACTATCGCACTTTCATCCCCTTGCAAATGCACAATCACGGTTGTGCCGTCATCACTGAGTTTAACCTCTGTTTGTTGATTGTCACTTTGCAATGCAAGCCAAGCATCATCGGTTTCAACGCTGGCATTAAATACCACACTAGCAAAGGCATCAATGCCATCGGTTAAGCCAATGTTGCCTGTTTCTGGCGTTTGGGTTGGATTAGTAATCTCATTTTCATCAAGGGCTGTGCTGACCTCTGTTGATGAGGCAGGATCGAGTCCGTCATTAATCACCACATCAATCACTGACGTATCAAAGTCTTGATCGGCATCGGTTGCCGTCACCGAAATAGAAAGCAGATTTTGATTGCTGGCAGTCGGCTGATCGATAGGCAGATATTGGGTAATGGAGTACAGCCCGTCTAAACCAATCTCAAGTTTTAGCACTTGAGTATCATCATCAAGGGTTAAGATGAGTGAACCTAGCGAGGTGGTTAAAGTGGTCTCCATTCCATTGCTGGTGAGGCCTTGCCATGCTAACAACTCTTCTGCGGTTAAGGTGACATCCAATGACTCAATAACATCACTACCGACCACCAGCCCAACATTGCCAGTGACCGTAACAGGGCTCACAGTATCGTTATCAAACAGCTCGACACTGCTATCTACAATCACTGGGTCTGCCCCATCGTTAATCTGGATGGTGATATTAGTGGTTACAGGATCGTCATCAGTGTCTGTCACAATCACCGGCAGCGTTAATACCATCGAGTCATTGCCATTGTGCTCTAATGCCTGATATTGAGTGACAGTGTAACTACCATCTGGATTAATAACCGCTTCAAGAACCACATCCGTTGGGTTTCCGCTAACGCTCACCAGCAAGCTATTATCTGTCACAACAACCTGCAGAGCTTGGTTATTGCTCAGTAAACCCGTCCAATCCGTATCACTTTCAACAGTGGCTTTATCAAACACCACGCTAAACACATCATCACTGCCTTGCTGGACATTAATAGTGCCACTAACGGCAACCTCTTGCCCTGTTTCGCTGATAACTGGCGCAGTGCTTGCTTCAATTGTCGCATTGTCACCATCGGTGATTTGTATACCAATATTGGCAATTTGCGGCTCAGTATTGAGTGCATCGGTATCAAAGACATCCACACGCAAATTTAGTAACAGTGTTTCTAATACGCTGTGATCCAGAGCTTGGAACTGAGTGACTCTAAAGTTGCCTGCAAGATCTTCCAGTTCAACTTCTAAAACTTTATTACTGGTATCTCCAGTGACATACAAGGTTAGCAATGTGCCATCGTCACTAAGCTCATAACTCAGCGGTTGATCGTTGCTGATTAAACCACTCCAAATCGGATCGTTATTCAGCGCCTCTTCATTGAATACAACTTCACTAATTGGGTCATCAGTGACCACAATCAAAAATTGATCATAGAAGTTCTGCTGTGTCGCTTTTTCAGTAAATTCAACGCTCTTATCACTGACGATTGGTGGATCGCCATCAACAATGGTTAAGCTAATCGTCGCTGTCGCCACATCTTGATCAGAATCGGTCACCAATACCGGGATATCTAATAGAATTTGATCAGTATCGGGATCTTGGTCGATTGGCTTTGACTGGGTTACGGTGTAGTTGCCATTAATATCAATACTGACACTCAGCACATCCACTTGAGCGTTGCCATTATCCGCATCAAGGTAGTACACCGTGAGTGTATTACCGTCCACTTTTAATTCAGTGGCAATATCACCACTGGTGATACCTTGCCAATTTGGATCGTTAACCAGTTCAGGATCAATGACCACAGAATCAATAGAATCGGCGCCTTTAGTGATCACCACCTGAGCGGATACCGTGCGCACCGTATCGCCAAATTCAACATATTGAATACTGCTATCAGCAGCCGTTGGATCGAGACCATCGCTGATATTAATCGTGATCACATTCGAGGCGGTATCGCCATCAAAATCGGTTGCAAGCACATTAATTGGCAATACTAATAGATTATCAGAACTGTCCCCCATTGCTGGGTGCTCTAAAGCCGCATTTTGTATAATGCTATAGCTACCATCGGTGTTAATCGTCACGATTAACACCTCTTGCGTAGCGGTTGAGACCGTTAATACGCTGCCATCGCTAGACAACGTTACCGTAGTGTCTTCACCATTGGATTTTAAATCTGCCCAAATAGGCGCAACAATACTGGATGGTAAAAACTGCACGCTTTCGATCGCATCACTGAACACCGTAAAATCAATTTGCCCAGAGTTTGCTTGTCCAATAGCGCCCGTTTCTTGATAACTCACCTCACTTGGGGCGCCCGATGGGCTGATATTATCTCGCACTGTAATAGTGATATCTTGCGTAACGGAATCACCGTCAGTATCGGTTGCCGTGGTAGGAATAACTAAATTAAGTACATCACTGTCTTGTTCAATAGCGCGGTACTGAGTCAGGGTGTAGTTTCCATCATTATCGATAGTCGCCAGCAATACAGGCTCACCGCCGAGGGTGTTCACTTGGATGGTTTTACCGTCAATCACGCTGACCGTAGTTTGCTCACCATTACTGACAATGCCTTGCCACGTAGAGTCGGCTTCAACACTTGCTTCAAAAGAGACATCAGCAATTTTGTCACTGCCTTGAGTAAAAACAATCTCACGAGACGTCGTATATTCACCCACTATCTCAGTATAATCGAGCAGACTGTCTTGCCCCGTAGGGTCGCTACCATCTTCAATTTCAATGCTAATGATTTCTTGTTTAAAATCACCGTCGGTATCGACCGCTACAATAGGCAGATCGAGTGCCGTCAGATTAGCACTATCTTGATCTAATGCTTGCTTGAGGAAGACTTGATAAGTGCCATCAACATTGACCACCACTTGCATCACAATGCTGCTCGGATCGCTTTGCAAATACACCACTATCGTATCTTGAACTCGCTCTCCAACACCGTTTAGTTGAACGCTAGAATCTTCAAGTCTAAGGCCTGTCGCTTCACCGTTAGAGGTTAATGAATTCCAAACACTGTCTTGCAGAATCGATGGCGCAATAATAATCGACTCGACATTATCACTTCCTTGTACCAGACCAATATCACCAGTCGAAGAAGGCGACGTTAAGTCGATATCGTCTTCTGAAATTCTTGGCGCAATCACACTATTAATACTCAGATCGTCACCATCGGTCAGACCTAAGGTTAAAAATCCCTGAGTAGTATCACCATCGTTATCGGTTACCGTGACAGGCAGGGCAACGCTTAAAGTCTCAAGTGAGTTCTGCTCTATCGCTTGAAAAGCTTCTAATGTATAACCGCCATCGCGATTCAGGGTAATTTCAAATACTTTGCTCGAAGGGTCATGGCTTAACACTATGCTTAATACAGTGCCGTCATCGCTAAGCTGCGCAAGGGTTGCTGAGTTATTGGATAATAAACCGTCAAATAGAGACAACGAATCTTGATCAAATACAACGCTATCCAGACCATCACTGCCAAGTTGATATAACTCACCACTTAACGCATTAGTACTCACACCATTTGATTCAACTTCATCACTGACAATACTCTCAACTTCAGCATTATCACCATCGGCCACCACCACACTAAATTGAACAGGGTCGATTAGCTCAAAGCCGCTGATATCTTGACCTGTGATTGCAAAATTAATCATCAGTTGATCATCAACGATTGAGACGTATTGGCCACCAGCATCGATATGATCAATGGGTTGCGAAACCAATGTGGTCACGGTCAACTCAATGCCTCGGTCAAGCACTGTTTGCTCAATGGTAATAGAGAGTACCTCTTCACCATTGAGTGTCCCGATCAGTGCATTTAATGATTCATCATAAACAAAACTAACCGCATCACCTCCCGAGGTGATATTGGCATTGAGCTCAGCAAGAACTAAATCCACATCCACCGGCGAAACAGTAAAACTATCCGCATCTAGGGCAAAAGTTGCTTGCTCAATAATCACCGTGCCGCTGCTAGATTGAGGATAAGAGGAACCAGTATTTGCTGTGCTCTGAGTGTTAGATGAAGAGTTAAGAGAGCCTTCAGTCAAGTTTAAGGCTATTTCGCCGCCGCCACTGGCAAAGTTAATGGTCAAGCCATCGTCTTCTATTACAGCTGCATCAATAAGTAATCCATCGGTTTCAAAAGCAGTTTCAGGGCGGATTTCGGCGTGCGTCATATCAACGGTAACAAAGCCACCATTTGCTGATGTTTGAGCATCAACATTATGTCCTGCAACCATTTCATCCAATAAATCTGAAGGGTTTTCACCACGAGCTATGGCATCTTGGAATTGTGCAATATCCTGCTCGTTGTATTGCGCGGGGTGGTCACTTAACTGTAAAGATCGGTCAAGATTTGAAGAAATAAGCTGAGGTGCTTTATCTGCACTGGTACTAGCAAGACATACCGCACAAACTTGGTCGAAAATTTCCGCCTTAGAGCCGTATTGCACCATGACCTTAGCATCGTCACCGATAAGCAATACATCCCCTTTATGTAGGGTGTCGCCTTTTTGCAGTTCTTTAGCAGGGTTTGATGCATTAATTACAACAGATTTACCTTGAGCTGCAACAACAGATACATCAGTGATCAATACTTGCTCTTTCATAACTACATCCTTGTTTTCTGTCTCGACAATCCTTAATCAAAACAGTACATCCACAATACAACTGTGTATTCAACACCATATAAATAATATATTAACAACTCACACCTAATTTTGAAGCATTAATTAACACATTTACATAACAATTTTCCGCGTGACTTCATAGTGTCTAATACATAAATAACCATCAAATAGATTATTTTATGCCTAATATAGAGCTATAAGGATTTACACAGCCAACAAAAGTCACCTTTACAGCATTATATCCTGCCGTAACATTCAGCACATGAATTTAACCGCTATTTGTTACTAAATGATTCAAACTATTAGTGAAATATATTAATTTGAATTCTTGATCGAGCTCAAAAAATAGCCAGTTAACGCTATACCCATAAAGTGGTATTCGGTATTATGAGATCGTCTTCATAGAGGGAGATTTGACATGAATAAGGATTCATTTGGCATTTGCATTACTAGTGCAATGCTAAAAAAAAATGAGCGTACTACATTTACCCATGTTCGAGCCTATCAGGCTGGCGACTCAGGTTTGGATTTAAGAGTATTACTTGCTATCCCACAGATCACTGGGAAGGAACTTTTGAATACTATCCAACATTCGCGAGAGTTGATTTGGCGAGCAACTTACCAATGTACTCGCGAATATGAATAATTATCATTATTTTATTACATCTTAAACGCCAGTGTTCCCCACTGGCGTTTTGCATTGCTTCAATTGCAAGAGTGATATTGCACAGTATTTGTAACATCTTATTAAAATTTAATTATAAAAATACAAAAAAACTTGAAGTTCATATTTTAATCGCTGAAAATTAGATAAGAATTGATTTACATATATAAGGAATATAACTGTGTTGAAAAAACGTTTTTTCAAAACCAAAGATGAGGTTGAGGTTACTTTTGAATGGCCGAAAGCTGACGAACAGTCTCTATCAATAGCAGGCGACTTTACCGATTGGCAACCTGTTGCGATGAAGTACAACAAAACCAAGAAAGCCTTTAATTTTAAAACTCGCTTTCCAAAAAATGAGCAGTTCCAATTCCGCTATCTTATCGATGGCGAAGTATGGGAAAACGATCCAAAAGCTGATGCGTATGTACCAAACGATTGTGGTACTGATAACAGCATGCTATGTACAGCAGAAGCCTAGTACGCTCTAAAAAGTAAGCTAAATATATGTAGCCATTAGAGCTCGGCATAACCCGAACTCTAATGGCTATTTTTTGTTATTTCCCGTATTTCTTACTCTTTTATTTACAAAGACTGCTTTGCATTTAGATTATGTCCATCACAGAAAGTAGGCACTGTAGAAAAAGTAGCTGGTCACTGAAACACTGATAACGATGACCACTCGACTGACCCATATTTGAGGTAATCGTCGTGAGACTCTCGCAGCGTAGTAGCCTCCGACTAATGTGCCTAACAACACGATCAATGTGGCAGGCCAATCAATGACGCCCTGAACAATAAAAATCACCACCGCAGTCAGCGATACACCGCAGGAAATCAGTAATTTAACACCATTCATCGTATTGATGTCTTGGTAACCGGCGATGACCAAAAAGCTTAAAGAAATAATGCCTAAACCTGCATTAAAAAAACCGCCGTAGGCTGAGATTACCAACAAACCTAGCCAAATTAAAATGACCCCCAACTGAGAGGCATGCTTGTATTGCGCAGTTAAGGTTTGCAAAGCTGTGTTTAAACGAGAGCCAACTAAAAACAGTGTAGTTGCAAACAGCAGTAACCACGGAATCACCCTAAGAAAGGTATTTTCTTCAACATGCAGCAAACTCCACGCACCAATGGCACCGCCAATGACACTAAGTATTAAAATTTTGCCGATATTCGCTTTGTCTTTCAATATATCTTCTTTGAAAGCGTATGCACCGCTAAGATAGCCCGCTGTGGACGCTAACGTATTACTGGCATTAGCCATAATAGGAGGCACGCCCGTTAGCATTAATGCTGGGAAGGTAACAAAACTGCCACCACCTGCGATAGAGTTCATTACTCCGCCGACAATGCCTGCTAAAAAAAGCAAAACTACATCCATTATAGCCACATGATTCCCTTTACCCTTTCTCTAAAGATCGGCGCTTTATTCGAATACCGATTGTAGTAAGCGACAGTTCAGCCCAGCTAATTACCCAATATTTTCCTTGCACTATGCCTGACCAAATACTGAGGCTGATTGATATAATAGTAAGTTGAACTTGAATTACCTGCACAAAAAATTATTATTTATAGATATATGCATAAATAAAATTTATCTAACATGTTGAATCAGACTTGGTTAAAAACCTTCAAGACCTTAGTTGAGGTCAATCATTTCACTCGTACTGCCGAAGCGCTTTTTATGACCCAACCAGGGGTAACTCAACATATCCAAAAGCTTGAGCAAGCCTGCAATACTTCTTTGATTATAAAAAAGGGAAACGGTTTGAACTGACAGAACAAGGTTACACCGTCTATCAATACGCTTGCCAATTAATGGATCAACAGCAAGCATTATTAGAGACATTACAAACCGACAATCCCTATAGTGGCAGTATAAAACTGGCGTGTTCTGGTGCTTTAGCGCAATGGCTTTACCCAAAATTTATAGCCCTACAAGCACAGCATCAAAGCTTAGAAGTTCAATTTGAATCTGCGCCAAATAAACGTATTTTTGAATGTGTACGCCAAGATCATTGTTTATTTGGTTTAGTCACTCAAACGCCCAATCAAGGGGAGTTTTCCGTTAAACACATTGGGGTTGAAATACTGTGCTTAGTCCTTCCTAAAGCGTATCAAAATACACCGATCACTAGTGAGACATTGCATAAGATTGGACTGGTGGATCACCCCGATGCCAATCAATACCTTGCTAAGTACATAGAGGAATGTGGTAATCCAGAATTAAGCGAAGTATCACTAAAAACATTGCCGCACTGCACAACCATTAATCAGCTCAGTCAAATACTCTATCCTATAACGAAAGGGATTGGTTTTACCGTATTGCCCCTCAGCGCAGTGGTCTCATCCCCATTTTATTCGGATCTTTACGTGCATATTGCACATAACAATGTTGAAGACAGTTTGTACCTAATTTGCAAAAAAGACCGCCCACTACCAAGTCGTTATCAGCAATTTATTACTCTCATTGAACAGTCTGTCCATCAACCTAAATCCACTTGAGTAATATCTGAAATACGCTTTTCTCATTAGCTAACATAATGCTTCTCTCATACCCTTATATGGTCTTTCATATTGGGGTTCATCTTGTGTCTTTATCTTATTTTCGATGCAGTAAAATTTCAGTGATAGTGGGTCTAACTATCGCCTCATCTACCGCGCATGCTAGCGGGATTTTTTTAGCGGAAGCCAGTTATGCCAATATGGGGACTGGCGGTGCGGGTGACGGTGTGTATACCGAAAATGCGGCTGCTATGTGGACAAACCCTGCAACATTAAGTTTTATGGAGCAAGAGCGTCACACCTTTAATACCACAGTGCTCAATCTTGATATGAAATATGAAGACAGCGCTGATGTTGATGCGTTTGACGCACATTCCAATAAAACCATGCCGATTGTAAGTTACTTTAGTAACCATAATATTAATGATAAATGGGCTTATGGTATTGCTCTGTCATCTCGTGGTGGCGCGGCTTTAGATTATGGAAGCCAATGGAAAGGCATCAATCAACTCACTGATGTGGCATTGGTGACTTACCAATTTAATCCATCCGTGGCCTATCGCCTTGATGAGCGTGTATCTATCGCAGCAGGCCTACAAGTTGACTACGCACTCATTAATGCTAATACCAGAAACCTTGAATTAGAAACAGAAGATAGCTTGGCATTCGGTTACAACTTAGGGGTAATGTTTAATGTCTCTGAACAAACCAAACTGGGGCTCTCCTATCGATCGCAGTTAGAACATAAATTTTCAGGGGACACAAATTTCAAGATAAATGGTTCTACTATTCGATCTGGGCATTATGGCGCGCCTCTTATCACACCTGCCACTGTTGATATAAGTGCCAGTTATCAGCTAAACGAAAATATGACACTGATGAGTTCAGTGCAGTGGCATGATTGGAGCAAATGGCAAGATACGGTCGTTGAGCTTGATTACCCAAATGCCAATCCTTACACGATTAATCGCGAATTTAAAGATGTTTGGCACTTTGGCGTTGGCGGTGAATATAAGCTGAGTAACAACTGGGCAGTTAAGGCCGGTTATTCTTATGAGACTTCCCCACTGGATGACGCTGCAAATCAATCCCCTGATTTACCGGTTGGTGAACAACACCGTTACTCGGTCGGCGTATCAAAAGCTTGGGGTCAACACACTCTAGATATTTACTATCAATATGCCGATTTTGGTGAGATGGATGTTGAACAAACCAATAAAACCATCAATCTCAATGGACAATTTGTTGGGCAAGTTCACTTTATCGGTGTCGGCTACACCTTTTAATCAGCTCCAGTCAGTAGGCCATCTATAACCATCAATACATTCGCTATACAGAAGTTAGCTACACGACTATGAATACACAAACCCTATGGATAAATGAGCTAAGGACAGCCTCGCAACACGTTAAAATTATTTAAATAAGGTTAGAACTATGCATTTTACTAGAAAACCGAATTCTCAAGATATTGATATCTTGCTCTCTTTACCTATTTATTCGTTAGAGCGACTTTTTGAGCGACTCCCATACCAAAGTAAAGAACGCTTAATCACGGCCATGCTTAACAAGCACCTTATCTAATTCATTGAAATTAGAATAAAAAACGAGAGTTTTCACAGCAAAATTGTTCATCCCTGCCTATAGTAATATTTATAAACTAGAACTTATCTAGACTCTAATATAACTAAAGTGGATAGCATGAAAACTCTCGAGCAACAATTGTCCCGCCTGGATTTAAACCTTCTTGTCTCATTAAGTGTATTGCTAAAAGAGAAGAACGTATCAAGATCTGCTGAAGTATTATTCTTGTCACAACCGGCGATGAGTCGAACATTAAAAAGACTGCGTGACGTGTTTGATGATCCTCTGTTCTATCGAGAATCGGCCGGTTTACAACCCACTGCCAAAGCGCTGAGCTTACAAGAGCCATTAAGTGAAATACTACTTTCTGTCAGTAAGCTTATTGATAGCACTAAATTTTCACCACAAAGCTGCGACCAGACCTTTAAAATTTCATTGCCTCCTCTCATGAGTCGACAACTCTCTGTACCCTTGATAAAAGAGTTAATGCGTAATGCTCCCAATGCCAGTCTGGTTGAATACCCTGCCTCTCTTGAGCCTAGTGCTCTATTAAAAGATCGAGCCGTTGATTTTTCAATTCACATCGAAAGCCCAAGCAACAATGAAGAATTTCCTTCAGAGCTTATCGGCCACACCTACGCCGTGTTTTATGGCATGGCAAATCACCCTTTAGCTCATCAGAAAAAGGTCACATTAGAGCAATGCTTAAAATATCAATTTGTGGATTTGAATTTAGATTTAAGATCGGTGTTTGGCGATCACAACCCAATTGATAGGTTTTTAGAAAATAAAGGTTTAAAGCGAGATATTGTTTTTAAAAGCGGGCAACTTAATACCCTTATCGATGCAATGCAAGACTCAGACAAATTGCTCATATCTACTCACACTCTGCGCAATGTTGATGATTTTCAGCAACGTTTAGCACCCGTTCTGGCATTAAAAGATGAGCCCGCTATGGCGGTTAAAGTTTACCTTATCGAACACAAACGCACTTTAAACAGTGCTGCTCATCAATGGTTAAAACAGCTCATTTTAAATACCCTGCGCGATAAAGCCTTTTCAAATGATGAGGTGTAAAGCTTCCCTAGGGTTAGAGCGAACGAACGCATGAATGAACACTTATCGACCAATCATGTACATCATCTCCACAAGACGCCGTGAAATCATCCTTGATGGCTTCATTGTGGCATCCATGCCACAAAGGCTTGTTCCGATAATGCACATGATTTTGTTCAAATAACTTTCGTGAACTCACCCTTCCCCTAGGGTCTAAATAAGGAAGATCTATCTGGTGTTTCTCACTTTCAGCGCACGCTCAATTAATTCAACACCGGGCTGATAACGCTTAGCGCTGGCATTTAATGCTAGCGCGAGTGCGGCATCAGCAATTTCTTCAAATCGCTGCGCCATTGCATTGACTTTGATTGGTATAAAATCAAGAAGCCTATTATCACCAAAAGTGGCCACCTGTAATCGACTCACAAGCTCAGGATTAGGTAAAATAACATCCAAAGCCCCTTCAAGCAGAGTATATGAAGTACAAATTAGCGCATCGGGCAAGCAATCATTGTCCACCCACTCTTGTACTAAACGTCTACCCTCACTTGCAGTAAAGTGCTCCCCATAAGCAAAACTAACAGAGACTTCACACCCTTTGACGGCTGCCTCAACACCTAATTGACGATCTCGCGAAACAGGAAGGTTTGGCAACGCACCGATAATACCAATACTGGATACATCGCTATATAAGATTGACTGAGTAAGATGCAAAGCTGCCTCAAAGTCTTCACTGACAACACAACTGAATATTTCATCATCCAAAAGACGGTCAATCGCAATAACCGGCGTCCCCTTGTTAAGCAATACTTGATAATAATCATTTGCTTGTGGCATCGACGTTGCCACAAATAAGGCGTCGACTCGGCGGCTAAGCAGTGCATCTGCAAGCGCTCTTTCTGTTTTAGGATCATCATCTGAGCAACCAATTAGAATCTGATAACCGGCTTTTCTTGAATTCTGCTCTAGCAGTTTTGCAAGTTTTGCGTAACTGGCATTTTCTAAATCAGGAATGATCAAACCAAAAGAACGGCTATTTCCTGCTCGTAATGACGAGGCGGCATGATCAGGTCGAAAATGATGTTCATCAACCACTGCCATCACTTTTCTTTGCGTCTTTTCACTTATGCGATAGGTTTTAGCCTTACCGTTAATCACATAACTTGCCGTTGTTTTTGACACGCCCGCCAACTTAGCAATCTGTTCTAAAGTCATTTGAGATCCTAATAAATTGTGCAGTTGATCATAGTTATCTAGATCAGTTGTTACTTTTGTTTGAATTATAAGCTGAATCGGTTAACTATGAAAGCTGAAACGATTTAGCAGAGCAAATAAATAGAAAAAATCTCTATTATTTTCTATGCAAATATTGATTTTTACATCCATACTATGATTAAGAATTAAACAATAACGTTCTACAAACTTTAATTTATCTATTTTTTTGCTGATTTGCTGAACCGATTTAGCAAGTTAAGAAAAGTAGTTAAAATAACGAAACAAAAGCTCGAACCAACTTAGATTGAGGCGAACATGCTGACTATAAATAGACAAGATATCCACTTACAGCAATATGCTGATAATAAAGAATCTGCGATCCAAGCCGTGGCAAAAAGCCTTGCACATAAAAACCTGATCGCTCCCGCTTACGTTGAGGGCATGCTAAACCGAGAAGCTCAAAACTCGACATTTTTAGGTAACGGCATTGCAATACCGCACGGTACGGTCGAAACGCGAAACCTTGTCAATAAAACAGGCGTGGCGATACACCACTACCCTAACGGTATCGACTGGGGTGACGGCAACACGGTTTATCTTGCGATTGGTATAGCCGCAAAATCTGATGAACATTTAGGTATTTTAAAACAACTCACCAAGGTGCTCTCAGCCAATGGCGTTGAAGACGCACTCAAAAATGCAGACAGTGCTGATGGCATTGTCGCGCTACTTAATGGCGATGTTCAGCTCAAAGCTGATTTTGATGCTTCATTAATTCAACTTAACTTCCCCGCTTATGACATGTTGCAAATGGCGGCGGTTGCCAGCGGACTACTTAAAAACACCGGCTGTGTTGAAAATGAATTTGTCTCAATCTTGGTCACTCAAACACCGACCCCGTTAGGTCACGGATTATGGCTACTGGCAACGGATAAAGGCGTAAAGCGTACTGCGATGTCTTTTGTTACCACCGCAAACCAATGCGAATATCAAGGCCAAGAAGTGAAAGGATTAATCGCATTTTCCGCCAATAACTCTGCGCACCTACCAATGCTCATCACCTTAATTAATACGTTATCTGCCGGTAAACAAGAGTCACTTTTGCAAGCGACACCTGAGTCACTGATTGCTCTTTTTAACAGCAGTGAGATATCAACTCCATCGAATGACGCACAGCACAGCGCTGAATTTATTATCAAAAATGCTCACGGACTACACGCAAGACCAGGCGCAATGCTGGTGGCGGAAGCGAAAAAATTTGAATCGCAAATCACGGTTTACAACATGGATGGCGAGCCAAAACCTGTCAATGCAAAAAGCCTAATGAAGGTCATCGCTATGGGCGTAAAACACGGCCACAAATTGAAATTTTCAGCCAACGGACTTGATGCAGAAAAGGCATTGCAGAGTATAGGTATCGCAATTCAATCTGGCCTTGGTGAAGGATAAGGAGACAGCGATGACAACAACAAAAGTAGTGACCGTCACCCTCAATCCAGCACTGGATCTGACCGGACACATGCCTAATTTAAAGTTAGGTCACGTAAACCTTGCTGACTCAGGATCAATTAGAGCAGCAGGCAAAGGGGTCAATGTCGCCAAAGTACTGAGCGAACTGGGTGCACAAGTCACCGTAACCGGATTTCTAGGCAAAGATAATCCAACACTTTTTACTCAGTTATTTGACGATATCAACGCTAAAGACGCATTTGTGCGAGTGGAAGGTGCCACACGCATTAACGTAAAACTGGTTGAAAATGAGGGCCGAATTAGCGATATCAATTTCCCTGGGGTTGAAGTCACAGACTCGGATATAACACGATTTGAAGAAACCCTTTTTACTCTTGCACAAGAACATGAATATTTCGTCATTGCTGGCAGTCTGCCTAGCGGTGTCTCTCCTAAGCTTTGCGCTTCTTGGATTGAAAGGCTGCATCAATTGGGTAAAAAAGTGTTATTTGATAGCAGTCGCGCCGCTCTATCAGAGGGTTTACAAGCCAAACCTTGGTTAATAAAACCTAATGATGAAGAGTTAGCCGAGTTTGTACAACGCGAATTAACTACCCCTGAAGAGTGCCAAAACGCAGCCTTAGAGCTTGCCGATAAAGGGATAGATAACATCGTAGTCTCAATGGGTGAGCAAGGCGTTATGTGGCTCAATCAAGATCAATGGTTATTCTCTCAACCTCCTAAAGTCAACGTCATCAGCACCGTTGGTGCAGGCGATACATTAGTTGCAGGTTTGTGTTGGGGACATATGCAGGAAATGGAAAAAACAACTCTATTACAATTTGCTACTGGCTTATCCGCCATAGCCGTAACACAAGTTGGCGTCGGTATTCCTAGTCAACAGCAACTAAATAACATGATTGAACAAGTCAGCGTTCGACAAATAAATGTTCAACAAACTCTAACGTTAAAATAAAGGTCTTCCTATGAATATTGCGATTATTACAGCCTGCCCTAGTGGTGTTGCAAACAGCATCATTGCCGCTGGGCTTTTAGAAAAAGCCGTTCAGTCTCTTAAACTTGATGCAAAGATTGAATGTCAGTCAAAAATCATCGACGGCTACACCTTAACTTCACAAGATATAGCAAATGCTGACACCATCATTATTGCGGCTAATACTGTGGTCGATACCCGCCGCTTTGTGGGTAAAAACGTGTATCGCGGTGAGATTAATGCTGCAATCGAAGATGGCAAAACCTTTATTGAAACCGCTCTGCAAAATGCAAAGCCTTTAACTGATAGCGAAGTTTCTGCAAGCGTCAATGAGCAAGTAGCAGAGCAAAAGGCAGGCAAAAATATCGTGGCGATTACCGCCTGTCCAACAGGTGTAGCGCATACCTTTATGGCTGCCGAAGCACTAGAAAACGAAGCTATTGCTCAAGGGCATCAAATCAAAGTTGAAACTCGTGGCTCAGTAGGCGCTAAAAATCAACTTACCGAACAAGATATCCAACAAGCTGATTTAGTCATTATTGCCGCTGACATTGATGTGCCACTGGAGCGATTTCACGGGAAATTGCTATACCGCACAAAAACAGGTCCTGCCCTTAAAAAGACCAAGCAGGAGATCGAGAAAGCGTTCGTCGAGGCTGCCCCTTATCAAGCAACAGGTAATGTAAACGCCACTAGCGCAAGTGAAAGCAAAGGTGTTTACCAACATCTCATGACCGGTGTATCACATATGCTGCCTGTGGTGGTTGCCGGTGGTTTAATTATTGCCCTTAGCTTTATTTTTGGTATCGAGGCCTTTAAAGAAGAAGGCACACTCGCCGCTTCACTGATGAGTATTGGCGGCGCATCAGCATTTGCCCTTATGATACCGGTGTTATCGGGATACATTGCGTTTTCCATCGCCGATCGTCCCGGTCTTGCTCCCGGTCTTGTTGGTGGCATGCTGGCAAGCTCTCTAGGCGCAGGGTTCTTAGGTGGTATTGTGGCAGGTTTTATTGCCGGTTACAGCGCTAAATTTATTGCCGACAAACTGTCACTACCACAGTCAATGGAAGCACTTAAACCCATTCTCATTATTCCTTTTATCGCCACATTGTTTACCGGTTTAATCATGATCTATGTGGTTGGGACCCCTGTCGCGGCAACGATGACCGCACTAGAAAACTTCCTAAATACCATGGGCGCAGGCAACGCGGTTATGCTGGGTATTTTATTAGGCGCAATGATGTGCTTTGACTTAGGCGGTCCTGTTAATAAAGCGGCTTATGCATTTGGTGTTGGTTTACTGGCTTCACAACAATACGCACCAATGGCTGCAATTATGGCGGCAGGTATGGTGCCAGCATTGGGTATGGGACTGGCAACATTCTTAGCAAAACGTAAATTTGAAGCAAGTGCTCGCGAAGCAGGAAAAGCCTCTTTTGTCCTTGGGTTATGCTTTATCTCAGAAGGTGCAATCCCATTTGCGGCTAAAGATCCAATGCGTGTGATTCCTGCGTGTATGGCTGGTGGTGCATTAACTGGCGCTCTATCCATGCTGTTTGGCGCACAACTGCTTGCCCCTCATGGCGGATTATTTGTACTGCTGATTCCAAATGCTATTTCACCCGTCATTTTATATCTGGTCGCAATTGCAGCAGGTACACTGGTGACAGGCTTTAGTTACGCTTTCTTAAAAAAGAGCGATGAGTCAGCACTCGCGACAGCGTAATATCTATCACAGTAAGTAAATGATCAGGTCAGATTCTGCGATGGAAACCGCGCAGATCTGGCCTTTTTTATGACTAATCTTCTATTGTTCAACACAGGATACTATTCACTTTTCCACGCCCCCTATGCCTTGCTCTTTTTTGGCTACCGACTATGTAAGAGATCTCTCACAGACATGTAAGCTTCCTCCATTATCAACCCATCAAAACTCGCAACAATCACACCTAACCTATTGTTTCATAATGAATATCCTTAAGCATGATTTAAAATTGACAGCACGGATTGATAAAATCAAACCTAGCCACATTGTTAAACTAGGTGAATACCGTAATATGTTTCTTGTCGACAGGGAGTTGGCAGGAACGGAAAACCTAATGGATTAGGTATCTTCAGGATGAAGAATCGATTACTAGGATGTAATCAACACGGAAGTATAGCCCTAGGATAGGCGCAAGATTCAATAAGGAACATTGAATTTAAGGACACCGTCAGGACGACGATGCACAAGGATTAGGTTAACGGATTTAGCCGAAGCAAGGATAGTGTTAGGGAATGTGTTTGTAGCGGGATTGCTGCGTTAAAAATTTGCCCCACCAGCTTGCTGTGTGGGGCTTCTTTTTGTCCCTTTTAGAACACCCCTCGATGAACGTACATACCTCTAATTCTTCATCTATACCGTCAGAAAACATAAGTTACTTTGCTCAGTAGCGCATTATTGCTACTCTAAATGGCAATAACACCGTATGGATAGCCTGATGAATAGCACTATAGACACTCTCCTCTCTCACCGTTCAATTCGCTCTTTTACTGAGCAAACTATTGAACCTAAATTACTTGAAACCATTTTAGACTGTGGCTTAGCCGCCTCAAGCTCTAGCTTTATTCAGTGCGTTTCAATTGTTCGTATTACCGATAAAGAGAGTCGTGCAAAGCTGGCACAATATGCAGGTGGGCAGCCTTATGTTGAAAGCTGTGCTGAATTTTTTGTGTTTTGCGCCGACTTTCATCGCCATCAACAAATACATCCACAGGCTCAACTCGGATTTACAGAGCAAACACTTATTGGCTCAGTAGATGCGGCTATGGTAGCGCAAAATTGTCTCACTTCAGCCGAGTCTTTAGGCTTAGGTGGCGTATACATTGGCGGTCTGAGAAATAGCCCGCAGCAAGTGACGGATCTTTTAGCACTGCCAAAACATGTGATTCCGTTATTTGGACTGTGCTTGGGATACCCAGATCAACAGCCTGAAATTAAACCGCGCTTACCAAAGTCAATTGTGGTGCATCAAGAGACTTATTCTGCCATCGATATGAATGAATTGGCGTTATATGACGCGCACATTCAGCAGTATTACGCGACTCGCACTGATAATAAAAAAGCAGCTTCTTGGTCTGAGCAAATTACTCAAATATTGAGTAAAGAGGCGCGTCCATTTATGCATGATTTTCTACAACAGCAAGGGTTTAATACTAAATAACATGAAAACTGACCTAAAAAGTGTAGAAACACAAACTCAGCAATGGCTAGAAGATGTCGTGATTGGGCTTAACCTGTGTCCGTTTGCACACAAGCCTAATAAGAAAAAGCAGATAAAAGTAGCCGTCTCTGATGCCAGTACTGAAGAAGCTCTACTTGAATTCATTTTATTAGAGCTCAAACAATTAGACAGCCACAGCGCCGAAGAGTTAGAAACCACGCTAGTGGTTGCGACAGAGATCCTTGGCGACTTCATGGATTACAACTTCTTTCTTGATTGGGTTGATGCACTCATCAAGCAGCAAGACTATGAAGGTATCTATCAAATTGCCAGTTTCCACCCTGACTATTGCTTTGGTGGCACTGATCCTGAAGATGCAGAGAACCTCACCAATCGCTCTCCGTACCCTACGATTCATTTGATTCGTGAAGCATCGATGGAAAAAGTGTTAAAGCACTACCCTAACCCTGAAGCAATCCCTGATGACAACATTGCTCGAGTAGAAAACCTCACTCAACAGGAAAAAAATAAGCTATTTCCTTATTTATTTAAATAGGTCATAAGCTTAGGGCGAACGCATGAGTGAACACTTATCGACCAATCATGTGCATCATCTCCACAAGACGCCGTGAAATCATCCTTGATGGCTTCATTGTGGCATCCATACCACAAAGCCTTGTTCCAATAATGCACATGATTTTGTTTAAATAACATTCGTGATCTCACCCTGACCATAAGCTAACTAACTCAAATCACCATCACTTTAATAACCACACTTCTGTGATGGTCTTCAAATATGGGAACATTGCTTCAATTGCATTTACGCTCATATTTTTATTTATAATTTCCCCATTATCTCAGCCTAATCAGATCTCTAGGTTAAGGCTAACTTCAAAAATAATGGGGTTTTATGAACTTATTTAAAGTAACCGCTATAGTTTCTAGTCTGTTTATATTGAGTGCTTGTAATAGTGGTAATGATGTATCGAATATCAAAGCTGAATTAACATCAGCACAAAAAGACCAAATAACTAGCTATCTTAATGCTCCTAGTGGTTTTGAGTTTAAACATGACACTCCCCTTTATACTGCTTTAAATAGCCTTTATTTCTTTTCAACTCAGAATGAAGTTACTCCTCAAAGTATTAACCCTGGAATAAGCAAAGGTATTGCTAATGTACTTAAGTTAGATGCGTTTGCTAAACTCTCCACTAAAGCGAGTCAAACATCGTTAACCTTTGTTGGTAACCACCCTGTCACTGCAACAGATACAGGCGCCCCTACATTAGATGCGACAAAGTGGCATTGCTACGACTCAACACCAATGACTGTTGTCGTAGATAACCAAGGCATGACCATAGACGGTACTTTAACTGAATATGAATATTCTAGTGGATGTAGCACAAGCAATTCACAAGTCTTCTCATATAATTTCAATCATGCTCATATCAATTCTAATTTTGTGATTGACTCTGGTAGCATCAGTGACCAACGAAATGGTCAACAAGCCCTAAAAGCGAACCAAATTCTATTATCTAGTGCCGAGGCGGGTGTCGCAAACCAATTTGGTAAAGCATGGCTAGCGCAGTGGAAATTAAATACAATAAATGCAGGTAGCGACTTCCTTACATTAAAAGATGGACGAGTTGTCTACAATAAAATTCCATCCAACCTTGTTGACTTTGCTTCTCTAGACCAAACAAAACTATTAGCCGGAACGGTATTTGGTAATGCACCTGCCAGTGGTACTCCTGCAAGTCCTAAATGGTGTCGTATTATCAACATCCCACAAGGAACTGATCTCAATAGTCAAAAGGCACAAACCATGATTGCGGTTAACTGTGCACGTTCAGAGAAACGTTATTGTAAGGAAGTAAAAGATCCCAAAGATCCAACCAAAGTTGAATTTGCAGCAGGTATGCAGCCAGCCACTTCTCCACTAGCATGGGGTGACAAAGAATATAACAATGCAATGGATAACACTGATCTTCAGCAAAAAAATAATAAACAAGGTCATTTTGAACAAAACGGACAAGCTCAAAATGCTTTCACTATTAGCCCGTATGGCGCACCACCATTCGCTGGTACATTAAAAGCAGTTTATGGCTATACCGCTCCTAAAGATGCCAATCCAGCAAGTCCATATTTCAACAATGCAGGTACCAACAGCTTTGCAGGACATCCGGGCCATTGCCAAAACGAAATGGCGGATTGGGCAACCACAACTGGTGTCTCTTTCAAAGTAATTACAGCACATGGTGCAACGGGTGTTGATTTCTTAACTCAGAACTTTGCTGGTTAATCTTGCTCTCTACTGATTAAAGTAGAATACAACTCGCTATAACCTATTAAGCCTCATTTATTACATTGATAATAAATGAGGTTTTTTATTCTTACCGTGGCATAAAATGGTAACACTTTTTAACAGCGGTAACGTTACTCTACGCACGTCAACTAATTGGTCACTTTGGAGCTCTTTATAAAAATATTTCTCATCTTACTGGCTATTTTTTGCGTATTGCTACTTCTCATAAACCTATCCGGTCGCTATTGGAATTAGGGCGAACGCACAAGTGAACACTTATCGACCAATCATGTACATCATCTCCACAAGACGCCGTGAAATCATCCTTGATGGCTTCATTGTGGCATCCATGCCACAAAGACTTGTTCCAATAATGCACATGATTTTGTTCAAATAACATTCGTGATCTCACCCTGCTATTGGAATGGTCAGGTCAGACACCCAATAAGTCGTCACAGAAAAAGTAGAATTTCATTAATTTCATCACCTAAATTACCGCTTAGGAGTTCCCATAGACACATCGCTGACCTTATTCAAATTACTGGCTGTCTTTAGTTTTTTGGCTCTGCTTATGAATCTATCTGATAAATATTGGGATCATAGGGCATACAGAGCAATTAGAAGGTGGCTTGCCGTCATTATGGTCTTATCAGCAATTAACAGTATTTTCGGTTGCAAAGATAACGATGATTACTAGCATAATGGTGATTTACCTAGCCATAAAAAAGCCCTTATATCAATGATATAAGGGCTTTTCTCTAATCAGAATCGTCTAATTAAGCAATACGATAAAAAGGACTAGGATAGAATACGAGCTCTAAAGCTACGTCCTTTCATCTTGCCATTTTCTAACTTTTTATGGGCAACTTTTGCTACAGACTGATCAACAGCAACGTAGGCACGCATATCAAATAGATTGATTTTACCCACCTTTTTACCATCAATGCCATTTTGTCCAGTTAACGCACCAAGGATATCACCCGCTCGCACTTTCTGCTTCTTACCGCCAGAGATTTCGATGGTCACCATAGTAGGTTGCAGTGCTTTAGCTGCACCAATTTGTGGCAAAGACTCAGGGGCTATCTCTGTATCCATATACTCATCAATAAGAGCTACGCGATGATACTCTTTCTCAGTGTACAAACTACAAGCAACACCTTTACTGCCAGCTCGACCAGTACGGCCAATGCGGTGAACATGCACTTCAGGATCACGTGAAAGCTCGTAGTTAATAACCGCGTCAAGATTTTCTACATCCAAACCGCGCGCCGCAACATCCGTTGCAACTAAAATAGAGATACTTTTGTTAGCAAACTGAACCAATGTCTGGTTACGTTCTCTTTGCTCAAGATCGCCATGTAAATCAATCACGCTGAAGCCTTTATGATGAAGCTCATCGGCAACAACTTGTACTTCTCGCTTGGTATTACAGAAGATAACCGCAGATTCTGGCTGATGAGCCAATAGCAATGTTTCTAATGCTTCAAGACGATGATCGTTATTGGTTACTTTATAAAAGTGCTGTGTGATACTGCTCTTATCATGAGTTGATTCCACTTTTACCAACTGTGGATCTTGCATAATGCGCGAAGCCACTTGCTGAATTTTTTCAGGGAACGTTGCACTAAACAGTAATGTTTGACGCTGCTTAGGCGCCTCAGAAATAATCGCATCTAATGCATCTTGGAAACCCATATCCAACATACGATCCGCTTCATCAAGCACTAATGTGTTTAGCTCAGCAAGGTTAATACGGCCTCTTTCCAAGTGATCGAGAATACGGCCTGGAGTACCCACTAAAATATGTGCACCGTGCTCAAGAGAGCCAATTTGCGGGCCCATTGGAATGCCACCACATAAAGTCAGTACTTTAATGTTATGAATAGTACGAGCTAATTTACGAATTTCTTTTGCAACTTGGTCAGCCAACTCTCGGGTTGGACACAGCACTAAAGATTGAACACGAAAGCGTTTCACATTCAAATTAGTTAATAGGCTTAAACCAAAGGCTGCTGTTTTACCTGAGCCTGTTTTACCCTGTCCAATCACATCTTTGCCACTCAGCATCAAAGGTAAGCTCTGTGCTTGAATCGCGGTCATCTCGGAATACTCCATCGACGCCAAATTATCGAGCAATGGCTGAGATAAAGATAATGTTGAAAATTTATTGTCGCTCAAAGGAGATTCCTTATGTGGGTTGGATATATAGCAGTATATTACGGGTGTGACCCTAAAGGGTAGGCAGATGAATTGCAAGCGCTAATTATCTGTAGCCATAACCAGAGCAAATGATAGTTTCGATTTATACCGTTTAATCACATCACTTTATCGGCTAGCCTGCACTGCCTAAGATAGTTAATACCAACAACCACGATCAAGATCACGTTTTTGCGAATAGTTTGAACTGACTCTCAATAATATCCTCGGCAAAGCATAAACCGTACATCACCTAACCGGCTTTAAGTTGTTTAAAATTCTTATCTCAACACCAGTTAGATGTTTTTCCTTTTATTTTCAAACAGTTAAAATTAACAAATCAAGCCAACCTCATACTGCACGTTCAATTTGACCTCTAAAATTCCTATAAAATCAATAGCTTAAAAATTACACAATTCATTTAACCGTCATCAAAGCGTCACCGCTCTTTCATTTTTGAGTCATTAGACATTCACATTTGAGCTCTAAATTAGCCGCAAATCAAACGGCTTCTTGCCTACATAAATAACTTTTGAGTACACACTCAACTTATATCAATAGGAAATTTCAAAATGAAAAAGGCAGCACTAACTACCGCAATTTTGGCTCTACTGGCTTCTGGTTCTGCAGCTGCGGCAACCGTTTATAAAGATGATACGTCTGAGCTTAAAATCGGCGGTCGTGCAGAAGCGCGCTTTAACATCTCTGATGACAACAAATCTGATAGCACTAGCGCATTTGAAGATAAGTCACGCGCTCGTCTAAACATTGTTGGTAAGTCTCAAATTAACAACGACCTATACGGTTTCGGTAAATATGAAGCTCAGTTTGATACTGATGCTGACATTACTAACCGTTACGTATTTGCCGGTATCGGTACTAACTTTGGTGAGTTCTCTTACGGCAAGCAAGACACTGCGCAGGTGATGCTTACTGATGTAACCGATACAATGGCAACTTTTGGTGCAGATGCTGCTGACATAGTTGATGGCAACAAAGACAAGCGCACAAACAACTTCCTATACGCGGGTGAGTTTGGCGGTTTTGATATTCAAGCTAACTACCTAGCAAGCGATGAAAAAGATAACGATAGCTACGGCATCGCAGGTCTATACGCTTTTGATTTCGGTCTAGAGCTAGGTCTTGGTTATGTAGCACAAAAAGATGGCGCAAATGATGACAGCCAAATCAACATTGCAGTTCAATACTCTATCGCTGACTTCACTCTAGGCGGTTTGTACGCTCTAGGTTCTGTTGCTGATAAAGACGTAAACGCATTCGAAGTATCTGCTGAATACAAACTAGACAAATGGACATTCGTTGCCGTTTATAACTACAATGATGTAGATGATATCCAAGTTTTCGCTGCAACTGATGTAGACCAAGTAGATAACTTTGCAGTTGAAGCTGTTTATAGATTCAATAGCAACCTTCGTACTTACGCTGGTTATAAGCTAGAGAACGCATACAGCTATGATAAAAAGCGTGATCTAGACGACCAAGTTCAAGCGGGTATCCGTTACAACTTCTAAGCTCACTAAAAGCTAAATCACTAAAAGATAGGCTCTATTATAGAGCTTATCTAAAACAATCAGTTGAACTTGTTATTTAAGACCGAGCTGTAAACATCCCTTTTTTAGTGGCACTCGAAATTAGAGTCTTCTCCCTGTTGTGATTTAGCCAAATATTCCCATGGAGTAAGATCTCCGAGTGAGTCATGTGGCCGCTCACTGTTGTATTCATTTATCCAACTTTTTGTGAGTTCACGAACCTCACGCAGTGTTTTAAACATGTACATATTCAAAATGGCATCGCGATAGGTTCTGTTAAAACGTTCAATATATGAGTTCTGTGTAGGCTTTCCTGGTTTAATAAATTCCAGCTCAACCTGATTTTCTTCCGCCCATTCAGCCAGTTTTAACGAGATAAATTCAGGGCCATTATCCATTCGTATCTTTTGTGGATAACCACGCCATGCGACAACTTGCTCAAGTACTCGAAGAACACGTACTGTGGGTAAACTTAAGTCGATCTCTACTGCTAATATTTCGCGATTAAAATCGTCTAAAAGATTGAACGTACGAAAACGTCTTCCGCACTGTAATGAATCACTCATAAAATCCATGGACCAGCATATATTTACTTTCTCTGGTACACATAGCGGCATAGGGTTACGGGTTGGAAGGCGTTTCTTTTTACGTCGTCGCATATTCAGATTCAGTGAACGATAGATGCGATGAACTCGTTTATGATTCCATTTGTAACCCCATCGTTTTAGAGTCTTAAATAGTTTGCTAAAGCCGTATGCTGGATAACGTTCAACCGCTTTTTTAAGTGCATCAATGACCTCATCATCTCGATGAAGATCTGGTTGATATCGATAAACTGAGTCACTGATGCCAACAACACGGCACGCTCGACGTTGGCTGATGTTATGTTTGCATTTCACATAATCAACCAACTCACGGCGAACCGATGGCTTTACAGCTTTTTTTCGATAACGTCTTTAAGAATTGAGTGATCCAAGCTTAAATCAGCGTACATTTGTTTTAATCGTCGGTTTTCTTCTTCAAGCTCTTTCAGTCGTTTGATGTCCGAACTATCCATACCGCCATATTTGGCTCGCCAGTTATAGTACGTTGCATCTGATATGCCATATTCACGACAGGCATCAGAGACCTTTCGGCCTGCTTCAACTTCCTTCAAGATTTTAACAATCTGTGATTCTGTATAGCGTGACTTTTTCATGATCATTCTCCGTTTTATTTAGTTTAAACGGAAGAACTCTAAATCGGAATACACCTATTTTAGGGGATGGTTACAGAGCCTTATGCTCGGTCTTCTTCTCTCTAATTATCAAACACGTTATTCATTTCAAAATAATTGAAAGATTTTCCAGAAATGTATGTTCTACTCTAATAACGAACGTACACAAGGAAGCGCATGATGAGCAAACCCATTAAAATCACACTTTATCGCTGGGCAGGTAGTTGGGGGCCATTTAAGGTCAACATCCCTTGTGGTGAATGTACGCTGACCAAAGATATTCTTAAAGATACGTTCGACAATGAACTTAAAGACGTTCCCGTAGAGCTTGAAATGAAAGACTGGTTGTCTCATTGGTGGGAGCCGTTAAAGCTTGGTTCATGGCACGCGCCAATACTGGTAGTGGAAGGCAAAGTCGTAAGCCAAGGTGAAGCACTAAATCGCGGCGTATTAGTCCAATCGGTTATTTCTCAGTGGAGCAAACAAGATGATCTGCAGGGCAATATTGTATTTGGTAAAGCCACCTGCCCTTACTGCGTAAAAGCCAAGAAAAAACTCGATGAAGCAGGCATTGCTTATCAATATCATGACGTCGTTAAAGACAGTGCTGCTCTCTATCGCATGATTCCCGAAGTGAAAGCACATATTGGGCAAAAAACACCGGTCACTGTACCGCAAATATGGATGAATGGTGAGTATATCGGTGGCTATGATGACCTAGAAAAATGGCTGCCTTCGAACAAAAACACCACAGTCCCTGATAATGTTGTCGATATTCCAGCGCGAACAGGTAATGACTAATCGGTAATTCAATTAAGCCCATAACATAAAAAATCCACCATAAAGGCGGATTTTTTAAATTTATACTGCAGACTTATTTTCTTTTTGGTTGCTGGTAGGTTTTACCTGCAATCTTGTATGTGTCGCTTGGCTTCACATCAAAATAAGCATCAAAGAACCAAGCAACAAATCGAATCACATGTTCATCAACATTCATTATATGTTCAAGAAATTCTTCTAAATCGTCGCCATTTTGCTCTGTAGTCACATGATATACACGTTGCTCGCCTTCAACCTCAGCAAGAGCAAATTGCCCTTTTAAAGATAGCGCAACTTCAGACACTTCTTCAAATTCGCATTCTTGTAGCAGTGTTAACGCTTCTGGAAGATCGGCACATTTACTTGCTAACGTAACCAGTTGGTTAAATTCACTTTGATTCATTTTATCTACCTAAATTTACAGGGCTTTATGAGAAGCATTATTCTGCGAACTATTTTGACTCGCAAGCAATACTTCTTCAGCTTTCATCATTTGCGTCAACTTATCACGATTTGCCGCAAATTGCTTCATATCACTTTTTGCCACGGATTCTGCCATTGGGATTTTCGCAGTCACGGGGTTAACCGGACGATTACGAATCAAGAATTCATAGTGTATGTGAGGACCCGTAACACGACCTGTTGCGCCCGATAGAGCAATCACATCGCCTCTTTTAACTTGTTGGCCTTTTTTCACTAGCATCTTACTTAAATGTAAATAGCGAGTTTTATAGATAGAGCCATGTTCAAGCACGATATATTTACCCGCATACGGGTGATTACGAATCATAATCACTTTACCATCACCCGTTGCATGTACCGGCGTTCCTGAAGGCGCACCAAAATCAGTACCGTTATGTGGCGAAATACGCCCTGTCACTGGATGCAAACGATAAGGGTTAAATTTTGATGTAACACGATGGAACGTACTCGGGTATCGCATAAACGCACGCTGAAGGCTCTCACCATTTTCGTCATAATACTGGCCATCGGTATGCAAGAATGCACTGATTACACGACCTCGATTATAAATTTTGATGGCTTCTACTTCACGCGTACCCGTTTCAATACCATCAACGGTTTGCACTTTATGCACAACCGAGAATTTATCACCCGCACGAAGATCTCGTGCAAAATTCATCTTATCTTTCATCAAATTAGTAATACCGCGGATCTCGGTGATATTAAGACCTAATTTGTGCGCTGATTGAGAGAAACTGCCGTGGACTGCACCAACTAAAGCATTGGTGTGCCAATCACCCTTAACCGAGACATCTTTATATGTATACGCCCCATCTTTATTACGGGTGTATTGAACAATATCGGCAGGGTTAAATTTAAGCTGCATCTTGTCTAATGTATGCGTAGTACCATTCACCCAAAATAACAGTTGGTTTCCTGGGCGAAGTGTATCTAGAGAAAGGTGGTTAAGATCTTCTTCCATAATTTTCAGCAAGCTTGAATAAGGAACGCCAAGCTTTGAGAAAACAGCACTTAAGCTATCACCTTTTTTAACGGTGTAACTGTAGCTAGGGACTGATTTTGCGACCTTAGCAACTTTAGGCTTTTGTTGATCAATGGATGTAGAAGCAAGGCTTTCTACATTTAAAGGCACAAATTTACGTTCATTTTGTGAATGTGAAAATATTGCACCTAATATCAATATTACTGGCAAAACCAACAGGCCCTTTTTGATTCTTGACCGAGATTGTTGACTGAGTTGATTAAGCTTAAACACCGAAATACCTACTAAAATTAAAGCTGAACAAGTGGAAACGGTCGTTACCATACCACCACATATTCATTTGTAAAATGGAAGAGCTTAATTGGCTCTTATTCGTTTATCACTGTAACTGCGATACGACTCATCTTTGATATCGTAATCAAGTGTTGCCGTTCTTTACATAAGTTCATTTACTTATTGCAAACCTTCGAGCTCATTTTTTAAATAAAGTTCAATTCAAATGTTCAACAAGTTTGCCCTCGGATATAGAAAAGTGCCGAGTAATCAATTCACTAGGTTGGTCTGACATCGCCTGAGTGAGGGTATGTTGCTTATAACTCAGCTCGATAGAATTTTGCTTATAGACCAAGGAATTGATTGCAATACGATCGCCTAAAAACAATTCTTGCGCGATAGTAAAGTGATCACCTTGTTTTTGATCAACATCCAGATAATAAAATGAACCGCTTCCAGAAGTCATCGCAATGGTTGGCATCAACCACAATGTCGGTTTTGAACTGTTTTGAACAATTTTACATAGCCAATGAGTATTAAGCTGAAGCTTACCCTTTACCTGATTATAATTATAACTGGATTGATAAATATAAGGGTCTACAAGGCCACGGTGAAACTGAACATTTGACTGGATGATGGCATCATCAAATTTACTCGCCTTAACCATTAAAGATTTCGGTAAATTAAATTGAGCCTCATCGCATTGACTGTCTAATGAAACAGTCTTAGAAAAACTCTGTAAGTGACTATTCTTATTTTGTGCATTAACGTCTGATAAATTAAGGTTTCTTACCGTACCGGCATAAGC
Source organism: Vibrio sp. UCD-FRSSP16_30 (assembly GCF_001676025.1). Classification (GTDB taxonomy): domain Bacteria; phylum Pseudomonadota; class Gammaproteobacteria; order Enterobacterales; family Vibrionaceae; genus Vibrio. The sequence continues at coordinate 146,063 of NZ_LZFW01000046.1, forward strand.
TAACCCACTCATCAATAATGCGTTGATGAGTACAATACTAGTGCAACGTTTTAACATATGACTCAACTCCCCCTAGCTCCAAGCCAGGTGTGCCTAGACATGACTTTGCGATGCGCATTCTACCAATCCATACACATTTTTATAACGAACTTTTCTCAATCTTTGATTTCATATAATAAATATCTAATATAGATCTGAAAATTCACATATAACCCATTGTTTCATATGCACTCAGTTACAATACGTATATTCATCGCTCTTCTTATGCCGAATTATTATTTTGTTTATCTCTATTTTTGTCATTGTTAGGTCAATAAACTCTCTAAATCCCAAAAATTGTCTTTTTTACATAATATTGCAACCTAACTGTAATCAAATTTTCATTTACTTCTGTTTAAATTTTCTATCACAACAATCGGTTACCCGCTAACGCACTAGATTGTTTCTGCAAGTAAGAAATAACTAAGAGATACCATGCAAGAAATTAAATTAGGAATTGATGTCATTAAGGACAATAAAGCAGTTGAGTATCAATGGGTAAGGACGATGTATGTGGAAGGCTACTCAGAAGAACGAATTGATCATTACATCAATGAATGTTTTGGCGGTGACTCGGTATTCTCACACCTATTTCGTAAGGTAGCACTACATCAAGAAAGTGTTTATGTGTTGATGCGCCATTTAGGGCATGCGCCCTCAAATCTCGAAAAGATTTAAAGCAAATAGAAAGGGGGAAGCCAATGGCTTCCCCCTTTCATTTACTGACTCCAAAGCTGGTTAGAGCCATTGAGAACAATAATAAAAACCCGTTACCCTTTCACACCACCGGATGTCAATCCACCGACTAACCAACGTTGAGCCAGTAAAAAGACTATCGTGATAGGCAGTGCTGACAGTACTGCCGCTGCGGCAAAATCGCCCCACAAATAGTTTTGTGGATATAAGTATTGCTGCATGCCTACGGCCAACGTATATGAATTTACGTCCGATAATAGTAATGAAGCAACAGGTACTTCACCGACTACGCCAATGAAGGATAAGATAAATACAACCGCAAGGATTGGCACAGACAAAGGAAGTAACACTAAACGGAATGCCTGCCAAGGCGTTGCTCCATCTAATGCTGCGGCCTCTTCTAACGAATTATCGATAGTTTCAAAGTATCCCTTAATCGTCCATACATGCAAAGCAATGCCGCCTAAGTATGAAAAGATCAAACCACCATGAGTGTTCAAACCCAGAAACGGAATGTACTGCCCTAATTTATCAAATAATGCATAAATTGCGACCAATGCCAGCACCGCTGGGAACATCTGAAAAATCATCATCGCTTTTAAGATGGTGTTCTTTCCTTTGAAGCGCATACGAGCAAAGGCATAAGCTGATGTGGTGGATAGCGCAACAATAAGAATAGAGGTGATTCCTGCCACTTTTATTGAATTCCACAACCACAACAACACAGGAAATGGCGGTGGCGTCACGCTACCATCGGCATGTGTCACCGATAGACCTAATGCTAATTTCCAATGCTCTAAAGAAGGATTTCTTGGGATCAAACTGCCCGTTGCAAAATTACCTTCACGAAACGAAATCGCTATCACCATTAATAAAGGGAAAATAATCAGCGATAAGAATACCCAAAGCGCAATGTGCGTCGCCCAAACACGGTATTTAAGATTTTTACCTTGTACCATAGCCATTTTATTATTCCTTAATCCTGAGACAGCTTAGTGAAACGAAGGTTGAGTAGTGCCATACCACCGACTAACAAGAAGATCAGCGTTGCAATAGCACTTGCTAGACCAAAGTCTTGTCCACCACTACCTTCAAACGCGATGCGATAGGTGTAGCTTACGAGCAAGTCGGTATAGCCTGCAGGTTCTGAGGTGCCAATCATATTTGGCCCACCGTTAGTCAACAGCTGAATCATGACAAAGTTATTAAAGTTAAAGGCAAAACTGGCAATCAATAAGGGTGTCATCGGTTTAATCATCAATGGCACTGTAATATGGAAGAAGTTCTTTAATGGACCGGCACCATCAATGGCGGATGCTTCATAAAGATCATCAGGAATGGCTTTTAATAATCCCATACATAAGATCATCATGTACGGAAAACCAAGCCAAGTATTGACTATCATTACCATCGTTTTAGCCAATACAGGATCGGAGAACCAATTTGGTGAGATACCAAAAATCTGGTTTAGCACTAAGTTGATTTCACCAAAGCTCTGATTAAACAATCCTTTAAAAATCAGGATGGAAATGAATGCAGGAACCGCATAAGGCAGTATCAACAACACTCGATATACCCCGCGACCTTTCAGCTCCTCCCACTGGACGACACTGGCTAATACTAGCCCAATCACTAGCGTAAAGATGACGGTTAAGACTGAAAATACGACCGTCCATATAAAGATAGAAATAAACGGCTCTTTGATACCATCATCTTTCCATACTCGCTCAAAGTTAGCCGTACCAATACCAACAATAAAGCCAGGAGAGACCGTATTGCCTATAAATTGACCTTGCTCATCTATGCTTTGGTAAAAGCCCACTTCCATATTCGGACGTAAGGTTTCACCTGTTTCATTGTTAAGCATGGTTATGCCATCGTCTTGCAAGCTAAATAGCGGCTGCACACCAGCAAATTTACGCAAACCGCTCATCCGAACAGCTTCGCCACCTGGCTTAATCAGATCAATATTGCTTAACATCGGGCGCGCTTTAATGATGGCTTTAATTGGCTCTTTTTCACCAGTTAGGGAATTAGAATCAATCGCAGTCAACGCGAGCTCTTTATCAGTCACGTCTTTAGTCAGACTAAATTCTCGGGTCGCTAATGTTTCTTCACCATCTTGAATGGCAATGATGTGTCCACCAGCAGTTTTAATTAACTGAAATGGGTAGCTATCACCACTTTGAAATGTACGATCTTCTAAAACGGATTGTGTCCGCTCCAGTGTTAACTGATTTTTGGCGCTGTAGTTGGTGAACGCCAAATTGACGGTATAAGCTAATGGAAACAGTATAAATAAGATCATTCCCGCAATACCTGGATAGATATAACGATGCGCGTAGGTTTTCTTACTACCAAATATATAAAGTGCCAATGCTGTTAAGATGAGGGTGAGAATAGCAAATGCCGTTTCTCCGCGTGAATACATCAAAACGGTCGCGTAACCGTTTATAATTCCGACTAAACCAAGGGCTGCCCACTTCAATACAGATTTTGTATTTCCGGCAACCAAAGGAGTCTCAACAGAACCAGGAGATTGAACTGTCTGCATAAAAAAAACCTACTAGCGAATGATCAATAAGAGAAAAAAGGAGGAGTTGCCCCCTCCTTAAATGGGTTTACTTAAGCATTTGTTTCTTAGCGTCTTCTAGAGCTGCATCAACAGATTGACGGCCATCAACAACGTTCACAATCACGTTTTTGGCCGATCCCCAGTAAGTGTTCATTTGAGGAATGTTTGGCATGATTTCACCATGTTCCGCACTCGCCATTGTTGCTGCGATGCGAGGATCTGTTGCCAATTCTTTTTGGAATGATTTTAGTGCAACCGCGCCCAAAGGCTTATCATTGTTCACTTCACGCAAACCATCATTGGTCAGCAAGTAGTTCTCCAAGAACTCAACCGCTAGATCTTTGTTTGGAGACGCGGTACTGATACCCGCAGTTAATACACCGACAAATGGTGATGAGTTTTTGCCTTTGAACGTTGGAATGGTGGTCACACCATAGTTCACTTTATTGTCATAACCACCCCATGCCCAAGGACCATTAATAGTCAGTGCAACTTCACCTTTAGCAAAAGCTGAATCGGCAATTGAGTAATCCATATCAGCAGAGATGACTTTCTTCTCAACTAAAGACTTAATAAAGTTCATTGCATCTTTAACGCCAGCTTTATCAATACCGACATCTTTAACATCGTAGCCTGTTGGCGTGTGCTTAAACGCATAACCACCGTCAGCTGCCATCAATGGCCATGTGAAGTACGGTTCTTTTAGGTTCCACATGATCGCTTTTTTGCCATCTTTAGCCAGTTTTGCATCAAGGGCTTCAATTTCTTCCCATGTTTTTGGCGGGTTTGGAACTAGGTCTTTATTGTAGATAAGTGCTAGTGATTCTATCGCAACAGGATAACCAATAGTCTTGCCTTCAAAATTCACCGCTTCCCACGCAAAATCAACAATGCCTTCTTTGATTTCTTTCGAAGGTTTAATCTCAGCTAAAAGACCAGCTTGTGCATAGCCACCAAAACGATCGTGCGCCCAGAAAATGATATCAGGACCATCACCAGTTGCCGCTACTTGAGGAAAACGTGACTCTAGACCATCAGGGTGAGCAACAGTAACTTTAATGCCTGTATCTTCTTCAAAACGTTTACCCACTTCTGCAAGACCGTTGTAGCCTTTGTCTCCGTTGATCCAGATGGTCAGTTGACCTTCTTGAATCGCTGCGTGAGCACCGAAAGAACCAAGCGCAACTAACGTGCCAAGTGCCACTGTACTTAGGGCTTTTTTCATGAGTTTAATCCTTTTTTATTATTGGTGTAGGGCCATCCAAGATATTCCTGAAAGCCAAATTTCACTATCTATCATCCGCTAGTCGCCTTAAATCATCATCCTCCTGACTACTACGCCCTATAACAACGCAAGCAAATTCGTGACGAGCCTCTCTCATCGTTGATGATCTCAGTCACAATTCTGTTTTTCTTGTGATGCGAATCAACACAAATTGACCAATAAAGGAGATATTGATCCAATCAATATTAAAAGCCGATTCTCACCCTCCTCCCCTGCTACTCCCCCTACAAAAAAGTGAATGAGGAGGATGTTTCTAGAAGCAAAGTTACACAAACTAACAACATCCGAGATATGGATAGCAAGAGCACTTTATCTAACTAATTTGTTGGAATTACATTTTAAAGTAAGCAAATAGTCACTTTCCTAATGTGCAGAATGATAATCATGATGGGGAACATATTAAGAAAGTGTGGGGAATATTAGCTAACATTCGAAATGGCCAGGTGATGCGACCAAAAACTATTGATATTAATGACTTTGGGGTCCGTGATTAATAACGATTGCTTTGTGTTCATCACCTTTTTCTTTGCTGTTATCTTAAAAAGATTATGCACATGACTTCTATTTTCTAGTTTGGCATTCATGGAAAAATGATAACCATAATGAGCGCCAAGTGGTAAAAATTAATGTTGAGGATCAACTGAAATGACCAGTGTCACGTTAAAAAATGTATATAAATCCTATGGTGATATCGAGATCTCAAAGAACGTCAATCTAGAGATCAACGACGGAGAATTCGTCGTATTCGTAGGGCCATCAGGTTGTGGTAAATCAACACTTCTACGCTGTATTGCAGGTCTTGAAGAGATTACATCTGGTGATCTCTATATTGGCGAGCAACGCATGAATGACGTTGAACCTTCCAAGCGTGGCGTGGGGATGGTATTTCAGTCCTACGCACTCTACCCTCACCTCAATCTTTACGACAACATGTCATTTGGCATGAAACTGGCTAAAGCTGATAAAACAGAAACAGAAAAGCGTGTTAAACACGTAGCGGACATATTACAACTTACCCATTTGCTAGACCGCCAACCTAAAGCACTTTCTGGTGGTCAGCGTCAACGTGTTGCTATTGGGCGTACGCTTGTTTCACAGCCCGAAGTCTTCCTATTAGATGAACCACTATCAAACCTAGATGCTGCACTGCGCGTTCAAATGCGCAGTGAAATCACCAAGCTTCAACGACAACTGGGTTGTACCATGATCTATGTTACCCATGATCAGGTGGAAGCAATGACTATGGCCGATAAAATCGTAGTACTTGATGGCGGTTATGTCTCTCAAGTCGGTCGACCTTTAGATCTATATCACTACCCACAAAATCGCTTTGTAGCAGGGTTTATAGGTTCTCCTAAAATGAATTTTATTAGCGTGCACGCTATTGAAACATCATCAACACACGTCAAAGTAGAACTAGAAAATAAAGTAGCGTTCAATATTCCTGTTGACGGCACAACCGTCAATGTAGGGGATCGTATGTCATTAGGTATTCGCCCTGAACACTTACTGATGTCAGACTCTTCTGAAGCAACAATTTCAGGTGAAGTGACTATTGTTGAGAAATTAGGACTAGAGACTCAGGTTTACCTATCGGTTGAAAGTGCAGATACCGATATTAACTTCCGTCAACCAGATACCTTAGAAGTGGCACCAGGCGATCACTACTCCATTGGTATTGACCCAAAACGATGCCACCTATTCCATGATGATGGTCGCGCCTGTCGCCGATTACACCAAGAAATTGGTGCTACAATCCCCCCTGCTTAATTGAAGCTATTACCAAAAAAAAGAAGGCGAGCTTAAACAGCTCGCCTTCTTCGTTTTTATACAACTGATTAAATCTGCTTATACCATATATGATATTAATGAATTGGCGCTTCATTTTTTGCGTAGAACTTACCAAAGTATTGCTCAAGCACTTCTGGTGTTAACTCACCCGCTTCTTCAAGTTTTTTAAGCTCTGCGGCTATTTGCTTTTGCTCTTCGATAGATGGCAGTTGTTGCTCCGGCTGATCTTCAGCCTCTGCAGCCATTGCTTCTAAGTCTTTTTCGAAATCACTCACTGTACATACCTCATATCTAAACTAATCCGAGTTTACTTAGGCTGCATTAGAAGGTCAATCTAACGATAACTAAGGAAACGCAAAAAAGCCCCTCTATGAAAGAGGGGCAAAAGTCCATCGCTTATTATTATAGTTAATTTTGTTTCAAAACAGCGCGATTAATCGAAGGATTAACCAAAGTCGCCATTAACGTAACCCTGAGTGCGATCATCTCTTGGGTTGCTGAATATTACGGGTGTTTCATCATGCTCAACTAACTCTCCCATAAGGAAGAAAGCAGTGCGGTCCGAAATACGACGCGCCTGAGCCATTGAGTGCGTCACGATAACGATGGTGTAATCTTTCTTAAGATCTTCCATCAGTTCTTCAATTTTATGTGTTGCAATTGGATCAAGTGCCGAAGTTGGTTCATCCATCAAAATGACATCTGGCTCCATTGCGATAGTACGTGCAATACATAGACGCTGCTGCTGACCACCAGACAAACCAAACGCATGTGATTTAAGACGATCTTTTACTTCATCCCAAAGTGCTGCGCCGCGCAGAGAATTTTCGACAACAGAATCAATGTGTTTTTTATCTTTAATACCTTGAGCACGAAGGCCATAAGCCACGTTTTCGTAGATACTCATTGGGAACGGGTTTGGTTTTTGAAATACCATACCGACTTTAATACGCAGATCGGCTACATCAATATTGCCGTAAATATCTTGGCCATCCATTTCAACTAGACCTTCGATTTTTACACCTTCAATCAGGTCATTCATACGGTTTAAACAACGCAATAGCGTCGATTTACCGCAGCCTGAAGGCCCGATTAATGCTGTTACTTGGCGTAGAGGAATAGGCAAGTTAATGCTTTTTAGTGCTTTGTTTTCGCCGTAATAAAGATCTAGGTTTTCGATAGTAAATTTGTTCATTTTATGTGTCTCTTAAATTCTTTGAGTCTATCAGCTGCAATTAGTAAGTTGCTTTATTAAAGCGGCTAGCGATAAGTTTGGTTAACGTATTAATTAGCAGAACAACCACAATCAGTACTGTTGCTGTACCGTACGCTTGGTTCCACTCATCAATCGTAAATAGCTCTGTTGTTAACTTATATAGGTGAACGGTTAATGTACGACCCGAATCCAATAATGATTCTGGGATACGCGCAACCATACCTGCAGTCAAGAACACGGGTGCTGACTCACCAATGACACGACCGATACTTAAGATAACAGAAGTCAAAATACCTGGCATTGCACTTGGTAAAATCAAGCGCCAAATGGTGTAGATTCTTGAAGAACCTAAAGCATAAGAACCTTCACGGAAAGTTTGAGGAACCGCCATTAGTGCTTCTTCCGTTGCACGGATAATCACTGGCAGAATCAAAATACTTAACGTTAGTGCACCCGACAGAATAGAGAAGCCTAATCCAAGGATGGTCACAAAGAAGGTCATACCAAACAGACCAAAGATAATAGACGGGATACCCGCCAATGATTCAGTACAAAAACGAATCACTTTAACGAACTTACTACCTACTTTTGCATACTCTGTAAGATAGATAGCCGTCATGATGCCCAATGGCGCCGCAATCGATATTGAAGCGATAACCATATAAACCGTCGAAACGATCATTGGGAAAATACCCTGAGAATCACCGGTACGAGTATAGTCACCCGTGACGAAATCCCAGTTCACAAATTGCAAACCATTCGACAAAATGTACCAGATTATCCAGAACAAAAAGCCCACAGTTAAACCAGCAGATAGCCATACAAATGCACTAAGCAAATGATCTTTACGCTGGCGAGATTTTTTAAGTTTTACTGTATCCATGACTCTTATCTCGCTTTTTGACGGTTAAGGTACAATAGAGCACCGTTTAACATCATGATGAAGACCAGCAGTACAACACCAGTCGCATACAAGGCATTGGCGTGAATGCCACTTGCGTAAGACATTTCAATGGCGATATTGGCGGTTAGTGTACGCGCAGCATCAAGCAGCCCTTCTGGCATCGCTGGGGCATTACCCATCACCATGATAATCGCCATCGTTTCACCCAATGCTCGGCCGATACCCAAGATAACGCCAGTCATAATGCCTGAACGAGCCGCTGGAACGAGAAGTTTAAAGATGGTGTAAATTTTTGAAGCGCCGAGTGCAAGAGAGCCTTCTTTATAAGTACGAGGCACTGCGCGAATTGACGTTTCAGACACGGTAATGACCGTTGGCAAGATCATCACACCAAGCACGATAATACCGGCAAGGATCGTATTACCCGCAGGCACATCAAAGATGTTTTGAATCAGCGGTACAATAATAACCAAACCAAAAAAGCCATAAACGACCGACGGGATACCAGCCAGTAGCTCAATTGCAGGACGAATGATATTCGCCACACGCTTTGGCGCAATTTCGGCAATAAAGATGGCGGTCAATACGCCAACCGGCACACCAAATAGAACTGCGCCTAAGGTGGAGACTAATGAGGCCACAATCATTGTTGCTACACCGTATAACGCAGGTGGCAACCAATTTTGCCCCATAACAATACCGCTAACGCCTGCTACTTGAAATGCAGGGATACTCTCTTTAACGATGAAGTAAGCGATAATGGCTAGAGAAACAATACCAATAACTGCGCTGGACAAGAACAATCCGTGAAAGATTCGCTCTCTCCAGTCAACGCCACGGGCTTCTCTTAATGAAGAAGAAGCAAAAGCCGGAGCTTGAACATTGTCATTTTTCATTGAAAAATTCACTATTAATTTGCGATGGTAAATCTAAATACGCACTAAGCCCAATTAAATAAAGTGGGATGCATGGAAAAGCTCAGCCTTCGCAGGCTGAGCAAAATTTCAATTTTTTCTATTACTTAGCAGAGATGTAACCTTTGCTTGATACTAGTTCTTGTGCATCAGCAGATTGCATCCACTCTAGGAACTTGTGAGTTTCAGCAGAAGCGTTAGCTTCTTTGTAAAGTACTAGGAATGGACGAGCTACTTTGTAAGAGCCGTTCTGAACGTTTGCTACAGAAGCGGCTGCATTATCAATTGCTACTGCGTTAACAGTGCTATCAACAGTACCTAGAGAGATGTAGCCAATTGCGTATGGGTTTGAAGCAACTTGAGTTTTAAGTGCGCCGTTACCGTTTGCAACTTGTGCACGTTGAGAGATTGCCGATACAGTAATATCGTTAATCTTCATTTTAAGGCCCATGATGTCTTCGAAAGCACCACGAGTACCAGAAGCTGTGTCACGAGTTACTGTAACGATAGGCTTGTTTTCGCCACCAACTTGTTTCCAGTTTGAGATTTCGCCTTTGTAGATACCTTTAACTTGCTCAGAAGTTAGGTTGTTCACAGCGTTTGCTGGGTTAACCACAACTGCGATACCGTCAAGTGCGATAGTCAATTCTTTAAGAGCAGGCTCTTTTTCAGAATCTTTAAGGTTACGAGAAGACATGCCTAGGTTTGCTGTACCGCTTTTAGCCGCACGAACACCAGCTGAAGAGCCAGGGCCTTGAACTTCGATAAATACGTTGCTGTTAGACTTCATGTAAGTTTCAGAGAAAACTTCCATCAATGGAGTGACACTACTTGAACCAACTGTAGAGATAGTCTCTTTAGCAACTGCTGGGGTCATTGTTAGTGCGCCTAGAAGTGCTACTGCACCGATTACTGTCTTTTTCATCTGTTTGTCCTTAATGGGAATCACTGTCACGACATTTGTATGTCGTTCGTTTGTTTAGTTGACGAGGGACACTTTAAGGGTGTTGTATGACACTTATGTTTCAGAACTTTTAAAGGTAAATGACAATTTGATTGGGACTTTCAGTTTGAAACGATATCGACAACCGTCAAAATGGCATGACTAAGATTAGGAGGGATGGCTTTTTTATGTATTAGCCACAATAAGCACTCTCACAAAACAACAAGATTAACACTATAAGTATCAATAAGTTAACTAGCAAGAACCACGGTAAACTTAGTAGTGAACGCCATTCTAATTCTTATCTTTCATTGCCAATATGATTGAACAATGAAGTCTATTTTGGCTTTTATTGCATACGATTTATTACAAAATGACATTGTCATAAACCTTCGAAAAACACTTAAAATTAATTCTAATTATTTCTTTTCTTAAGAAAAACAACGGGATTCCGCCACTATAGACTGGTCAGAAGATTGAATATCTAAAATTAAGGCATAAAAAAAGCGAAGAACTCAGTCTTCGCTTTTTAAAAATTAGTGTGAATTAATCATCACTGTCCACTTTAGGTGGCGTTTTCTTCTTAGGAATGAATACCGCATCCCCAACGGCCACATTGGTGTGGAATGTTTTGTCGCGTCTAACTTGCTTCTTAACAGCTTTCTTCGGTGCGGCTGATTTTTTAGCAGTTTGAGCACCTTTACCACGATAGACCGGTTTTTTAGGCTTAATGCCTTTGAACTTACCTTTAAGACCTTCTAGCACATCAAATGATAAGTCTTGTTGTAAGAAGCTCTCCACACGCTTAAAGCTATCCCAATCTTTAGGGCCAACTAATGATAATGCCGTTCCTTTGTTACCTGCACGGCCTGTACGACCGACTCGATGCACGTACTCTTCGGTATGTTTTGGCATATCAAAGTTAATCACGTGTGAAACGTTCGCGATATCGATACCTCGAGAGGCAATATCGGTTGTGACCAAAATTTTAAATACCGTACGCTCAAACTGACTCATAATCGTATTACGCTGAGTTTGAGTTAAACCTCCGCTCAATGCGACGGCTTTCAATTGTTTCTTATTAAGCTCTGCGGTCAAACGCTCGGTATCTGAACGGGTCGCAGTAAAAATCATTATCTGATTGTAATCCGCTTCATCAATAATACGATTCAGTAGCGCTTCTTTATGATCAAGGTGGTCACAAAGATAGAATTTCTGTTCAATATCAGTGTGATGAGCATTGCCACTGTCTATAGAGATACGTTTAGGGTTATTAAGCATCTCCATTGCCATATCATGCACTTCGGCGTGATCAAGGGTTGCAGAGAACATCAACGTTTGACGGCGGCGGTGTTTCGCTAAGCTATGAATACGGCGAAGTTCAGGTGCAAAACCTAAATCCAGCATTCTATCGGCTTCATCTAAAACCAGCGTATCAAGCCCATCAAGGAACAGTGAACGATGCTCTAGGTGATCGGCTAAACGTCCCGGCGTTGCCACGATAAAACGAGGGTATTTACGCAATGCTTTAACTTGATCGTTAAAGTTTTCACCACCGACGATTAAAGTTGCCGTGTAAGACAGTCCGCCTAACATGGTACGCAGCTCGTTATACACTTGGCGAGCCAATTCACGAGTAGGCGCTAAAATAACACCGCGAGGATCCTTGGCTGAGAATGCTTTGTTTTTAAGAGATCTATGCAGCATAGGCAAAACAAATGCCAAAGTTTTACCAGAACCAGTTTTAGACGACGCTAGTAAATCCTTACCAGCCAACGCGACAGGGATTGCCTGTTGCTGAATTTCGGTCGCACTCTTAAATGAGTAGTGATCCAAATTCTTCATTAAACGATTGTCTAAACCTAATTCTCTAAACTTCAAAGTCTTCTCCTAAAACGGGGGTTAGCCTGTTTTCTGTCTACTCAAAATTCGGACAGATAAAACACGCTATATAAAAATCTGGCTAATAATACCCTACTTACCCACTCAGATCACAAAATATCCACTGATAAACCTTTAAATGAAGCGCCATATGCAGACAGTCACCTAATTTCTGTAAATTATTCGAACATATTTTGTTCTGCGTCTACACTATTTAAGCCAACAGAAATAAGTGGCATTACTAAAAGAATCAGGGAGTTCGTATGAATAATAAGTTTTTACTCGCAGCAGGGGTTAGCTCAGTTTTATTATTAGCGGGTTGTGCTTCAGGTCCAGATGAAGAAACAACCGCTAAAATGGCAGACACTGATGCTAGAGTTTCTCAGCTAGAACAAGATTTGGCAGCGCTGAAAGCAGAACATGAGAAAGACTCTGCTGACAACAAAGCAACGGCAATGCAAGCTAAAGAAGCGGCAATGGCAGCACAAGATGAGTCAGCACGTGCTAACGAACGCCTAGATAACGTAGCTCAGTCGTACACTAAGTAGTTTCACTATACTCTAATTTTAAAAGCCAGCTTTTAGCTGGCTTTTTGTTTTGTACTCAAACAGTAAATATTATATCAATCACCGTAAGATCATTTTCAGAAATTTACTACGATTGATATTAGTAGGTGCCGTCATGCACTATGGTCGGTAAACCTGTTTGTATTTGGATTACGCCATTCACCCTAGAATACGCCTGCTGATAATTATCAAGCCACACCTGCAATTCCAAAGGCCAATCAAAAGATTGTTTACTGCCATTTCGCGCTGTTAGCGGCTCATGAGATTCGACAAACACACTTTCATCAGGCTCGACTGCCACTTTAATTGGCTGATTGACAATTTGTACTCGTGTTCCGCGGTCGACTTGATTAAATAGCCATTCAATATCAACCGGTTCCATCCTAATGCAACCACTGCTAACCCTTAACCCAATGCCAAAATCCTTATTGGTACCATGAATTAAATACTGACCTGACCCATAACGTAAACGCATTGCGTACTCACCAAGAGGGTTATCAGGTCCTGCGGGGACTTTTTCTGGCAATTCAATCCCATTTTCTTCGTAGGCCATTCTTATCGATTTAGGCGGTGTCCATGTGGGTGCTTCTATCATCGAGCTTATTGAGGTCACCATTTGCGGTGTTTCTCGACCTATACGTCCTATTCCCACAGGAAAAACGTGTACATGCTCCCCGTCGGGATCAAAATAATAAAGGCGCAGTTCTGCAAGGTTGATGACAATGCCTTTTTGCTTTGCCGTAGGCAGAATAAAACGCGTAGGAACCGTTAATACTTCTCCATCAGTAGGTAAGAAAGGATCAACCCCACGATTGGCCGCAATCAGACTTAACAAGCCCACATCATAATCCTTTGCCAATAATGCAAATGTCTCGCCTTTGGTCACTTGGTGACGTTGCAACTTCCCTACTATATGACTACCGTCTTTAGGTAGTGTAAATGTTGCACTCACTGCGCTTGGCATCGTCAATGACCAAGCAATCAATATACCAACAATGAAAAGTAACCGACTACGAAAATGAACCTTAACTACCACTGTCTTTCGCTTCCTTATACATCTGCAATGCTTTTAGCCTTTGCTGTTTATGATCAACAATAGGTTGAGGATAGTCCAAACTTTGAAAATCATCCCATAACCACGGCGAATGAATAAATTTACTGGGTACTGATTTTAGCTGTGGAAGCCAACGTTTCACGAATTCGCCATCGGGGTCAAATCGTTGACCTTGGGAGATAGGGTTAAAGATTCTAAAATATGGCTGAGCATCACAACCAACGGATGCAGACCATTGCCATCCTCCGTTATTCGCCGCAAAATCACCATCGACCAACTTACTCATAAAATAAGCCTCGCCTTTGCGCCAGTCGATAAGTAAATCTTTACTCAAAAAACTCGCGACCACCATTCGCAATCGATTATGCATCCAACCCGTCTGATTAAGCTGTTGCATCGCAGCGTCCACAATGGGATAGCCTGTTTCTCCTTGTTGCCATTTCTTCAGATGCGTATCAGAGCCAAGCCATTCGAGATTGTCAGCCCAAGGCACGAATGTTTTTCCCATACACAGCTTAGGTTCAAAGTGAATTAGATGTTGATAGAACTCTCGCCAAATCAGTTCACTCAACCAAGTTTGCTCACCTTCATTTAACTGATCAATACGGCGGCCACAGAGTAACCTTGCGATACACTGGCGTACTGACAACATACCAAGCGCCAGATAAGGAGACAGCGTACTGGTTCCATCTAGCGCAGGGAAATCTCTATCTTGATGATAACTTGAGGATTTTTGAGCAACAAACTCGCGCAATAGCGCAATGATAGAAGAGGTATCACTAAGCCATGTAGACTGACCTGAGAAAGTGTGTTCTAAAGAGGACTGTTCTGGAGAAAACTGATCTGAAGCAAAGGGCATTAATGCTTGCCAATCCACCACCGTGTTTGAATCAAACAAAGCGTTAGTTGCTAAACGCTGAGGCTTGCGAACCAAAATCGGATGTTGTGTGAAACGCGACAGCCAGCATTTTTTAAAGGGAGTAAACACTTTAAAATAACTGCCTTGCTTATTTTTGACACTGCCAGGCGCGAAAATGCACTTATCCATATGCAATGAAAAGCCAACATCCATGCCCTCTAGCAGCTTTTGAACCTGATGATCTCGTGTTACCTCATTAATTTCATACTCTTGATTGGCAAAAACATGGTCAATATTAAACTGCTCACAGCGTTCTTTAATCAACTCAGGACACTGCTCAAAAGTGTCGACTGTCTCAATGTGCAATTGAATATTAAGCGAATGCAGTTCCTGTGAAAGAGCCTGTAAACGTCGACAAATGAGATCCCTTTGCATTGTCGACATACCATGCAGCTTCCACTGCTCTGGTGTCATGATAAATAAAGCCATAAGGCCAGCGGATTCATGGCCAGAATTCGTTTTTTCATTCACCGCCATCATCGATTGTATAAGAGCGGTATTATCTAACGTTCGTAAATCCCGCCGAAACCACATTAGTGCTTTCATTTATTTCTCCTCACCCGCTTTCTTATTACAAACTATAACGAAGTCGTAACTCTTGCGGGTGTGGGTCGAGAAATTTTTGGCTAGCTAAATACTCGTCAGGATATAACGACAAATAATGCTTAATTAGCGTCATTGGGCTTAATAAAGGTAATAAACCTTGTCGATATTCATCAATAACTTGGCGCAGATCCTGCCTTTCTTGAGAGGACAACCATTTTTTAAAATAGCCTTGAATATGCATAAGCACATTGGTGTTGTTTTTTCGAGTAGCTCGCGTTGTCAGTGCCTGCATCAATTTCAAACGGTACAGTTGAAAAAACTCATCCGCTTCATAGCTTGCGACTTTGGCGACTAACTGGCCTAACGCCTTATAAGCACTTGGATCATGAGCCATCAAGGTCAATTTATAACGGGAATGGAATGCAATAATCTTTCTTGGTGTCGCATGCTCTCCCATGCAGTCATAAAAATCACGTAAACTAAACACGCGTGATATGAAATTTTCCTTTAAAACAGGATCATTTAAACGTCCATCTTCTTCCACTGGTAGCCAAGGCATTTTCGTCATTAGCTCTCGGGTATACAGGCCAACACCATCAGTAGACGCCCAGCCATTTGCGTACACTTTTACACGCTCCATCCCGCAAGTTGGGGATTTGGCGCACACAATATAGCCACACAAAGACTGCCCCTGTAATTCATTCACTTTATTTTCAGAATAGGTTTGCATGCTCGCGGTATAATCTTGAGTTTGGTCTTTAGTTTCCACCAGAGCAATGCGCTCATCATCTGAGATAAGGCGTATTGCTGGTCTAGGTACGCTCATACCAATACCTACCTCAGGACAAACAGGGATAAACTGAAAAAAGGGAGAAAGCTCTTTTGTCACAAATTTACTGCTTTTATGCCCGCCATCAAAGCGAACTTCTTCACCTAATACACAAGCACTGATGCCTATTTGGATTGGGTGACTAGGAGTGTTAGCGTCTAGAATTTTCGATGATAGTGTCTCAAGCGGAGTATTGGTCATAATTTATCCCTAAAATTCACAAGTAACAGATTTAACATCCATATATTCTTACGCTGTAAATGAGAGAACAGAGCACTTTTCATTTCAAAAATTGTGCTAAATTGCTTTGGATTGAGTCAACTCCACCAACGATATAACCAATGCCGTGTTTGAAACGATAACCCCTCAACTGTTAGAGCTGAATTTTTGCAAAAATCCATTGTGTGCTGACTTTGGATCGCTCAACCTTGCCAACTATTCTATTTTAAATGACCGACAATACTCTCAGATAGCCTGCGCAAGTTGCCATACCATCTCACCCACTCTATGGCCTGACGAATTAGATAAAGAGTTGACCTCACAAGCACAATATCGACACGCTGACTTAAGTGCGTGCGGCAATAAAAAATGCGACAACTTTGCCAATCACGTGCAACTTTACCCACACAGCTATTATTCATTTGGATTTAGTGGTGAGAAGCAGCGCTATCGTTGTAAACAATGTAAAAAGACATTCGTTGACCAATTCTCTATTGCCAATCCACACCTTAAAATTCATGTCACTATATTAGCGCTATTACTGACTGGATTTAGTTTAAGAGAAATCACCAGCAAGTTAAAAATTCAAGCAAAGACCTTAAATGATCATATCAACACCATGGCGAGTATCTGCCGTCATAAGTCATCAATATTTGATCATCACTGGCAAAATCAGTCTCAGAAATTTTCATTAGTCAGTAACTGCTGTGCTCTTCAACCAAACAGCAATAATGGTGTATTATGGGTTTGTACTAGTGATAGCAACTCTCACTACATAACCCATCAATCATTCAACATCGCTAAAAATTACACTCTCGCGGATCGACGCATCATCAATAAAGAATACCTCGCAAGTATCAATACACCCTGTACTATGCCAATTGATGAGAAACTGCCTAGTTTGCTGAATGCATTAATCAGCGATCATAAAAATCGAAGCGATCGAAGCAACCCTCTGCATAATCAAACTCAGCTTAACTACCCTTTAAAGTCTGGTTTGGTGACCCCTATTTACTGTGCAACAGCCCACTTTAATCAACTCAATCAATGGCTGGAGAATAAGCAGCATCTTATCATTAGCATGAACTTTGAACCTATGCTGGCACAAGCTGCAATGACCAGCTTTAATCGCATGCGTCAAAAACAGTGTTTAGATTTATTATATCAAGTTGATGATTTAAATTGGATGGAAGGAAAAGGGGGCGGAAAGCCGCAGCCTTTATTACTTAAAGAAACACCTGCCCCTTGGTCTATTTCAGAACAATGGCACCTTAAAACAGACTCAGATCAAAGAGCCATTTGCCAACTGGTTGAAAGTACTCTAACCCAACAGCAAGCGCATCAACTGCCTAAATTGACTCCACTAACCGATTATATGACTCGCTTCCATGCTATGTTTAAAACAATCGTTAACGAGCCTAGACGCAGAAGACGCCCTGAAGGTCTATTACCTCTGCTGGACATCTACAAAGCATGGAATAATCTTTGCCATCAAGAAACCCCCGGCGAAACGCCAGCAGTCAAAGCAAAAATTTCAGAAAAACCATTATCATTAGATCAGCTTTTGCAGTGATCTCATAAAAAGATTGTACTGGGTATTAACCCATAAGAAGAATGGCAATGCCGAGTAAAGCCACCATTGTCCCGATAATGGATCGCTTAGAAATTGAGATTCCTTTCATCTTATAGATGATCAGCATAAATAAAGGACTGGTAGCAATGAGTGTTTGAGCAATGGCGGGATTGGCATGCTTTAACGCCACTTGTTGTAACCAAAGCGCTAAAAAGGTCCCTACCGTAATCGCCGCCAATAAATACAGGCGATCCACTTTACTCATTGCCTTACCTAAATGCACAATATTTGAAAATGGTTTCGGTTGAAATAATGGCACCATCATCGCAACCACCAAAACGCCAACCGATAACCTAAGCAATGCGCCCACTAACGGATTGATATCCCCTGCCACTAACGCAAAGTGAGAGATCACCACCCCACTGGCTTGGCATACACTGGCCAATAACCCATAACCTACACCGGCTTTTGAAATACCCTCTTTATTAGACGAAGGCTGCATCACCACCAAAGTAACAGCAACAGTAGTAACAACAATGCCTAACCAATTAAAAACGCTTAAACCTAAGCCAAGAAACACCAATGCCAAGACGCCCGACAACGGCGGCGCTAATGACTCTAACAACAAGGTATTATTAGGTCCTATTCGTTTTAAAGCAGCAAAATAAGCACTGTCACCTATCGCAATACCAATAACACCTGATAACCCTAAAATGAGGGCATGGTGCGCAGAGATTTCGATGTGTGGCTGAGGTAATAGTGGCAATACCAGCAACATCATCGCAGAGCCGATAACCCCTTTTATGATATTAAGCTGAAAAGCACTAAATCGATGACTAAATTGCCCATAAATCCAAGTCGCAATGGCCCACACCATCGCCGCGCCAAGTGCCGCTGCTTCGCCAATAAAGTTCATCCATACACCGCAAAGTAGTGACATCGATTGCACACGCTAACATGCTGACTAAAAACGTCTAAAATCAATAAAGTAGTTGTATTCATATACAGAAACACCGAAGATAAGATTAACAATTTTCGAACAAGCATTACAAGGATGAAACATGTTTCTCGATTACGTTGCTTTAGGACTATTAGTATTTGTAGCTCTAGTTA
The DNA here is from genome assembly GCF_001676025.1 of Vibrio sp. UCD-FRSSP16_30. GTDB lineage: Bacteria > Pseudomonadota > Gammaproteobacteria > Enterobacterales > Vibrionaceae > Vibrio. The sequence continues at coordinate 165,126 of NZ_LZFW01000046.1, forward strand.
TTTTTTATGGCGTTATTGTCATTCATGACATTCCCTATGAAATAGCAAAAGGCCGAAACCACCCTCACCAAGATGCCATTCATGTTACCGGATGGATAAGTCTTTTTACTCTGCATACCATTTGGCCATTTCTTTGGATTTGGGCAACATTATGGCGTGAAGACCGAGGTTGGGGAATGAACCAAATCAAACAAGAACAATCTGATCTCCATCATGATGTTTCTCAGTTATCTCAGCAAGTTCAAGATTTAACCGAGCAAGTCGCAGAGCTTAAACAGTCAAAAACTCAAGCTCCGATCAATACTAAGCCAGTACAAAGCGAAGGAGATGCGTAATGGACTTACTATTAATACTGACCTATACAGCCATCTGCGTCGTCATTTTCAAAGTATTTAATATACCGCTGAATAAATGGTCTGTGCCTACCGCCGTGCTAGGCGGCGTTATACTTATCGGCACTTTAATACTGTTGATGAACTATAACCACCCCTTCACTCAGATAGGTCGACAAGTTTACAACACCACCCCTATAGTCCCAACGGTAAAAGGGCGAGTTGTAGAGGTGAACGTTAAAGCTGATACCTTTATTGTTAAAGGTGAGCCACTGTTCACAATTGAGTCTGAACCTTTTGAAGCTGAACTGCTGCAAAAACAAGCAGATTTAGCTGAAGCGATACAAGGGGTTTATCAACTTGAGTCCGATTATAAAGCGGCTCAAGCAGACGTGCACAGAGCAACAGCTGAACGTGAACGTTTGAGAAAAGAGTTTAACCGTTATTATAGAGGTTACAAAAAAGGCGCATTTACCGAGCAACAAGTGGATACTCGTCGTCAAAACCTAAAAGGTGCACAAGCGGATCTTGAAGCAAAAATTGCCATGGAAAACCGTGCTCGCGTGGCATTTGAATCTGAGATTGATGGAGAGAACACCACAGTTGCAAGATTAAACGCCGAAGTAAAACGTGCCCAGTTTAACCTTGATGAAACGGTTATTAGAGCGCCAACCAATGGCTACGTCACTCAGCTAATATTGCGTCCGGGGCAAATGGCGGTTCCATTACCGATTGCGCCATCGATGGTGTTTATTCATGCTGAAGAACATGATTATGTGGCTGCATTTCGTCAAAACTCCCTGCAGCGTTTAGAAGCAGGTTTTGCAGCAGAGTTTATGTTCCCAAGCTTACCGGGTAAGGTTTTCTCAGGAGAAATTATTAAGGTTATTCCTGCAATGGCCGAAGGTGAGATGCAGGCATCTGGTCGCTTACTTGGCACTCAAGCACTGAATGCCAGTGGTCGCGCTTTAGTTAAACTGCGTATTACCGATGACCTATCAGAGTATCATTTGCCTTTAGGTACATCAGTCGAAGTGGCGGTCTATTCCGATAGCTTCCACCATGTCTCCATCATGCGAAAAATTCTAATTCGAATGAAGAGCTGGCAGAACTACCTCTATCTTGATCACTAAAGTCCACATAAGCCAATAATTATCATATGAAAGTTATTGGCTTATAACTCATACTCCAGTGAATAAAATATCATTAATATTAAATTTAATTCCACTTAACTTTAATATTAATATTTACCTACTTTATCCTAAATCTCATCTGGATGGTCTTAATATATTTTGACATTCCGAATGCTATACCACAACCGCACCTACCCAATCTACCTTAAATAATTAATTTTGTTTTAATTAAATTAAAAATAAGATCTAGTTAATATTTTTATAATACAAATTTATCTTTCTATTATTAACGATTAACAAGTTAAACCTCTAGTGATAGCATCATCGAATCATCACTAGGATCTATGTATATGCTTGATTTTCGCCATTTTGTATTAATAATTTGTATGTTTATTGTCGGTTGTTCTTCATCATCAGCACCTGACTGGTATTCTAAAAATGGTACTAAGACAACGGGATACATCACTGGTGTGGGCCAAGGTAACAGCCTGCCTCAAGCACAGACTTCTGCATTGAATAGTATAAATGAGGTTTTATGGACTGAAGTAGAATCATCATTTTCTATGCAAGAAAGTGAAAGAAATCTGAATAAAAGTACCGCGACTCAAAGATACATTGATAGCAATATAAATACCAAAACAGCAAAACTAGCACTTACAAATATAGACTATGTCAACAGCATTAAGCTCGGAGATGTATACTTCGTCGAAGCACGAGTGAGCAAAAAAGATATTATCAAGCGACTCAATGATGATATTAAAACCACTGAACTAACATCAAAACAAAGACTTAATAATTTAAAACATCAAGATTCATTACTTTGGTGGCTAGGCACTAAAGATAAGCAGCATGAACTGTCTAATATTCACACAAAACTAACTATTCTAAGCACCCTAGATGGAAAATCGAATACAGATATCCCATACACACTAAAACTAATCGAAGTTATTGAACAAACTAAATCCAAAATTATTATTCAATTAAAAGCAGTGAAATCAGATAGAAAAAGCCAACTTTTTCTATCTGAACAAATTGCTAATAACGGCATATCAAGCGTAATCGATGACCAAGCACAATCTACTCATACCCTAAAAGTCGACTCGGAATATCGAAAAAATAAGGTTGGAGAAGCTTATATAGCAACAAAATTAACCGATATAACACTAATTAGTAAATCGGGGAAAATAATTGCTACCAATGAAATAATTTCAACAGGAAACTCTGTCATCAATTTCAAGTATGCACAGGAAGGAGCTGAGCGGCATTTTTCTGAGTTAATTAAGAAAGAAGGTCTTTGGGTAGCTTTTGGCATAAAAATATAATAATCGATAAAATAAATGGAAGTATATATGTATAAAAAAACAGCAGTGGCTTTAGGCTTAATTTCTATCCTTTCTGGTTGTGCGAGCAACGATGTAGCTATGTGTACGCCAGATACAAGAGTTGATATACCTACGGCAGATGTTCCCGTAAAATCAATCGAAGATAGAAAAATTATCGTACTACCAGTTGAGATGAATTTTAATAATATTGCAAGTCAGAAAATTACTGCATCTATGAGAACGAATTTAGAAGCTCAAGTACGAAAATCTGGCGCGCAAGTAATTGATAGAAAGTTAGCAGACAAGTTAAAAAATGAAATTATATTAGCGGAGCAAAGCGGTCAATATAATACAAATGGCGTCCCTATAGCAGATGTAGCCGTATTGACTGAAATTACTGCAAGTGATTTTAAATATGAGTTTATTGATAGACATGAAGCAACCAACATTTTCACTGGGGAAAAAACGATAGTGGCAGCAAAATGTCACTACGAAATGGATATCAAAGCGATAGCAAAAGTGGTCAGCTTACCAGAGATGACACTGATCAAACAAATAGAATTAAAGGGTGATGAAAAAGGCAGTTCTGGTACGAAAACATCAAAATGTGACGTATCCGAACATTTATATAGCACTTATGCTAATAAAACCGCCGCTGAAGCTGTAAATATGAATATTGAGCTTAGAAATCTCTTAGCTCCTACTGCCCCAGTGCTCGAACTTAGACAGTGTAATTCTGGAACAATGGCTAAAGTTGGTCTTGGTCAGAAGCACCACGTAAAAGGTAATGCCGATATTCAATTCAGCCAATTAATGACTAACTCAGAAGGTGAAGTTGAAACTTTTGCAATAGGTGAAGGTTCTGTCAATATGAACCCTAATGCTATTACGCCTAAATATTCATGGGTTATTGTTGATGATGAAGTCGCACTAAAATTAAAACGTGGTCACGCAGCCAAAGTAGTACATAGCAATAGTAGCTTCGATATCATAAATGACCATGCAAATAATCTGTTAGGTTTTTAATTTTATTTATTAATTCTTACTGGAGTAAGAAATGAAGCGTTTTATATTTATAATTTCAATTTTAGCATTAATAGGATGCCAATCAACGCAAACAATTGAAAAAGCTCAGTCTTATTCTACTTGTGTTTTTCCTGACTCACCAAGTACTGAAGCACCTTCTTGGATTTGCAATGTAATGCCCCAAGATCTTGCTATTGCAAGTACTGGTTATGCAAAGAAAAGTGCTGCAGGTATGAGTATCATGCGTAAAGTTGCAGTGAATGATGCAAGAGTTGCATTAGCCTCTGAATTTCAAACAGATGTTAGTAATATGTTCAAGCAAGCAATTGAAAGTAACGTTATTACTACTGAGAAGTCGACTGAAGAACATGTTATTGAAAGGGTTGAGAGTGTGACTAAAAATGTGGTATCTCGATCTTTAAGTAACAGCCGAATTATTGTCAGCCAAGTTAGTCCTAGTGGAGGTTTATATCTATTAGTTGGAATGGACAATGCTGCGTATCAAGCTAACGTTAATAAAATTGTTGATACAGTAAACGAAGACTCTCAACTTTGGAATAAATTTAATAATGAGAAAGCAACAGAAGAACTTTCTAACGCTTTAGAATCATTAAAAAATCTCTAACAGTAAAATAATGATGGGACGTTTTTACGTCTCATCACTTTCTAAGTAAAGGACTATTTAAAGTGAATAGATTTAAATCTAACCTTTTATTGTGGATAATTTCATCTGCAATATCTAACACTGCACTCGCAAACACAGACTCATTCTCAGAATTATCACGCTCCACTTCAAATTCAAATTCAAATAAATACTCAGAAGATAATAAACAAGAATTTTATAGATGGCTTGATATTTATTTTACTGAGTATGAAAACTGGCGAGATGAATACACTAAGAACTTAGATGAGCAAAGACTTAGCCTCATAGATACTTGGGGAGAAGCAGAAATATCCGACAACCATAAGCACGTCGAATATGACGACATCAAATCCACCAGAAAAATTATTGATTATGAACATAATACTGCAACTATTTCGATAATTGTCGATAAGTCTACAGATATTAACAATCCTGATATATTAAAAGATAGCAATACGAAGCAAGAAATAAATGGTTATTCTATAGATTTAAATAAAGCCGTAATATCTGAATCACTCATTAATTATTCCTTGATCAATGAAAACAAAGAAAAACAATTTATTATTACCCAAACAGAATTGCAAATGAATGAGTTAGATATTCAAACTGAAAGACTTCTACGTGCAAACACTGGTGTCCCCGACTCTTTCATTCAAGAACGTGCATACAACAAAAAGAAATCATTACTAAGAAATGCGCATCAGCGTATTAGCCTTATTGTTAAAAAATATGATTCGATCAGAGATAAATTTTCAAATAATAATACCTTATCAAATGAGAACTCTTTAGTAATTGTAGATAAAGATAACACTGTATCAAAACCAGCAATCATTCCTAAAAAAATCGATGATAATAAAATTGACTCACTCGCAGAAAATAATACAAACATCATAGCAGTTTCATCTGCTCAAACTCTAACTACAGAATCAGAAACCATAACTACACCTGAATTGAACGTAACAAAAAAACTAATTCCTGAGAAGAAGATTATCTCGTATACAGTTAACTTACCTCAGAATAGCTTAAAAGATCGAGCTTTAACTTATTTACCATTGGCAATTGAAGAAAGTCAGCGCTGGGATATAAATACTCCACTGATAATGGCTATAATTCATAGTGAATCGGCATTTAGGCCTGATGCAAAATCTCACATTCCTGCATTTGGATTGATGCAAGTCGTTCCATCCAGTGCGGGACATGATGTAAATAAACATGTTCGAAACATTGATGCACCAATGAAGTCGAGTGATTTATACGTACCTCCTATTAATATAGAAACCGGTTCAGCATACTTAAATATTTTAAATACTAAGTACTTAAAATCAATTAAGAATGACAAGAGTAGATTGTACTGTGTGATCGCAGCTTACAATACTGGAGCAGGGAATGTAGCAAGAGCCTTTAATGAAAATCGATCTACCAATATTAATAACGCATCTAAAATAATCAATTCAATGACCCCTGAAGAAGTTTACAATCATCTTTATAACAATCTACCATATGATGAAACAAAAAATTATCTTAAGAAAGTTACTAGTAGAATTTCATTATATGAAGAAAATACATAATAAAGTGAACCATTGTATTTGATTATGTATTAGGAGAATTTATACATGAATAGTATCGCAAATAATAATCCACAAAAAAATTCTATAAAAGTTACGATGAAAAATAATTTTGCTAAACTCATTGCATTGGTTTCTATAATGGCAATAGCCTTGGGTGGGTTGAATGATACCATTGATGCATTAGAAAAAGTGAGAAATATTATTTTATCACAATTTACTGATATCCCTTCACAAGAAAGAATAAATAAAATTTATATAAGATCTTCGTCAGATTTATTAGAAGATGTATACGGCCCTCCAATATACATTAAAAAAGGATTTGATAATAAAATAATCAAATATTACAAAGATAACAATCATATAATATCATCTATTAGTGTTGATGGTGCTATTGCTGCATATTTGATTTTTCCAGAAGATGATTTTAATCCAAATACAGAAGAACATGCAGGAGGTAAAGATCTGTTAAATACGGTACTTTCCAATCAAGATTCCGTAAACCATATCCGAGTAAACACATCAAGAACTAATACTTACTATATTGAAGAAAATCAATTTGGTGAATTTGGAAATCTTTACAATTCAATTTCTGGTTATAGTGGTTTTATATCGGAAACAAGTATGGAAAACAAACAGTTAATTGATGAGATATCTGATGCTGAAATGTTTGGCAATAATACAAGTCAATTAACAAACAAACTAAGAAGCAGCCTTGTACCAAACTTCTTTGGATACAGCACCCTAAATATAGAGCTATTAGAAAGTGCTATTCTATCAAATACTGAATATAAGCTTCTTAATAATTTATAGTGCTACGTTAAATAAGATTTAACTAAGAAGAGTAAAGTATACAGAAACCTTACTCTTCTTTTAATATAAACAGATAATATTAAGGCTAGCCCCTATTTAATTCCAGTTTAATATCCTAACTTCATTACCTTCCGTTGGGTTTTTCGGAATATTCAACGATAGAACCAGAGACACACCCGCCATAACAGCGCCAATCACAAAGACTAAAGAAGGTGATGTTAGCCATATAATGCCAAAGGTTACTGGGATAATGACTGCGGCAATATGGTTAATGGTAAAGCTCACACCGGCAGTAGATGCCATATCGGCAGGATCGGCAATTTTCTGGAAATAGGTTTTGATGGCTAACGCCAACGCAAAGAACAAGTGATCAACAACGTATAACGCAGCTGCGTAATGAGGCGTGCTTACTAGCGCATAGCCAATAAAGACGCAAATTAATCCACAGTATTCAAACATCATTGAACGACGTTCACCAATCTTACCAATCAATCGGCCAATCTTCTTGGCAAACAAAAAATTAAACGCATAGTTAATCAAAAATAATAGTGCGATGTCTGGAGCAGAATAACCAAATTTTTCAACCATTAGAAAGCCCGCAAATACGGTAAAGATCTGACGGCGCGCACCACTCATAAAGGTTAACGCGTAGTAGAGCCAATAACGCTTTCTTAGTATGAGTTTTTTGCTTTGTACGGTATCGGTTTTAAATTGAGGGAAACAAAATGCAATCACAGCCACCAGCAAAATGGTTGTACCACCGGTAATGGCGTACACAATCGCATAATCCAGCTTAAGAACCTGCAACATTACCCACAATCCGCCGTAGGTAATTAGCGAGGCTAATGCCCCAACCGAGATTAACTTACCGAGCATTTCTGGTGCTTCTGCTTTAGATAACCACTGCAAAGAGAGTGACTGTTTTAAGGTTTCAAAATAATGAAACCCCGTAGACATTAATAACGTGGTCAGCAATAACCCAGTTAAGCTTGGGAAAAAGCCCGTTAAGAAGGTACCCAAACCAAGCAGTACCAAAGACAGCAACATAAATCGTTGTTCTTTAATGAACAAAAGCACAAACACGACTGTGAACGCTAAAAATCCGGGGATTTCGCGCACACTTTGTAAAAGGCCGATATCAGCACCATTAAAGTTTGCTTTTTCAATCACAAAGTTATTCAACAATGCCATCCAACTAGAAAAAGCCACAGGTACAACAATCGAAATTAACATTAAAAAGTTTTGTGGTGTTTGCCACGATTTAGGTTGCTTCACTCAAGCTCATCCTCAAATTTGTCTGCATAGCCCTTTGGTGGTGGAGTCCACCCTCGTTCAGAACGCGAATTATGGTCATGACGTTCAGAAACCATGGCATCACGGATCTTATCTTCCAGCTCGATAAACAACTTTATAAAGTTGTTATCATGTCGTTCGCTGTCAGAGTCATCCAACCAAGCATTATACAGACTGTCCGAACTCTGCTTTTCTACCGCAATATAAGAATGACGTTGTTGTTCTATTTGAAATGGATGAAAATTCATACAACGAAGTGCAACGGTTCCCACCTCTAAAGCGGAATGAAATGTTTCACTTTCAATATGATGCGCGCCCGCCTGACGTAACTGATAGGTATGCCCACGATCAAAGGCGCGCGCAATCACTTTAACCTGTGGGTAGGTATGCCTGACGTATTTAACAAGCTCTAATGACGCTTCTTGGTTATCAATGGCCACAATTAACGCTTTGGCTTTTTCAATGCCTGCGGTATGCAATAAATCCGGTTTAGTGGCATCGCCAAAATATGTTTTTATGCCAACTTTACGCAGGTTTGAAACCTGAGTTGCTTGGTGATCAAGCACGACCGTTTCAACGCCATTATTCACCAATAAACGATTCACAATCTGACCAAATCGACCAACGCCTGCAATGATGACTTTGCCTTGCTGATCAATGACATCCTCAGTTTCCCCTTCGTTACTGCGCTTTTCATATTTGGGCACAATCACTTTGTCATAAACAATAAATAGCCCTGGAGTTAAGAACATAGACAGCGCCACCACTAAAGACAGCACTGTGGCAATATCGCTGGGTATGACGTTGTTTTGCACTGTAAAGCCAAGCAATACAAAACCAAACTCCCCCGCCTGAGCCAAGCTAAGCGCGAATAACCAACGGTTTACTCCTTTAATTTTGAACACAACCGCTAAGCACCACAGCACCAAGCCTTTTAACAACATCAAACAAAGAGTTAAGCCAAAGATCAAAGCAAAATCACTCGCTAACACATGCATATTAATGCCAGCACCTACCGTGATAAAAAACAGTCCCAACAACAGCCCTTTAAAAGGTTCGATATTGGACTCAAGCTCATGCCTAAATTCACTGTTTGCCAGTACCACACCGGCTAAGAAAGTACCTAACGCAGGGGAAAGCCCGACCATTCCCATGAGCGCGGCGATCCCGATGACTAACATCAGCGCCGTTGCCGTGAAGATCTCTCTAAGACCTGACGCTGCCACAAACTTAAATAAAGGACGACTGGCAAAATGCCCACCGACTACCACCAGTGCAATCGATGCGGTAATCACTAGCGCATAAGCCCAGCTAGGCAGTCCTGCCACTAAGCTCAATTGAGGGTGATGCTGCGCCCCTTCTGCGACATGAGATTGGGCAAACTCAATCAGTTCTGGCAATGCCAGTAACGGTATGAACGCCAACATAGGAATGACCGCGATATCTTGGAAAAGTAACACTGAGAATGCATTCTTTCCCCCTTCGGTGCGGCTCAGCCCTTTTTCATTAAAGGTCTGCAATACAATCGCCGTTGAAGAGAGCGAAAAAACAAGCCCGATAGCTAACGCAATTTGCCACTGCAAATCTAATATAAGCGTAAGTCCCATCACTAGGCCTGCAGTGCCGAGCACTTGAAATCCGCCCAGCCCCATCAAACGGTTTCGCATGCTCCAGAGCATTTTAGGCTCTAGCTCTAAGCCCACCAGAAACAGCATCATCACAACACCAAACTCTGCAAAGTGTTGTATGGTTTCGGTCTCTTCTCCCACCAGCCCTGCTATAGGGCCAATCACTACGCCGGCAATCAAGTATCCCAGCACCGAGCCAAGGCCTAAACGCTTGGCGATAGGCACTGCAATTACCGCAGCGGCGAGATAAATAAAGGCTTGTAAGAAATAATCGGTCATCACTTAACTCCTTTGATCACGGTCTCTAAATGACCGCTTAATTGAGGTAATGCTTGAGCCTGTTCAATATCCAATCGCCCCGCTACTGCAGCTTCCAATAACGCTGTCCAATCTCGGATGTGCTTGCGAATGCGATCTTCCTCAACCGCAGTACGTGAACCAAACAATACAAAAGGCGCGCAATAGGTCATCCCAGTTAACGAGGCGGTTTGTTCAATGGGATGCAACAACTGCCTGATAGTAAAATGGTTATAGCCATCGCTTTGATAAGCATCTTCTCTGCCGCCAGCAGTTATGGCGCAGAAGAGCGTCTTACCCTGTAAAGCATCACCGTTAGGGCCGTAAGCAAACCCGTATTCAAGAACCAAATCTTGCCATTCCTTTAAAATGGAAGGCGTGGAGTACCAATACAGGGGAAACTGAAAAATAATGATGTCATGTTCGGCAAGCCTTTGTTGTTCTCGTTCAATATCAATATTGTATTTTGGGTATTCTCGATAGAGATCGACGCAAGTCACCCCAGCAACTGAAGTGGCAGATTTGAATAATTCAACATTTACCTCTGAGCGCGCTTGAGATGGGTGGGCAAATAATAGCAACACCTTGGTATGGGATTGAGAAACGAAGTGGCTACTGATTTGTTCCGTCATGTGATTCCTTGCCCTTTAGGCTGGTTAAAATTAATCAAAGAAGAATGCTTAAACAAGTTTAGGCTAGAGAACAAATAACCTCACACTGGCAACCAAGCAAACACTAAAAAGTAACCAAGTTATTTCATTTGCCTAGCGAAAGGGTGATCCAACTCAAGCTATTGTTTTCATTTCAGGTTTAGGCTAAGTAGCAATTGTTGTTTTTGTTACTGAATTTTACCTAAGCGTTACAAATGTAGAGCTAAGCAACAAATACGACGCCATAAATGATGTATGTTCTGCAAGGAGTCGCAGTGAAGTCTTATTTGTCTAACTTTTATCGGACATGGGTGTCTAAGTTAACCTTAATACTCATTTCAGTGTCCCTATCACCTTTTGCCTATTCATCCACCAGCATCAACGCGCCCGATTTAACCCAATCTGGCGTTGGTTATTTAGCGCTATTTATCTTTGCGGCCGCTTATTGCTTAGTGATGGGCGAAGAAGTACTCAAACTCAGAAAATCCAAACCCGTACTGCTCGCCGCCGGTCTGATTTGGATACTGATTGGTTTCACTTTTCAACGCTTAGGTGAAATTGACGTCGCAAAAGCGGCCCTTGACCATAACTTATTGGAATATTCAGAGTTATTACTATTTTTACTGGTCGCTATGACTTACATCAGCGCCATGGAAGAGAGGCGACTGTTTGATGCCTTGCAAGCGTGGATGGTAGGTAAAGGTTTTAACTTACGCTCATTGTTTTGGATAACCGGGATTCTCTCTTTCTTTATCTCGCCGATTGCCGATAACCTGACGACCGCGCTATTAATGTGCGCGGTGGTAATGAAGGTGGGCGGCTCTAACTACAAGTTTATTAACATTGCCTGCGTCAACATCGTCGTTGCCGCAAATGCTGGAGGGGCATTTAGCCCCTTTGGTGATATTACCACCCTGATGGTATGGCAAGCAGGCCACGTCCACTTTAGAGAGTTCTTGACCCTATTTACCCCAAGTGTCGTCAACTACATTGTGCCTGCGGTCATCATGTCTTTCTTTGTACCTAAAACCCAGCCTGATACCGTGCATGAACATGTTGAGCTAAAACGGGGCGCACGCCGCATTGTGGCGCTGTTTATATTAACCATCGCCACCGCCGTTGCATTCCACGGTTTACTGCATTTCCCACCGGTTATCGGCATGATGATGGGCTTAGCTTACCTACAGTTTTTTGGATTTTACCTACGCAAAACACTGCCAAGTTCACTGGCAAAAAAACGTGCCCTTGCTGAGGCGCATCAAGATAAAGCCGCACTGCAACGTTTGGGGTCAGTGGTACCGTTTGATGTATTTAGACGTGTATCGCACGCCGAGTGGGACACCCTTCTTTTCTTCTATGGCGTGGTGATGTGTGTGGGCGGACTGAGCTTGCTCGGTTATCTAGGTTTGGTGTCTGAAATTATGTACAGCCAATGGGATCCTATCTGGGCCAATGTCATGGTGGGCGTGCTGTCTGCGATTGTTGATAACATTCCGGTGATGTTTGCCATTTTAACCATGCAACCTGAACTTTCTATGGGCAACTGGCTATTAGTCACTCTCACCGCAGGCGTCGGAGGCAGTTTATTGTCCATCGGGTCTGCCGCAGGTGTGGCTTTGATGGGCGCCGCTCACGGTAAGTACACCTTCTTTGGTCACTTAAAATGGATGCCCATTATTGCGCTAGGGTACGCTGCCAGTATTGTGACGCACTTATGGATAAACGCTCATCTATTTTGATATCGGACGCTAAATTGATCTAAACCTATAGCGGGTAATCGGCAAAATGTGTAACTTACCCGCTTCATGAATAGATTAAGAAGTAATTCAATGACACAAGTAGATCAAGATCGTTTAGTCGATAACTTCCTGCAATTGGTAAAAATTGATAGTGAATCGGGCAATGAAAAAGAAGTCGCGATTGAAATTGAATCTCAGCTGCAACAGCTAGGATTTGACGTACAACGCCTTGCGGTACCTGAGGCGCTATCAAATGGTTTCAACATTTATGCCAAATTACCAGGACAACTAGACGGTAGTATCGTACTGAGCTGTCATATGGATACTGTGACCCCTGGCAACGGTATTACACCGATTATTGAAGATGGCATTATCCGTTCAAACGGCGAAACTATTTTAGGTGGTGATGATAAATCTGGCATTGCGGCCATCATCGAAGCCATCAAAACACTGCAACAAAACAAATTGCAACACAAAACCATTGAGATTGCCTTTACCGTTTTTGAAGAAGGTGGCTTACGCGGTTCTCAAGAGTTTGATTGCAGTAAAATTGAATCTGAAATGGGCATTGTGCTGGATTCAGGTGGTCCTATCGGCACCATTATTGCGGTTGCGCCAGGTCAGCAAAATCTTAAAGTGAACATTACTGGTAAACCCGCTCACGCAGGTTTAGCCCCAGAGCAAGGCATTAACGCACTGACTGTTGCCGCAGATGCTATCTCTGCGATGAACTTGTCACGCATTGATGAAGAAACGACCGCAAACATTGGCGTAGTAAAAGGCGGCCAAGCAACCAATATCGTCATGCCTCATTTGTATATCGAAGCCGAAGCGCGCTCTCTTGATGAAGGCAAATTAGCCAAACAAGTGGCTCACATGGTTGAAACGTTTGAAGCGGCGGCTGAAAAACACGGCGCGCAAATTGATATTGTGTCTTCTCGCGCTTACAACCCTTTCCAAATTGAAGAATCTCATCCGCACATTCAAGCGGTTAAAGCAGTGTTCACTGAGTGTGACATTCAACCTATCGTCACATCAACGGGTGGTGGTAGCGATGCCAACATCTTTGCCGAAAAAGGGCTGACCATTGTTAATCTTTCGACAGGTATGGCTAAGGTACACACAACGGAAGAGTACATCGCTATCGAAGATATGCGTAAAATCAGTCAGTTCTTGATGACTTACCTTACTAGTGCGAACGCATGAGTGAACACTTATTGACCAATCATGTGCATCATCTCCACAAGACGCCGTGAAGCCATCAAGGATGATTTTGATCAAATAACGTTCGTAATCTCACCCTACTTAACTTACTAAGTAACATCACGCTAATATTTAATATCAGTAAACTAGGTTTCTGGATTGCAGTTCAGAAACCTAGCCTCAACAATTCAGCGCTTGGCCTCTATTCCCCTGCCCCCCTATTTCCCCTACAATAGCCACACTAATCGACTGGCTTAAATAAACTAACTTTATGAATTATTTCACCAATTTCCTTAAAGGAATGGCGATGGGTGCTGCAGATGTAGTCCCAGGAGTGTCTGGTGGCACTGTGGCATTTATTACAGGTATCTACGACACCTTGCTAGAAAGTATCCGACGTGTGAACCCATCACTGATCGGTGTGTTGAGAACTAAAGGCATTAAAGGTGCTTTTGAGCATATTAATGGGCTGTTTTTAATCTCATTGTTCGCCGGGATCTTCACCAGTGTTCTCACCCTTGCCAAGCTCATTTCATGGCTACTGGTCACTCACCCCGTGCCACTTTGGTCATTTTTCTTTGGTTTAATCTTGGTTTCGGTTTGGCATATTACACGTCAAGTTCAGTCTTTTGCCTTAAACCGCTGGATTGGATTTGCACTGGGTGTGGGTCTTGCCTATATGATGACCGTTCTGAGTCCTCTGCACCTTGAGCCCACCGCGATTAACATTTTGCTATCGGGTGCTATTGCCATTTGCGCAATGATCTTACCGGGTATCTCTGGCAGCTTTATCTTGCTATTGATTGGTATGTATAGCCCGGTACTGGGCGCGGTAAAAGGATTAGATATTGGCTTTTTAGTGCTCTTTATGGGCGGCTGCCTTTGCGGTCTACTGAGTTTTTCTCACCTTCTATCTTGGTTATTAAACCGCTTTAGAGAAATCACTTTGATGTTCTTAGTTGGACTAATGGTTGGCACACTTCCAAAGATTTGGCCGTGGAAACAAACGCTTAGCTGGCGCATTAACTCTGCAGGAGAACAAGTTCCTTTACTGCAAAAAAATCTCATGCCTCACACTTTTGAGTCAATAACGGGGACTTCATCACAACTTGTTATCGCCATAGTCATGATGTTAGTCGCAATTGGTTTAGTATTAGCTTTAGAGAAATTTGCTGAAGACAAATAATGAACACAGTATTGAAGAGCCTAGCTATAGTCTGCGCGCTAGGGTTAGGCTTTTTTTCCAAAGATATTTACCAAGCCTTTCAATCACATCATTTCGAACAACCTGCCATTGATGCAACGCAGTACTGTCAATTGTCCAGCGACATTTGCACGCTTGATGACGTCAATATCGTTCTTGCACAAGACACTGTCACGCCAATGATACCCAATAAAATTACCGTCAATTGGCCTGCCAACGATGAACCACAATTGTGGGTTGAATTGGAAGGCAAAGAGATGTCGATGGGCGTGGCTAAATTTGTACTGCAAAATCAAGGCAACGGCCAGTTTGTTGGCGAGCTGCTTTTACCGGTTTGTTACAGTGATTCTATGACTTGGATTGGTTCCATCCAATCTACACAACACACACTTCCCATCTCAGTAAGGATGCAACGATGAGTCGAAGTTGGATATTTACCCTTGTTATCGCCGCAATGCTTGGCTTTGGTGTTAAAAGCTATCTCGATGCCGAGCAAGACAAACACGCACAGCTAGAGCAAGATAGAGCTAATAACCCAATAGTGACTGGCAAAGACGGCGTGCAAAAACCGCTATTTAATCTCGATGATCCTCGCATCAATGTAGTTTACTTTGGTTTTACCCGCTGCCCAGATGTTTGCCCTACCTCACTGGCCATGCTCAGCGGCGCACTCAATCAAGTCTCTGATGAAGCACGTAGCAAAATTCGTCCGATTTTAGTCACTTTAGATCCCGAACGTGATTCGGGTGATGATGTACACCAGTACGCTCAGTATTTTCATGAAAACTTTGAAGGCTATCGCGCCGATCCCAAAACTCTCGATGCATTAGCGAAAAAATACGGTGTCATACACATTAAAACAGAGCTTGAGAACTCAGCGCTAGAATACACCGTTGATCACAGCTCCTATTTTTATTTTCTTGCCCCTGATGGAAGCCAAATCATTAAAGTGCCACACACTATGACCCCAGCGCCACTAATAAAAGTTATCAATGATCTAACTACGGAGACCCCACAATGATCGCTCGTTTTACCACACTAATTATCATGCTTCTTTCACCACTTGCTTTTGCAAGTAATGCTATTACTGTGTCGGACGCTTTTGCTAAAGCCACTCCGCCCACTTCCACCATGAGTGCCATTTTCCTAAAGATTGATAACCCAACTACTGAAGATCGTGCTCTGGTATCCGCAAGTACGCCTTATGCTAAAATTACTGAACTGCACACTCATGCAATGCAAGATGGCGTAATGAAAATGCGTCAACTTGAGCGTATTGATCTGCCCGCTAAAGAAGTGACTGTGCTAAAACCTCATAGCCTGCACATCATGTTATTTGATATTACTGAGCCATTTAAAGAAGGAATGGTACTTCCGCTAACCATGACTTTTGATAATGGGCAAGTGGTTAACCTTTCGGTTCCAGTTAAAAAAATGAAGATGAAACACTAATGAATTTACAGCACCTAGGTTGGCAACCCTTTTTCCAACAGCAACTGACTCTTGAAGACTACCAAGAGTGCGTTGTGGCAAGAGTGTCAGCGCATCACCGTTCAGGCTATCAATTACTCACAGAAGCAGGCGATATTTCACTGCCAATGCACGAGTCTTTACCTGCCATGACCATCGGTGATTGGGTGCTGCTTAATCATCAGCAGCAATTTGTTAGGCTGCTGGATAGAAGTTCACTATTTTCACGTAAAGCGCCCGGCTCAAAAGTCGCTGAGCAATTCATTACCGCCAATATTGATACCGTCTTTATTGTCATGTCATTAAATGATGATTTTAATCTTAGCCGAGTGGAGCGCTATCTGGCATTGAGTCATGAAGCGCAAGTAGAGGCGGTGATTGTATTAACCAAGGCCGATCTTTGCTCTGATACAGAGTCGCTAATCCAGCAAGTTCAAGCGCTAGATCCTCTGTTAATGATAGAGTGTGTGAATGCTCTGGATTATGACAACGTACAACGTCTTACGCCTTGGTGTACCGTCGCCTTTCTTGGCTCATCTGGTGTGGGAAAATCGACCTTAGTCAACACGCTACTGCAAACACAATTGCAAAAGACCGGAGCAATCCGTGAAGATGACAGCAAAGGCCGTCATACCACCACAGGGCGTACTCTCCACCAAATGCCTAGCGGCGGTATATTGTTAGATACTCCGGGCATGAGAGAGTTGCAACTGGCGAATGTCGCGCAAGGGATCAGTGAAACGTTTTCTGACATCGAAGAGTTGGCATCTCAATGTCGCTTCTTTGATTGCTCACATCAAAATGAACCCAATTGCGCCGTCCAAAAAGCCCTGCAATCTGGAGAACTTGAAGAACGCCGTTTGAACAACTACCTAAAATTGCAAAAAGAACAAGCTCGCAATAGCGCATCACTAGCAGAGCGACGCTCTCAAGGCAAACAGCTCGGTAAAATGTATCGCTCAATACAAAATGAAAGCCGCGCCAGAAAGAACAAATAAACATTTACTCACTATGTGGTATTAAACTTATATACGCTCCACTAAGCAGCAATACCCTTTCGCAGGTATTTCCCATTGTAAATAACCATCAATGGGATCAAGTGTTGTCTCTTTAACCAAATCGTACATCGGCTTGTCCCAACGAATTCGCACGCTCTTAACTACCTTCGACTTATTAATCGAGGCTAATCCTTGTTGTTCACGACTGAACACCAGATGATCATCACTGACCTCTAGCACAAACATCCGTGCGCTGTGCATCAAGTTATGAAAATCTATCAGCGTTTTCATTCGCAGGTCTTGCCAAGCATTGCTCCAACGCGGCTGGCCCTCGGCATTGAATATGCCGCTAGTATTAAGATCGGTATACACCAAAGGCACGCCACCATCACGGCACAAAATATAACAATAGGCTAACCACTCATGCTCCTCTGGCATGATGAGATCCTGAAAGACGGTGTTATTAGGAATATCGTGAGTGATGGCAAAGGTAATCGCGCGCTGTCGTTTTAATGCTTCACCCAAATTATATGGGTCAATCAAGGTCGACATTCTTCCTTGCTTTTGAAATGCCTGAAAGACGGTATTAAAGAGCGGAAAGTCATAAGCGCCAAGCTGAGTCTGATTTAAATAGGGCTTGAGAAACAACTCATACTCTTGTTTGGTTGCACCACCATCTGTGATGATTTCCCCAAAAATGTGCACCCCTTCCGTGATCTCTTTGGTCCATACTTTGCGCAATTGCTCAATAGAAATATGCTTAGCCGCGTCAATACGAAAGCCTTTAACGCCCATTTCTTTCATCGCTAATAGATAGGCTTGTTGCTGCTTTAATACGTGCTCACATTCACGCAGAGTCGGTAAACCCGGATCGTGAGGCCCTGCGGTAATGCGACCATTTTGTACCTGCCACTTATCTCGCCAATCTTCGATACCAAACGCTTCAACGAAATGATCTTCAGTAAACAGTGGCTCGCTTAAATCACCAAATAACTTAAGAGATTCATAATGTTCGGGGCGCTTTTTATATTCGGCTAGATCTTGATTATTGGGATATTGTAAATCAGAGCGAATGTCTGACTCATTGGCCATATGGTTAAACACCACATCGATATAAACGAGAATTCCACACTCACCCAACCGCTGCATCATGTGCTGAAAATCCAGCGTATTCCCCAGTTCGTTATCAATAATACGATAATCTTGAGGCTGATAACGTTGCCACCACGGCGTGCATTCCGGCAGCTTCAATGATTTCATTGGCGGTGAGACTAAAACAATTTTATAGCCTAGCTGACTGATAGCCTCAGCATTATCTGCTATCTGTCGATATGGCCAATCAAATGTATGTAAAATCACATCGGTTGCCTTTGATGAAGTCATAGTGCAAGTCATGTTTTGAGTCATATTGTAGGTAGTCAGAATTGGCATATAACACCTTGTACAAATTAAGCGCTTATTTCAAGCAATAATATCAATACCTTACAAGATGCATGCCACAGACCAAGATTACCCTTGCTAGCGATGCGAAAAACAAGTTTGTCGGTCTATTTTTCACAAGCCATATTCAACAATTCTACTACTGTGATTGATGGCATTAACGCCAAGGCGCTTGCAAAGTTGGCTTCCTGTTTTTTGGTTCGGTGGCAGGCTTTCCGGCCAATTTTAACCCTAAATAATACATATGTGCGGTTAACTCATCGACACCATCGCAAATACACAACATTTTAAATAACAGATCGATGTTATCTTTATTATCAGCGGTCAGTTTTCCACAGCGTAATAGCTGATAAAACGCATCATGAACCAATGATGCACGCATATTGTTAGAGGTATCCACAACCGGTCCTGAAGGGCCATCCCATGCGTAACCAGAAGATATACTCAGCCTACCTTCCTTTGATAATTCAATAAATTGCATCTTTATGCTCTGCAAAGGAAGGATATCAACTTGAATAGAAAAATCTTCAGCCAATTGATATTTATAACCCGCTCGATAAAAAATAGGTTCAGACATGATCAAAAATCCGTTTTGCACTCACTAGAATATAAATCTAGCATGACAAATTCAGTTTGGGATGGTTTCACGGCGTCTTGTGCAGATGATGCACACAATTGGTCAATAAGTGTTCACTGATGCGTTCGCCCTAGTAAACGGATTTATCCTTAGTCGCCCATTATTGGCATTTCGATCAATATCACAATTTACGACTATACTGGGAACACTAGATGCGAGATGCAAAGGAGATCCAATATGATTCGTTTTGCTTGCCTATTACTGTTAAGCCTCAGTTTTGTCGCCTCAGCCAATGAATACTTAAAATTGTATGAGTCAGAGAATGAACTGGAATACAGTGACCTAGTCATTAGTGTTAAAGGTTATAAAGTCCCTACTCGCGCGGCATTTCGTGGCTGGATGCTCATGAATGGCGCACAACAACGAGTCGGCGAAATCAAAAAACAGTTGATTGATGCTGGCATTACCGAAGTCCCTTTAAAGACCATGCCACTGCACCTTATTCTCCTACAAGGCACCAACTGGGCAATGAACGGTACTTCTGTTTTTACCATTCCAGATAGAAAATTGGTACCAAACATGGTCCGTACCGTTAAGTTTATTCAAGATCATGTGGAACCTATCTTGGGGCCTTTAGTACCCGTATCTGGCGATAGAACTCAGTATTACAATCAAACCTCTGGCGGCGCGACAAAAAGCCAACATCTCAATTTTTGCGCATTAGATCTCGTGCCAATTAATGATATTAGCCGTGCAGAATTACAAAAAAAACTGTGGAAAATTTATAACAGTGTCGGTAGAGAAAACAAGATGGGAATGGGGCTGTATTCGGGAGTACGTTTTCATATTGATACCTGTGGGTATCGACATTGGTAATAGATTAGCAATTAAGAGGCACAACGATGTGCCTCTTAATTACTGTATTTAGGCAATATTTAAATACTTATGAGTTTGCACTGACAAGCGCCAATTATTGGCGATACAAGTATCAATACACAACTGAGTTGCACGCGGCTTTTGGCTGATAGGCTGCAACAATACCTCCGCACCACTTTGCAGTTGGCTGTTTTCTAATAGTGATTTTAAATCATCAATATCGGACTGTTTGCCCACGGGATGCTTAATTTCATTAGCACGGCTCATCGCACTTGGCTCGATAGGTAGTTTACCTTTCATGCCAATCTTAGGGGAAACCGTCACCCAAGTATTGGCACTGGCTTGCACGGCAAAAGTGCCACTGGTTTCTATCTGACAACGAAACCCTTTTTCTTCCAATGCGGCAGTTAAAGGCAATAGATCATACTGACAAGGTTCACCGCCAGTAATCACTACATGCTTAGCATTATAATGAGCGAGGCAATACTCGACAATATCGAGTTCAGCGCTATGGCACCAACGCTCATCATCACCCTGCTTTACAATAATTTGAGAAAAGTCAGTTTCATGCTTTGGTTCAACATCCCATGTTTGCTTAGTATCACACCAAGAGCAACCAACTGGGCAACCTTGCAAGCGAATGAAGATAGAAGGCACGCCAGTAAAGAAACCTTCGCCCTGAATGGTTTCAAACATTTCGTTGATTTTTAACATGTTATTCACCTGTATAAATACAGCCAGCGGTGCAAGTTTCTTTAATTTCCACCTTACTTAGCTGAGGTAACAGTGGTTTAGTTTGTTCAAATACCCATTTAGCCAGTACTTCACTGGTTGGGTTTTCTAAACCTTCAATGTCATTAAGGTAGTGGTGATCGAGGCGATCATAAATAGGTTTGAATTGCTCTTTTACGTCACTAAAGTCAATAATCCAACCGGTATGTGCATCCACTTCACCTGTAAGGTAAAGACGCACTAAAAATGAATGTCCGTGCAAACGGCCACACTTATGCCCTTCAGGAACATGCGGCAGTTTATGGGCAGCTTCAAACATAAACTCTTTGTAGATTTCGGTAGTCATAGCATTCTTTTAGTAAGAGAGGTCATATCGACCTAAAGAGAAAGGCACGGATTGTAGCAAGTTTACAAGAGGCTCCCAACAAAAACAGACACTATAAATGAAAAAAGACAGAGCCGAAGCTCTGCCTTAGGTAGGTATTCTATAAAAGGAATTATAGGAAGTATCGAACACCTAATGCGTAAAGATCGTCATCATCAGAAATATCATCGCCTAGATCAATTTGGTAAGCAGCATAGCCCATGAACTTAGGAGTAAAGTTGTACTCGACCTGTAATGCCATTTCACTTCGCTGGGTCTCGTTATTGTCATCATCTTCCACTGACTCATAGTTCAATGAGAAATTCAGACTATTTGCAAGAGCAAAGGCAGCAATTGCTTCAATCGCGGTTGAATCAAAATTACCTTGGAACTTCTGTCCCATTTCGTAAACTGCCGCAACATACAGACCGTCACCATAGCTACCATATTTAGCAGATAACACATTTGCCATCGCATCATCATCAGAGTATGACACCGAACCGGTACTAAAGGCATAACCCACGAGTACACCTGCAAGATCAGCCGATAGTGCTAATTGACCACGATCGCCGTAATCAACGTCTGTATTAAGGGCTTTATTAAAAGCCGAATTCTTACCTTGCCAACCAGCTCCAACATTTAAGTCAAAGTTATCTCCGAACATAAAGGTTTTACGGTAAGAGACCATTCGTTCTGCACGACCGGAGCCTAAATTGCCGTGGTTGGTATATAAAAAGTCATTGGCAAAGGCAATTGGCATATCGGCAATACCAGCAACATCATAGTATGGTGCCCATTGTGTGCCACCAACAGCTCGCCCCCATGTATCATGGGTTACGCCAATATAGCCTAAACGTGTTGAAAATGAATTATCACCGCCCTCTAAAGTGTTCACACTCCATTCAGCTTTAGCATCCGCAACAAAGCCGCCACCGATATCTTGAGTTGCATTAATATTTATACGTGGCGATAAGGATTGAACCTTAATATCATCATCGGCATCGTTCCCTACGCCCATTGATATATGGCCACCAACAGAAAATGTCGTGTTATCGTTGTTATACAACTCAACTGCAAATGCCTGACCTGCAAAAGTCACGCCCGTAATCACACTTGCTAATAACGTCTTTTTCATAATGTCTTTCCATTTACCTATGTATATAAAGTCGTGTTAGAAACACAGTAAATGTCGTACAACTCAATCGACTAAATTATTTATTATATGTGAATTTCTCTACGTTAGAGCGCTTCGAAATTAAAGGAACTGTTGATGATTTTTAATCCGAACTCCACTTTAAACCAGTAGGAACAAGGCATCATCATCCGTATTACCTCTTTAATATGGTAGTAATACTTCTTTAATAAACCAAATGAAATCCGGACATAGATCACACTTTACATAGGTTATTTGTAATATTAGCTATTAAAAAGAATATTAAATGCCAAATAGACGCTAGAGAACGTACTTAGATACGATCGTAATAAATAAGTGATACAGATAAAACAACATCAAATAATGAGAATTGAACCACTAATAATAAGAAGGGATGATATCACTAGAGCCAGTGACATATTAATTGTGAGTATTTTTAAGAAGGCACACTTTTATCATAGATAATGACTGGCAACAAAAATGAGACCCTATATTAAATATTCGGTCTCATAATGAGTATAAGGTTCAAGGCCAGGGTGAAATCACGAACATTATTTGAAAAAATCATGCGTATTATTGGAACAAGTCTTTGTGGCATGGATGCCACTATGAAGCCATCAAGGATGATTTCACGGCGTCTTGTGGAGATAATGCTCATGATTGGTCGATAAGTATTCACTCATACGTTTGCCCTAGGCTCAAGGCGTAATACTACTTAACTATTTGTAGAGACTGTCCTAAATTCTGTGTAACTGCCTACACTTAATGCCGTAATGGCTAAGGAAAGGCAACATGGATAAGAAAGCACTTGAAGCTTTTGCTAAAGAAGCAGCAAAAGGAATTAAAAGCCCTGAAGATTTAACCGAATTCAGTCAGATGCTCAAAAAGATCACTGTTGAAGCAGCTCTCAATGCTGAAATGGATGAGCATCTTGGCTACGAAAAACACCAACAATCCAAATCAAAAAACAGCCGTAACGGAAAGAGCAGCAAGCGGATCAAAACCGAAGATGGGGAGTTCGAAC
>NZ_LZFW01000047.1 GCF_001676025.1 Vibrio sp. UCD-FRSSP16_30
TTGTAACCATCCCCTAAAATAGGTGTATTCCGATTTAGAGTTCTTCCGTTTAAACTAGATAAAACGGAGAATGATCATGAAAAAATCACGCTATACAGAATCACAGATTGTTAAAATCTTGAAGGAAGTTGAAGCAGGCCGAAAGGTCTCTGATGCCTGTCGTGAATATGGCATATCAGATGCAACGTACTATAACTGGCGAGCCAAATATGGAGGTATGGATAGTTCGGACATCAAACGACTGAAAGAGCTTGAAGAAGAAAACCGACGATTAAAACAAATGTACGCTGATTTAAGCTTGGATCACTCCATTCTTAAAGACGTTATCGAAAAAAAGCTGTAAAGCCATCGGTTCGCCGTGAGTTGGTTGATTATGTGAAATGCAAACATAACATCAGCCAACGTCGAGCGTGCCGTGTTGTTGGCATCAGTGACTCAGTTTATCGATATCAACCAGATCTTCATCGAGATGATGAGGTCATTGATGCACTTAAAAAAGCGGTTGAACGTTATCCAGCATACGGCTTTAGCAAACTATTTAAGACTCTAAAACGATGGGGTTACAAATGGAATCATAAACGAGTTCATCGCATCTATCGTTCACTCAATCTGAATATGCGACGACGTAAAAAGAAACGCCTTCCAACCCGTAACCCTATGCCGCTATGTGTACCAGAGAAAGTAAATATATGCTGGTCCATGGATTTTATGAGTGATTCATTACAGTGCGGAAGACGTTTTCGTACGTTCAATCTTTTAGACGATTTTAATCGCGAAATATTAGCAGTAGAGATCGACTTAAGTTTACCCACAGTACGTGTTCTTCGAGTACTTGAGCAAGTTGTCGCATGGCGTGGCTATCCACAAAAGATACGAATGGATAATGGCCCTGAATTTATCTCGTTAAAACTGGCTGAATGGGCGGAAGAAAATCAGGTTGAGCTGGAATTTATTAAACCAGGAAAGCCTACACAGAACTCATATATTGAACGTTTTAACAGAACCTATCGCGATGCCATTTTGAATATGTACATGTTTAAAACACTGCGTGAGGTTCGTGAACTCACAAAAAGTTGGATAAATGAATACAACAGTGAGCGGCCACATGACTCGCTTGGAGATCTTACTCCATGGGAATATTTGGCTAAATCACAGCAGGGAGAAGACTCTAATTTCGAGTGCCACTAAAAAAGGGATGTTTACA
>NZ_LZFW01000048.1 GCF_001676025.1 Vibrio sp. UCD-FRSSP16_30
AGTCCAAACTAACATAAGTAACTAACATTAACATGAGAAAAGTTCTTATAATTTCATGTGGTCATAGAAAAATTAGATGAGAAAAAACTCCAAATATAAAATTAAGATGAAGAAATTAATTTCAACTAACGCGGGAATTTATAATGTTGTCAATCACGAATTGTTCAAATTCTGCTATGCTAAAGTGTCATAGCGCCACTATAGCTGCTATTTGACAACATTGAAATTTATTATTGATAGACTTGCAGTCATTGCAATATTATTTCGACTTATCTTTTCCAACAAGTACGTGTTGAAAAATTTATTCAAATCATCTCTTAATTAATAACAAACCATTACTTCCATATAGAGCATGCTCATCAAACAAACCACATAAAAAGCCATACAAGTCACACAAAAAAATGAAAAATAAATAAAATAGCAACTAAACTTGATAATAAAAGTGCAAACACTCCAAAAACAAGTTTTCCTTTTCCTCCTAAGTTCATATCAACTACAAACTAATAACAAAAACCATCTGTATAAAAAAAATGTCATTGTTTAGACTTAGTAGCTATGTACCACCCACACTTCAAATCGAAGAAATGTCTAGTGCCTCTCAAATGTAACGAAGTTTGATATGTGTAGGTGTCTGACACGAACACATGTAGTGTATGTTTGGTTTCACTATCGGATGAGCCAAAATTGATTCCAGAGATATAGAACAAATTTTGACATGTTTGATTCTTCTCAAGTAAAATTAATTTTGCATCTGGAATTGATTCTAATTCGAACCTGTAATTTCGATAATAAACGCATTTCAAATTAATTTTGCATCTAAAATTTACTTTTCAACACGTTTTTAATAAACGCATCCAAACATAAATCACTTTCAGCCAAAATCAATTTTTGTCACTGCAGCACCAAACASACAYGTAGTTGACTCCTTAAATTATTAGTTTATTACYARTGTCGATGTCGTATCTGGTGTTTGTGTCSGTGTTTAATAGCTCAGTAGTTCACACTGACACATGTARTTACATCCAATTATTTATATCTCTTAAAGAGTTTAACTAGTATGCTYTGTGAGTGTACWGTTATTTTACACATGCATCAAATGATGTGYTRTCACGTCAATWAGTGAATATGACAACTCATGTGTTTTCACATTCATTAATTGACGTAACAACACACTATCAT
>NZ_LZFW01000049.1 GCF_001676025.1 Vibrio sp. UCD-FRSSP16_30
GGATGATCGAAAGATTTGTCACTTGGGTCAAGGCTGTAGGAACCATCGGTATTAAGAGTAAATCCAGCGTGATTATAAGGCGTACTGAATTTCGCGGTATCACCATGATCAACATCTGTTGAGGTGATTTGCCCTTGGATAACAGGCTGACCTTCATCCACAGTTTTCGAACTAATGTGGCTGATAACAGGATTATCATTAGTGCCATCAACACGAATCACTAAGTTCTGAGTAACGCTATTTCCACCCTGAGTATCCGTGGCAATCACAGGAATAATTAATGTTTCATGCTCACCCACCGCCAAGTGGTCAAAAGACTTATCACTTGGGTCAAGGGTATAAGAACCGTCTGGATTAAGCATAAATCCAGCGTGRTTRTAMGGCGTACTGAATTTCGCGGTATCACCATGGTCAACATCCGTTGAGGTGATTTGCCCTTTGATAACAGGCTGACCTTCGTCGACGATTTTTGATGTGATATGACTGATAACAGGATTATCGTTAGTACCATCAACTCGAATCACCAAGTTCTGAGACACACTGTTCCCACCCTGTGTATCTGTGGCAATCACAGGAATAATTAATGTTTCATGCTCACCCACTGCTAGATGATCGAAAGATTTGTCACTTGGGTCAAGGCTGTAGGAACCATCGGTATTAAGAGTAAATCCAGCGTGATTATAAGGCGTACTGAATTTCGCGGTATCACCATGRTCAACATCYGTTGAGGTGATTTGCCCTTGGATAACAGGCTGACCTTCATCCACAGTTTTCGAACTAATGTGGCTGATAACAGGATTATCATTAGTGCCATCAACACGAATCACTAAGTTCTGAGTAACGCTATTTCCACCCTGAGTATCCGTGGCAATCACAGGAATAATTAATGTTTCATGCTCACCCACTGCTAAGTGGTCAAAAGACTTATCACTTGGGTCAAGGGTATAAGAACCGTCTGGATTAAGCATAAATCCAGCGTGGTTGTACGGCGTACTGAATTTCGCGGTATCACCATGGTCAACATCCGTTGAGGTGATTTGCCCTTTGATAACAGGCTGACCTTCGTCGACGATTTTTGATGTGATATGACTGATAACAGGATTATCGTTAGTACCATCAACTCGAATCACCAAGTTCTGAGACACACTGTTCCCACCCTGTG
>NZ_LZFW01000050.1 GCF_001676025.1 Vibrio sp. UCD-FRSSP16_30
ACGATACGACGATACGTGCTTATGCACGTGGGTTTCCCCATTCAGAAATCCCAGACTCAAATGGTTATTACTACCTAATCTGGGCTTATCGCAAGTTATTACGTCTTTCATCGCCTCTGACTGCCAAGGCATCCACCGTGTACGCTTAGTCACTTAACCATACAACCCCAAAGGGTCTTGCTTAACGCAATACGTTTGCTACAACGTAGTATGACGTTTCCAAGGTGCGCTATCTCTTTATTATGAGCGAGATAGCATTCGATTTTGCCGGACTCAAATTTGAATAACATCAGGCAATGATGTTATCCCCAAGAACACTTGAATGTGTGTTGGTACCTAATGATTAAATCACTAGGATTTGAGAACTTTTAAATTTGAATAACAATGAAATCACATTGTTATTCGTCAGCTTTCCAAATTGTTAAAGAGCGAGATTTCTTTCGAAACCATTTTTAAACACACTACTAAGTACGCTTAAAGATGGTGGGCGATACCGGGCTCGAACCAGTGACCCCCTCCTTGTAAGGGAGGTGCTCTCCCAACTGAGCTAATCGCCCACATTATTTGCTATTTGCTTTCACTTTTAAAAGTGAACTCAAGCAACTTCCTATGTGAAAGGAATGGTGGGTCGTGCAGGATTCGAACCTGCGACCAATTGATTAAAAGTCAACTGCTCTACCAGCTGAGCTAACGACCCAGTACTTCAAAAAAGAAGTGGTATCCCGTAGGGGAGTCGAACCCCTGTTACCGCCGTGAAAGGGCGGTGTCCTAGGCCTCTAGACGAACGGGACACTAGATTTATTCTCACTAACGTGACAATAAATTGTTGAAATATCTTGGGAGATATTTCTAAATCTCTCTACTTTCTAAACCTAATCAATCTGTGTGGACACTCATCGTGAGTAATCATCGTATAAGGAGGTGATCCAGCCCCAGGTTCCCCTAGGGCTACCTTGTTACGACTTCACCCCAGTCATGAACCACAAAGTGGTGAGCGTCCTCCCCGAAAGGTTAAACTACCCACTTCTTTTGCAGCCCACTCCCATGGTGTGACGGGCGGTGTGTACAAGGCCCGGGAACGTATTCACCGTGACATTCTGATTCACGATTACTAGCGATTCCGACTTCATGGAGTCGAGTTGCAGACTCCAAT
>NZ_LZFW01000051.1 GCF_001676025.1 Vibrio sp. UCD-FRSSP16_30
AAAAGTGCGTCGTAGTCCGGATTGGAGTCTGCAACTCGACTCCATGAAGTCGGAATCGCTAGTAATCGTGAATCAGAATGTCACGGTGAATACGTTCCCGGGCCTTGTACACACCGCCCGTCACACCATGGGAGTGGGCTGCAAAAGAAGTGGGTAGTTTAACCTTTCGAGGAGGACGCTCACCACTTTGTGGTTCATGACTGGGGTGAAGTCGTAACAAGGTAGCCCTAGGGGAACCTGGGGCTGGATCACCTCCTTATACGATGATTACTCACGATGAGTGTCCACACAGATTGATTAGGTTTAGAAAGTTTAAGAGACGATATTGGGTCTGTAGCTCAGCTGGTTAGAGCGCTCGCCTGATAAGCGGGAGGTCGGTGGTTCAAGTCCACTCAGACCCACCAATTTCTCCTTTGGAGAAAAGGTCAATATCGAAACAGATGGGGCTATAGCTCAGCTGGGAGAGCGCCTGCCTTGCACGCAGGAGGTCTGCGGTTCGATCCCGCATAGCTCCACCATCTTTAAGTGTTCTTTCACAAGAATCTTTAAAAATGGTTTTTTCCGTTTTCGGAAACAAACTTGCTCTTTAACAATTTGGAAAGCTGACGAACAATAATGTCCTAGTTTTATACTAAGAAAGCATTATTGTTCAAATTTAAAAGTTCTCAAATCCTAAGTCTTTATGATTTAGGTACCAACACACATTCAAGTGTTCTTGGGAATAACATCATTGCCTGATGTTATTCAAATTTGAGTCCGGCAAAATCGATGTTTACTTCTGCTTTTTAAAGCGGAAATAAACAATAGTTATCTCGCTCATAATAAAGAGATAACGCACCTTGGAAACGTCATACTACGTTGTAGCAAACGTATTGCGTTAAGCAAGACCCTTTGGGGTTGTATGGTTAAGTGACTAAGCGTACACGGTGGATGCCTTGGCAGTCAGAGGCGATGAAAGACGTAATAACTTGCGATAAGCCCAGATTAGGTAGTAATAACCATTTGAGTCTGGGATTTCTGAATGGGGAAACCCACGTGCATAAGCACGTATCGTTATGTGAATACATAGCATAACGAGGCAAACCCGGGGAACTGAAACATCTA
>NZ_LZFW01000052.1 GCF_001676025.1 Vibrio sp. UCD-FRSSP16_30
AAAAGTGCGTCGTAGTCCGGATTGGAGTCTGCAACTCGACTCCATGAAGTCGGAATCGCTAGTAATCGTGAATCAGAATGTCACGGTGAATACGTTCCCGGGCCTTGTACACACCGCCCGTCACACCATGGGAGTGGGCTGCAAAAGAAGTGGGTAGTTTAACCTTTCGAGGAGGACGCTCACCACTTTGTGGTTCATGACTGGGGTGAAGTCGTAACAAGGTAGCCCTAGGGGAACCTGGGGCTGGATCACCTCCTTATACGATGATTACTCACGATGAGTGTCCACACAGATTGATATGGTTTAGAAAGTAAAGAGATTTAGAAATGTCTCCCAAGACATTTCAACTTAGTGTCCCGTTCGTCTAGAGGCCTAGGACACCGCCCTTTCACGGCGGTAACAGGGGTTCGACTCCCCTACGGGATACCATTGGGTCGTTAGCTCAGCTGGTAGAGCAGTTGACTTTTAATCAATTGGTCGCAGGTTCGAATCCTGCACGACCCACCATTTCCTCCCCACAGAGGAAGCTGTGAATAACAGCAAAACAATGTGGGCGATTAGCTCAGTTGGGAGAGCACCTCCCTTACAAGGAGGGGGTCACTGGTTCGAGCCCGGTATCGCCCACCATCTTTAAGTACACTTCTTCTTAGTGAAGAGTTTAAGTGTTTTTAAAAATGGTTCATTTGTTTGAATCTCGCTCTTTAACAATTTGGAAAGCTGACGATAAATAATGTCTTATTTATTAATAAGAAAGCATTATTTATCAAATTTAAAAGTTCTCAAATCCTAAGTCTTTATGATTTAGGTACCAACACACATTCAAGTGTTCTTGGGAATAGCATCATTGCCTGATGTTATTCAAATTTGAGTCCGGCAAAATCGAATGTTATCTCGCTCATAATAAAGAGATAACGCACCTTGGAAACGTCATACTACGTTGTAGCAAACGTATTGCGTTAAGCAAGACCCTTTGGGGTTGTATGGTTAAGTGACTAAGCGTACACGGTGGATGCCTTGGCAGTCAGAGGCGATGAAAGACGTAATAACTTGCGATAAGCCCAGATTAGGTAGTAATAACCATTTGAGTCTGGGATTT
>NZ_LZFW01000053.1 GCF_001676025.1 Vibrio sp. UCD-FRSSP16_30
ACATGAAAATACTATTCATAAGGGAAAGTTATAATCAACTTATACAGCAGAGACAAAATTATAACTGGAAAATATCTGCTATACTAGCTAAAAAAAGTTTAGTTTTTGTATTCTGTCCATTTATTTTCCTCTAGATAAATAAAACTCTGTTAGAGTCTTCGGCTCATCAAAAAAAAAAAATTGTCAACACAAGTTTATTGGTGACAATATGAAACTAGCTCCCACAGGAAAACAACACAAAAATATCTCTGCCTAAGAGTGACATAACTTTTCCTGTTAATGTTAATAAAAATTGTTGATCTTAGTAAAATAGTCATCCAAGCACATCTCCTGCAACTCGTATGAATAGAGATGGCTAATAGGGATCCAGCTCTTTGCAGTCTCTGGTGCCACACATACCAGACGGTTTAGATTCAAGCTCRGCTTTTTGAATTATAAAATAAAATTAAAACCTAAAATGTTTTGGACCGTCCAATCTTGATTGAACGGTCACCAATCTTCCGAATGAATGAATGGGAGATCCCTGTGACTGCAGGGAATCCGAATTCTGTAAACTGCATTTCACAGCTATAGCATGTAATGTACCCTCTCTTTACACGGTAAAGGCAATAGTGGTGTTTTTTTAAAAATGTGATACCAAATTAAAAGGATGGGAAATAATGGACATGATAAGTTAAAGCTCCAAGCGCTTTGATGAAAACAATGAAAGATGTTCCCAACAACTACGCTACTTCAGTTTTCCTCTTTCTCTAGTATACATATTACTGACTGTAGGATATCGTTTGAAGTCTAATTGATATTAGTAACAGAAGATTCATTATCTGTTTGAATGTAACCAAGATAAAGCTTCATTCATCATCAAAATAAAAAGGAGTATATTTATGTATAATAAGTTTGTAAATAATATATGATCGATGAAAATAAAAACAGGGGAAAGACATAAAAATTAAATCAACTTACTAAGGGTAACACGCTTTGCATGAAGTGCACAGAGCATTCCACCCTCAAACATACGAACCAGATGCTCCTCAGCTGCCTACAAGATTTTCAACAACAAAGAAAAATTAACGAAAGAAGGATCATGTTCCATACGAA
>NZ_LZFW01000054.1 GCF_001676025.1 Vibrio sp. UCD-FRSSP16_30
CAAAAGCCAGTGCCTTACCGCTTGGCGATAGCCCAACAGTGATATCATTTAAGATATCTAAATAATGGTGCGGTCGGAGAGACTTGAACTCTCACACCTTGCGGCGCCAGAACCTAAATCTGGTGCGTCTACCAATTCCGCCACGACCGCAGCAAAGCTTTTACTCTAGCGAAGAGTATAGTTAAGAAGACTCATGGTTCGTCTAAATAACATTGTAAGTGGTGGCTACTGCGGGATTTGAACCTGCGACCCCATCATTATGAGTGATGTGCTCTAACCAGCTGAGCTAAGTAGCCACATTATATGATTTAAAAATAACATCTTTAAATCTAAATATGGTGCGGACGGAGAGACTTGAACTCTCACACCTTGCGGCGCCAGAACCTAAATCTGGTGCGTCTACCAATTCCGCCACGTCCGCGTTGCTAATTTAATCTCTTAGCAAGAGTGTAGTTAAAGAGATGATTGGTGAATCTCAATAACGTTGTCTGCTCATAATAAAATGAACATCCACTTAAAAGTGGCTGGGCTACCTGGATTCGAACCAGGGAATGCTGGCATCAAAAGCCAGTGCCTTACCGCTTGGCGATAGCCCAACAGAAAAAGTTCTAAGAACTCTATCTTTAAATATGGTGCGGACGGAGAGACTTGAACTCTCACACCTTGCGGCGCCAGAACCTAAATCTGGTGCGTCTACCAATTCCGCCACGTCCGCGTTGCTGATTTAATCTCTTAGCAAGAGCATAGTCACAGTTGACGATTGGAGAATCAACTGAACGTTGTAATAATGGCTGGGCTACCTGGATTCGAACCAGGGAATGCTGGCATCAAAAGCCAGTGCCTTACCGCTTGGCGATAGCCCAACAGTGATATCATTTAAGATATCTAAATAATGGTGCGGTCGGAGAGACTTGAACTCTCACACCTTGCGGCGCCAGAACCTAAATCTGGTGCGTCTACCAATTCCGCCACGACCGCAGCAAAGCTTTTACTCTAGCGAAGAGTATAGTTAAGAAGACTCATGGTTCGTCTAAATAACATTGTAAGTGGTGGCTACTGCGGGATTTGAACCTGCGACCCCATCA
>NZ_LZFW01000055.1 GCF_001676025.1 Vibrio sp. UCD-FRSSP16_30
ACAACACCAGCACCAACAGTACGGCCACCTTCACGGATTGCGAAGCGTAGACCTTCGTCCATTGCGATTGGAGCGATTAGCTCAACAGTCATTTGAACGTTGTCGCCTGGCATTACCATCTCAACACCTTCCGGTAGAGTGATGTCGCCTGTTACGTCAGTTGTACGGAAGTAGAACTGTGGACGGTAACCTTTGAAGAAAGGAGTGTGGCGGCCGCCTTCGTCTTTTGAAAGAACGTACACTTCTGACTCAAATTTAGTGTGTGGGTTGATTGAACCTTTAGCAGCAAGTACTTGGCCACGTTCAACGTCATCACGCTTAGTACCACGTAGAAGTGCACCAACGTTCTCACCTGCACGACCTTCGTCAAGCAGTTTACGGAACATTTCAACACCAGTACAAGTAGTAGTAGTTGTTTCTTTGATACCAACGATTTCGATCTCGTCACCTACACGTAGGATACCGCGCTCGATACGACCAGTAACAACAGTACCACGACCTTGAATTGAGAATACATCTTCAATAGGAAGTAGGAACGGTTGATCAACAGCACGCTCTGGAAGTGGAATGTAAGAATCTAGTGCTTCTGCAAGCTCAACAATCTTGTCTTCCCACTCTTTTTCGCCGTTTAGAGCGCCAAGTGCAGAACCTTGAATTACTGGAAGRTCATCTCCAGGGTATTCGTATTCAGAAAGAAGTTCACGAACTTCCATTTCTACTAGTTCAAGTAGTTCTTCATCATCAACCATGTCACATTTGTTCATGAATACGATGATGTAAGGAATACCAACCTGACGACCAAGTAGGATGTGCTCACGTGTTTGTGGCATAGGGCCATCTGTAGCAGCAACAACTAGGATACCGCCGTCCATTTGAGCAGCACCAGTGATCATGTTTTTAACATAATCGGCGTGTCCAGGACAATCTACGTGTGCGTAGTGACGTTCAGGAGTATCGTACTCTACGTGAGAAGTAGCGATTGTGATACCGCGCTCACGCTCTTCAGGAGCGTTATCGATAGATGCGAAATCTTTAGCTTCACCACCGTATACTTTTGACAAAGTAGTACAGATAGCAGC
>NZ_LZFW01000056.1 GCF_001676025.1 Vibrio sp. UCD-FRSSP16_30
GCTACTTTCGGAATCTCGGTTGATTTCTCTTCCTCCGGGTACTTAGATGTTTCAGTTCCCCGGGTTTGCCTCGTTATGCTATGTATTCACATAACGATACGTGCTTATGCACGTGGGTTTCCCCATTCAGAAATCCCAGACTCAAATGGTTATTACTACCTAATCTGGGCTTATCGCAAGTTATTACGTCTTTCATCGCCTCTGACTGCCAAGGCATCCACCGTGTACGCTTAGTCACTTAACCATACAACCCCAAAGGGTCTTGCTTAACGCAATACGTTTGCTACAACGTAGTATGTCGTTTCCAAGGTGCGCTATCTCTTTATTATGAGCGAGATAACTATTGTTTATTTCCGCTTTAAAAAGCAGAAGTAAACATCGATTTTGCCGGACTCAAATTTGAATAACATCAGGCAATGATGTTATTCCCAAGAACACTTGAATGTGTGTTGGTACCTAATGATTAAATCACTAGGATTTGAGAACTTTTAAATTTGAACAATAATGAAATCACATTATTGTTCGTCAGCTTTCCAAATTGTTAAAGAGCATGTTTATTTCCTAAAAAAGGAAAATAACCATTTTTAAATATTCTTTTAGAACAAAAAACACTTAAAGATGGTGGAGCTATGCGGGATCGAACCGCAGACCTCCTCGCTGCCAGCGAGGCGCTCTCCCAGCTGAGCTATAGCCCCATCTGGAAGTTTCCTGCTCTAACTTTCTAAACCTAATCAATCTGTGTGGACACTCATCGTGAATAATCATCGTATAAGGAGGTGATCCAGCCCCAGGTTCCCCTAGGGCTACCTTGTTACGACTTCACCCCAGTCATGAACCACAAAGTGGTGAGCGTCCTCCCCGAAAGGTTAAACTACCCACTTCTTTTGCAGCCCACTCCCATGGTGTGACGGGCGGTGTGTACAAGGCCCGGGAACGTATTCACCGTGACATTCTGATTCACGATTACTAGCGATTCCGACTTCATGGAGTCGAGTTGCAGACTCCAATCCGGACTA
>NZ_LZFW01000057.1 GCF_001676025.1 Vibrio sp. UCD-FRSSP16_30
AGAGCATGCGGGTCACTTACTAGAAGTGCTTGAAGATCGTTATCAAAACAGCAGCACAATCGTCATCAGCCAATTACCCGTAAAGGAGTGGTACAACATGATCGGTAACGCTACCGTTGCAGACGCGCTAATGGATCGGCTCGTACACAATAGTCATCGAATAGAACTGGGAGGTGAATCAATGAGAAAACTGGCGCAATCCGATCACTTAGAGTAAAAATAAGAAGAGAGAAAAACGGCAGGATCTGGTGATCGGAATAAACCGAAACAGCTGATCGCAATCACCGGAATACGCAATATAGACTTATTATTAAAAATAACAGCAACGTTATTTTAGCCTGCCTTTCCAGCAGTTAATTTTGCGGCAATTTCATTAAATGTGACTAGTAGTTCATCTCCAATGGTTAAAACAGCACCACCTATGGCTACAGCAATAGCTACAGCAATCAGACCATACTCAATCGCAGTCACACCGCGTTCATCTTTAATAAAACGAGTCAAAAAAGCTTTAAACATGTTTAAGTTCCTTGTTAAATCATTATGTTAGGGAATCCCCAAAAGTCAGTCTTAGAATAAAAGCACAGCCCACCACACCCAAGAGACACTAAAACACCAAGCAAGACCGCTGAAACATAAACTTAACAAATTACCAACTAAAATATTCAAAGTGTAAGTAGATACATTAAGATTAAGTGACTGGCATCACAAAGTATCTAGCAGAACCAAAAATTTAACCTAAGCCTGATAATCAAGTTTTTGCGACATTAATCCAGATGATTAAATCTGTAATAAATTTGTAAATTGATGCGGTGAATTAAGCACCATTTAAAGGGTGATTTTTATGCAGATTGAATGGCAGTGGTAAGAGATTGGTATAAAGAAATGAGTGCTGAGACAAAACCTGTATTTTGATCGCCCATAATAAAGGCAAGAGTAGTAGCAAGAGCGACACCCATCATTCCATATTCGATGACTGTCACCCCTTTTTGATCGTTAATGAAGGCTTTAATTAATTTTTTCATTTTAAAACTCAAGGTCTAAAAGATCTTAAAACTTTAAGTTCATAAATAAATTATGACAAGAATCAATATATAAGCCACACTTCTTATCGATACAATTTATCTGTAATTACTTAAAGCTTACGCAATAACATACGGCACAGTTTGATCAAATACCCTATTAATCTGTTGTTGCATCCAACAATGTGAGCCTTCTTTATCATTAGCTTGATGCCAATTTAAATAAGTTGTTAATCTATTATCTGTACTCGGTAAAGATAACGTTTGAATTGCAAACTCGCTTGTAGCCTGTTCAATGATTTTTCTTGGCGCTATGGTTATTACATCTGTTTTTGAAACGACCGACAAAACTTCATCAATACTATGTGAGATAAATGTAGGCTTTTGCTCCCGATTCCAGATATTAACTGCGACATTCATTGCCAGCAAACGTTGTTGTAAATTAGCGGTGATTGCCATTTTTTCATTTTGTAATGCTTCAAAGCTCACATTAGTTAAAGAAGCCAATCGAGCATGATCTTGCGCCATCACTATCACCAATTCATCAGACGCTAACATACAACTAGTAAAACCTTGGTTATTAATAGGTTCAACATCTATGACAAAATCAATATTTTTATTCAAGCTATCATAGATAGGGCTGACTTCGGAGCTAAGTGATAAAGACACCTTTGGCGCAAGTTGCTGCACATGCTTAATAAGTGCTGTCACATATCGTTGATCCATCGGCGCGCGAAAGACAATGTTATAGTTCTTACACGAAGTCGCAGGATCAAAAGCGCTGTTAGGCAACTCATCTTTAATAATATGCATCGCATGACCCAGTGCACTTTGTAGCCTCTGAGCACGAGCAGTCGGCATAATGCCCCGCCCCACGCGCTCAAACAACTCATCATCAAACAATACGCGTAAACGCGACAAAGCATTGCTCACCGCAGGCTGTGACATATTCAAGATCTTAGCCGCCCGAGTCACATTACGCTCCGCCATCACAGCTTCAAACACCACAATCAAGTTAAGATCCACCTTCCTCAACAAAGACAAAGTATCCGCATTAGTTAAATTAGATGTAGAAGTCACCGCTACAGACATAATCTTTCCTCTCTTTACAAGCACCAAAGCCAGCATCCCAATCAGGAAGCATTAATTAAGAAAAGAACTATAGATGAGCCAAATAAGTTATTTGGAATATACGATATGACCAACTAAATGTTTAAGATAAAGAGCAATAGCTAACTTAATTATTTGAAAGAATCAATAACAACAAAAAACATCTTTTCAATATGTTAATAGCTTTTTGCTTGTCACAAACAACATTAACAGGAACTAAAATAATACTACTGTTCATCTTTTTACACCTTTTATTCTGGTTAACTAGCGCCGATAACGCAAAGTACCGTGATGAACATATTGATATAGGCATATCTGCCTAAAGGACAAAAAGTGAACAAATTAACAAGTTTCAAATTAATCGGATTGTCATTACTTACTTCCACCTTTCTAGTTGGATGTGGTGGAGGCTCTTCTGATGGTTCAGATTCTTTAACAGCTGGAACTAAAACAACTCAAGACTTGACAGTTATATCAAATAATAAAGAAACAACGGACGTAAATTCTAAACAAGGAACAGCCGACTTAGATACTGATAAAAACTCAAGTATCACAATATCAGTCAAGCACGTTGCTCACTTAAATAATCCCCCCTATCAACTCATGCAATCTAATGGTAAAAGTAGTTTTGATCTAGAATCTTTAACTAGCTCAGAAACTGTTCGAGGTAGCCTACTCAAAACAAGTTCTTCACTTACCTTTAAGTTTTCTTTACTCGATAGCTCACAACAGGCTTTTAATGAATTAAGTGAATTAGGCACTGTTACTTCAAAAGGTGACGGAGTCGAGTATTACAAATCCACAGGTCGTTCATTATTTAACTTTTTCTCTAATTCATTGAAATTACCTAATTATTATTATGAATTATCTGATGTCCCGCTTTTCCCTGTTGAATGTGGAGCTGAAATTATCCATACGTTTGAAGCTAAAGATGAAAATGGTAATACGTTAGATTCTGTAGTAGTAAGAACGGTAAGCCAACCTAAACAGTTACAAGCTGGCCCATCGTGTATAATATCGACTAACATGGGATTTAAAGACTCTAATGATCAAGTTTTAAGAACATCAAGTATTAGTATCTCTATCTCAAGCTCAAATACTATCAATATGCTAGACATCGCATTAAATATATCCAACCCAACATTAGGTAAAGATAACTTCCAGTTTTATAGATCTTCAGATAAAGATGCTTATATTAAAGCACTTACAAGTAAGCCTGTAGTTTCTCAACCAGTGTTCCAATCTGCTGTTACTCCCGCAACAGTAACTACTACAGATAATTCAATTTTAAACGTATGCTATTCAATTAATGGGGCAACAATAACAGCAGCAGATGGACAGCATTTAGGCTCAATCGTAAATAAATTTAGTTCTGATTCAGTCTTAAATCAATTTGGTACTTACGGCGGAAAATACTCCACCAGTAGCATATGGAACTCATTTGGCATTTATGGTGGAAAGTACTCACAGTATTCACCTTTCAATGAATATACAACTCAACCACCAAAGTTAGTTAAAAATGGAAAGGCTATTGCGTACTTAACGAGCAATAAATATATAGGTTCTCCATGGGTTAACCCTAGTATGATTAAAGCTTGCTTTAATTAATAACCTTCAATATTAACCGCCTCTAAGAAGGCGGTTAATATTCATAGGGCCTTGTTGACCAAACAACTCTGGAAGTAGATCTCTCCCATACCCCCATATTTACTATTGGGCATACCTTATGTTCTTAGCTTTGACATTGGTAAGCGCCTCTGTAATGACCCAGATTGAGCTATTTTGGTCTAATCAATCTGAGATCTTCGGCAACAACTTGCGATTCTAATGCTAGACATATCTATTTAGAATTCATTCGATGAGCTACTATTAAAATTACGATGATGCCCATATTAACTTGTCATCATGATACGTAATCCAAACAGAGCCTAAGACTAAAGTTGAAATCTGCGCAGTTGAACACAAATAAAGCAAACGTTCTCAATAAAACTTACATTTCAATTAGTTACAGATAAATTTCAGCACTCTAAATGAAGTCATAAACCAAAATTACTCAAACCATCACTAATTTCCGCCAAATGACTTTCAATCCCATCGATGTGCATCACTTTGTAGATCACTGGCTAATCATTATTTAGTCTGAATGTATTAGTTTTAACAACACCCCCATAGGAAACCTTGCGCATAACATACTTATCAGCAAAAATATCTATTATATTCAATGCCTTGCCTGAATTGTGACACAGGCTTCATTTCTTTGTTTTGTATTATTTTATGGTAAGGAAATATTACCAATCCAGAGGGATCATAATGTTCAACTGTAAATTAAAAGTACTTACTCTCATTCTTGGTTTATCTTGTTCGACATTAGCATCGGCGGCGATAAATCCACACAAACTACCATCTGAAAATTTCGACTTATCAAAGTGGATGTTGAACGTTCCTATGGAAGATACTAAGCCTGAACGTAAAGATCAGGTGATGGAAGTCTCTGTAAAGCAGTTAAATAAGGGGTATACGCATTCAGATTGGTTTTATACTGACAAAAAAACCGGTGCCATGGTTTTTGTTGCACCCAACAAAGCTATGACGACTCCAAATTCAAAAAATGCACGTTCTGAATTACATGCAATGTTAGATCCAACTGAAGGCATTAACGAATTTAAACCTAGTGCTAATTTTGTGCTTTCTACTCATGACAATGCGCAAAACTATGGTGCAATTGGTGGGAAACTGAGTGCCGTTCTTTCTGTTGACCACGTAAGTACCAGTGGCGACCATCGTAACAACGATTCATTTAGTGTTGTAATCGGTCAAATTCATTCAAAAGATAACGAACCACTAAAGATTTTTTATCGTAAACTACCTGATCAAGAGTATGGTTCGGTTTATTGGAATTATGAGAACAATGCTACTGGCATAAATAAGTCAAAACGTCTTGATGTATCACATGATGTTTTCGGCAAATCAAAAATTCGTTACGGTCAACCAGCACCAACTGATGGCATTAAACTAGGCGAGAAATTTGCTTATAGCATTGATGTTGTGGGTGAGGAAATGCACCTAGAATTTATTAAAAATCTAGATTCAGCTAAACCGATTAAGAAAACATTTGTCATGAATATTGCTAAAGGCCACTACCTTGGCAACACTTATGACGAGGGTTATGCGCAATCTGTATTGCATTTCAAAGCAGGTGTATATAACCAGTGCAATGTTGGCCCTGTTGGATGTAAAAATAATGGCATAGCCGCAGGCGATTATGCTAAAGCTAGTTTTTATAAACTAGACTTAGAACAATAATAAATACTTCGCAAATGTATGCCCTGTTATTACTAATTGCAGTGACAATAATCGGGCAGAGCATACATTTTCATATACTCAGATTTAACAGATCCTCCTTTACCCATTCCCTCACCCGCATAAAAAAAAGAAAACATTTAGTTTCTCAGTCACAAACTAAGCGATAAAGATTTGGCACAACAGAAAACGGCTAAAATAGGACTAAAGTGTAAAGGCATCCCAAAGGCAGGTGTAATCTAAATCATTGAGTTTTAAAGCAAGTATATATGAAGTGGCGTCCCCTACAGGATTCGAACCTGTGTCTAAGACTTAGGAGGTCCTTGTTCTATCCAGCTGAACTAAGGGGACGTAGACGTATTTTTATCATAGCTTTTGCTCATGGACAATCTTTGCTAAAACGGATGCTTTATTTTTATTCAAATTTTGCGAAGAATGCGGATTAAATTCAAATCAACAAAACGATTAATTCATTTTATTTCGCTTTATTCTGCCCATAAATATGCCACTGCGTTGGTATTAAAATAAATAGTTCATTAATGTGCTGTACAGGCTGATAGTTCCTGTTTCATAATCACCGCCTATATCGGATTCGCCTTAATTTTAGGATATAAAATGGACACTATTTCAGCTGCGGTGATGCTTTTTCTTATTATGGATCCTATGGGCAACTTACCCATTTTTAGTTCCATGTTAAAACATATTGATAAGAAACGACGTCGTATTGTGATTATCAGAGAGCTATTGATTGCTCTGGTAGTGATGTTGCTATTTTTGTTTGCTGGCGAAAAGATTTTAGGCTTTTTGGGGCTTAACAATGAAGCGGTTTCTATTTCTGGCGCGATCATTTTATTTTTAATCAGTTTGAAGATGATCTTTCCTCCCGAAGGTGGTCTTGGCGCAAGTCTAGGCGCAGGCGAAGAGCCTCTTATAGTGCCTCTTGCTATCCCTTTGATGGCTGGTCCCTCTATTATTGCCGCATTAATTTTACTTGCTCACCAAGCGCCTGAGCGTATGACAGACTGGTCGATTGCTTTAATTGGTGCTTGGTTTGCCTCTGCGGTTATTTTAATGTTCTCGGAACTGTTCGAAAGAGTGGTTGGCGAGAAAGGGCTTGAGGCTATTGAGCGTCTAATGGGCATGTTGCTACTGATGATTGCGGTACAAATGTTCTTAAATGGTATCGAAAGTTACTTAGCTTAACCTTCCCTGCTCCTTTATTAGGTCGATTGTTGCAAAACAAGTAAAAGTATTTTGTTTGTTTTGCACTTTTTGACCACGGTAATGGCTGATAGTCTAGGCTCAGTAATCAAATACCGTAAGGGTTCCCCATGAGTTCAGCACTATTTCAGCCACTTCAACTTGGTAATATCACCTTAAAAAACCGCATTGTGATGCCGCCTATGACTCGCTCAAGAGCTTCACAACCAGGTGATGTCGCCAATGATATAATGGCCACTTACTACGCCCAGCGCGCAGAAGCCGGTCTTATTATTTCTGAAGGTACGC
This sequence comes from Vibrio sp. UCD-FRSSP16_30, assembly GCF_001676025.1. Taxonomy (GTDB): domain Bacteria; phylum Pseudomonadota; class Gammaproteobacteria; order Enterobacterales; family Vibrionaceae; genus Vibrio. The sequence goes on from NZ_LZFW01000057.1 coordinate 6,939, forward strand.
AAATCTCGCCAATGGGTAAAGGATACGCTTGGACACCGGGTATCTACAGTCCTGAACAAATTGCCGGCTGGAAAAAAGTGACCGATGCAGTACATGCCAAGGGCGGCGCAATTTTTGCTCAGCTATGGCATGTAGGCCGTGTGACTCACCCTGATAATATCAATGGCAATCAGCCTGTCTCTTCATCAGCAATTAAGGCTGAAAACGTAAAGGTATTTATTGATAACGGCACGGACGAACCCGGTTTTGTGGATGTGGTTGAACCTCGCGAAATGAGCGTTAGCGACATTAAAGCTGTGGTTGCTGAATTTCATCAAGGTGCGCTAAATGCAATTGAGGCTGGCTTTGATGGTGTCGAATTGCATGCTGCGAATGGTTATCTTATCAATCAATTTATTGATTCAGAATCAAACAACCGCACCGATGAATACGGTGGCAGCTTAGAAAATCGTCTGCGTTTTCTTGATGAAGTGGTTACAACACTGGTTGATGCTATTGGCGCTGAGCGCGTTGGTGTTCGTCTTGCGCCTCTTACTACGCTAAACGGCACTGTAGATGCAAACCCTGTGCATACTTACACCGAAGCGGCAAAATTGCTTGATTCCCATAACATTACTTATCTGCACATTGCAGAAGTAGATTGGGATGATGCGCCTGATACACCAAAAGAGTTTAAAGTTGCTCTGCGTGAAGCGTTTAAAAATACTCTGATTTATGCAGGCCGTTATAAAGCTGATACTGGCGCGACTGCTATCGAAGAAGGATTAGCTGACATGATTGGTTTTGGTCGACCATTTATTGCAAACCCTGATCTTCCACAGCGTATTAAAACTGGCGCGCCATTAGCGCAACATAACCCAGATACACTATTTGGTGGTGGTGAAAAAGGCTTAACGGATTACCCAACCTATAAATAGTTCTTAATTAAATAAATACAAAGCCCGTGCTAAATCGCTTTTAAACGATGTAGCACGGGCTTTTTAGTCTGTAGATTGTGAAGTCTACAACTGATTAAGCACGTTAACCAATAACACCAGTCTTGGCTCAATGGTATTGATCAGTAGATACTCTTTATCTGAATGAAGCCCCGCGCCTGATGGACCAAAACCATCAAGGGTTGGCGTGCCCACATTCGCGGTAAAGTTGCCATCAGATCCGCCACCAGCATTTTCCCAATCATAAACAAGATCAAGCTTGTCCGCTTCTGCGCTGACCATAGTAATTAGCGCTTCTGTCTCGTCGGTTGGAATCATCGCCGGCTTAAATGCCAGACGTTTTACTTCAACACTCGCGCCCGCTTCAAAAGGATTTTCCGCCATGTTCAGCAGTGTGTTGTGAATCACTTGTGCTTCTTCGTTATTCCAAAAACGTAAATCCACAATTGCTTGTGTGTAGTCAGGTACTACGTTAACCGCAACCCCACCTTTAACTGTGCCCACATTCATAGTGGTGCCCGTTTCTAGGTTGACTAGATTTTTAATGGCTAATGCCCAGTGGCTAAATTCATAAATAGCGGACACACCATCTTGCAAGGCGGAACCTGCATGAGAGGCTACACCATTAAAGGTTAATTCATACTTAGCATTCCCTTTACGAGAACGAATTAAGTTACCGTTAGCACGCGAGGCTTCACACACCAACACTTTGCTACTTTTACGAGCCAGTGTTTCCACCCACTCTCTTGAGTAACGAGAACCGATTTCTTCATCGCAGTTAAGGGCAATGACAATAGACAGCTTTTCTTTTTGTGCTTGTGGCAGCATTTGCAATGCATACCAAGCACTTAAAATGCCCGACTTCATATCAGTAACACCCGGGCCGTAAATCTTTTCATCATCACGAGTTAACGGACGTTTTGCCACCGTGCCATCAGGAAATACCGTATCCATATGACCACATAGCATCACGTCATAATGCTCAGCATTGGGCTTGTTAGTGATCTCTAAACATGGACCAGCATCATGATGAATATTATGTCTAACAACGTGAAAACCAATGCTTTCAAACATTGGTGCTAACACGTCAGCAACCTTAGCCACCCCTTGCGGATTGTGACTGCCACAATCGATATTTACCAAGTTTGAAAGCTGCTCTATATAGGTATCTAGATTAAAAGAAATTGTCATAATTACCTCGAAAAAAGCTCCTCGAAAGAAGAGCTTTTATGAATGATTTTCCTATGCCGATTACACTGTCATTGGAACTAAGAAAACAGTACCTGCAATCACAGTGGCTAGGCCACACAATACTGGCACACTGGTACGTTTTACCACTTCAAATGGACTGATTTTAGCCATACCAGAGGTTGCCACGATGACGCCAGATACAGGTGAAATGGTACGACCTAGGTTAGACGCTTGAAGCATTGGGATAATAAGAAACGCAGGGTTAATGCCCATTTTACCAGCAAGAGCAGGGGCTAATTCTACAAACGCATAGAAAGGTGCATTACCTGAACCTGTGGCAATCGCTGCTGCAACCGTCAAACCAGTAAGCAATAGCATTAATGCTACAGCGCCTGCGCCTGCATGGTCAGCAAGGTGAATCAGATGATCAATTGCGCCAATAGACATTAAGCCTTGGGCAAATACACCAGCGGCAACCAATAGCATCACCACGCCTTTAAAGGCATCTGCCATACCGTTATAGCATGAGTCTAAATCTTCTAGAGTGCGCTTACCGTCAAAGCGTTTCACGATGTAATCAACAACAGCACTGATGAAGATAGATAAAACGACAATAGTATAAATATCCAAAGACAGACCCGGAATGGTACGGCCATTAAATAGAAAAACACCGAAGATAGGTAAGAAAGGCAGTACCGCATAAAATGTCGGAGCCGTCACTTTCATATCAGAAAGGTCAACTTTCTCCATTGGAGTATTTTCTTTTTTATCTAAGTATTTATTCCAGAAGAATGCCGCAGCAGACATCACAATGATGGCGCAGATAGAAACAGGCAGTACGGTTTGCACAGCAAACACATCCAAAGCCATACCCGATTTTTCCGCCGCCACTACAACATCACCCGAAGTTGGTGACAAGATAATTGCCGCAGGCGATGCACATACCGCTACTGCTGCCGGGCGAGAAATACCCATCGCAGTCATCATTGGGAATAGTGTTGCCATTAATAGCACACCCAAACCAGTTGCAGAGCTCACAGCCAAAGACATTAAACAGGCCACAATATAAGCAGCCACTAACAATACATAAGGCGATTTGATAACAGAAAGGGGTTTAGAAAACTGTTTTACCACTACATTGTTAGCACCAATGTGGGTCATGTAAGCTGCAAAACCACATAACAACATGATCTGTAGACCTAAACCACCGCCTCGATACTGAAGCATATACTTCACAAACTCTAAAGCATCGGTAAATGTATTCCCTGTTGATGCTACTTTTGCTGGTAATACTGTATGTCCCAGTAAACCAGTTAAAATAAGTAACGATATACCCGCGACAAGTAATATACCTGCGGCTCGATAACCTTTAATTATAAAATAACCAACTGCGATGGTAATAACCAACCCAATAAGAAGCTCTAGCATATTAATAAACCTCAGTGATATTTAACTACCACTACAAATTACCAGAGCTTTACCAGAGATAAAGGGGGTCAAATCAATGTTAGATACATTTATCTCGAGATTTTTTACATTTAGTTACTTTTGTGATTTATTTCAATTCTCAACCATTCCGACGAAACATAATCAAAACAATAAGCCACCCGAATAACCACAAAAACAAAACAACAACCAACTATATTAGTTAACATAATAGCAACCAAAGTGAGTCTTAAATATATAGAGACTGATTTCTATTGCATTTATTGCCTATATTAAAAGTGCATTTTTAATATATTACCCATTCGACTAATCAACATCGCACTCACGACTGCCCTAGGCAAACGCATGACTGAACACTTATCGACCAATCATGTGCATCATCTCCACAAGACGCCGTGAAATCATCCTTGATGGCTTCATTGTGGCATCCATGCCACAAACTCATGTTACAAAGGCTTGTTCCGATAATGCACATAATTTTGTTCAAATAACGTTCGTGATCTCACCCTGCACGACTGCCCCTATAAAATGTGTCTCATTACAAGATCATCTCTTTTCTGTCGCGACAAACTGTGTTTATCATAGTCCTAGACCGCAAAACAAAGGAAGCGTAATGACTCAAGCACAGGATCGTCACCAACAGCGTCAGCAAAAACTCAAAGAAAAAGTTGATGCCAGAATCGCAGAAGCAACCGAAGAAAAGGGACTGTTACTGGTTATCACCGGTAATGGCAAAGGAAAATCAACCTCAGGCTTTGGTACGGTAGCTCGCGCCGTCGGTCATGGGTTTCAATGTGGTGTGGCTCAGTTTATTAAAGGCACTTGGGACAACGGAGAGCGTAACCTGCTAGAAAAGCTTGGGGTTGCCTTTCATGTGATGTCTACAGGCTTTACTTGGAACACTCAAGATAAAGAATCAGATACCCTAGCGGCTCAGCAAGTGTGGACTGAGTGTAAAGCCATGCTACAAGACCCAAGCCTTGATGTGGTGCTATTAGATGAGCTGACTTATATGGTGAGCTATGATTACATTGACTTAGATGAGGTGCTTAACGCTCTTAAACAGCGCCCAAGCCAACAATCAGTCATCATTACCGGTCGCGGCGCGCACCGTTCAATTATAGAACTGGCTGATACCGTTTCCGAAGTGCGTAATGTAAAGCATGCTTTTGAATCTGGAATTAAAGCCCGCAAAGGGGTCGATTGGTAGGCTGAACGAGGAGTGAACACTTATCAACCCATCATGTGCATCATCTCCACAAGACGCCGTGAAATCATCCTTGATGGCTTCATTGTGGCATCCATGCCACAAAGACTTGCTCCTATAATGCACATGATTTTGTTCTAATAACGCTGGAGATCTCACTCTGAGTCGATTGGTAATCGGTTATCACTGAGTACAAATTAAAGAAGCCGAGCTAACATAATGTTATCTCGGCTTTCTCGTTTTATACCCGATTAAATTAATGGCTTAATCGTGATTAATTAAAACAGTTTCTTCAATAAAGAATCGGCCATTTTCTTGGTGTCATTGCTGTCAGCGCTATCACCAAACAGTTTTTTAAGTCCACGCTCAGCTTCTTTCTTAGCCTTTTCTTCCAACTTTTTCTTATTTTTTTCAAGCTCTTGTTGTTGCAATGCCGCCAAATCTAAACTGACTTTAGGGCTTGCCCAACTGCCTTTAATGCGTAGTGGAATCGTCAAATCCGTCAAGTCATCAATTGTTTGACCGCCCTGACCTTCTAGCGAACCTACCACTGATGTTTTAGACAAAATATCCATGGTCTCAACCAAGTAGTTAGCATTACCACTTGCTTTGATACGCAACAACGGTGATTGCACTGAAACATTCGATAATGTCGCAACGCCCTTATTTAACTTAACCAGTGCATCCATTGAACTAAAGTCTGTTTTCTTAGGTTCATTGTCTGCCGGCACTTTCTCGCCCTTAAATTTGGCATAGTTAGTACGAATAAGTTGCGCCACGTTAATGCCATTAATCGCACCATCGGCAAATTTCACTTGCACAGTACCTGCCAAATGCTTCTTAAGCTCATCTGGAATCAAGCTTTTTCCGCGCAGATCAACATCAATATTACCCGTACCTTCCAAAGTGTTGTTATCGGCAACATCCACCAGCAATGGGCCTACTTGGACATTTTTTACTTTGGCATCAATGTCATAAGTTGCGACTGGATTTTTTGCGTTAATCACCGCTTTAGCATTAATGCTGCCTTTATAAAGATTGGCTTTGAGTGCTCGTAAATTAAATACGCCGTCTTTAATTGCAATATCGGTATAAGCATTTTGCAGTTTGGCATTATTTGCTTGGAGTTTATCAATGCGAATGTTGCCGGCAACATCAACCGTTTTCAGTACCGATAAATCAGGTTCAGTAGCAGGCGATGAAGTTTGCGCGGTTGAATTTGATGCAGCCTCTGCCGATGGCGTTGCTTCACTCGTTGTTTGAGTTGCTGTCCATTCATCAACATTGATTTGTGGACTGTGCAGTTTAAAGCGGACTTTAGGAATATCGGCCAGTACTACGCTAGCACTGCCATCAAGATTTAAATCATTAGCGGAGAATTTCTTGAGTAGTAATGATAATTTGTTGTGAGTTAAATCAAATGCAATATCTGAATTCATTGCCAAAGTTATCGGGTTTTGTGGCAGTGTCTCCCCAGCTACTTTACCTTTCACATTAAGGCCGTCGACGTTCACTTTCGATATTTTTTCATCGACCTTTAAACTGCCCATCAATACTAGATTGGCATCGAGATCAGCTGCTCGCCCTTTTAACCCCACTTGAAAAGCGCCAGGCTCACCAAGAATGAAGGTCGATAAACTCAGCTTAATCGACTCCATATTAAGATCTTTACCTTTTAATGGGGTTTCTAACTCAAAGTCTTTGATGGCAAAGGTAGCCATATCTTGTTGCAGTAGCGCTTTGGTTGAGCTGGTAATATCAAATTCATTACCCGCCGCTACGCCTTCTGCGGTTAGCGATATATTTGCCCAAGAATCTAACTTAAATTGGTCTACCTTCACTTCAAACTGACTTAAATTAAAATCTGGTTGAGAAAAGCTACCGTTTAACTCAACGTCTTTGACTTGATGGTCGATAAATTTAGCATCGGTTTTGGCGTTGGCTTTACCTGAAATGGCAAATTTTTGCTGATTATTTACACCAGAGAAGCTAAAACTGATTGGCGTCCACTGATCAAACTCAAAGCTGTTCACACTGACATTCACGTTCTCTAGTTTCGTGTACAGTGAGTTCTGATCGTCTTTAATTTCTAAAAGGGCGTCTTTAATATCGACCCCAGCTAAAGAAATAGTCCAAGGTTCTGCTTGTGATTGAGTGTCACTGTTTTGCGTAGATGCAGTGTTGTCTTCTGGAGGCTCAGAGTTTGCGTCTGTTGACTCAGTTTGCTTAGTGCCTGTTAAAGCATCAAGGTTGCTGGAGCCATCAGCGTGAGTTTCCATATAAAATTGCGCGCCAATTAAAGTCACGTTACCAATTTTAAGCTCTTTACTAAGAAGTGGCAGAACCGAGATATCCAGGCCAACCTGCTCAACTTTTAGCATGTTTGGGGCGGTAAAGCCTTCAGGGTTACTCAAGGTTGTTTTACCAAGGGAGAATCCAATCGAGGGGAAAAACTGCCAGCCGATATCACCATCAATGGTCAAATCTAAATGGGTTTGCTTTTTTGTTTGCTCAACCAGCATTGGTTTAAACTGATTGGGATCAACAAATACCAATAGCGCCACCACTGCAAGTATCACAAGCACGATTGGCGTGACGATAAATAGTGAAATCTTCTTCATCTTTTCTTCCCTGTAACCTGAATTTTCCATGCGTCTTTGAGCGATTATCCACCGTTTATGCAGACGCTAGACATAAAAAATGGCACTGCTGTGCCATTTAATTCTTAACCATAATTCACTGCTTGTATGTAGGCAGCCAATGATAAATTTTCTAAACTGACAACTCAGTCATAAATTACTAAGATTTCAGCAATTTAGCAATATGAGCTTTCAATACATCAATGGCAATTCGGTTTTTACCGCCACGAGGAACAATGATGTCCGCGTATTGCTTTGATGGCTCAATAAACTGCATAAACATAGGACGAACCGTCTTTTGGTATTGCTCTAATACCGATTCCATCGTGCGTCCACGCTCTTCTACATCACGCTTCACGCGGCGAAGCAGACAAATATCCAGTGGCGTATCCATAAAGACACTTGCGTGCATTAGGTTACGCAAGCGTGGATCGGTTAGCAGTAAAATACCTTCTAAGATGATCACTTTCTTAGGAGCCATGGTTTTCGTATTTTGTGTACGCGTGTGTTCGGTATAGCTGTACTCTGGTACTTCAGCCGCTTCGCCATTGGTTAATTGCTGAAGGTGCTCACACAATAAATCATGGTCTAACGCCTGAGGATGGTCGTAGTTAGTTTTTACACGCTCTTCCATGCTCAGATGACTTTGATCACTGTAGTATCTGTCTTCCGTGATAACTCCAATCTGATCTGGACCAACTTTGGCGCGTAGCTCGTTATAGATGGTACTTGCAATCAAGCTCTTACCAGACGCAGAGGCGCCGGCTATGCCGATGATGACACATTGATTTTTTTCAGACATTCATTAACCCTAACAAAAACAGATATAAAACTGGGTAATTATAGAGACGGATAATCTTTGATACCAGAACTAACATAATAATCATTCAAGATTGAACGTAAATTATCCAACTGGTATCAAATACTCAACAAACTCTTTAATTATTTTACTTCAACAAAACTAATTCGCTCAGGCTGAGGCTTGCCGTGCCAGAATAATCGGCTCACCACTTGCTCGGCAAGATCCAGATAACCTTGCGCTTGCTCGGCTGATTCAGGGTTAACCACTGATGGAACGCCCTGATCAATATCACGACGAACGTTAAGATGCAGTGGCAATTGAGCGAGCACAGAGATGCCTTTTTCAGCGGCTAATTTTACCGCGCCGCCACTGCCAAAAATATCTTCATGAGAACCACAGTTACTACAAACGTGATAGCTCATATTTTCAACCAGACCTAACACGCCCACATCCGCTTTATCAAACATAGCAATACCTTTAATTGCATCCGCTAAAGCAAGATCTTGAGGCGTAGTGACCACTAACGCACTGGTTAATGGAATATCTTGAGATAAGGTCAACTGCAAATCACCTGTACCCGGTGGCATGTCGATAATTAGGTAGTCAAGCTCTGGCCACTGAGTCTCTTTTAGCAACTGCATCAACGCCTTTGATGCCATAGGGCCGCGCCATACTGCCGCGTCATCACGAGAAATAAGATAGCCGATAGACTGAGTAAATACGCCATGCGCTTCTAATGGTTTCATCCATTTATTGTCGATGACTTCTAAAGAGTGTCCCACTGTGCCAAACATCAGTGGAATCGATGGGCCATACACATCCGCATCTAATACACCCACTGTCGCGCCTTGTTTGGCGATAGCTAACGCAAGGTTTGCGGTTGTAGTAGATTTGCCCACGCCACCTTTAGCGGACGTGACTGCAATGATGTTTTTAATGGTGCTAAGAGAGCTCGGCACTTTGGTTTGTAATGGACGCACGCGCGCTGAAACATAAAAAGTATATTCTTCCCATACCGCTGGCGCGTCAGTATCCGATATCCACTGACCTAATGCTTGAGTCAAAGACTCGACTAAAAAGGGAATCTCTACATCGATGGCTTTTTGTTTATCATTAATCGTTACAACACCTTGGGTTGCGGCCCATTCTGCCACCAATAGTGGATGTTGAAACTGATTTAACCAAGCGTGCAGTTGTTGTGTTTTGTCGTTCATTGATGTTTCCCTTTTGCTGATATGCCTTACATATTAGCGTGAATTTTTGCTTCATCTCATTAAGTTGGGCTAGATAGACACAAATCAAGGGCTCATTTTGTTGTTTTGCGTGCAATATTATCCAAACATAAGTATTGAAAGTGAAACTAGCAGCGATTTATCCGCGAGATGCTTTTCGTTATCGCTAGCTTGCGGTAATATTAGCGGTTAGAAATTTATCCTATCTGCGAAATGTTAAGTATGACTACTGAATTAAGAAAAATGCTCGTCACTTGTGCACTACCCTATGCCAATGGTTCTATCCATTTAGGTCATATGCTAGAGCATATTCAAGCTGATATTTGGGTGCGTTACCAACGTCTACGTGGCAACACAGTGAACTTTGTTTGTGCTGATGATGCGCACGGCACGCCAATCATGCTTAAATCCCAGCAGATGGGTATTACACCAGAAGAAATGATCTCAGCGGTCAGCGATGAGCATCAAAAAGATTTTGCCGGATTTGATATCAGCTTTGATAACTATCACAGCACACACAGTGAAGAAAACCGTGAATTGGCTTCAAGCATCTATCTTGAGCTTAAAAAGAATGGTTTTATCTCTAGCCGCACCATTTCTCAACTTTTCGATCCAGAAAAAGAAATGTTTCTGCCTGACCGTTTCGTAAAAGGAACCTGCCCTAAGTGTAAGTCAGAAGACCAATACGGTGACAACTGTGATAACTGTGGCGAAACCTACAGCCCAACAGAACTGATTAACCCTAAGTCGGCTGTTTCTGGCGCGACGCCTGTTATGAAAGACTCTGAGCATTTCTTCTTTGATTTGCCACAGTTTGAAAGCATGCTAAAAGAGTGGACTCGCTCTGGTTCATTGCAAAATGAAACGGCAAACAAAATGCAAGAGTGGTTTGAATCTGGCTTGCATCAGTGGGATATCTCTCGTGATGCACCTTACTTTGGTTTTGAAATCCCAGGTGAGAAAGACAAGTTCTTCTACGTATGGCTTGATGCCCCTGTTGGTTACATGGCGTCATTTAAAAACCTATGTGGCAAACGTGATGATCTTGATTTTGATGAGTACTGGAAAAAAGACAGCACGACAGAACTTTATCACTTCATCGGTAAAGACATTGTTTACTTCCACAGCCTATTTTGGCCAGCAATGCTTGAAGGCGCAGGTTTCCGTAAACCAAACAATGTCTTTGTACATGGCTACGTAACGGTAAATGGCGCGAAGATGTCTAAGTCTAAAGGGACTTTCATCAAAGCAAGCACTTACCTTAACCACTTAGATCCTGAGTGCTTACGTTACTACTACGCGGCAAAACTAAATAGCCGTATTGATGATCTTGATTTAAACCTTGAAGACTTCACGCAGCGTGTAAACTCAGATGTAGTTAATAAGATCGTTAACCTAGCTTCTCGTAACGCAGGTTTTATTACCAAACGTTTTGCAGGCAAGCTATCTGAAGATTTTGCCGAGCCTGAGCTGTATCAAGAATTTGCCGATGCCTCAGAGCGTATCGCGGATCTTTATGAAGCTCGTGAGTTTAGCCGTGCTATTCGTGAAATTACCGCTCTTGCTGATAAAGCAAACCAATACGTTGATGAAAAAGCCCCTTGGGTTGTTGCAAAACAAGAAGGCCAAGATAAAGCACTACAAGACATCTGTTCTGTAGGCATCAACTTGTTCCGCGTTCTGATGACTTACTTGAAACCTGTGATGCCTGAGCTTGCCGCTCGCACTGAAGCGTTCTTAAACCAAGAACTCACTTGGGATGGTGTAAAAGCGCCTCTAGTGAATCAAGAAATCAGCAAGTTCAAAGCGCTATTTAACCGTATCGATCCTAAGAAAGTGGAAGCTATGGTTGAAGCATCTAAAGAAGATGCAGCAGCAGAAGTGGCCGCTAAAGAAAAAGCAGAGCAAGCGAAAAACGAAACAGAGCTGAGCAAAGAGCCAATTGCTGACGAAATCGAATTTGACGATTTTGCCAAAATTGACTTACGCATTGCCAAGATTGTTGAATGTGAATCTGTACCTAAAGCGAATAAATTGCTAAGACTGGTACTCGACTTAGGCGGTGAAACTCGTCAGGTATTTGCTGGTATTAAATCCGCTTATGCGCCAGAAGATCTTATTGGTAAGCACACTGTTATGGTGGCTAACTTAAAACCACGTAAGATGAAATTTGGTATGTCAGAAGGCATGGTGCTAGCAGCAGGCCCTGGTGGTAAAGATCTTTGGATTCTTGAACCGCATGAAGGTGCTCAACCTGGCATGCGTGTAATGTAAGCCTCAATAGCTAACATTAAATACCGGCTAACTTAGCCGGTATTTTTTTGTCTGCAATCTACCTACATAGGTGCAATGTTGCATTAAATCTGTTTTCTAACTGTCTTTAGCGAAAATCACAGCAATATAAGGCATTGATATTAAACAAGTAATTATCAGATTATAAAACTTAGTGATCTGGCATAGAAAATGCTTTATCTAATATAACTGTATTAGGAGGCTGGATATGTTGATGGTTATTGCTGCAAGTTTAAGTGCACTTGCTGTGCTTTGTTTACTAATTCGTTATGGAAAGTGACCTGCGCTAATAGTCACTCTCCTGTTATTAATAGAGTCGCTGGCTCTTAACCCTCTACGAGCTTCATCAATAGCTCACCATCGTACAGTGCTTGCTTGATAAGCGCCGCGCCCGGCATCGTCGCATTTTTAATAAAACGACTTGGCATAATTTCCAAATCTTGATTATAGATAGGCAAGCTTTGAGTCTTAACGCAGCGAATCACTTCAGGAATGATGATGCCTTTAGCCACATTAATGTCGCCCCCGATAAGGACTTTCTCTGGGTTAAACATATTGACGACTAAAGAGACTGCCATACCTAAATGTTGTCCCAGTTTTGTGATAATTTTTAGCGCGACTGGATCGCCGTTATTGGCTGCCATACAAATATTAATCACTGACAGTGATTCAAGTTTTAAGCAGGTTTCTTCTCCATCTGCGATGGCTTGCTTAGCTTGACGCAGTAACGAATACGAACTGGCTACGGTTTCTAGACACCCTTTATTGCCGCAATGGCAAAGATCGCCATTTGGATCAATTTGAATGTGCCCTAACTCACCAACGTTACCTAATCGACCTTGAAGTACTTTATCTTCTAAAATAATACCTGCGCCAATACCATTATGAACACTGATCAGTACTGAGTTTTTGTTCTGCTGAGAATTGCCAAACAGTTTTTCGGCCAATGCCCATGCGCGTGTATCATTTGCAATAAACACAGGTAAACCTGTGGCTTTATAAATGGCAGGACCTAACTCTAAATGCTTCACATTAAAATGAGGCATCTGTAAAACCAGACCACTTTGTGAATGCACAAGCCCCGGTAACGTAATCGCAATACTTGTCATACGTTCCAGCACTGCACTTTTTTCTTCAAAAAACTGATATATCTCATCTAATAAACGAGCCAGCATTTCATCTTGCTCTCGCTGCTCAATATCGATGTATTTTTCTGTAATGACTTCACCACCTAATTCATGCAATGCAATCGTTAAGTAGCCACGTCCAAGTCGCAGTGATAAAAACTGCCAACCTTGATTATTGGTTTGCAAACCTACCGCGGGACGACCACGACTGGTTGCCTCTTGCACCACAGTTTCATGAATCAGGTGTCCATCAATGAGTTCTCGTGAAATTTTGGTAATACTCGCAGGGGCAAGAGCACTTAACTTAGAAAGGTCGATGCGAGATATTGGGCCAAATTGATCGATAAGCTTATACACCTTACCGGCATTTATTTGTTTGATATGATCAATATGGCTTGGTTGTGCCGTGTACATGATAATTCCCCCCTAGTCTAGAGAGTTTATTATTTTACAGCGCGAAGTAATTGTGAAGGTCTGATTTTGCAAGGCGTGAGCGTGCTCACTCATTAATGATAATTCGATGCTAGATCACCTCATAACTTTGCAATTTAGCGTACTTTGATACTCATTTATGAAACGATAGCCTGAATTTAAACCCTGTTGATAATCAAACAGAAGATCATCAACACTGCTCATTAATGATGAACTGCGTAATGGTTCATCAGGGACAATCTGCATCACAAAGCAATCTGGTGGCGGCTTGGCGATAAATGCTTGGGTAAGTGCATAAGTTTGGTAATGCACCATCAGCATATCCGCTAAACCTGCATCAAGGCGATTGCCTAATAGATGGGATAATCGATAAACGTTATCCGCGCCAAATAACCATCGACCGCCATTAAGTAAGTCTAGTGTGGATTTTTCATTATTGAGGCGGTTTTGACCTAGCCTGTCATCAATAAACTCTTCTACTGATTTCTTACCTTTATCAACTTGTTCATTCCAGAAAAGTTGCAGACTATCAATCGAATTTTGATACCAAGCTTCTTTATCGTCAATATTGTGAACATCAATATCTTGCGTCTTTACTGAGGGGTCTGCACCTTCAATCTCAAAGGATTCAGGAAGCTCGGTACGGATGACAATAATACTGCGCGCTTCACAGCGCCAAGCTTCTTGCAAAGGTATCGAAGCCGAGACACCACCATCAACAAATTCGTCACCGGCAACATTCACCGGTCTTGAAACCAAGTTCGGGATAGCGCAGGTTGCTCGAATGACCTCAAGCCAGTCGTTTTGTAGCATGGGAAGGTATTTGTCGTGAAAGGTATCTACGCGAGTCACTGCGGCATAAGCGGTTCGATTTTGCAGTACGTATCGACCCATATCGATGTCTAATTTATAGGGAGGAGCACAGATTTGGTCTAATGCCCAATCCAGACCGATATAGTGTTTTTGTCTGATAAAGCTGAATAAATTAAAGAAGCGATCGTCGGTGGTTAAATCAAGCAAGAATGATTTGCCGATTTCAGGTTGCCGACAAAGATAGGCACATAAATTAAGCGCGCCAGCGGAAGTGCCATAAAAGGTATCAAAGGGGTCAAAGTTGGAATAGAGAAACGCATCAAGTACACCGGCGGTAAAAATACTCCTTTGTCCCCCACCTTGGGCAACTAGAGCAGTTTTGCCACCGATATAGTTAGCAAAGACAGTTTGCTTGTATGAAGTATCTTTACCCCAAATTAAGCCACTATTATCCATATAGTTTGCCGTGAGCGATTAGCTCAAAATGGCAGTTAATCCATAGCCAATAATCAAAGAAAATGCACTTACCACAATCACTAGAGAAAATTTCAATTCTGTACTCATTTTTCACCTTTACTATCTAATCTATTACATATTGAGAGACGAGTTATTATGATGGTGACTATCTTAATCTACGCTAAGTATTGGCAATCCTATATACTTGTTCAAGAGTTTGTGAAAACTCACGCAGAATTATGTAGTTACTATCACGTTTACTCGTATAATGACCTTAAGTCATGTACGTATCTTATAACATAGAATGTGACTTAGGTTAAATGTCCCAAGATTGACAAGGATGACAAAAGAGATGAATAAAAAGACCCTATCCCTTCTATTATTAGCTTGCAGTTACCCTGCTGTAACCCAAGCGGAAGTCTATATCACACCAATGGTTGGTTATGGTATGGGTGGATCTTTCGATACCGAAGATGGCAATGAATACGATATCGATAGAAACGTAAACTACAACCTTGCTATAGAAACCAATGTTGACGCTGGTCGATTAGGTTTATTCTACTCTCAGCAAAACTCATCCATTGAAAGCATCGACCGTGATACTTCTCTGCGCTACATTCATTTTCAAAGTGCTGTTTATTACCCAAGCCCAGATAACTGGTCTCCCTATTTAGGTTTGAGTCTTGGTGGGACACAGATTGATATCCAAGGTGCCGATTCCGATTATAAGTTCTCTTTAGGTGTTTATGGCGGCTTGGAATACAAAATCACTGATAATTTTGCCTTCCAAGGGCAACTGCGTTATTTAGGAACATTAGTCGACAGTGACTCAATAACGCTCTGTCAATCCAGCAGTACCTCCAACACTTGTAAAATTGCCTTTTCAGGTAACTGGATGAATCAACTTCAAGCTAATGCTGGCTTTACATTTAGCTTCTAATAGCACACAAGATCACAACAAAATATTAACGAGCGAAAGGTTACTGGTTTTTCGCTCTTAATTTCTTATTCAGTCATATCTACTACTAGCCGATAAAAACGTGACTTATATCAATAAAAATTAAGGCTCACGCAGTCAATCACGTTACATTTTGTATTACTTATAGTAAATGTACCAATATTATCCCCCCGTATGATGTTTATTTTATCTTGCCAGAGGCATAGTCTCACGGTAATCTTGCTTTATCGCTCAGGATATTCTACTACTTTTAGAGACTGAGCAGACAAACCCACAATACAAACCACTAGTTTTAAAGTTAGCAAGCAGAGTAAATAACCAACCTGACACTATCGATCAGGATTATTATTTTATATATGCCGTTTATAGTAGCTAAAGACACTCTAAGTCTACGCTCTGTGATGCCACTTTTAAGAAATACTACAAGGAGTAGTTATGAAACGAGAACAATGGGGTTCCCGTACAGGATTTATTTTAGCCGCAGTAGGCTCAGCAATCGGTTTAGGCAATATTTGGCGATTCCCATATATGGCTTATGAAAATGGCGGTGGCGCATTCTTTATCCCTTACCTTTTTGCCATGTTAACTGCCGGTATTCCATTTATGATTATGGAATTCAAACTGGGTCAAAAATACCGTGGTTCTGCACCTGCCGCTTTAAAAGCTGTTAACCCTAAATTTGAATGGTTAGGCTGGTTCCAAGTGGGTATTGCAGCATGTATTGCTGTTTACTACGTTGCGGTTATCGGTTGGTCGATTTCGTACTTGAGCCTGTCGTTCAATCAAGGTTGGGGCACAGACACCAATGCATTCTTCTTTAGCGAATACCTAAACTTAGGTGATAACTCACCTTCTAACCTAGGTTCTATTCAGTGGAAAATTGCAGGTACTATGCTTCTAGCATGGGCTGTCACCTACTCTGCTATTGTAGGTGGTGTTAAGTCAGGTATCGAACGTGCGGCTAAAATCATGATGCCAGTGCTATTCTTAATGGTACTGTTCCTGATTATTCGCATGATCTTCCTACCGGGCGCACTAAACGGCATAAACTACCTATTTGAACCAGACTTTAGCAAGATCATGGATCTTAAAGTTTGGGCAGCAGCATACGGACAAATCTTCTTTACCCTAAGTATCGGTTTTGCCATCATGCTTGCTTATTCTAGCTACTTGCCAGAAAAGTCTGATATCAACAACAATGCCTTTATGACTGTGTTGATTAACTGTGGCTTCTCAATTCTAGCCGGTATCATGATCTTCTCTGTTCTTGGCTTTATGGCTCATGAACAAGGTAAAGAGTTAACCGACGTTGTTACAGCTGGTGTTGGTCTTGCGTTCGTTACTCTGCCTGCGGCAATTAATGAACTTCCTGCTCCGTATATCCTAGGCCCACTATTGTTCCTAGCATTAACGATTGCAGGTCTAAGCTCTCACATTTCTATTATTGAAGCGGTAACGTCTGCAATCATTGATAAATTCAAGATTGGTCGTAAGAAAGCAGCAACATTAGTTTGTGGTATTGGTGCTATCGTTTCACTAGCATTTGCAACTAACGGCGGCCTACTACTTCTTGATTTAGTTGATTACTTTACTAACCAAATTGGTATCGTTGTAAGCTGTTTCGTTGAAGTACTACTGATTGTTTGGGTTGTAAAAACTGCCGCTATTCGCAGCTATGTAAACTCAGTATCTGACTTCCAGATTGGTGCTTGGTATGATTTCTGCTTGAAGATAGTAAGCCCGGCAATTCTTGCTCTTACTCTATTCAACACATTGAAAACAACACTAACTGACGGCTACGGTGGCTACGCGCAATCGGATCTTCTTCTATTAGGTTGGGGACTATTAGCACTGCTTGTTGTTATCGGTGTTGCTATCAACGTATTAAGCAAAAAGGAAGCGTAATTATGACTACTAGCGCAATCATTATGATGGTTCTTGGTCTTGGGATTACTTGGGGTGGCGCTGCCATCTGTATCCGTAAAGCGATGAACAAGCAAAAGCAAAAATAACATCACGTTAAATACAAAAAACCGAGCTTTTAATAGCTCGGTTTTTTTATGAGTGAAGAGAAGACGGTTCTAGGTTCTAGGTTGATATGTGATTAAAACGGCGTTTGGGTTTCCTAGCAACTCACAACCGGTGTTTTTCAACGTTGACCTAGTATTTACTCTTAAAACCTATAGGTAACGCCAAGGCCTGCGCCGAACTGCAACTTAGATTTATCGTACAATTGCCATTCAGGGTTAATGTGTCCGTAAGCATTCCAATTAGGTGCAAAATTCCAGTCTAGTCCCATAGGAACACGCAAGCCAAAATCTTCGTTCCATTCGTACCATGCGCCTGCACCAACAAACCAATCAAAAGGAACATCAGCCGAAAAGCTGCCACGCGCAAAATGGTAATCAAATGCCATTCCGTCATTACCTACTGATAGATTGTATTTATCTTCGAATTTAAAAATAGCACTTAGGCCCTGGTCTATTCCCATACCTAACTTTACAGCACTATCATTGGTATTAGCGGCCTTTGCAGCTCCAACATAAGTTGCCAACCCAGTAAGAACAACTGTCAACAACGCTAACTTTCCAATCTTCACTTTACATTCCTTGGTATTTCAAAACTTCACATATTTTACCTTGGTTTATCTCTCCCCTGTCAGTAAAAAGTTATGAAATATATAGAAGTGCGCCTTAAGACACAGTTTCCCCATGTATAAGGGGTGTTAAACAAGTTCAGTAACAAATTCAGTGATAAAGTTTAAAGATAAAAAAAGAGCCTCAATGGGACCATTGAGGCTCTTTATCATCAAATTAATCCACAGTATTAATTATTGTGGCGAAGCCAATCATCCATATCCGTTTTAAGGTTGTCTGATTTAGTACCAAAGATAGCCTGAACACCACCAGAAACAACCACCACACCCGCAGCGCCAAGATGTTTCAGCTTGTCTTGGTCAACAGCGTCTGTATCAGCAACCGCTACACGTAAACGAGTGATACAAGCATCTAGACCGGTAATGTTTTCACGGCCACCAAATGCAGCTACAAGCTCACCTGCCAACTCACTACCCGTGATCTTAACCGTCTCTTCTTCTGCTTCATCTTCACGACCTGGCGTTTTTAAATCCAACGCGATGATAACCGTGCGGAACACAAAATAGTAAATAACCGAGTAGCCAAGACCAACAGCGACCATCAATCCCATTTTCTGAGCGTGACCGGATAGAACAAGGAAGTCGATTAGACCATGAGAGAACGAAGTACCGTGCACAAAGCCTAATGTATTCGACACAATGTAAGCAGAACCGGCTAGTAGTGCGTGAATACCGTAAAGTACTGGTGCAACAAATAAGAATGAGAATTCAATTGGTTCAGTAATACCGGTCAGGAATGACGTCAGTGCTGCAGACACCATGATACCCATGACTTTAGCTCTGTTTTCAGGTTTAGCACAATGAGCCATTGCAATTGCAGCGGCAGGTAGGCCAAACATTTTAAACATGTAACCACCGGCTAACTGACCAAAACCATTACCCGCAGCGCGTGATGCGTCATCAGCCACTAAATAACAAGTTAAAATACCGTGCTGAACTTCACCAGCAGTATTGACACAGTTACCCGCTTCAAAGAAGAAAGGAACGTTCCATACATGGTGCAAGCCAAATGGAATTAAAGAACGCTCAATTACGCCATAAATACCAAATGCAAGTTGTGGGTTTTGATTGGCAGCCCAATGAGAGAACCAGCCGATGCTATCACCAATTGGAGGCCAAATGAATGACAACACAAAACCAAGTAGGATAGCAGCAAAACCAGTAATGATAGGTACAGCACGTTTACCCGCAAAGAAGCCAAGGTATTCCGGCAGTTTAATTCGATAGAAGCGGTTAAATGACCATGCAGCCAAACCACCGACTAAGATACCACCAAGCACCCCAGTATCAATGGTATCGTGACCACCAATCTCAGCCATAACGCTAAGCGTTGCGGTCATAATCCCATAACCAACAATCGCAGCAAGGCCCGCTACACCGTCATTATCAGTAAAGCCAAGTGCAACACCAACTGCAAATAGCAATGCCATTTGTCCAAATACTGAACCACCCGCTTGTTCCATTAAATTGGATACAACGTCTGGAATAAAGCTTAGATCGGCAGCACCAACACCGAGTAAGATACCTGCAACCGGAAGTACTGATACTGGAAGCATCAATGACTTACCGACTTTCTGCAGATTGGCAAAAAGGTTTTTAAACATGTTTAAGCTCCTGAATATTGTAAGTATTTTAGGGACTATCGACTTACCCCCGCAGTCTGAATGATAGTCCTGATTTAATAAATCTAACCAACTATGATTATATTTTTCGTCTCTAAATATAAAGTTATGCAAATTAGCTGTCTTTAGTCAGTAAAATCCAAGTTGCCAAAAGCCGTTATAGATCACACTTGACGATATGGACACTAAATAAACAAATTACACATAACTTTTTGAATTTTCATATTTTATTCTAGTTCAATATTGAAAAAATATTCAATTCTAAAGATAAATCTACTTATTTTTTATACAGAAGTTATTGCCTCGAACTCTGTGATATGAGTTTTCAACGTAAATAATAAAATTAAACGTATATAGTAAAAATCACCCAATATGGGTGATTTTTTACACTTTAGTCGTAGAGGTGGTCAAAAACTAACTTAGCGACTCAAAAAAAGTCTTTGGTAATTTGCAGTTGTTTTCTGCGCGACTTCCCCTAAAGACAGTCCTTTTAATTGAGCAATGTAGCTCGCAACCTCAACCACATACGCAGGTTGATTCTCTTGGCCACGGTGAGGGACGGGGGCTAAGTAAGGTGAGTCTGTTTCTATCAGTAAACGATCCAAAGGAAGAGATTTAACCACTTCTTTTAATTCTTTTGCTTGGCGAAAGGTCACGATGCCTGAGATAGAAATATAGAAACCTAAATCCATAGCGGCTTCAGCAAACGCTTGATCTTCGGTAAAGCAATGAATCACACCACCGCAACGATGAGCCTGCCCTTGTTTAAGTATCGATAGTGTTTCTGCGCGAGCTAAGCGAGTATGGATAATTAACGGTTTATTGACTTCTACTGCCAATTCAACTTGTTGCTCAAAGCGCTGGATCTGCAGTGCTTTTGTTTCTGGTTTATAGTGAAAATCTAACCCTGTTTCGCCAATCGCAACAACTTTGTCGTGGCTGGTAAAAGAGCGTAATTGCTGATAGTCAAAATCACTTTCAACATCTAATGGATGCACACCTGCAGATGCATGTACTTGAGGAAAAGGTGCAATAAGCTCCATCATTTTAGGAAATGCATCCAATGTGACGCCAACCGACAGTAATTGCTTAACGTTGGCTTTTTCAGCTTTCGCAACCACATCCGCAACGCTGCTATGAAGATCTTGATAGTTCAGCTTATCAAGATGGCAATGAGAATCTACAAACATACTATACCTATAAAAAAAGCGTGCCTACGCACGCTGTCTTATACCCATCGTAGTCAGTCTCTAGCTGTTACTTACTACGATTGATATACAATTAACACGACCTATTTAGCCGTTATAACGTCTTTGCTTGAATGAGCCATTCACTGAGTAATAACTCTTTGTTTAAACCTGAATGAAGAGTGAGTTGCTCCACTAACTGCGCTAAACGACGCGACATATCATAAGCTTGTTGATAAGTGAGCTGAGATTTTAATCTGTTTAAAGCTGAGTGGTTATCCACCGTAGCCACAGCAATAAAATAGCCCTTTTGCAATTCAATCAAAGCTAATGAAAGGCGATGAAGCACAATTAAAGTATCACTGGCGCAAGCATCTATAAACGGTTTCGGCAGTGCAAAATCTTGCTCAATAAAATTAGATAATGCATTGAGTATGTCATCAAACTGCTTACTTAGCCCTTTCTCCACAAACTCTTTTAGCTTTAATGGCGCGCCCAAGCAAACTTGATAATGCAACTCTGGCACATGCTCGATACCGTTTTCCATCAACCAAGGCTGATACTCACTTAAACTTGGCGTTGGAATATGCCAGAGCTGACAGCGACTCTTGATCGTTGGCAGTAAACGATGAGGTGCATGACTTCTTAAAATAAAGACACAGCTCTTAGGCGGTGTCTCTAATGTTTTGAGCAAGGCATTCATCGCTTGCTCCGTCATGGCTTCTGCTGGTGCGATTTCAATCACGCGCTGTCCACTGAGCTGTGATGACTCAAGCGCGATACGATTTCCCTCACGGATTTGATCCACTGAGATGCTGACCTTGCCTTCGGCTGGTGCAATTCTATGTAAATCAGGATGAGTGCCAGCTTGAAGTAATGAACAGCTGTGACAAAAACCGCAGGCTTCCACTTCGCTGTTATTACAAAGCTGAACCTTAATTAATTGGTCAATAATCCCCTGTTCGCCCAAACCTTCGGTGGCACTAAACAGTAAAGCGCCCGGCAACACCTTTTGCTGCAAGCTTAATTGCAGTTTCTGCCAAGTTTCTTGTAACCAAGGGTATTGAATACTCATCATTGAGCAGCCAAATCAGTCACAGCATCGCTTAACCACTGACTCAATGCTGAGCGAATGTCCGATGCAACTTCCTCTACCGATTGTGAGGCATCAATAATTAGGATTGAATCATCACTGTGCGCCAGTTCTAGATATCGACTGCGCGCTCGTTCAAAAAATGAAATATCCATCTTTTCAATGCGATCGAGTTCTCCACGACCGCGAGCTCTTTCCAGCCCTAGAGTAGGATCTATATCCATATACAGTGTTAAATCTGGCTTAAAGTCGCCCAAGCTGATCTGCTTTAGTGCTTGCATTGTATAGGCAGAAATCTGTCGACCACCACCTTGATAAGCTTGTGAAGAGAGATCGTGACGGTCGCCAACCACCCAATGCCCTTCATTTAATGCTGGCTTAATCACCGTTTCAACCAATTGCACTCTTGCGCCGTACATCAGCAATAATTCGGTCGTATCTTGCAACTCTTCTGTGCCATGCTCTTCTTTGACTAAGGCACGCATTTTTTCAGCTAGGGGCGTTCCCCCAGGCTCACGAGTAGAAACAATATCTTGGATGCCCGAAGAGTGTAGCAAAGACAGAACACTGGCTATTGCGGTACTCTTTCCCGCCCCTTCAAGGCCTTCAACGACAATAAATTTACCCATTTTCATTTAGTTTCGAGCCCTTAGTTTTTTCAAATATGCACGCACGGCACGGTTATGATCTTTTAAATTTTTAGTAAAGACATGCCCACCATCGCCACTGGCGACAAAGTAGAGATAATTAGTATCATCAGGATTTAAAGCCGCTTCTATGGCCTCTTCCCCTACCATCGCTATCGGTGTCGGCGTCAATCCATAGATAGTGTAGGTATTATAAGGAGTGTGTCTTTGGAGATCTCGCTTACGGATATTGCCACGATAGCTATCACCCATACCATAAATAACAGTTGGGTCAGTTTGCAGGCGCATACCAATTTCTAAACGATTGACAAACACCGACGCTACCACGGGTCTTTCATCCGCAACCGCAGTCTCTTTTTCGATAATAGATGCTAAAGCAAGTGCCTCATAAGGCGTCTTTAGTGGTAAACCTTTCTGGCGTTGGTCCCAATGCAAGCTCAATACTTTATCAAGCTGATCATGGGCTCTTTTCATCACATCAAGATCGGACATACCCGCGGTGTAGCGATAGGTTTCCGCTAGAAATAAGCCTTCTAATTTTTCATTATCAATATCTAATGCTTTGGCTATTTCGGCTTCAGTCATGTCTTGGGTTGCATGAATAAGATGCGGCGCTTTATCAAACATGAGACGCCACTCTTTGAAGGTACTGCCTTCAACAAAAGTAATGCTAAATTGTGCTTGAGAGCCGTTAACTAATCCTAATAACGTTTGGCGTAACGTATAATTAGGGCCAATCTCAAAGGTGCCGGCTTTTACTTTAGTTAATTCTGGATAGGCACGGCTTACCAACTTAGAAAACTCATTGCTTTCAATCCAGCCGTTGCTCTCTAGTCGATTTAATAATGTATTGAATGACGTACCCGACTTAATCGTAAGCAGAGTCGGCTGATCCAATAAAATCGGTTGATTAACGTAACTCGTTAATTGATTCCAAGTGTAAAAGAGCCCTGCTCCCACTAAGACAGCGAGCAATAAGCATAGGGTCATAACTTTTTTAAGCACTATTTAACCTCTTTTGAAAATCGCGGGTAGTAATACCGACGGCGAACAGTTTATGTTTTATTTTTACTATTGGGGCGATATCTAGAAGTGAATTGCAGATAAACACTTCATCAGCTTCCAGTAAATGATCCAGTATAAATGCACCTACCGTTACTTTGAAGCCTGATTTTTCCGCTTGTTCGATAATCCATCGACGCGCCACACCCGCAACGCCACATTCTTTTAGACTTGGCGTATACAAGTTACCCTCTTTAACCCAAAACAAATTAGCCATTGTTGTCTCAATAACTTGCTCATTGAGATCCAAGGCAATCACATCTTGAAAGCCTTGCTGTTCGGCTTCGGCCTTAAGTAATACTTGCTCTAATCGATTATTGTGTTTGTGGCCGGCAAGTGCCGGGTTTAGCCCCAGTTTAAGACTGGCAACACCAAGCTCAATGCCAGACTCTTGCCAACAGAGATAATGAGTAGGATAGGAAAAGTGACTTATCGTCACCAAAGTAGAATCTGCGCCCGTAGGACTATAGCCTCGCCCACCACTGCCACGGCTAACATGCAGTTTAATTCCAGCAACCCCAGATTTAATTGCGGCGTTCTCGACCCATAAACTCACTTGCTGCCAATCTGGCTGAGCAATATGTAATAGTTCAAGACAAGCCTGCATACGCTCGACATGATAAGACCAATGTACCGGGCGACCTGCTACGGTTTTAATTGTGGTAAATCCACCATCACCATAGTTAAAACTTCTGTCTGTTGTAGGGATCGTATCCTTAGGGACACCATTTATCCAATACATCATCTCTTCCTAAGATTACCTGCAATAAAAAAGGCCAGAGCCAGTTTCTACTGAAACTGAATCTAGCCTAAATATTTTAGCTAACTATTTGTTTATGCGGTCAAAGAAAGTTAAATCTTTTTAAAGATTAACGATCCGTTTGTGCCACCAAAACCAAATGAGTTACATAATGCATATTCGATATCAACGTCTTGAGCAACGTTTGGCACAAGATCAATACCTAGCTCAGCTGCACGCTCATCAATATTATCTAGATTGATTGTCGGCGGAACTTTTTGATCGCGAAGCGTCAAGGCAGTAATGATAGCTTCAACTGAACCTGCGGCACCAAGTAGGTGACCAATCATGGATTTAGTAGAAGAAACCTTAACTTGCGCAGTGCCTGCATCACCTAAAGCACGTTTAACGCCTTTAAGCTCTGCCACATCACCAGCAGGTGTTGAAGTGCCATGTGCATTGATATAACCGATTTGTTCACCAGTAATACCAGCATCACGCATTGCCGCTTCCATCGCTAATGCACCACCTGAACCATCTTCACTCGGAGAGGTCATGTGATAAGCGTCGCCACTCATACCAAAGCCAACTAGCTCACAGTAGATGCTTGCGCCGCGTGCTTTAGCCGATTCGTACTCTTCAAGTACCATAACGCCTGCGCCGTCACCTAATACGAAACCATCGCGATCTTTGTCCCATGGACGAGATGCTGCTTGTGGGTTTTCGTTATTAGTTGATAGAGCTTTAGCAGCGCCAAAACCTGCAATACCCATTGGGGTTGATGCTTTTTCTGAGCCACCGGCAACCATTGCATCAGCATCACCGTAAGCAATCATACGAGCCGCATGGCCAATATTATGCAAACCAGTAGTACATGCTGTAGAGATAGCAATGTTAGGGCCGCGAAGACGGCGCATGATAGACAGGTTACCTGCAATCATATTAACGATGGTCGATGGAACGAAAAATGGGCTCACACGACGAGGGCCTTTTCCATTCATAGTATGGATACCGTTTTCAATTAGACCTAAGCCACCGATACCAGACCCAATTGCAACGCCTACGCGAGTACAATTTTCGTCAGTGATTTCTAGGCCAGAATCATCGAGTGCTTGGATACCTGCTGCAATGCCGTATTGGATAAATAAATCCATTTTACGTGCATCTTTTTTAGACATGTACTCTTCGCAGTTAAAGTCTTTAATTAGACCTGCAAAGCGTGTTGAAAAATCGGTGGTGTCAAAGTGCTCGATATTTGAAATACCACTTTGACCTGATAGCAGGGCTTGCCAGGAAGATTCTACGGTGTTGCCGACCGGTGACAACATACCCATGCCAGTGACAACTACACGACGCTTGGACACGATTCTTACTCCGGGGGTTAGATTAATTAGATATAGATATACAACGATAAGGGAGTTGTAATGAATCAGGCGGTCAAGATTGACCGCCTGAGAAGAGAATTACTGAGCGCTAGTTACGTAATCGATAGCTGCTTGAACAGTAGTGATTTTCTCTGCTTCTTCATCAGGGATTTCAGTGTCGAACTCTTCTTCTAGAGCCATTACTAGCTCAACTGTGTCTAGAGAGTCAGCACCAAGATCATCAACGAAAGATGCTTCGTTTTTCACTTCAGCTTCGTCAACACCTAGTTGTTCAACGATGATTTTTTTTACACGTTCTTCAAGATTGCTCATTTTTTATTTCCTATACATAGTCGCTGAATGCGATGTTTTGCGTAGTTTATTCAAAAGATAAAAAGTTGCAAGTTTATCCTTGCTGGTCAAACCACAATTTTCTTAATTTAACCGATTTTAATGGCACTTTTGACATATATCACGTCAAATAATGCGCAAAATTACACCATGTACATGCCGCCATTAACGTGCAATGTTTCACCTGTAATATAAGCTGCATCCGGTGAAGCAAGAAATGCTACCGCCGCTGCAATTTCACGAGGATCACCTAGGCGTCCTGCAGGCACAGAAGATAGCGTCGCAGCGCGTTGCTCATCATTCAATGCTTTTGTCATATCTGTTTCAATAAAGCCTGGTGCTACAGTATTGACTGTTACTCCGCGAGAAGCAACCTCACGCGCCATAGACTTTGTAAAACCAATTACGCCAGCCTTTGCTGCTGCATAGTTAGTTTGTCCGGCGTTACCCATAGTACCCACAACAGAACCTACGTTAATGATTCTGCCACAACGTTTCTTCATCATGCCACGTAGAACGGCTTTAGACAAACGGAAGATTGAAGTCAGGTTAGTATCCATGATATCAGTCCACTCGTCATCCTTCATACGCATCAATAGGTTATCACGCGTGATACCAGCGTTGTTCACAAGGATATCTAAAGGACCAAACTCAGTTGTGATCTGCTTAAGAACGGTTTCGATAGATGTAGGATCTGTTACATTTAGTGCCAATCCCTTACCATTCTCACCTAAGTACTCGCTAATAGCCGCTGCGCCATTTTCACTTGTCGCAGTGCCGATTACTGTTGCGCCACGCGCGACTAACGTTTCAGCGATAGAGCGGCCGATACCACGGCTAGCACCAGTAACGAGTGCAATCTTTCCTTCAAGGTTCATTGTTGGTTTTCTCCGTTAAGAATCTATTTTGCAGCTTCAAGTGATGCAGTGTCATTAACTGCAGCAGCTGTCATGCTTTTTACAATACGTTTTGTTAGACCGGTAAGGACTTTACCTGGGCCTAATTCTAAAAGTCTTTCAATGCCCTGCTCGTGCATGCTTTGTACACCTTCTGTCCAGCGTACTGGGCAATAGAGTTGACGTACTAGTGCATCTTTAATTTTTGCAGGGTCAGTTTCAGCAGCTACATCAACATTGTTAATTACTGGCAGTGAAGGTGCATTAAATTCAAGCTCTTTTAATGCTTCAGCTAAACGATCGGCTGCAGGCTTCATCAAAGCACAATGTGACGGTACAGAAACAGGCAGTGGTAATGCGCGCTTAGCGCCCGCTTCTTTACATAAAGCACCAGCACGTTCTACAGCCGCTTTGCTACCCGCAATCACAACTTGACCTGGAGAGTTGAAGTTGACTGGAGAAACGACTTCGCCTTGAGCGGCGTCTTCACAAGCTTTAGCAATCGCATCATCGGCAAGGCCAATGATTGCGTACATAGCTCCAGTGCCCGCAGGAACCGCTTCTTGCATTAGTTGACCGCGTAGCTCAACAAGTTTGATTGCTTGTTGAAAATCAATCACACCCGCACAGACAAGTGCTGAATATTCACCAAGGCTGTGACCGGCAACAAGCTCAGGCGCTGCTAGGCCTTGCTCGTTCCATACACGCCAAATCGCAACTGATGCTGCCAATAAAGCAGGTTGAGTACGATGAGTTTGGTTTAGATCTTCAACAGGCCCATCTTGAATAAGCGCCCAAAGATCATAGCCAAGCACTTCTGATGCTTGCGCAAATGTTTGCTTTACAACATCAAACTGCTCGCCAAGATCAGCTAACATACCAAGGCTTTGAGAGCCCTGACCTGGAAATACGATTGCAAATTTGCTCATAATTCGTCCTTTAAGCCTTGCTAAATATTGAAAAAGAAGTGCCAAAGCACTTCTTTAAATTAATCAGTTGCGTTTGAATCAGAATCTGACCAAAGCAGAACCCCAAGTGAAACCGCCACCAAAAGCTTCGAGTAACAGCAGTTGTCCACGTTGGATACGGCCATCTCTAACCGCTTCATCAAGTGCTGTAGGCACGGTAGCGGCTGATGTATTGCCATGACGGTCTAGGGTAACAACCACTTGATCCATCGACATAGCCAATTTCTTCGCAGTTGCTTTAATTATTCTTAGGTTCGCTTGATGTGGAACCAACCAATCTAAATCTGTTTTTTGTAGATTATTGGCTTTTAGTGTGTCGGTTACCAAACGAGAAAGTTGTGTTACCGCAACTTTAAATACTTCGTTGCCAGTCATGTGTAGCCACTTATCGACTTCACCACCACGAACGGGCATTTCTAGACTTAGTAACTCACCGTAACGACCATCTGCACCCAAATGAGTTGATAGAATGCCTTGCTCTTCGCTAGCACCAACAACCACAGCGCCTGCACCATCACCAAATAAGATAACCGTTGAGCGATCGATTTCATCAACAGACTTAGATAGAGCGTCTGCTCCAATAACTAAGATGTTTTTGCACATTCCTGAACGGATATGTTGATCCGCAATAGACAGTGCGTAAACAAAACCAGTACATGCCGCGGCAATATCAAAAGCAGCACAACCAGGAATATCAAGCATTCCTTGGATTTGACAAGCTGATGATGGGAATGCGTGTGTACTACTTGTTGTTGCTACGATGATTAAATCGATATCAGCTTTATCGATACCCGCCATTTCGATTGCGTTTTTTGCCGCAATGAGGCCCATATCGGCAACAGATTCATCCGGTGCTGAAATACGACGTTCTTTGATACCAGTACGAGCAACAATCCACTCATCATCGGTATCAACCATTTTTTCCAGATCTGCATTGCTGCGCACTTGGGAAGGCAGATAGCTGCCTGTGCCTAATATTTTGCTATACATGAAGACTAATTTTGCCTCTCGAGTAAAACGGTTTCCAAACGGTCACTTATACGACTGGGTACTTGACGTTTGACCTCGTGAACTGCCTCTATGATTGCATTGATGATAGCAGTTTTATCCGCACTTCCGTGACTTTTAATAACAATGCCGCGCAATCCTAGCAAACTTGCCCCGTTATACTGGTCGGGGTTCAGTTGTTTTAGCTCAGAAAACAGCTCAGAGAAGATTATTTTTGATACCCACGCTCTAAATTTAGACGCAAGCATATGATGTTTCAATCTATCGAGGAATAGGTTTGCTACTCCTTCAGACGCTTTTAAACACACATTACCGACAAACCCATCACAGACTACAACATCGACTTCATCTTGTAGCAGTTGGTGTGCTTCAATAAAGCCCACGTAATTAATGGATTGTATCTTCTGTAGCATTTCGGCGCAGTCTTTTACCAGATCGTTCCCTTTAACTTCTTCTTCACCGACATTGAGAATAGCCACTCTTGGCGTTCGTTGTAAGTGTTGCTCCGCCAATGCCGAACCCATAACAGCAAATTGAAACAAAGTGTTAGCATTGACCGAGACATTCGCCCCAAGATCCAATAACCATACCTTTTGTCCATTTCGAGTTGGTAACGCCGACACTAACGCTGGACGCTCAATACCGGGTAATAATTTAAGACGGTAACGGGATAAACCCATTAAAGCACCGGTATTTCCCCCACTGACACACGCTTGCGCAGTATGATCTTCCACAAGGTCAATAGCTTGACGCATAGAGGTTCCTACGCTTCGGCGCATTATAGAAGAGGGTTTATCGGTATCAGCAATGACCTTTTCGGTATGCTGGATATGAAGACGCTCATTGGGAGAAAAACCCAATGAAGAGAGGTGGGAAATGAGGACGGATTCGTCGCCCACTAAAATTATTTTCAGCTCTGGGAAAATAGACAATGCCTGCACGGCGGCAGGCACTGTAGCATGGGGACCGAAATCCCCACCCATTGCATCAAGTGCAACGGTAATCGTTTGCAAAAAGTAACCTTACTTATTGATTACTTTTTTGCCACGGTAGAAACCTTCAGCAGTCACGTTGTGACGTAGGTGAGTTTCACCTGAAGTTGCGTCTACAGATAGTGCAGCTGTAGTAAGCGCATCGTGTGAACGACGCATGCCACGCATTGAACGTGATTTTTTGCTCTTTTGTACGGCCATTGACCCTACTCCTTTGTCTTTGCTTTTAAGCTTTTTAAAACTTCGAACGGGTTTGGTTTATCTTCCTCAATTTCTTCAGGAATGTCACCAAAAACCAAGTTATGTGTATTTACGCTACATTCAGAAATATCGTGCATTGCTATTTGAGGCAATTTTAGAAGAAACTCGTCTTCAACTAACTGTATGAGATCGCATTCACCGTACTCGTTCAGATCTACCAAATCGTACTCTTCCGGGGCTTCCTCTTCGCTCTTTTCGCCCTTATTAGGGGTATAGACGAATTGGACTTCACAATAATGTGCGAAGTTCTCATTGCAGCGTTGACACTCTAAATCGACTTCGACGTTAGCTTTACCAGAGATAACGACCAATCGTTGTTCATCTAAATCAAATGACAATGTGACATCTGCGTTGCGTTTTACGCCTTCGACCGACTCGGCCAAGCGCTTGAGCAGACTGACTTGGATGATACCATCATAGTCTAGTCGTTTCTGGGCAGCTTTACTCGGGTCAACCGTTCGCGGTATTTTTACCTTTTGCATAGGGCGCGAATATTATCTCTCTAATTAAATTTAGTCAAAGGAAAACAGAAAAAACTTACTCAATTTTTGTACGTCGATTATTCTATATCATTCAATCCCAACTTGTAGCAGGAATTCATGAGCGAATATCACATTGTTTTAGCGTCGACGTCACCCTACCGAGCTGAAATTCTGCATAAATTATCTCTTTCATTTACTCAGGTTAGTCCAAATTTTGATGAAACGATTTTGGACAATGAAACTCCAGAGCAATTAGTCGCAAGACTGGCTGAAGGAAAAGCAAAAGCTTGCCCCCTACCCCAAGGTCAGCACCTAGTTATAGGTTCAGATCAGGTTTGTGTGGTCAACAATCAAATTGTCGGCAAACCACACAACCGAGAAGGGGCGATTCAACAATTAACCGCTCAAAGCGGTCAAACCATTACCTTCTATACCGGTCTTGCGCTTTACAACACCAAGCAACAACGCACCCAAGTGAGTATTGATACGTATAAAGTCCATTTTAAAACACTATCTGATTCTCAAATTCAAAACTATGTCGACAAAGAACAACCGTTCCACTGCGCGGGTAGTTTTAAAAGTGAAGGACTTGGTATTGCATTATTTCGTTCTCTAGAAGGAAAAGATCCCAATACTTTGATTGGGCTTCCCCTGATTGATCTTATCGAACTGTTAGAAAACGAAGGTGTCAGTGTTATTTAAGCCTTAGGCCTTCTATAGCACGAGTCAGTTTAGCTTCCATCGGCGCGGAAATATCCATCGCTTCTTCAGAGCCAGGATGCGTAAACTTAATATTAGCCGCATGTAGGAACAAACGATCAAGCCCTACTTTTGCGGTAAAGGCATCAAAACGACGATCACCATAACGGTCATCCCATGCAATAGGATGGCCGGTATATTGAACATGCACACGAATTTGATGAGTACGGCCCGTTATTGGACTTGCTTGAATCAAAGTCGCACTATTTAGCTTTTCAATAATTTTAAAGCGAGTCTCGGAAGCTTTACCATTAGGGTTCACTCGAACAATACTATTCACTTCATTTTTTAACAGTGGCGCAGTCACTTTACGAATGCTGCTTTTCCATTCGCCCATGACTAAAGCAAAATAATACTTTTGTACGGTCTTTTCACGAAACTGCGCTTGCAAGTGACGCAATGCTGAACGTTTTTTTGCCACAAGTAAAATGCCCGATGTATCTCGGTCAATGCGATGTACAAGCTCTAAGAACCTAGCATCAGGTCTTAATGCTCGCAGAGCCTCAATGGCACCAAACTTCAAACCACTGCCACCATGTACAGCCGTACCTGACGGCTTATTAAGAATCAAAAGATGATCATCTTCATACAAGATACAATGTTCAAGCTCTGACACTTTATTCAGTTTAGTACTTAACGCGGGCTTTTCTTCGGCTTCACTTAAAGTAACCGGCGGGATTCTCACAAGATCGCCGGCCTGTAATTTATACTCTGCCTTAATACGTTTTTTATTTACTCTTACCTCTCCCTTACGCACGATTCTATAGATCATACTTTTAGGGATGGCTTTTAATTGATTGCGCAGAAAATTATCGATGCGCTGTCCTGCCATGTCAGAATCAATCTCGACAAACTGGACTGGGGTTCTAATTTCACTCATTGGCGTAGTCTATCATCCAACGACCCTGTAAATATATATTTCTGCAATCATTGGACAAACAAAGTCAGCCATGCATCTTAGGACAAAAAATTTAAGAACCTGTGTACAACCTGACATATTATCGTTTTGTGACTTTAAACCAGATTAATTTAAATCCATAACTATCAGCCTATTAGTGACTATATTTTGGTTTTTTTTGCATTTTTTCTTATCCTTTCTACGTTTGTCGATTGCTGTGTATTAGTGACACTGTTATAGTTCGTCAATCAATATGCGCCTTTGGTTATTTTTTACACCTTTCTTAGGTGCAAATTGACATAAAAACCTAAGTCGACTGTTTATTTTCCGTGCTGCGTAAGGCATAAGACATTGAATTTAAGCAACTCTGCTCGCACGACTTTAACCTATCAATGCACAGTTCGACTGCACACCTTCGCAGATCATGTTTTTCTGAAGAGGAAAATGTGATGACTATGTGTCCCCGAGCATCCCTTCCAGCCGAGAGGCTGCAATGATCGACCATGGGATCAGGCACCATTGATAGGAATAACTGCGGCAATCACAAATAAAATAATCAAAGAAAACCGACGAGATTTCGAATGAAAAGAATGTTAATTAACGCAACTCAAAAAGAAGAGTTGCGTGTCGCCCTCGTTGATGGACAGAAACTGTTTGATTTAGATATCGAAAGTCCTGGCCATGAATCAAAGAAGGCGAATATCTACAAAGGACGTATCACTCGCATTGAGCCAAGCTTAGAAGCAGCATTTGTTGACTATGGCGCAGAACGACACGGATTCCTCCCACTTAAAGAAGTTGCACGCGACTACTTTCCCGCAGGTTATACTTACCAAGGCCGTCCAAGCATTAAAGAAGTGCTTAAAGAAGGTCAGGAAGTTATTGTTCAAGTAGAAAAAGAAGAACGTGGTAACAAGGGCGCAGCTCTTACTACTTTCATTTCTCTTGCAGGTAGCTACCTAGTATTGATGCCTAACAACCCTCGTGCTGGCGGTATTTCTCGCCGTATCGAAGGTGATGAGCGTACTCAACTTAAAGCTGCACTTAGCACATTAGAACTGCCACAAGGCATGGGTCTAATTGTTCGTACAGCCGGTGTTGGTAAAAGTGCCGAAGAGCTTGAGTGGGACTTAAACGTTCTACTTAATCACTGGAATGCGGTAAAAGAAGCGGCTGATGCAAGCCAAGCACCTTTCCTAATTCACCAAGAAAGTAATGTTATTGTTCGTGCTATTCGTGACTATTTACGTCGCGATATCGGCGAAATTTTAATTGATAGCAATACGATCTTTGAACGTGCTCAAGCACACATCCAGCTAGTACGCCCTGACTTTGTTAGCCGTGTTAAAAAATACGACGGTGAAGTTCCGCTATTTAGCCATTACCAAATTGAAAGCCAAATTGACTCTGCGTTCCAACGCGAAGTTCGTTTGCCTTCAGGTGGTTCAATTGTTATTGACCCAACCGAAGCATTAACGTCTATCGATATCAACTCTGCTCGCGCAACAAAGGGTAGTGATATTGAAGAAACCGCACTCAACACAAACTTAGAAGCGGCAGATGAAATTGCTCGTCAATTACGCCTGCGTGACCTAGGTGGTCTTGTCGTTATCGATTTCATCGATATGACACCAGTGCGTCACCAACGTGAAGTAGAAAACCGCATCCGTGAAGCCGCTCGTTTAGATCGCGCTCGTGTTCAAATCGGTCGTATCTCTCGCTTTGGTCTTCTAGAAATGTCTCGCCAACGTTTGAGCCCGTCTCTAGCAGAAGCAAGTCACCATATTTGTCCTCGCTGTAGCGGTACTGGTGTAGTACGTGATAATGAATCACTTGCTCTATCTGTACTGCGTCTCATTGAAGAAGAAGCATTAAAAGACAACACAGCGCAAGTACTTGCGGTTGTGCCTGTGCCTATCGCCTCTTACCTACTCAATGAAAAACGCCGTAGCGTGAACCACATTGAGCGTGGCCAAGACGTTAAAATCTTGATCGTGCCTAACTCTGACATGGAAACGCCTCACTACGAGATTGTTCGTGTTCGTGAAGGTGAAGAGCAAAGCCTACTTTCTTATCTACTGCCTAAAAAGCTAGATGCAATGAAAGAAGCGGAAGCTCGTGAACCTGTTGAAACTGAAGTTGCACCAAAACGCATTGAAGAGCCAGCACTACAAGGTTTTGCTTCTCCAGCACAATCTGCAGCGCCAACGCCTAAACCTGCGCCAGTAGTTAAAGCTGATGTGCCAGCAGCACCAAAAACACCGGGTCTATTCTCACGCATCTTCGCCGCTATTGGTAAATTCTTTAGCTCAGAAGAAGTGAAAGAAGAAAAACCTGTTGTTGAAGAAGTGAAGCCGAAACAACAACGTCGTGATGGCAATGACAATCGTCGTCGCAATAACCGAGACAACCGTCGTCGTAATAATCGTCCTAACCGTAATAATACGGATCGCGATGAAAACGCAACGGAAGCACCTCGTTCACCAGCCGCTCAACAGGATGCGCCTCGTAAAGAGAATAAACGCAAACCTCGTAAAGAGAGAAAGGCACCAACTAAAGTTGAAGAACAAGGTAAAGAGATCGCTCAACAAGCTCAACAAGAGCCTGAAGTTAAGAGTGATAGCGAAACCAAAACAAGTCAGGTTAAACAACGCCGTCAACGTCGTCAGATGAAGAAACAAGTGCGTGTTAAAGATCAACAAGCTGAAGCAAACCCACAAGCGGTAAACGTTGAAGCTCCTGTTGCTGCACCAGTAGTTGAGACTGAGAAGCCAGCTAAGAAACAACAACCGAAAGGTAAAGTTTCTACTGACGATAATACTCAAGTTGATAACGCTCAAGCTGACAATTCTGAGAAAAACGAAGCGCCGCAACAACGTCGCAATCGTCGTTCTCCTCGTCATCTACGTGCCAGTGGTCAACGTCGCCGTCGCGGTCGTGATCGCAGACCTAACCCATTCCGCCTACGTAAAGGTGGTGTTGCCTCTCCTGAGATGGCGATGGGTAAAGTTATGCCTAAATACGACTTACCTAAGCCTAAGAAGAAAGCACCTGTTGTAGATAACACTCCAACACAGATTACTGGTGGTGTTGCCTTCCCTGAAATGTCTATGGGTAAAGTCATCGTAATGAAAGCTGTAGCACCAACTAAAGTTGAGCAAACAGTGAACGTTACTACGCACGTTGAGCCTGTTGTTGAAACTATCGTTGAGCAAGTTGTTGAGACAGTAAAAGTTGCAGCGCCTGTAGCTGAGCAAGCACCAGTTGTCGAAGTTTCTACTCCTGAAGTAGCCCCTACAGTTGAAGTATTAGAAACTGAAGCGGTTGCCGTGGTAGAAACACCAGCGACTGAGCCTGCTGTTGAAACAATTGCAGAAACAGTGACTGAGAACGTTATTGTTGAAGCAGCGGTTGAACCTGTTGTTGAGCCAACTGTTGAGCCAACTGTTAAGCCAGCGGTTGCTCTAGTGCAGCAAGCTGCGCCAAAAGCAACTATGACTTGTAAAGGTCACGCTCATTCAGGAATGACGAGTGCGCCAGGTCCTCAGCAAGTACGAGAAATTGCGGTAACAGCAGCCAGCTTCCGTAGCGAACGCTTCGAAGGCAAAGCAGGTGGTAGCCAAGCGGCAACCAGCAAAGCAACTGCTGTAACGACTAAGCCAAACTTTTAATAGAACTTAATCGTTTACTAAGAGCCAACCACTCGGTTGGCTCTTTTTTTTATGTCATTTTTCTATTTATGTAATTTGGATATAAGATACTCAACTTGTATCTTATCAATTAATTGAACTTGCATTGTATTTCCGCTAGGATTCGCCCATTATTCGATGAAATGTTACTAAGCATTTCATAACTACCTCAATTTCAGACAATTTATAAACAAGGATTGTTAGTGAAATTGAATTTAACCAAGAAGACGAAATAAACTCTTATGTTTGAATCTCCACAGTTTTCAGCGCAAAGCGTCAAGAATGATGTTTTGTCTGGTCTAACCGTTGCACTAGCATTAGTACCCGAAGCCGTAGCCTTTGCTTTTGTTGCTGGGGTTGATCCAATGGTTGGCCTTTACGCCGCCTTTATTGTTGGCTTAATTACGTCTATTTTCGGTGGTCGTCCAGGTATGATATCTGGCGCAACTGGCGCGATGGCAGTTGTAATGGTTAGCCTAGTAGCCGTTCACGGTGTTCAATACCTGTTTGCAACCATTATGCTAACAGGCTGCCTACAAGTACTCGCCGGCGTCTTTAAGCTGGGTAAGTTTATTCGTATCGTGCCTCATCCGGTGATGATCGGTTTTGTTAATGGCTTAGCCATTGTTATATTCCTAGCACAGCTTGGACAATTTAAAGCACCAGATATTACTGGCGTAATGACTTGGCTACCAAGTGATCAAATGGCGGTAATGCTTGGCTTAATCGCCTTAACCATGGGCATAATCTACTTTTTACCTAAACTCACAACCGCGATTCCATCATCATTAGTTGCGATTGTTTCTGTGACATTAATTGTGCACTTCCTAGGTTTAGATACCCGCACCGTGGTGGATTTCCTACGCTCAATGTCTGGAGATGAAAGCGCGACTTTAGCAGGGTCACTGCCAACTTTCGCTATTCCGCAGGTTCCATTTACTCTTGAAACGCTCAAAATCATTTTGCCGTATGCGGTTATTCTAGCGGCTATCGGTTTGATTGAATCGTTACTAACGCTGACTGTACTTGACGAAATGACCAATACTCGCGGTAAGAGTAACCGTGAATGTGTGGGTCAAGGCATTGCTAACCTAAGCTGTTCGGTATTTGGCGCGATGGGTGGTTGTGCGATGATTGGTCAATCTATGATCAACATAAACTCCGGCGGTCGTGGTCGCCTGTCTGGCATCGTTGCGGCTATCGCGTTACTGGTGTTTATTTTGTTTGCTTCTAGCCTAATTGAGATGATCCCACTGGCTGCGCTGGTTGGCGTGATGTTCATGGTGGTGATTGGTACGTTTGAATGGGCTACCTTTAAACTGGCGCGTCGCGTACCAAAACAAGATTTCTTTGTCATCATCTTGGTTACCGTCGTCACGGTGTTAACCGATCTTGCCGTAGCCGTTGCCGTCGGTGTAATTGCCTCTGCACTCATGTTTGCTTGGCAACACGCAAAACACATTTATGCAAGCAGCCAAGTCAATGAAGAAGGTTCTAAGGTTTACCAAATTCATGGCCCAGTATTCTTTGGTAGCGCGGCTAACTTCCTTGAATTGTTTGATGCACACAATGATCCTGATGATGTCATCGTTGATTTTGCCGACTCTCGCGTCACAGACCATTCAGCTATAGAAGCCATTGAAACATTAGCTGAGCGATATAATGCAGTTGGTAAAACATTGCATCTGCGCCACCTTAGCCAAGATTGCCGAGCACTACTGCATAAAGCAGGCAGCTTAGTGGAAATCAACGTTAAGGAAGATCCAAGTTACAAGGTTGCCACTGACGTCTTAGCAGGGTAATCACTCAACAATAAAAACGCCTATGGGTTAAATCTCATAGGCGTTTTTTTATGATCTAAAAAAGATGAATCAAAAAAATGGGTTTAAACTTTCTCAGTCATCAGTTCATCACTTTTCACAAGCTCTTCCATCGCTACCGCGTCATGAGTACAAAACGGCTGCATGTTGACACAATGCACTCCTTCATCAACCTCTGCTTCTATTTCTTCATCTATCAGCGCTTCTTTATCTAACTGGTAAACGTGATAACGCAAAGCGCACAATGCAATCAAACCAAAAACAATATTACCTAGCGCTTGCCCATACAACACACCCAGCGCGCCAAACCATGCAGAACCAATATACACAAATGGGATTGTGCCAACGGTAGCCTTTCCGACATTTAATGCAGTGGAATACAGCGGCTTGCCTAGGTTATTAAATGAGGTATTGGCAACAAATTGCATGCCATTAAATAGAAACGTTATCGCCACAAAAGTGCAGAAAGTACGAACTAATAGGTCGGCATCACCGGTTAGATTAAATCCGCTCACGATATAAGATTGTAAGAAATACAGAATCAAACTCACCACGACGCAGTAAACACTCACTATCAGTAAAGAGTTCCATAAGGTTTCCTTGACCCTATCTACGCGTTCTGCGCCATAGTTCTGGCCTATTATCGGCCCTACTGCGCCAGATAAAGCAAAGATCGCAGCAAAAACAACTGGGGTCAGACGACCAACTACGGCAAACCCCGCAACAAAATCCTCACCAAACTGAGCAATGGCACTAGTGACAAAGGCATTACCCACTGGGGTGGATATATTGGTACAAATAGCAGGAAAGGCGATGGCAAATATGACTCGTTGACCGATAAGCCACTGCCGAAAATGAAACCGTCCAACAAGATTGTGCTGACGAATTAAAGGGGTAAGTGAAAAGGCTAAAACAGTGAATCGGGATATTACCGAGGCGATAGCCGCACCTTCAACATTCCACATCAAAACAAAAATAAAGATGGGGTCTAAGATGGCATTTACTACTCCACCCCATATTGTGGCCATCATAGAGCGTTTCGCATCACCGGCTGCACGCAATGCCGCGCCTGCCGCCATCGCCAGTGCGACAATAGGCGTACTTGGCAGCAAGATATACATATAATCTTTAGCGTGCTCAAAAGCGGCGCCTTTAGCGCCTATCAACTGCAATAACTCTGGAATGTAATAGGTCATTATTCCAGTGATCACGGCATTGACTAAAAATGCACTCACCAGAATATTGATCACCAGACGCCTAGCGCTTGGCACTCTTTTCGCGCCCAACTCTTTGGAAACCAGTGCTCCCATCGCGATTGAAGTACCAATTGAAATTGACGTTGAAAAGAAGATCAACGTCCCAGCAAACCCTACCGCCGCGGCCAGTTCAACCTGCCCTAACATACTAATGAACATCATATCGAGTAAGTCGACAATAAATAGCGACATTAGACCGATAGAGCCGGCACCCGACATGGTGAGTATGTGTTTCATTGTCGAACCTTCGACAAATTTAGCTTCCTGCTGCGCCACTGCTATTCCTTTTTTGAACCCTATTACAATAGTAGCTTAGAAGCGAGAATCAGCATCACGACTCCCACCAGTCCCTCCAGTATTTTCCAAGTCTGCGCCTTTTTAAAATAAGGGGTTAATAATCTGGCTCCATAACCCAAACTAAAAAAGAACACCCACGAGGCGCACACTGCGCCCAAGCCAAATATATAATGCTCCGAACCATACTGCGTAGAGACTGAGCCTAACAGCACTAAAGTATCAAGGTAGACATGAGGATTAAGCCAAGTAAACGCCAGACACACTGCAACAGTTTTGCTTAAAGAAGAAGGAGACTTAGCCGTAGGATCAAGGGTATGTTTATTCTTAAACGCTGACCATAAACTGCTTAAACCATACACGATTAAAAATACAGCGCCGGCATATCGTGCAATATCCTCTACCTGAGGATGGGCTTTAACCACCACAGAAAATCCCGCAACCCCTGCGCTAATGAGTATGGCATCAGACAATGCACACACTAAGCACACCCAAAAAACATGCTGACGAAGTAAACCTTGCCTAATCACAAACGCATTTTGCGCGCCAATCGCCAAAATCAAAGATAACCCAATAGAAAATCCAGCAATGAACGCTGACATAACATGACCTAAAAAAGGAATCATTCTGCGGTTGCAGAATATAAAAATAGTAATGAATATTAGTCTTTAGAAAAGAAAAAGAGCAAACCCACATAATGAGTTTGCTCTCTATGCTCACAAGAAAAAAGCAATGAGCGGTATTACTTTTACCCTGAAACTACCCTAACCCTCCAATCTTTGAGGATGGTTGGTAATCAAAGGCAGTTTAATAAATATTAATCTAGTGATAGAAAGCCATTTATATATTGAGCATGATACCAATCTGATCAGGAACATCTCAAATTGGTATAAACCGGAAATCAGCTGTACATTCTGGCTAGGCCACAACATAAATAAGAGGTATTTCAGCTAATCTCCAGAATACTTTTTATTGCGCTCTTTTTGCTTTAAGCGCTTCATCTACCGCTACAGCAAGTGCTACAGATGCACCTACCATTGGGTTGTTACCCATGCCGATGAAGCCCATCATTGCAACGTGAGCGGGTACTGAAGAACTACCAGCAAACTGAGCATCAGCGTGCATGCGACCCATAGTATCAGTCATACCGTAAGAAGCAGGACCTGCTGCTACGTTATCTGGGTGTAGAGTACGACCTGTACCACCACCAGATGCTACTGAGAAGTATGGTTTGTTTTCACGGTTACACTCAGATTTGTAGATACCTGCAACTGGGTGTTGGAAACGAGTTGGGTTAGTTGAGTTACCCGTAATACTTACGTCGACACCAGCGCTACGCATAATCGCAACACCTTCACGTACATCATCGGCACCGTAACAGCAGATTTCGCCGCGAGGACCTTGTGAGAAACGACGACGTTCAACTTCTTTAAGCTCACCTGTATCGTAATCAAATTGAGTTCTTACATAAGTAAAACCATTGATACGAGAGATAAGGTAAGCCGCATCTTTACCAAGACCGTTAAGAATAACTCTTAGTGGAACAGTACGTGCTTTGTTTACGTTAAGTGCAATTTTGATTGCGCCTTCTGCTGCTGCAAAAGATTCGTGACCAGCTAGGAATGCAAAACATGTGCTTTTTTCGTCAAGAAGACGAGCGGCAAGTGCACCGTGACCGATACCCACTTGGCGTTGGTCTGCAACACTACCAGGCTTACAAGATACTTGTAGACCTTTACCAATTGCTGTAGCCGCTTCGATAGACGTTTTGCTATCTGTGAATAGAGCGTAAGCAGTACCAACTGTGTACGCTTCTACTGCGCTTTCAAAAGCAATAGGTTGAGTTTCCATTACTTGTTCACGAGTATCGATACCAAATTCTTTACAATAAGCGAAAGCTTCTTCTAAAGAGTTTAAATTCATTTCTGTTAATAGAACTTGAGTTGCGTTGTTCATGATTCAGTCCTCTTCGCTTACTGTTGACGTGGGTTGATAGTTTTAACAGCTTCATCAAAACGGCCGTATTGACCACTTGCTTGAGTTAGAGCTGTTTCTGCATCAACGCCTGCGTCGAGTGCTTTCATGAATTTACCAAGGTTCATGTATTGGTAACCGATAACTTCACCGTTGTCATCAAGACCCATTTTAGTCACATAACCTTCAGCGATTTCCATGTAACGAACGCCTTTCGCTTTAGTTGAGTAGCTAGTACCCACTTGGCTGCGAAGAGTTTGACCTAGATCTTCTAGTGCTTCACCCACTTCCAAACCGCCATCAGAGAATGCAGATTGAGTACGGCCATAAGCGAATTGAAGGAAGATTTCACGCATTGCAACGTTGATTGCATCACACACTAAGTCAGTGTTCATTGCTTCAAGAATGGTTTTGCCGGTAAGAATTTCAGACGCCATCGCTGCTGATTGAGTCATACCTGAACAGCCGATAGTTTCGATAAGTACTTCTTCAATGATGCCTTGTTTAACATTAAGAGTTAGCTTAGCTGCGCCTTGTTGTGGAGCACAACCACCGACACCATGGCTAAGACCAGAGATCGCGATAACTTCTTTAGGGTTAATCATGCGGCCTTCTACTGGGATTGGAGAAGAAGCATGTAGGTCGCCACGTTGAATTGGGCACATTGATTGAATTTCGTCTGTGTAATGCATAGTGTTTTCCGCTCTAACAAATGAATTAAGCTTGGGAAAACAGTGAACAGAGGGGTTGGAATGAAATTATTGAAACGCCCTACCAAACCGAGTACCACAAAGGCACTAGTTACAATTACCCTAGGATAATAAGTCACTGTTTTCGATCTTAGTAGGAGTCATCAGCCAGTAATCTGGCGGTTAAGTAGGTGGAACCCCATCACCTGTGCAAATAATGTAGGTGATACAGAACACATTCACAATAAATAGCGGTGAAACCTAACATTACCAATATGAAACAAGATTCTAGGTAAACTTTGCGTTCAAACAAGTTATTCCAAAAACCCCATATATATCAGCCAGATGAGTTGCTTG
The DNA here is from genome assembly GCF_001676025.1 of Vibrio sp. UCD-FRSSP16_30. Taxonomy (GTDB): domain Bacteria; phylum Pseudomonadota; class Gammaproteobacteria; order Enterobacterales; family Vibrionaceae; genus Vibrio. The sequence goes on from NZ_LZFW01000057.1 coordinate 49,533, forward strand.
ATTTGATAGCCAGATCACAAAAATCGGCTAATTTGCAGAGAAAACAATCATAACAGCAACATTAGATGATTACCATTCTCATTTGCGTTTTTAATATAATTTTACCTTATGTTTTCTACAGCGCTTTTTAGTGGTGGATTTAACCGCGCTCTTTGACGGTAACGGTGACAATACCATGATCACTCGCCATACGATCGATGGCGTAAATGGGGTTAACTAGGTGGCTATCTAACACTGAGTACTCACTCACTTCATACAGACAAGATGCACTATGGCAGTCAAATTCATCAGACAACATGATGTAATCTAAAACGCTGCCTTTAGCCCCATAATAATGAGTCGCAATAAAAGCACAGGGTTCTGTTGCGAGTAAAGCGCTGTGAGTTAGCCCTGTCTCAGATGAGGTTTTCTCATCATTGTGGGTAAAACCACTAAATTCAGCACTATGAATATCTCGATTAAAATCCCCCATTAATAGTTGCGGATAACCATACACATTTTTACGTCGCGTAAGAAACGCACTTAAAAAGCGAGCTTCCAATCCTCTTTGCATAGTGGAACGCCAGCGTTCTACATCCATTAAATATTCATTTGCCTCACTGAGGGCCTTTGGTCGTTGGGATTTAAAATGCACCACAACCACATCAAGCTTGCCAAGATTAGGCACTTCCACCAGCGCATGTAATGGCGCGCGACTGTATGAAAAACCCAATTCTTTGGCTGCCAAAGGATCATTAGCGACCGCCTCAACTGATAGCAAAGGAAAGCGAGAGGCAATGCCGACAACAGGCTCAGAATAAATATACTCATCTTCAATATGAGGCTTATCCACTACCGCAAAGTAGGGATAACCTAGCGCGTTTAATTGCTGTTGTAATTGCGATGGGCTGAACACTTCTTGGAAACCAATAATATCAGCATCAGTTTGCTTTATTTGGTCATGGGTCCACTGCTGCTTATCTTGCCATTGCGATGCGCTATAGATGTTTTCAAAATCATAATAAGCCCCCGGCGGAGCTAGGTAGTTAAATAGATTGAAGGTAGCAATGGTAAATTGATGTGGGTGCAAAAAATATCCTTGCCTGATAATTGCTCATAAGCTGATACCAAGATAACTCAAGTTACTGGTTTCAGCGAGTTTCATGGAGTATCTTAAATGCATAATTAGGAATAAAGGTAGGAGAACCCAAAATGGAGTATGCCAAACTTGGCCACAGCGGACTGGATGTATCTCGCGTCTGCTTAGGAAGCATGACTTGGGGTGTTCAAAATAATCAACAAGATGCTGATCTGCAAATTAACTATGCTCTAGAGCAAGGTGTTAATTTTATTGATACTGCTGAAATGTATGCCATTCCCGCTACCCCTGATACCTACGGAAAAACCGAATCTATTATCGGTGACTGGGTTTCTAGACATCAATCTCAAAGACAAGATGTCATCATTGCCAGCAAAATTGCTGGACCTGGAATGCACTGGGTTAGGGACGGCGGTCCCATTACTGGCGAATCGGTGATTGCCTCAGTAGAACAATCTCTTAAACGATTACAAACCGACTACATCGATCTTTATCAATTGCATTGGCCTAATCGTACCTCGCCACACTTTGGTAAACAGTGGCCAAATCAATTTAGCTTTACCGAAGTTGATACCCAGGCCCAACGCGCGCAAATGCTTGAAATACTGCAAGCCTTAAACGAATGTATTGCAGCAGGGAAAATTCGCCATTGTGGACTCTCCGATGAAACCACATGGGGAATCAGTACTTATTTAGAGCTCGCAGAAAAACACAGCTTGCCGAAAATGGTATCAATACAAAACGAATTTAGTCTCTTGTGTCAAAAAGATTGGCCTTATCTTATTGAGCATTGTCATCATAATGATGTGGCTTATTTGCCTTGGTCTCCTCTTGCCACAGGACTGCTTAGCGGCAAATACGCCAATAACGCACGCCCTAACGGCAGTCGCTGGAGTTTGATGAATCCTAGTAGCATTTATAGAAGTTCAGCTCTTGCTCATGAAGCAGTGGCGCAATATTGCCACATCGCCAATGACATCGGCATCACGCCAGCGCAGCTTGCTCTAGCTTGGTGTAACCAAGTACAAGGCGTGACCTCTAGCATCATAGGCGCCACCAGCTTGCCGCAACTTAAAGAGAATATTTCAGCCTTTGACATTACGCTCGATACTGAAACCTGCGAGCGTATCACCCAAGTCATTAAGCAGTACCCTGCCCCTTATTAAACGCCTGCATCTATTTTTTATGGCTGAGTCTAACTCAGCCTTATTGACTGAGAACACTTCATGAGTAATGTACCCATACTGCAACAAACCCCCACACCTACCTTTAATGCCAATCAGCATCGCCTGTTATTTAGCGTTATTGTCATCATACTCACCATTGCCGCAGTATTTAATTTACTGGACCATTACACCCTAACCAAACTTGATGACTCCATCGAGCAAGGCGCAATCGCCTTTGCTTCAGTGCGCAGTATTCATGCCATTATTTCAGTGCTGCAAGGTACTGAAATTAGCCTGCCAGTCTTAACATTAAGTGTTGGTGAAATCTTATCTCCTGCCACCGAAATACTGCAATCAACCTCTGGTGTGTTAACTACGGCGTTAGCCTCTCTGGGCTTACAACGAATTCTACTCGAAGTGTTTACCGCTAAGGTGGTCAACATCACCATCGCGCTCAGTGCATTCGCCTACCTAAGCACGCTTTGGTATCAACCACTGACTCATTTACGTCGCTACACTCAGCCTTTGTTTTTTATTTTGTGCTTCACTCGTTTTCTACTAGTGGCGACATTGCTACTCAATAGCGCTGTCGATGCCTTATTTTTAAACGAGCAAACCGAACAAATCACTCAACAAACGGATTTGATTGCCACCGATCTACATCAATTTAATCAAGATCTATTAAAGGAAAAAGGCGCTAGCAATGAAGAGGACGATAGCTTTTTAGGCAGTGTTAAACAGACTTGGCACACAGTTACCGATGGGCTTAGTGATACCAAACAGGAAATGCAGCAGAACTTTGAACAATTGCAGAGTAAAACCGAATCTTTAGTGGTCAATCTACTGACATTGATTGCGATGTTTGTTCTAAAAACAATTTTGATCCCAATAGGCTTTTTACTATTACTTAAAAATCTTTATTGGCGATTGATCAATCGACTGCCAACCATTTAGATTGAATTTCTATTAGATAAATTGAGCTGCACCTAGGGTTTGTTTTAAGCAAACCCTAGGTGTTTTTTACGCGGTAAATCGGTATTAGAAGGTGATTAGCCCGCAATATCAGAAGCCACTTCAGCTGTGCTTGATTTTCTGCGCCAACGTATCGGCATCAAAGGTACCACAATCATCGCAATACCCATCAAGGTCAATATGTCTGGGATCTCATCAAACCATAAAATGCCAAATATCGTCACAAAGACTAAGCCTGAGTATTCTGCCAAAGCTATTTGGCTGGCTGGCGCTTTCTTATAGGCGATAACCACTAGCGCGTGATAGCTCAGCACAAAAATGTTAATGGCTGCAATCCAAAAAAGGTGATGCCATTGGATGCTTGCCCAAGACGGCAATGCTAATAACAATGCGCCGGGGATGGTCAGCACTGTTGTCCAAAATAAAGTTGATATAACTGACTGAGCCGGCGGCAGACGTTTGATTAATACATTCCCCACCGCCATCGCCAGCGCACTGCCTAATGCAATAATCGCCGCCCAATGAAAATGCTCAGGTCTTAATACCACCAGCACCCCCATAAAACCAATCATGGTAGCAAACACCTTTTTGCGTGCCGGTCTTTCTTTTAAAAACACCATGCAAAGTGGCAACATCAATAGCGGAGCCACATAAAACATGGCATTCGCGGTGGCTAAGGTTAAATGAGTAATCGCCACCATCGCGCAACCACTACCAATAAGGATGAATTGAGCACGCCAAAAGTTTATCTTACCGCAACCAAGCATTCGCTCTTGTTTAGGCAGCTTCAACCACAAAGGTCCAATGATCAGCAAACTCATAACCTGACGGATGAACACATACTGAAAGGTCGGCACTTCACCATTGAGCACTTTCAAAGAGACATCGGAGAGTGATGCTAAGAAGTTAGCCAAGACTAAAAGTAGAATTGCCTGAGTAACCGTTTGAATGCGCATAGTGACCTAAAAATGGAGATGAATAAAAGACGCGCGAAGATAGCAGTCTTTTGATAAGAAATCCAATTTGTATGACAAGCTAAAACTTCAAGTAAAAGCCGACTTAGTTTGCGCAGGTTCTATGATAAGCAGATACTATGATAAAGTGCCGTGATAAAATAACCCCTGCAACGCTAAATCTAACACTGAGTACCCAACACCTGATGAAAAACAATAATCGTTCGCCAAAGAAACCTATCCAAAGTGGTCTTCATCCTCGAAACAAACATCATGGTCGGTACAATATTGAAGCGTTAGTGAAAGCCCTACCCGCCCTTAAAAGCAAAGTCACCTTAAACCCTAAGGGTAAAAAAACCATCGACTTTAGCAATGCCGATGCCGTGTTGATGTTGAATAAAGCTCTGCTCAGTCATCATTATCAAGTGCGGAATTGGGACATCCCCAAAGGTTACTTGTGCCCGCCGATCCCAGGCCGCGCTGATTATGTACACCGACTGGCCGATCTATTAAACGACACCGATGACTCAATTAATGTGTTAGATATTGGCACTGGCGCAAGTTGTATTTACCCCATTATTGGCGCAACGGATTACCAATGGCATTTTACTGCCAGTGATATTGACCCGGTATCAATTAAGGTCGCCACAGAGATTGTTACTAACAATGCGCACCTTAAAGGCAAGATCAGCCCTAGATTGCAAAAGCACGCGGACTCTATCTTTAAAGGCATCATTCAACAGGGTGAGTATTACCATCTCACTATGTGTAATCCCCCGTTTCATAAGTCATTGAAAGATGCTGAACTAGGGACAAAAAGAAAGACCGATAATCTGGCCAAAAACCGAGCCAAACGCGGCTCTCAGCCAATGAATAAAGCGCCTGTATCTGCTACCACAAAATCGACAAAGCTAAATTTTGGCGGACAAAAAGCAGAATTGTGGTGCCCCGGTGGTGAAGAAGCCTTTATCAAAAAAATGGCCCGAGAAAGTGCCGATTTTAAACAGCAAGTGGGTTGGTTTAGTACGCTTATTTCCAAGAAAGAAAACGTTTTTCCCATGAAGAAAACACTGCAAAGCCTAAAAGCCACTGAAATTAAAGTGGTTGAAATGTCACAAGGCCAAAAAGTCAGTCGCTTTATTGCATGGCGTTTTAACTAACTTTATTGGCTGTTTTCTTATCTTTAAATTTTATCTTTAAATTCAGCTTGGCAACGTACCCCAACGGATAAATCCCCAGCATCGTTATTTAAAGAGACCGTCACAGCAAAAGTATTACTGGCCGCATCAATGATGGGGTCAATGATGGTCACTTTGCCTTGATAAATAGAATCACTGCCTAAAGGTGATAATCCAACGCTCTGATTTTTAACAATTTCCCCGTACAGTTCAGCAGGCAACACCACTTCGGCATGAATCGGATTCAGCGTAGCTATACGTAAGAAGGGTTCTTCATCAACAAATTCGCCGGGATCTTTAATGCGCTCAATCACAACACCAGAAATAGGGCTGCGCGTTTGTCTTTGATTTAATCGCACTTTGGCTTCTTTCAATTGAAAGCCCGCCAAGCGCTGTTCGGTGAGCATCTCATCTTGTTCGTTATCTGAAATTAAATTCTTGCGATAAAGATCAGCGTTTCGTTTTACTTTTCTACTGGCAAATTCAAGCCTTGCCTTGACGGTATTCAGCGCCGCGATTTCTAGGGTCGAGTTGAGCTTCATAACCACCTGCCCTTTCTTCACTCGATCGCCACGATTCACTTTTAACTCTTTAATAATGCCTTGTACTTCACTACTTAGCTCCACATCAGAACTGGGTTCTAACAGGCAGCTGAGCGGGGTCACATTTGTGTCGTTGTTATTGACATCATTGATGTTAAGTTGAGTGTTTGCTTGCGCCCAGTGACACGCCAATAGTAGCGCGCTTCCTAACATCCATGTTTGACAGCTTTTCATTATTTACACCTGATTCAGTGAGAAAGACAAAACATCCTGTTGTTGTTCATCATGTTTTAATAATTGCTTACGAACTTGCTGCTGTTGATTTTCAATCCGCTTTTGACAGCGACGAATACAGCTAAACAATAGCTTATTTTTCAATATATTGGGCAGTGGCATTAACACTATTATTCGCATCATCTTACCCCAATAAGGGGTGATAATCTCTTCTTCTAACGACAATACAAACTCGACACTGCCCCTATCTCCTTGCCGTGCACAACGCCCTTCTAATTGCCTGTCAACTCTAGAGGAATCATGCAGACCGGTGATAATGACATGTAAACCTCCTTCTTTTTCTACCTCACTATCTAATTTTATATCAGTGCCACGCCCTGCCATACTAGTGGCAATGGTCACCGTTGATGGTAAACCGGCTTGTTTTACCACTTCCGCCTCGGCCTGATCTTGGCGAGCATTAAGCACTTGATGCTGCACCTCTACATCCTGCAAAAGCTGCGAAAGTACTTCGGAATCTTGCAGTGACTGAGTGCCAACTAAAATGGGGCGCAGACTGTGCGAGTTTATCTCTTTAATGCGCCGAGCAATCTCATGCCACTTCTGTTGTTTAGTGAGCAAAATGTTACAACCGTATTGCTGCCGCTGACTTGATTTATGTGTTGGTACATCCACCACTGGCAATTCATATACACGCCAAAATTCACTTTTCACCTCATCTGCGGTGCCAGTCATACCCGATAAGTGGTGATAAAAACGGAAGAAGTTTTGAAAACTAATGCTCGCTAAAGTCACGCGAGGATCGCTCAACTCACAGCCCTCTTTAATTTCAATTAATTGGTGTAAGCCTTGCTCCCAAGTTCTATCTGGCATGCGCCTGCCTGTATGCTCATCAATGATGACTACTTTTTCTTCATCAACTAAATAGTGCTTGTCACGTAAAAACAGATACTGCGCTGTTAACGCTTGTTTAACCAATTCTAATCGGCGAGTACGACCGTGCCATAAAGGACTCAGCCCTTTAGTTAACTGTTCAATTTCCTGCTCACCAATGGGTGTAAATTCAATCTGTTTGGATGGCTGCCGAATGATGAAATGTTGCTCTTGTTGCAAGGTTTGGCTGATATCAAACGCTTGTAAGTACATACTTTGCTGCTCTAACTGAGGCGCGGCATCACCTGAAATCACCAGCGGTGTTGTAGCTTCGTCCATAAAGACCCCATCAGCTTCATCCACTACCGCAAAATGAAGACCACGCAGCATTAGGCTATCGAGCATTTGACTGTTATCTGCTGGCAGACTTCTTAACGCATGCAGTTGTAGCGCATCGCAGCAGCGGTTAAGTTGAATACCATCTTTTAAATAATCGAAGGCCAGCTCATTGTTGGTACAGTAAACAATGTCCATCGCATACTGCGCCTTACGCTCCGCAACAGTTAACCCTTGAATAATAACGCCGACACCCAGCCCTAGTCGCTGATAAACCGGCGACATCAACTGTGCGTCACGCTCCGTTAAATAGTCATTAACCGTCACAACATGAGTTGGAATTCCGGCAAGAGCAGCGGCGGCCACCGGCAAGGTTGCAGTTAATGTTTTACCTTCTCCCGTTTGCATCTGGCCGATATTGCCATGCAAAATAGCTAAGCCACCCATAATTTGGCTATCAAAATGCCACATTCCTAGCTCTCTTCCTGCAACCTCACGAATCAGTGCGAAAGCTTCAACGGTTAATGAATGAGTCAGCCCATGTCGAAGAAGAGACTGCTTGAGCCTGATAGTCTGTTGATCCAACTGTGCCGAGGAGAGCGCACGATAAAAAGCATCTCTCTTTTTAATGCGCCATAGCAAGGGCTTATAAATCCAAATAGAGGCTCGCAATGGTCGAGCGCAGTAAGCGGTTAACGTACGCCACCAGCGCTGCATTCGTTTTTCAGTTTCGATCACTTTTTGCGGGCGTTCCAATACCGAACTGGGTCTTCTCTGCGGGCGCTTATACATCAAACTGCCTCAACAACAAACGTCTTATTGAGCGATACCAACGATACGCAACCGGCTCAGGTTCATGCTCAAACAGCACATGCACTCGTTCATCAAAGCGTTTTATTGGCGCATTTGAGCTATCTAATTCCACTCTAAAATAGCTTTTATAACTTTTCATTTCCGCCGCGCGATTAGGGTCTAGAACAATAAGCCCACCACCATCGGTCGTTAAAACTGAACTTGGTAAATTGTGCGTAGAGGAAGGCATTTGCCTGATAACAGCACTTGAGTATTGCTGTTTAGGTTGAGAGGCTAATTTAATTGAGACCGCACGAGTCTGATATCTGACCTTATCGATATCATCTTCTGAAATCATGGCAGCAAGAGGCAAACGATCAAAATTTACTACAAATCCAAGTACTTCACCTCGATTGTAATATCGACCGACCTCAAGCTCTCTTTGTGCAAAAACAAAACGGCCTTCTGCTGGACTCACAATCTCTAAATTGCTCATCTGGCGAGTCACATGTTGATACTCCTGCACCAGATACTTCAACTCTTGCAGTAAAATATCCGATTCTGTGCGGTTATTAACGCTTGCCTCATACCTAAATTTAGCTTCATTAACTTGCGCTTTGAGTACTGATTCTCTGGCAATTAACGCCGGGGAATGCAGCTGTATCAGCACATCTTGCTGATTAACATTACGACCGCCACTGACTAATACCTTATCCACAAAACCGCTACTTTTTGCTCGAATATACGAATCTTGAGGGACATAAATCACCCCTTGAGCATAGGTTTGATAAGGCACAGGAAAATAGAACAACAGCAAGGCAATACCGGTTATCACGATGCCACCGCCTAAATAAATTTTAACGCTTTTTCTTCGCATAAGGGGATCTTGTCTTGGTTTTACAATGACTTTAAGGATAGGAATGATCAAACTGCTCATCACTGACCAAATCGCCAGTAAAATGCCAATAATGAAGTACTTACTGGCCACAAACAGAGAAATTGCCACCATCACAAACAATCGATAGATGTAGGAAGCCACGGCGTACAATGCCAGCCAAAATGACTCTGATTTGCTGTAGGCATTGGTGCGCACCGCGCCAATACGAAATAAATAACGTTTAACTAAGTACCCTACCTGCGCATTGCCTCTTGCCGCCAGATTGGGAATTTCAAGAAAATCAGCAAGCACATAATAAGCATCAAATCTAAGTAATGGATTGCCATTAAACAGCAGCGTTGAGATACCACCAATTAACATCACATTGTAGGCCAGTGCGCGAATGATGCCGGGCTCAACTAGTACCCAAATCGTCATGGCCAGCGCCGCAATAAAAAGCTCGGCAAGTACCCCTACTGCGCCCACAATCATTCTTTGATGCTTATTACTAAAAGAAGAAGCCGAAGATGCATCCACATAAGGTACCGGAATGAAAATCAGCAGCATCACTCCCATCTCATGCACTTCACCACCCCAGCGTTTCACCGCCCAGCCATGGCCTAATTCATGGGCTAGTTTGATCACCGGATACACGAGTGCCATAAGAAGTAAATTCTCAAGACCTAACACTTGGTCACTTAAGTTATTAGTCAGCTCGGTCCAATGCAAAGTCGCTAACACTACCCCGAGTATCACCATAACTAGCCAGCACAAAGCGCCTAGTTTTGAAAATAAACATCGCGCAATCCAAGAGGTTGCCGCGAGAAAGCGTTCAGGATCAAGCAAGGGAATACGAACACTTAATGGGGATTTAAGTTGCTGTAGCAGTTTCTTTTTTTGTTCACTTTGATGGCGCTGATGCAGATGTTTGATACTAGGTAACACATTGGTTTGCACCACATTGGCTTTGTTAAGTTGGCCGACTAAGTTGATGACTTCGTCTTGGGTGGGCAGATCTTCTTTTAATTTTTCGCAGGCAATATCCCAGATTTGTTGCAAAGTGCGTTCACCATTCATTAAACCTATCAGTTGATAAGCTTGCGGCGTAAAACGCTGAAATTGCCCTGTAACGTGGTCTTGCAGTACATACCACACCTTGCCTCGATAGACATGACGATGAATATCCGCATGCTTGCGAATGCGTACTTTTAAGTTTGAAACCTTATACCAAGCTGGGCTAAAAAGAGTCTGTGACATGATTGACTAACCCCACCAAGACCACGCTTGTAATCTCATCCACTCCAGCATATCTCGAGTCCAAATATCAAATAACAAACGTTCATCTATCGCGACTTTGCCGATCCCTTCCATTCCGGGCTGAAGTTGTTTTGAAAGATCATTCAAAGTGGCCTCAACGATGAAGTAACTTGCGCCATCAATGGCTTCTGTAACCGGCGTCAATTTACTGACTTCAAACTCAAATCCTTGCTCAGGAAGCGCCGCCAAATAAAGCCGGCCAGATTGACCTAATTGAAGATCCGCTATGCGGCTTTCTGGCACTTGCAGTTTCACTCGGTGACTATTGATGGGTGCAACTTCCAGTAAAAGATCACCTTTATTCACCGCACTGCCCAAACGCTGACTCAAGTCGCCACTGACGACAAGGCCATCGTAGGGTGATAATAAACGGCCGCGATCAAGCTGGCTTTCAACTAAGGCAAGCTGAGCTTGTACCTGACTTTCTTGAGCACTCAAAATGTTAATCTTGGCGCGATCACGAATTGATAATGCCTCCAAGCGCTGACGAACTAATTTACTCTCTTCACTGAGCCACTTTAAACGCTCTAAACGTAAGTCGCGATCGTCCATCTGGATTAACGGTTCACCCTGGATGACCTGATCGCCGGCGCGAGCCATAGCTTGATAAATATAGCCGTCATAGGGGGCAACAATGGCTCTTTGTACTGCGCTCTCAATCTGCGCATTAGCGGATAATTTGTATTCACTGGTGGTAGTGGCAAGTAAGTAACCCACGATGGCAATACCAATGACAAACAACTTACGCCCTAGAAATTTAGGGCCGAATAGCCTGCCCAATTGCTTATTGGTTGCATCGTAGACTTTTCGATACACTGGGCGATCATTAATCTGTTTATCTTCGAGTGTTGGCAGAATCAAACTGATAATACTTTGGCACAGCTCTGATTCCTCTACGCTCCATATTTGCTCAGATTTTCCCTCTACCACTAACGCGCCATAGATTTCGCCACGTAAATAAAGAGGAATTGACATAATGCCAATCTCGCCTTGAGCTGCCGATAATGTTTGATGAGCTTGAATAATGAGCGGTTCATCGGTGTCGGTGTTGGGATAACGAATGATTTCGCCCTGATCGACACATTCATCCATCACCCTTTCAATTTGACGAACATGATTCATCTTCTGCCCAAACTGAGCACTGTGAGAAAGGTGTTTAAGGTGACAACGGCTTCTTTTGTAATGACCAATACTCACTCGATCACAATTGAGTAGCACCGCAAGCTCAGTCACCGCGCAAGTCGCCGAAGCGCCGTAACTCGATTCCGACAATACCCTTGCCAGAATATCGACTCGGGTTGAATAAGACTGTTGTTGCCGCTTTGCTTTGCGCGCCCGCAGTTGATGCTCTGCCACCTCAATCCCTGCCGCGCTCCATTGCAAAAGAGTTAAGCTCTGGGTGAGCTCTGCTTGAGAATGAACCTGCACTGCAAAGCAGGCAAAAGCTATAAGCTGTTTTTGCTCATCAAGTATTGGGTACAGCAAGCCAAAAGTTTCACTATTCGGGTCTTGTTGCTCAACTTGTGCGGTTTGTGTGGATGAGGATGCTGATGCTGATGCTGACGAAAAAGTAAAACGCATCACTTGTGGCTGCATTGCTTGCTGATTGCTATCAAGTAACTCGGTTAAATGGCTAAAGGTCGGATGCTGAGGTTGAAAGCTAGCAACAGGAACCAATTCATCTTTGATTGGAAGGTAGATTACCGCGGACTGCAATCCGGCAATAATCGATTTATGTTTGGCAAGCCAATCATAATAGTAATCGTTTTGCGGCGCGCAAGACTCATCGGTCTCTTGAACCGGCGTAGCTTCGACCTGTTGAGTCATAAAAAGTCCTTATCAGCACACTACGTTGACCAATCCTATGGTCTATGCCTTTGCTCTAACTGCAATCAATACTACGCACCAATAGATACGCAAACTATTGATAAATTTAGTCTTGTTTATTTGAAGTGTCTAGGTAATACGAAAAAATACTGTGCCAATGACTGCGCACAGTATTTTTGCTTGTGGTTACCCTTTATACCGTCCTTTTTGGTAAACCTTTTTACTTCTTAAGTGCAGACTTTTTAAGTACTGCATTTTTTGAGTAATTAGATGCAGGATGTTTCGGTGTATTTTTCGCAACAATCCAACCTGACGCCCCCACTAGACTTGCTACTGTAACCTCTAGGTCGATATTGTCATCACTGGCAAGCAACGCTTCATTAGTTGATAGATCATTACTGAGTGACTCTTTAGCAACATCTATATCTAGCGCTTGCCACTGCTGCGACGCTTGCTTCATTGCTTGATGGATATCAATCACCTTATCTAAACCGCGATCATTAACCTGCGCCGTTTCTTTTACTGCAGCTTGCTGTTTAACTGGTGCTGTTTTCGCATCGTTAGGTTGCGCTTTTTGCGGTGCATTTGGTGTAGGATTAGTCGCTGAACCGCTTGAGCCTGTTGGTAGCAACATTGCTTGTAACTGATGCACCCCCAACTGTCCCATACCTAATTGGCTCGCGCCAAATGACGACGCACCTAGTTGATTAAACGCCAGTTGAGCTTCTTGAGTAAATTCAGTCTCAGATTGCGCATCATCCGTTGCACGGTCATTAGCCACTTCTCTATAAGCTGAATCTTGATAAAGCTCATTGGCATAACCGCTAAATAGACCCGTTTGCAGGCGTCTAATTAAATCAAGTTCACCTTTCGCAAGAGACACTATCGATTCTGCTTGAGTCTCACCATCAACTTCAGCAAAGGTAAATCGACCATACTCGCCCACTAACACATCATCACTAAAGTTGGCATAGAAGAAGTCACTACCATAGTGCCCTTGCAGGTAATCTAGGCCCTCACCACCAATTAAGGTATCTTGACCACCGACAAACAAATCAATAGCTTCAAACACTATGGTGTCGTCATCGGTTCGACTGACTCGAGAGCCATCACCACCAAGCAAGTCATCGCCTGCGCCGCCATTAATCTCATCTGCGCCATAGCCGCCAAAGATAATATCGCGATCAACGCCGCCCACCAGTAAATCATCACCACCAATATCAGTATTGCCGGTTGCTACGGTTATGTATCGGCCTTCACTGTCATTGCTGATAAAGCCATCATCACCAATGATAATGGTTTCGCCAGAGGCATTATAAACTTCATCATTACCAACACCTGCAATGGCATGATCTTGACCGCCACCTAAACGAATAAGATCATCACCACCGGTTTCATTGGTCGTATCGGTACTTGCAATTAGGCGACGAACGCCATCCACATAATCCACTTCACCGTTGTCACCAACTACAATGTCATTGTCATCACCTGTGGTAATTTGGTCGCTATCGTAACCACCAAAGACTAAGTTGATGCCGTTACCCGCATTGATAATATCTGAGCCGCCGTGTTCAATGGCCGTCGTTTTCGCTTGAATTAATATGCCTTGATTATCGAAGATAAATTGTCCGTTATCTCCTATGATGCCATCTACGCCATTCGCAGTATTAATCACATCAGAGCCATGACCTGCAATAACCAGATTATCCCCTTCACCAAGAGAAACAGTGTCATCACCACCTAGCTCTTGTTCAGTACTGCGAGCAAGCGTTAAAATACCTGTAGAGTTAAAGATAAATACGCCATTATCAGCAAGCACCTGAGTGTTGCCTGAATCGGACATCACACTGTCATTGCCAAGACCGGCAATCACTCTATCATTGCCAGAGCCAAGATTAATGGTGTCTGAACCTGTCGTACTTGCATCCCTATCAAGGCTTTGCATCACGCGAATGACACCATTGACGACATCAAGCTGACCGTTATCACCAATGACCACATCTGCGCCACTGCCGGTGGTCACTTCATCATCACCAATGCCAGCAATCACAAGATTGTTACCATTACCTGCATTGATAACATCATCGCCACCAAGGCTTAACTGAGTTGATCTCGCTTGTAGTAATACGCCCGCATTATCAAAGTTTAATTGGCCATTATCACCGACTAACGTATCAGCGCCGTTAGACGTCAATATCGTGTCTGCGCCAAAACCGCCGATGACAAGATTATCGCCAAGGCCGGCAATCACTTCATCATCACCACCTAGGTTAGGCTGTGTGCTTAGAGCTTGGGTCAAAATGCCCTGTGCGTTGTAAGTGAGAATGCCGTTATCAGCCAGTACATGGGTGTCGCCAGAATCCGACTGCACACTGTCACTGCCAAGGCCGGCAATCACGCGGTCAAAACCTGTGCCCACTTGAATGGTGTCTGAGCCTGCGGTGGCATTGTCCGTATCGGTGCTTTGCAGCACGCGAATCACGCCATCAATTAAATCAAGCTGACCGTTGTCGCCGATGACCACATCTGCGCCACTGCCCGTCATAACATCATCATCACCAAAGCCGGCTATCACACGGTTATCACCGTCACCCGCATCAATGCGGTCATGACCACCTTGCGCTAGTGCAATGGACGCTGCTTGAATCAGCACACCGGCATCATCAAAGCTCACTTGCGCATTATCACCAAAGAGCAGATCGTTGCCGCTGACCGTCTGGATAAGATCAGAGCCAAAGCCGCCCACCGCTAGGTTGTTCCCTTCACCAACAAGGCTCACTTCATCATCACCACCCAACTCTGTTTGCGTGCTTAGAGCTTGGGTCAAAATGCCCTGTGCGTTGTAAGTGAGAATGCCGTTATCAGCCAATACATGGGTGTCGCCAGAATCTGACTGCACACTGTCACTGCCAAGGCCGGCAATCACGCGGTCAAAACCTGTGCCCACTTGAATGGTGTCTGAGCCTGCGGTGGCATTATCCGTATCGGTGCTTTGCAGCACGCGAATCACGCCATCAATTACATCAAGCTGACCGTTGTCGCCGATGACCACATCTGCGCCACTGCCAGTCATCACATCATCATCACCAAAACCGGCTATCACACGGTTATCGCCGTCACCCGCATCAATGCGGTCACCACCACCCTGCGCTAGTGCAATGGACTCTGCCTGAATCAGTACACCGGCATCATCAAAGCTCACTTGCGCATTGTCACCAAAGATAAGATCGTTACCACCAGCGGTCAGCAGAGTATCGGAACCAAAACCACCGATAATCAGATTATCACCCTCACCTAGGGTCACTTCATCATCACCACCAATATTGGTTTCGGTCGATATGGCATGGATTAAAATGCCGTGTTCGTTGTAGGTTAGGATACCGTTGTCGGCAAGCACTTGTGTGTTACCTGAGTCGGACTGCACCGTATCGCTGACAAAGCTAATACTCATGCCAATACCATCAACCGTTTCAAAATACTCTTCGATATAACTATCAAGACCAGCTATCACTCGGTCATCACCTGCACCGACTTTAATGGTGTCGCCGCCGGCTGTCGTGTTATCAGTATCACTGCTTTGAATGGTGCGAATTACGCCATCAATTAAATCAACCTGACCGTTATCGCCGATCACAGTATCGCGGCCGTTACCTGTGGTAATCGTATCTTGTCCCTTACCACCAATCACTAGATTGTCACCATCACCTAAGCTAACTGTGTCATTACCGCCTAGGGTTGAATCTAGTGAGGTTGCGTTAACTAAAGTCCAGCTATCATCACTGTTCACGTCGTAAGTTAGAGTGCCGTTATCAGCAATAAGATGGGTATTACCTAATAAAGAGGTAATGGTGTCATTGCCAAGGCCGCCCAACACACTATCGTTGCCAGTACCAAGGTGGATTTCATCGTTGCCAGACGCGTTTTCATCGCCTTGCTCTGTTTTCAAAATGATGGCGCTGTTACGTAGGTCAACTTCACCAAAGTCACCCAACACCCAATCATTACCCGAGCCTGACTCTACATAGTCATTGCCCGCGCCGGCGAGGATAATATCGTCATCAGCATCACCGTAAATGACATCATTACTGCCTTGCTCGGTATCAGAGGTATTAATGAAAGTCACTATGCCAGTATCAACTTGCACACTGCCCATATCACCTAAAATAATATCTTGGTCATCGCCAGTAATCGCGCTGCCTTCAGGGCCATTGCCGCCATACAGGTAATCACTGCCATTACCCCCTAGCAGGATATCATTGCCGCCATTACCTACTAGGGTATCGCTGCCACCATTAACAAATCCGCTGTTAGTCACCTCTGTAACATCAGCAAATGAAGTAGACAGAATACGATTGGTATCGGCCACTTGGTTAATGACGCCTTTATCTGCAATCACAATATCATCGCCAATGCCGGCATCGATGCTGTCATTGCCCACCGTCAATACATCAGAGGTATCAAGGTTATCGTTTTCAAGATCGGCAATATTCACAACACTCAGAATCTGCGTGCTTAAATCTAATCGGGTTGAGACATCAATATTAAAGCCTGCATCACCATAGATATGATCGGCACCCCCTAGGCCAAAGATCTGATCATTACCTGAACCACCGGCAATATGGTCGCCATATTCACTGCCAATGATGGTGTCATTACCAGCACCGCCAAATAAAGTGACTGTGCCACCCGCGCCTGATGCATCGATAACATCATTACCTGGATTGGTAAATTCACGAGCGCTATCGGTTTTTTCATCTGATGTTGCGTTGTAGGCAAAGCCATTTTGTCCGGTATCACCAAACAAAATGAGCACGCCATCTTCATCACTGCCAGTCACACTTAGCGTGTCGCTACCGCCACCACCGTGGACCACCGTAATCACTTCAGCAGCAGTATCTTCTACCACAAGGTTGTCATCACCTTGGCCTAAGAACAGTTCCACCACTTCAACATCAGCGTATTCAATGCCAACACCCATGCCTAAGCCCGTTAGGCTTGTGTCGCTCAATACACCACTGTCATTTTCTAAACTGCCGTCATTAAAGATGTTAAGTACATCCGTTTGCAGAACTTCACTTACCTCAATATTGTTGATTGGCAATTCAGTATCAATTTCTGTTGGTAACATGATGGCGACACTGAGTGCGCGAGCCTTACCTTCAGGTACACCACCCTCAATAATCAACTTGCCTTGAATACCGGTTAAGGTATGCGGTTGCAATGGTGGATTCTGCACAGGCTGTGCATCTTGTTCTTGATATTCATCATTCACAGAAAGAGTAATGGTAATTGGCTGATTCCAATTATCCGCATCAAAGGTGACGGTATTGTCATCAGCATTAAAGCGAGGATCTTCACTGCTAAATAAGGTCTGACCATCATTAAGTAAATTAATGGTCACCGCATCCGTTGGCGCTTTACTTAGCACTAGGCTGTAGTCATCATCCTGATTTTGGCTAACCAGCGTTGAACCGTCTGTTTGGGTCACAATCACGGCGCCACTGTCGTTATCAGTGACAAATAGAATCTGCTCAACATCATCTAATTGGTTGTAATCAGAATCCGCAACATTGCTGGTTGCGCTTAATTGAACACTGCCTTGGTACAGATTTTCTACATCAGCATCATCCACTGCAGTCACGCTAAAGCTCTGCACCTGATCCCAATTACTGTGATCAAAAGTTAATTCACTATCGCTAAGGGATAATTGACCACTTAAACCGCTACCAATAAGCTCAGCTAAAGAGACCGTGACCACTTCGCCAATCTCAGGCTGAGTGGATAGTCGCACATCAAACTGCGCCGCCGTGCCGCCCTCGGTGATTTGCTCGTCACCTTGAGCCATCAAAATAATATCGGCTTGGTCATTGTCAAATACACGAACTTCAACATTAGCGATATCTAGGTTATCAAAATCAGGATTGTCACTGCTGACGCTATGGCTGATGACGTATTCGCTCTCACCTTCCATCGCGCTGTCATCGATGGCTTTCACAAAAATTTGCGTGCTATCTTGCCAGTTAACACCTGATTGGTACGTCACGACTAACGATTCATAAAAGTTAATATTATCAATAGAAACCAGCACACTCGATGCCTGTCCATTGCTATTGTCTTTGTCGCTCGTAGAAGCGCGCGCCGCGGATACCGTTACATAAGCAAGGGTTGCCACATTCGGCTCGTCAACACTTAGAGATAACTCATAGCTATCTGTCATACCATCTTCATCAACCAACAAGGATTGGTTACTGATCGCAATCGCGCCGTTCTCTTCGCTTGCAACATTAAGAGAGACACCATCAACAAAAATGCCGTTATAAGCGTCATCATCACTAAACACACTGTGGTTGATAAAACTGCTACGTCCTTCGACAGAATAAGAGACGATGGATTGAGTGACATCACTGGCCACGTTAAATACGTCTGCGCCAAGGCCGCCAATAATGGTGGTTTCAACATCGGCATTGGTACTCAACACATAGAAGGTATCATCCCCTTCTAGGCCATCAAGCTCGGCAAACTCAACTCCTTGATAGCTAATGTTAAGGCCAGCACCAAAGATGCCATCTTCGGTGATCATGAAGCTATCATCACCTTCTGTACCCAACACGACCACTTTATCACTGCCTGCGCCGCCATCAATTTTCAGCGCCGCATTGATGCTGTACTCAATGGTATCTGCGCCATCACCACCAAACAGTTCAACATCGACACTGCTATTGGTTAAGCCACTATCGGCCAGCAAGAAGGCACGCACAACAAAGCTATCATCACCGGCTTCACCATAAAGCTTAGTCACCGCCTGATTTGAGTAGACTTTAATACTGTCTTCACCATCGCCACCATAAATAACCATAGGTAGGCTATTACCATTGCTTAAAAAGCCAAGGGTCGTTTCTGTGGTTTCAATTTCATCACCTGCGGCCACCATGCCAAGAGAGGCTTGACGATCACTACCAAATAGCTGACCTACTTGGAAAGTATCATTACCCGCGCCGCCATCAAGAGTCACAATTGTGCCGGTATCATCACTATAGAAACTGTCTTCGCCATCTAAACCGTTAATGATAAGGCGGGCATTGATATTGCCGTCATAGTTAATGCGTTCAACCGCGTCGCTATAACCGCCATTGCCATCATCATTAATCGCCGCCACAAAATTGGCGCGAATTAAGAAGGTATCATCACTGGCAAGTCCATTGAGCGTTAATACATCCGCCCCGTCATTAGCCGCTCCAGAGTCTTGCACATCAATAACGTAATCTTTATCTGTGCCACTGCGGTTGATGATATAGCTATCGGTACCACCTTCACCATCCAGCACTAACTGATCTTCACGAGTATTCAACTGGTTAATGGTAATCGCATCATCGCCACTGCCCAGATTAATAAAGGTATCACCGACAAGTGTTTGCGTATCCACCAGCACAGAATCATTGTCTGCGCCCATGTTAACCACAATATTTTCAGCCTGTAACATGCCTTGAATAATCAAACTGTCTTGATCATCTGCGCCGTTAATATTGATGTCGCCAGTTGCGGTCATTGATCCTTGCAGATCAATGGTTGCACCTGCTAGATCTTGATTACCTGTATCACCAACATCAACTTGAATATTAATGTTTAAGTCCGCATCCAGTACCGCACCTGATTGCAAGGTAAAGCCATCACCGGAGTTAATATTGATGTTGGCTGATGTTTCAAGAGTCACGCCCGATGCAATGGTAATATCATCATTGTCAGAGTTATCGGTTGAGGTCAGATTAATGTCCCCACCTGCCAGCATACTTTGGTCAACCGTTAATGGGCTGCGGGTAATCATGTTGATTTCGCCACCTGCGGCAAAACCATTGCTGATGCCATCAACCACACCACCCACACTCAGTGCGCCGGTATTTTCTATATAAGTACTGCCTGTGGTCGATTGACCTTGAATGTTACCCACCTGAGTCGATAGCGCTTTATCCGCACTACCAATATCCAGAGAAGCAAATAGATAAGTCTTACCTGCAACAACGTTATCGCCACTGGCATTATCATTGAGAATACGACCGGCAGGTGCGGCGATAAAGGCTATCGCGGCAATGCCAGTTTCAATGCTATTTAAGTAAAGATCGCCACGAGTTTCTGTTAGATGGGTATTATTTGCACTTGAAACAGTCAGGTTTTCACCTTCAGTTGAACCTGAATCCACTTCAAGATCATTACCGACTTGACCGACCGTATCAAAGCGCGCCGTTAGGGAAATACTTGCCCCGACCACATCCGCAATTTCAGAGGCCTCGTCCACAACGCCATCTAAAATAGCCAGGTGCGCAATCAGTTCTATATCACCTTGAGTTGACTCAACATGGTCAACATCAAGGTTGCCGTCAGTTTCATTAAGGCGAATATCATTTAATGCCGATGCATTTAATACGCCACCGGTTAAGTTGATATCCAGTAAATTACCCAGTACACCAATGCTTCCTGCATCTGCTGTAAGCACAATATCTTGAGCTCGAATATTCTCATATTCATGATCAAAGCTATCTAAAATAGACCCGTTCAGTGCTTGCAGATCGACCGTGCCACCACTTGAGTAAATGGTCGCAATATTTAAGTCAGAGTTAATTTCAGTAATATAAATATCTTGCTGCGCACGAGCAGTCAGGGTTGCATCATCTGCAAGGTCAATATTAAATCGATTACTTGCACTACCAATAGCGCCAGAGCCTGCTTCAAGAATCAGCGTGCTAGTGGCAGAAACTGAAGCGACAGTGCCGGTTTCATCGGTTAACGATTGTTTTGACTTAATGCGTACGTTGTCACCCGATATTGAGTCAATCATCATGGATTGCTCAGAGCCCAGATACACATTGCCACTTGCTGTCGCACTTATCGTGCCGGTAACCAAAACATCGATATCTTCACGCTGATCGATGACAATTTTAGTCACACTTGCCATGCGATAATCGGCTGCATTTAACGCAATAATCGAAGAAGCAATGCTTGGATCAACCTCTTCTAAATCGATGACCATTGCCGCAATGCGGTTTACTTGATAAACCTCTGAACCAATAGAGACAAAGCTATCTTGGACTAAACCTAAACTTTCCCATGTTTGATCTTGAGTATTAATCAAGGTGCTGAGATCCGGAGTACTACTAATGGCGGCGACATCCATAATGACCGCAACTTCAACACTTAATGCCGTAGAGGTTAGCGTCATAGTATCGGCGGTAACCGCAGCAATTTCGTAGAAGCTGCCTTCATCATTGGCGTTACCACTGTCACCCGCAATGCGAATTTGCATGCCTGCGACAAAACCATCAGCAATCCAACTGCCTGATTCACGGACTAAAGCATCACCGCTATCAGATTCAACCACATCTACTTCAACGCTTTGTGCACGTTCACTTAGCAAGAAGTAAACATCATTTCGCTCAGCGGCGGCCAATTGCACACGCTCATCATCGCTATAGTCACCATCAAGGTCGATTTCCACCGAACCCACTGCGCTACCAATATCATCTTTGGTGACGATAGTAATGTTCCCGCCAGCCGAAATATTGGCATCTTCAATAGAAGCTTGGGTATTGGTAATCGGTTTAAGCAAACTGCCACTAATTAGGTTTGTTAGCTCATCTTCGGTCCAAACATGCACACTGCCTGTTAGCTCAGCGCGCTGCTCGTCACTGAGTTGATATTCATACTCTGAGTCATAATCATCTGCGCCATAGCTGGCATGCAGAGCGTGATACTCAGCGGTGCGTTTGTTCACCAGTGTTTGAATTGCATCATCAACAAAGGTCTCAAGCTCAACATCCGTTAAGCCATCTTCCAAGCCAATCGTTTCATACACTTCACGATAGTATTCTTCTTCATCAGCACTTAACGCCACTTCTTCATCGGCGGTATAAACGCCATCAAATTGACCATTACGGATATTCCAATAGGTGCTGTATTCCATTTCACGAGCGGTCACATACGCATCAATGACATTGTCAATTTTATCTTGCGCGGTATCGCTGCCTTCAATTAGGCCTAGGTTCTGCCAAAGGCCGGTACTTAATTCTTCATAAGTACGCTCATCACGAGCGGTGGTATTGTTCGCATCCACCAGAGACCCTTGAGAGACGGTAATAGACACATCGCCTGAACTACTGCTGATCTCTTTGGCTAAGAAATTGCCATCCAGTTCCGTTAAGTAGATATCATTGATGGCAATCACACTCACGCTATCGGTATTTAACTCGCCGCTATCAATTACCAAGGCTTGAGACGAGGTGCCTACATGCGCTTCAGAATTGATCAATATGGTGCCACCACGCACAAGGCCAGTCTCACCCGATTGACCTTCTACGCCGCCAACAGCCGAAAGGTAAACTTCCCCACCGGTATCGGTTGCCAAACCATAACTGCTGGCCGAGGTGATGTTGTTGACCACCAATGGGCCATCCGTTTCCACAATGTTGATACGACCGCCATAAGTGCGCGCCGTAATACCGCCATTGCCATCATTATTTAGGTTGGTGTTTAGAGCGGTAATTGAAGCATCAATACTGCCATCAACATTGGTTTGAGCAACGCCACCAATATTTGAGGCGATTAATTCGATATTGTTACCACCAACAGAACCTGTCGATTGGGTATAAATATCGGCATTAGTGGTTATGGTTGTGGTGCCTTGCGTATTACTAATAGCGCCTTGAACAATGACATCCCCACCTTGATTGGAAACAATATCAATTGATCCGGCTTCTTTACCAGTGAAGGTAATCGCCACGCCGTAATCCGCTTTAATCGAGTGCGTAGATTCATCACGAACCTTACTCTCGTTAACAAATTTAGCGTAATAGGTTTTCTTGCCCCACCAAGTACTCTTCGTCCACTTACGTACTAGAGAGGTTTCTGACGACAGCTCAATATGGTTGGTATCAAAGGTATAGTCATCATCAGAATCACTTGGTACATATTCAAAATAAGCACCTTCACCACGCAGTGTCGCAGGACCTAAAGGCTCAGGGGCGCCATCAAAGACCACATCATCAGGATCTTTAGCAAACGCATCTATACCTAGCCAAGACGAGGTTGCCTCTGTGGTATAGCGACGCTCAAATTTCTCTTGGCCCATAGTCCAAGAATAACGCCAGCCCGTTTTAGGGTCATAGGTCATATCATCAGAGCCAGACGTTTCCACACCATTGGTGGTTACCGTTACGCCGTTTTCATCTTTGATATAAGTGGTTTCAAGAGGGTTGTCAGAAGTACCTTTCGCCTTATCTCTAATGATAAGCGTACCTTGACCGCGCTGTGATGCATCCAGTCCTAGAATTTTCACATCTAAGTCGGTGCTGTTCACCACGTCAATATCGGCGTAGCCACCAAGTAATTCAATTTCTGAATTGGTATTGGTATTTAAAATATGCCCTTCAAGCTCGATGTAACCACCGCTGACTCGCATATCTCCAACCACGATTTGATCGTTTGTGGCATCGTAAAATACTGAGAAATCTTCGCTATCGACATCTAGGCGAATGAGGCCGGTTGCGCCATCCGCGCGCAGTCCATCAATAGTATCTTCTAGGGATTCATCAATCTCTAAAGTGAAGCTTTCTTTACCACTTTGAATTTTACCATTGATGTTAATGTATTCAGCTGTAATCGAGATATTGTCTGCATAGATACTCGGGCCGGTAATTTCACGTCCAACCAGATCATCAATCTCAGAATCTGACGCCTCACTAAGACCATCATCACCAATTTCTTCATTCCATTTTGCGTATTCAGAACCATCAACTGAATAGACCGAACCTGGTGGCAGGCTAATAACGGTTGAGCCGCCTGTCATGATGACTTGTTCTTTTACATCAATATCAGCATAAATATTGATGTCGCCTTTACCTAAGGTAGTGGAATCTTCACCGCTTAAACTTTTCAGCTCTAAGCTACCGCTTCTATTGGTCACTTCACCATTTAAGGTAATTGAAGGCCAAGTTAATATTGCATTATTATCTGGTAGGCTAATGGCAAGCTCTGCTTGCGCTAAGTCTAAATCTACATCATTAATAATGCTGATAAGAGGCTCATCATCCACGCCCGTATCTTGACGCTCACCATTAAGATACACGCCACCATTTTCTTGCGGGATAGTGATATCGTTAACGACCAACGAGGCTAATGTGTGATTAAGAATCGATACCGATGCATCACCAGGTGATAGCACGCTGCCGGTATCTTCAAACTCGCCAGAACGAATATCAATGCGACCCGCTTCGGCGTGAATATCATCAATTGTAATCACCGATGTTGAAAGTGAAACGGCAAAGTAATCACCGCTGGCACTGACATCCATTAAGCCTTTATCAAGTAGTTCGGCTTGCAATCGAGTGATTTCAGATTTATAGAAGGCTTCGATATCGGTATCAGAATCTTCACCATCATTGAAAATAGACAGCTGTTCTTCTGCGTATTCAAGGTCTTCAAATAAGCTAGAGCTTAATGCTTCGATAGAGGTTGAGAAGCTAATACCATCAGTTTGTATCACTTCATCCACCGTTCCATCATCATTTAAGCTAATAAATTCGATGGATTGGTTTCGGCCAATACCGGTTTCAAGCGTACCGGCATTATTGACGGTACCTGTGGTGCCAATGGTCACTTCACCGCCAAGGTCGGCAGTGCCACCAAGCGCTGACGCCCAGTTAACCGTTTTGGTTTGTGCATCCATATCGGCATAACCAAAACGCTCAGCATGTAAATTCATTTGACGGGCAGTTTTGACATGCGCGCCAGAGGCAACGGTAATACTGTTGGTTTGTGATAGCGTGGCATACGCGCCGGCATCATCTACTGGAATGACGCTATCCGAGAAACTGTCTATTAGCGCATGAACTTTATAGTCATCACGATTAAAGTCCGTATCTGTACCTGCAGAAATATTCATATCGCCATAAGCGGTAATATCTGCGCCCATATCAATGAGTACGGTATTGACTGGGGTAATATTGACTGTTGAATTCGTCACAGAGACCGAAATTGCACCGCTCGAATCCGCTTCAACATTGCCCACTGCCGTACCTTGGCCGCGCGCTGAGATTTGTACATCGCCTTCTGATTCTAAAATAGCATTTTGGCCAATTCGGACCTTGGCAAGGAGCTCATCATCACTGATTTTAACGGTTGCACCCGTGCCGGCTAATGCGCCAGTGGCATTAAGAACCACCTTATCGGTAATGTCTAAATCGTTTAGCGCATTAAGGGCAATACCATCGCTGTCACCACTGCCCCAAGCCGTTAGACTTGCATCATCACCAACATCAATGGTGGTTGCCATATCCAGAACCGTTCGGCTATCTGCGCCTGCCGCACTGGCAAGGCCAACCGCAACCACATCAATTCTTCCGTCTTGGTTTTTCTCGGCGCGGTTGATTGCATCAACATTGATATCCGATGCTGTGATAAGCAAATTATCACTGTTACTTGCTCCATCACCTAAGGTCACGGTGACATCGGCTGTCACATCATGATCAATTTCAGCGCCCGATCCCGATAACAAACCACCGGATGCCACGACCACTTTGGCATCAAATTGAGCAATATGTTCCGCTTTAATATCTAAGATGCCATCGCCAGACTCTTCACCTAAAATAATCGAAGATTCATCATCGACGGTGACTTTGGTATTGCTGGTGGACGCAGTATCAGCGCCAACACCTGCGCCAGCTAACACGCCGCCACTCCCGGCAACCGCCAGCACATAATTATTTTCTGTGGCTTTGGCAACGATACTCAGATCGCCCCCTTGATAGTCGGTATTAGACTGAGTCACTAGAGTATCGATATCGGTATTACTGTCGGCAAACACTACACCGGCGGAAATGAACCCAGCCGATATGCCATACGCTTCTGAGGTTTGCTCAGCACTGGCAATGGCTTTAACGGTGCCGTCACCTGCCGCTTCAATATCAGAATCGGTCATACTAACGCCAATATCACCCGTCACGTCACTTTCAACAAATACCCCAGCGCCAGAAAAGCCCAGTCCTAATGAAACGGAAGCGGCGATACCGGTAGTAAATACATCATCGGTTGTTTTAGCCGTTAATGTGAAATCACCACTGCCCTGCAGATTTGAATTATCAATGTCACTATTAAGGTCAACATCAACAATATTGACCACACGAGATGCGCCGATTGAAATAGCAATACCTGCCGGTGCAAATGCGCCAGCAATGGTAGCAGCTGCGGCCGTAGCATCTATATCGGAAGTGCTTGATGAAGTGACTGATATATCGGTTGCGGTTACTTGAGTGCTGTCTTTAATATAACTATCAAGGTCAGCATAGACTTCGTTTTCTACGCGCACAGCTGCGCCAGAAATTGCTGCGCCACCTGCGCCGCCAACAACAGCCGCACTGCCTGAGCCTACGCCTGAGTTGATGGTCATATCTAACGTCGAATCAATTTCAAGCGCGCCAGAGGCGTACAGTTCACTGTTATCAACGTAGCTTGTTACTACAATGCGATCGCTGTCTGCGCCAATTTCATTCACCGCAACCGAACCGCCAAGAGACACCCCAAGACCGCCCCCTGCGCCGCCAGCACCCGCCACCGAAACAGCGGCCACTGTTGAGTTGATTTTCGAAGTATTGTCCGCTTTGACATCGACATTGCCTACAGTGCTATCCGCCGATTCACCGAGGGCACTATTTGCAATGTAAGCCTGCGTTTCACCATAAATATAATTGACTGTTTCAGCGCCAGCGCCGCTAATCGCGACCCCGCCACCAACGCCGCCAGCCGCTGCAATAGAAGCTGCAACGGCCGTTGCATCAATGGTGTTATCAGTCGTTGCGGTCACGCTAATATCACCGCTACTTAGCTCGCCAACGTCAGTGATATAGCTTGATGTGTTGGCATCCACTGTATTTTCAGCCAGCGCCACACCAACACTTAAAGAAACGCCACCACCTGCGCCAAATGCGGCGGCTAATGAAGCAGCGCCTGCATCGGCTGTAATCTTACTGGTATTATCAGCATCTAAATCAACAGAACTACTGCTAATGATCTTGCTAGAAGCTGAGCTATTATCGATATAGGTTTCTACGTCGGTATAGATATCATTGACAGTACTAACACCTGCACCTGCGCCCGATACACCACCACCGGCGCCACCAGAAATGGCCATACTACCTGCGCCAACACCTGAGAATACCGTCATGTTTCCGTCAGCATCAAGGTTAAGCGCACCTGTGGTCGTAATACCACTGTTCTTCACATAAGAGCGCACCGCTTGACGGGAACCGCTATTACCTATGTTATTACTGGCAAGCGCCGCACCAATCGCTACGCCAACACCACCACTCGCACCTGCCGCAGCGGAAACCGCAACCGCCACTACCGTGGCATCAATATCAGAGGTATCGGAAGCTGTGAGGCTAACTTGGCTTGCGCTATCAATTTGCGAGCCTTCAATATAGGCCAGTGTTTCACCATTGATGCTATTGACCGCTTCTGCGCCCGCACCACTAATGGAAACTGCGCCGCCTGCGCCTGCAGCAAAAGAAGCGGTTGCCGCAACCGAGGTTGCATCAATATCATTGGTTGTTGAAGAAGAAACGCTGATCGCGCCACTGCTGTCTACTGAGCCTGCATTTAATAGATAAGAGGATGTATTCACATCAATGGTATTGTCAGCAATAGAAATACCAATGGTAAGTGTTCCAGCACCGCCAGCACCTGCTGCAATACCTAAAGAAGCCGAGCCTAGCTCCGCAGTAATGGTTGATTCACTGGTTGCACTGATTGAAATACTGTTAGCACTAATGGTTGCGCTAGCCGCGTTTGAATTATCGATATAGCTTGCAACTGCAGCATAAACATCATTGGTTGCCGAAACGCCAGAGCCTGCGCCCGCAAGACCGCCACCGGAGCCCCCTGCCACTGCCATACCTCCCGCGCCAACACCGGCAAAAATGGTCATATCACCACTTGCTGTCAGTGATAAATCACCGGAAGCGTTAACACTTGAGTCTTGAATGTACGAAGCAATAGAGAGCCTATCACCTGACGTGCCGATTTCATTTTCAGAAACGGATGCACCAATCGACACACCAATACCGCCTCCTGAACCGCCGCCACCAGCAACCGATACCGATGCCACCGTTGCGCTAATATCAGAGGTATTTTCTGCATCAAGCGTCACAGCGCCTGCATTTTCAACATCGACTCCATCAAGATAAGTCAGTGTTTCACCATGAATCGAGTTAATGGAATTAGCACCAGCACCACTAATCGATAAACCGCCACTTGAACCAAAAGCAACCCCTAGAGATGCGGCTACTGATAGAGAATCAATGGTGTTATCGGTTGAGGCATCAATATCTAATGCCCCAGTACCTAAATCAACATCCGCGCCAGCAACATAAGCACGAGTATTGTTGTCAATTTCATTGCGAGCTAATGCGACACCAATGGTAACGGCTACCGCGCCACCCGAAGCAAAGCCAGCTGCAACCGATGCTGCAGCGGCGTCTGCGTCAATATCAGACACGTTACTGGCATTAAGGGTTAACGACGCACCTTTTATAGTTTGATTGGCCGCTGAGCCATTATCAATATAAGCATCAACATTGGCATAAATCTCATTAAGCGCGCTTACACCGGTACCAGATGCTGCGACACCAACACCACTGCCTCCTGCGGCAATCGCCATTGAACCTGCGCCTACTCCGGCATCAATATCTAAATCAGCTGTTGAGGTAATGGTGATATTACCTGACGTATCGATATCGGAATCAATCACGCTCGCAATCACAGACAAACGATTGCCTGACGAGCCAATATTATTTTCAGTTTCTGCAGCGCCAATCGAGACACCCAATCCGCCATCAGTACCGACAGCACCTGCCACAGAAACGGCAGCGATTTCAGCATTGACCTTAGAGGTATTGCTGGCATTAATTGAAATATCGCCAGAGCTGTATATTTGGCTGTTTGCGATTGAAGCTTTCGTTGAACCCGCAATAGCATTGATGGCATTTGCACCCGCGCCTGTTGCAGAAATGGTGCCCGAACCCCAACCTAAAGCAAAAGAGGTCGCAACTGAAGTCGCGGTAATGGTCGCGTTAGACGTCGCAATCACACTGACACTGCCTGCTCGGTCATCACTTGCGCCAATATCAACATTATCAATTAACGCAACCGTATCATTGTCGATATCGTTTTCAGCCAGTGCCACACCAATGCTTAAACTGACCGCGCCCGATGATGCAGAGAAAGTACCGGCAATGGATGCACCCACCACCGCACTGGTAATTGAACTAGTATCTTTCGCCTCAACAGAGATGGAACCCGCTTTGATAACATGGTCAGCTTCAACCGCGGAAATACCTGAAGTGGTATCAATCATCACTGAATTTTCAGTAGATGCGCCAACGCCACTTAACGCGCCAGCCACACCATCGTTTGAATTGGCTAAAGCCACTGAGGCTGCAACAACAACCGCAGTGATTTCTTGTTTGCTTTCAGCGTAAGTCTCTACCGCGCCAGCAATATCGACACTCGAATCGGTAATAGTCGCACTAATCGCATTCGCACTACCGCTGTCATCTCCAATACGGTTTTGCGCTAAAGCTACTCCGATACCACCTGAGACCCCCGTACCTGTCGTCGCACCAGCCCAGGCTATGGATGCCGAAATGACCGTAGCACTGATATCACCATCGGCATCAGCACTAACATATAAACCCGTATCGGCCGATGATGGATCGTTAGTGGTAGTCAGCTGGTCAATGGTACTGCCATCAACTTGAGCAATGGTGTCACCATAAACTTCATTCTCTACAGAAGCGCCACTGCCCGATAAGGTAATCGTTGTTTCGCTGCCACTTTGTAAACCAATAGAAGGCGCAACCACCACACCAATAATATCGGTTTCGTTATGCGCTTTTACCTCCATTATTGAGGTATCTAAATCCTCACTTGGCAAAGTAATGGTGCTATCGAGTACTTTGGCGCGGGTATTCATGCGCACCGTGTTGTAACTCACGGCTGCGGCTACTGATAAACCAACCTTAGTATCAAAGTTTGGTGAGGTGTCTTTACTGACACCAGCGCCAATGGCAACCGATAAAATATCCGCTTCACTATTGGCTTGATGACGTACTTTACCGCTGGTTACGTCCATATCCACATTACTGATCAATGCATCAATGTCACTTTCAATATTATTTTCTGAATAGGTCACGGCCACGCTGCCATTGCCTGCGTAAGCTACGCCCAAGGCAACTGCGTAAATTTCTGAACTGTCTTTTGCTTCGATATCAACGGCCAAATTATCGCTATCTTTACCACTGACCGTGGCCGAATCAACATCAATTAAGAAGGCATCAACATCATTAATCACATTGTTCACCGAGACATTACCGGTAATGGCAATGCTGGTGGTATTTGAACTTTCTGGCGTATCTGCCACCCCAGAAAGCGCGGCAGATACTGAAGCGCTGACCACTGTGGTATTGTTAGTCGCATTAATCGATAAACTGCCTAACGTCAGATTATTGATGCCGGAAATGCCCGCATCGATATCAACGTCCACATCATTACGTAAACCAATACCTGCCGCTGCTAAAGCAAACTTTTGCGCATCTGAACTGGAATAAGCAATAGGGAAGGCAAAGACACCTGAGTTATCAACGGCCTCTAGGGTTAACGCTTCTGCATTAAAGCTATTTAAGTTGTAGATAGAAGCAGAAGTGGTGTGATCCACAATATTAAAGATAAAGGCACCCGACACTGAAATGCCGTATGAACTGTTGTTCGTTTTTGGTGTATCTCCGCCTGAAGGGGCAACTTTACCCGTTGCCCATGCCGCACTAATCGCAGAGCCGATAATAAAGCCATCACTGCTTGCCGCAACTTTCACGTCGCCGTTAACATCAATATCACCACTGCGACTTGCTGCATCTTCGCTGCCTATCTCAGCTTTAGTCACTTTAGTCACGATATTGACAATAGAGGATGCACCCACCCCAATTGCGCCGCCCGATGCGCCGCCTCCGGCAACAGTAATAATATCCACGCGGTTATCGGCAGTGACCGTCAAGCGCTCAACATCACCTAGGTTAGAAATGCGCGTACCAACCATTAAATCCACGCCTGATTCAATGCGAGCCTGGGTATCGGTTTCGACAATATTGTTAATAAATAGACCCGATAAACCTAATGTGCCTTTACCGTAACCGGCTGAATAACCAAGGTTAATCGCAAACACATTGCTATCGGCGTCAACGGTAAGATCGTCAGCATACACCATAGCGCCATCTTCAATAATGGCAGTACTGTCTAAGGTTACGGTATTGATATAAACGCTCACACCAGAGCCATTTAACGATTCTGATTGGCCTGATTTTTCAGCTATAGTACTTAGAATTGGAATGTTAGAGTTGGTCGCGGTCATTAGACCGACATAATCCACTTGCTGATTGATAGTATTTGAAGTGACTGCCATATCACGATTGCTCGATGATAAGCCGCCTAAGAAAGAATCAACAATATCATGGTAAGCTTTATCGCTTACCTCATCGAAGGTATTTTCTAGATCCGTTCGTTGGTTTATCTGAACCGTACCGCCGACCTTAGCGTTCGCGTTTTGATACACATTCAGATAGCCAAAATTAAGGCCAATAGAGACTTTCGCTCCCGCGGCCTCCGATTTTATGGTGTTATCAATCAGGTAAAGATCAGAATCACCACCTAATAATTGGCTTGGCAAGCTGGTCACTTTGTCGCCCAGAAGCTCCCATAGCGTGACATCGCTAAAGTCGGAAGTAGAAAGGCGCAACGTTTGTTGTTCATCACCAATAAATTTATAAACCGCACCTAAAAAACCAATATCCGGTTGCTGAGACTCAGACTCTTGTTGCCAGTCATAATCTTTATAGTGAAAACCAACTAAATCGTTTGGACTGACCACGTAGTCAGTATCAATATCACTTGGTTGAATAAAGTCAGGCTTAACGTATTTAAAGGTGGTATCTGGGCTGATAAGACCGGTTAAGTTTTCAGTATGAGCATCTAAGGTAAATTTATCTAACACACCTAACTGAGTATTACCCTGCACTAATGCATTGGCATTGTTGTCCATATCCGCAATCATGACCGATACAGCACCGCCAAATGGCACTTGGTTAAATGCACTCTTAGTACCGGTAGAACCCGAAAGCTGAGACATTTGTGAAACAGAACTTGAGGTTGATGATACGCTGGTTAACTGGCGGCTTTGTACCTGAGCATTTTGCTCAAGAGAGCCTCCAACTTGAATATCACTACTTTTATCTTCAAGACCAATCAATGCGTTGGCATTATTAGTATCATCGGCATAACCAAAGGCGATACCCAAGGTAAATTTGGTTGGTTTTAATCGATCTGACGGCGATATACGCTTGGTAATAAAATTAGGTAAGAAGGTATTGGCGGCAACGTTGGCCGCTTTTTGCTTATATTTATCTTTGAAGTTATCTAAAATGCTTGGCACACGGTCGACTATCGCTTCAACTTCGGTCCCCCAAACACCGTCGACTCTTCCTTGCTTATGCTCGGCATTAACATCCACGTCGCCTGCAATAATGATGTCTCCAGCAAGCGTTGCATTGGTATCGCCATGCTCAATATGAATCGCAACACTGGCGGCAAGCTTACCTTTTGCTCCCGCGTCACTTAACGCGCCTACATAAGTAAAATCTGAGGTATAGGCTGAAACTTCAAGATCGCCTTCTCCGATAATCAGCGCTGTATCTGACACTAACGTAGTTGAATCACTTTCTAGTATGCCAACGGCGACACTGGCAGCAAATCCTTTAAAGCCATAATACGGTTCAGCGGCCACTTTCAAGTAGTTTTCGACACTGGAGGTGATGACAACATCCCCCTCAGCAATGACCGTACCATTCATCTCTACATTCGCATCAGAGCGAATACTGCCAATGGCAACGGAAAATAAAATCGCGATTGGTTCTGATTTTACGCGAGCAATAGAATGAGATTCAATGGTGACGTTATCACCCTTAATGACTGCATTCTCATCAATAGTAATTGTGGTGTCTACTTGAGAGCGGGAATAGCCAAAGAACAAGGAGAAGTTTTCTAATTCGGCTTTAAAATCTTTAATGCTGAGCTCGTCAGACTCTAAAGAATCGCCCCCGTAGTTAACAGGACTATCGGGATTGGTTTCGGCAAATGCAATAATCGTGACATCTCGACCTTCAATGCTAGCCGCGCCAATAGTGACGCTGGCACTCACATCATCGTAGTTATAAAAACCAATGCCTTTAATTGCATTTTGCGAGTCAGATGCAATGATATTAATATCACCACTTTGACCAAGAGATAAGCCTGTCGCCGAGATATTCACGCCATCATCGATGTTGATATGGCGAGCATAGAAGCCAATATCGCCTGCAAAATCGGCGTTGTCATCCGTCACTACATCAGCACTGACGGTAATAGTGCCACCAACTTCAAACTTAACTGATTGACCGACTAAAAACACATCGCTGTTGATCGTCAGATCACCACTTGACTCACTCACTAATGAGTAGTTATCACCGGTAATATTGGCAAAAGCAAAATCACTCACTGAGAAAATTTCACTGCCACCATAGAAAACGACATCATTGCTTACTGCAAGGTCGGACACAGTCACGTTAACTGCATCAATGCGAGAGTCCACATAAATTCTAAATTCATTAATGCCAATACCACCGATAAGATCAGCGGTAGTATCAAACGCATCTAATGTGGCATCAATGGTCGCCGTTGAGGCATCAATTAAGGTCGCGCCCGCTACTGCTGTAATTTCAGCATGTTCAATATCTTCAATCGTGACACTTTTATCGGTTTGCGCATCGCCTTTCCAAACCAATGCACCATCGGTTATATCCACCTGAGTATGGGTGACGGTGGTAGCACTTGAGACGGAATCGTAACCGCCTAGGCCTTGTACTGTGGCATCGTCATCATCAATGACAAAAAGATCCATACCTTGCGAGCCGACAAAGCTGTCTGTACCTGCATTACCACGCTGAGTGGTCAGTTGCGCGGATGCCATTAAGCCTAAGCTGACACCCGTAACCATATCACTGGAAACTAACGCACCATCAAGACCCAACACGCTTAGAATTGAACTATCGTCACCTGAAACATTAAACGCAGAAATACCAGAAATGGAAAGTTGGCTGGTACTTTGATCAAAAGAGGCAAACATCGCGCCACTTTCTCTATCATCAGCTAAATTGATCATCGCGATCAATTCTTCGAGTGTCTGCGCCGTTTGCGTATCAACTTCTAAAACCGCACTATCATCATCTAGAGTAAACAGTAACGAGAATTCGCTCAGATCAGCCCAGCCATCAAGTTGATAGATATCGGTGGTTTCTGATAAGCCCGAAAAGTCCGTTGCATTAAAGGTATCGTCACCATCTGCACCTATCAGCTCTGCACTTTCAAAGCCCAGTAAACTAATCGTCGCCAGGTCAGTAATAAGAGCATCGTTATTCAGATCAAAACTGTGGGCAGCACCGGTATTGCCACTCATATCCGCGGTTAATGTATCTTCACCTTCTCCGCCAATAACGGTATCGCTAGATTCACCCGAGATAGTAACAAAATCATCCCCCGCTCCCGCATCAATGACATTACTGCCTTGCGAGCCACGAATGGTATCACTGCCTGCAAGAGTCGAAATTGTGCTGTTACCCAAAAACTCATACAGATCAACATCATCGGCGCCAACGCTACCTTCAAGCTCAATAAAATCACTCGAATCAAAACCAATTAGCGTATCTAATACTTGCGTACCTACTTGCGATAAAGTCGCAGTGGCATCATTGCTAGCGGCAATAGAATCGATGATAGGCTGACCTGAATAAAGCCCTGAAAACTCAATGCTCCAACCATCTGTTTCTTGAGTAACAATCAGCTGACCATAAGCAAGATCTAACGCTTTTTCGATAGCACGTGATACATCACGAGCGCCCGAATCCCATGCAATTTCATCCGTAACCAGTGTTTGTGAGTCAACATCTATGCTTAATGTATAGCCAGAGCCGCTCGTAATGGCAGGTAATGAAAGCGCAATAATTTCATTTACGCCATGAGAAAGATCCAACTCATAGCTTCCTACTAACGCAGCAATACTTGCTCGGCCTTCAAATGATTCCTGAATGGTGTCAACGCCAGCGCCAGAGGTAAAACTGTCAGCGCCCCCAAGACCAATCAGCGTATCGCCATGATCTGAGGCATATAACGTATCGGCAAGCTCTGTACCCTCAAGGGTAATATCAAAATCGTTGGCTAATCTAGCGTCTAAAGTGTAGCCAGCAATGTCGTCATCATTTGATAACGCTTTAATATAAACGGTTTCTACATCCGTTAAGGTATCGACTTCATCATCACTGACCTTGATGGTATTGCCGTCAATGACCACATCTGCCGCTCTAACAGTGATGACTTCATCACTGCCATCGCCACCATCAATAGTGTCACTGCCCGCAGCGCCAACAAAAACATCAGAGCCAGAACCACCCAATAATGTATCTGAACCTGCGCCGCCGACAAGATGCACATCCAACTCAGATTGTGAGAAATCAAAATAGTTATCGCCACTGCCACCTTCGGCAGCCAGTAACGCAACATCAAAAATAGTGATGGTTTGATCTAAGGTTTCAGTGAAGGTTGCGCCATCCCAAGTACCACCTTGATAGACATAATCAATATCAGAATCGTCACTGTCTAACTGAACCGTTAGATCGATGCCTGTCGCCGCCGATTCTTTAAATAAAACCGTGTCATAACCGCCATAGCCATCAACACTGTCGCCAAAACCGACAACAAAAATGTTGTTGTTAGTATCACCCACAAAACTATCGGCATAATCAGAACCAATAAGAGTGCTCATGCCTGTTACACTGTCAAAACCTGTGACTAATTCGTTCTCAAGATCAATGGTTACGCCTTCGCTGTAACCACTATAATCAAGGTAATCACTGCCACTACCACCAAGCTCATCAAAGCCTTTAAAGGCTATTGACGTTGATGAGGCTGAATCTAGAATGCCACCAACTTCATCTTGCAGGGTAGAAAGAACGCCTTCTCCTTCACCATCAATTTGCCAGTTATAGCTATTATTGACCGCAGCTAGTACATGAATAGAATCATCACTTTGCGTCGCTTCAATAGTTTCAGTATTTAAAAATTCGACGGTTCCGTTGTCACCAAGGTTACCTTCGTTATCACCGTTTATCTGCCAATTACTGGTGGTTACCGTGCTAGCAACAGCGACAGTATCTGAACCTTCACCACCATCAAACTGGACAATAAAATTACTCTCTCCAAGATCGAGAAAAGATTGATCCACAGTGAATGTGTCATCTCCGTCAGTGCCGGTGACGGTAATAACACTGGCTGAGCCAATACTATCGAGCTTACGCTCCGCAAGTACTGCGCCATTATCTTGATTGTCAATTAGTTGGATATATTGCTCATTGGATGCATTTTCTACCACTTGCAGAGTGACATCATTAGCATCAGCCACTAACGTGGCTAAAGGATCGGCAGAAAGCAGCAGCCTTGGCTCCAACTGTTCGATAGCAAAGGTATTATTTTGCGCAGGTGACAGCCCCCATTTTGAGGATTTGATGGCATTGTTAATGCTCGTCATCAAATTCGATAGTTTCGGGGTTGTCGAAGCATGTTTAGCCTGCTTTGATACTTTAAAATCGTCCAGTTGTTTATCCATAACTTTAACCTTCATAAGGCACTGCGGCACCAGCAACCCTACGTCTAATGTGGATTTCATATCCACTAAAAGCAAAAACGCACAGCCCTAGGGCTGTGCTATCCATTTAATTAAAGAGCAATCTTTTGCTCTTTTTGTTCGCAACTAGTGAACACTGCCATGCTCGTCGCTGCGACTTTGTGCTGGTTGAGTGTTCTGCAACATCTTGTTCAGGTTGCGAAGAGAATGCAGATGCAAATAAACAAGCTCTAGTCCATCGGAAGCAAACAGTGCCGATAGGTCTTCTTGTTTCAATGCTTTAAGCTTCTCTTTATTGATGACTTTAAAGCCAGTCAAAGTGCGTTCTTCACCCGTAGGTAAAGTGAACTTCGCGCCCATGTCCTCAAATAGATCAAGCTCTACAAGTTTTTCGCAAAATGCTTGAGTTCGTTGATAGTGATTTTGATAGTCTTGTAAGAAGCTCAGCACTTTTTCGAGATATTGAGTTTGAGCACCCTCAGAATCAAATAAACGCTCGCCTTTATCGTCTTGATTACAGCCAGAATAAGACTCATCAATACACAAAGTGAGTGTTTTATCTTCATCAGTACTTGCAAAAACAAAAGGATAACGTCTAACAAATGCAGGGATATATTTAGCTACCCACTGACCTTGGTCATTAACATATAAATTTTCATCTTGCTTGATACCCATAACCACAACAGGAAGAAGTTGCTTTCCTTCACCGGCAAACACAATTGAATAATCTTGAGCTGCATGAGGAAACTCAGCGGCCATCAAAGGTACAGAATTGACCTTTTTAGCAAAATCGTAGTTATTCTCAGCCTTAATCGACCAGTTTTGATGGCGCTTCTTATTGACTGCTTCTACTTGTCCGTAAATCAATAGTTGTGTAGCCACGTTGAACTCCTTTTCATATAAAAAAACTTCTGTTTGAAACCGAGCAAATTTGCTGATATTCGTTTAAAAACAGAATTTATCGAACCGACCTTTGGCTCTGCTTTCATGCCACATAAAATGTGACATTAATTTAATATAGTACTAATTTCGAGATTTCTAAATCTTCATCTAAAACACTTAAATCGGTTGGCACTTCTTTCCCTTGCAACGTATTGTTGATCTGCTGTAAATCAAACTCAGTTAGCGTCCCAACCGCTCTTTTTAAACGTAAATTATTATAAAGATAGTCATAACGAGCGGCGGAGTACTCAGTGCGAGCGATGAATAAATCTCGGACCGCATCCAGCACGGTAATGCTCGTTGCTACACCAGACTCAAAAGACTGCTCTTTAAATTCCACTGCGGATTCATAAGCTTCAACTGATTTCTTTAATGCCTGAACTTTACTGATCGAACTTGTAACGCCAGTAAATGCATCATGAGTTTCTCGGGAAGTTTGACGCCAAGTTTGCTCTAATTCGTTTCTTGATTTGTGGTAAAGACTTTCCGTTTCGCGAACTCTTGAAGAAACCGAGCCACCTGCATACAAAGGTACTTTTAAACGAATCATGACATCGGCTGTTTCTAACTCACTTTGACCGTCAAATAGTGTGCCTTTTACTTCAGTAATATTGTAGTTCGCCACTAAATCTAGCTCGGGGTAGTGCCCGCCTTTCTGGCTACGAATATCTTCACGCGCCGATTCCAACGCGCTTTGTTTAGCTATAATCGATGGGTTATTCTTTTGAGCATTACTCAACCAACTTTCTACTTGGAAAGGATCCGGTTTAACCAATGCTAACTCTTCTCCAAGAGTCGCCATTGTGGGCGGTACATTACCGGTAATTTCATAGAGCCCTTGCAAAGAATCACGCAACGCATTACCAACTTCAATTTTTCGAGCCTGAGCTTGCAACAATCTTGCTTCTGCATCTAATGCATCGGTTTTTCGAGCTAAACCATTAGCTGCTTGAGTTTTTACAAACTCATTCACCTCTTCAAGAGATTTCACCTCAGCATCAATACCTAAGTAGGTATCACGTCTTTTTAAAACCATGAAATAGGCGCGCGAGACTCGTAGCATTAACTCCTGGCGAACATCTTCTAATTCCGCCGCAACACCCTTTACATCTTGCTTTGCTTGAGCAAATTCAGCCCAGTTGCTGTAGCTATAGATTGATTGGGTCAGAGAAAGGTTAAGCTCATTAGTTGGATAATCTGTTGAATCTCGAGACGATAAAATAGGGTTATCAGTCTTAATGATTTTTTGATAGGTCTGGGTATGACTGAGTTCTAAATCTAAGGTTGGAAGTAGAAAAGCTCGCGCTTGTTCATAGACTTCTTTATCTGCATCATGCTGAGCAATACCCGCACGATATTGAGGGTCATACTCTAAAGCTTGTTGATACACATCGAGTAAATTCTCTGCACTCGCATTCGAGGCCAAAGCCCCGAGCGTTAGCACGCTTAGGAGTTTCCTAATCATTGATTCCATCCCTGCATTCAAACGATCATATCCATCAATCGAGTAATGACGTTACACAAACAAACACACTCGCCAACAGGCAAGCTTATAAAAGTTAATACCGAGTATAGCCACCATTAACAAAACCACACAATAAATAACAACAATTATTAACATTAAGCTTTACAAACGATTCTCATCTCCCTTATTGAGACACAGATCTCCTTAATCGAGACACCCATGATTATTTCAGCTGAGAACAGCTGTAACGGCCAATAGTTAGGCCACCCATGTTAAAGGCAGCATTTAAACTGTATTAAGCCAGTAAAAATGACTTCAAATATGAATATCAATAGAAAAAGCAGTCAAGACGAGCTGAACGTTTATAATCTTGCCACCCATGTTTAAAGGCAGCATTTAAACTGTATTGAGCCAGTAAAAATGACTTCAAATATGAATATCAATAGAAAAAGCAGTCAAGACGAGCTGAACGAAGTATTTTGCTTATTTAAAGCAAGAGCAGAATAATTGAGACAAACAAAATCTACCAAAGCGATGTTTGGCTGTTAAAGAAAGGATATTGGCTCAGATAATGCTAACCAGATTTTAGATACTGACAACATGCGGAGAAATGGCGTCGTCGTTTTTCGAGATGATGACAATAGGACGTTAACTCCTCTAGAGTGCCTACTGGACCATGAAATAACCCACCAAACTCAGTAACGAGTTTAGTCCAATTGTCAGATGGTATGTTCATTCTGGTAAGTAGCTTAGTGCTAGTTTCGCTTATTGAGCCATGCTTATCATTACGAATAATCCGGCCTGTTTCATCCACTAGCATTAGATAATCTTTTAGCGAAAAACCAATCCCATGAGGTTGATTAACTTGCTCACTCCCAAGAAAAGGCAACAAATTTAACGGTTGCTCACCCTTTAAAGCCGCCCGAATACGTAATTGAATACTCGTATGGTCTGATTGCTCAGGAGTTTTAGCCATATTTGCTCTAATCGGGTTCAAATCTACATAAGCCATACATGTTAAAAGTGCGGCATCATCGAGTAATGCTTGTGATTTAAACCGTCCCTCCCAAAACCTTCCTGAGCAGTTATCTTCTTTATTTGCTTGCCTAGCAATAGGTTCATTTAGACAGCGCATAAACCAACTAATATCGCACAATCGGCCTCGATAAATAGCAATTCTATGTTTTAACTGACCCACTTCATGTGACTGAACTAGGTCACCTTTTACAAATCGATGAGTTAATTCATCACCCTTAAATAATTTATGCCATTGGATTAAGACTTCTCGATCTGTCCATTTATTTGCAGTTTCAATATCAATGCACAGTACAACGTGTAAGTGATTCGACATTACGGCAAATGCAGCCACATCAATTGCAAAAACACCTTCAAGCTTCATCAATAACGTTTCAACCCAACCTCGTCTGTGGTCATAGTTTTTACCAGAATATGAATCGTTGCCACAAAGGTATGCCCGCCGAACAACTCGACTACAACAGTGGTAATAAGGAGTGTCTTCAATACTAATCTGAGTTCTGCGAGGACGTGGCATAGTGTTGCTCCAGCATCGGTTACTTACTTCAGTTTAGTCGGTGATGATAAATTGCGCTATTTGGAAATGGGTATTTAGAAAAAGGGTGGCATGAGTAGACTTTGGCTGTCCATATTAAAAATCATTGGGTGTCCATATAAAATCACAAATCTAAAGAGCTGAATTTAATTATTCAGCTCTTTTACAATTTGTTCCCATCGGTATGACGGACATATAGGTGTAATTCGTTGGCTTAGCAAAATCCAATCTGTCGATCGTTTGTTCTACTAAAAATTGATATAAGTAATCTTCACCGCAAGATTCATTGTCTGTATAACCTTTAGCAAACAACTCATTAGCTTGATCTTTTACATTCCAAAAATTAAGTATGTAAGTGGTTAATATACGAGTGCTGTTTTTGGCAGAAGACCCTACAACCGCAAACTTTTTCTCATTAGTTGTTGTACATGAAGTGCCAGATTTATTGCATTTGGTATGAGTTGTACCCGTTTCAACCATTCCATAATCATCAGAAACGTATTGATATGCTTCAAACTTACGCTTCATAACAACCGATGCTCTTATGTCAGGGATAATCCCTTGAGAATCAATTTCTTGTTTAGTAAAAACATGGCTAAAGCCACGTTTATGTAACGCATCTATGGTTGGCTGAATATAACTCTGAGACTGACTATCATTTTGATCATCAACAGTAACAAGTATGTTCTCATCCTTAGCATAAGTAACTTCATGATCCAGCATCGAATATTGATTTGCGTTGATATAACCTGCACAGCCTGACAATACCATTGGCACTAACACTATAAGAAATAATCGTTTTATGTTCATAATGATCTATCTGAATCAATCGTGTATCGATCATACGCCAAAAGTAGCTAAATGAATATTGGTGCAAAATGAATTTGCTATAAGCTTAATTTTGCTAAATAAACAGCTTCAATCTCAACTTATTCCAGATGAGTCAAACATAATAAAAAGGCACACCCTTTCAAGTATGCCTTTTTCATTATCTAAAGATTATTAACAACTATTCTTCAATAACCTCTTTAATGCCATGGAATAGGTGATTATTTTGGAAGTAGTCACCATTTGCACCAGTATGACGGTAATGTGTCGAATAGTTTTCGTCAGTACCGATAACATATTGCGAGAATTTTTCAGCCCCATTGCCTTTAGCATAGAAACGAACAAGCTCGTTGGTGTGTGAGCCACTGTAATAAGCGACCGTTGGCATTTGTTCTGCACCTGGGTTCTCTACACCAGCATAGATAGCTGAATCAGAGGTTTCACCTAGTACATACGCATTACCATGATCAGTAGTGACAATAAGCAGTGTTTCATCCCAGTTACTGTTTGCTTCAACCCAATCATATACCGCTTTTACTGCATCATGGAAATCAACTTGCTCTTCGATAATACCCGCAGTATCTTTACCGTGAGCTGCCCAATCTACCGCTCCGCCTTCAATCATGGCAAAGAACCCGTTCTCATTTTGAGATAGGTAATTTAAAGCACCTACAGACATAGTGCCTAGATCTGG
Source organism: Vibrio sp. UCD-FRSSP16_30 (assembly GCF_001676025.1). Lineage (GTDB taxonomy): Bacteria > Pseudomonadota > Gammaproteobacteria > Enterobacterales > Vibrionaceae > Vibrio. The sequence continues at coordinate 91,976 of NZ_LZFW01000057.1, forward strand.
AACAGTAGTCAGTTCAGGACAAGCAAAAGCGGTTTCACGTAAAGTTTCATCCTCACAAGTACGATCATATTGTGTCGTCCAACCTGTTTGGAAAATACCAAGTAGCGGGCCATTCATCATCTCATCTGATGCGATGCCTTGCGCTAGTTGATCAAAACTTTCTTTAGTTTCAATGAAAGTCCAAGGCGTTTCAGAAGTTGCCGAAGTTAACTCACCAGCTTGAAGCTCATTCCAATCGTCTTTACTAATATATCTGAAGTTATAATCAGCCTCTGCTAATTTTTGACCATCACCATCATACATAGGGTGACCACTGCCTATGATAAGATCAGCATGACCATTTTTTAGCATTGAGTTGGCAATTTCATGGTAATTATTACGCGAAATATTATTCGCACCAAATGCAGCAGGCGTTGCATGAGAGAACATTACGCTAGAAATAATACCTGTTGATAGGCCGTGATCATGCGCATACTCAGTGATTTGTTTTTGAGCTACACCACAGTTGTTCACGCCAATCGCACCATTGTATGTTGATTGTCCTGTAGCGATAGCTGTACCAGACGCGGCAGAGTCAGTGTAGTTAGTATTAATGTAATCGTAACCAGCAAAGACCTTGTCACTTTCAATTGGCATCAGTGTGTCATCAGCAGCTTTTTCAGCATCATAGCTAAATCCATCGCCATATTGGTCTGGGTCACAACTGTCGCTTTCATCTGGTGCAGAGTTGCCATTTAGAGCATAAGTCGTCATTGCATAACGAGTATCTAACTCATTGAATGGGTAAGTGTCATTTAATAGCTCACCATGTTGCCAAAAACTGGCGATATCCCAAGCTCCATCACTTGCTCCATCAGTGATCATTAAAATAACGTTTTTAGTTTTATTTACTTGGTCATTTACTTGGTCATTTACTTCATCTGGAGTGCTCTCAGATTGACAGCCAGAAAGAAGAAGTGCGGCTGCAATAGAGGTAGCAAGAGTAGAATTAGAGAGTTTCATTGTTGTTATATCCATTATTTAAAAACTAAATGGAATATAGATTTGTTTTATGTCGTTCTTATTAAAGAAAAATAACGGAAATATTAATGTGAGAAATAAAGATTCGGACACATAAAACCACTAAAAAACATTAAGTTACTCATATGTTAACTAGCATTAATTACAACAAGTGGATCGATAGCATATAATTACAGCAAGCTAATTTATTAACAATCAAACCCCTACCAACCACCAAGAAAACAAACACAGACAACATTCAATTAACTGAAATACAGAGTAATAATGACAACTCAGCTTAACTAAAAAATAAGCAGAACATTTTAAATCTTATGCTTCTTGAAAAATGACAATAAAAATTAACATAAACTAAATAATAGAAGCTTTAAATTATTGAACCAACAAAAAAGAAACGGCTGTTAGTCGTCTAATTAACATTATGCCTCAGGGCTAGATATGGAGTTGAGCAGTTGAATACATTAAAAAGATTCGTATTTAAAAATGGCTTACATGTTTTTTTCTTTTCGGTTTATATGGCTTACTTTTCAACATTTATATTGGACTAAAGCATGGGTTTTCTAGCTCGATTCCAGATGAAAGCTTTACTGCCGCAACAGAGCCAGTTTCAGTATTTACATTCTCTTTATTTATGTTATCTGCATTTATTTTTGTGGCAATTACAACAAGGTTCGGTAAAAAACATAGAGATATAAGTGACAAGCAAAGTTACCTTGTGCGCTTTACAGTACGAATTGTTGAATTCACTTTCGAAATAGGGTGTAGCATAATTGGTACGTTGGTCGGTCTTGCTGTTTCTGCATATATGCTACATTTCCTTGGTGCAATTACAGTCTCTCAGCACAGTATATTATTTGCGTTTGCCGTGGTGGTATTTGCAATTCTCTACGCATTTATGCTTCTAACGATTAGCATGTTTGAGCATGCTAATTGTTATCAATTTGTGCTGAATATAGCATCCATTATTTACATAGCATTTGTGCTATCTCTATTCTTTTATTTTGAACTGTACTTAGCTATTGCTTATTTCGGATCGGCCATGACTTTATTTCTAATTGTACGGCAGGTAAGAAAATGCATTTCTTATACGCAACAGTAGTCTCCCACAAGAACAGTGCTTCTCTATTATTCAACGGTTTACCAACTAACTTTTATTTCGTTTAGTCAAAGCTTTAGGGGATCGAGTGATCGTGATACTTGGTACTAACCTTTCAATACTTTTGCACTAAAGTTGGGCAGGACTAATAGAAATTGATCATTAGAGCACCCACTCTCACACACAACTTATCCTTAAGAGGGTATAATCTTTACTTTATCTCCCGAAAGGGATAAACACTCTTAAAATCACAACATAATTAAAGTTCATTAGGGTCAATCATAGCGGATTCGACTCGATAGCCTCGTGCGACTTGTAGAAAGTAGATGAGGCTCATTTCAAGCTACTCACCAAAGAGCAATTTACTAATAGAAAACAACTACACTATTGGGCTTGTTCAGCAGCCAGATAGAGTGTCGGCTGGGCGACACTTATCCTTATCAGGGTATAAAGGTTGCTTTATCCTTTGTAAGGTATAATACTATCTCTATACCCACTAAAGGATAGCAACCCTTTTATCCTCTCTTGTAGGTATATAACAAGCAGTGAGGAGTGAGTATCTGTGATTTATAGCCCGCAACAATTAGCCAATATTCTACTACTAATTCGTCAAAAAAACGGATGGACCCAGTCTGAGGTAGCGAAAAGAGTCGGTATAAAACAGGCAACTATTTCAAACTTTGAAAATAAGCCTGAAAAAGCAACCATTGCAACTATGTTCAAAATCGTTCAAGCCTTAGACCTAACGGTAAAAGTAGAAGCAAGAGCTAAGAACAAAATTGTTGATGAGGAAGACTGGTAATGCAGCAACTTAATGCTTACATGAATGGAGAACTCGTTGGTACTCTAACCAAGCAAAAGAACGGCTCTCATGAGTTTCAATACGATAGCTCTTGGCTAAACAACGATAAAGCTCGCCCATTGTCTTTATCACTTAAGTTGCAGTTACCTGTGATCACCTCTGATGCAGTTATCAACTACTTCGACAACTTGCTACCCGACAACATTGCAATACGTAATCGAATCGTTTCTCGCTATCAAACCACTTCCAACCAACCGTTCGATCTACTGAAAGAGATCGGTAAAGACAGTGTTGGTGCAATTGCCCTACTCACACCAGAACAGCCATACGTGAATCACGAACTCTCGTATGAATGCCTAAGCGAGGAAAGACTAGAGAAAATCTTAGCAGCTCATAATTCTGATATTCCGTTAGGTATGATCAAAGAAGAAGAGGATTTCCGAATTTCTGTCGCAGGCGCTCAAGAGAAAACCGCACTTTTAAAGGTAGCCGATGATTGGTGCCTGCCAAAAGGCAACACGCCAACGAGTCACATAATCAAATTGCCTATTGGCGAGATCAAGCAACCTAGCTCAACTCTAGATCTTACCGACAGTGTTGAAAATGAGTTTATCTGCATCGAATTAGCTAGAGAGCTAGGCTTTGATGTCCCACAAGTCGAAATCATCAATACAGCGAATTTTAAAGCCATTGCTGTTGAGCGCTTTGATAGACGTTGGGTTAAAAATAATACTCAGCTTTTACGCCTTCCTCAGGAAGATATCTGTCAAGCCAAAGGGATACCATCCTCAATAAAGTATGAAAGTGATGGTGGACCAGGAATCAAAGAGATCATGGAGTTATTAAAAGGGTCTTCTAATGCTTTGCAAGACCAATATAACTTCATGAGATTTCAAGTATTTCAGTGGTCTATAGGTGCGATTGATGGACATGCGAAAAACTACTCTCTCTTTATTGAGAAGCAAGGTAGTTACCGACTGACACCATTTTATGACATCCTATCCGCCTACCCGATTACGGGCAAAAAAGGCCTAGATCTTAGAAAACTTAAGTTAGCAATGGGACTCAAGGCGACTCATGGTAAAAAGCGTCAGATAAGCAAAATCTACGCCCACCATTTCTTGGATACCGCAGCTTCTATCGATTTTAGTACTGAAAAAATGCAGAAAATTTTGGATGGCATACAGATCGAACTTCCTGACGCCATTGAGCGTTTACAAGCTAGGCTTCCAGAAGACTTCCCAATGGAAGTATCTTCTGTGATATTCGAACATTCACTCAAAATGGTTAAAAAGCTTAGCATCACAGGTTCCTAATCATCATCAGATATAATGGAGGAACACTGTTCCTCTATCGCTATAGCGCTTTATTTGATTCGCTATGCCTTATGAGTTTGTTCATCACAAGATTTTGAGCAAAAGGTAAATTACCTTCATTTCAAGCTACTCACCAAAAAGCAATTTACTAATAGAGGACAATTACACGATTGAGCTTGTTCAACACCCAGATAAAGTGTCGGCTGGGCGACACTTATCCTTATTTGTTAAGTGCCGCTTAAAAACCAACGATAAATTCTGGAACTCCAAAACCTTGATATGGAGCAATAGTACATAGCAATAGAATGAACCAGATGCATCCAAGCGCCAAAGCAACATGAATAGGGATACGACTAACAGAGTGTCTTTTCATTATCATATCGCTAATGAAGGATGATGATTTAGCGCCAATTTTTTTCCTTACCATTGAGTTATAGACTTCTTGATCATCATGAAACAGAGCAAATAAAGAACGTCTTTCTTCACTAGAACCCTTTAATTCTAATAGCAATGAGCGCTCAATTCTCGATAAGGCAGCTTCCCAGTATTCTTGCCAAAACTTTGCACCAGAAGCCATCCTAGCTTGATAAAATGATGTCACTAAGCCAACCAAACAGATCATAAAGCTCACGATGGGTACATTATGTGAGGATTGGATGAGCCCCATGAATATTACACCTTGAAATATCATAAAATAATTATTTCTGTGTACTAATTGGGTTATCTCAAAGTTTCGACTCTCTAGAGCAATTTTAAACAGGTGCTTCAAAGCTTTTTCATCACTATTTTTAGGGATGTCGATTGACTCTCTTGTTTGATAATTAATATTGGTTTGTGAATAAAAGTTATTACTTTTTATATCTTTTTCAACTTTTGACATGTACTAATTTTTCCTCAAAATTCCAATAGTTCACGTAGGCACTTAACGCCGAATATAAGGTGCGCCACGATAAACTTACCAAGCGCACCGGACTCCATACCAAAACCGCCGAGTGTAACCCGTCACCTTGATGTTTTTGTTATGTAATTTCACCGTCAACAATCTTTTTTAGCTCTGACTGCCTTCTCACCAAAATTGTCTCAGATAACATTCTTGCAGTTTCTACGGGAGTAAACTTATGCCAACGCCGATCGGTCTTAAAATTAATCTTTACAACGTCATTGTTGATAAAGTCGTGAGCTGCGTCCTCAATGCGACTTGAAATGTCAATGAAGTCATTGCGAAGAGCAACTCCCAAACGCGGTAAACCTATGTCGTTAACTTGCTCAGTCCACTTACGCAAAGTCACTAGGTAATCAATAAAGAAACACAATTCACGCTTGAGCTCTGCTGATAGCCAACGTTCTGATGAGCTTGTACTTGACTCAAGTAACTCAAGAAGTCGTCAAATTGATGTCTATTAGCAAATAACGCGGGATATCTTGGTAATTCTGTACCCTCATGATCCCCTTCGACAACACACATTGTACGCATCGAGTTTGCTAAATTGATTATTTGGTCGTGCGCATCTAGCTTTTTATCCACTATTTTCTCGGCTAGCTTCAATTTGGTTTCTCTTGATTTTCCAAAGTAACCAAAAAGGCCTGTCACAATAGCCCCCAAAAGCACACCGAGAATTGCGAATACAGCACTCGCATTTTTAATTAATAATTCTGCCACTGAAACTCCAAAATTTCGCCATCACATAACATTCTTAATAACAGGCCTGCTCGTCTTTCCACTTACCTAATTTTCATTTAAAATACCATAAGCCACTGAAATATAACGAATATACATCACAATTTGCGTTCTTTCTTTACGTAAAAGCGAGCGTGCGTGTTATCACTTTTTAACAATGCTCGTTATCTTAGGAAGAACCGTATGAATTCTATGATTAACAACAATTTATTTAACCTTCTATCGAATAAACGAGACTGACCCTTCGACAAAGCAAGCCATTGTTCATACTCAAACTGATTTCAGCCCCAATAAACCGTATAAAGACACTGCAAGGGAAGTTGAAGATGGCAAGCCAATTTTCAGAAGAAATTCGACAACATATATGAATGCGGGGGATACTGTCTCAGAACAGACAAAGCCGACTGATATTGAATTAAATGCTTCATTCGCTTCAACAAACTAAAGCATCCAAAATATATGGGGAGAGATAAAGTAACGGATTTACAAACCACCTCGAGTCTTGATTAAAACAGGCTTTTTTTGTTCTCCGCAAAATAATTTTCGGCCGTTTTTGGGAACGCTGTAGCCTCTTTTACCCTTTAGCTACGTTGGTGTTAAGTTCGTTCTCCATCGTGCTAACTGTCTATTTGGCAATCCATGAATCACCAAGGCACGCGCTTACTTGACTACAAACTTATCTACAAACGCCAAAAACGACAAAGGCCTGACAACTTGAAAAGCTGTCAGGCCTTATAGAATGTGGCGCGCCCTGAAGGATTCGAACCTTCGACCACATCCTTAGAAGGGACGTGCTCTATCCAGCTGAGCTAAGGGCGCGTTATAGGGAAAGGATTATACGAGTTGAGAGGCGTTGGTCAACGGGTTTATTTCACATTTAGATCTAAGTGTCGAAAAAAAAGTCAATGACGCTGTATTTGTCTAGAAATCAAAAAGGCAAACGTTTGCTATGTAGCAAAAGTGTTTCTTTTCTGCGACAATGCGCCCAAATATTGAACCGCCTTTATAGGGATAGTCATGACTGCTCAAAATATTGATGGGAAATTGATTTCTCAAACTGTTCGTTCTGAAGTTAAAGCTCGTGTGAAATCTCGCACTGAAGCGGGATTACGTGCTCCAGGTTTGGCTGTAGTGCTAGTGGGTCAAGATCCGGCTTCACAAGTCTATGTGGGCAGTAAACGCCGTGCATGTGAAGAAGTCGGCTTCGTTTCTAAATCTTTTGATCTACCTTCTACGGCAACGGAGCAAGAACTTTTAACACTTATCGATCAGCTTAATGTTGATGATGAGGTTGATGGCATTTTGGTTCAGCTACCACTTCCTGCTGGCATCGACTCAACAGATATTCTTGAGCGTATTATTCCTGAAAAAGATGTTGATGGCTTCCACCCTTATAATGTGGGTCGCCTTGCTCAACGTATGCCTAAGCTGCGTTCATGTACGCCAAAGGGCATTATCACACTTCTCGATCGTTACAATATTCCAACTCATGGTAAGCATGCGGTTATCGTTGGTGCTTCCAATATTGTCGGTCGTCCAATGACACTTGAGTTGCTATTGGCTGGTTGCACAACCACTACTTGCCATCGTTTCACTAAGGATCTTGAAAGCCATGTTCGTCAGGCTGACATTCTTGTGGTTGCAGTGGGCAAACCTAATTTTGTACCGGGCAACTGGGTGAAAGAAGGCGCAGTCGTGATCGATGTAGGCATTAACCGCTTAGAAAGTGGCAAGCTTATTGGTGATGTGGAATTTGATGTGGCCAAGGATAGAGCAAGCTTCATTACCCCTGTACCGGGTGGCGTAGGTCCTATGACAGTGGCAAGCTTAATTGAAAATACCATGATTGCTTGTGAGCGATACGGTAAATAAAAATACATTGAGCGAGGGTTCTCCTCGCTCAATCTTTTCTATGTAACGTTTATTTTACTCCGCCCCTACTTTAGCTGATCGGCCAGTGAGCTGACGGCTAAACCAAAGTAGTACGAGCGATTCCAATCCATCAATACCTGATAATTGTCATATACCAAATACACTCTGCCAGAGGGTGAATCTGGAGCAATAAGCCATGCATCAATCTCTTTGTTGAGCTTAGGCAAATCATGTCCTTGAAGATTACGCACGCCAAGTGCCTGCCATTGGATTAGCGTTTTTGCTTGTTGTGGTTTTAATCCAAAGTCTGATTTTTTAACTGGTTGACTTAGCGTTACCTGTCGACCCCAAGTGTATGTGTCATCCCAGCCAACTTGTTTTAAGTAATTAGCCGCTGAAGCAAAAACATCCGCTTCGCTGTGCCAAATATTATGGCTGCCATCACCATTACCATCCGCTGCATATTTTAAAAATGAGCTTGGCATAAACTGAGGTTGCCCCATTGCACCTGCCCAAGAGCCTTTCATGTCCGCGGCACTAATGTGCCCTTGGTCAATAATGGTTAATGCTGACATTACCTCATTACGAAAGAAGGCTTCTCTGCGCCCTTCATAAGCCATAGTCGACAACGCATCAATAACTTGGTATCCGCCAGTTAATGCACCAAAATTACTTTCTACGCCCCATAGAGCGACGATAAACCTAGGTTGAACGCCATACTCTTGACCAATGCGCTGCAGTTGCGTTTGATATTGACGATACTTTTGTTTAGCTTGCTTTACCTTCCATTGTGGCACGGCTCTTGGAAGGTATTGATCAAGGGTGAGTTTTGCTTCTGGCTGAGAACGATCTGATGAGACCGCTCTAGGTTTAAACTCAACACTCTCGAATGCACTATCCACCGTTTTGCGGCTAATGCCCTGCTCTATTGCCTCACTTTTTAAGGTTTTTACATACTCATCAAAACTCATTCCTCTATCAGAGATTTGAGTATTAGCTGATACGAAAAAACTACTGGCAAATACAATGAGCCCAGCGCTCTTTATGTATGTCAATTTCCCTATCATGCTGTCTCCATATTCAAATAACGTATTTAAAAGCGATTATTCGTTTTCTGCGTCACTTTGCTGTTTTTTACGTTCCTTATAACTCTCTAGTTCATTCACTACCGGTGGTGGAATTTGCAAGAAAAAACCATCCTTTAACAAAGACGCTTTCACCTTCTCTACATCCACCGTTGCCAGAGGACGCTTAGACAAATTCACTACCATTACCATGGTAGGTTTACCAAACATTTGCATCAGTTCGTCTGGCACACTAGAGAAGTCATCTTTTTTGGTAATGTAAAGATACATCCCTTGTTTTTTATTACTTTTATAAATTGCGCAAATCATACACAGCCTTGATCTATCGGGTTCATATCTAATATTAAGCAGTAAAAACATCGTTTTTAAAGACTTAGTTCGATTTTGGGTCTAAAACTAATATTTGACAACAAGTTTACTTGTCGAGTGTCGTTTCGATGGATAACATGACACCTAATTGTTTGATTATATGCCAAGGCTAGGTTAGATGTCTCAAACTCCAGATCTAAAGGGAAGCAGTTTTCCTCTTACTGTGCTTCATATGTATGAACACAACACCGATTCAGCTATTAGTTATTTGGATGAGAAGGTGGCAAAAGCCCCTGCTTTTTTCAAATCGGCTCCGGTGGTTATCAATCTATCTCAGGCAAACGCTGACCTAGACCTCACTCGCCTTAAACAAGGCATTATTAATATTGGTATGGTTCCTGTTGGAGTGACCGAATGTACCAATAAACACTTAGAAAAAGCAGCTCGTGAAGCTGGCCTTGCGGTCATGTCTGGAACTCAACGCCCAGATAAAGCACCCGTTGCAATTACGCCAAGTAAAATCGTTCGTAATCCAGTACGTTCTGGGCAACAAATTTACGCTAAAGACTGCGATCTGATTATACTCAGTCACGTAAGCGCAGGTGCTGAAGTGATTGCTGATGGTAGTATTCATATTTACGGCACTTTAAGAGGACGAGCGTTAGCTGGAGCAAATGGTCAATCGGCTTCAATAATCTGTCATAACATGCAAGCAGAATTAGTTTCTATTGCAGGAAACTATTGGCTTAGTGAACAAATAGAATCTCACTATTGGGGTGAGCAAGTGATCTTAAGTTTAACGGATCAAACCCTACACTGTGACCTTCTCAACATTAAATAAAGGATAAAGTATGGCACGTATTATTGTTGTCACTTCAGGAAAAGGCGGCGTAGGTAAAACCACCTCTAGTGCTGCTATTGCATCAGGTCTTGCTCTACAGGGCAAAAAGACCGCCGTTATCGATTTTGATATCGGCCTGCGTAACCTCGACTTAATTATGGGTTGTGAGCGCAGAGTAGTTTATGATTTCGTTAATGTTATCAATGGTGAAGCAACGCTTAACCAAGCACTGATTAAAGATAAGCGTACTGAGAATTTATTTATTCTTCCGGCTTCGCAAACTCGCGACAAAGATGCGCTATCTAAAGAAGGTGTTCAGCAGGTGCTTAATGACCTGGATGACATGGGCTTTGACTTCATCATCTGTGACTCTCCTGCCGGCATCGAGCAAGGCGCTCTAATGGCGCTGTATTTTGCAGATGAAGCAGTTGTGACAACTAACCCTGAAGTTTCTTCTGTTCGAGATTCTGATCGTATTTTAGGTATCCTTGATTCTAAGTCTCGACGTGCCGAGCAAGGTCTTGAGCCTGTTAAAACACATCTACTGCTTACTCGCTACCATCCAGCACGAGTGACTCAAGGTGAAATGCTCAGTGTGGAAGATGTTGAAGAGATTCTGCATATCAACTTGCTGGGCGTTATCCCAGAAAGCCAAGCGGTACTGAACGCATCAAACAAAGGTATTCCTGTGATTTTTGACGACCAGTCAGATGCAGGCATGGCATACAATGATACGGTGCAGCGCCTATTAGGTGAGCAAATCGAATTTCGATTCCTAACCGAACCGAAAAAAGGCATCTTTAAACGTCTATTTGGAGGTTAATTATCTATGTCTTTATTAGAGTTTTTCCGTCCGAAAAAGAAATCTACTGCTAACGTAGCGAAAGAGCGCCTGCAAATTATTGTTGCTGAGCGTCGCAGTCATGACGATCCTGCGCCATCTTATCTGCCAGAATTAAAAGCCGATATTCTCAGGGTGATCAGTAAGTACGTTGAGGTTGATCCTGATATGGTAAATGTCTCTTTTGAACAAAAAGATGACGATATATCGGTATTGGAGCTGAACGTTAAACTTCCTGAAGAAGAGTAACGACTCTCACCAACAAACAGTAAGCCCAATAAAGAGAAAGGCGATGAATCATCATCGCCTCTTTTTTTAATCTAGTTTTTTCAGTAAACGCTCGCCTAATAATGACTTACGCCAGCCCTGCATTAAATCAGGAGTGGCATCTTCCGCTTTGTCTTTTCGCCACACCCATGAGATTAACTGGTTAATCTGCTTTTTAGAGGCTAAGAATTCCGGCGCAAAATGGGATTGTTTGACCACTGTATTCACTTCATCTTTTAGCGTCTTAAATGTTTGCTTATAGTTGGGCAAATCTACCAGACGATCAATCTTTTCTGGCCATTCAGATTCTGGGGTATTTTGCGCATTACGCACAATATTGCCCAGTACCGTACTATAACGACGCACTGAGCGTACATCGCACTCTTGACGCTCCATATCACGACTAGATGTCAGATTAAAACGTGCAACACTCAAAAGATCGGCTTCTTTAAACACAAAGTTCAAAGCTAAGTCTTTGCGTAGTGCGGTTTCGTAACGCCAAATAGCCAGAGGCTTTAATACATTTAATTGCTTTGGTGACAACTGCCAAGCACCCTTGATATCAAGGTAGGCGTTTTCAGGGTTATGGTGGCGAATACGCTTGCCAACTTGATGCTTAGACTCTTGCAATGCATCTTGCCAATGCCCTGACTCTTGTAGCGCCGCATGCAGTTTATCAAATAACGGTTTCAGATAGAAAACATCAGCCGCAGCATAATCAAGCTGTTTATCGGTTAGTGGTCTTGCTAGCCAATCAGTGCGAGATTCACTCTTATCAAGATCAACCGATAAGTATTCACTGACTAAACTGGCAAAGCCGGTCGACAAACCATGACCTAAGAATGCAGCCATAACTTGAGTGTCGGCCATTGGCGTTGGCACACTTTGAAAATGATGCTGAAAAACTTCAATATCTTCACCGCAAGCATGCAGCACTTTCAATAAATCTTGGTCCTGAAGCAACTCGACAATTGGCGTGATATCGTCAATGACAGTGGTATCAATCAGGCTAAGTAGTTCGCCGTCATACATTTGCACCAAACCAAGCTGTGGAAAGAAGGTGCGAGTACGAACAAATTCAGTATCTAGCATTACCGCTTCTTTCTGTCGTGCTTGTGTGCACGCCTTGGCCAGAGTTTGAGTGTCTGTCACTATCTGAAAATTCAAAATGTTCTCTATACCTTAATTAAAACGCCCCACATTGCATTCGCAATTGCGTTTGCTCTGTAGGGCTAATACCAATCTTAGTCAGTGATTGGTAGGATATTCAGTATGGGTTATGCTGACTTTTTCGTCGCTTCGTTACTGCGTAATTCACGACGTAAAATCTTACCTACGTTAGTTTTAGGTAAATCTTCCATAAACGTAACAATCTTCGGTATCTTATAACCTGTTAGATGCTGACGGCAATGGTTAATTAACTCTTCTTTAGTCAATGATGGATCGCGTTTCACAACACAAATCTTAACCACTTCCCCAGAAACCTCATGAGGTTCGCCAATAGCCGCCACTTCTAGCACTTTACCATGCAGGGCAATCACATCTTCGATTTCGTTTGGATAAACATTGAAACCAGAAACTAGAATCATATCCTTCTTACGATCGACAATGTGCAAGAAACCTTCATCATCAAATTTCACGACATCACCTGTCGATAACCAACCGTCTTGATTGATCACTTCACGAGTTGCCTCAGGACGTTGCCAATAACCTTGCATAACCTGCGGGCCACGAACCTGAAGTTCGCCCACTTCGGTATGAGGAAGCTCATTGCCTTCATCATCAACAATACGAACCTCTGTAGACGGCACAGGAAGCCCGATTGAGCCATTGTAGTCAACCATGTCGTATGGACAGCCAGACACCAATGGTGAGCACTCTGTCAAACCGTAACCTTCCAACAAAAAAGTGCCTGTCGTTTTCTTCCATTTATCAGCCACCGCTTGTTGAACGGCCATACCACCGCCAACCGCAAGCTTCATTTTGCTAAAGTTAAGCTCATGAAAATCTTCGTTGTTCACTAAAGCGTTAAATAATGTATTTACCCCAGTAATCGCGGTGAAATTCACTTTTTTAAGCTCTTTAACAAAAGTAGGGATATCTCTAGGGTTGGTAATCAATAAATTATTTGCGCCCATTTCTAGGAACAACAGACCGTTTACCGTCAAAGCAAAAATATGATAAAGAGGCAAAGCAGTCACAACTAGCTCTTTACCTTCTTCTAATTTAGGTGCGTAAGCGCCTTTAGCTTGCAGTACGTTGGCAACCATATTGCGATGGGTTAACACTGCGCCTTTTGCCACACCTGTTGTACCACCGGTATATTGCAAGAAAGCGATATCTTCACCGCTCATAAACGGTTTTACATACTGTAGGCGACGGCCTTTATACAGTGCTTTTTTAAATGATATTGCACCCGGTAAGTCATATTTTGGCACCATGCCTTTGACGTACTTCACCACAAAATCAACTAATGTCCCTTTCGCGGTAGGCAGCATTTGACCCAGACTGGTCAGTATCACGTTTTTAACCGAAGTATTATCAACAATTTGCTCTAAGGTATTGGCAAAGTTGGACACGATAACAATGGTTTCTACTTGTGCATCGTTTAATTGATGTTCAAGCTCACGAGGCGTATAAAGCGGATTTACATTAACGGCAATACAGCCAGCACGAAGCACACCAAACAGAGCAATCGGATATTGCAATAAGTTGGGCATCATTAAAGCAACGCGATCGCCTTTCTTTAACTTGAGGTCATTTTGCAGATAAGCGGCAAATGCACGGCTTCTTTCTTCTAATTTACGATACGTCATTACCGAGCCCATATTTAAGAAGGCAGGCTGATCGGCAAATCGTTGAACACTGTTTTCAAACATCTCGACCAAAGATGGATAAGAGTCAGGGTCGATAGTTTCTGGTACATCAGAAGGATATCGAGAGAGCCAAGGTTTATTCACGTTAATACTCCTGAAAAATTTGGTTTCGCATTATATACGACTATCAGTATGAATTTGTTTGTTTTATTGCGATTTGATTACAGAATAGTCGGAAATTTGAAATGCATTCAAACGTAGGTCACAAAAGCCCATTAAGACGGCGAAATTTGCGTAATAATTGAGTTTGCTACTAATTTAGCAGCGCTTAAATGGCAATGATGCCCACCTTTAACTTGTAAAATATTTGCCTTTGTCGGGATATTTGTCTTCAAGTCACTAAAACCTGACTCTCCCAAAATAAGTAGATTTGAGCAAGGTAAGGCTTGAGTCACTTGATTGGCATGCTCCTGAGACATTCGATACAAAGATTGAGCTTTGAGTCTGTTGTCGTGTCGCCACTGCCATCCTTGCGGCGTATGCTGGGCATCTCTTTCCACCAGCGCCAACAGTAAATCTGAACTGAGGTTATAGCGAGCCGCGCGCAAATTTAGCATTTCCTCAAAGCTTGCAAAATAGCGCGGTGGTTTTTTGCTGATTCTCTGCCTGCTGAGCAGCCCTTTTCTTAAGCGAGTCAGCGCATTTTGTTCTGACTCCCAGATAGGTCCATAACCCTCAATTTGAATTAAATGGTCAACATTTTCAGGAAATGCGGCGCTATAACAACTGGTAATAAGTGCACCCATCGAGTGCCCAACCAGTGCTATAGGACAAGTGCTATGCGACTTTATTTGCAGCATCACTTGGTGAAGGCTATCGAGGTAATCATGAAAAGGATAAAAGCCCGCTTCGGCGTGGGAGCTTAGCCCATGCCCGGGAAGATCGATTGAGATTAAATTTGCGCTTGGTAGCCTCACAGACATTTCGTTCATTAAAGGCTGAAAACTGGCGGCATTATCTAGCCAGCCATGAACAAAAATAACGATATGGGAAGGAGTCTTAGGCTCATGGCAAAGCGCAGCTAACGTAAAGTCTCGAACCTGAAAAGTGCGATGTTTAAACACTCATTAACTCTCTTTTATTACTACTCAACACTTTGTATCACATAGCCTGTGGTTGGTCCGTAACGTGCATCTCGGCAATGCAATGAGCGACAAGGAAAACGGCTCACAGGCTGATCATGTACAATCAATTTTTCACGAATCTGCCATAGATGGTAACCGGTGGCATTTAATACCGGAAAGCGATACTCAAACTCTCCAACTTTACCTTCTTCATCGCTATCTGGATGACCAAGTACCGTCACCAAACGTCCTTCGGCAAACGTAGTTGGGTCAATAAACCCATCGATATAAGCGACAAATCGACCTTGAGGCTCAACACTGATGTTTGGCTTGCCGTCTTTTTTGATTGGAAGGTTAACCATTTCTAAACGGGTGCGACTTTCTAAGTTTGTCACTTTAGCGATCACGCCGCCCAGACGAATCTCAGAGGTTTTATCTGTTGGATTATTTATCCATGTTTCGTAATCCGTTACCACTTTTTTATCATCTGATGACACTAGTGTTTCAGGCAAGGCACTGCACCCTGTCATGATGATACCCAAAATGCTAATAACCAATAATTTACATACACTCATACTACGTCCTTGTACAACTGAATCTATATTTAACAATAGGGTTATTTTAAGTAATGCTACTCACGACCTGGCAGTTTTTTCCAAGCCACTTTATCGCGTAAATACACTGGCGAAGCTTGTTCTGCACTGATTTGATTGCCTTGCTCAAGTTCATGTTGAGCAATCACGACAATATCTTGTGACTCAGGGTAAAGCACGCCACTTTGTGTACGCTGTAAGCCAAGTTGATTCAGTTCATCAGCATACGCTTCCCAACCTGTACCTACTTGCGCCCATTGCTCGTCACTTTCGATATTTTGAGCCAGTAACTCTTGCGGTGCAATCACACATTCTTGATCTTCAGTATGCCATAGCCCTGACTCTAAGCGGCTAAAGCGTCCCCAGTAAACTTCACTCATGCGTGCGTCAATTGCAGCTGCTACATGCTTAGAGCCATTTTGACGATAAGCACCTTGCGCCATTGCCTGTAATGTTGAAACGCCTAGCATAGGTAAATCTGCGCCAAACGCTAAGCCTTGAGCAATGCCAATACCAATACGAACACCGGTAAAACTACCCGGACCACGACCAAACGCTAACGCATCTAAATCAGTGAGTTTGACACCAGCATCAACCAACAATTGATCGACCATAGGTAAGATTTTGCTGGTGTGCTCTCTTGGGGCAACTTCCCCTTTAAATAAAATCTCGCCATCAATTATAATGGCGGCAGAGCAAAATTCGGTTGAAGTATCTAGTGCTAGGATTTTCGCTTTCATCTGTTTCTCTATTCTTCGTTGTGCTCTAAGCCCCGAACTTATTGTTCGTTCGGTAGCTGCAAAAAATCAATAATGCTCGAAATGCTGCGCGTGCGCGGTATCGGAGGCAAACTGGATAAGAACATTTTGCCATAATCACGAGTGACCAAACGATTATCACAGATAATCAATGCACCTTTATCGCTTTGATCTCGGATTAAACGCCCCACCCCTTGCTTTAAAGAGATAACCGCATCAGGCAGTTGAACCTCATTAAAAGGGTCGCCACCATTGAGTTTACAATCTTCAATGCGGGCTTTTAGTAATGGATCATCCGGGGCGGTAAACGGTAATTTATCGATAATAACACAGCTTAATGCATCACCTCTAACATCTATCCCTTCCCAAAATGCCCCCGTTGCCACCAACAAGGCATTGCCCAATTGAGTGAACTCTTTAAGCAGTGCTTGCTTACTGCTTTCCCCTTGCATCAATACTGGCAAATCTAAGCATTGACGAAAACGCTCAGTTAGATTTTTCATCATGGCATGTGAGGTACACAAAAAGAAGCAACGACCGCCATTTGTCTCAATAACTGGCGTTAGCATAGTCACCAATTTTTCGGCCATTTGCGGACTGTTGGGCTCAGGTAAATATCGCGGCACACACAACCTTGCTTGAGATTGATAATCAAAAGGGCTGTTTAAGGCCAAGCTTTGTTTGGCTTTTAGTCCAAGGCGAGACGTAAAGTGATGAAAATCTCCTGACACCGATAATGTAGCGGAGGTAAAAATCCACGCGCCGCCGTGCGCATCCATCTGCT
The DNA here is from genome assembly GCF_001676025.1 of Vibrio sp. UCD-FRSSP16_30. Classification (GTDB taxonomy): domain Bacteria; phylum Pseudomonadota; class Gammaproteobacteria; order Enterobacterales; family Vibrionaceae; genus Vibrio. The sequence goes on from NZ_LZFW01000057.1 coordinate 109,175, forward strand.
CTTGAAATTTATTGGCCACCGATAGCGGGGTAATGTTCAGCGAAAAGTGGCGCGGAGTACATTCAAACCAATAGGAGTAACCCATAATTGAAGTATCGCAGACTCGAGTCAGTCGATTTTGAATTTGAATGGTTCGATCAAACGCGGTGTCGAGTAATTGACTGCGCCCGAGCGCCATTTTCAACACATCGCGACACAGTTGTAGCGCATCTTGCAGTCGCTCGATTTCACGTTGTAACTTAGTGTTCTTTAATGCATCACGCCAATTACCACGAAAACCCGGTTCACCAAGGGCAAGACGCATCTCAGAGGCCGAACTTACCAACTTGTCAGCCACTTTTTGCAACTGACGCATATCTTTAGCTTCGGTGCGATAACCAATTTCAATGTCTTTGGCTAAATCCGCCACTTGTTTGGAGCTCATCGACTGACCAAAGTATTGGCTGGCAATATCGGGAATTTGATGAGCCTCATCAAAGATGAACACTTCCGCCTCTGGCAACAATTCACCAAAACCAGTTTCTTTGACTGCCATATCCGCTAAAAATAAATGATGGTTTACGACCACAAGATCCGCTTCAAGGGCTTTTCTACGCGCCTTAAACACAAAGCAGTCATCAAAGCTTGGGCACTCCTTGCCTAAGCAGTTTTCATTTGTTGAGGTAATGTCGGCAATGATTTTGCTGTCTTCAGCCAGATCTTCACATTCACCCAAGTCGCCACTTTTAGTGGCAGAAGACCAACCGCGGACCTTTACCAACTGGCTCAGTAATTGTGGGTCGGATTGATGGCTATGACTTTCAATAATTTGACGACTTAATCGGTCAAGGCACAGGTAATTAGAACGCCCCTTTAATAAAGCAATGCGCCCAGTAAAGCCAAGCGCCTCTTTCATCAAGGGTAAATCTCGATGATAAAGCTGTTCTTGTAAGTTTTTTGAACCGGTTGATACCACTGTTTTTTTGCCACTGAGCAACGCAGGAGCAAGATAGGCAAAGGTTTTACCTGTACCGGTTCCTGCCTCAACCACTAACTGCGATTGATCTTTGATAGCTTGCACCACACTTTGCGCCATCATTGTTTGCTCATCACGAGGCTGAAAACCTGAGATAGCTTGGCCTAGCGCGCCATCGGTGGAAAAAACAGTACGAATATTCAAAAAAGGCCTTAACGTTCATTGGCAACTGACAATGATAATTATGTCAGTTTTTACTGATAGGTGCGATACCCGACACTGCAAGCACTCGAATTTGCAAGGTAGCCCATAATTCGATATTGTCAAATGCTGCGATGTATCAACATCATACAATTATCAATCTTAAATCAAAGAGTTATCATGGAAAGAAAGACCCTACTTACTCACTGTTCGGACGAACCAGGCCTGATCGCAAAGATCACCAATATTTGTTACAAACATCAACTTAATATTATTCACAATAATGAGTTTGTTGATAATACCAGTGGCCACTTTTTTATGCGTACCGAGCTTGAGGGGAACTTCAACGACACGGTATTTATGGAAGATCTTAAGCTTGCTTTGCCAAACAATGCAGAGAAAAAACTGGTTGATTCGAGCAAAAAGAAAGTGGTGGTTTTAGTCACCAAAGAATCTCACTGTTTAGGTGATATTTTAATGAAAACATTCGATGGTAGCTTAAATGTCGATATTACTGCCGTAGTCAGTAACTACGATATTCTTGAGCCATTGGTTGATAAGTTTGATATACCATTTCGCCATGTCAGTCATGAAGGTCTCAACCGAGAAGAGCATGAGCTGAAAGTTCAAGAAGCGATTGATAGCTTTGATGCAGATTATTTGGTTTTAGCCAAATACATGCGCATTTTAACTCCGGGTTTTGTTGAGCATTACCAAAATCGCATCATCAATATTCACCACAGCTTTTTGCCTGCTTTTATTGGTGCTAAGCCGTACCTGCAAGCTTATGAGCGTGGCGTTAAGATCATTGGTGCTACCGCGCACTTTGTAACTAATGACTTAGATGAAGGCCCAATCATTAAGCAAGACGTTATCCCTGTTGATCATAACTTTAGCGCGCAAGATATGGCGCAAGCCGGTCGAGACGTAGAGAAGAATGTATTGAGCAAAGCCCTTAACAAAGTGGTCAATGACCATGTGTTTGTTTATGGCAATAAGACGGTCATTCTGTAAAGACTCTGGGAGTACTGGTTCCGAGGAACCAGTACTCAGAACCCTACCCTTGCTCTGATTCAACAATGCGTTTTAATGGATGTGGATGCAGTTTGATGCACAAACCATCCTTTTTAAAAGCAACGGTTGGGTTGGCAATACGCTCTCCCTCTCCTTTTGGACTCGATAGCTTCATTTTAAAATCACTGGTAGGGTTAAAGCTTGGCAATCTCTGTTGCAGATCCTTTAGGTACTCGTCGGCTGACTCTTTTGCTGACGGAATCACAAACTCAATGTGCTCCCAATCCTGCTTTGGATACGTTTTACCTGCCGCTGGATAGGGCAACTCTAAGCACTCTATTGACCAACTCCCCACTTTAATTGGCGTATTAAAAGCAATCACGACAATAGGTCGACCGTTAATCATCGCTTCTGATATTGTGCTACCCAGTTCAGACCATGCTTGATGGGCCAAAGCGGCTAATTCATGGTCATTAATACGCAGTGCAATATGATCGGCTTGATACTGCGTAAGGTCTAAACCTAGATTCTGTCCTAGCTTTTCGATGTTATTGGCAAACTGTTGTACTCGATCTAGCATCTGCTGTGGATGAAGACCTGCTGCGATTAAACGTTCCATTTTCATTGCCCTTTAGCCATTTCACTTTATTTTTGAAAAAGTTTACCTACAACACAGAGTTTTACTACTGATAATTGCCTGAGCAAGTCATTCAAGCGCTTTTAGATTTGCCATTAACTTGTTATCATTACCGCCATTTTTGTTACCTACGACACGAAAGCACAAATTGCTTTCTTGACAGTCCTTGAATTGAAGGAATTGCGTGTGAATATCCAAGCACTTATTAACGACAAAGTATCTCAAGCATTAGAAGCCGCAGGCGCGCCAGCAGGCAGTCCAGCGGCAGTGCGTCAATCTGCAAAAGCTCAGTTTGGTGACTACCAAGCTAACGGCGTAATGGGCGTAGCAAAGCGACTAGGTACAAACCCACGCGAATTTGCTCAGAAAGTGCTTGAGCACCTAGACCTTGAAGGCATTGCGAGCAAAACTGAAATCGCCGGTCCTGGTTTTATCAATATCTTCCTAAGCGAAGAGTTTTTGGCTAAGTCTGCTAAAGAAGCATTAGCTGATTCTCGTTTAGGCGTAAAAGCTGACGCGCCAACGACTATCGTTGCCGATTACTCAGCGCCTAACGTTGCTAAAGAAATGCACGTAGGTCACCTGCGCTCAACCATCATTGGTGACGCAGTAGTTCGTACTCTTGAGTTCTTAGGTCATAAAGTTATCCGTGCTAACCACATTGGTGACTGGGGTACTCAGTTCGGTATGCTGATTGCTAACCTTGAGCGTGTTCAAGAGCAAGAAGGCGAAGTTTCAATGAAACTGTCTGATCTTGAAGGCTTCTACCGCGAATCTAAAAAACTGTATGACGAAGACGAAGCATTTGCCGTTAAAGCTCGTAGCTATGTAGTAAAACTGCAAAGTGGCGATGCATTCTGCGTTGATATGTGGAAGAAGTTGGTTGATATCACCATGACTCAAAACCAACTTAACTACGACCGTTTAAACGTATCTCTAACTCGTGATGATGTGATGGGTGAAAGCCAATACAATCACATGCTAGCAAACGTGGTTGCTGACCTAAAAGAAAAAGGCCTAGCAAAAGAAGATGACGGCGCTCAAGTTGTGTTCCTTGATGAATACAAAAACAAAGATGGCGACCCTATGGGCGTTATCGTGCAAAAACGCGATGGTGGCTTCCTATACACCACCACCGATATTGCATGTGCTAAATACCGTTACGAAGAGCTTGGCGCTGACCGCGTGCTTTATTTCATCGATTCACGTCAACATCAGCATCTAATGCAAGCTTGGACTATCGTGCGTAAAGCAGGCTACGTACCAGAAGAGGTTTCTCTTGAGCACCACGCATTTGGCATGATGCTAGGTAAAGATGGTCGCCCATTCAAAACTCGTGCTGGCGGTACAGTTCGTCTTGTCGATTTACTGGATGAAGCTGAAGAGCGCGCGCAAAAGCTTATCGAATCTAAAAACCCTGAGCTTGCAGAAGAAGAGAAAAAATCAATTGCTTCAACAGTCGCAATGGCGGCAGTTAAATACGCAGATCTTTCTAAACACCGCACAACCGATTACGTGTTTGATTGGGACAACATGCTAGCATTTGAAGGCAACACAGCGCCTTACATGCAATATGCCTACACTCGTGTTGCTTCTGTATTTGCTAAAGCCGGTGTGTCTATGGACAACCTGCAAGGCGATATCATCATCACTGATGAAAAAGAAAAAGCACTAGCGGCTAAACTTATGCAGTTTGAAGAAGCAGTGCAGTCTGTTGCTCGTGAAGGTCAGCCACACATTATGTGTAGCTACTTGTTTGAACTAGCAGGTCAATTCTCTAGCTTCTACGAAGCATGCCCTATCCTAGTGGCAGAAGATGAAGCAACGAAACAAAGCCGTCTACAACTTGCCGCGTTAACTGCAAAAACCATTAAACAAGGCTTGTCTCTATTGGGTATCGAAACTCTAGAGCGCATGTAGTTTTAAATGAATCACCGTTAGCAAGTCATCTTGCTAAAATAAGTTCATACATAAGGGTCTGAATATCATGTTCAGACCCTTTTTTAAAATCTAGGGTATTGCTGTGCACAAAATGGATATCAATAAGCTCAATTCCCCGCCGCTGCTGTGGGCTAATAATTTAAGAGCCTTATCTATCTTTGCGGTAGTTTTGCTGCACGTCGCCTCTGAGTTTGTCAGCAACATTGATGGGCAGGATATACTGTATGGCAGTCGCAGTTGGTGGGCTGGCAATATTTATGCCTCAGTGTCGATGTGGTGTATTCCGCTTTTTGTCATGATCAGTGGCTACTTCTTACTCAATACATCCGAGCCACACCGACTGTTTTATAAAAAACGTCTGCAAAGAATTGGTATTCCATTGCTCTTTTGGTCCGTGTTCTACTCTATTTGGCTGTTATTAAAGCACAGCATGAATGGGGATATTTCGAGCGCCTATTTTACCGTGGCAAAAGGTTGGGCTTTAGGTGAGCCTTACTATCATCTTTGGTATCTATTTATGATCCCATTTTTGTATCTTATAACCCCGGTATTAAGAGTCATCATCACCGCAATTACACAAAAAGAGATGTTGGTGGTTATCTGTCTTTGCTTTGCGTTAGCCATGCTCGCCGCCCTTAGTGACATCGTACTGCTGTATTTTAATTTGAACGCAAAAGTGAGTCTGTTTACGAATGAATTTTTAAGCTATATCGGCTATTTCTGTTTAGGTGGCTATATTGCGAAATACAGTGTGAGCGTCAATATCAAAGCTTGTCTGCTGCTGTTTTGCATTGCGATATTAATCACGATTACAGGCAGTTACTTTATTACTCATCTGTATTTTTATTCGTATCTGAGTATCAATATCGTATTGGCCTCCATCGCGCTATTTTTTATCATTAAGCACTATGCCAATAAAAACCTAAAGCTTGAGAATATTGCTAAGGTCAGCTTTGGTATCTACCTTATTCATCCATTATTTATTAAAGCTTTTCAGACGGTTCAGCCTTGGTTACTTAATTGGATAGATGTTTCGGTCTACATTCCATTGGTGGCCAGTTGCACTTTACTGCTGTCTTATTTGACCGCGATAAGTATAAGCAAAATTCGATGGTTGGCGCGGTGCATTTAACCTATTTATATTAAGGTCAATCCGATAGCGTAACGCTTGCAACAGCATCACTTATAAATAAAAAATGCACCTAATCAGCAAATTAGATGCATTTGAAAGTTCGTTAATCTTGTATAGAAAATGCTTACTTTAGCGGATCATTATCCGGTAAAGCGTTGTGTATCCATAGCGCTAGGCGCTTTTTGATATTGGGCCCATCTTGTTTGTTTTCTGGTAACGGCGTAATTTGATTCACCCCGACTAAAAACAAATACACTGACTGCACCTTGAGAGGTTGTGTCGAGCTAGGAAGATCAAATCCTTGCAACTTTGCCATTTTAAAACCGACTTCTATCGCTTTTTTAACAAGCTTATCTTCATTATGAATCTTGGCTGTTTTTGACATTATGCACTCACTTTTGAATTGATTTGCAAATCAGTATAACAAACCATGACTCTAACACGTATACCCAGATCCCAAGTTAACCAGACGCTTTAATCCAGCACTGTAATTGCGCTAAATCTATACAGCAAACTAAGCCGTTGGAGCCAACTCTTGATAAGCCACACGTTTAGTTTCATAGATTAACTGGCCTAATAACAACACGCCAGTGACTCCAAGGCCAATGCCTATCCCGCCCCAGATACCCGCTAGGCCATAGCTTTTCATTAACCACCACGCAGCAGGTAGACCAAATAGCCAGTAACCAATCGCCGTCAGCATGGTCGGCATCATAACAATCTTCATCCCGCGCAATAGGTTGATGGCCAATAGTTGCCATGCATCAACAATAAAGCACAAAGCAACAATCCAAATTACCGAAACCAATAGTTCGGTTAATTGATGACCTTGGCTATCGAGCTGAAATAATTTAGCGATGAGTTCAGGCCAAACAGCAAAGCCTGAAGCAACAAACACGCTTAAAGCCGTTACCGCTAGAAAACTTTTCTTGGCAATCACTTTAATCTCAGCAAAATTACCTGAGCCAAACTCTTTGCCGACTAAAATCGCTGAAGCTTGTGCGAAACCAAAGTTAATGTTCCAAGTAAACGATAGGCACTGTAATAAAATTTGGTGCAAGGCCAGCGAAGCAATGCCAATCATACCCGCCAGTAACGTTCCGCCATAAATAAGCCCATGTTCTAGCATCGATGCCAATGCAATCGGCATCCCCATAGATAATAATGGCAACATCAATTTTGGAGAGAACTCTTGCAGATTTTTCCATGGTGAAAACCGAAGATATTTACGTTGTCTAAATACCCAATTGCCATATCCCAATAGTACAATCCAAGCCGAGAGAGTGGTTCCGTAACCTAAGCCTGCAATGCCTAAATTAAGGGGAAAGGCTAAAACGTAGCTAATTGGCACATTAATCAACACGGTAATAATGGACATCATCATTACTGAGCGAACATCACCAAAGGTGCTAGTGAGCCCTCTTAATACCAGTAAAAGTAACGTTGGTAACATTGCCCATTTAAGAGCATTCAAATAGCGCATCGCAATCTCGATGACCTCTGGAGACTGCTTGGCTTTAATCAGTAGCTCAGGTGCAAAGGAAAAGCCGACCGTTAATATCAAAGTTAGCAGTACCGATAACATTGCCGCGCCTTTCACAGCAAAACGAATTTGCTGTCTACCAAATCGAGGGCGTGCAATGCTTTGCCCATAAGCAATCGCAATAAGGTTGGCTACACAACCCACCACACTGCCGGCAATAAGAAAAACAAATGAATATACCGATGCGCCCAATCCACCAGCGGCAAGATCCGCCACACTGATGTGCGACATCATCCACACGTCGGTTAATACTAGAGCCATTGCAATGAGCTGGGATAATGTCAGTGGTAATGCTAATTTAAGAATATTTTTCATGTTGCCCTCTTGATAATCCTAGTCAAAGTACTGATTAGTGGGCTAGGATTCAATTGACATTTACGCGAGCCTTACATTACTTGAGATCATACCAAAGCCATGAAGCCTTATTCTGATATCCCTTATTCTCATAACAGTTTAAAAACCTTTGAATCGGTCGCAAGGCATTTGAGTTTTACGCTGGCAGCCAATGAATTGAATGTGACGCAAAGTGCAGTCAGTCGACAGGTTAAGCAGTTAGAAGAAGGGCTGGCAGTCAGTTTAATCATACGAAAACATCGTAGTATCGAGTTGACTAATCAAGGCGTGGAATTACTCGCAGTACTACAACGCAACTACCAAAGCCTGCAAGCATTGATTGAATCTTGGCAGCCTGATAAACAAAAACGAATTGTGATTAAAGCGGCGCTAAGTTTTGCTACTCGCTCTTTATTGCCCAAGATTCAGCAGTTGCAGGAGCGCTATCCTGAACATGAGATTGTAGTGATTCCCACTATTGATGAAGATAGTGTTCTTAATTCTGGTGACTATGATTTATTAATTTTAACGTCACGATTTCCTCAGCAATATAAAAATCGCCCGGATGTGCAATTTCTAAGGGATGAGTATATGGCGCCAGTTTGCTCGCAAGAGCTTTATGCCAATGGTTCTGACTTTCAATCTTTACTCAGCTTACCTCGATTACACCCGACCCTTGATCACCACGACTGGAAAACTTGGCTCTCCACCGTTGGGCATAAAGACAATTATAAAGTAAGGAACACCACCTTCTTTACATTAGATCTTGCGCTAAGTGCTTGCCTCTCGAGTCAAGGAATGACCGTAACGGATCTATTGTTAATTTTACCTGAGTTGGAGCATGGCTATCTTGTTTGCCCCGATCAAGCGCAGATTCATCCCAGTGCATGGCAATATTTTTGTCACTGCAGAGGGTCATCCCCCATTGTTGAAGAAATTAATCAATGGATACAAACAGAAACAAAGAAAGAACTCGACACATTAAAGCGCCTTAGCTTAGATTTTAAGTGGTCTATTTTAGAAACTAAGCGTATATAATTCGCTTTATTTGTAATCAGCATGTTACAAAAGCTAGTAAAAGAAAAGAAAGTGACGAGCTATAGATAAGGAGTATATGGCATAAAGTGAGGTTAAATAACGCTAAGTATGTCTAAATTGATCAATTTGGTAAAAAATCAATAGGCTCAGTTCAAACAAAGTTAGAAGCAAATCGCCATAAACGAGCATTTGATCACAGAAATAAGATTAAGAGCCAATAAAAACATTTTTGAGGGTTTCAACTTTACCGACAAACTGATTAACTTGCTAGTCTTAGAGCGTCAGTTAATATCGATATTAATGTAAACTTATATTTACACTTCTTTTTTTAGACGCTTATTAAGATCATAACTTGTAATTTGGAGACATTGTGGCGACTGGAAATGCAGCATCAGCCCCTCGTGATAACTGGGGTTCAAAACTTGGATTTGTAATGGCAGCAGCTGGATCGGCTGTTGGACTTGGTAATATTTGGAAGTTTCCTTATACCGCAGGTGAAAACGGCGGTGGAGCATTTGTACTGATCTATCTCGCGTTTGTGATTGTGATTGGCTTTAGCGTAATGCTTACCGAATTTGCCATTGGTCGCCATACGAGTCGTTCAGTTGTGGGATCATTTAAATCAACAGATAAGCGCTGGAGCTTTGTTGGCATCATCGGCGTATTAAGTGGCCTACTTATCATGGGCTTTTACCCTGTTGTGGGTGGTTGGGCATTAGCGTATGTCCCTAAAATTGCCACAGGCTTACTGGATACGCCTGAAGCGATTGGTGATAGCTTTGGTGGCTTTATCTCCGATCCTGTGCAACCACTACTTTGGATGGCTGCTTATTTAGTTTTAAATATTGTCATTGTCAGTAAAGGGATCTCTGGTGGTATCGAGAAAGCAGGTAAAATCCTGATGCCTCTGCTATTCATTATCCTTATCGTTGTCGCAGTAAAAGGCCTTTCATTACCTGGCGCTGGCGCAGGTCTTGAGTTCTTATTTAGCCCTGACTTCTCTAAAGTAGATAGCACCGTTGTACTTGCGGCTCTAGGGCAAGCGTTCTTCTCTCTATCATTGGGTATGGGCGCAATGATTACCTATGGTAGTTATCTGAAGAAAAAAGAGAACCTAATTCAAACCACCGGTATGGTTGTCGGCATGGATACCGCTGTTGCGTTACTGGCTGGTATTGCCATGTTCCCTGCTATGTTTGCATTTAATATGGAACCTGCCGCAGGCCCTGGACTAGTGTTTGTTGTGGTTCCGCAATTGTTTGCTGAGATGGGTCACGTCGGTCTTATCTTTGCTTTGATGTTCTTTGTTGGCCTAACGGTTGCCGCGTTAACGTCTTCTGTTTCATTACTGGAAGTTGTGGTGTCTTACCTGATTGAAGAAAAAGGCATGAAGCGCGTTACCGCTGTACTTTCAGCAAGTGCAGTAATGGCTGTGATGTGTGTGTTTGCCTCCCTATCTTTAGGCGGCATCGGACCTAAGCTGTTTGATACTGGCATCTTTGACATCTTTGACTTGTTAACAGACAAAGTATTCCTAGCGGTTGGCGGTATGTTTATCTGTATCTTTGCCGGCTGGCGTCTTAACCGTGTTGATTTAGAAAAAGAGCTGACCAACAATGGTGACGTTTCTTTCCCACTATTTGGCCTATGGTACAACCTAGTTAAATACGTCATTCCTGTTGCGGTTGCGGTTGTCGCATGTGCGGGCATTCTTAGTGGTTTTGAGAGTGGCAAAGGTCCAATCATGATTTTAGCACTGGCTATCATAGGATTGACTGCGCTGATTTCTAGAAAACTATAAGGCTCAATCTATACCATCTAAGAGACCCAATTGGGTCTCTTTTTTACAGCCTTAAAATACCAACACAGGTGACTTCTGAAATAAATCTGGAAAGGTTTGTATGATAAAGCTTGCGAGCCTTTTCCAAAAAAATAGTGATTTTTAGCTATTTTTCCTAAATCTTAAACTTTTGTTATCAGTTTCCAGAAATTCAGTCACTCCTTAAACGCGTGCTTTCAGAAAGTGGAGGGGTTGATGCCATGTAGGATTAAACTCACATTTGCCCCGAAGTGAGTCAGAGCTAGGTTGAAGTTGAATGAAAGGGGCGCAAATTAACTTAAATTTCCTCATGCAAAGAACTCTGACCAAGTGGCTAAAATTTCCAGTCCATTAAAATCCTCGCATACTCATATGTCATCGAATTTTTTCTAAAAATTTGTTAGCTATATTCAACTTCTACTGCTGTATCTTTATACAGTTTATTGGGGTTGAAATCGATTTGAGTATGACAAATGGCTTGTTTTGTCGAGGGCTCAGTCTTGTTTATTTGATAGAAGTTTATATAAGTTACTGTTAATAATATAGTTAATACTGTTCTTCTTGAGATAATAGGCATTATTAAAAATATGATAACACGCACGCTCGTTTTTACGTAAAGACAGAACTCAAAGTGTGATATATATGCATTATATTTCATTGATTTATGGTAGTTTGAATGAAAGATAGGCAAGCAGAAAAACGAGCAGGCCTGTTATTAATAATGTTAGGTGTCAGTGTGCATCATCAATTAAATTTGGATAAATATGTTTGGTAAAAAACAACAAAAAGAAGAGAGCAGCTTAAGTCTCAAAGACTATATATCTAATGTTGTCGCTGAAATTGGCGAAGGGGCTTACTTGGCTAACGAGGCTTTGCAAGAAAATGGTCATGGAAGCGTGTACCTTGATAATCTAACAACGCGAGGTCAAGACCTAATTCATGTTGGTTTGCTTAAGTCCGATACTCAAGATGAGAAATCAAAGCCAATAATTGCGGTTCAGTTTGATGTCACAGTAGCAGTGCAGGACGGTAGCTCTCATAGCTCGCAAACTAAAGCAGGGGCAAGCGCAAAAGTTTTAAGTGTAATCAACTTTGATGGATCAATAGATGCAGGCTCTTCAAGTACAAATCAAACAAATTCAACTCAGAAGTTAAAATTTACAATTCCTATTGCTTTGGAGTTGGGTAATACACCTAACAAGGCATTAAAGGCGGATTCGTAATAGTAGGCTCGGTTCCGCTTCGCTACACATTTTAGCCTACTATTACTCACCGCTTAACGCGGCGTTGATATGCCCCATACTGTCAATTAAAACATAGAAGTTTCTGCTCCCACGTTTCAGAGCCTTTAGTGTTTTCAGTGATAGTGTTAACGCATAGATGAAACAAGTAATTTCGTCGGTTCTCATGCTGATATTCGTGGATTACTCATTATTTTATGAGCAGCGCCTACCTTACTTATTCCGTCGTGGCACCTGTCTTCAGTCTATGCTCGTGGTTCAATAAAGCTTGCGCTCTATTGCCATCCTAACGCCGTCGGTAGTTGTGCCACACCCGATGTTTCATCCAACGCGCTAACACTAATTCTTTTCTCATGCAGGCAGCCTTGCAATGCGAGTTTTAGGATCCACATTGCTGATCACTACTTCTCGTGCGATTGCCCAAATGTAAGCAATCATCTCACGAGCGATGGCCGCAACAACGACATTTCGATGCTTACCTTTTTGAAGTAACCGTTGATAACGGCGACACAATCGTTGTTGAGCCTGCCAAGCAATATCAACAATTTCTTTAGGTAACCCTTCTTGCCTAAGTTGCAATTCCACGGAGATATTGGCTTTATGTTTGTAGGTATGAGCTCCTTCCACTAATAGGCGTCTTGCTCGACTATTCCCACACTTTGTTAAACTGCCTCGCCGTGTCTTATTACCACTGGAGTTTTCAGTTGGCACCAGTCCGAGGTAGGCCATGAGTTTTCTTGGGTGGTCGAAGCGTCGTAAATCACCGAGCTCAGCGATAGTGCCAAGAGCGACTAATAGACGTACTCCACGCATAGCTTGAATCGCTTTCACTACTGGATAATAGCGCCAGTTTTTCACCTGATGGAGTAACTCATTGTCGAGTCGTTGTAATCGTTGCATTCGCTCGCTGATGGTAATAATCATCTCTTGCAGAACGATTTGTTGACTATGGTGAGGCAAGATGAGGTCAGTCAGCCACCGTAGATGTTTTTTGGACCAATTATCTTTCACCACTGCTTGAATATTGTTTCTTAGGAGGAAGCCTTTGAGTTGAAACTTGGCATCCTTGAGGTCTTTCATCGCAGTTTCTCTGGCTCGAGATAAATCTCGAATGGCTTCGTCTTCAGATTCAGGAACATAAATAGGTGTGAGCTCTTCTGCCTTAAAAAGCTTGGCAAGTTTTGCTGCATCTCGTTTGTCGGTTTTAACACGGTCACCTGGTTTTTTAGGTATGAGTGATGGGGCGATTACATAACAACAATGTCCCAAACTCGTTAGCAAACGATAGGTCCAATAACCGCACGGCCCAGCTTCATAAATGAAATGGAGCGTGGCTTTTTGAAATTTAGACTGCAATTGTTGTGCGAGTTTTATTAACGCGGATTTATTTGACTTTATCCGCCCTAGATCTTGAGGGTTAGCCCCTCGATGGTCTTGTAAAACAGCGACTTGGATAAAAGACTTGTGTGTATCTAAGCCAATGAAAATTATGTTATTGTTATTCATGCTAGCCTCCAGCTTAGTTGTTTGAACACACTAATTATGGCACTGGCTTTTAGCTAACCCACACAACTGGAGGCTAGCACCTTGTGGGGGTCATTATGTCTATATGCCCGAATTTAACTGAAGTACAGAAATTAGGAAGTTTTGATGGTTAATTACGTTTCAGTAAAAGTACTAGCAGAAGAAATCGGTACACCTGTAGAACGATTACTAGATCAGTTATCTTCAGCTGGTCTGAGTCACTCATCGGAAAATGATGAAGTTAGCGATGAAGATAAGAGGGTATTGCTGGCTTTTTTACGTTCTGAGTTTGATAGTTCATCAAAACCATCGGCAAGACTCAATCTGCAAAGAAAGAAACGATCTACACTCACAATCAATAATCCGAATGACAAGTCAGGTCAAATTGAAGTACGGAAGAAACGTACTTACGTGAAGCGAGGACGGATTGACGAAAATGTTGAAAAAACTGATGAAATCACACACCAGCCACCAAAAGTCTTTATCTCATATTCTTGGGATAATGAAGCTCACAAAAAGTGGGTTGCTCAATTTGCAACGGAACTAAGACAAAGCGGTGTTGATGCTTTTATTGATGATTGGTATCTACGACCTGGAGATCCAATTACGGAATTTATGGAGAAGTCGATTTCAACCTCAGATTTTGTACTTATCGTATGCACTGAAAAGTACAAAGAAAAGTCAGATAGCCGTTCTGGTGGAGTGGGTTATGAAGAGTCAATTATAAGTAGTGATTTGTTTCAAAATACAAATCATAGAAAGTATATTCCTATAATTGCAAAGAATTCGAACGGAAAAAATATCCCCTTAGCTCTTCACTCAAAAGTTTATATCGATTTATCATCTGAAGAGCACTACTTACAATCTTTCCAAAAATTATTGTTGGCACTATTTGGAAAAATGCCAGAGTTACCCCCTATCGGTAGTCCGCCCACTCATTTACTGTAATGTTTAGACTGGCGTGTAAGCCCAGTTAACTTTGAAAAACAATATGTCGCTTAATGCGGTGTCCAGTCTGACTGGAGCAGATCAGGTCAAATCGAACCACTGATTTTGTCAGACTGAGTATGAACCAGTACATATAAAGTTAGATAAATGACTTCTAGCCCTCGTTGTATAAGGGGTTTCTAACTTTAAGTTAAGTGTGTTTTTTTATGTCTAATTCCTGCCCGATTACTGCGTCATACCAATCTAAAATAAAACAGTTCAACAAAACATTTGCGGGGCTGACAAAATTTGTTACTTTAAGCAGACTTCAGGGCGGGGCGAAACTCCCCACCGGTGGTAAAAGCCTAGCTTGAGCCCACGAGCGCCTTAGTTTCTTCTTGTAGTTTTTTGACTATCCGTTGAATTAAGGGACAGCAGATCTGGTGTAAATCCAGAGCCGACGGTTATAGTCCGGATGAAAGAAGTGACAATTGATTCTCATATTCACCAATTTGCTAACTCGCTATTGGTGCTTTTGTGTTTGCGCTAAATCACAGGCAATATTTGCCTTAACCCACACTATATTCTTAGTGAGGTTTAGTGGTTGGCGCTACAAATTGCCTTACCTCTTACGCTCTGTTCACGTTTACATAAATCACATCACGCTGCTAACGATTGTCGTTAGTTTTGTTTGATCTGAATTTGGAGATCCTCGTGGCAGGTATTATTTTTGTTATGATTGCAGCGGGCCTTTGGGCTGCTGATACCCTATTTCGTTATCCTCTATTAGAGACTAATAACACCTTACAAATCGTGTTCTTTGAGCACATCGTTTTGGTGGTCATTATCGCTCTATTACAAATCCTCGTTCCTCGTTGGCGATTTGCTTATATCAAAGGTTCACTGTTTGCCTTTATCTTAATTGGTGTGTTTGGCTCTGCTATTGGTACGCTTGCGTTCACTAAAGCCTTTACTTTAATGAACCCCACCATAGTGATCTTATTACAAAAGCTGCAACCTATCGTCGCCATCTCTTTATCGGTTATTTTGCTAAAAGAAAAACTGCAAAAGCACTTTTTGCTGTGGGCAAGTATTAGCTTGTTAGGCAGTATTATTATGATTGCGCCGGACATTATCGAACTTTGGTCAAAAGAGTCGGTTTGGCATTATGACCCTAAGCTTATCGCAATTTTACTGGGCTACGCTTCAGCATTATTGGCTGTCGTGGCGTGGGGAGCGTCCACTGTTTATGGGCGTAAACTGACCATGATGGGCTACAACTCAATGCAGATTATGTCGGGTCGATTCACTTTAGCTTTAGTGGCATTAACGGTTGTAATGCTGTGGCAAAAGCAACCCTTCACCCTTTCCGACGGCAGTTTTATCAATCTGTTTTATATGGTGATGCTATCGGGGCTACTCGGTATGTTTATCTATTATAAGGGACTTGAAAAAATACCCGCTCGATATGGCACGATTGCCGAGCTATTTTTCCCTGTTTCAGCTGTCGCAATTAACTGGTTTGCTTTTGATGCAACGCTAACCCCGTTGCAAATTATTGGCGCTGCATTGCTTGTTGGCGGCGCACTAATGATCAGTCGTGAGCCTAAGCAATCTGTACAAAATGAGCTTGTGGCAGCCTAGTGTTAATAGCAGTTGGGAAATACCAATCGTAGTAAGTAATACCGTATTTTTAGATAAAAAAAAGCTAGGCGACTGCAAGCAGATGCGCCTAGCTGACTGGAAATAGTCACTCAATAATGAGCTTACATTTGAACGTTTAAGCTAATTCCCTGATTGAGAGTGTAGCGTACGCCCTTCTCTATTCCTTTAATGGTATCGTGCATACGAGACACTTTACCTTTATTAATCCATACCTGAAGCATGGCATCAACACCGTCTTCTGATAGACCAAAGTGATTGGCTAATACTGCTCTCTCACTGGTGCCATGCTGTTCAAGGTAGGCTTTTAATTCTTGTAAAATCATCTTTTACTCCTGCCCTAATCTATTAAGCGCCAACTTCTTCAACATGATGTGATTGGTCTTTCTTCGCCTGATACTTGAGGCCAAAGTATGTGGCAATACCAATAATAATCGTCGAAATTATCCAGATAGAGCTCCCGATAGGGTTGAGACTAAATGTTGCAATTTGGTAGTACAATACGGCACTTAGATACGCTAAGCCCATCGTCCATACTGCAATGAATTTTGCGTATTGACCGCCAAACTCTCTAACATAAGCACCCATTGCCGCAACACAAGGTACGTACAATAGAATAAACAGTAGGTAAGCAAATGCGGCATGACCGGTTACAAATTTACTTTGTAAGTTAGCAAACACTGACTGATCAACATCTTGTTCTTCTGCTACAGCTTGGCTATCGGTTAAATCGCCTACTTCAATACCTAGAGGGTCACTAAAGCTCAATCCGCTTAGGTTCTCTGGTATAGATATTACCGCTTCTTTAAGGCTCGCAACTAAATCAAATTCAGACTCATCAGCAGCAGGCGTTGCATAAAGACTATTCAACGTACCCACAACCGCTTCTTTTGCAAAGATACCGGTTACGATACCAACCGTTGCCGGCCAGTTATCTTGTTCAATTCCCATAGGTTCAAACACTGGGGTAATCACTTGCGCTACTTTTGATAGCACAGAACCATCACTGTCTTCATTACCAAAACTGCCGTCAGTACCAATTGAATTAAGGAAACTTAAAACGGTGACAACCAGCACGATGGTTTTACCTGCACCAAAAACAAAACGTTTTAGTTTGTGCCATGTTTTGATAATAACGTTACGCAAACGCGGAATTTCATAATCCGTCATTTCCATAACAAAGCTATCGTTGCTACCTGGGTAAATCGTGTTTTTAAGCATTAAGCCAGTAAAGACCGCGGCTAAAATACCAATGATGTACAGTGCAAAAACAACATTCTGTCCCGCAGAAGGGAAAAAAGCGGCAGCAAACAGTGCATATACTGGCAAGCGAGCACCACAAGACATAAATGGTGCCATTGACGCTGCTAAACGACGCTCACGTTCCTGATCTAAGGTACGACTTGCCATGATAGCCGGTACGTTACAACCAAAACCAAGAACAAGCGGCACAAAGGCTTTACCTGGCAAGCCTACTTTTTGCATCACTTTATCTAATACAAACGCGGCGCGTGACATGTAGCCTGAACCTTCCAAAATAGTCAGGAATAAGTACAAGCCCGCAATAACAGGAATGAAGGTCGCAACGGTTTGAATACCACCGCCAATACCATTAGCTAAAATAGTCACTAGCCATTGCGGTAAAACTGGGTCAAGTAATACATGAGTGCCATCAACTAACACCGCACCAAACGCAATATCAAAGAAGTCGATGAATGCGCCACCAATATTGATAGCGAACATAAACATCAAATACATGACAAAGAAAAATAGAGGAATACCAATCCACTTGTTCAGCACAACTGAATCGATATGCTCACTGACGCGGCGAGTAATCTTGCCATCTTGTGAGCGAAATGCTTTAGTCAGTTCATGTAGAAAAGTGAATTTCACATCGGCAATATGCAGATCAATATCCATGTCTAATGAGTGACGAGCCTGAGCCGTTTTATCTCGTACCGTTGAATCTAGAGTACGAAAAACTAATTGGTCATCTTCAAGCGCACGTATTGCTAATGCACGATTAGCCACCATGTCATTTTCAAACTGGTCTTCAATGTCTGAGATAACGTTTTCAAACGCACTATCATAATCTAACTTAAGTGGTTCAACCTTAATGCCACTGGCTAACATTCTATGCAGATCAGATTTAAGCTGGTTCACTTCGTTAAGTCGCGTGGCTGTTACTGCCATCACAGGACAACCAAGAGCCTTAGCTAATCCTTTAATATTAACCTTTTGACCCGTGCGAGATAGAGTATCCATCTTATTTAAGATGACGATCATTGGGCGACCCAATTCTCGCAATTGAAGAGTAACGTAAAGACTGCGCTCTAAACAGCTAGCATCAATCACATTAATAATAACGTCAGCAGGAGTAGACAATACTGCGCGTGAAGCAATGGTTTCATCCAGACTGTTGCCATGGTTGCCACTATCTAGCGCATAAATACCCGGTAAATCAGTAAGACTAAACTCTTCTCCTGCAAGAGAATAAACACCGGTTTTTTTCTCAACCGTGACACCTGCCCAGTTACCCACTTTTTGGTTTGCACCAGTGAACGCATTAAATAATGTCGTTTTACCACTGTTTGGGTTACCTACAGTTAAAATTGAATAATCCACTATAGTACCTCTACTGCAATTTGGTTGGCTGTAGACTTACGAATCGCAACGCTAACATCTCTTACTCGAACCTGTAACGGATCGCCCATCGGGGCCTTTCGTATTATCGTTATTGGAGTGCGAGGAAGCATTCCCATAACCATCAGTTTTTTTCGAGTGGAACTGTCTAATTCCTGTAAAGAACAAATTGTAGCTTGTTGCCCGATGTTTAATTCGCCGAGTTTCATAATCTAAATGCCAATTGTTATCATTTAAGGTAACTTTAACACATTATCTTACATTTCGATTGTGTTAGATCAAAAAAACGCCCTATCTAGGGCGTTTTATCAGCAACTCAACTTGTACAAAAAAACTAAAGCATAGTTATTTTTTTAAGCATGTTTCAAAGCGCTGAGACAAGTCTTTAAGGAAGACAAAGTAAGCACCGGGTTTATTTTCAATATCCGATGCTAATGGGTCAATAACGCCACGATGAACATTTGAACCACGGGTAACAGTATTGATAACTGCTGGGGTAAATTGAGGCTCACTGAATACACACGCGACATCACCTTTGGCAAGGCGCTGTTTGATTTCAATTAGAGTCTTGGCACCCGGTTTTCTTTCTGGGCTAACAGTGAAATGACCCAAATGGTTAAGATTAAATGTTCTTTCGAAATAGCCGTAACCGTCATGAAAAACAAAATATCCGCGATCATGTACAGACTTCAAATTAGCGGTGATTTCTAAAGTGGTTTGCTGCAGGCGAGTCAAGAAAGCGTCAAGGTTTGCGTTGTATTGCGCTTTATTAGCAGGATCAATCTCCCCCATTCTGGCTGCAATCGCTTTTGCAACTGTTGCTGCTTGCTTTGGACCTAACCAGAAATGCGGATCAGTATTACCATGGTGATGACCGTCATGATCATGATGACCACCTTCAAAGTGGAAAAGGTCAAGGTCTGGGATTTCACTGATAGTCAGTTTATTGTTTTGCTCAGAAACCGCAGAAGACATAAAGGCTTCTAGATCAGGTCCAAACCAAATCACTAAATCAGCACTGCGAAGTTTTTTTACATCTGATGGGCGTAAAGAATAATCATGAGGCGACATAGCTGTTCCTAGCAAAGCTGAGGAAGAAGCAGAGTTCGACGTGATTTCTTGAGCAATAAGATGTATTGGTTTAATACTGCTTATAACTTCAACAGCTTGAGCTGTGTTGAAATAAACAAGTGATAGTAGGCATAAAAAAATGCGTTTCATCGACTGGGTTCCATTACAATAGAAATAAATATAGCTTAAATGTTACTTTATAACACTAACGTTTGGCAAATGAATATAAAGGTTGCACAATAGGCACCTTCTTGCTCATCATAAGCTTAAGAAAAATAACTTTAATATTACCAAAATAGGCCAACTACTATGACTCCACTCGTCACACTAGAAGACGTGACTGTTCAATTTGATAAGCGTAAGGTACTCGATAAAATCAGCCTTACTATCAATGAATCTGAGATCACCACTTTAGTCGGTCCTAATGGCGCAGGGAAATCTACTTTAGTAAAAGTGATTTTAGGCCTGCATAAAGATTATACGGGTAAGGTCAGCAAACAAAATAAGCTTAGAGTGGGTTACGTTCCGCAAAAGCTGATCCTCAACGAGACCTTACCGCTAACTGTAGCCCGTTTTTTACGCCTTGGTGGTAAATATAGTCAGCAAGAACTGCAAGAGGCTCTTGGTCTAGTGGGAGCAAGTCATCTATTAAATTCCGATGCTCATAAGTTATCTGGTGGCGAAACCCAACGTGTTTTATTAGCAAGATCACTGCTAGTAAGACCTCAGTTATTGGTACTCGATGAGCCAGCACAAGGGGTTGATGTGCAAGGCCAGATTGATCTATACAATCTTATCGATACCATACGCCACCGCTTTAAATGCGCAATATTTATGATTTCTCATGATTTACATTTGGTAATGGCAAAAACTGACAATGTGATTTGTCTACAGCATCATATTTGTTGCTCTGGTGCACCCGCGGCCATTTCAACTCACCCAAGCTACTTACAAATGTTTGGCCACGCGCCAGAAGCGAGCCTTGCTCTATACAGACATCAGCATAACCACCATCAGCATGATTTATCCGGCGAACCTATCCCTGAGGATATCTACATCTGCAAAAATCATAACCACGGACAAACAAATGATTGAGTTTCTACTTCCCTCTATTCTTGCTGGATTAGGTATTGCCATCATTGCCGGACCTTTAGGCTCTTTTGTTGTCTGGCGTAAAATGGCCTACTTTGGTGACACTCTCGCGCATGCGTCCCTAATGGGATTGGCCCTTGGCTTTTTATTCGATATAAATCTGTATTTTGCTCTGGTTATTTGCTGTATGGCACTAGGCATTATTTTGGTGACGCTGCAACGGCAGCAAATGGTTGCTACCGATACCTTGCTGGGTATTTTAGCGCACAGTGCCCTATCTCTTGGTCTGATTACCGTGAGCTTCTTGGACAATGTCCGAGTGGATTTGATGGGTTATTTGTTCGGTGATCTACTGGCTGTTAACACCCAAGATGTTGTGTTTATTTATATTGGGGTTGTGGTCGTCATGTCGCTATTAGTGATTTTTTGGCGTCCATTATTATCGAGCACTGTCAATGAAGAGCTTGCTGCAATTGAAGGGGTGAATATCTCATTAATGCGCTTGATAACGATGTTGATGATAAGTTTAGTGATTGCGGTCGGCATGAAATTTGTTGGCGCGTTGATTATTACCTCGCTGCTGATCATCCCTGCGGCAACCGCTAGACGCTTATCTAAAAGCCCAGAGCAGATGGCCGTCATTGCCTCTCTGATTGGCGCAATCTGTGTGTTTGCGGGACTGAGTTTATCGTGGTTTTATGATACTCCTGCTGGTCCATCAGTGGTTGTCAGCGCTGCAACGTTATTCTTATTGGCTCAATTTAAGCCTCAGAGTCGCTAATCCCAGCTTTATTGCGCGGTATAATCTAGTACCCAATAAAAAGCCTCTGAAAAATCAGAGGCTTTTTTATATAGATTCAACTAGATAGCGAATTACCAGCCAGTGACTTCACGCAGACCTACGCCGATATCAGCAAGGCTTTTCACTGTTTTAACGCCAGCGGCTTCCAGTGCTTGGAACTTATCTTCAGCCGTACCTTTACCACCAGAGATAATCGCACCGGCATGGCCCATACGTTTACCTGGAGGCGCCGTTACGCCAGCAATGTAAGATACAACAGGTTTTGAGACATTGTCTTTAATGTACGCTGCTGCTTCTTCTTCTGCTGTTCCGCCGATTTCACCAATCATGACGATAGCTTCAGTTTCAGGATCTTCTTCAAACAACTTTAGAATATCAATGAAGTTTGAACCCGGAATTGGGTCGCCACCGATACCAACACAAGTAGACTGACCAAAGCCTTCATCTGTTGTTTGCTTAACCGCTTCATAAGTTAATGTGCCAGAGCGAGATACAATACCCACTTTGCCTTTCTTATGAATGTGTCCTGGCATGATGCCAATTTTACACTCATCAGGTGTAATCACACCCGGACAGTTAGGACCGATCATTACCACGCCAGCTTCGTCTAAACGAACCTTAACGTCGAGAAGATCCAGCGTTGGAATACCTTCTGTGATAGTAACGATGAGCTTAATACCAGCATCAATCGCTTCAAGGATGGCATCTTTACAAAACGGCGCTGGCACGTAGATAACCGATGCCGTTGCACCTGTGGTTTCGACAGCTTCACGTACCGTATTAAATACAGGTAGACCAAGATGAACTTGACCACCTTTGCCCGGTGAAACACCACCGACCATTTTTGTTCCGTATTCAAGCGCTTGCTCAGAGTGGAACGTACCTTGACCACCGGTAAAACCTTGGCAGATAACCTTAGTATCTTTATTAATTAGTACAGACATTATTTGCCCTCCGCTGCAGCTACAACTTTTTCCGCAGCTTCTGTTAGAGAAGTTGCAGCAATAATGTTTAGACCACTTTCAGCCAATTTTTGAGAACCTAGAGGCGCGTTATTACCCTCTAAGCGAACCACGACAGGAACCTTAACACCCACTTCTTCAACCGCACCAATGATGCCGTCAGCAATAAGATCACAACGTACAATGCCACCAAAGATGTTCACAAGAACCGCTTTCACATTGTCATCAGACAAAATGATTTTAAACGCTTCTGTTACACGCTCTTTAGTTGCGCCGCCGCCCACATCAAGGAAGTTAGCTGGCTGTCCACCGTGCAGATTCACGATGTCCATTGTGCCCATTGCAAGGCCTGCGCCGTTCACCATACAACCAATGCTGCCATCTAGAGCAACGTAGTTGAGTTCCCATTGTGCAGCATGTGCTTCACGCTCATCTTCTTGTGATGGATCGTGCATTTCACGCAGTTTTGGTTGGCGGTACATCGCATTGGAATCAATGTTGATTTTGCCATCCAGACACAATAAGTTGCCTTCGGCTGTTTGCACTAGCGGGTTAATTTCTAGTAGTGCTAAGTCGTACTGAGCAAACATATCGCCAAGACCCATAAAGATCTTCACGAACTGCTTGATTTGGTCACCTTCAAGGCCAAGTTTGAACGCAAGTTCACGTCCTTGGTAAGCCTGTGGGCCCACTAGGGGATCAATCGCCGCTTTATGAATTAACTCTGGAGTTTCTTCTGCGATTTTTTCAATGTCTACGCCACCCTCAGTCGATGCCATAAAGACAATGCGACGTGATGCGCGATCAACCACAGCGCCTAAATAAAGCTCATTGGCAATATTTGATGCTTCTTCAACTAAAATTTTAGTGACTGGCTGACCGTTCGCATCTGTTTGATAAGTTACTAGGTTTTTACCTAGCCACTTTTGGGCAAATTCTTTAACGCCATCTTTCGTATCATGCAGTTCTACGCCGCCCGCTTTACCGCGGCCACCTGCGTGAACCTGACACTTGACGACTTTCTTTGCAGTACTGATTCTTCCTGCTGCTTCAAACGCTTCTTGAGGCGTATCACAAGCATAACCTTCCGGTACAGGCAGGCCATATTCAGCAAAAAGTTGTTTCGCTTGATATTCATGCAAATTCATTGGTATCTTCCATTTTATTTTTTAAGTAATAACGGGGTTATTACTCAATTTATATCCTCATGTTAAAGACTGAGCTTTAACAGGTGTAGGGTGCTTCTTGAGCGTGACCAAAAGGTCTAGTAAGGGCACCTGACGGCGCCCTTAATTCTTAATTAAACATCTAATAGAAGACGTGCTGGATCTTCTAGTAGTTCCTTGATTGTCACCAAGAAACCAACTGACTCACGACCGTCAATTAAACGGTGATCGTAAGAAAGAGCCAAATACATCATTGGTAGAATTTCGACTTTGCCATTCACCGCCATTGGACGATCTTGGATTTTATGCATCCCCAAAATAGCCGCTTGTGGTGGGTTGATAATAGGTGTCGACATCAGGGAGCCAAATACGCCGCCGTTAGTAATAGTGAAGTTACCACCCATTAGCTCATCAACGGTTAGCTTGCCGTCACGACCTTTGATTGCGAGCTCTTTAATGCCTTTTTCAATATCAGCAAAACCTAGCGTATCGCAGTCTTTTAGTACTGGCGTTACCAAGCCACGCGGTGTAGAAACCGCCATGCTGATATCAAAATAGTTGTGATAAACAATATCTTCACCATCGATAGAAGCATTCACTTCTGGGTAGCGTTTCAACGCTTCTGTTACCGCTTTCACGTAGAAAGACATAAACCCAAGGCGAGTATCATGGCGCTTCTCAAATGAATCTTTATATTGAGCACGCAGATCCATGATTGGCTTCATGTTCACTTCATTGAAAGTAGTCAACATCGCAGTGTTGTTCTTCGCTTCCAGCAAACGCTTAGCCACAGTTTTACGCAAACGAGTCATAGGAACACGTTTTTGACTGCGAGCGGCGGCTGGCACTTCTGCTTCAGTAACAGGCGCTGGCGCTGCTGCTTTGCTTGCGCTCGCTAGGTGCGCATCAACATCTTCGCGAGTAATACGACCGCCCACACCTGTGCCTTTCACATCAGAAGGGCTTAGGCTGTGTTCTGCCAATAAACGGCGAACTGCTGGGCTTAACGCCTCATTGTTTTCTTCAGTTAATGTCGCCTTGTGACGCTTATCTGGAGAAGATTCTGTCGCTTGAGTGCTGTCTTTGGTTGGCTCACCGGCCACAGCGCCTAGCTTGATTTTTGCAAGAAGCTGCTTGGCCAAAACCGTTGTGCCTTCTTCTTCAAAAATTTCTTCAAGAATACCCGCTTCTGGAGCTGGGACTTCAAGGACAACTTTATCAGTTTCGATATCAACTAATACGTCATCGCGCTCTACTCTATCGCCAGGCTTTTTGTGCCAAGTTGCAACGGTAGCATCAGCAACTGATTCAGGTAAATCAGGAACCAGAATTTCAATTGTCATGTGTTGGGCTTCCTTATTCTTCTAGTTCTTTATCAATTGTAAGAGCGTCATCGATTAACGCTTTCTGTTGTTTCAAGTGAACAGACATGTAACCAACCGCAGGTGACGCAGACGCTGGACGCCCTGCATAACTTAACGTTGTATTAAATGGCGTTGCAGCTCGGAAGTTGTGCTGGCTTGAATACCACGCACCTTGGTTTTGAGGCTCTTCTTGACACCAAACATAGTCAGTGACTTGCGGGTAAATAGACAGAACTTCACGCAGATCGGCAAGTGGGAATGGGTACAATTGTTCAATACGAACAATCGCCACATCATCAATTTCACGCTTGCGACGCTCATCGAGAAGATCGTAATAAACCTTACCAGAACAAAAGACGACTCGACGTACTTTAGACGCTTGCAACTCATCCACTTCTGGAATACACGCTTGGAAAGTACCTTCAGCTAAATCTTCTAATGACGACACACATAGTGGGTGACGTAACAAAGACTTAGGCGTCATAACGATAAGAGGACGACGCATAGGACGCACCACTTGACGACGCAGCATGTGATAAATCTGAGCAGGTGTCGATGGCACGACAACTTGCATATTTTGCTCAGCACACAACTGTAAGTAACGCTCTAAACGTGCAGATGAGTGCTCAGGACCCTGTCCTTCATAACCATGAGGTAGCAGCAACGTAATACCGCATAGACGATTCCACTTTTGCTCACCTGATGAGATGAACTGGTCGATCACTACCTGTGCACCGTTGGCAAAATCACCAAACTGCGCTTCCCAAATAGTTAAACCGCCCGGCTCTGCTGTGGTGTAACCATATTCAAACGCCAATACCGCTTCTTCCGATAACACGGAGTCAAAGACTTGGAACGGGCCTTGTTTATCATGGATATTGGCAAGAGGTACGTAAGTACTTGCATCGCCTTGGTTATGCAATACCGCGTGACGGTGGAAGAAAGTACCACGACCAGAATCCTGACCTGAGATACGAATGCGTTTTCCATCATCCACAATCGTTGCGTAGGCCATGGTTTCAGCCATACCCCAATCAATGGCTTTTTCGCCAGCGATCATCGCTTTACGATCGTTATAAAGCTTGTTTACACGGCTTTGCAACTTATGGCTATCTGGGTAGTGACACACTTTAGAACCCAGCTCTTTAAGACGCTCTAGCTCATATTTGTTATCCCATTCCATATCCCATTCATGGCCAATATAAGGAGACCAATCAACAGAATGTAGAGCCATAGGACGCCACTCTTTGACCACGATTTCGCCATGATCAAGGGCATCACGATATTCATTAACCAATTGCGTTGCAGTATCAATACCAATCTCATCACGCTCCATCATCACATCCGCATAAAGCTTACGTGGCGTTGGGTGTTTTTTGATTTTTTGGTACATCAATGGCTGCGTTGCATTTGGCTCATCGGCTTCGTTATGGCCGTGGCGGCGATAACAAACCAAATCAATCACAACATCGCGATTAAAGGTATTTCGATAGTCCAATGCAATACGAGTCACAAAAGCAACCGCTTCAGGATCGTCAGCATTAACGTGGAAAATCGGTGCCTGTACCATCTTAGCGATATCGGTACAGTACATTGTAGAGCGAGTATCTCTTGGGTTGGACGTGGTAAAACCAATTTGGTTATTGACCACGATACGAACCGTACCGCCTACTTGGAAACCGCGCGCTTGAGACATATTAAATGTCTCCTGCACTACCCCTTGGCCTGCGATTGCAGAGTCACCATGAATCGTAATAGGCAGTACTTTTGCGCCGTTCTTATCGCCTAAGCGATCTTGACGAGCACGTACTGAGCCAATCACTACAGGGTTAACAATCTCAAGGTGAGAGGGGTTAAATGCAAGGGCTAAATGGACATTACCGCCTGGAGTGGCAAAGTCTGCTGAGAACCCTTGGTGATATTTAACATCACCAGTACCCCAAGTGTCATCGTGCTTACCGGCAAATTCGTCAAACAAATCCTGAGGTTTTTTACCCAGAACGTTGACCAACATATTTAAGCGACCACGGTGAGCCATGCCTACAACAACTTCGCGCATTCCACTACGACCAGCATGACGAATCAGCTCTTTAGTCATAGGGATAAGTGCATCACCACCTTCTAGAGAGAAGCGTTTTGCACCAGGAAACTTCGCGCCAAGATAACGTTCTAGGCCTTCTGCGGCAGTCAATTCATCAAGATAGGTGATTTTCTCTTCTAAAGAGAACTCTGGTTGAGATTGAACTGATTCAAGGCGTTGCTGAACCCAACGTTTTTGCTCTGTGTTAGTCATGTGCATATATTCTGCACCGACTGAGCCACAGTAGGTTTTGTTGAGTGCTTGATGGAGATCTTTCAACTGCATGGTCTCTTTCGCAACAGCGAAAGAACCGACGTTGAATGATTCGTTGAGGTCATCTTCTGTAAGATTATGGAACGCAGGGTCCAATTCAGGCTGAACTGGACGTTCCCATAAACCTAATGGATCTAGGTTAGCCGCTTGATGGCCTCTAAATCGATAGGCATTAATAAGTTGTAGAACCCTTACTTGTTTTGCATCGACATCAGGATCACTTACTTGGACGTTATAATGCTTTGTCTCTTGTGCTAGTCGGCGAAAGTAGTCACGAACACGCGTATGAGATTGCTCTCCTTGTTCTGATGCCTGCTCAGGCAGATCATCAAACACGCGCTTCCATTCCTCACTCACCAGATCTGGGTCACTTAGATAAAGTTCGTAGAGTTCTTCTACGTACGTTGCATTGGCGCCAGCCAAGTGTGAAGACTCGAGCCATGCCTTCATCACACTGTTATGCATATATTCCCTTAACCTGTAGATTAGTACTTGTTGTTTCGGTCTTTGCCGAACTTATGGCCAACTTTACGCTGGCATGACAGGCTTATCAGTAAACTCCGAAAAGCCCGTAATTTCAATAATCTAAACCGAACGATTGACCAACATTGTTTTGATATGTCCAATCGCTTTGGTCGGGTTTAACCCCTTAGGACATACACTGACACAGTTCATAATGCCATGACAACGGAAAACACTAAATGCATCGTCTAAATTGCTGAGTCGCTCATCAGTTGCGGTATCTCGGCTATCAATTAACCAGCGATACGCTGCTAAAAGACCCGCCGGTCCAATAAACTTGTCCGGGTTCCACCAGAAAGAAGGACACGATGTGGTACAGCATGCACACATAATGCATTCATACAAACCATCTAGGTGTGCACGCTCTTCCGGAGACTGATGATGTTCTCTTGATGGTGGTAATTCGCCATCAGAAATCAAAAACGGCTTCACTTTTGTGTAGTTATCATAAAACTGAGTCATATCGACAATCAAATCACGAACAACTGGTAAGCCTGGTAATGGACGAATGATCAGCGAATCGCCTTTAAGAGCAGAAAGTGGCGTGATACACGCCAATCCATTCTTACCATTCATATTTAAACCATCACTACCACACACCCCCTCACGACAAGAGCGGCGGAAAGAAAGAGACGGATCTTGTTCTTTAAGCAAGATCAGTGCATCAAGCACCATCATGTCCGAGCCTTCTTCCACATCTAAGGAGTACTGCTTCATATAAGGTTTGCTGTCTACATCTGGGTTATAGCGATAGACAGAGAAATTGAGGTTCATATCTCGCTCCCTTAATAGGTTCTAGCTTTCGGTGGAAATGCTTCACGATGAACAGGTTCCATGTTCACACCACGCTTAGACATACTTTCCGTTTCAGGATTGTAAAGCGAGTGACATAGCCACTGTGAATCATCACGATCTGGGTAGTCAAAGCGAGCATGTGCACCACGACTTTCTGTACGGAAATTAGCAGCAACTGCGGTTGCAAATGCCGTTTCCATCAAATTCTCTAGCTCAAGACATTCGATGCGTTGAGTATTAAATTCGGTCGATTTATCAGAAAGGTAGGCATTATTTAGGCGCTCACGAATCACTTTAAGCTCTTCTAAACCCTTAGCCATTGCATCCCCTTCGCGGAATACAGAGAAGTTATTTTGCATGCACTGCTGCAAATCTTTGCGGATTTGAGCTGGGTCTTCACCTTCGGTACTGTTTTCCCAACGGTTATAACGCTCTAATGAACGGGCAATGTCTTCCTCTGTCGCAGGTTTTGCTTCAGCTTGCTTTTGCAAAGTTTCGCCAAGGTGCAGACCGGTTGCGCGGCCAAACACCACTAAATCTAGTAGTGAGTTACCACCAAGACGGTTCGCGCCATGCACGGAAACAGAAGCGATTTCACCACAGGCAAATAAGCCTTGGATTTCCACATCTGTACCATCTTCGGTTTGCTTAATTGCTTGTCCAGAAACCTGAGTCGGTACGCCACCCATCATGTAGTGACATGTTGGGATAACCGGGATTGGCTCTTTAACCGGATCAACGTGGGCAAAGGTGCGTGATAATTCACAGACACCAGGCAAACGCGATTCAAGGGTGTCTTTGCCAAGGTGATCAAGTTTTAGCTTAATATGTGGACCCCAAGGACCATCACAGCCGCGACCTTCACGAATTTCAATCATCATTGAACGCGCAACAACATCACGACCGGCTAAATCTTTAGCATTAGGTGCGTAACGCTCCATGAAGCGCTCGCCGTCTTTATTAAGAAGATAACCACCTTCTCCGCGACAACCTTCGGTCACCAAAACACCAGCGCCTGCTATACCCGTTGGGTGGAACTGCCACATTTCGATGTCCTGCATAGGAACACCGGCACGAATGGCCATACCAACACCATCACCGGTATTGATGTGTGCATTCGTTGTAGAGGCATAAATACGCCCTGCACCGCCAGTGGCTAAGATAGTTGCTTTCGCTTTAAAGTAACAAACCTCACCAGTTTCCATACATAGTGCGGTAGTACCAAGAATGGCACCTTCATCATTCTTAACCAGATCAAGGGCATACCACTCAGAAAAAATCGTGGTTTTGTGTTTGATGTTCTGCTGATAAAGCGTATGCAATAATGCATGACCGGTACGGTCAGCGGCTGCTGCCGTACGAGCGGCTTGCTCACCACCAAAGTTTTTAGATTGGCCACCAAAAGGACGCTGATAGATAGAACCATCGTCAAAGCGAGAAAACGGCAAACCCATTTTCTCAAGCTCAATTACTGATTCAGGTCCATTTTTACACATATATTCAATCGCATCTTGGTCACCGATGTAATCGGAACCTTTAACGGTGTCGTACATGTGCTGTTCCCAATGATCTTCATGAGCATTGCCAAGCGCTACGGTGATACCACCTTGCGCAGAAACAGTGTGTGAACGAGTAGGAAATACTTTTGATAGCAATGCGCAAGTTAAACCTTGCTCAGATATTTGTAGTGCTGCACGCATGCCTGCACCACCAGCACCAATGACTACTGCGTCAAATTCGCGAACTGGAATCGTCATTTATGCCCCCCAAAGAATAAATAGGCCAGAGAAGAAATAACCAAACAGCACCGCGACAAGCAGTAACTGTAAGCTACCGCGCAGGAGTGCTGGTTTGATGTAATCGGTCAGTACCTGCCACAATCCAATCCAAGCATGGATAAGAATGCACAGCAGTGCGAGCATGGTGAAGATCTTGGTGAATAGTCCACCGAAGAAATTAGTCCACTCCATATAACTCA
This sequence comes from Vibrio sp. UCD-FRSSP16_30, assembly GCF_001676025.1. GTDB lineage: Bacteria > Pseudomonadota > Gammaproteobacteria > Enterobacterales > Vibrionaceae > Vibrio. The sequence continues at coordinate 139,890 of NZ_LZFW01000057.1, forward strand.
CATCACCTGCCAGCAGTAAGAAACCACATAGGTAAATAGTGTATAGAGTAAGAATAATTGCCGTTGCACGAACTAACAGAAAATCATGGACGCCGTTACGTCCAAATGAAGAAACGTTATTTACCATACGATGACTCCCGCAACGATTGCTAATACGCCAGTCACAATGAAGGAGATTTGCGCACTTTTAGCGCCGCTCTCTAGTTCTTCAAAATAGCCTAAGTCTTGGCAAAGATGTCTGATACCACCGACGATATGATAGAAAAGTGCAGTGAGTATTCCCCACAAAATGAATTTAACAAAGAAGCCGTCAACATAGCTGGCCGCCTCCATAAATCCTTTCGGTGATGATAGGGAGATAGAAAGTAACCAAAGCAAGATTCCTACAGCGACAAAGGTGATAACACCAGATACCCTGTGTAGGATCGAAGCGATGGCAGTAATAGGGAAATGAATCGTTTGCAGATCCAGATTGACAGGTCTCGTTTTTTTCTTGTTCACAGTGTGCTCACTCAGCTCCTTTGAGCAGTTACAAATAGTCAACATTTGGGCGTTTTTAGCAGAACTTTAACAAAAGCTATTATAACTTCAGCTTCCCACTAATGTTTTGTCGCTTTAATCACTAATAAACTTGATCTAACTCTCATTAATAAAACTTAATTCACAGAGTGAAATCAAGGATATAGCATTAAGTTCAGCGCCACTATACGACCGTTAACATACTAATACAATATTATTAACAAATAATGCCACACAGGCCTAGTTTTTATCATTTCTACTTATAGAAACGCCAACAAGTGCACACAAAAGGCTATATAAATTGACTTCTAGGCCGAACAACAGTACAAATTTGGTGCACCATTGAATCAAGATGGAATATAAATAACAAAGGAGAATGTTATGGCAGATAAGCAAGCGACTCTTACGATAGAGGGTCAAGCGCCTATCGAATTGCCGATTATGAAGGGAACAGATGGCCCAGAAGTGATCGATGTTCGTACATTAGGAAGCCAAGGGTATTTCACCTTTGACCCTGGTTTTCTAGCCACCGCGTCTTGTGAATCTCAAATCACTTACATCGATGGCGATGCTGGAATTTTATTACACCGCGGCTATCCAATTGATGAATTAGCGAATAATGCGGACTATTTAGAAGTATGTTACATCCTTCTTTATGGTGAAGCGCCTACTCGTGAAAAGTATGACGACTTTAAGCAAATTGTTACGCGCCACACTATGGTACATGAGCAAATCGCAAGCTTTTTCCATGGCTTCCGCCGTGATGCTCACCCAATGGCAATCATGTGTGGAGTAGTCGGTGCATTAGCGGCCTTCTATCACGATTCACTGGATATCAATAACGATAAACACCGTGAAATCGCCGCGTTTAGACTATTATCGAAAATGCCAACGCTTGCCTCTATGTGTTACAAATACACTGTGGGTCAACCGTTTATCTATCCACGTAATGACCTAAGTTACGCAGAAAACTTCCTACATATGATGTTTGCAAACCCTTGCGAAGAGTATGAAGTTAATCCTGTTGTAGGCCGTGCAATGGATAAGATTTTCACTCTGCATGCCGACCATGAGCAAAACGCGTCTACGTCTACCGTTAGGCTTGCTGGCTCTTCTGGTGCAAACCCATTTGCTTGTATCGCAGCGGGTATCGCTTCTTTGTGGGGACCTGCTCACGGCGGTGCTAACGAAGCATGTCTACGCATGTTAGAAGAGATTGGCAGTGTCGATAAGATTGAAGAATACGTAGCTAAAGCAAAAGACAAGGATGATCCTTTCCGTCTTATGGGCTTTGGTCACCGTGTTTACAAAAACTACGACCCTCGTGCAACGGTTATGCGTGAAGCATGTCACGAAGTGCTCGACGAGCTTAACATCAGCGATCCTCTACTGGATGTGGCAATGGAGCTAGAACGAATTGCTCTGTCTGATGAGTATTTTGTTGAGAAGAAACTGTACCCGAACGTAGATTTCTACTCTGGTATCATTCTTAAAGCGATTGGGATTCCGGTGTCTATGTTTACCGTAATCTTTGCTATTTCTCGTACTGTGGGCTGGATTGCTCACTGGAGCGAAATGCACAGCGATCCACACAACCGTATTGGTCGTCCGCGTCAGCTTTACACCGGTGAAACTAAGCGTGAATTTAAGCCTCTTCACGAACGTGAATAGTCGATAACTTTGCAAAAGTACCTATGATAAAGGCTTGAACCTCGGTTCAAGCCTTTTAGTTTATACCGGATTATTTATATCAATAAAGGTTACATCAAGTCCGTGTTCTTGTGTAAGCCACTCCCCTAGCGCTTTAATTCCGTAGCGCTCCGTTGCATGATGACCAGCGGCAAAATAATGAATATCTTGTTCACGCGCCACAAACGTAGTGCGCTCTGAAATCTCACCAGATACAAAGGCATCTAACTGATTATCTGCGGCTAACTGAAGGTAATCTTGCCCGCCACCTGTGCACCAACCTACTGTTTCGATTAACTTATCTTGCATCTGCGGCGCAATATGCAAAGGCTCGCGATCTAATGCAGTGGCAATACGCTGCGCAAACTCAGCCCCTGTTACCGGCTTACTCAGTCGACCATACATCGCCACTGATTGAGCATGCCCTTCAAGCCCACCTTCTACTTCAATATCAAGTAACTGCGCAAGCTTGGCGTTATTACCCAGTTCAGGATGAATGTCTAAAGGGAGGTGATAGCCATATAAGTTAATGTCATTTTTTATCAGAGAACGAATGCGGCGACCTTTCATACCGACAATTTGCTGTGGTTCACCCTTCCAGAAATAACCATGATGAACCAATAATGCATCGGCATTAAGCTCTATCGCTTTATCGATTAATGCTTGAGAGGCGGTCACACCGGTCACTATCTTTTTAATAATTTGCGCGCCCTCAACTTGAAGGCCATTTGGTGCATAATCTTTAATAAGCTGCGGTGATAACTTGTCATTGAGAATTCGTTGCAGGGTTAAATTATTCATTTTTGTTCCAAACATTTGAAAATACTTGTGATATGTAGCAAGTTAAACAAACAAACCTTTGCTCGTCTAGCCGATAGAGACCGTTATCTATGCCTAATTATACCGTTGATTCAGCAATTTTAACCCAATTTGCACGCTGGATTGCGACCACAGCGCCTCTATTTTGTAGCGATAATAAAGACAGAGCTAAAGATAACGTTATTGTGGAGCAGTTACCCTTTGAGCAAATACGCCTTGATAGCCTATCTGACTATGATGGTAACTCCCGTTTAGGGTTTATTTATCAATATCTGTGCCAGAAGCTTTTTGAGCACCATCCTGATTTTTCTGTGTGTGAGACCGAGCTTCAGCTCAATGACAATGGACGAACCATTGGTGAATTAGATTTTATTTTGCATCATGGACAAACAAAAGCGGAACACTGGGAAGTCGCGATTAAGTTTTACTTATTCCATGAGGATAAATGGTACGGGCCTAACGCCATAGACCGCTTAGATAAAAAACTGAATCACATGTTAAATCATCAGTTAAAGCATACTGAAACTGACACTTTTATTCAGCAGTTTCCGCAATGGCAACATCTATTACAGCATCTACTGCTGCAAGGTCGGTTGTATATCAATCCTTTCTCTGAGACCGATATTCCCACTCATTGTGCAGGACAATTAATTAACTCCAAGCGAGTTACAGGTTTTTGGTGTTATCAAAGCCAGGCCAGTCAAATTAAAGAAAAGCTTTTTCAACTCAATAAGTCTTGCTGGGCAATAGGAAGACAAGATTCTTCAGCGCAGGTGACCGATTTTAAGCAAAACATTATCCACTGCCAAAGTGAGTCCGGACGATTTTGGTTTATAGTGGCTAATAATTGGCCTAATAACGGCTAAGTAATTGTTAAAACAGTGATTTCACATTCATGAGAAATGTAAGAGGCTTCGATAAAAACCCAATAAAAACAACAACTAATGTATTTCCCTCAAGTTAATCAGATTGCTTGCACGCTTCTAGGCTCATATTGAACTAGTACCCACTTAGGCATACAGTCATTTGACATTCAAACACGAGCTTGGTTAGGAACTCACATGGCACAATTAGTTGAAGCATTGTTAGTTTTTTTGTTGATGTTATTTACCCCAATTCTTATCGTGACTCTTTTTGAGCATCTGCAAACAAGAAAAGCAAACAGGCGTTTAAGCAGACAAGCTCTGGCCGACTCTCGCCATTAAAAAACCCCATATACCGCGAAGGTAAAATGGGGCTTTATTCATAAGGCTATATCGGGTTTTATTATAAACCCGCAGCCTTAAAGACATCATTCACAATCTGTTGTGCTTCAGTTTCGATTTGCTTTAGATGCTCGGCACCTTTAAAGCTTTCGCAGTAAATCTTATAGATTTCTTCAGTACCAGATGGACGCGCAGCAAACCAACCGTTCGCTGTTGTCACTTTAAGGCCACCGATAGCAGCGCCGTTACCTGGTGCATGAGTTAGACGAGCAGTAATTGCATCCCCTGCTAACGTATCAGCAGTCACCATTTCAGCTGAAAGCTTAGTCAGTACATCTTTTTGTGGGCCGTTAGCCACCGCTTGAATACGGTTGTAGCTAGACTCACCGTGTTTAGCCGCAAGCTCGTTGTAGTACTGCTGTGGGTTTTTGCCCGTTACCGCAGTAATTTCAGCAGCTAGTAGACACAAGATGATGCCATCTTTGTCTGTTGCCCAAGGCGTGCCGTCTTTACGCAAGAAAGATGCGCCTGCACTTTCTTCGCCGCCAAAACCAAACTTACCTTCATATAAGCCATCAACAAACCATTTAAAGCCCACAGGGACTTCGCACAGTTCACGACCAAGATCGGCCACAACGCGGTCAATAATCGCACTTGATACCAGTGTTTTACCGACAGCAACATCTGCGCCCCAACCTTCACGGTGACGATATAGGTAATCAATACACACTGCTAGGAAATGGTTAGGATTCATTAAGCCAGCAGGGGTTACGATACCATGGCGGTCATAGTCAGGGTCGTTACCAAATGCTAGGTCGTAATCATCTTTAAGTGCCAATAAACCGGCCATTGCATACGGCGAAGAACAGTCCATACGTACCGCGCCATCTTTATCTAAAGACATAAACTGGAAGCTAGGATCAATGGCTTCACTCACTAGCGTTAAATCTAGGTTGTATGCTTTTTGAATTTGACGCCAGTAATCGATACCAGAACCACCAAGTGGATCAACACCAAGGTGTAAATTTGCTTTTTGGATAGCTTGCATATCAACAACGTTGACGAGATCGGCAACATAAGGCGCAACAAGATCTTTCTCGATAAAGAAGTCACTGGCTTTTGCCTGTGCAATACCAACACGCTTCACATCCACAAGACCGGCTGAAATAATGTCATTAGCACGATCTTCAATCGCTTTGGTTAATTCACCTTCAGCTGGACCGCCGTGTACCGGGTTGTATTTAATACCACCATCTTGCGGTGGGTTATGCGAAGGTGTGATAACAATACCATCCGCTTTTGCATCATTAACTAGGTTATGAGTCAAAATAGCGTGAGAGATACCCGGTGTTGGTGTGTAGCCTTCATCTTCTTGACAAATAACCTCAACACCATTGGCAACCAGTACATCGACAACGGTAGAAAATGCCGGCTCTGACAATGCGTGAGTATCTTTACCGACAAACAGTGGTCCTGTGACACCCTTGCTTGCACGCACTTCAGCAACCGCTTGAGCAATCGCCAAAATGTGGTTTTCATTGAATGTTACTTTATCTGCACTACCACGGTGCCCTGAGGTACCAAATGCGACTTTTTGAGCTGCATTTCCTGCTTCTGGTTGAAGCAAGTAGTAATTAGCCACTAACTGGGGGATGTTGTGAAGATCTTCTTGCTGAGCCTTTTGCCCGGCGCGAGGATGCATAGCCATTATGACGTTCCTTTCTTATAGTTCTTAAATATTAAAATACCCACGAATCGTTACGATATCAGTGGGTATAAGCCTTAAATTTAGATGGAGCGAGTAACTCGCTCTATTAACTCTGCAGGGAAGGACATCCTTACCATCAACTGATCAACCATCTGACGTTTACGGCTGGTGTTGTTGTTGGTAATGACCCAGAAAGGAGACCCGGGAATTGCTCTTGGTTTGGTCGTAGTGCCACTTGCCAAAAGTACCGCTTCGTTATCTGCAAAGTAAACGCGCTTACGCCCTTTTACTTGGGTTGCTTCTGCAAATCCGTCTTTATCTATTCGATGAAGAGCGGATAATACAAACATAAATTTATCGATAGCCTTATCAAGCGCGGCAAACTCATCAGAGATTAACTCACTGCGAATTTGCTTAATTGGATCGATAGATTGGGTTGGTTTACCCACGATGATAGGTGTTGCCGCGCCAGTGGGTTCTTCTATAGATGAGGTTTCATCTGGCTTAGCTTCTTGCTTAGCGACACCATCCACATCGAGTAAACGTCGTAGGATATCGGATGCACTCTCTCCAATACGTTGGGTACGGCTCGCGATAAATCTATACAGTTCTTCGTCAACTTCGATGGTTTTCATTCGCTTTTCACAATCTTATTAGTTTAAACTGCTTCAGATTATACCCAGTTATTGAGCAAGTCTCTACGGAAAGCAAAAGGAAATGGAGAAAATGTCGAGCCAGTTACACTATAAGATCCAAGGTAGTGGTCAACCTATACTGTTAATCCACGGTTTGTTCGGTAGTTTAGATAACCTAGGCCTGCTTGCCAGAGATCTTGAAAGCGATCATCAAGTGATCAGTGTCGACTTACGCAATCACGGCCGTTCACCGCATTTATCCCAGCACACTTATGCAGCCCAAGCGAATGACATACTCAATCTCATCAATGATCTTGGGCTTAGCGATATCGCGGTAGTTGGCCACTCTATGGGTGGTAAAGTTGCCATGACGCTAACTTCATTAAAGCCTGAATTATTTACACAATTGATCGTGCTCGATATGGCACCTGTCGCCTATCACGTTGATCGACATAGCAATGTCTTCGCAGGCATCCAAGAAGTCGCCAAACAAAAACCGAAACTGCGCAGTGAGGCAATGGCACTATTAGCGCAGCACATAGAGTTAGATGGTGTCAGGCAGTTTTTAAGCAAATCACTGTATAAAAATGGCGATACTTTAGATTGGCGTTTTAACCATCTCGCGTTACATGACCAATATTTACAAATTATGGGCTGGGAGCCACTTTCTGCTAATTCTTTACCTACCCTCTTTATTAAGGGTGGCGATTCTGATTACATCCAACAAAAGGATCAGAAAGCGATTATGCAGCAATTCCCCTGCGCTAAAGCGCATATCATTTCCAATACTGGACATTGGCTGCATGCAGAGAAACCAGACATGGTACTGAGAACTATTCGCAAGTTTATCGCACAAAATTGAATACGAGGGTAAACACAAGCAACTCGGTTATGATATAGTTTCGCGATTGATAAAGCATAAAGGGATGCCATGCTGTACGACTACATCAATCAAATTGAGTCCATTGGGCTTGATTTGCTGTTTGCTTCCGTATTTTTACTCATCGGTCTTGCAATCAAAGACGTCCTAAAAGAGGGTAATGTCCCTCCCTTTGGTCGCCGTATCGTATGGCTTGTACTATTTTTAGGTTGTGCTGGTTTTGTCACCAAGGGGATTATTCAACTCTCTTGGGAAGGCACCGGTTTATAGCGTAAATATAGGCAAAAGGCCCCTATTACATCCAATTATAGGTACTGATTTTATGGCAAGTGTAGGTCTCTTCTTCGGCAGTGATACTGGTAATACAGAAGCTGTTGCAAAGATGATTCAAAAACAACTCGGTAAAAAACTGGTTCACGTTCAAGATATCGCAAAGAGCAGCAAAGAAGATATTGATAACTTCGATTTATTGCTACTTGGTATCCCAACTTGGTATTACGGTGAGTCTCAATGTGATTGGGATGACTTTCTTCCTGAGTTAGAAGGCATTGATTTTAGCACCAAGCTGGTTGCGATCTTTGGCTGTGGTGATCAAGAAGATTATGCTGAGTACTTCTGTGATGCAATGGGTACCGTGCGTGATGTGGTTGAAGCTAAAGGTGGCACTATCGTTGGTTACTGGCCAACTGAAGGTTACGAGTTTGAAGCTTCTAAAGCACTTGTTGATGATGACAACTTCATTGGACTTTGTATCGACGAAGATCGTCAACCAGAACTAACAGACCAACGTGTAAAAACTTGGGTTGACCAAATTCACTCAGAGATGTGCCTTGCTGAATTAGAAGACTAATCTCATTGAATAATGTCAATAAAAGGGGCCTTAGGCCCCTTTTTTAGTTTAACGGTTTATTTATACCAATCGTAGAAAATCTCTGATCATTTAATTAATGTGACAAAACCTAACAAATACCTTCTAGTATTAGTGATATCCTTCTGTTTTATTAGCAAAAGATAAAAGACACAATAAGTCCATGGTTTATTGTTTTCTTTCCTTCCCATATAATAGTAAACAGAGTACGGCTCAATTTTAAAGGAATGTACATGCCAGATAACAATAAAGCCCTAAAGGAAGCAGGGTTGAAGGTCACCCTTCCACGCCTAAAAATTTTAGAGCTTCTACAACAACCCGGTTGTCAGCACGTTAGTGCCGAAGAGTTGTATAAAAAACTGATTGATATCGGTGAAGAAATTGGCCTTGCGACGGTTTACCGAGTATTAAACCAATTTGATGATGCTGGTATTGTTACTCGCCATCACTTTGAAGGTGGTAAGTCGGTATTTGAACTGTCTACTCAACAACATCATGATCATCTTGTTTGTCTTGATTGCGGTGCTGTGATTGAGTTCAATGATGAAGTCATTGAAGAGCGTCAACACGCCATTGCTAAAAAATACAACATTAACCTCACCAACCACAGCCTATATTTATATGGCCGCTGTGCTTCTGGTGATTGTAAAACTAATCCGAAAGCACACAAAGCCAACAGTTAGTCATTTACAACAAAGGTAATTATGTCACTCAGCAAAAATGGATTTACGCTGATTGAGCTAGCCGTCATTATTGTTATTGTCGCGGTATTAGCAGTTGTTGCTGCGCCGCGATTTTTAACTGTCAGTTCTGATGCTAGAGAATCAATGCTTAAAGGCGTCGCAGCCGAATTTCAGCAAGCCATTAATTTTGGGCAGCAGAAGTGGGCTATTGAAGGACGCGCAAACTCCCCTCAAGTCAATCTCCCTAACTACGCTAATGGCGAAGTGGATTTTAATGACGTCGGTTTCCCTATCGGCACCGATAAAAATGTAGCTTTCAAAGCACCGTATAATATCGGTATCGGTGAACCAGCCTGTTCATTATTATTTGAGGCTATCTTAGTTACCTCTCTTACTGCCACTCAGGTATTTAACCAAGCAGAAAGCCATGACTTTTATGCGCGGCGTGTCGACGGTAACTTAGCGGATGGCAGTGGTCCGTATAAAACAAAGTGTTTTTATGCCTATACAAAAGAAGGATTTAACCAAGATCCTGATTTAACAAGTCATGTTATCTGGTACGACTCTCGCACTGGCAATGTCTGGTACGCTAACAACGATTAATGTAGTCACCGTAAATAGTTGATATAAAAATGCCAGCAACGTTGCTGGCATTTTTTGTTTCAGTAGAGTAATAATTTAGCTAATTTTAGCCCAAGTATCTCTAAGGCCAACAGTACGGTTAAATACTAAGTTATCTGGAGTACTGTCTTTGCTATCAACACAGAAATAACCCGTACGCTCAAACTGGCAACCGGCGTCGGCTTGCGCAGTCACAAGGCTTGGTTCGACAAATCCTTGCTTGATTGTTAGTGAATCAGGGTTAAGTACTGTTTTAAAGTCTTCAGCGGCAGCTGGATTAGGCACTGTAAATAAACGGTCATACAAACGAATTTCTGCAGCAATACCTTTGTCTGCCGAAACCCAATGGATAACGCCTTTTACTTTACGGCCATCTGCTGGGTTTTTACCAAGCGTTTCATCGTCGTAGCTACAGAAAATAGTCGAGATATTACCTTGCTCGTCTTTTTCGATACGCTCAGCTTTAATCACGTAAGCACCACGTAGACGCACTTCTTTGCCTAGCACCAAGCGTTTGTATTTCTTGTTTGCTTCTTCACGGAAATCATCTGCTTCAATCCAGATTTCGCGCGTAAATGGTACTTCACGGCTACCCATTTCTGGTTTGTTCGGATGGTTGGCAACATTCAATGTTTCAACCTGATCTTCAGGGAAGTTTTCAATAACCACTTTAACGGGCTCAAGCACTGCCATTGCACGAGGTGCATTTTCGTTTAAGTCATCACGAACACAAGATTCTAGTGAGCCAAACTCAATCATATTCTCTTGTTTGGTCACACCGATACGCTGACAAAACTCACGAATAGACGCTGGAGTAAAGCCACGGCGACGCAAGCCAGAGATCGTTGGCATACGTGGATCATCCCAGCCATTAACCAATTGCTCAGACACAAGCTGACTCAGTTTACGCTTAGACATCACCGTATATTCAAGGTTTAGACGACTAAACTCATACTGATGAGGCTGTACTTCGATAGTAATGTTCTCCAATACCCAATCATAAAGACGACGGTTATCTTGGAACTCTAACGTACAAAGTGAATGCGTAATACCTTCCAGCGCATCAGAAATACAATGCGTAAAGTCGTACATTGGGTAAATGCACCACTTATCAGCGGTTTGATGATGATGAGCAAAACGAACGCGGTATAAAACAGGATCGCGCATCACCATAAATGATGAGCTCATATCAATCTTGGCGCGTAGACACGCCTCGCCTTCTTTAAAGCCACCAGCACGCATTTTTTCAAACAGTGCTAAGTTTTCTTCAACTGAGCGAGTGCGGTATGGGCTTTCTTTACCAGGAGCGGTCAAAGTGCCACGGTATTCACGAATTTCATCGGCTGTTAGCTCTTCAACATAAGCTAGGCCTTTATTGATCAGTTCAATCGCGTACGCATGCAGTTGATCAAAGTAGTTAGATGAATAACAAATCTCACCAGACCAATCAAAGCCTAACCACTGAACATCGCTCTTAATAGAGTCAACGTATTCAATGTCTTCTTTTTCTGGGTTGGTGTCATCAAAGCGTAAGTTACACTGGCCCTGATAATCCTGAGCGATACCAAAGTTTAGACAGATCGATTTAGCGTGCCCAATATGCAGGTAGCCGTTTGGCTCTGGCGGGAAACGGGTATGCACGCTGTTGTGTTTACCATCCGCGATATCTTTGTCGATAATCTGACGGATAAAATTCGATGGTCGAGCCTCAGCTTCACTCATCTATAGCACCTCATGGTTCAATTTTTGAAATTCTTCTATAACCGTACATTGTATTCGTCTAAGCAACGAAATCTAGGTGTTTGTGGTGTCAAAAGCAAAAAAAATGCCTCCCGAAGGAGGCATAAGGACGTTATTAACTGTTATTGCTTAAGATGGAAGCTCAATTGCGGTTAGGTCTGCATCAGCAGGGATGTTTTTCATCTCACCGGCAATGATTTCAGCTAGTGGGCCTAGGATAACTTGAACGTTATTTGAACCTAGTTTCACCACACCCATCGCACCAAGATCTTTCAGTACTTTCTCACTAATGATAGTTGTGTCATTAAGAGTTAGACGTAGACGAGTGATACATGCATCGATAGAGCTGATGTTGCCATGACCGCCTAGTGCTTTTAGGTACTGTTTTGCAAGTTCAGCAGAGTTTGAAGAACCGACTACTGTTGAAGCTTCACCCTCATCATCTTCACGTCCAGGTGTTTTAAGACCGAACTTAACGATTACGGTACGGAACACTGCGTAGTAGATACCGAAGAATGCAAAGCCTTGCAGAATCAGCATGTACCAATCTTTCGCTAGTGGGTTACGGCTAGAAAGAACCATATCAACTAGACCTGCAGAGAAACCAAAGCCTGCAATCCATTCCATTGACGCTGCAATGTAGACTGAGATACCGGTTAATACTGCGTGCAATACGTACAAGCCAGGTGCTAGGAACATAAATGAGAATTCAAGCGGCTCTGTTACACCTGTGAAGAAAGAAGCGAAACCTGCAGCAATCATGATAGATGCTACTTTTTCTTTATTCTTAGATTTTGAAGTGTGGTAGATAGCTAGTGCTGCACCTGGTAGACCAAACATCATGATTGGGAAGAAACCAGCTTGGTACATACCTGTAACACCTAGTGTTGCAGTACCTTCAGCAATAGATTTAGCGCCACCTAGGAAGTTAGGGATGTCGTTAATACCTGCAACATCAAACCAGAATACTGAGTTCAATGCGTGGTGAAGACCAACAGGGATAAGTAGACGGTTAAAGAATGCGTAGATACCAGCACCCGCAGAACCCATACCTTGGATAGACTCACCAAAGTGTACAAGACCGTCATAGATAGCAGGCCATACGTACATTAGGACAAATGACAGTACGATACCGGCAAATGACGTCAAGATAGGCACTAAACGTTTACCTGAGAAGAACGCCAATGCTTTGTGCAGTTCAACTGTAGAGAAACGGTTATAAATTTCAGCAGAGATAATACCCACAAGGATACCGACAAACTGATTTTGGATTTTACCAAATGCTGCTGGAACGGCATCGCCACTGATGCCTTGAATCTGTGCGACGGCTCCTGGTGATAGTAGCGTTGTCACAACGTACATCATTACCAGACCGGCTAGTGCTGCTGCACCATCTTTATCTTTAGACATACCGTAAGCAACACCAACGGCAAATAGCCATGACATGTTGTCGATAATTGCCGCGCCGGCTTTAATTAGGAAACCTGCCAATGCATTGTTACCGCCCCAACCCGTCGGGTCAATCCAATAACCAATACCCATTAATATCGCTGCTGCCGGTAGCGTAGCAACTGGCACCATTAGCGCCTTACCTACCTTCTGAAAATATCCAAGAATGTTCACGTTACGTCTCCCCCTAAGGAATCTAAAAACTTTTTTTAGCTAATTAATTTAGTCCTTTTCATCTTAAAGGGATAAATTTGCGTCGCAAATTAAAACCCCATAAAACGTGATCAGTATCATATGAAAACATGGACCTAAGGTGATTTTGTTACCTAGATCATAAAACTTATTTTACTATATAAAATAACATTTTTTTTAAGTATACTCTCGATATCTAAAGAATTTTCATTTTGCTTAGGCGCATCTTTAGGAATGGTTCCACCCGATAATAGTGAGGAAATTAGACATTAATGAATCAATATTTAGTAAACAGTATCAATTACTTAAATCTAAATTAGCATCAAAAATGCCTAATCTGTTTATTAAGGTGACAACCGTACTAAGCTCCAATAAAGAGCCGTAAGATTCCGCTAGCGTCTTAGCAAAGATTGAATGAATTCTTTAAACCGTTTTCAAAAATCAAGAAGTAACCAATTTTAAACAGGAGCTGCACGTATGTATGCATTAACGAACTGTACTGTATTTACCGGTAACGACACATTATATAACCACGCAGTAGTTGTGAAAGATGACCGCATTAAAGCGGTGTGTCCGGAGCAGGAATTAGAGCAAGGTATTGAGCGTATTGATCTTAAAGGTGCAAACGTGAGCCCTGGCTTTATCGATGTACAGCTCAATGGTTGTGGTGGCGTCATGTTAAATGATGAAATTTCACCAGAAACATTACATACGATGCATCAAGCAAACCTTAAATCTGGCTGTACGAGTTTCTTACCAACCTTAATTACTTCTTCTGATGAAAGCATGCGAGCGGCAATTGAAGCCCAGCGTCAGTTTAAAGAGAACAATAAATATCAATCACTGGGTCTGCACCTTGAAGGTCCATACCTAAATATCGCAAGAAAAGGGATTCACACTGAATCCTACATTCGACAATCAGATGACAACATGATTGATTTCATCTGCCAAAATGCTGAATTTGTTACTAAAGTTACCTTAGCTCCTGAAAAGAATGACCCAAAACATATTCAACAGCTAAAAGAAGCGGGAATTGTGGTTTCTATCGGTCATACCGGTGCTACTTACCAACAAGCAAGAGACAGCTTTGAGCATGGTATTACCTTTGCCACTCACTTATTTAACGCCATGACACCGGTAACCGGACGTGAACCTGGTGTAGTGGGTGCTATTTTTGACAGTGCCGACGTGTACGCTGGAGTCATTGTAGATGGACACCATGTGGATTATGCCAATGTACGTATGGCGAAAAAGCAAAAAGGTGACAAGCTTGTGCTAGTAACGGATGCCACCGCACCTGCTGGCGCAAATATAGACCAGTTTAATTTTGTAGGTAAAACGGTTTATGTACGCAATGGTGTATGTGTTGGTGAAGATGGTACACTAGGCGGCTCAGCTCTGACTATGATTGAAGCTGTAGAAAATTGCGTTAAACATGTTGGCTTCTCTTTAGACGAAACACTGCGTATGGCGACCCTCTACCCTGCTAAAGCAATTGGCATGGAGGATCAGCTAGGTCGAGTCAAAGCCGACATGATTGCAAACCTTACTATTTTTAATAGCGATTTTAATGTTGAAGCGACCGTAGTAAACGGCCAATTTAAAAAGGGATAGTTAGTTATGACTGGTGGACAAATTGGCAACGTTGATCTCGTAAAGCAATTAAACGGCGCAGCTGTTTATAGACTGATAGACCAACAAGGACCTATTTCTCGAATTCAAATTGCCGAGTTGAGCCACTTAGCACCGGCTAGTGTTACTAAAATCACTCGTCAACTACTGGAGTTCAACTTAGTACAGGAGGTTGCTCAGCAAGCCTCTACTGGTGGGCGACGAGCGATATCATTAACAACACAGACAGCACCTTTCCACTCGATCGCTATTCGAGTTGGACGAGATTATATCCAGATGGCACTGCATGATTTAAGTGGTGACATTCTAGCTCAAACTGAGTCTCCTTTTCACTATACGGATCAAGAGCAGTTGGTTAGCCAACTTATCGATAAGATCAGGCTCTTTAAAGCCGGCTTTGAAGAGGATAAATATAACCTTATTGCTATCGGTATTACTTTACCTGGTCTGGTTAATCCAGATGAAGGTGAAGTTCACTATATGCCGAACACTAAAATAGATCGCTTGCCATTGGCTAAGTTAATTACTGAGCAATTCAACATTGAATGCTTTGTCGGTAATGATATCCGAGCAATGGCTCTAGCTGAGCATTATTTTGGCGCGACTAAAAACTGTATGGATTCCGTTTTAATCAGTGTTCACCGAGGTACTGGCTCCGGCATTATGGCTGGCGGTCAAGTGTTCCTAGGCTCAAACCGAAATGTGGGTGAAATCGGTCACATTCAAGTTGATCCATTGGGTGAGCAATGTCAGTGCGGAAACTTTGGCTGTCTCGAAACGATTGCATCCAATCCAGCAATCATTAAAGGGGTCAATACACGTCTAGCACGAGGTTATAATTCCACCCTTGCAGATGAACCCAACGTGACCATTAAAACCATCTGTGAACACGCATTGCTTGGTGATGCGTTAGCGACGCAAAGTATTGTTCGTGTTGGTGTGCAACTAGGAAAAGCCATCGCGATTGTAATAAACCTGTTTAACCCACAAAAAATTGTTATTGCAGGTGATATTACTCAAGCAAAAGAGGTATTATTCTCTGCAATTCAACGGAATGTTAACAGCCAATCTTTATCTGCCTTTAACAAGGATCTCCCTATTGTCTCATCTGACTTAGAGCAGAGTCCGACTATGGGGCCATTTGCTATGATAAAACGTGCAATGTTAAATGGTATGCTGCTACAAAAATTAATGGATTCAACGCACTAAGTTCAATTTAGCAGGCTCGTTTGCGGTTGAGAGAGCGTCATCCCTCAACCAATTCGAGACTGCATAAATGGATATCATGCTCATCTGTGGCGCTTTTGTAGCCGGTTTTATAGCCCAAAGATGTAACCTCCCTCCTCTAGTCGGCTTCTTGCTAGCAGGCTTTACCCTTAACGCACTTGGCTTTGAAAGTAACTACGCTATCAGTCATATCGCAGACCTTGGGGTAACACTACTTTTATTCACTATTGGCTTAAAGTTAGATATAAAAGTCTTACTTTCAAAAGAAATTTGGGCGGGTGCCACACTACACAATTTAGCCTCTACTGCTTTCTTTACCTTATGTTTACTCGCACTGCAGTTTGTCGGAGTGAGTTTATTTTCCGATACGTCCACTTCACAACTGATTATCTTAGGTTTCGCACTCTCTTTTTCTAGTACCGTATTTGCAATTAAAGCCCTACAAGATAATGGTGAAATAAACTCTACCTATGGCACCTTAGCTATCGGTATCTTGGTCATGCAAGATATCTTTGCGGTCGTCTTCCTAACCGTTTCTACCGGTAAAATCCCAGAATGGTACGCCATCTTCTTATTTGCCCTGCCTGTAGTTCGACCACTCTTTTATAAAGTCTTAGATAAAGTCGGTCATGGTGAGTTGCTAGTGCTATGCGGCATATTCTTTGCTTTAGTGGTGGGAGCAGGCTTATTTGAATTAGTTGGCGTGAAAGGCGATCTTGGTGCGCTTATTTTAGGTATGCTATTGGCCGGACACAAAAAAGCATCCGAGCTTTCAAAATCCTTATTTAACCTTAAAGAGCTGTTTTTAGTCTGCTTCTTTCTCAATATTGGACTGTCAGAACAACCCACCATCGCAGGTTTAGTACTGGCGCTAATTTTTATGGCACTACTGCCAGTAAAAGGGATTCTGTACTACGTCATTTTAGATCGCTTTAAATTTCGCGTGCGAACCTCGCTACTCACCTCTTTAACGCTATTTAACTTTAGTGAATTTGGCTTGATTGTCGGTGGCCTTGCCTATCAACAAGGTTGGATATCTGGAGACATCATGGTGTCTATCGCGCTGGCAGTTTCCATCTCTTTTATCATTGCAGCGCCTCTTAACCGCTTTAGTAATAATATTTACCGACGCAGTGCAAATTGGCTCAAGGAACATACAGAGAATAAAATTCACGTACGTGATCAATTTATCAGTTTAGGTCGCTCACAAATATTAGTCTTAGGTATGGGGAGAATTGGTACTGGAGCTTATGACGAACTTAGACAACGTCATGGTGAGATCTGTCTCGGAATAGAAATACGAACCGACACCAGTGAGCACCACACGCAAAATCAGCGTAATATTCTTTGTGGCGACGTGACCGATTCTGATTTTTGGGAACGAGTGCAAAACCTTGAACAGGTAGAACTGGTATTACTGGCTATACCGAATAATAAAGGTAATCGCTATGCCCTTGAGCAATTAAGACTTAGAGGTTATACCGGAAAAATTGCCGCTATCGCTGAGTATCAAGACCAAGTAGAGCAATTTAAAGAGCTTGGGGCAGATGCGGCGTTCAATATTTACCGCGAAGCAGGAAGTGGTTTTGCGCGCCATGTTTGCGACACGTTATCACCTAAGTTTGCCAATGAAACTATAGATAACACGCAGCAACAAAAGATAAATCATTGATATAAAACATAATATTAAGTTTAGAATAGGCATTATTTCGTGCTTCCACGCCTTAATGTACTATTCTTAAGCTTAATTATCTTCTAATCTTTAGAGTGCATTGACGATCAAACTTTCTCCTATACAGCAGTCCAAATTTCAAGAATTTGTCACGACTCATAACCACAAACAATTATTAATATGGCTACCTATTATTGCCTTGTGCTTATTCTGTTTTGGTTTTGTTATGCCACTTTGGGCACCCAAAAGTGCCTTGTTAGATTCACTGGAAGATATTCGTCAGTTTAGGAACTACCTGTTATATCAAGCCCCTGTGCTTTGTATGCTGGTTTGGGTTCTGATCTCATTTCTGCCACAGCGCAATATTTATAATATTCTTGGGCTATTTTTTGCTGCCTGTTTTCTTTCAGTATTTCACGCAGCATTACTTAGCCACTCTTTTACCTTAGCCCCGATCTCTATCATTTTAATTACCGCACTGGTTAAAGTGACCATCTTAAAGATGCAGCAGATTGCCGCAATTTATGGCAGTAGTATTGTATTTGGCTTAACTTTTGTCGTCCTCCACCAAGGACAACCCGATATCGTTAGCTGGCATTTAGTCCTTTCAAATATCATAATTTTGATTTGGCTACTTTATTTGGGACAAGATCATTACTTAACCCAACTAAGAAGCTTCATTCACAGGCTGCAGCAACATAAGTCTAATCAAAAAATCACAATGCAAATGATGCAGTTAGAAGCACAAAAAACACAGCTTCAAATGTTATTGGGACGAGATGCCTTAACTGGGCTATTTAATCGAGGTTATTTTGATCAAAAACTAACGGAAGAAATTCAACGCGCTTCTCGCTCAAATTCCCCTTTAGGTCTTCTTGTTATTGATATTGATCACTTCAAAATGATCAATGACAAACTTGGGCACAGTGTAGGCGATGAATATCTACAAAAAGTCGCCACTGTTCTATCTCATACCTGTCGCAGGGAAACCGATACTGTGGCTCGCTTTGGCGGCGAAGAGTTTGTTATTCTGTTGCCAAGTACCTCTCAAGATGGATTATCTGCCATCTGTAAATGCCTATTACAAGCTGTTGCTGATTTAGAGCTGCCCCATCCAATTCAGCCTAAATTAAGCATTAGTATTGGCGGTTGCCAGCTCGACAATCACAATATGGACAGAACGACCTTTTTTAAAACAGCCGATCAAGCCCTCTATCAAGTAAAAGCCTCTGGGCGAAATAATTTTATCATTACACCAACATAATTGTGTTTTTTTGCGTCGACAGATAGATACCATCCACTAAAATCGGCCTTTTGTTAAATTACATATACCTTAATCTGTCTTTTGCTATCTAAATGTCGATTGGTGGGTTGCTTTTTTTATTAACAATGGCACATTGAACTTATACGGAAATGAATTTGTAAGGAAGATATATGTGTTCGGTATTTGGTATCCTCGATATAAAAAGTGATGCGGACAAACTTCGCCCTGTTGCGCTTGAAATGTCGAAGAAACTTCGCCACCGCGGGCCTGACTGGTCTGGTATTTATTCATCAGAAAAAGCTATTTTAGCTCATGAGCGCTTAGCGATTGTTGGCCTAAACAGTGGTGCTCAACCTCTTTATAGCCCAGATAAAAAACTTATCTTGGCGGTGAATGGTGAAATCTACAACCATAAAGAAATTCGTGCTCGCTACGAAGGGAAGTATGAATTTCAAACAGATTCAGACTGTGAAGTTATTTTAGCGCTATACCAAGATAAAGGCGTTGATTTGCTAGAAGAGTTGAACGGTATTTTTGCCTTTGTTCTTTATGATGAAGAAAAAGACACCTACCTTATCGGCCGTGACCATATCGGTATCATTCCACTGTATCAAGGTCATGACGAACACGGTAACTTCTTCATTGCATCAGAAATGAAAGCCCTAGTACCGGTTTGTAAGACGGTCAGTGAATTCCCTCCTGGTAGCTACCTAGAATCAGGTGCCGACGCTCCTACTCGTTACTACATTCGTGATTGGAACGAATATGCAGCAGTACAAGGTAACTCCACCAGCAAAGAAGACCTAACAGAAGCATTAGAAGCGGCAATTAAACGTCAGCTAATGACTGACGTTCCTTATGGCGTACTGCTATCGGGTGGTTTGGACTCTTCAATCACCTCAGCCGTTGCAAAACGTTTTGCAGCAATGCGTGTGGAAGATGACAGCCAATCTGAAGCTTGGTGGCCACAGTTACACTCATTTGCCGTCGGCCTTGAAGGCGCACCAGATTTGAAAGCGGCTCGTGAAGTTGCAGACCAAATTGGTACAGTTCACCATGAGATGACTTATACCGTTCAAGAAGGACTGGATGCGATTCGTGATGTTATCTATCACATCGAAACCTATGATGTTACCACTATCCGCGCTTCTACTCCTATGTTCCTCATGGGCCGTAAGATCAAAGCGATGGGTATTAAGATGGTACTTTCTGGTGAAGGTGCGGATGAAATCTTTGGTGGTTATTTATACTTCCACAAAGCGCCAAACGCGAAAGAATTCCATGAAGAGACCGTGCGTAAACTGCTTGCTCTAAACATGTTTGATTGTGCTCGTGCTAACAAATCTTTGGCAGCTTGGGGCGTAGAAGGTCGTGTACCATTCTTAGATAAAGAATTTATCGATGTGGCAATGCGTCTTAACCCAGAAGACAAAATGTGTGGTAACGGTAAGATGGAAAAACACATTCTTCGTGAGTGTTTTGAACACTACCTTCCTGAAGCAATTGCTTGGCGTCAAAAAGAGCAGTTCTCTGATGGCGTAGGCTACAACTGGATTGATACATTACGTGAAGTTGCTGAAGCAAAAGTGACTGAGCAACAAATGGAAACCGCTAAATTCCGTTTCCCATACAACACGCCTTTAACCAAAGAAGGCTATGTGTATCGTGAAATCTTTGAAGAACTATTCCCGCTACCATCAGCTGCAGAATGTGTTCCTGGTGGCCCTTCCGTTGCTTGTTCATCAGCAAAAGCGATTGAGTGGGATGAATCCTTTAAAAACAACGCCGATCCATCAGGTCGCGCAGTTAAATCGATTCATAACGAAGCTTATTAATTTGTTTAGATAAATATAAGAAGGGCGCTAATTATAGCGCCCTTCTTTTTTGTTTATCTAATCCGTAATGCCAATCACAGTAAGTCAATGATCAGTCTAGCTGTAAGTCCTTGTTATCTACCGTCACTTCAACCTTTTTATTGATCATAGTAATCAGCAAAATAGACCGTTTTTCACCATCAGCCTCATGATAGATAGCATCTACGCCAGCAAACTGCCCTGATTTAATCTCGACCTTATCCCCTTGATTTGGGCTGTTTAATTGAACAGTTTCTTGTTCACCTTCTAATAGTTTTAAACTATAAATAAGGTCGCCTTGTAACTCAGTAGGATAAACTCCGTTACGAATAAAATCTGCAACGCCACGCGTTGAACGAACGGTAGTAAATGATGGGCCTTGCTCAAAATCGAATCGAACAAACATATAACCGGGAAAAAGAGGCTCTTCTTTTTGCTGACATTTGCCTCGCACCCTCTTTTCCACAGTCAATTTAGGGTAATACACTTCAACGCCTTGGTTTTCCAAATGCAATTTTGCTCGGGGCTGATCGCCTCGCTTGCAGTACAACAAATACCAACGTTTCATAGCATTACCCTTAACTGTATAGTTGCTCTCTGCGCCGATCCTCCTCGGCTGCAGTTTATCTTGCCATTCTATCAGCTAAATAAACGGCTGAGTATTCACTCACGCGTAAGTGATTACTCACTAGTCAACATTCGACTTTTAATTAAGCTAACCATCAATTCTATATGTGCATCATTATCATTTAAACAGGGAATATAGCGGAAACTTTCGCCTCCTGCCTCTTTATAGATATCGCTGCACTCTTCAGAGATCTCTTCCAGTGTTTCAAGACAATCAACCGAAAATGCAGGTGCTAAAATATCCAGTTTTTTAATACCCTGAGCTGGCAATTTTTGCAGTGTTTTATCTGTATAAGGTTGTAACCATTCTTCCCGCCCAAAACGAGACTGATAGGTCATGCCTATTTTACTAGAGTCTAAACCCAGCTCTTTGCCCAGCAGCTCTGTGGTTGCTTCACAGTGTTGCGGATAAATATCACCGTTATCAGCAAAACGCTTAGGAATGCCATGATAAGAGCAAAGCAAGTACTCACCTTGACCATGCTCTGCCCATGACTGTCGAATCGAATCTGCCAGAGCTTTGATGTATAGCGGATGGTCATGATAGCTACTGATGACTTCAAATGAAGGCAGAACCGTAATCTGTTTAAAGGCGAGGCTGAGCCCATCCACTACCGCAGCGGTCGTAGTAGCAGAGTATTGAGGGTATAAAGGCAGTACCACCACCTTTTCCACTCCTTGCTCAATCAACGACTGCATACCGCAGAGTAAGCTTGGATTACCATAGGTCATACCCAACTCAACAGGAATGGACAGTTGCTGTTTTAGCTTGGCCGCTTGTCTTTGAGAAAAGACTAACAGCGGTGAGCCCTCCTCCATCCATACACCTTGATAAAGCTTGGCAACTTTAGGGGCACGTATCGGTAAAATAATGCCGTGTAATAAAGGACACCATAATAAGCGATTGGTATCGACCACACGCTTATCATGTAAAAATTGACTTAAAAAACGTTTTATCGCTTTGGGTGTCGCTTCATCGGGTGTTCCTAAGTTGACGAGCAACACGCCTGTTTTTGATTGTACTTGCATCATTACCCTGACATATAAAAAAAGGACGACCAATGGTCGTCCTCATAATATCTAAATTCGTGGAATAATACGAAGATTAAGACAGCGCTTTTTCGATATCAGCACTGACTGCTGAAACTTGCTTAGTACCATCAAATTTTAGATACTGAGTATTTCCAGCTTCTGCTTCTTTACCGTAGTACTGAACTAGAGGCGCAGTTTGCGTATGGTATACATCTAGACGAGCACGTACTGTTTCTTCTTTGTCGTCATCACGAACAACTAACGCTTCGCCAGTTACATCATCGATGCCTTCTACTTTAGAAGGATTGAAGGTAACGTGGTATGTACGGCCAGATGCAAGGTGTGCACGGCGACCCGCCATACGTTCAACGATAACATCGTCTGCTACGTCAAATTCGATAACGTAATCAACTTGTACGCCCATTTCTTTCAAGCCGTCAGCTTGTGGAATAGTGCGAGGGAAACCGTCAAGTAGGAAGCCTTTTTCACAATCGTCTTGTGCAGTACGCTCATTGATTAGACCCAAGATGATGTCATCAGAAACCAACTGGCCTGCATCAATTACACCTTTAGCTTTTTTGCCTAACTCAGTTCCTGCTTTGATTGCAGCACGTAACATATCACCCGTTGAGATTTGTGGGATACCGTATTTTTCCATGATGAACTGAGCCTGAGTACCTTTACCAGCACCAGGAGCACCTAAAAGAATGATGCGCATTGTTTTTCCTCTTTAAATGTTCTTCTTTATACCGAAGCTCACAAAATACAAATAAATCAGTAAGTAACTGATTTTATGTAAGTTTCGGTATAAGTCTGCGTTTAATAGTAATTAAGCCCAGAATACTATCATAATTCCGGGCTTAATGTTCAGCTTTGCAACGAATCCGCTACATCGCTTATTTAGTTAGCAACTGGTTTACAGCGCTTAAGAACTGACTTGGATCTTCTAGAGAACCACGCTCAGCCAGCATAGCTTGACCAAGTAATAGCTCAACCCAACGACCAAAGGCAATTTCATCTGCTGTATCTGCCATTTGCTTCACAACGTCATGCTCAGGGTTTAGCTCTAAAATGTACTTCACTTCAGGAGCCGCTTGACCTGCAGCTTCTAGAAGTTTCGCCATTTGCGTCCCAATTTCCATGTCATCGGTGACTACTACAGCTGGCGTATTTGCAAGCTTGAAGGTAGTGCGAACCTCTTTCACGCGATCGCCTAGATACTCTTTAGTGCGCTCAACAACAGACTTAAACTCTTGCTCTGTTTCTTTATGCTTGGCTTTTTCTTGCTCGTCTTCAAATTGACCAAGATCCAGACCTGCTTTCGTGATTGACTGGAACTGCTTACCATCAAACTCAGTAAGGTAGTTCATTAGCCACTCATCGATGCGATCGTACATTAATACAACCTCAATACCTTTCGCTTTAAATTGCTCTAGGTGAGGGCTGTTTTTCGCCGCTGCATAGCTATCAGCAGTAAGGTAATAAATCTTATCTTGACCTTCTTTCATGCGCTCAATATAACTTGCCAAGCTAACAGATTGCTCGCTGCTGTCGGTTTCTGTTGATGTGAAACGCAGTAGACCCGCAACTTTCTCTTTGTTAGAGAAGTCTTCAGCAGGACCTTCTTTTAGTACTAGGCCAAATTCTTTCCAGAAAGACAGGTATTTTTCGTCGTCTCTCTTAGCCAGTTTCTCAAGCATGGTTAATACGCGCTTAGTACACGCATTACGCAGTGATTGAGTCACTTTGTTATCTTGCAGAATTTCACGAGATACGTTCAGTGGTAGATCGTTTGAATCAATCAGACCTTTAACAAAACGTAGGTATGACGGCATGAACTGCGCCGCATCATCCATAATAAAGACACGTTGAACATACAGTTTTAGACCGCTTTTATGTTCACGATTCATCATATCCCACGGTGCTTTTGCTGGGATGTATAGAAGGCTTGTGTAATCGTTTTTACCTTCTACTTTGTTATGGCTCCACTGCAGTGGATCAGCAAAGTCATTAGAGATGTGCTTGTAGAACTCATTATATTCTTCATCGGTAATGTCAGACTTAGAGCGAGTCCACAATGCTTGCGCTTTGTTGATTTGTTCCCACGTAGTCTCTTCGGTTTCATTACCTTCTTCGTCTTTAACTTTAGTTAAGATCGAAACAGGAATACCAATATGGTCAGAGTACTTGCTAATAACATCGCGCAGACGCCATTCAGATAAGAACTCTTTACCTTCTTCACGCATATGCAGCACGATATCAGTACCGCGAGATTCTTTAGTGATGTCTTCTATGGTGTAGTCGCCTTCACCAGCAGAATGCCACTGAACGCCTTGATCTGCTGCAAGACCCGCTGCGCGAGTACGCACTGTCACTGCATCCGCCACAATAAAGGCAGAGTAGAAACCAACACCAAATTGACCGATCAGTTGAGAGTCTTTTGATTGGTCATCAGACAGTTTAGAGAAAAACTCTGCTGTGCCTGATTTTGCAATCGTACCTAGATGCTCAATAACATTTTCACGAGTCATACCAATACCATTATCAGAGATGGTCATGGTGTTGGTTTTTTCGTCAAAAGAAAGTTTCACACCAAGGTCTGCATCCCCTTGGTATAAGTCAGTTTGAGATAGAGCTTGAAAGCGCAGTTTATCGGATGCATCTGAAGCGTTTGAGATTAGCTCACGCAAGAAAATTTCTTTATTTGAATACAGTGAGTGAATCATAAGGTGCAGTAATTGCTTAACCTCTGATTGAAAACCTCGAGTTTCTTTATTCGCTGATACTGTCTCGGTCATATTGACTCCATGTGTTTTGTTACAAATAAGTGCATCAGGGCGCATATTCGTTAGTACTTGCATTTATGAAGCAAGAGATAAGGGTCTATTGAGTAATTTCAAGGTCAAATGTGACAAAAAACTGTTTTTTAGAAAAAATTTTATTATGCTATGCCTGTCATTCGCTATAAATGCGATTCATCTCACACTGCATAAAGAATGAGTGCGGCGCTTTCAGGAAACATGCAGGTAAAAATCAAAGAAGATCTAAATGAGCAAAATCGGTATTAAATACGTACTGGCCCAGAAGTATATTTTTGATCCAAAAAGCAACTCACTTATCGACCAATCAGATGACGATAGTTTAGTGCGACTTGGTAGTAACGAAAGTCGAATTCTGCTGTTGCTGTGCGAACATCACAATGAAGTCGTAACCCGAGATCAATTGCATGAATTTGTTTGGCGAGACCAAGGTTTTCAAGTTGATGACTCAAGCCTAACTCAGGCGATTTCTACCCTGAGAAAGATGCTAAAAGACTCAACAAAATCACCAGAGTTTGTCAAAACTGTGCCTAAGCGTGGTTATCAATTGATCTCATCAGTTGAACCTCAAACGCTAGAGAGTTTGCAAGAAGAAGCAACGACTTTTGAAGCCGAGCCTGCACTCGCCTCGATAACAACAGCGACCGCCACTACAACAGTAGAACCGACTATTGCCCCAACCCCTGAGCCAAAAAAACAAGCGTTTTGGACCTGTTGGGACACGAATACCCGTATTATTCTAGTCATCGCCTTATTATTGCCGATTATTGCACTAGTCATACCAAACTCAGCACCGGCATCATTTCGCTCAGTAACGGTAGTTAATGATATTCCGGTTAAGACTACGGAAGGACATCCGCCACTAACTCAGTGGGTAGACAGCATTAAAACCTGTGTAAACTACTATGTGGAAACCTACCCTAATGAATCAGCGCCTGTAGAAGTCATCGCTACGGCAAGTCAGTCTCAACAGCTATTTTTAAGCTACATACATCGATCAGAATTTACATCAGAAAATAGCACCGTACGTTTAGTCGCAGATCAACAAGATCTCGCTCAGATCTGTGCCACAGGAGATCATAAAAAATGAATCAGCGTATAGCGTTAATTCTATTAGCCATTTCTGCTGTCGTGAGTGGTTGGTTGTATTGGGGAAGCGATGTCAAAGTCGAGCAGGTGTTAACTTCTCGTGAGTGGCAAACTAATCTAGATGCGGTTATTCATACAGAACAAATTGATGATAGCATTGGACCATTGAGAAAAGTTCATGTCACATCAAATGTAAAATACCTAAAAAATGGTGAATACATTCGTTCATCTCGAGTTCAATTGTTCACTAAAGATAAAACAGAAACTCATACTTTGAATATTGCAGAGTCAGGTACTTGGGAATTAAGTGATGATTATTTATTAATCAGCCTTAAAGACTTTAAGCAATCCCCTGCGATTGATAGCCAAGCCTTTAATGAAACTCAACTCGGCCACATAAAACAAATGTTGCGTACCGACGCTCAGCAAAGCCGTAAAGTCGATATTATTAATGAGAACTCTATTTTGCTCACTAGTTTAGGACATGGTTCTAGAATATTAATTTCTACCCCAGCAATGTAACTATCAAGTACACCAATAAAAAAGGGGACATTTATTGTCTCCTTTTTTTATTGGTGTACTTGCTGACTTATATTTGAGTCTCAGCTAATACTTGCCCTTCAAAGCTCAGCACACTCAGTGTCTTATCATTTAATAGACCGTAGCTTGCAACATTGCCGCCTTTTGGCAAAGTACTCGAACCTGGGTTAAACAGAATATATTCCCCCTTGCTCTCGGCTACCGGTAAATGAGTATGACCATGCGCTAATACGTCACCTTGTTTCAAATGAGGTAGCTTGCTTTGGTTGTATAAATGGCCATGAGTTAGAAACAATCGCTGACCACCTTCTAATAACACCATCGCAAAGTCGCTCATGATAGGAAAATCCAATAACATTTGATCAACTTCGCTATCGCAGTTTCCTCGAACGCAGATGATGTCATCTTTATACTCGTTCAATAGCAAAGCAACTTCCGCTGGCGCATACGCTTTCGGAACTGGGTTTCTCGGTCCATGATTAAGAATGTCGCCCAATAAAACAAAATGTTCAGCACCAGAGGCTTTATACGCTTCAAGCACTTTTTTTGTTGATGCTAAACAGCCATGTAAATCAGAAGCAAAAAACAGTTTCATAGTGAATCACTCTATCATTGTAAATTTGCCAAGAGTGTAACAATCGCATGAGTGTTGCACCAGAGACAAAAGAGCCACATCACACATCGCTTTCTTTACTCTGAATCTAAAACCATGCCTTTAATTACGATATTGTTATAGCTCACCATACCCAGCACTTTGCCCTCACTCACCACCGGAGCACGGCTAATGCCAAATCGCTCAAAAAGGCGCGCGCAATATTTAACATTCATATCCGGTGAAATACACAATGCCGGCTTGCTCATAATTTCATAGACATTCGTTCGCGCAGGTGAGCGATTTTGCGCCAATACTTTTTTGGCAATATCATTCATCAAAACCACGCCGTATTCATCGTCATCATGGCGCTTATTCACAATCAAGGCTTTCACCTCGTTATCACGCGCAATACCAATCGCCTCTTGCACTGTCATCAAGCCATCAACAACGGCATAAGTGGCAGACATGACGTCCCGAACCTTTCGATTTACATGGCCTTTCATATTTCCCCCTCGACCATTTTGGTCAATGTTTCGACTTGATGAGCAACCCCAACCGCATCTTCCACATCAATTTGCACCGCAATGCCCTGCCCTGGCTGTTGATCAAACTCACCAATATCACTGATTTTTTCGAGGATTCTACGAGATAGGTGCTCCTCTACCACAAACAGCAGTACATCCTTTTGCACCTCTAACGTTAAGCCCAAAAAGGTGCGCTTTTTGTTAAGTCCTTCCCCTCGTGCATTACTGATCACCGTAGCACCTGTTGCGCCTGCGGTTCTTGCCGCATCCAAAACCGCATCGGTTCGGGTGTCTTCAACAAAGGCTAATATCAATTTAAATCTCATTAGAGTCCTCCTTTATAGGACAGCGCTGGTTTAGCCAGCGTGTGATCTGTGCGTATCCCATAACGGTAATAATGGGAAACAAACTGGCAAATGCGATTAAGCCAAAGCCATCAATTAATGGGCTTCGACCCGGAACCGTTGAAGCTAATCCAAGCCCAAGCGCTGTGACTAAGGGGACGGTGACCGTTGAGGTCGTCACTCCGCCACTGTCATAAGCCAGCGGGACAATCATCGCAGGGGCTAAATAGGTCTGAATAATCACAATCAGATAACCGACGATTATGTAGTAATGAATAGGGTCGCCTGCCACAATTCGGTAACAGCCTAAAGTGATGCCAAATGCCACACCAAGTGCCACCGCGAGGCGCAGTCCATTGACCTTGATGCTGCCACCTGAGACTTGATTGGCTTTAATCGCAACCGCAATTAAAGACGGCTCGGCAACGGTGGTACTAAAGCCAATACAAAAAGCGAACAGATAGACCCAGTAGTAATCAAACCATTGTAAAACCCCAAGATCGGACAAACGCATCTCTTGTAAAAACTCAGGCGTAGTGAGCTGCATTGCCATCGTTTCCCCTAAAGGAAATAAAGCCGCTTCCAAGCCAATGAGAAACAGAGCCAATCCAATAATGACCAATACGAAACCTAAAAGTACTGACGGCAAGTTACGGATAGGACGGCGCAATACCGCTATTTGAAAAGTAAACAGGATTACTGCAATGGGAAGAATATCCAGTACCGTAGAGGCAAATACATTAATGGTGTGAGTTAAAGTGATCATGACAGCCATACTCCATAAAGCATGACAAAGATCATCGGTAGCAAAGAGGCAAAGGCAATTAAACCAAAACCATCGACCATAGGGTTTCGTCCCTTAATCGAAGAGGCAAGCCCAACCCCCAGAGCGGTCACTAAAGGGACAGTAATGGTTGAAGTGGTCACGCCACCAGAGTCATAGGCAATACCAATAATGCTCTCTGGTGCAAAAAAAGTGAGACATACCACCAGCAAATAACCACTAATGATCATGATGTGTATAGGCCAACCTTTTAGTATGCGATAGACCCCAAGCACCAACGCGCAGCCCACAGATAATGCGACTGTCAGTCTAAGGTTATCAGCATAAGTTTGCATGCTCTCCAAGCCAAGCTTGATGATGCCCTCTTCTGCTGCCACTTGCGCCGCTTCCATCGCAACCGCAGTCAGTGCTGGCTCTGCAATGGTGGTGCCAAATCCAAGGCAGAATGAAAAAAACAACAACCAACAGACACTGCCTTTACGAGCAAAAGCTTGCGCCATAGACTCACCAATTGGAAACAGTCCCATGTTAAGGCCTAACACAAATAAGGTTAGCCCTAACACCACCAATAACATGCCAATTAGAATGGTAAAAAAGTACGGTAACGGTTGCTGTAGGATCACCAACTGAAAAAATGCCACCACCAATACAATGGGGGTCAGATCTTTTGCACTATCAATAAAAGATCGCAGAAAGGCATGCATCAGCGGTAACTGTTCCTTATAGATTGGATACTTCGTATGATGGAATAGTCTTTATAATGTCACTATGGTCAATATTTCGACGGCAAGGTGTGATGTAAAGCCAGAAATACGATCTCTATAATTATAGGTTTTACCCACAAGGTGCTAGGTTAGTAGCACGGTGTTTTCGTCACGTCGTATAAATAATAGTGTGTAGTTACTCATTTCGCTTACACAGCACTATTTCATTATTTTATTTGGAGCAGGTATGAACATATTGATTACTGGAGGCACTGGGTTTATTGGTCGCGCCTTGATCAAACAGCTAATACCTCACCAAATGACGATCTTAACCAGAGATTGTGAGCATGCGGCAAGTCAGTTCAAACATGTTAATCCTAACTGCTTAAAGCTAATTGCATCTTTAGATGCTATTGATGATGTTTCAGAGTTTGACGCTATTATTAACTTGGCTGGCGAACCCATCGCCAATCAGCGTTGGTCAGACAGCCAAAAGAAGCTTATTTGTGATAGTCGATGGCAAATTACCCAGAGATTGGTTGAGCTCATTAATCAAAGTGACAATCCACCGGCCGTTTTGATTAATGGCTCGGCTGTTGGTATCTATGGCGATCAAAAACAGCTTATTGTCACTGAAGATACACCGTATAAATCGGATGGATTTCCCCATTATGTTTGCCAAAAATGGGAGCAATTAGCCAATCAAGTGGTTAATAATTCAACTCGCGTAGCCATCCTTAGAACCGGTATCGTATTAGGTGAAAATGGAGGCGCTTTAGATAAGATGTTGTTGCCATATAAACTTGGACTGGGTGGTCCTTTTGGCGCAGGGCAACAATACATGCCTTGGATTCATATCCAAGATATGGTTCGTGCCATTCAGTTTCTGCTAGAAACGCCCAATTGCAGTGGTCCGTTTAATATGGTGGCTCCCCACCCAGTGACAAACAAAGAGTTCAGCCAAACGTTAGCCAAAACCCTCGCCAGACCACATTTTCTTTTTACTCCAAGATTTGTCATGCAACTGGCACTTGGTGAGTCGTGTTGCCTACTGTTTGACAGTGTCAAAGCCAAGCCGAAACGATTAACGGAAATGGGCTTTAGGTTTACTTATTCTCGGCTGCAACCAGCACTGACACAGCTATTGCCACGCTAATAATCGTAAAAAACAAGTGATAAGTAGAATTAGATAAATTGAAATTTATGACTATTTACACAACAAATTAACAAGTTTTATTAAAGCAATTTCATAAAAGTTCTCTTTCGCCATAAATATGTAATAAAAGTTGGGCAAAATAGCGTCTATCACAGTTAATCCTATTACAGGTTGCAAAGGACGAGATGTCTTTAAACAAACTTAATTGGTTAAGTGTAGGGGTTGTGGTTCTTGTATTAGTACTATTGTAACCCCTACTACAACCAAGCCTACCAAAGCTCAGGTTCACTCCGTTATCTATCTATTTAACGCGAATGACCTGAGTTTTTTGTTTCTAATCAAGTCACACCTTGAGATTGCCTAAACTAACCCAATCTATAAAGTAATTAGCGTAACTACTCTTAGTCTAGGAACAACCACCATGCACTCAGAATTCATCGTAGAAATGAACCAGCAAAACTTCCAACAAATACTGGAAGGCTCCATGACCACCCCCGTTGTTGTTTACTTCTGGGCTCCAATGAGCCAAGAAAGTGCAGATCTTGTTCCTCAAATGCAGCAACTTGCTCAAAAATATGCAGGTGCATTTACTCTCGCGACGCTTAACTGCGAACAAGAACAGCAAATCGCTGGGCAATTTGGTGTTCAGGCTTTACCAACTATAGCTTTATTCAATCAAGGACAAGCTGTTGATGGTCTGGGTGGCCCACAACCAATACAAGCTATTGAAGCCATGTTACAAAAGCATCTTCCTAGCCAAGATGAGTTGAACCTGCAACAAGCCCTCACATTAATGTCAGAGCAAAAATATGTTGAAGCATTAGCACTTTTTAATTCAGTGGCTGATGAGATGAAAAATAAGGCTGAAGTTAAACTCGCGACAGCAGACTGCCTACTCGCCACCGCGCAGTTTAGTGAAGCTGAAGCGCTATTGAGTCGCATTCCACTTGAGTATCAAGATAACTATTACAAAGGGTTAATTGCCAAACTCGAACTTCATGCTCAAGCCGCTAACAGCCCTGAAATTCAAGCGCTAGAAACGCAACTTGCCAATGATTCAAGCAATGCTCAAATCGCCAATGAACTGGCACTGCAATACCATGCAGTTAACCGTAGTGATGAAGCGCTAGAGCTGCTTTGGTCATTTATCTCTAAAGAGCTCGGTGTATTAGACGGTGAATTAAGAAAGACCTTTATGGATGTGTTATCGGCATTAGGCCAAGAAAATACAGTAGCAAAACAATACCGCAGACAGCTGTACTCTATTCTTTACTAACCCTATTGAATATTAAAACCGTTATCCTATTAAGGCGTGATTATTTCACGCCTTTTTTCTTTTTATTGACGATACTTTTTCTTGTAGTTGGACATAGATTCAACAAAAAATAAGGTATAGTGAATGCTTAAATACTTTTACTTAGAGGAAAGTCAGTATGGATTCAACCCTCATTACCATTGCTATTTTTATCGCATTGGCCGTTATCTTAATCATTTCTGGTATCAAAACTGTTCCTCAAGGGAGTAACTGGACCGTTGAACGTTTTGGTCGTTACACTAAAACTCTTCAACCAGGACTTAACTTAATCGTTCCATTTATCGACTCTATCGGTAATAAAATCAACATGATGGAACGAGTGATGGATATTCCAGCTCAAGAAGTTATTTCAAAAGACAACGCCAATGTCACTATCGACGCCGTCTGTTTCGTGCAAGTTTTTGATGCGCCTAAAGCCGCTTATGAAGTTACCGAGCTTGAGCATGCCATTCGCAACCTAACTCTAACCAATATTCGTACTGTTCTGGGCTCTATGGAGCTTGATGAAATGCTCAGCCAAAGAGACGTCATCAATACCCGCCTACTGACTATTGTCGATGAAGCAACCAACCCATGGGGCGTTAAAGTTACCCGTATTGAAATTAAAGACGTGCAACCACCCGCGGATCTAACGGCGGCAATGAATGCGCAGATGAAGGCTGAGCGTAACAAACGTGCTGAAGTACTAGAAGCGGAAGGCATCAGACAAGCTGAAATTCTAAAAGCTCAAGGTCACAAGCAATCTGAGATCCTAAAAGCAGAAGGTGAAAAGCAAGCAGCTATCTTACAAGCCGAAGCGCGTGAACGTTCTGCGGAAGCGGAAGCAAAGGCAACCACCATGGTGTCACAAGCCATTGCAGCCGGTGACATGCAAGCGGTGAACTACTTTATCGCGCAAGGTTATACCGATGCATTAAAAGCCATTGGCCAAGCTGAAAACGGCAAAGTCATTATGCTACCACTAGAAGCTACAGGGCTTATGGGCTCAATTGCCGGCGTAGCAGAAATGTTCAAAACCAGTAGCGACAAGGATAAAGCGTGATAGAACTGCTACAACAGGTTAATCACTGGCACTGGCTGGCGTTGGGTCTAGCACTACTCTGCTTTGAGTTGCTAGGCACTGCTGGCTATTTTCTGTGGCTGGGCATTTCAGCCTTAATCGTTGGCCTACTACTGACTCTTTTGCCACTTGGCTGGCAAATGCAGTGGATGAGTTTTGCCACCTTTAGCTTAGTAACCACTTGGCTATGGTGGCGATACCAAAAGGGCAAAGATAAGCAAGATGAGAAAACCACAACCTTAAATAAACGCTCGCAAAGTCTGATTGGTCAATTCACGACTCTGACCGAAGATTTTCCCGTCGGAAAAGGCAGAATCCAACTAGGTGATACCTCTTGGTCTGCAGTGTCCGAGCAAAGCATAACCGCAGGCACGGCTGTGGAAGTGTATAAGGTGGAAGGGATAGTGCTGTATATACGAGTTAAGGGATAAGGGAACAGGACCTAGGTTGTAGATCCTGGGTTCTGGGTTCTGGGTTCTAGAAACCTAGGTCCTAGAAGCCCAGCCCCTCAGCTATTTTACATTCCGTTGTCTTGCATCAGCTTAATTAAGCCTTGTTCGTCTTGAACTTCAATACCTAGATCTTGAGCTTTGGCCAGTTTCGAACCTGCTGCTTCTCCTGCAAAAAGAATGTCTGTTTTTTTCGACACACTGCCCGTCACTTTTGCGCCTAAGTTTTGTAAAGCGGCTTTGGCATCAGAGCGAGTTAGCTGAGATAAAGACCCCGTCAACACCACGACTTTACCCGCTAATGGCAACTCTTGCGCATTAGCCACTTCAATAATCTCTTCCCAAGTAATGCCACTTTCAATCAGATCAGCAATCACCACTTGGTTTGACTCTTGAGCAAAGAAGACTTTGATATGCTCAGCCACAATCGCGCCCACATCAGAGACTTCGAGTAGCTGTTCCACACTGGCTTGTTCAATCTTATCTAAGGTTTTAAAGTGCAGCGCAAGGTTAGCGGCTGTCGCTTCTCCCACTTCACGAATACCTAGTGAATATAAAAATCTCGGCAAGGTCGTTTGTTTGGATTTTTGCAACGCATCAATCACGTTCTGAGCCGATTTTGGCCCCATACGTTCTAAGACGGTAATTCGACCGGCACTCAGTTTGAAAAGATCTGCTGGTGTCTCGACCATTTCTTTATCGACAAGTTGTTCAACCACTTTGTCACCCAAACCATCAACATCCATCGCTTTACGAGAAACAAAGTGCTTTAAAGCTTGTTTGCGTTGCGCCGAACACACTAAACCGCCAGTACAGCGCGTAACGGCCTCCCCTTCTGTACGCTCTGCATCAGAGCCGCACACAGGGCAAACAACAGGATATACAATCGGCTGAGCATCATCAGGGCGTCTATCGAGTACCACGGCAGTAATTTGCGGAATCACGTCTCCCGCACGGCGAATGATCACCGTATCACCAATGCAAACGCCTAAACGCTGAATCTCATCAGCATTATGCAAAGTGGCATTACTCACCGTCACACCACCAACAAATACCGGCTCTAATTTTGCAACAGGAGTGATCGCGCCAGTGCGACCGACTTGAAACTCGACATCATTTAAAACGGTCAGCTCTTCTTGCGCTGGAAATTTATAAGCAATGGCCCAGCGAGGCGCTCTTGCAACAAAGCCCAACTGCTCTTGTTTATCGATATCATCAAGTTTGATGACCACACCATCTATCTCATAATCTAACTGATCACGAGTTTGTAAAATGTGCTGATAGTAGGCGATAACTTCATTTAGAGAGCTGACTTTACGCACCGCAGGACACATCGGAAGTCCCCAGCCTTTAAGTTGAATAAAGCGCTGATAATGACTCTGCTCAAGCTCGCCACCTTCAATCACTCCCACACTGTAAGCATAAAACCCCAATGGACGCTTAGCGGTAATTTTTGAATCCAACTGGCGCAAACTGCCCGCAGCGGCATTTCTTGGGTTAGCAAAAGGCTTGTCACCTTTTGCTATTGCTTGTTCATTAATGCGTTCAAAACCAGCCTTTGGCATAAACACTTCACCACGCACTTCAAGGCGTGTGGGAAAACCCTCACCTTGCAGTTTCAGAGGTATAGCACTGATAGTGCGCACATTTTGCGTAATGTTTTCCCCTGTTGCGCCATCACCACGAGTTGCCGCCTGCACCAGTAAGCCATTTTCATACATTAAGCTGACCGCAAGGCCGTCTAATTTTGGCTCACAACTAAAAGCGCCTAATTCAGATTCATTAAGCCTATCTTGAGCACGTTTATGAAATGCCTTTAATTCATCATCATCAAAGGCATTATCAAGCGATAACATAGGGACTTGGTGCGCAACTTGAGTAAAGCCAGATAAAGGCGTACCACCAACTCGTTGAGAAGGTGAGTCTAAGGTGATGAGTTGCGGGTTTTGCTGTTCTAGTTCAAGCAACTGGCGCATCAATCTGTCGTATTCTGCATCAGGGATCTCAGGGCTATCCTCAACGTAGTAACGCACTGCATGGTAGTGCAATGCTTGGGCGAGCTTAGCGTGTTGTTGTGAAATAGAATCAGACATAGGGGGTTTCTCAAAAATTGGAAAAAGAAAAGGCTCTATGCAGAGCCCTTTAATCATTTGATGTTACTGGGTGGTCAAATTACAAGTCATTAAATAGTGCTAGCTTCTCGCGCTTTTTGACGATGCACAAAATCTTGAATTTGGCGTTTGAATGCGCTGATTCGTCCCGGAGTCATCAATGCACGTTTGTCATCCAATACATTTCCGCCTAGGTCATCAGCAATCATTTGCGCTGTAGTCAGCATAATCTTAAAGTTCTGCTCCGGATCGCCATAACTTGGAAGCGTCATGAAGAAGGAGATACCTTCGGTTGTAAACGTCTCAGGATCGTCGTGAGATAACGTTCCAGGTTTTAGCATGTTCGCCACACTAAATAGCACCTTGCCAGTACCTGAGAGATCCGCATAACGATGATAAATATCCATAGGACCAAAATGAAGGCCATTTTGCTGCATGCTGTCAAAAAGCTCAGTGCCAACATACACCTGCTTTGGTGGCGCTTGAACGTGTAACACCAATACTTCCATTTCTGGCTCAGCCGGTTGTGCTTCTACCTTCTTAGGCTCGACTAATTCTGGCTCTGATTTCTCCAAACCCACCACCGTCATAGGGACAGGTTCTACTTCAGGCTCATTAAATGTTGTTGTGACTGATGGCACAGCTTCAACTTGCTCAGAAACATCAACATTCGGCTCTTTAGTCATAAAGGCCGAAGAGGACTCATTTTCATGCTTAGAATAAGCATCTGAGCTGATGGTGATTGTAGGCAGTTCTTCAGGGTAAACAGTGACAGAAGGTTTGACCTCTTCTGTGTGTTCTTTACTGAACTTATCATTTTGAGCCGTTTCTAGCAGCGGGTCGCCAATATCATCATCAAAACTTGAGAAACTTGGCTCTTTTTTATCGCTTTTTTGAGTAACCTTCACAACATCAAAGTCATCATTAACTGATGTTGTTTCTTCTGCTGCTGAACTCTTTTTAGATACCGTTTCAGACTCAGATAGTGGTTCATCAGCGAGCTTGCTTAATGGTTTATCAGAAAACCGTCCATTTTGTTCGCGTTTATTGGTCCACAAACCATGGACAAGTAGGCCAGCAATGGCTAACACACCTACAACTATTAATACGATTCGCAATTCCTGCATTTTTTGCTCTCTGCTTTACTCTGGTGAGGCACCGAGATTAAGTGACTTAAAACTACTTTAACAAAACTCTGCAACAGAGTTGAACATTTTCACAGTAAGTATGTACTTTATGCTGTGATTTTGAACACGCTTTTCTTATATTAAGGCTAATCCGCTTCAAACACTGTAATTGGAAGAATAAGATGCACCAAAATTTAAACCCAATGTCCGGTATCGGTTATTTTTTCTCTGGCTTCAAAATTGCGATGCAACCAGGGCTACGCCGCTATGTTTTCATGCCTCTACTTATCAACATCATACTTGTTGGTGGGGCTCTATTTTATCTATTTAGCCATCTCAATCAATGGATTGAACACTGGATTGGCGCATTACCCGAATTTTTATCTTGGCTTAGCTATATTCTATGGCCATTACTTGCTCTCACTATTTTAGCAACCTTTTCCTACTTCTTTAGCACTCTTGCTAACTTTATTGCCGCTCCCTTTAATGGACTGCTTGCCGAAAAGGTTGAACAACAACTAAGCCCAGAAGGCATGATAGATCAAAGTGTGGCTGAGTTAATCAAAGATGTCCCAAGAATATTAGCTCGCGAATGGCGAAAAATTGTTTATCTACTGCCAAAAGCCATCGGATTGTTCCTGTTATTACTGATCCCTGCATTTGGTCAAACCGTTGCTCCTTTTGTCTGGTTTATTTTCACCAGTTGGATGCTCGCTATACAATATTGTGACTACCCATTTGATAACCACAAGGTCGATTTCAACTCAATGAGATTTGCTCTTAAAGCAAAGCAGGGTAAAGCATACGGTTACGGTGCAATGGTCACCATATTTACCTCTATTCCCCTTTTGAACCTCATTATAATGCCTGTTGCTGTCTGTGGTGCAACGCTAATGTGGGTCACTGAGTTTAAACAACATCAAAAGGTTAGCTATTAGTTATAACATTTTATTCCTTGGTCTTATGCGCAATGACCCTTATTCTAGTTGGGTAGAATTCGCTTAAACGAATCACTCAACTAATTGATTCACACTAATATAATTAATGTGTTAACGCAAAAGGAAGCTAGCATGAGCAAGATTTACGATGACAACTCACTCACTATTGGTAACACACCTCTAGTTCGTTTAAACCGCGTAAGTAACGGTAACGTTCTTGCTAAAATTGAAGCTCGTAACCCTAGCTTTAGTGTGAAATGTCGTATTGGTGCCAACATGGTTTGGGAAGCAGAGAAATCTGGCGCTCTTAAACAAGGTATCGAACTTGTCGAACCTACCAGTGGTAATACTGGTGTTGCTCTTGCTTTTGTTGCAGCCGCTCGCGGTTACAAGCTAACACTGACTATGCCTGAATCAATGAGTCTTGAACGTCGTAAACTGCTTAAAGCTCTGGGTGCGAACCTAGTTCTAACAGAAGCGGCCAAAGGCATGAATGGCGCAATTGCAAAAGCGGAAGAAATTGTTGCGCAAAAGCCAGAGACAACTCTTCTTCTACAACAATTTAA
This sequence comes from Vibrio sp. UCD-FRSSP16_30, assembly GCF_001676025.1. Taxonomy (GTDB): domain Bacteria; phylum Pseudomonadota; class Gammaproteobacteria; order Enterobacterales; family Vibrionaceae; genus Vibrio. The sequence goes on from NZ_LZFW01000057.1 coordinate 178,326, forward strand.
CAACCCAGCTAACCCTGCTATCCATGAAAAAACCACTGGCCCTGAACTTTGGGAAGCAACAGATGGTGAAATTGACGTACTGGTATCAGGTGTTGGTACGGGCGGTACTATTACAGGTACCAGCCGTTACCTTAAATCTAAGGGCAAAGCGATTACTTCTGTTGCAGTAGAACCTGCAGAATCTCCGGTAATTAGCCAAGTTCTAGCGGGTAAAGATATTCAACCTGCTCCACATAAGATTCAAGGTATTGGTGCTGGATTCATCCCTGGCAACCTAGATTTAGAGCTTGTCGATAAAGTTGTGACCGTAACTTCAGATGAAGCGATTGAAATGGCGAAACGACTAATGGAAGAAGAAGGCATCTTAGCCGGCATCTCTTCTGGTGCAGCCGTTGTTGCAGCAAACAAAATTGCCGAACTACCTGAATTTAAAGGGAAAACTATTGTTACAGTATTGCCTAGTTCAGGTGAGCGTTACCTAAGTACTGCTCTATTTGCTGGTATCTTTACTGAAAAAGAAAATCAACAATAACCGCAAAAAAACTGTGCTCAAATCAAATTTTCCATCAAAAAAGCCCCTTTTAGGGGCTTTTTTATTGATTAGTAGTCAGCTTTTGGTACTATTTCTAAGCTTTATTTTTTAGTTCAAAATAAAAGAAGCAATTATTTAGGCTGTCTATAAAAGTCATAAGAACTTACACAGCCGAGATCCTGAGCCTAACTTTCTAGCCGCTCAGGATTATAAACATAATCTAATATCAACGGGGTATATCACATGTACGAGAAGCAAGTAGAAATCACAGCAGAAAATGGTCTTCACACTCGCCCAGCAGCGCAGTTTGTTAAAGAAGCTAAAGCATTTGATGCAGATATCACTGTAACTTCTAACGGTAAAAGCGCTAGCGCAAAAAGCCTATTCAAGCTTCAAACTCTAGGTCTAGTAAAAGGCACTATGGTCACTATTTCAGCTGAAGGTTCACAAGCTACAGAAGCTGTAGACCACTTAGTTGCTCTAATGGATGAGTTACACTAAGAGATAACTATTTTAGTATTTAGAGCCACTTTGTTGTTACCAACCAAGTGGCTTTATTAAAATAGCCTCTAAGCTAACAATTCGTTACCCGCCCACTTATGACCAAGTTAAGGTAAAGCTATGATCTCAGGCATTCTAGCGTCTCCAGGTATTGCTTTTGGTAAAGCACTACTACTTCAAGAAGATGAAATCGTTCTAAACAAAAACAAAATCTCTGCCGACCAAGTAGAAGCTGAAGTACAGCGTTTTTATGATGCTCGTAACAAATCAGCGGCTCAACTTGAAATCGTCAGACAAAAAGCTCTAGAAACTTTCGGTGAAGAAAAAGAAGCGATCTTTGAAGGTCACATTATGCTTCTTGAAGATGAAGAACTGGAAGAAGAGATTCTTACTCTTATCAAGGGCGATAAGCTTTCTGCAGACTTTGCAATTTACTCAGTAATCGAAGAACAAGCGGTAGCGCTTGAGTCTTTAGATGACGAATACTTAAAAGAACGTGCAACTGACATTCGTGATATCGGCACTCGCTTTGTAAAAAATGCGCTTGGTATCAACATTGTATCTCTAGCGGATATCAATGAAGAAGTCATCCTTGTTGCTTACGATCTTACTCCCTCTGAAACAGCGCAAATTAATCTAGATTACGTTCTTGGTTTTGCCTGTGACATTGGCGGCCGTACGTCTCATACCTCAATCATGGCGCGCTCACTTGAGCTTCCTGCAATTGTGGGTACTAACGACATCACTAAACAAGTGAAAAACGGCGACATGCTTATTCTGGATGCGATGAATAATAAAATCATCATCAATCCAACTGAAGCTGAACTAACAGAAGCTCAGCAAATTCGTGATCAATTCATAGCTGATAAAGCTGAACTTGCGAAACTAAAAGACTTGCCAGCCATTACTCTTGATGGCCATCAAGTAGAAGTATGTGGCAACATTGGTACTGTTAAAGATTGTGACGGTATTGTTCGCAACGGTGGTGAAGGTGTTGGTCTTTACCGTACTGAATTCCTATTTATGGATCGTACAGCACTGCCTACTGAAGAAGAACAGTACCAAGCGTATAAAGAAGTCGCAGAATCTGTAAATGGCCACACTGTGATTATCCGTACTATGGATATTGGCGGTGATAAAGATCTACCTTATATGGATCTACCACAAGAAATGAACCCATTTCTTGGCTGGCGTGCTATCCGTATCAGCTTAGATCGTCGTGAAATTTTACGTGATCAGCTGCGTGGTATCCTTCGTGCATCAGCACACGGTACACTACGCATCATGTTCCCTATGATTATTTCTGTTGAAGAAATCCGTGAACTGAAAGCCGCTATCGAAGAGTACAAAGCAGAACTTCGCTCTGAAGGTCTGGCTTTTGATGAAGAAATTGAAATTGGCGTGATGGTAGAAACTCCTGCCGCAGCTGCAATTGCTCATCACCTAGCAAAAGAAGTTTCTTTCTTTAGTATTGGTACAAATGACTTAACTCAGTATACTCTAGCAGTAGACCGTGGTAATGAGCTTATTTCTCATCTATACAATCCACTATCACCAGCAGTACTTACTGTTATTAAACAGGTGATTGACGCTTCTCACAAGGAAGGTAAGTGGACTGGAATGTGTGGTGAATTAGCGGGCGATGAACGCGCAACACTTCTTCTACTAGGTATGGGTCTAGATGAGTTCTCAATGAGCGGCATCTCTATCCCTGCAGTGAAGAAAGTAATTCGTAATGCAAATTTCTCAGAAGTAAAAGCAATGGCAGAGGAAGCTCTGCAAATGCCAACTGCTGCAGAAATTGAAGCGCACGTAGCGAAATTTATCGCGGATAAAACAAACTAATAATATAATTTAATAGATATAAACTGCTTAGGAGCATGTAATGGGTCTGTTTGACAAACTTAAGAAGCTGGTATCGGACGAAGGCAACACTGCAGGTTCAATCGAAATCATTTCACCTCTTTCTGGTGAGATCGTTAACATTGAAGATGTGCCAGATGTAGTTTTCGCTGAAAAAATCGTTGGTGACGGCATCGCTATCAAACCAACAGGCAACAAAATTGTTGCTCCAGTGAATGGTACTATTGGTAAGATTTTTGAAACCAACCATGCGTTCTCTATCGAATCTACTGACGGTATCGAACTATTCGTTCACTTCGGTATTGATACTGTTGAACTGAAGGGTGAAGGTTTCACTCGCATCGGTTCTGAAGGCCAAGAAGTAAAAGCTGGCGACACTATCATTGAGTTTGACCTTGCATTCCTAGAAGAGAAAGCAAAATCGACTCTAACTCCAGTTGTTATTTCTAACATGGACGAAATCAAAGAGCTTAATAAGCTTTCTGGTGCTGTTACTGTTGGTGAAACTCCAGTACTACGCGTAACTAAGTAATTACTACTTAGATTCAAGCGAATAAAAACGCAGCCATTGGCTGCGTTTTTTTATACCTAAAATAAAGCGACTGTACCGTATTAAGCAAAACTTAAACGATAGCAAGGCTCTTAAGCATGTTATCACTAGGTGCAAAGAAGTATGCGCCTGTCACTGCTTTAGTGTATTCAAGAAGTTGGTCAGTTTCGCCGTCGACTTGACCGTACATGCTTTCTAACATCGCAGTGAAGTTGTGCAGCGTATGACAGTAAGCAATGAACAGCAGACCATGTTCCGCTGACACTGTGCCGTATGGCAAGCTATGGCGAACAATCTTAAGTCCTTTACCTTCTTCTTTAATATCAACACGTCCTACGTGAGAGTGTGCTGCGACATCATCAAGCTCGATAGAGTCTTCTTTAGTGCGACCAATGATTTTCTCTTGTTGTTTAACTGAAAGCGCATTCCATGCTGGTAATGAATGTTCAAAACGCTGAACCATCACATAACTACCACCAGCAAACGGACCGTCAGCGACTAATGCCACTTCCGTTCTGTCGGCTGCGCCTGCAGGGTTTTCAGTGCCATCAATAAAGCCCGTCATATCACGAGAATCAAGGTAGCGGTATGAATACGTCTCATCAACGATAACGGCATCTTCAGAGATTTCTAGCATCAGTTTACGCAGCAAGAAAAAGTGCAGATCATGACGAGTAGAGTGACAATGCAACAAGATGTCAGCTTCTGTTGTTGGCGCTACTTTGTCATTGCACTCAAGAACTGGAAATGGAATTAGCTCACTTGGCAATTCTTCGTTTAAGCTACTAGCCCAAAACTGGTGTGAAAATGCCACACTGGTGGCTAAGTTTGCACCAGGTTGATTAGAGTTTATGTCACCTACCCACTCAGCTACTTGCTGTAACGCTTTTAATACTTTGTTTTTATCGCCAGTCGCCTTTATAAGAACATATAAGGCAAATGGGTTCGGCTCTGGAACTATCGCGGCTTGAGGTTGAATCATGTTTACTCCATCCAAACTAATTATAAAAATATTGAGGTTTGTACCAATCACAATGCGTCATTAAGTTTTATTTATTGACTACGATTAGTATTAATGACCTTTAAAGCAATCTTTCACTCGTCGACTATTAAATAGATAGATAATAATCCAACTTAATCCGACAACTGATAGCGATCCACCCCAACTAAATTGGCCATGCTGTAGTGAAATATAATACAGCTCAAAAGACAGCTGCACTATCGCAATTAAAACGGTGACTGGGCGTCCAAGCTTAATGAGCTTGTTTAACCACTGTCGATCTGGAGAACGTAATTCCATTACCCACATCAATAACAGGCAGGGAACTCCCATCGCCATTATGGTGTATAAACCAGAAGAATTCGGATAGATCATTGCTAAGATATCGCTACCTTTATCTCGGGTCGCAGCGGCCATAACAAAAACTATCCATCCCCTAGCTAAAAATAGCCAACATAGCCATAACCAGTAGGGTGCCTTAAGGTAGCCATTTTTATCATACTCTTCAATTAAGTAGCGCACACTGTCCACTTTCTCTTGAGGTAATTATTTACATTTAAAGGCATAATTAATGTTATCACTTTACTTACTAAATATTTATGAAGAAGAACAATACGTCAGTTTCAACGCAGACTCAGCAACAAGCCATGCAAGTTGCAAAATCGACTCAAAAACCAGGGCAAACAAAAGAGCAAACTAAGCTTATTGCGCAAGGTATTGAAAAAGGCATTGCTGAATACAAAAAACGTGAAAAGCAAAAATCCCGCGATGCGAGTAAATTCAAAAAGAAAGAGCTTAAGAAAAAGCAAAGCACTTCTCAAGCAGAGATCACCGAAGTAGACGAAAAAACGCCTTCAGAGACAAACTCGCGATTACCTTGGGTACTATTGTTGGTCAGCTGGCTTGGTTTTATTGGTTACACTGTGCTCATTGCGCATTAAAGCCCGTTTAAAAACAACTAAAGCACTAATATACAGCAACTTAGAGCACTTATGCTGAAAGCTAATTTAGGTGAGAATATATCTTTTCGGTATTTTCTATCACCCACTCTTCATCAAGTGCCCCCCAATCTAACAGCTGATAATAGCCGTCATTATGGCGGCGACCATCTTGAATAAAAGACAAGGTGACACCTAGCCCAGGTAGAGCCTTTAACACATCCTGAATAGTGCGACGTGGCCAACCTGTGTGTTCGACTAATCTAGGTACATTAGGGCGCTCAATACTTGCTATCAAATAGGTAATATATAAGCGACGAGCAAAAACAGGATTTAGTTCCACTACCACCTCCAAAACGGTTTCATCAATTATTGTCATTATCACCAAGCAAGACTTGAGTCTGATCAAACAACATCAATTTATCCCTTTATTGACGGCAATTTATCCTTATCTAAGTAACGAAGCCATCCTCAGCCCGAGTTAGGGATACACCCCAACAGATTTGTTTGATAGGATTCAAAGTTATATAAATCAATAACTCGCGCACTAAGGACAGACAATGAGCGTAATTATGTATGGTATCCCCAATTGTGACACCATAAAGAAAGCAAAGAAGTGGCTTCAAGAACATCAAATCGAATTTACTTTTCATGACTACCGTAAGCAAGGCATCACACCTGAGCTTGTTGGTGAATTTTGCGATCACTTTGGTTGGGAGTTAGTGCTTAATAAGCGCGGCACAACTTATCGTCAGCTGTCTGATGAGCAAAAACAGTCTCTCAATCATGACTTGGCTATTTCACTCCTTGTAGAACAACCTGCAATGATTAAACGTCCTATTATCCGTATTGGCGACATGCTACATCTCGGCTTCAAAGCGGACCAATACCATAATATTTTTCACGTTTAACTCTATCTCTTATTAAGGAATTAGGATGAATTCAAGTCCAGTTTTAGAACTCGCTATTGACCTACTTAGTCGCCAATCTGTTACCCCTGAAGATGCCGGTTGCCAACCTCTAATGATTGAGCGCCTTAAAGCACTCGGCTTTGAAATTGAAGTAATGCACTTTGACGACACCCTGAACCTTTGGGCTCGTAAGGGTACGCAAGCTCCCCTATTTGCTTTTGCCGGACATACCGATGTAGTACCTGTTGGCAACCTTGCAGATTGGAACACGCCACCGTTTGAACCTACGTTAAAAGATGGCTATTTATACGCTCGTGGCGCGGCAGATATGAAAGGCTCACTTGCTTCAATGGTCGTGGCAGTTGAACGCTTTATTGCTGAAAACCCTGATCATACCGGCTCAATTGCGTTTCTCATCACCTCCGATGAAGAAGGTCCATTTATCAATGGTACAACTCGAGTTGTTGACACGCTGGTAGCACGTAACGAAATTATCGATATGTGTATCGTCGGCGAACCTTCAAGTACCGAATACGTGGGTGATATCGTCAAAAATGGTCGCCGTGGCTCGTTTACTGGTGAGCTTACCGTTAAAGGTATACAAGGCCATGTGGCTTACCCTCATATCGCAAAGAACCCTATTCACCTTGCGCTACCTGCGATGGCAGAGCTAAGCCAGATTGAATGGGACAATGGTAATGAGTTCTTCCCGCCAACAAGCTTTCAGTTCCCGAATTTAAACTCAGGTACTGGCGCAAGCAATGTTATTCCCGGAGAATTGCACGCCATGTTTAACCTAAGATACAGCACTGAAATTGACCACGAACAGATTAAACAGCGCGTGTATCAAGTATTAGATAAATACGATTTTGACTACGACCTAAAATGGACACTTAACGGCGAACCTTTCTTAACCGATACGGGCGATCTGCTGACTGCGGTTGTTGACGCGGTTGAAAAAGTAAATGGCAAAGCGCCACAGCTATTAACTACGGGTGGCACATCTGATGGTCGATTTATCGCGAAGATGGGCACACACGTCATTGAATTAGGCCCTGTTAACGCCACCATACACAAAGTGAATGAGTGCGTTAAAGCCGAAGATCTCGACCTACTTGCTGATATGTACCAAAACGTATTAGTGAATTTATTAGGAAAATAATATGCCTGACACTAGCGATTGGACCCAGGAACAACTCACCGGTCTAAGTGATTCTCACCTAACCTCTATTATTCTCAATGAGCGTAATGTGATGGTTCATAAACAGGTAAAAGAAGCACTGTTATCGCTAGTGACTCAAGCAAGAAAACAAGGTTTTGATGTTGGTATTGCCAGCAGTTTTCGCGACTTTAAACGCCAGCAACTCATCTGGAACAATAAGTATCTAGGCACTCGCCCACTGCTCGATAGTAATGGGCAAGTACTTAATGCTAATAGCCTATCCGATGAACAGCGCATTCACGCTATTTTAAGATGGTCTGCCCTACCCGGTGCCAGTCGTCATCATTGGGGATGCGATTTTGATCTTTACGCGATTAACTTATTACCAGCCGATGTTTCTTTGCAACTTGAACCTTGGGAATATTTAACAGGTCATCAAGCGCCTTTTTATCAGTGGTTAATGACTCACGCAAAATCACTGGGCTTCTTTTTCCCTTATGCGGAAGATAAAGGGGGCGTTGCTGTTGAGCCTTGGCACCTTAGCCATAAAGCTGTTGCGACAAACGCTTTAGCTACGTTTAATTGCCAAATGCTCTCTGATACCTTAAACACTCACCCCATTGAAGGTAATGCACAGGTATTAAAGCACCTTGATAGCATCTACACTCAATACGTGAGTAATATTTCGACTTTGTAGGATAAACCTCTCTATGTTCCTTGAATTTTTATTTAACCCTTGGGTTATCATTATTATTGTTGTCAGTGTCGTAGCAGGTAATATCGCAGCTCTAAAATACACCGCTAACATGAAGGTTGGCACTATGTCTAAAACACAAAAAGACGACATAGACAGGCTTAAACAGTTAGATGAAGAGCGCCAAAAGCAAAGCAAGCAACAAGCCAATGAAAAAAGCCCAGATGAGCCTGATGATTTAAAATAAACTCTAAAAATAGCGTTTAATAAACAAAAAAAGAGCACTTAATAAGTGCTCTTTTCTATTTAATAAGATGTTAGCGCAAAATCATTTGCGCTAACACGAGGCTGTAACAGATTCTGTGTAACTGACATTTAGTTTATGTGCTTCTCGACACGGTCTTCGAACTCGATGATAAATCGACTCATCGCCTGACGCCAGTTTTGAATGGGCATAGTCCATTTTTTACTGGCATCTTTAATCGCTAGATAAACCATCTTAGTTGCCGCTTCATCATTTGGGAAGATTTTACGCTTCTTCAAAGCCTTACGTATCACGCTGTTGAGTGATTCAATCGCATTGGTTGTGTAAATTGCTTTTCGAATATCTTGCGGGTAGTTAAATAGCGTATTCAAGTTTTG
>NZ_LZFW01000058.1 GCF_001676025.1 Vibrio sp. UCD-FRSSP16_30
GGTCGAAGCTCTTGATCGAAGCCCCGGTAAACGGCGGCCGTAACTATAACGGTCCTAAGGTAGCGAAATTCCTTGTCGGGTAAGTTCCGACCTGCACGAATGGCGTAATGATGGCCACGCTGTCTCCACCCGAGACTCAGTGAAATTGAAATCGCTGTGAAGATGCAGTGTACCCGCGGCTAGACGGAAAGACCCCGTGAACCTTTACTACAGCTTGGCACTGAACATTGACCCTACATGTGTAGGATAGGTGGGAGCCTTTGAAACTTCGTCGCTAGATGGAGTGGAGGCAATCTTGAAATACCACCCTTGTAGTGTTGATGTTCTAACTTAGACCCCTAATCGGGGTTGAGGACAGTGCCTGGTGGGTAGTTTGACTGGGGCGGTCTCCTCCCAAAGAGTAACGGAGGAGCACGAAGGTGGGCTAAACACGGTTGGACATCGTGTGGTTAGTGCAATGGCATAAGCCCGCTTGACTGCGAGAATGACAATTCGAGCAGGTGCGAAAGCAGGTCATAGTGATCCGGTGGTTCTGAATGGAAGGGCCATCGCTCAACGGATAAAAGGTACTCCGGGGATAACAGGCTGATACCGCCCAAGAGTTCATATCGACGGCGGTGTTTGGCACCTCGATGTCGGCTCATCACATCCTGGGGCTGAAGTCGGTCCCAAGGGTATGGCTGTTCGCCATTTAAAGTGGTACGCGAGCTGGGTTTAGAACGTCGTGAGACAGTTCGGTCCCTATCTGCCGTGGGCGTTGGAAGATTGAAGGGGGCTGCTCCTAGTACGAGAGGACCGGAGTGGACGAACCTCTGGTGTTCGGGTTGTCATGCCAATGGCATTGCCCGGTAGCTAAGTTCGGAATCGATAAGCGCTGAAAGCATCTAAGCGCGAAGCGAGCCCTGAGATGAGTCTTCCCTGGCACTTTAAGTGTCCTAAAGGGTTGTTCRAGACTAGAACGTTGATAGGCAGGGTGTGTAAGTGCTG
>NZ_LZFW01000059.1 GCF_001676025.1 Vibrio sp. UCD-FRSSP16_30
CAAGATTGCCTCCACTCCATCTAGCGACGAAGTTTCAAAGGCTCCCACCTATCCTACACATGTAGGGTCAATGTTCAGTGCCAAGCTGTAGTAAAGGTTCACGGGGTCTTTCCGTCTAGCCGCGGGTACACTGCATCTTCACAGCGATTTCAATTTCACTGAGTCTCGGGTGGAGACAGCGTGGCCATCATTACGCCATTCGTGCAGGTCGGAACTTACCCGACAAGGAATTTCGCTACCTTAGGACCGTTATAGTTACGGCCGCCGTTTACCGGGGCTTCGATCAAGAGCTTCGACCTAAGTCTAACCCCATCAATTAACCTTCCGGCACCGGGCAGGCGTCACACCGTATACGTCATCTTACGATTTTGCACAGTGCTGTGTTTTTAATAAACAGTTGCAGCCACCTGGTATCTGCGACTCCTAGTAGCTCCATCCGCAAGGGAYTTCACCGCCAAGAGCGTACCTTCTCCCGAAGTTACGGTACCATTTTGCCTAGTTCCTTCACCCGAGTTCTCTCAAGCGCCTTGGTATTCTCTACCCGACCACCTGTGTCGGTTTGGAGTACGATTCCTTATAATCTGAAGCTTAGAGGCTTTTCCTGGAAGCATGGCATCAATGACTTCACTGCACGTAGCAGCTCGACATCGTATCTCAGCGTTAAGAAAGTCCGGATTTACCTAAACCTTCCGCCTACATACTTGAACCTGGACAACCATCGCCAGGCCCACCTAGCCTTCTCCGTCCCCCCATCGCAATTATAAGAAGTACGGGAATATTAACCCGTTTCCCATCGACTACGCCTTTCGGCCTCGCCTTAGGGGTCGACTTACCCTGCCCCGATTAACGTTGGACAGGAACCCTTGGTCTTCCGGCGAGGGAGTTTTTCACTCCCTTTATCGTTACTCATGTCAGCATTCGCACTTCTGATACGTCCAGCAGCCCTTACAGACCACCTTCAACCGCTTACAGAACGCTCCCCTACCC
>NZ_LZFW01000061.1 GCF_001676025.1 Vibrio sp. UCD-FRSSP16_30
ACAGTTTTGCCCCTAAGGCGGGAGATAATACGGTCAGCGTAAGACAAGTGGATGCGGCGGGTAATGCATCATTGGCCTCCAATGAGCTTGATTTTACGTTAGACAATGCGGTGAGCACACCGATCGTTCAGTTAGTTACAGACAGTGGCCGTTCATCAACGGATGGTCTGACGAATACGGGCACGTTGGATGTTCAAGGTATAGAGGGCGGTGCCTTAGTTGAATACTCAACGGACGCAGGTCAAACATGGTTGGACACCTTTACAGCAAAGGAAGGGGTGAATCATGTTGAAGTGCGACAAACGGATGTGGCGGGGAATAAGTCAGCGATCACGTTGTTCAGTTTTACGCTTGATACGACGGTGACGGAGCCTAAATTGAGTGTGCCACAGGCGCAATCAGGTCATGAGTACAATGCGAATGAAGTAGGGCCTGATGGCACCATTACGGTAGCCATTAAGTTACCAATCGATGCGACAGTTGGTGATACCTTAACCATTACGGACGGCCAAGGGAAAAACAGAGCTTATGTCTTAACGGATAATGACGTTAAGCACTCGTTAGTGTCTCACGAAGTGTTGCCGGGTCATGACATTAAAGTGACGCTGACCGATCAGGCGGGTAACACGTCACAAGAGATGAGTGCGACACTGGCCACAGCCGATACGAAGATCCCAGATGCACCGACACTGCATTGGCCAAACGCCTTAAATCCAGATCATAACTCGAACAATGCCCCAGAGATATTGGGTCATGCCGAGCCGAATGCACACGTCGCCATTTCGATTGATGGTACCGTGGTTCATACGGTGATAACGGGTAAAGATGGTTCGTTCTCTTATACGCCGAATCCGGTACTGGGTGACGGTCATCATGACATTACAGCCACAGCAACGGATGCGGCGGGCAACGTTTCTCCTGCCAGTAAACCGC
>NZ_LZFW01000062.1 GCF_001676025.1 Vibrio sp. UCD-FRSSP16_30
TATCGTGCCTGCTGTAGCATCAAGAGTAATATCACCTGACGCTGAGGTCGTGTTGCCTGCAGCATCTGTTGAAGTCACCTGTACCGTCAACTTACCGTCTGTCAGGCTGCTCACATCTACATTATCTAAACTAAAGTGACCATTACTATCTACCTTAGGCATATCTTTAGCAGAAATATTAACCGTGTTGCCTGCACTATCATGGATACTCAAACCCGATAATGTCGCACCCACTTCGGCTGTTCCCTCAATATGTGCACTACTGCTCTCTGCTGCATTAATAACACCATCGCCGGTCGAACCATCTGTGATGCTTATTGATGCGGTAGTACTTAAATCCACATCAATGGTATGGCTTGCTTGCGGTGCTGGGTTACCTGCTGCATCCATAACATTCGCTGTGATAGGCAGGGGCGTCGCATCCTTAATGCCCGATAAATCCGTCGCTGGCACTGAGAGTGTCCAAGCGTTATTGCTAACAGTCGCGGTATAATCTTGACCATTAAAGCTCACGGTCACCACTTGATGATCTTCAATGCCTGAAGTCGTACCTGATATCTCCAGTGGCTGACCTTGCTCGGTTCCATTAAGCCAGTTATCACCCGCAATCGGAGCATTGATGGCTATCGTGCCTGCWGTAGCATCAAGAGTAATATCACCTGACGCTGAGGTCGTGTTGCCTGCAGCATCTGTTGAAGTCACCTGTACCGTCAACTTACCGTCTGTCAGGCTGCTCACATCTACATTATCTAAACTAAAGTGACCATTACTATCTACCTTAGGCATATCTTTAGCAGAAATATTAACCGTGTTGCCTGCACTATCATGGATACTCAAACCCGATAATGTCGCACCCACTTCGGCTGTTCCCTCAATATGTGCACTACTGCTCTCTGCTGCATTAATAACACCATCGCCGGTC
>NZ_LZFW01000063.1 GCF_001676025.1 Vibrio sp. UCD-FRSSP16_30
AAATCCATCCCAGACTCAAATGGTTATTACTACCTAATCTGGGCTTATCGCAAGTTATTACGTCTTTCATCGCCTCTGACTGCCAAGGCATCCACCGTGTACGCTTAGTCACTTAACCATACAACCCCAAAGGGTCTTGCTTAACGCAATACGTTTGCTACAACGTAGTATGACGTTTCCAAGGTGCGTTATCTCTTTATTATGAGCGAGATAACATTCGATTTTGCCGGACTCAAATTTGAATAACATCAGGCAATGATGCTATTCCCAAGAACACTTGAATGTGTGTTGGTACCTAAATCTTAAAGACTTAGGATTTGAGAACTTTTAAATTTGAACAATAATGAAATCACATTATTGTTCGTCAGCTTTCCAAATTGTTAAAGAGCATAATCACTAAAAAGTAACCATTTTTAAAGACACTTATTCCCTAAAAGGAAATGTACTTAAAGATGGTATCCCGTAGGGGAGTCGAACCCCTGTTACCGCCGTGAAAGGGCGGTGTCCTAGGCCTCTAGACGAACGGGACATAGGCATCTCTTAAACTTTCTAAACCATATCAATCTGTGTGGACACTCATCGTGAATAATCATCGTATAAGGAGGTGATCCAGCCCCAGGTTCCCCTAGGGCTACCTTGTTACGACTTCACCCCAGTCATGAACCACAAAGTGGTGAGCGTCCTCCTCGAAAGGTTAAACTACCCACTTCTTTTGCAGCCCACTCCCATGGTGTGACGGGCGGTGTGTACAAGGCCCGGGAACGTATTCACCGTGACATTCTGATTCACGATTACTAGCGATTCCGACTTCATGGAGTCGAGTTGCAGACTCCAATCCGGACTACGACGCACTTTTTGGGATTCGCTCACCATCGCTGGT
>NZ_LZFW01000064.1 GCF_001676025.1 Vibrio sp. UCD-FRSSP16_30
GCTTTTTACATTTCAGCAAGTTTTGTGCATAATYACTCTTAAAAATAAGAGAGGGTATGATCGTTCATTGATTAACTATATAAATCAAAACAGTATATAMAAAATTATTTGTTTTTTTATAGTTTATCTACTAAATACAATAGATTGATATATCTTTTTTTAAACAACAATAGATTGATGTATCAAAATGTATTCTTCAGGGTATCAAATTAAAGATTACAATATAACTATAAATAATTGAAGAAAATGGGAACACACCTGCAACACTAGGAGAGGATATGCTCCGATTCCGCACGAATAATCAACGGTAGGAATAAGCTGGCAAAATTGTGGTGTGGGCTTAAAGTCCCCAAAATCATCTATGATGGCATTAGTGTCGGCTTCGACAAAGAGAACCCCTTGATTATCACAGTTAATCTCTACACGGTCATCTTTATCCCAATGAAGACGACCCGCCATTGGATAGAACGGGACAAGCACCTTGCTAAGAGATTCTTTCATAATCTTAGCATCGAAGAAATTGGAAGTGTCATTAGTTCTATAAAAGTAAAGGCTTGGCACGTGAAAACTCGGCGACTTCAAATCGGCATTGGAGATCCACACCTTCCTTYGTGCAACCTCCTCTTGTAGATACACCATTGTCGAATCTCTCACGTTTACGATCATCTTTRTTTTTGGTTTGGATATTACTAACAAATACCCTGRAAAAATTAATCTATTAAAAATGTAAAAATATCACTTTTCAATGCGTTAATATATAATTTTCCATAACAACTAACTTCTTTATACTTGTTATATTATGATACTCATGCATTTGTCTCCATTAACATGTTAGTATATGTTCTAGACCGAGAAAGGGTCATAGGCCC
>NZ_LZFW01000065.1 GCF_001676025.1 Vibrio sp. UCD-FRSSP16_30
AGAACAACACAAAAATAACTAAATAATTACAATAAAAGAAACAAAACTCACAAATTAATCATAAACTTGAATATCATTCATATAATTAGTAAATCAATTACTAATAACTAAATAATTATACATACAGGGAAAAAGCACTCACAAATTAATTATGAAGTTTTAGATTATAATATAAACTTCAATTGATTTAGTCAGAAAATTCAATTGATGTTAAATTTGGACAGATATTTTATATACAAAAAAAAAAAATTGTAGCAAAGAAACATATTTCATTATTTTTTTATAATAATAAAAGAAATAAATTAAACCACCTGTTCGTTGTTCCAAGGAGTTCTAGTAGTGACAAGATCATTATGGCTAAATCCGGCAGCCACGGTAGTAGTTGTGACGGCTGCACCGGTAGTGGCGTTGGTGGTGCTACGGCCGGAATTTAGAGATTGAGAAAGTTGAGAAGGTTGGGATTGTGTAGAGGGTGACAAGAAGCTAAGAACTTGATTTTCTTCAAATTGAACAAAACCCATTTCATGGATAGCTTGAGAGGTATTTGTGAATGAAACTTGGAGATCATAATTGGGAACATCTCTTTCTCCTTCCATATCCCTTCTTTTATGAAATAAAATCCTAATTTGGATTTGGGATATCTTAGCTAGCTTTTGAATTTTTTTCTTTTTGTTTCTTATATGGTTGCTAGCTTGATCTTCTAATAGCACATACAAATTTATGACATGTGAGGGTTTTTGTGTATAGTTTGGTCAACTAAGAGTTTTATYCTCTCCAATGGAATTCTAAAGGGAATGTTTTTCTTGAAAACTATTCTTTATCGTATTTCAAGTAGTTTAATGGTTGGGGTGACTAGGTTCTAACCACG
>NZ_LZFW01000066.1 GCF_001676025.1 Vibrio sp. UCD-FRSSP16_30
TTTTTTTGAGAATGTCTCTCATTTAACTTCTCTATAAGCATCGAGCTTATAATGTCATTTTTGAAAGTGAAGCACCATGCACTTTTGATTGTAAAGCTCCCATAAGTTATTACTTGGAAAATAATTGAAACTGGTCCTTATACCTGTTGAGAAGCTTCAATAATCTAGAAGATAATTTACACTTGGCCCTATGATTTGTTGAAATGACATCTAGTCAAGTATTTGGCTGCATTGGGTCTTATTGGATGTTTGTTCTCACTTGGCCCTATGCTTTTTGCTTTAATTTGTGTCTGTAGGTCAAACAGATTACAAACCAACTATCTATGGAGGTATCACGCTGGACGGCTGAGGCCTTATTAGCACTTCAAGAGGTATGTTACCTTTTTCATATGGTTCTATTATATTTGTAATATGTATTACAATACTTTTTAAATTATGAAGAATCCGGCCGTTTTATTTCATAGATTCTTACGAATTCAACAGGCATCCTTGGCACTTCTGTTTTTGGTTTCAGGGTAAACCAATGGAAGAAGGAAGTGGAGTAAGTTGTGGGGTTTACACTTTAAACCATACAATTTACTTTCATGTCCCATAACTTTTCCAGCTAAGTTGCCAAAAGGAGGCTTACCTGATAAAAGATGAAAAACTGATTTAAGAATGTAGAGTTGTTTTAAAACAATGTTTAAGAATGTAAAGTTTTTTTTAAAACAATATTTAAGAATGAKAACTTTATTATTGCTGTTTCTGTCACAGTTACTACTGAACAATAGCTAGATTGGTTAACACAGTTCTGGTTAGTCGATGTTCAGTCATGGCCGTCTC
>NZ_LZFW01000067.1 GCF_001676025.1 Vibrio sp. UCD-FRSSP16_30
ATTTTAAGTGAAATCGAGTAAGGCGGGACACGTGATATCCTGTTTGAACATGGGGGGACCATCCTCCAAGGCTAAATACTACTGACTGACCGATAGTGAACCAGTACCGTGAGGGAAAGGCGAAAAGAACCCCTGTGAGGGGAGTGAAATAGAACCTGAAACCGTGTACGTACAAGCAGTAGGAGCCTCTTCGTGGGGTGACTGCGTACCTTTTGTATAATGGGTCAGCGACTTAATTTTAGTAGCAAGGTTAACCGTATAGGGGAGCCGTAGGGAAACCGAGTCTTAACTGGGCGTCGAGTTGCTAGGATTAGACCCGAAACCAGGTGATCTAGCCATGGGCAGGTTGAAGGTTGAGTAACATCAACTGGAGGACCGAACCGACTAATGTTGAAAAATTAGCGGATGACTTGTGGCTAGGGGTGAAAGGCCAATCAAACCTGGAGATAGCTGGTTCTCCCCGAAAGCTATTTAGGTAGCGCCTCGGACGAATACCAATGGGGGTAGAGCACTGTTAAGGCTAGGGGGTCATCCCGACTTACCAACCCTTTGCAAACTCCGAATACCATTGAGTACTATCCGGGAGACACACGGCGGGTGCTAACGTCCGTCGTGGAGAGGGAAACAACCCAGACCGCCAGCTAAGGTCCCAAAGTATAGCTAAGTGGGAAACGATGTGGGAAGGCTCAGACAGCCAGGATGTTGGCTTAGAAGCAGCCATCATTTAAAGAAAGCGTAATAGCTCACTGGTCGAGTCGGCCTGCGCGGAAGATGTAACGGGGCTAAGCTATACACCGAAGCTGCGGCTACGTACTTTT
>NZ_LZFW01000068.1 GCF_001676025.1 Vibrio sp. UCD-FRSSP16_30
CCTTTGAGGCCATCCACGCAAGCTATAAGTCCTTTGAGGCCATCCACGCAAGCTATAAGTATATCCTCAACGCCACGTTGGTTAAGCTCTGTCAAAACATTGAGCCAGAACTTTGCGCCTTCATTTTCTGCTATCCACATGCCCATCAATTCTTTTTGCCCGTCAGTATTAATTCCAAGGGCAAGAAAGATGGATTTGTTGATAATACGTTTATCTTGACGCACCTTAATCACAATGCAGTCAAGGTATACGATGGGGTAAAGGGCATCAAGCGGACGGGACTGCCACTCAACAATTTCATCGATGACGGCGTTTGTCACTCGCGAAATGAGACTCGGTGAAATCTCAGCACCGTACCCATTCATCAAAGGCATTGACGATGTCACGCGTGCTCATGCCTTGCGCGTAGAGCCACAGAATCTTATCGTCCATAGATGTAAATCGAGATTGGTGTTTTTTAACGAGCTTAGGATCGAAAGAGCCATTGCGATCACGAGGTGTATCGAGTTCGAACTCCCCATCTTCGGTTTTGATCCGCTTGCTGCTCTTTCCGTTACGGCTGTTTTTTGATTTGGATTGTTGGTGTTTTTCGTAGCCAAGATGCTCATCCATTTCAGCATTGAGAGCTGCTTCAACAGTGATCTTCTTGAGCATCTGACTGAATTCGGTTAAATCTTCAGGGCTTTTAATTCCTTTTGCAGCTTCTTTAGCAAAAGCTTCAAGTGCTTTCTTATCCATGTTGCCTTTCCTTAGCCATTACGGCATTAAGTGTAGGCAGTTACACAGAATTTAGGACAGTCTCACGCATTGAGTGAACCCTTGTCGACCAATCATGACCATCATCTCCACAAGACGCCGTGAAATCATCCTTGATGGCTTCATTGTGGCATCCATGCCACACAGACTTGTTCCTATGATGCACATGATTTTGTTCAAATAACGTTTGTGATCTCAACCTGAGCGATTGTGGCTACTTGCAAAGTTTAGACTTGAGTATCTTCATCTCTGAAATAATGTGATCAGTAAACGTATCAACATAAGCTTTATCGTGAAGACTTTTAATTTGGTCTGAATTTAAATGTTTAAAATACCAATTCCCATAAAAATCAATATGTTTGTAGACTGGCCACCAATCATGATTTTTATTATTTTGGTAACCTTCAGTTGGAACTGTATTTATTAGATCAGTATTTTTTTTAGATGGGTCGTTAAAAATACCAATGAATAGCGATTCATTATTTTCTATTTGCACACAAAGGTCGCTATGTTCAAACTTGTCGAGAGGAACCGCTATTTTAATGTGATTTACACCACTTCGGCTTACCATAAATTTAGCCACAAGATCCTTTAGCTGAGAATCATCATCTTTTAGGCTGTCATCAGAAAGAGAACCAAACTCAAGCTTGACCTTAGACAGAAGACTTTCCCAAAATACCACTTGTGAATCCAGCTTTAGCTCATTGTGGGCTTCTTGTAAGTTATCGACAACATCTATGCAATTAGTGTCAATAAGTAGCTTTTTTAATGCTTGAATGTATTCTCTATTGTTGCTCATACCTGTTAATTCTCTCAATATGTCAATATATTGGATCAGCGACTCCCTGAGTGCAGGCATTTGTGCTGATTTCTCTATTATCCTTTGAATCCAAACATTTATATCTTCACGGTAACTAAGTAAGATTGGTTTCTTCTTTAGAGATCCGAACTTGCCCTCTATAGAGCATTGATCTGGGCTGTCCCCATTAAGTGTTAAATAGGCTACGTTAATGTCTTCATAACCTTCTTCCTCCGCTATGAGGTAATATCTTAATAACTGTTGGTCTTGGTCATTGGCATAGATTTTATTTTCAATAATAATGGCTTGCTTTGTTATTTGGTTAACCAAAAAGATGTCGATATTTTGGTGCTCTACCTTTACGTCAAAGTCATAGCTCCCTTTTAAAACATCAATCTTTAGGGTTTCATCCAACAACCGCTTTAGTGGGATGTCATTTAAACCATGTTTGCCGTTTGGATTAAGCAGATCGGCTAAAAATCTTGAGTGAAGTCGAACTTCGTCACTTTTACTTCTTAGTACAGTAAATAAATTGTATGAATCAGGTTTAACTAATTGCTTCTTGTACTGCTGGACCATTGCTATTAACTGCTCGGACTGAGTTAATCTCTGCTGAATATTCATTTCGTTCATTATTTTTCCTTATTCACAGTAGGCTAATCGCTATGCTGACGACTAAGGAATGCTGGAGTAGCAAGAAACTGTGGGTTAAGTTCTTGATTTGATGCTTTCTGGGTTGAGGATATATGTAGAACGATGTGGTTTGTTTCTGTGGTATTTTCAACAAAGCATGTATTTATGAAGGGGTTAAAGCCTAAAGACTTGATTATGTCTCTATAAAATATTACTTCATCTAAACTCATTGAGCTCCCTACAATAGTCATCATGGTTGATTGCTCGACTTGATTTGCTGCATTATGATTGAGTACTACATTGGAGAGCTCTTTCCAAAGTTCAAAAGCTAGTTCTTTTCGAGGAGCTTTTATAATTAACATATCAAACTCATCTCCTGACTTCTGCCATTCAAGCATCGTAGTGCTGTCATTGTCGAAATAAGAGAATCCACAACCAACATGAAGGTAAGCATTAATGATGGTTAGAAGGTTCTTATCAGCAAGTTGTTCAGGGAGTTCAATTACCCAATCATCAGTTTCATCTGAAGGTATTAGTGATGCATGCTCGCTGTAACCATATGGCCATTGACTGATTGCTTTTGCAATTAATTCGCTAGCATGCTTGTTTGGTGAGCAGAATATTTTTTTTATGTTACCGTCGTTCATGATTATCCATTGATATTATCCGTGAAGTCTAAAGGGGTCCAAAGACGGGATTAGGGCATAGTTGATTAAGAGTTTTTGACATTATGTTGAGCACGCCATAGTAAGTCCCCTTATCGATGGTGTAACGTAGTGTGATACAACAACACTGTGAAACCCTCAGTACATTTCAATCTCTACACTAAGGTATTTTTTGCCGTCTAAATTAGCATGTGTAGAATTGATTGGATAGCGTGTAAGTTATTGTTTTTGAAGTGTAACAAAGGAGTCTTAGTATAATGTTGGCTAGGTTAGAATATAGGGCGAACGCATGAGTAAACACTTATCGACCAATCAGGTGCATCATCTCCATAAGACGCCGTGAAATTATCCTTGATGACTTCATTGTGGCATTCATGCCACAAATCCATGTAACAAAGACTGGTTCCTATAATGCGCATGATTTTGTTCAAATAACGATGCCTTTATTTTCGGTATAAAAGGCCGCTTAAATCAAATACACTTTGAGTATATGATTCTTAATATTTGTTTGAAAATTCAAATAAATAGATACTTTAACAGGTTAATTTGGTGAGATGATAAATTACTGTGGATGCGAGCAGTCAATCTGTAAATTTAGTGTGGTTAAAGTGAATTAACTAAGAGGGGGAAGTGGTGTAGTGACGGAAATAAGGCAAGCTAAGATAGTATTGTTGCGACACGGACAATGTGAAGGTGGCAATTTTTTACGTGGAAAAACTGATGTTGAGTTAAGTCAGTTGGGACTCGCTAATATGCGTAATAGCATCAAGCCGATTGATATCATGCCGTACTTGCCAAAGGCTCTGCTAGTCAGTTCCCCATTAAAACGCTGTCAGTGTTTTGCCAAGCAGTTATTGTCTGAACTTAGTGTTGATAGCACTGCTGCATTTATACAGAATCAAAACATTAAGCAGCCACATAGCGTGGATTTACTCGCCGTACAATTAATGTCAGAGATGGCTGAAATCGATTTTGGTGACTGGGATGGATTGTCTTTTGATGATCTCTATAAACAGTTTGGCGATAGCATTGATCGATATTGGCAGGACCCATGGCAATATACTCCACCAAATGCGGAAACCATGGCTGAATTTGAGCTGCGAGTCGCATCAGGATTCAATACTATTTGCCAACAATTGCGCTTATTGGCTAACAGCCCTGAGCCAAATGAAAACAGCCCTGAGCTGGATGAACTAAGCCCTGAGCTAGAAAAGAACACATCAGAACCAATGGCACTTATCGTAACCCACGGCGGCGTGATTAGGGCAATCATTGCCTTGGTGCTTGGCCTTGAACGCTGCAAAGGTATCTATGATACGTTAGCCATTGATTATGCGGCGATAGTATCGATTTCGATCTTCTGGGTGGGAGAGGAAAGCGAACCTAAATTTAGGCTCACTTTTTAGGGTGTGTTATTCATTACGTTATTGCCGTTAGGGCACATTTTGGAGTAGAAGTATGTTTGCAGTCGATCCCGTTAATCATCTTATTGATGAGCAGATCCAACATAAAATAAACCAAAAGACCAAGCCACTAGGGGCACTCGGTACATTGGAGTCGTTGGCAAAGCAGATTGCAAAAGTGCAGCTTAGCGGCTCGTTTGATCCAACATATCAATTGGCGATAAATAAGCCTGCTATGTTGGTGTTTGCCGGCGATCACGGTATTGCAAATTATGGCGTTTCTATTGCGCCAAGCGAAGTCACCCAACAAATGGTGAGTAACTTTGCTAATGGCGGCGCGGCAATTAATGTTTTTTGCCGTCAAATGGGTCTGAACTTAGAAGTGATTGATTGCGGCATATTAACGCCTTGCGATCATCCTAGTGTCACTCGTCATCGACTAGGAGCGGGCACTCAAGCCATCCATCAAAAGCCGGCGATGGACATACAAGCCGTTAAAGACGGTTTTAGTTACGCCCAAGAAGTGGTGCAACGCCATTTTGACTCAGGTTGTAATTTGATTGCGTTAGGCGAAATGGGTATCGGCAACACTTCTTCTGCGGCGGCTATTATGGCGGCGATGCTCAAGCTTGATGTAAAAGAGTGCGTAGGCCGTGGTACGGGCATTGATGATGATACCTTTTTGCGTAAATGCGAATTACTGACCGTGGCAATGAATCTGCATCGTGACAAACTCAACGATCCTATGAGCGTGTTAGCGTGCTTAGGCGGGTTCGAAATAGTGCAAATGACAGGCGCTATTTTAGCGGCAGCGGAAAAGAAAATGCTGGTGGTAGTGGATGGCTTTATTGCTACGGCGGCGGCGCTGGTTGCGGTAGCCTTATCTCCAGAGGCTAAAAGCTATCTTATTTTTGCGCATCAATCCGATGAGCAAGGACATCAAAAAATGCTACAAGAATTAGATGCACAACCATTGTTATCATTAGGTCTTCGCTTGGGTGAGGGGACGGGCGCGGCGCTTTCGTTGCCAATTATTCAAGCGGCGGTGAATTTTTATAATGAAATGGCCAGCTTTGAAAATGCTGGCGTGAGCAATGTTGTGTAACTCGATTTGCATGCGTAACTAGTCACTAGCCCTAGCCACTAGCAAATTAGTCTCAGGCAGAACAAGTGACAGTTAAAGCATGTTGTTAAATATAAGATACAAAATACAAAATACAGATATAAACAGGGATGATAGATGTCGGCGCAATCGGACTCAGTAACTCACACTAATTGGTTTAAAAAGCAGCTTAATCTATTGTTGATTGCAGTCAGCTTTTTTACCCGTATTCCTATTCCAAAGTGGGTTGAATTTGACAGTGAAAAATTAAATAAGGCCAGCCGTTATTTCGGCGTGGTGGGCTTACTTGTGGGCCTAATAAGCGCGTTTGTATTTTGGCTTAGTCAGTTTGTTCTTCCCAATAGTGTCTCAATAATCCTAGCGATGATGGCCAGCGTATTAGCAACAGGCGGCTTTCACGAAGATGGCCTTGCTGATACCGCCGATGGGTTTGGTGGTGGCTGGAAAGTGGCTGACAAACTGCGAATTATGAAAGACTCCCGCATAGGAACCTATGGCACTTTATCAGTAGGGCTCACCTTGCTTTTAAAGTGGCAACTGTTGGTCGAAATTGCCTCATATAGCCCTTTAAGTGTGGTAATTGCACTTATCGCTGCGCATCCTTTAAGTCGCGTGGTCGCGGCCAGCCTGATCTTTTCTGAGCAATATGTCACAGAAGATGACGGCAGCAAATCTAAACCATTAGCTCAGCATCAGCATATTAATGATTTGTTGATTTTATGCGCCAGTGGGGCTGTCGTATTGGCGTGTTTAATCGGTGTATTCCCGTTTGTCGTATCGCTTTGCTTATTACTGGCATTAGTCGTGACCAGACAAGTATTGATTTGGGGATTTAACCGTCAGATAGGCGGTTATACAGGTGACACATTAGGCGCTGCGCAGCAAATCAGCGAACTGGTTTGTTACATCATAATTTTAAGCATAGGTTTATCGTCATGATTCATTTGGTATTAGGCGGAGCTCGCTCGGGCAAAAGTCGTTATGGCGAGTCCATTGCTAAGCAATACGCAGAGCAAGGTTTGCGTTGTATTTACATTGCAACGGCGACGGCATTAGATGATGAAATGACAGAGCGGATTGCAAGGCATCAACAAGACAGAGTTGACTCAAAGCTGAACTGGCAATTGCTTGAAGCGCCATTGGAACTGGCATCGACACTGCAACAATACAGCGCTGATGATAGTGTCATTTTAGTTGATTGCCTTACCTTGTATTTGACCAACCACCTTATCGCCGGCGAAGAAGCCCAATCTGATGAGCAAGGTGGGCAAGATGACTCATGGCAACAACAAAAACAGGCGCTATTAGCTTGTTTGCCACAGCTTAAAGGTCAGGTGATTTTTGTCAGTAATGAGGTTGGCTCAGGCATTGTGCCATTAGGCGAATTAACCCGTCGCTTTGCTGATGAAGCAGGCTGGCTCAATCAAGCCATTGCACAGCAAGCTGATAAGGTGAGCCTTGTGGTTGCAGGGATCCCGTTATCTCTTAAGTAATGCTTTTGCCTCTTAAATAATGAATGATAGCTTTGATATGAGATCATTTAGTCCCCTTATTTATATTCAAATTTTAAAGGATGATTGGCGTTAATGAGCAATCAAGATAAGCCTGAAAATCAAAATAAACATGATGATGTGTTACAAAGTCCGTTAAGTAAGCCACATCAATATCAGGCCGGAAATGCCGCTACCTTGATGGTGCAAGGCACAACCTCTGATGCAGGGAAAAGTACCTTAGTGGCGGGTTTGTGTCGGCTATTTGCCAGAAAAGGCACGAATGTTGCGCCTTTCAAACCGCAAAATATGGCGCTAAATAGCGCGGTCACCTCTGATGGTGGCGAAATAGGTCGAGCGCAAGCTTTGCAAGCGGTAGCCTGTAATCTTGAACCTCACACTGACTTTAACCCAGTGCTATTAAAGCCCAGCTCCGATACGGGTTCGCAAATTATCATTCACGGCAAAGCGTTAACCTCTTTAGAAGCTAAATCATTTTTTGGACCTGAGAGCCGCAATTATAAATCCATTGCCATGAATGCAGTGTTAACCTCGTTTGAGCGTCTGACCAATCAATACCAGATGGTGATTGTTGAAGGTGCAGGCAGCCCCGCAGAGATTAATTTACGCGAAGGTGATATTGCCAATATGGGCTTTGCCGAAGCGGTTGATTGCCCCGTGATCATTATTGCTGATATCGACAAAGGCGGTGTATTTGCTCACCTTGTTGGGACACTCGCTTTGCTGAGTGAATCAGAGCAAGCAAGAGTAAAAGGCTTTGTTATCAATCGTTTCAGAGGGGATATTAGCCTGCTTCAATCCGGACTTGATTGGCTCGAAGATTACACAAAAAAACCAGTGATAGGCGTATTGCCTTACTTACATGACTTATATCTTGATGCCGAAGATGCGCTAATTGATACCGGTGAAAAGGTGGATGCGCAAAATGAATTATTGAGTCAGCAACCCAAATTGAAAGTGCTGGTATTTTTGTTCCCAAGAATCAGCAACCATACCGACTTTGATCCTCTACGCTTACATCCTCAAGTTGAGTTTCATTATGTGAGTCAGCAAACCGCGATGACCACCATCCCCGCTGTCGATTTGATCATTTTACCGGGCAGTAAAAATGTTCGTGCCGACTTAGCCTTTATGCGAGAGCAAGGCTGGGATAGGGTAGTTAATCAACATTTACGTTACGCGGGTAAAGTAATTGGCATTTGCGGCGGCTATCAAATGTTAGGGCAGATGATTGACGATCCATTAGGGATTGAAGATAAAGCAGGTTCAAGCCAAGGTTTAGGCTTGCTAGATATCAGTACTCGCCTAACAGAATCTAAAAAGCTCAAAAAAGCCAGTGGTTATTTGCATCTTGATGGAGCAAGCGCCCCTATTTTCGGTTATGAAATCCATTGTGGTGAAAGCCAGATAATAACCAAGAAACCGCTTGTTCAGCCCCTTGAACTCAATTATGCACAAGACGAAGCTAAAGCAGAGGATGGCCATTATGATGGTTTAGTCAGTGATGATAATCAGGTTTTAGGTAGCTACCTGCATGGCTTGTTTGATAATCCACAAGCGTGTCAGCTTATTTTACAGTGGGCAGGGCTCACATCCGCGCAATCGCTGGATATAGATCAAATTCGCGAGCAACAACTAGAAAGATTAGCGGATGTACTTGAAGCGCATTTAGATATGGACAAATTAACAAAAAGTCTTAACTGATAATGCCTAAAACCATGCAATGTTCCCGAGAAGCGATACAATACTCAAGTTACGAGTTTGCCTGTATGGGATACTCATTTATCGAAAACCTTAAAGTAGCCATATATGCCTAAAGATTTTATTTTCACCACTGAATACACTCTCGATAAGACTTTTTTTGCAGAGTGCTATGATCAAACCAGTCGTCCAACTACATTTCCCAAAGCCTATTTTAAAGGGATGCTTTTTCTGGTTTTTGGTGTGGTGTTATTAGAATTTGAGCTATTTCCCAATGGTTACGTTGGTTGGTTCTTTATTGTGTTGAGTATTATTGAGGCGCTCAGTGTTTATTTTAAGAGAACTTGGTGGCTATGGCGACAAACATTCAGTCTGAGCACGGGCAGCAAAGTGGTATTTCAGGTTGACTCCAATGGTGTGAGTTATAAAAGCGCGAAAAACACCCGTAGCATCGCATGGGGTGAAATAGACCAACTTGAGCAAAGCAATTTGGGTTTTATCCTGCATATGGGGAAACAACGCCAGTATCTCAGTAAGTCTTGTTTAGATGATGAAGCGATTGCGTTTATCATCGCTCAGCATGCATCTGTGAAAATGCACTAACGTTATGCGCAATTTTAATTACAGGCTCTGCCATGACGTAGAGCTTGCTGTGGTGACTTTTATTATTTCTACACATTTACCACACAATTCAACCATGCTTAGTTAAATATCATATTTATCAATCACTTAAATATTCATCGTATCTCAATCTTCCCTCACATTTGTTGGTTATCCTAGTTATAGTTAGATAATTAGGAAACTGCACATGAAAAACATCAAACAGTTAGTGACAATCTCTTTACTTGTTATCGCTACCGGTGCCGTCGCTGCATATTTTTATTTTAAGAATGATACCTCAACCGTGACTTATTCTACGGAGGCTGTTCGCGTCGGAAACATTGAAGATGTGGTGCTAACTAACGGTGTGTTATATCCCTATAAAATGGTCAATGTTGGGGCTCAAGTATCCGGTAAATTAGCGTCAATAGCCGTCACAGTCGGCGATACACTCAAAGCTGGCGAAGTTATTGCGAAGATTGATAGCCTTTCACAAGAAAATGCTCTGAAAGAATCCCATGCATCACTCACCAATATCAATGCTCAATACCGTGCGAAACAAGCGCAGATTCATCAGGCAGAGCTTTCTTTTGAACGACAAAAAGCGATGTTGCTAAAAAATGCTGGCTCGCAATCCATGTACGATACAGCAGAAGCAGAATTGCTAGTTTATAAAGCCGAGCTCGACCAGCTGGCTGCGGAAAAAGAGAAGGCACTGATCAGTGTCGATAATGCTCAATTGGACTTAGGTTATACCACGATCGAATCACCCATTGATGGCACCGTTGTTTATGTTTCTGTTGAAGAGGGGCAAACGGTTAATACCAATCAATCAACGCCTACTATTGTTGAAGTTGCTCAACTTGATGTTATGACAATTAAGGCGCAAGTGTCTGAAGCCGATATTATCCATATCGAGAAAGGGCAAAAAGTGTACTTTTCTATTCTAGGCGCGCCACAGCACAATTTTTATGCTGAATTAAGATCGATAGAGCCTGGGCCAACCCTTCTAACTGGCAACGATAGTGAACTAAATATTGGTGACAATGACGCCATTTATTACAACGCAGTATTTGATGTCGACAACACAGAACAGTTGCTTCGTTTTGGTATGACAGCGCAAGTGTCGATTGTGTTAGATGCTGCGCAGAAAGCGCTATTGGTTCCATCGCAAATTTTAACTCACAAGCTTTCGGGTGAAAATCGTTATCGTGTGCCTGTGTTAGTTCAAGGTGCATTAGAAATGCGAGATGTTGAGATTGGCATCAATAATAAAGTGTATGCTCAAGTGCTCAGTGGATTAGATCAAGGCGACCAAGTAGTTATAGGTCAAGCCAACACCAAATCGTCATCAAGTTTTGATATGTCATCGACATTAGGACAAGAAAAAGGTGGACGAAATAATGGTGGGCCAGGTAATGGCGGGAGATCTTAAGTATGAGTGACGTACTATTAGAAGTCTCAGGTCTTAGTCGCCACTTTCCTGCTGGTGATGATCAAATAACGGTATTGAACAACGTTAATTTGAGCATACGCCGTGGAGAAATGATCGCGATCATAGGAGCATCCGGCTCGGGTAAATCAACCTTGATGAATATTTTAGGTTGCTTAGACACGCCAAGTGAAGGGGCTTATATCGTTAATGGTCGCGATACATCAGCAATGAATCCTGAGCAATTGGCCGAATTACGACGTGACTATTTTGGCTTTATATTTCAGCGTTATCATTTGTTAGATGATCTCACGGCTATCGGTAATGTTGAGATTCCCGCGCTGTACTCGGCAGAAAATAAAACGTCCCGCCAAGCGCGTGCAGAGCAACTATTAGATAGGTTAGGGCTTGCTGATCGTATGGATCATAAGCCAAGCCAACTCAGTGGAGGGCAACAGCAAAGAGTCAGTGTTGCTCGCGCTTTAATTAATGGTGGCACGGTGATCCTTGCCGATGAACCGACCGGTGCGCTCGATAGTCACAGCGGTAAAGAAATGATGCGCCTGCTGCGTGAGTTACATCAACAAGGGCATACCATTGTTTTGGTGACTCATGATCCTAAAATTGCTGCTACTGCTGATCGCGTTATTGAGATCTCGGATGGTGAAATTGTCAGTGATATAACCTGCGATGCGAGTGACGCCTTAACGCAGGATCCCGTAACAGTGACTTCATCAAGTGTTAAAGACAACCCAAGTGTCGAAGATGAAAATAGCCCAAGTAAATTCCCATCAAAACCCTTCTCCGCTTCATGGTTTAGTGTTGTTGAAGCGTTCAAAATGTCGTTGTCAGCGATGGGCAGTCATCGGTTAAGAACATTTTTAACGATGTTGGGGATCATCATCGGCATTGCATCTGTGGTGTCTGTGGTCGCGATTGGTAATGGCTCTCAAGCTCAGGTATTGTCTCGAATGGCTTCAATGGGAACCAATACCATTGAAATCAAACCCGGTTCTGGGTTGGGTGACCGACGCGTAGGGCGAGTTAGAACCTTAACGGCAAATGATGCCAAAGCTTTAACTAATCTATCCTTTGTTGATAGTGTGACACCGACCGTGCGCGCCAATGTTGCGGTGCGTTATGGTAGTGAGGCGATCACAGCAGAAGTGCAAGGCGTTGGTCCTGATTATTTTCGCGTTCGAGGTTTTGATGTTGCGCAAGGGCAATTATTTGATGAGCAAAGTGTCGATGCACTAGAGCAAGTGGCGGTCATTGATAATAATACCTTAAACGAGCTTTTCCCTGATGGTGATGCGCTTGGCAAAGTCATCTTTTTAGGTCGCTTGCCGGTACGCATTATCGCGGTGACACAAGCAAGGGAAATGGCATTTGGTAATAGCGACGCTCTGAATGTCTGGCTGCCTTATAGTACGGTAAACTCACGTATCTATAGCCAAAATTACGTTAATGATATTACGGTTAGAGTGAGCGATGACGTGTCCAGTGTTGCGGCCGAGCAAGCCATAATTAACCTAATTAAAATGCGTCATGGTGTGCAGGATTTCTTTACCGTCAATACCGATACGGTAAGAGAAAATATTGAACAAACCTCGTCTTCGATGACTATGCTCATTTCGGCCATTGCCTTTATTTCATTGGTGGTTGGTGGTATTGGTGTTATGAATATCATGTTGGTGTCGGTAACCGAACGAACCCGAGAAATCGGCATTCGTATGGCCGTTGGCGCAAGACAGGCCGATATTTTAAGACAATTCTTAATCGAAGCTGTTTTAGTCTGTTTGTGTGGTGGCGTTTTAGGTATCGGATTAGCGTATGCTGTGGGTTTGATTATCTCATCGACAGGCAGTGGCTTGAGTATGATTTATTCCACGAACTCAATTACCGCCGCTTTCATTTGCTCAACACTGATTGGGGTTCTCTTTGGTTTCTTACCTGCCAGAAATGCAGCAAGATTAAACCCTGTAGACGCGTTATCTCGAGGATAAGGAAAGAACGTTGAAGGTACATTATAAACTGAAGCTCATTCATAAGTTCTTTTTCGCTTTTTGCATCACAAGCTTTGTGGCGGTGTGCGTTATGCTCGCTCTGATCATGCAAAACCTATCATCGGGATTTCATGATTTTATTAAAGAGGCAGAATCGAGCTATATCGAACAAGTCAGCCAGAAGCTGGGTGATTATTATCAAGCGAATGGCTCGTGGCAATCGCTAAAAGAAGACGAGGATTACTGGCGACGTTTGGTTGGCACTCGAAAAGGGGATGAGGAGAGTGAGTCACTCTCTTTGCCGACCGATACCACAGGGATGAGCCAATTACTGCAAACGCAGAGAAGACTCAGTTTATATGATGCGAATAAAGCGGTCGTGATAGGCAGAGACCGAATTGGTGAAGACAGCTTTACTCAAAGCATAGTGTTAGAAGGGCGCGTTATTGGCTGGTTAAGTTATATCCCTTCACAATTGGCCGATCACAGCCCTGCCAATGCATTTTTGGCGGAGCAATACCAAAGCTATATTGCAATTACCTTGATTGTTATTGCGGTTGCGTTTGTGACCGCCTGGATTTTTTCTCGTCATTTAGTTGCGCCCATCTTTAGGGTGAATGAAGGTACGACTCAGTTAATTCAAGGTAATCTTGCAACAAGAGTGCACAGCAGTAGCAACGATGAACTTGGTATATTGACTGACAACATTAACGTTCTGGCTCAGACATTGGAGCAGAACAAAACCGAACGTTCTAAATGGATGTCAGACGTAGCTCATGAACTGAAAACCCCACTCACTGTTGTTCGCGGGCAGCTCAACGCCATTCAAGATGGGATTTTTAAAGCGGATGAAAAACGTTTACAGGTGATGATCGATCAAATTGATGGCATGGGTCATTTAGTCGATGATATTTATCAGTTGTCCAGTAGTGATATTGGCGGTTTATCCTATCAAAAATCGTCATTCAACCTTGTGGAACTTGTTAAGGATATCTTACTTGGTTTCAAGGTTAAAACTGATGACTTAGGGCTGAGCTTACAGTGTGAATCCTTGTATACAAAAGAGAATACAGCGTGTCTTGTGGTCGCCGATCGGGAGCGTTTGACGCAACTATTTAGTAATATATTGGAAAATAGCTGTCGTTATACCAACTCGCCGGGAAGCATCGCGTTATCGCTTAATCAAGACAAGAATACTGTTACAGTGATTATCGAAGACACGTCACCATCTATACCAGAGCAAGACCTGACGCGAGTATTTGAGCGTTTTTATCGAGTAGAACAATCTCGCAGCCGAGAGCATGGCGGTTCTGGTATTGGTTTAGCATTGTGTCATCAAATTATTGAGGCGCATCAAGGCACTATTAGTGCGTCAAAATCAGTTTTGGGCGGTGTTAAAATGATGATAACTCTGCCGATTCATCACCAAAGCTCATCAATATAATGGCTCGCAATAGACGTCGATAGAGGATAAATAGAATGAATACGCACATTTTGATTGTGGAAGACGAGGAATACATTGCCGAAGTCTTGATCGCGTATTGCCAAAATAGCGGCTTTGAAGTGACCCATCTTGCATCGGGTGCAAAAGTGGTAGAGACGGTGAAATCGCACACATTCGACTTAATACTGCTTGATTTGATGTTGCCCGATATGGATGGCATCGAGATTTGCAAACAGGTACGCCAGTTCTCTCAATTACCCATCATTATGGTGACCGCAAAAAGTGAAGAGATTGACCGATTAATTGGTTTAGAGCTTGGAGCCGATGATTATATTTGCAAGCCATTTAGCCCTAGAGAAGTGATTGCGAGGATCAAAACCGTACTGCGCCGCACTCAAGTTATTAATCCAAACC
The DNA here is from genome assembly GCF_001676025.1 of Vibrio sp. UCD-FRSSP16_30. Classification (GTDB taxonomy): domain Bacteria; phylum Pseudomonadota; class Gammaproteobacteria; order Enterobacterales; family Vibrionaceae; genus Vibrio. The sequence goes on from NZ_LZFW01000068.1 coordinate 14,488, forward strand.
AAGCAGCCAAACCCAGCACCGAATTAGTTTTGGGACAATTTGTATTGAAGCCCGACGAATATGAAGCTCGATTTGGTGGCAATTTTCTCGATTTAACGCCTAAAGAATTTATGTTACTTAAAATGTTGGTTGAGCACCCAGGCCGAGTATACAGTCGCGATGATATTCTCAATGCGCTTTACAGTGATCTTGCGGATGTATCAGACAGAAACATAGACACCCACATTAAGAACATCCGCAAAAAAATACATGCGGTTGCACCAACAGCAAACCCTATCCGCTCGGTTTATGGAGTAGGGTACAAATTGCTGCATGAGAGTTTTAAATAACGTGTAGATAGCCAGAGCAACTATGTGTCGATGGGGTTATTTCCTGTGATATATATTCTCTGATATCTAATGTGCTCTGAGAAATAAAGTTTACTTTGATTTGTTGGTCAAAAATATTAAGGCATTTAAACTGGTCGTATGGATGCTGTCATAGGTAGGAGTAATAAATGGTACAAAAACTCTACTGTCTTAATATGAAAGTTACTCTCTCATTGAATCTTTAAACCATTACCGATCTTCATTATGATTAATTGAGTGAACATCGGTAATTTGAGGAAAACGAATGCTGTCAGAATGGTCGGTACATAAAGAACAATTGAGAAGTTACATTATCAAACAGACCGGCGATCTCGACCTTGTTGATGATATCTTGCAGGATGTTTATATTAAGGCCAGTCAAAATATTGGGCAACTTGAGACAAAAGACAAACTTCAAAATTGGCTGTATCGCATTACTCATAACACCATTATGGATTTCTATCGTACTCAGCCTAAGTATGAGGAGTTGATAGATGAGCATGCAGCAGAGGAAGAAACCTCTTCTGAGATGGCTAATCTACAGTCTTTGGCGCAATGCTTGCGACCTATGTTTGATTGCTTACCAGAGAAGTATCGGCAAGTAATGACGTTGTCTGAGCTTGATGGTTTGTCTCAACAAGCGGTAGCCGATCAATTAGGCTTGTCGCTCTCAGCAACAAAAAGCCGTGTGCAGCGTGGTCGACTTAAACTAAAAGAAATTCTCATGGATTGTTGCACCATCGAAGTTGGTGGCGGTGGTATTGTCGATTATCATCCTAGATCTAAGTGTGCAGACTTTGCTAAAAAGAACAGCGGTGAATGAATTTAGCGCAATAGATTGGTAGCAGTGGTGATGCTGCCAATCTATTGCTCTTAAACGCGCTGTGATTACCTGTTTGTTCCTTTAATACCTCTCGTATCTTCTTCTATAGCAACCTCCACTTAAAATAGTTTTTTCCCTCTAAATGCTCTCTTTTAAAAATAAATTAGAAAAGTTGCGTCTTTTTCTCACTCCTTGCGTCTTAACTGAGTAATTAACATTTTTATCGAATAAGACAAATGAAAACGACGCCAACCGCTTTGATAAAAAGACTTCTGTTAATGAGTCGCTAATGGCACTACTCAAGGTGGGATAACGAACGTTATTTAAATAAAATCATGTGCATTATAGGAACAAGTCTTTGTGGCATGGATGCCACAATGAAGCCATCAAGGATGATTTCACGGCGTCTTGTGGAGATGATGTACATGATTGGTCGATAAGTGTTCACTCATGCGTTCGCCCTATGGCACTACTGTCTTTAATATTAGAAACATCAGAATAAGAACCCGCTTAATAATTATGAATATTCTTTGGAAATTAAAACGTTACCTAAAAATGTTTGGTCGCCATTATCTGATTGCCTTTATGGCGTTGCAGGTGGTTGCCTTGATTAACTTGGTACCGTCATGGCTAATTGGTCGCATTGTTGATGAGATAAGCCAAGGCACATTAGACTCTCAAACCATGATTATTCATGTTGTTGGAATTGTTGTCTCGGGCGCGGCAATGTACGGCCTGCGTTTTGTTTGGCAAAGTCAGCTATATGGCGCATCGATTGCGATTACTCGCGTGATTCGCAGTGAGCTATTTCAAAAATTATCACAGTTGTCTCCGGCCTTCTACGCGCGCCGTAGTACCGGCGATCTGATGGCGCATGCCACCAATGACCTTAACGCAGTAGAAGAAACTATGGGCATGGGCATCATGACTCTGGTGGACTCGTTAATTGCGGGTATGACGGTTATTTTAGGGATGATCTTTGTCGTCAGTGGCCAGCTTACCGCGGTTGCGCTGCTTCCTTTTCCTTTACTTGTGCTGATCACTCGTCGTTATGGAGTGAAGCTGCATAAAACGTTTGGTAAAGCGCAAGCTGCGTTTTCTGATTTGACCGAAGAAACCCGTGAAACTGTATCGGGTATTCGAGCCGTTCGCTCACACGGTATGTCAGACCGCCAGCAACAGCGATTTGGCAAAGCATTAAATGATACGGTAGATGCCAACCTTGCCGTTGCCAAAGTCGATGCGGCGTTTGGGCCAACCATACAATTGGTGTACGGACTGTCGTTTGCGGTTTCTCTTGGTTATGGCGCATGGTTAATTGAACAAGGTAGCCTGACGGTAGGGCTGTTCACCACGTTCACACTTTACCTTGCGCAGTTGCTTGGGCCATTTATGCAGTTTGGTTGGCAGTTCAATGTACTGCAACGTGGCACGACATCCTGGCGTCGCCTTGAGCAACTATTCTCTGAAAGCATTGATGTGGTTGAAGGTGACAAAACATTGGCAAAAGATGCGGATGCGAGTATGTCATTTAATATCCATGAATTTACTTATCAGGATGCCAAGCATAGGGCCCTTGAAAATATCAATTTTGAACTGCCATCGGGTGGCTTAGTTGGGATTACTGGGCCAACAGGTAGCGGTAAAAGTACGCTACTGCATCTAGCTTTACGCCAATTTAAACTTGAGAAGCCATCCACTATTCATATTGCAGGCATGCCAACGGACAGCCTAACCTTTGATTCCTTACGCGATAAACTGGCGTGGGTTCCGCAAAAACCACATTTGTTTTCGGGCACCATTGCTGAAAATATCGCGTTAGCAAAATCCAATGCGTCATTAAATGACATTGAGCATGTTGCTGAAATGGCCGGTATTCGGACTGAAATTGAAGCAATGCCAGATGGGTTTAACACCCAATTACGGGAAGGCGGTACTAACTTATCTGGCGGTCAAAAACAGCGTTTGACTCTGGCGAGAGCATTGCTATCCGATGCCGATATATTGTTATTGGATGACCCATTTAGTGCGTTAGACATGAAAACAGAGGTGCAAGTTCGTCGAAACTTAAAGGCTCACTATTCACATAAAACAATGTTGCTTGTCACGCAGCGACTCACCAATCTAATTGAAGCTGACCACATTTTAGTATTAAACGATGGCTTAGTAGAAGAGCGCGGCTCTCACCATCAATTGGTGGCCAATAAAGGTTGGTATTCCATGGTGTATCAGCGCCAAAGCCAGCTTGGCATTAACAGTCAATTACCCGTTAATGAGACGAATAAAGAGGAGGTAAACCATGACTGAATCACACTCAACCGCTAAATCACAAGCGTTAAAAAATAATGGGCTTTACCGCCGCTTACTGAGCTTCTCATTACCGCACAAAGCGCGTTTTGGTTTTGCTTTCTTAATGCTGGCGCTTGCTGTCAGTGCTGAGATGGCGATCCCGTGGCTGGCAAAAATTGTGATCGATGAAGTCACTGTCGCTCAGCAGTTTGAGTGGTCACAGCTGATCACTTTAATTGGGCTAGTGATGCTGTTTTATGTGCTTGCAGCTGTCTTTGGCTACATACAAGCCGTCACCTTTAAACACGGTGCATTGCTGGTGGTGAAAGATGTACGTGAGCAACTGTTTCGTCATGTATTGAGCTTTCCTATTGCCACGTTTGACAAGTTATCAACGGGTAAGTTGGTGTCGTACATTACTAACGATACCGAGTCGCTACGCAATATGTATGTGTCGACGATCCCAACCGTCATTCAAGGTGCATTACGCATCATGGCCATTTTTATTGCGATTGCGTTGTTGGATTGGCATTTGATGTTGCTGAGCTTAGTGCTTATTCCGATTTTGCTGGTCACCATGCATCTGTATCGCAAGGTTTCTATATCTGTGTTTGATGGCATTCGCATTCAAATCAGCAATATTAACGGGCAAATAAATGAATCGTTACAAGGCATGGCGTTGATTCAAGCATTTCGTCAGCAAAAGGCGTTTCAAGCAAAGTTTGAGAAAGAGAATCAAAGTTGGTTTAACTTCCGCGCGAAGTCGGTGGCGATTGACAGTTTGATGTTGCTGCCACTGACTCGTTTAATCTCAACACTGACAGCCGCAGGCATTGTGGCGTGGTTTGCGGGAGCATCAATGTCGACGGTTGTGGAAGTGGGTACTCTATACGCATTTTTGAACTACATTGAACGCTTTTTTGACCCGTTCAGACAGTTGTCAATGGAGCTACACAAACTGCAAGTGGCTACAGCATCATCAAAACGTATTTTTGAATTGCTAGATGATGAGGTAGAAACCTTTCATAACACGATGCCAGATGTGAAGCTCAATCAAAGCAATGATATTGAATTTCGCAATGTCACTATGGGCTATGAAGTGGATAAGCCGGTACTTAAAGAGATTAGCTTTACCGCTAAAGGTGGTGAGTTTACCGCAATTGTGGGTCATACCGGCAGTGGAAAAAGCTCGGTGATCAATTTATTGATGCGCTATTACCAACAGCAACAAGGTGAAATTTTGGTTGGTGGACAACCACTTAAAGATCTTTCACAGTCGCAATTGCATAAGCTGTTTGGTTTGGTCGCGCAAGATCCAACGATCTTTAGTGGTTCGATTGTCGATAACATCAGCCTATCGAATGACGTTAGCGCTAGCGAAAGCACCAGTGAGCGTGATACCAACCGCGATAAAGCCATAAAAGCGGCGCAACTAGTAAAAGCGGATCGCTTTATTCATCGTCTGCCTAATGGTTTTGATCATAATTCAAGTAATGGCGGCGCATCACTTTCTGTGGGAGAGAGGCAATTGTTGGGTTTGGCGCGCGCAATATCTCATGATCCTAAAATATTCTTACTCGATGAAGCTACTGCGAACATTGACAGTGAATCGGAAGAAACCGTTAAGCAAGCGTTAGAGAATATCCAAGATGGGCGAACCGTAATTACGGTCGCGCACCGTTTATCGACGATTCGCAATGCCGATCAAATCTTAGTCATGAACAGTGGCAGATTGGTACAAAGCGGTACACATGAGCAGTTGATTGAACAAGACGGCGATTATCGCGATTTATATATTGCGCAAAAAGCGCAAGAAGAAAACGAACATCAAAATAGCACGCTGGGCTTAACCGCTATGAGCGCAGTCTAAATATAATAAAGAGTTATTCATCATGACAAACGAAACTATTAATAACCAAGTTGCTAATAACCGAGCGGCTAATACGGATCCGGCACAATTTGTCTCTCAACAAGTGATTGAAGACATTATTGAATGGGAAATCATGCACGGGGTGGCATTTCGTCAGGCGGATAATAGCGCAAGACATGTGCCTTTCAGCATCGCGCCAATGACAATAGAGCGTCCAGTGTATGAACACTTGCTTTCGGTCACCCCTTTGATTGCAAAGCTCATCAGCAATGTGTCTGAAGACCATGACTTCCTGCAAGATTCACTGCGCGACATGGCAAAAGCGGATCCATTTTTTGGCCGATTAATGGAGTTGCACCTGCAAGCTCATGGTGATGCACAGCAACGTAAACAAGCGGCCAGACAGCCGTTATTGTTGATGCGTAGTGACTTTATGGACGATCGAAAACATGGCGCAAAAGTCATTGAATTTAATGGGATTGCTGCGGGGATGGGGCCATTTGGTCAGCGGGCGACACAGCTGCATCACTTTGTAAAAGAGCAGTGGAATGAAGTGTATCAACACTGGTTAGAAGATGATTTAGCCATCGCAGCTGACAATTTTGGTATGCAGCAATTGGCGTTAGGCATTGCCACTGCAACCCATAAGGTTAAAGCTCACTTTTCCGATTTGGGCGAGAAAAATGATACTCAAAAACCCACGTTCTTGATGGTCGTTCAAAAAGATGAAGACAACGTTTATGATCAGCATCTTTTGGAAGTGGAATTACAAAAGCAGGGCATTCGTACATTAAGACGCACATTCGAGCAGTTAAGCACTCAGCTATCTAGCGGTGATAATCAACGTCTGATACTTGAAGGTGTTGGGGCAATAGATACAGTGTATTTGCGCGCCGGTTATCAATATACCGATTACTGGGTACCGGAGCTTAATGAAGATATTTGCTGTCATACATTAAGCCAAACACGACTTTTTATTGAACAGCATTATGTGGCGATGAACGCGACAATCAGCCAGCAACTTGCAACAAGCAAATCAATGCAGATGCTACTGACTATGATGCCAGCACAAGACTACACACGCTGGGGATTAACTTTAGAAGAAGCGCAACGAGTGAAAAGCGTGTTAGCGGATATGAAGCCAGTATCGATGCAGACTATCGAATGGTTTAATCACTCAGCTGACAAGCAAGAGTGGGTTCTAAAAAACCAAGGAGAAGGCGGCGGTCACTGCGTTTTTGGTGAAGATATTACTGAAACCATCGCCAACTTGAAAGCCGAAGAATACGATGCATGGGCATTAATGCAGCGTTTATACCCGCACGAACGCGACACGCCAACCATCGCCGTACGTGATGGCAAACAAACCTTAGTTAAAGATCTTGTCAGTGAAATCGGCTTATTTACCGCGCATTACCAAGGCGAGGCAGTCACTGAGCAAAATGGTTATGCGGGATACCTCATTCGCAGCAAACCTGCGAGTGAAAATGAAGGTGGAATCCACAGCGGGCAGGGGATCTTAGACTCATTGGTGTTGACCGATAAATAACAAAATATGGGTTATTGCTCTAGGTGCTGCCAAGCTAACAAAAGCTATGGCAGTACTTTTATATACGACACTAGGAAATTAAAACAGCGTTAAGTGAGTTTGGAGTGTATTTCGATACACCTTAATAAATCACGGCTAGTTAAGTTCTGTTGATTTCGTGACTCAGCATATCGATATTGGTGTGCGATACGGTCTTGGTCAATGGCCGGGTTTGACCGCTGATTTATTGATGATTGAAGAGGTGTTTCTTGTTTGTTCACCAAAATTATTGAGAGAGAGCAATCGATTTTTAAAACCTGAAGAAGTATTAAACGAGACGCTAATACACGACTTATCTATCGGTACCCACAAGGAATTTCCCACATGGGAACAGTGGTTGAATAAGGCGGGTACGTCTAAATCTATAGCCCAACATAATTTAAAAATAAACAACTCGGCAGGAGTATTTCAATCCGCTATTGATGGTGCAGGGGTTGCTCTTGCAAGAAGTGTCATGGTTCGAGATGACCTTGCCGCTGGCCGATTAATACGACTATTCCCTGAAATCTTGTTTGATTCGCCATTGGCTTATTATGTGGTATATCGCCCAGAAAATGCGGAACTAGCCAGAATTCAGGTATTCAAAGATTGGTTACTGAAAGAAGTCAGCGATAATATTGAGCGTTAAAATTATTAACTGCTTTATTAAAGTTACTGACACGTTTCTGCCCCAAACCTTCACAGAACCGACAAACGGAATACGTGAGCAGTACACCAATAGACCAAGTTAATCCAATCCGTACTTTGTTCTCTTATACGGAATTTTTCCGTAATTCGACCCAACAACTATATGTTGATTCACATAACAGGTTGATACCAGTTTAGTTTTATAATAAGTGGCAGCAACATAGACGGAATGCAAAGACGGAAAAAGTCCGTCTATAAAGCGTAAAGTGCTAAGCGAGTTCTCTTGTCATAGCTCAGAGGTAAGTTTTGTAGTAAACTATGGCGATTTAGTGAAATTATACGAGAACTTAATTAGTTAATGACGGTTGAGATAGATAATTCAAATGTTAGTGCGTTACCTTCTGGAGGTACGTTGAGCTATTTTGAATCTAAATGGCTACAGATAGGTGATGTTGCAGCACCACTCATAATAGTTATGATTTTGGGTATATTGTTGTCAGGTTATTTTCTTTTAAATAAACGTTCCGATGTAACACTTTTTTTTGCTAAGTTTACCCATTCCTCTTATGGACAATTATTACTGACTTCTATTGGTATTCTATGGGCGTCTATAATTTCAGTTTTTGGCGGGAAGTTACAAGAGCAATGGTTTGAAGGTAAAGTTTGGGGAACGGAAAATTTAATATTTGGAATATCAGTAATTATAGCTCTGATTCTTAGTGTTTTACATTATATTTATAGTCAAATAAAAGAACAGCACAATCAATCTCGACCATCTTACAATGCAATTCAGGAGAATAGTGTACACAATGTAAATGTCACAAGCATTGTAAATAGTTGCATGCTAGACCTAAAAGATGTTGTAACTAAAGAAAAAAGAGAGAAAGGTTCTTTTTTAGGTGATAATAAAAATGCCGAAGAATATAATAATCTTTTAGATAGTGCTTTAAAGATATGCATGGAATCTATATTGCTTGTGACTAAGCGCATTAGTGAAGGCAATGATGATGTCACTGTAAAGGCTAACATATTCAATCTTATAACTTCTGCATCAGCTCATGCTAGCTTTATCGAACAAGGGGAACATAAGCAAGAGGGGGAATCTATTTTTACCAAGCAGTCGATTGATAACTCGCCATTTTTCTTATTTTCTTCAAATTTTCATTCAAGGTTAGAACATTGTAAATACATTTTGGCATGTGACCAGTCTTATACTTGTAAGATTGACAGAAATAATATATTCGAACAATGTGGAAAAGTAGAAGAGCAAGATATTCCCGCAATCTGTATGCCAGTGTCATTTAGTGAATTTGTTTCTGATAATAAGCTCGCTCATCCAAACCTGTTTGGTGCTCCTGAAGCTATTACAAGCAACCGAGAAGTATATATAGGTAATATATCTGAGCACGTAGATAAATTCTTTGACGATTTAAAAAAGTCCCCCGATTACAAAGAACATATAACGGGGCATTATGAAAGCTCTATTCGGTCATATTACGCCAAAGACAAAGATAAGCCGAAGTCGATATTGTCAATACCAATAGGGAAGTTTAACTTAAATATTAATAAGTTAGCGTATCCATCTGCGTATGATCAACCAGCATGTGTTTTGAATATATACGTTAACAGAATCAATTTTTTAGAAAATGAACTTAAATCAGAGGCTTTCTACTCAATGCTACGCCCTTTGTGTCATAACCTTTCAATGTTAATTTCCTTGAAAATTGCTTACACGAACATGTTGAAGGTCTATACTGGTACAAGTAACGTAGTCACATCAGTGAGCCAACCTAAGGAGGTAGCGAATGGATAAAAACACTTTTTGGTCACAGACTGCTCCTTCATATGACTTGCTTGACTATGATGATGAGTCGCAAGAACATGAAATAGCGCATCATCGTGTTAGGATTCAAGAAGATAACTTCACGACATCCTACACGGTAGTATCTTTTGAAGATGAAGAAGACGAACCAGTTATTGAAGTGAGGTTTTTTCGCACTGCAAACGTAGAACAAAAAGACCTCAGAGAGAAAAAATTTCACTGGTTTAGTCGCAAGAAATAGCACTTAACAAATAAGGATAAGTGTCGCCCGGCCGACACTTTATCTGGGTGTTGAACTAGCCCAATCGTGTAGTTGTCTTCTATTAGTAAATTGCTCTTTGATGAGTAGCTTGAAATGAACCTCATCGACTTTCTACAAGTCGTACGAGGCTATCGAGTCGAATCCGCTACGATTGACCCTGATGAACTCTAATTATGTTGTGACTTTAAGGGTGTTTATCCTCCTTAGTGTATTCTCGCATTATCAAATCTGAAGTTTATCGTGATAAATGGGTCATGTAGGCTTGGTGATCCCAACGCATGCCATATCATGTTTGCAGCAGGGGCATGAACGTTTCGCCTTGGTTCGCGTATTGGTTGATGGGGCGAATTGCCAAGCACTGGCATGCATCAGGCCATAATCACGTACTCGTTGAAGTCCTTTAGGGAGTACGTGTTGCAAGATTAACCACAGGAACTCAATTGTTGGTAATGCTCTGGTTTTGTTGCTTCGCTTCGCTCAAGTATAGTCAAGCGCCACTCACACCTTAATGCGACGTTACTTTCTTATACTTAAGTTAATCCGTTATATCCTAATTTAGCAAGGTGGCTGACTCACTTCTGTCCAGAAGCTTCACAGCAAGCACTTCGTAACTAAGAAGTGACCCCTCACATTAACTGCACTAGTGAAGAATATTTTGATAGGGAAATCAATATATTGATAAGCTAATAGCCCTTTATATCTTTAACTGTACGATTTAGGAGAGTTTGTGAATCAAGGTGTAGAATTGGATGTAAATATCGGTAAAAAACATATAGTGATTCAGCGTCGTTATGAGGCTTTAGGTGCATTCAATGATTTATTAATTGCGGTTTGGTTTTTGGTTGGTAGCTTTTTCTTTTTAAATGAGTCACTGGTTGAAAGTGGTACTTGGTTATTTATAGCGGGTAGTGCACAGCTAATTATCAAACCATTAATTAAGCTAATAAGCTTAGTTCATGTTAGTAGAGTGACCAAACCGTTGACGAAATAGCGATTGATCTGCACCAGATAAATTAGGCAGTGAGTTGAGAAATTTTGTCATATTTGCAGTTAATGACGTGATAATCTTCTTTAATCTACAGTTCCTCCTCTTTGATCTTAGCCACTAAAAAGTCCACAGCGGCTTTTACTTTGGGTACTAAGTAACGTTGTTTTTGGTACAACAAATAAACGGCCATATCGGAGTTTTGAGTGATGGCGACGTCATGCTCAAATTTTAGCTCTTGCAGTGCGCCGGACTCAAGATAGGAGGCCAGTGCCCATCGGGTCGACATGAAAATCCCTTCGCCATCACAGGCTTTTTTTGCAAGCCATGGGCCACTGTTGGAAATAGCTACGGCAGGCCCAGATACATCATGCCATTGTCCATCTACATTACATAGCCAAGGGGTAGGCCCTGTGGGCGCTTTAAAATAAAGACCTTTGTGCTCTTTTAATTGCAAAGCGTTGTTAGGTTTGCCGTATCTTTCTAAGTAGCTAGGGGATGCAACAGGAATGAAGCTGTTATCCATCAACTTGATGGCCAGTACTCGCTCATTTGGTGCGTATCCGCCGCGAATCGCTATATCGACATCATCACGTCCTAGTGTTGATAATTGGTCGCTTAAACTGACGTCTAATATGATTTCTGGGTATAACTGACTAAATTCATCCAGTAGCGGTAGCAATATTTTATCGCCAAAGCCGACCATTGAACTGATTCGTAAGCGTCCCATTGGGGTTGTTTGATAACTGCGAACGGTTTCATTACTTTTTTCCAACTGGTTTAATATTTGTTGGATGTCGTTGTAATAAATCTGTCCTACTTCGGTCAGTTTTACAATGCGGGTTGAACGCTTTAGTAATGTGGCGCCTAAGCTTTTTTCTAAATCCGCGACTCGTCTGGATAGCGAGGAGGGTGGGACATTAAATGCCACTGCCGCTTTAGTAAAACTTCCGGTTTCGACCACTTTACTGAAATATCGTATTGCGCGCAGTTGATCCAATTTATTTCCCCTTCAATCGTGTTCTGATTATTGTGGCGCTATTATTGTCTTAAAAGCAATAGTGATTGCTGTTTTCTACTATATATCATCGAAATAAAACAAGTAACAATAGGCTTAACTTAAGCATTAGCACTGCAATAGTGTTGCAGTGGAACTGATTTTTAGAGTGTTAATTGAGCTTATTGGTTTGTTAATGCTCTTGTTTTGATGGCGGAAAATGGATTTATGATTACTTTGCACGGCTTTGCTGCTAGTAACTATTACAACTTAGTAAAACACGCACTTTTATACAAAGAATTACCTTTTACAGAAAACCTCATTTATGGCGGTAGCGATGCGCTACTCGCCATCAGTCCTGCTGGTAAAGTGCCGGTTATTACCACGCTTGATGGCTTTCACATTTCAGAGTCGAGCGTGATTTGTGATTATCTTGAAGAGACTTTTCCTGAGCGTCCGCTGTATCCTGAAAGCTCTCAACAGCGCGCGGCAGTACGTCAAATAATGAAAATGGCTGAACTCTATTTTGAATTACCGAGTAGACGACTCATCCCGTATGCGTTTTCGGGCACTACAGCGCCTGAGTCGGTAAAAGAAGAGGTTGGTAAGGTACTCAGTCGAGGCATTACCGCACTAAGCCGTGTATGTCAGTTCTCGCCTTGGATTGCAGGTGATGAATTTACGATGGCGGACATCTATGTTTATTACGTTAATACCATTGTCAGTACATTTGCTTCTAGCCAACTTGATTGGGATGTACTTGGGCAAGTGCCGGGAATGAAGCAGTGGAATGAGACAATGAGTGAATCGGCTATTGCGAAAAAAATAGAGTTGGATCGCATCGCAAATATGCCTGATTTTCTGCAAAAGCTGAAAGTTCATGCTAATCACAGTAAGTAAATGGCATCAGTATTTAGCAATTAATACGCCATCGTAATCAGTAATTAAATTAATACGACACTCATAATCAATAATATAGGGCGGTCGATGCAATAGGCTATCGGCGCACCAACTCAATGACCGTAGGGAATACCAGATGACTAATACCAATATTCAACTGACTTCAACAATCAGTGACGACAACAAACTGACCCTTGCTTTACAAAATATCGATATGCCAACACCCAATGCAGACGAAGTGGTTATTCGTATTGAAGCTGCGCCATTAAACCCTTCGGACTTAGCGGTATTATTCAGTGCTGCTGATATGACGACTGCGGTTCAATCGGGTACAGAGCAAAGCCCAGTGATAATTGCCGACGTTCCGGCTAAGTTTATGCCAGCACTAAACACTCGCGTAGGCAAAGCCACGCCTGTCGGTAACGAAGGCGCAGGTACGGTGGTTGCAGCTGGCACATCTCCAGCGGCGCAAGCTCTACTGGGCAAAACTGTTGCGGTCATTGGTGGCGGAACATATCGTCAATATTTATGTGCTAACGTACAAAGCTGTTTAGAGCTAAAAGAAGGCACGACAGCCAAACAAGGCGCTTCGTCTTTTGTTAATCCGCTGACTGCGTTGGCAATGGTGGAAACAATGCGCGCAGAAGGGCACAAAGCCATTATTCATGCAGCAGCAGCCTCTAACCTTGGTCAAATGCTAAATCGTATTTGTATTGCTGATGGTGTTGATTTAATTAATATTGTGCGCAAAGCAGAACAAGAAGCATTGCTTCGCGATTTAGGCGCTAAATACGTGGTTAACTCTAGCAGTGACACCTTTCTTGCCGATTTAACCGCGGCAATCATTGAAACAGGCGCAACAATCGCATTTGATCCTATTGGCGGCGGTCAACTAACCAGTGATATTTTGAACTGTATGGAAGCGGCGGCCGCTCGTGATGTGACAGAGCATAGCGTGTATGGCACTAACACCTACAAACAAGTGTACATTTACGGCGCATTAGATCGCGGTCCAATTACTCTTAATCGAAACTTTGGTTTTGCTTGGGGCATTAATGGATTCTTGCTATTTAACGCTTTGGGTAAGTTGGGTACTGAAACAACCATTAAGATGCGTAAACGTGTTGCCGATGAAATTACCACTACATTTGCAAGTCATTACACTCATGAAGTGTCACTAGCAGAGGCATTACAACTGCCCTCTATTGCTCAATATTCACAACAAGCAACAGGCGAGAAATACTTAATTGTCCCTAATAAGGATTAATTACGCTTTTCATCTTGTTCCTGAAATAAGAAAGTCAGCACTTAAACATAATTTAAGTGCTGACTTTTTTTTAACAAGCCAGAATGACCAGTTAATTACTACGATATGGTATTAGTTATTAAGCCATGCTTTGATTCGCTACTGGCTTTTTCACTATCAGTGAAAGTGCAATAGATACAATGATCAATGCCAGCATAACGTGGAATGTTGCTAGGAATCCGCCAAATAAAGACGCGATGACTGAACCTGCGAAGCTACCAATCCCGAAACCTAAATAGATGACACCATAGTTTTTCGTGACGTGTTCTAAGCCAAAGTAGTCACTCATGAGTGATGGGAAGACGGTAATTGTGCCACCAAAGCAAAATGCGATGCATGCCAGAGATAGATAGAAAACATTCAGGCTTGGCGGAATAAACAGTAAGATGCTAACACCCGCAAGGCAAATAATCAGTGCAATAGTGACTACGTATACGCGAGTGATTTTATCAGATAGGACACCTAGAACTAAGCGTCCACCTAGGTTGGCAACAGCAATGACGGATACAGCAGATGCGGCGATATCCATTGATAAATGCACATAGTTTTGGCCGATATCTTTTGCAATGCCGATAGCGTACAAGCCTGACATGCAGACAGTAGTAAACATCAGTGCCAACATATAAAACTGTGGCTTACTCATAGATTCTTTTAGGGTGAAATTATGAGCTGTTGATGTTTGGCTCGTTGCTTGGTTAGTCGTTTGTGCTGCTTGTTTTGGGGCATCACGCATGATCAATCCACCAATCAATACCAATACCATAGCAATAGCGCCCCATACATTAAACGCGTGCTCTAGGCTAAAGTGAGTTAGGGTATACATATTGATGTATTTAAAACCAAGACTACCTAGACCGTATGCACCAATCGCACATGCTGAGGCTAGGCCTTTGTTATTTGGGAAAAACTTAATGCAGTTGGTCAATGCCAGTAAGTAACCTGTACCGTCAGCAAAGCCCACTAAAAAACCGGCACAAATGTATAGAGCGGTAAGGTTTGATACAACGGATGTTAGGTATAAGCTGACACCTAGAAGAAATCCAGAGAACACAATCACGTTTCTTACACCAAAACGTTCCTGCATCTTTCCTGACATAGATGAAGCAAGAGCAAGGGCGAGGCTAAGCAGGCCAAAAGAAAACGCAACTTGTTTAACTGGCTCTCCAAGTTTGTCTGCCAAATTGGCGTTAAATAAACTCCATGTGTATACAGAGCCTAGGGCAAATTCGGTTAATACAGTGCCGATTAAGGTCAGCCATTTGTCGCGTGATCTAATAGTTGTGCTCATTATTAAAGCCTTTAAAAGTGTCGATTTCCGGCTAACTTATTCGACCCAATCACTGTGTTCAATAGGCTGGAAACGATAAATAATGAACTGTTGATTTTATGGAATGAACGGTATCTATAAGGAATGAGTTACAAACCTAAACATTGTCGAAACTCTTTGATGTTGGAGCGACTGACTGGAATTAGGCTCTCATTACGTTGCATTTTGAGTCGGTAAGTACCGCTTGCCCAAGGAATGATTTCTTCGACTCGATCCAAGTTTATCCAATAGGAGCGATGCACTTTAAAAAAACGAGAGTGGCCCGATTTTTCAATCAAATCACTGAGCATTAGTGGCGAAGTAAATTGACCGTGAATGGTATCAACTTCAGTGATCTTGCCATTAGCCGCCGCAAATATGATGTCGGTAATTTCGACCATTCGAATACGATCGCCAAGGTACAGATCAACCGTGACTTTGTTTAACGCATTGGGAGACGCTTGGATTGGAGAGGCGCATAGTTTGTCTAAGCTTTTTTTAACTCGATCTTCGGTAAATGGTTTTAAAATGTAATCAAAAGCATCGATCTCAAAAGCATCAACGGCATGTTCCTTATAGGCGGTAGTAAATATGAGCTTGGGTGGATTTTTAAAGTTATATAGGCTCTTTGCTAACACCATACCGTTGATGGAAGGTAAGTTGATGTCTAAGAAGGCGATATCAACTCGATTAAGCTGTAAGTATTCAAGAGCTTGTAAGCCGTCACCAAATTCTGCCACAATTTGGATATCGCTGTATTTTCCTATTAGGTATTTGAGCTCTTCACGGGCAAGATATTCGTCTTCAACTAAGATTGCTGTGTGAGTCATGCTTGCTCCGTTGGAATGGTAAAAGAGATATGTGTACCAGGGTTCAATCGTTTAATGGAAAGACCTTGCCCATAAAGCAGTTTAATACGCTGGTGGACATTATTAAGCCCAATACGTTTAGATTCAACGGTACCTGCGTGTATTCTTTCTATAATTGAATGCTCAATTCCTACGCCATCATCCATGACCGATATGGTAATGCTATTTGTATTTTCCTTGACGGATATAGTGACTGTGCCGGTTGAGCCTTTAGGGTTGATGCCATGACCAATGGCGTTTTCTACCAATGGCTGGATAATCAGAGGGGGCACAAAGGCATTGACACTATCAATATCAAATTTGATGTTCAGTTTATCGGCAAAGCGTGCTTTTTCGATCGCCACATAATCGCGGACTTGTTCAAGTTCGCTCTCTAGAGGGATCATCTCATCGACATTTTCTAGATTAAAGCGCATAAACCCTGCTAATTTCCCGACCAAATCTCGCGCTTTATCTGGTTCGATACGAATTAATGTTGAGATAGCATTGAGGGTATTAAACAAGAAGTGAGGGTTGATTTTGTTTTGCAATGCGCCAAATTCGGCCTCATTTGCCATGACTTTTAGTTTATCGACTTTCGCAACTTCAAGTTGAGTAGAAATAAGTTGAGATAAACCTATCGCCATCTCATGCAAGGAAAGGGTGATTTGATGAGGTTTCTTAAAGTAAATCTTGAGTGTACCTGTGACTTTTTTCTCTTCAGACAACGGGATGATCATCAACGAGCGAAAGGTATGCTGCCTGATGTCGTTACTCTCAATAATCATGGCGTTATCAATCGCTTTAAGAGTCATAAGACTGACTTGCATATGATTGTTATTAAACTGTTCTTCACCGTAGCCCACATAGACTTTAACATCGCGAGTATCTGTGATCGCAACGGCATCGGCTTTACATTCATTTTTAATAATTTCACATACGGTTTGCAGTGCTTCTTTAGAGTTTTTGCGTATATAAGGCAATGTTTGGTTAGCGACTTTCAGGGCTTGTTTGGCTTGATAGGCCGCGATTTTGTCTTTTTCGCTTTCCATTTCTTGCAGCCATTTAATGATGAGACTAACGCACACCGAACCTAAAATCATCGGTAACGCTATGGAGTGGACAATCGATAGGGCCAGTGCGCGATCTTGGTTAAGCTCGACAATCAAAATCATAGTGAGAAGTTCACAAGAAGCAGCAATTAGCACACCATATCTTGCATAATTTGAGTAGTTCGCTCTTAAATGAACCCAAGATGCAAACAACCCAGCAAGAATGCTACTGATAAGACAGGGTATGGATGAAGGACCGTTAATGTCGATTATGTATCGATGAAGCCCAGAAATAATGCCTGCGGTAATCCCCACCCATGGACCAAATAAAATACCACCTGAGACGATGGAAATAACGCGTGCATTAACCAGTGAACCTTCAACATAAACGCCAGTATAAGTGTTGAAAATCGCAAATAAAGTAAAGAACATCGCGAGAACGGTAAGCTTTAAAGTACTTCGGCTTTGTTTGGCTATGATGGTTTGAAATACCTTCATATGAGTTAAAAAATACAGTGCCATCAATAGAAGCGCCGCTCTTTCTACCATCGCCAGTAGCATCATTAGTTGTTCTAAGTACATTAAGCATACAGTATGGGTTGAGGGGCGATTATAGTAGCGGTTGACTATTATCTAGACAAGGCGATTACTTATGCAATTGCTGGAACTAACATACCGAATTTTAAACAGAAAAATAAAACAATAGTCGTTTATAGCTGCGGGGTGATGGCTTGTTTAAATAATTGATAGAACCATTGATGTGCGGGGCTTGTAAGGTGGCGCTGGTGATAAATCAGATGCAAAGGGACATGATATTTTTTGTGTTCTTGTAAAGAATAAACTTCTACAAATTCATCGCTAAAGTGAGTGATGTTTTTTAGGCAATTTAAGCCAAATAATACGCTATCGGTCGAGCGCAATATCTCCAATAGAGTAAGAGTTTGCGAACTGCGTAATTTGGCTTTGTTTTCTGTTTGTAAAAGATCTTGATAAACCTGAGTGATAGGAGAGCGAAACGATAATTGTCTATCGTCTTCTATGCTCATGCCAATGAGCGGGTAACTTAATATTTGCTCTATGGTCGGGGGTGCTGCGCTTTTTTCGGTTAACAAAGGGTGTGATTTTCGAACATACAACACAGGATAGATCACTCCTAAGGTTTCAGAGCAATATTTAGGATCATGAGTTGGCTGATAGTGAATGGCAAAGTCGAGCTTGTTGGCATCGAGTAGTTGAAATGGACTTACTTTAGTTGGCGTTTCTTCAATGGCGACTTTTGGGGCTTTTTGAGTCAGATTTGAATAAAGCTCAGGAATGATGGTTGATCCCATAAAGGTTGGCACCGACAAACGAAAAGTATTGTCACACTGAGCGGGCACAAATTCACGGGCTTCAAATAGGTTTTTTAACGATGGCAAAATGTTATTGAGCTGCTTTTCTATTTCTAGCGCTTTGCTGGTGGGGGTGAGTCCTTTTGCCGTTCGAGTAAATAGCGGATCATCAAAGGTCTCACGCAATCTTTTAAGCGAACGACTGATGGCCGACTGAGATATGAACAGCTCATTGGCAACACGAGTGACGTTTCGCTCTTTTAGCAGCAGATCAAGAATAACCAACAGATTTAAGTCAACCCGTGACAGTGAGGTTAAATCACTCATAGCATTATCTCTTTTAGTCATAATTGTTGTTGATTATTTGTTATTAGACGCAAAATGTAAACTCTTCTAAGATTAATTCAGTCAATCAATTTGTGAACAATTAAGGGTTAATCAATGAACAATCTACTAAAAGGCTTAGTGGTCGCGACAGTTGGATTCGGCGCTGTAGCAAGCGCTGTCAGCGTTGCTTCTAATACTGAAACTTCAAATTCTGACACTTTGAAAGCTGGCACTGCAAACGCTAAATATCAAGCCAATGTGCCTGCAAGCATTATTACGCCAGATCATGTCGAGTCTGAGTATTTAGGTGCTTTGAACTATACCGATGGCGCACCGAGCGCAGAAACTACCGCTAAAGCGAATCGATTTGTGGATGTCTCGGACGCTGTGAGAGTCTTTTTATCCGGTATTCCTGTGGCATCTATCCAAGGTTTGTTAGCTGGGCATGAAAGTGTTGGTATGGTGCCAAACCAAACGATCGCCATTTCTGAGCAGATGTTAAATGCTAAAAGCTTATGGCTGACCGCGAATACTACAACGCCGTATGTCACCAGTGAGGTTGATGTAAAAAATGGACCTGTGGTACTAGAAGTAGGTACGCCAATTCTGGGCTTGTTAGATAATGCCGCGTTTAAGTTTGTTTCACGCATTGGTGTGACTCACCCCGAGGATCAAGGGAAAGGTGGCAAATACTTTATCTATCATGATTCTTATGAAGGCGCGATTCCAGAGGGCATGATTGCGGTTAAAACCAGCGGTTATCAACATTGGTTGCTAGTGCGTATTATTACGACGCCAGATAACGTACAAGCAGATGTGCAAAAACTTAAACAGACCATGAAGTTGTATCCATATGGCGAAAAGCCTAACACTGAATTTATGAACATTTCAGGTGTTGAATACAATACTATCCACGCAATGGATGAGTCTTTTTATGATGAAATAAATACACTGATTCAGTACGAACCAAGCGACATTTTTGATGGTGAGTGGTTGTCACTGGCAAAAAATATTGGCATCGAAAAAGGCAAATCGTATGAGCCAACTGAGTATCAGCAACAAGTCTTTACAGAAGCGGCAAAAATAGCGACAGCAGAGGTGCGTTCTTCATATTACGATCCACAGAAAACACAGATGGTGTATGACGATCGCAATTGGTTTACGCCTCTGGTATCAGGCTATGAGTTTAAAGACAGCAATGGCGTTGTTGATAGTGATATGCGTGCGACATTCCATTTTATGGCGACTGGTATTACGCCTGATATGGTGGCTGCAACCCCAGGCCAAGGTTCTGATTATTTATTAGCGACATTAGATAGTGAAGGGCAGATTTTGGATGGCAATAAACATTACACTGTAACGTTACCTAAAAATGTACCAGCTGCGAAGTTTTGGTCTTTCATGATTTACGATAATCAAACGCGCTCAATGCTAGAAACTGATCAAGTGACTGCGGGTGTGGATGGTCTATCGAAAGGGTTAGTGAAAAACTCAGATGGCACCATTACTATTCACTTTTCACCGGTTGCACCGCAAGGTATGCAAGGCAATTGGGTACAGACAGCGCCTAATAAGGGCTTTAACTTAATTTTTAGAATGTATGGACCGACAGAAGCATGGTTTGATAAGTCTTGGAAGCCAAGTGACGTTACTTTGGTTAAGTAAGTTTTAGCGGCTATATCTCACATCTAATATGACCCTGCCATGGCAGGGTTTTATTGTTTGAATGATCAAAATCATAGCGCAAGGAGTAGGGTAATTGGGCTAGGACTATAGAAGTGCAGTAATCGTCTTACCGTTACTCAATGTATCTTCAAGCTCAGCACCCATCATTAACTTACCCAGTGGAGCTTGGGGAGTGACCACAACAATAGTGTCGTTTTTTAATTTAAAACCACCACACACCGGCAGTAACCAGCAAGTCAGCGTGTTATCGACTGTGACTAGAGCGCCAAGGGCAATCTCATCATCTTGTGTAAATTCACGCATAAATAGCGATTTGATGGTATTGATCATCTCATCACATTCCGCGACGCGTTTAGATTGTCCGTGTGCCAAATACGCGGCTTCAATTGCCACGGTATCGTATTGAGTTTCTGCAACACTTTGTTCGTGAGTGGCGTCATCATGAGCACTATCTGCCGCACTAAGCGCATTTTGGCGTGAGACAGTTAGGATTTGAAGGAGTTCTTGGCGGAGTTGCTCTTTGTCGATCATGGACTGCAAACTTGAAGTAAAACACTATGGTATCGAAATCGCCTCCGATCTGCGATCTTTTATCCATTTAACGAGTAATCAGCTAGTTTATTAGTAACTAACAAATAAAAATGAGGCCAGTATTTGTCATTAAATGCTGGCCTCATTAAATTAATATAAAAGATGATTATTCAGTTGTAATTAACTGAATTTTATCTATTTATTTAATATTACTTATCGTTGTTTGTTGCGCCAATTTTGTGGATAGCAAGGTCAGCACCGATAAATTCATCTTCTTGGCTCAGTCTTAATCCTGCAAATTTATTGACCAGACCGTAAACAATAAAGCCACCAACTACTGCAACAGCTATGCCGGCTAGAGTACCAATAATTTGAGAAATTAAGCTCACACCGCCTAGGCCGCCCAGTAATGGTGAACCAAAGATACCTGCTGCAATTGCACCCCATACTCCACATAAACCGTGCAGTGGCCATACACCTAACACATCATCAATCTTGGTACTGCGTTGCAGTTTGGTGAATACCCAAACAAATAACGCACCAGCAACACCACCGACAACGAATGCGCCAACAGGATGCATAATATCTGAGCCTGCACATACCGCCACTAAACCGGCTAATGGTCCATTGTGAATAAAGCCAGGGTCATTCTTACCTACAATAAGAGCAACTAAAGTGCCGCCAACCATTGCCATTAAGCTATTGACTGCGACTAGGCCATTAATACCGTCTAGGGTTTGTGCTGACATAACGTTAAAGCCAAACCAACCTACGGTAAGAACCCAAGCACCTAGCGCTAAGAATGGGATATTTGATGGCGCAAAAGCAATACCAGGTTTACGGCCACGGCGCGAGCCTAAAAGATAAATCGCAACCAGAGCTAGCCATCCGCCCATCCCATGCACCACAACAGAGCCTGCAAAATCGTGGAATGATGCACCAAACTGAGACTCTAGCCACGCTTGGAAACCAAAGTTACCGTTCCAAATAACACCTTCGAAAAACGGGTAAACAAAAGCGACGATAAGTGCTGAAGAAAACAAGAACGGTTTGAATTTAGCTCTCTCTGCAATACCACCTGAAACGATGGCTGGAATAGCGGCTGCAAAGGTCAATAAGAAAAAGAATTTAACCAATTCATAGCCATGATTCTGGGTCAGTGTTTCGACGCTGACAAAGAAGCTTTGTCCATAAGCTATCTGATAACCAATAACAAAGTAAGCGACGGTTGCTAATGCAAAGTCGGCCATGATCTTAACCAACGCATTGACTTGGTTTTTATGACGTACTGTACCCACCTCAAGAAATGCAAACCCTGCGTGCATTGCCAAAACCATTATGGCACCAAGAAGGATGAATAAAGTATCTGCGCTTTGCGCAACGGCATCAATTGCCTGACTAATGTTGTCCATAGATTGTATCCATATGAGTGTCTAATTCCTGCCATTACTAATGCAATAACTGCACCAAAACTAACGCCCGTGCACCTCTTATAGTATTTATAGTTTTTTATTCATATATATTGAATTTAACCATATTTATATCTGCAAAGTCTTTACTTGCAAGCATTAAAAATTGGCTGTGCGGGTGTGATTGAAAAATAGCCACTAATGTAACGCTATATTTCTGTGCGGCCATAGGGTTGATGCACAGTAATGGTGCTCCATTGTGGTGCATTGCGCTGTTTTGTATTGGTGCAGAGATTGCGAAGCGTATTCTCTGAATTTAAGGCGATAGCTTGCGTAGTGAATTACGATTTGTATTGTATAAAATGCACAAAAAATAAGAAGTGAAGAGAGGGGGAGAAGAAGGCGTTAAGATGCTTTGGATGCAACAAAACAAAAAGCCCCAGCTAAAAAGCAGGGGCCTTAATTATGTTAACTTAACTAATCGGAAGATTAAGCTACTTTGCGAGCACCTGCTCTAGATGCGTTTACAAGTAGGATACCAACAGTTAGTACGATTGAACCACAAACTAGGAACAATAGGCGTCCAGTAGGTTCGTTCGGAATAAGAGCCATTGCTAATACACCAAAACCAGCTACACAGATTAGGTTACCAAGCATTGAACGTTGTTTAGTATCAAGGTCTTGTTGAGCTTCGCCTTCTGAAACAACAGGGGTATTCCAGTTAGTGAATAGTTGTTCAACTTCTTTTTCACGTTCAGGTGAAAGACCCTTGTATGCAAACGTGGTTAGCATGAAGAAGCCACCAGTAAAGACTACGTGTGCTGCTAAGCTTAGACCTACTTTAAGGTCAGCCCACTCACGAGCAGTCAATGCTTGATTCAAGCCAAAGATGTGTTCTACATCGTGCGCTGTAAGTGCGATACCGAATACATAAGAAACAATACCACCAACAATTAGAGTCGTCCAAGCAGCCCAGTCTGGAGTCTTGCGAATCCACATACCTAGTAGGATAGGGATAAGCATTGGGAAACCAATTAATGCACCGATGTTCAATACAATGTCGAACAAGCTTAGGTGTTTAAGTGAGTTGATGAATAGACCAATCCCGATGATGATCAAACCTAGAATAACTGTAGTCGCTTTACTTACCGCTACTAGCTCTTTCTGCGACGCATGAGGGCGTACAATAGGGCTGTAGAAGTTCATAATGAAGATACCAGCATTACGGTTTAGGCCTGAGTCCATAGAAGACATTGTTGCCGCAAACATTGCAGACATCAATAGACCAACCATACCAGCAGGCATTACGTTTTCAACGAACGCTAGGTATGCAGCATCGCCAGCTTTACTACCCATGCTTGCATATTGTGCAGCAAAATCAGGTTGGAAAGCAGCCATGTACCAAGGAGGTAGGAACCAAATTAGCGGACCAACGATCATAAGGACACAAGCTAGGCCTGCAGCTTTACGTGCATTGTCACTGTCTTTAGCACAAAGGTAACGGTACGCATTGATGCTGTTGTTCATTACACCGAACTGCTTAACAAAGATGAACACGATCCAAAGGATAAAGATGCTCACGTAGTTAAGGTTATTACCAAGCATGAAGTCGCCTTGGAAATTACTTACGATGTTACCAATACCGCCACCTGCAAAGTATGCAGCGATAGCACAGGTAATTGTTACAGCCATGATGACAAGCATTTGCATGAAATCAGAAGCAACAACAGCCCAAGAGCCACCTGTTACAGCCATTAGCATTAGAACTAAACCAGTTACAACAATCGTCGCTTCCATTGGGATGTGGAACACAGCCGCAACAAAGATAGCTAGACCATTCAACCAAACACCGGCTGAAATCATGCTGTCAGGCATACCTGCCCAAGTGAAGAACTGCTCTGAAGTTTTGCCGAAACGCTGACGAATTGCTTCGATAGCTGTTACTACACGAAGTTGACGGAACTTCGGTGCAAAATAGATGTAGTTCATGAAGTAGCCAAATGCGTTAGCTAGGAAGAGTATTACTACGACAAAACCGTCGGAGAATGCACGTCCAGCAGCACCTGTGAATGTCCATGCGGAAAACTGCGTCATAAAAGCAGTTGCACCAACCATCCACCACAACATCTTACCGCCACCCCTGAAGTAGTCACTGGTGGATGTTGTGAATTTTCTGAACATCCAGCCAATGGCCAATAAGAAGAAGAAGTAGGCGATCACAACAAAAGTATCAATAGTCATTTATTTCAGCCTTAAGGTCTTAGATTAACTGCCGACAAGCTTAGCGTTTTTCAACAGTTATTAGTACTACAATATACACTTAGTGTGATCTGGATCACACTTTTGGGAATGCACGCTCGATTGGTGTTTTTATTAATAAATTCAATAACTTACAAATAAAATATTCATTATCTATTCTGTGGTTGGCTAAATATGCGTCTTTTGTGCATATGCTTTAGTATTACTAAATGTAACCTTATAAACAGTAATTGATAATGACACGCCTAATAGGTTAGACCAGTTTGTAATGGTTTTGGTGGAATTTCCGATATTCCACTTTTAAGCGATGATTTTAATGGCAACAAAATCAACTTTTTATACCGATCACAGTAATTAAATGTTCAGAAATAGCGCAGGAGAAAAATTGAGAACAAGGAGCAAGTCATAGATAAGTGATTATTCTACAATCAAAAATTTTAAGGTAGTTATTGAGTGTTTTAACCAGCTTGGCTGATCAGTTAGTTGCGGGGGTTGGTATAAATATTAGCGGAAGAATAAATGATAGATGAGTCGATTGGCATTGGAGTGAATGACAAAAACAAAAAAAGCGAGCCTAGGCTCGCTTTATCAAAAGTTATGGGGCAATTAGCTAACGTGAGCTACTGCATCACGAACTAGTTCACCTAGTTCTTCCCACTTACCTTCGTCCATTAGTTTAGTTGGAACCATCCAAGTACCGCCACATGCAAGAACAGCAGGGATTGATAGGTACTCGTCAACGTTTGCAAGGCTAACACCGCCAGTAGGCATGAAGTTTACTGGGTAAACTGCAGTTAGTGCTTTAAGCATTGGAACGCCACCTGATGGTGCAGCAGGGAAGAATTTAAGAGTACGAAGACCCATTTCCATTGCTTGCTCAACTAGGCTAGGGCTGTTTACGCCAGGAACGATAGCAACACCTTTATCGATACAGTATTGAACTGTACGAGGGTTGAAGCCAGGGCTTACGATGAAGTCAACACCAGCGTCGATAGATGCGTCAACTTGTTCGTTAGTCAGAACAGTACCAGAACCGATTAGCATGTCTGGGAATTCTTTACGCATAACGCGGATAGCTTCAATTGCACATTCTGTACGTAGAGTAACTTCTGCACAAGGCATGCCGTTTTCAACAAGTGCACGACCTAGTGGGATTGCATCTTCAACTTTGTTGATTGCAATTACAGGGATTACTTTAAGGCTTGCTAGTTTTTCGTTCAAAGTTGTCATGGTTTTTCTCATCAAATTATGTGTGAGTCTGCGTGAGCAGGACAATTATAAAGACAGATCAGGCATCGCTTCAGCAGGGATGATAGCACCAGAATACTGGATTACTGTACCTGCTACTGCGTGGCCACTTGCTGCTGATTCCAGAGCAGTACCGCCACATAGGCGTTTTGCTAGGAAACCGGCGCTGAAAGAATCGCCAGCTGCAGTTGTGTCTACAATATTGTCAATTTGGTTAGCTGAAACGTAGTTTGCACTTTCGCCTTCAACTACTAAACATTCTTTACCGCCACGTTTGATAACAAGTTCTTTAACGCCAGCATTTGTTGTGCGTTCGATACATTGTTCAACGTGCTCGTCACCGTAAAGGTCTTGCTCATCGTCAAAAGTCAGAAGAGCAGTATCAGTGAAGCTTAACATCTTCAGATACCACTTTTGAGCTTCAGCTTGGCTTTCCCATAGTTTTGGACGGTAGTTGTTGTCGAAGAATACTTTACCTTCAAAGTTCTCAAGGAACTTGAATAATTCGTTACGACCGTTTTCAGTTAGGATAGCTAGCGTAATACCACTTAGGTAAACCGCATCGTAGCCACTTAACGTTTCAATCAGAGCTGCAGATTCAGCTTGATCGAACATGAATTTTGCTGCTGCATCGTTGCGCCAGTAATGGAAGCTACGCTCACCAGTATTGTCAGTTTCGATGTAGTAAAGACCGGGTTGCTTATTCGAAAGACGTGCGATCAGGCTAGTATCGATATTTTCTGCTTGCCAGTTAGACAGCATATCAGCACTGAATGGGTCTTGGCCTAAAGCAGTAATGTAGCTAGTTTTGATACCGTGCTTGTGAGTCAAACGAGACAAGTATAGAGCGGTATTTAGTGTATCTCCACCAAAGGCTTGCTTGAGAAGTTCGCCTTTTTGTTGAAGCTCTACCATACACTCGCCAATGATCGCGATATTTAATGATTTCATGTGTTTACCTAAGCTTATATGTACTTGAAAGATTACTTTAGAAAATCTTCACGTGCTGGAGAGAAAAGGTCCATAAGTTCACTTCCTTCTTCCAAAGCAATCGCACCGTGTACAAAGTGCTTAGGAGCGATGTATGCATCACCTGCAACAAGGATTTTCTTTTTGCCTTCGATTTCAGCTTCAAAACTACCACAAATTACGTAACCGATTTGGTCATGAATTTCATGCGCATGAGGATGACCGATTGCACCTTTTTCAAAACGTACACGAACACCCATTAGCTCGTCAGTGTAGCCAATGATTTGACGACTTACACCGTCGCCTAAGTCTTCCCAAGGCTGCTCTTTAGAGATGAAAAATGAATTCATTATGCGGTTCCTTAATGCTTTGAGTTTTAGCAAACTAAAAAATGAACTTTAACTCTGGGTATAATAATGGATTATTTTCAATTGTCATACAATAAGTTTATAGTTGTGTGACCTAGGTCAATTGTCAGTAATCTTGATGTTCTAAACTTTAGTTCGACAAATTTACCCTGCACTATAGCCAGAAAATAATCTTGTAAGCAATTGTTTGTGTGACTGCTTTCATTCTTTTTTGACCGTCGCATAGGATTATAGTTAGTATTGTATTACTTTATCGGGATTTTTATTATTCTCGCTATCTGAGGCATCAAGGCAAATGACGACACAACCGATATTATTGACCACTGAAGAAATTATGCAACTTCGTAAGGAAGTTGGCCGTAACACCCTTATGGGAAAGGCAATCGCTAAAAATGTTGAAGTATTAGAAGCATTTATGAGCTTGCCACTGGATGTACCAGGGCACGGTGATGGCGGAAGCTACGAGCATAACCGTCATAAAGACAACTACACCTATATGAATATTGCGGGTCGTCTTTTCCTTATTACTCAAGAACAGAAATACGCAGACTTTGTTATCGAACTGCTTGAGTGGTATGCAGACAAATATTTAGAGCTTGGTTATCAAGTTCAGAAAAACACTAACCCGACAGGTCGTCTATTCCACCAGATCCTTAATGAACATGGCTGGCTACTCTTTACCAGTATTGCGTATTCTTGCGTTGCATCGGTGATGACAGAAGAGCAACGTCAACGTGTTATAGAGCGTGTGTTTGTTCCGATGATTGAAATGAGTACTGAAAAATACTCGCATCGTTTTGACCATATTCATAATCATGGTGTTTGGGCTGTTGCAGCTGTGGGTGCATGTGCAGTAGCGATTGGTAAACCAGAATATCTGGAAATGGCGGTTTACGGTAAAAACCGTGAAGAATCAAGCGGTTTCCTAGATCAGGTATCTAATTTGTTTGCGCCTTCTGGCTATTATCTTGAGGGTCCATACTACTCACGCTTCACCATTCGTCCGCTAGTATTGTTGGCTGAAATCATTCATCGCCATATGCCAGAAGTGGATATTTACAATTATAAAAATGGCGTGGTAGGTAATACTGTTCAAGCACTATTGGCTACGGCTTATCCAAATGGCGTGTTCCCTGCAATGAATGACGCTTCTCAAAGCATGAGCATTGCCGATGCTGGCGTACAAGTTGCCGTAAGTATCTATGGCGCACATTACGCGTTAGATGACAACATTCTTGGAATGGCGAAGATTCAAGGTGGCGTATGGATGCACCCTTGTGGTCTTAAAGTTTCAGAGGCCTACGAACAAGCTTCTTTAGAGCGTGAAATTGGTCTTCCTTATTGGCCAAGTATGGAACTAAGCGAAGGTCCTGATGGCAATCAAGGCGCGCAAGGTTTTGTACGTATGCAAGACAAGAGTGGCGATGTTTCGCAATTGGTGATGAACTATGGCATGCACGGAATGGGTCATGGTCACTTCGATACTTTAGGCATCACATTATTTAATCGTGGTCATGAAGTATTGCGTGAGTATGGTTTTGCTCGTTGGGTAAACGTTGAGCCAAAATTTGGCGGTCGTTACTTACCAGAAAACCCATCTTATGCCCGTCAAACCATTGCTCATAATAGCGTGACAGTGGATGAGACTTGTCAAAACTACTTTAATGTAGAGCGTGCAGACTCTGTGCATGGATTGCCACATTTCTTCCAAGTTAATGATGAAAACATCAAGGGCATGAGCGCATTTGCTAATGACCATTATGATGGTTTTGCTATGCAGCGCAGTGTTTTCTTGCTTAATCTTGATGAGCTAGAAGCGCCTCTATTAATCGATCTTTATCGTTTAGAAGGTGAGGGCGAGCATCAATATGATTACTCTCATCAATATAGCGGTCAGATCATTCGTACTAACTTTGAGTATGAATCGTATAAAGAATTACAAACAGTTGGTGATGACAACGGTTATCAGCACCTATGGAAAGTGGCCGCTGGCAAGCAAAATGAAACGGCGTTGGTTAGCTGGTTGCAAGACAACAGTTATAATACTTGGTTAGGCACAAGCTCTAACAATAACGGTGAGATTATTTTCACTCGCTCTGGCGCAAATGATCCAAGCTTCAACTTACGTAGTGAGCCTGCGTTCATGCTACGCAGCAAAGGTGAATCAACCTTATTTGCTTCTGTGCTTGAAACTCATGGTTACTTTAATGAAGAATTTGAACAATCTGTAAATGCTCGTGGCAAAGTGTCGAATATTCGAGTAATAGGACACAATGACATTGGTTCTGCGGTCGAAATTACAACCGAACAGTCTACAGTGACTCTGTTAGTCTCTAATCGAAGTGACGTCACTGCTAGCACGATGAATGAAATGACAATAAATGAACATACTTTTGCTTGGACAGGATACTATTCAGTGAAAGTACAAACTCAATCTCAGGAGATGATTTAATGAGCTACCAACCATTGCTGCTTAATTTCGAAGAAGCAGCTGAACTTCGTAAAGAACTGGGCAAGGATAGCCTACTAGGTAAAGCACTAACTCGCGATATTAAGCAAGCTGATGCTTACATCACAGAAGTAGGTATCGAAGTACCAGGTCACGGCGAAGGTGGTGGCTACGAGCACAACCGTCATAAGCAAAACTATATCCACATGGATATTGCGGGTCGTTTGTTCTTGATCACTGAAGAAGAAAAGTACCGTGACTATATTGTTGAGATGCTAACTGCTTACGCAAAAGTGTACCCAACACTGGAAAGCAACGTCAGTAAAGATACTAACCCTCCGGGTAAAATCTTCCACCAAACGCTAAATGAGAACATGTGGATGCTGTACGCGTCTTGTGCTTATTCTTGTGTTTTCCACACGCTTTCTGATGAGCAAAAAACATTAATTGAAAACGATCTGTTTAAACTAATGATCGACTTGTTTGTTGTGACTTACGGTCATGACTTTGACATCGTTCATAACCATGGTTTGTGGGCTGTAGCAGCTGTTGGTATCTGTGGTTACGCGATCAACGATCAAGAATCAGTAGATAAAGCCATGTTTGGCCTTAAACTGGACAAAGTGAGCGGCGGTTTCCTAGCTCAGCTTGACCAATTGTTCTCGCCAGATGGCTATTACATGGAAGGTCCTTACTACCACCGTTTCTCACTACGTCCAATTTACTTGTTCGCAGAAGCCATTGAGCGTCGCCAACCAGAAATCGGCATTTACGAGTTCAACGATTCAGTGATTAAGACAACCTCTTACGCGGTATTTAAAACAGCGTTCCCAGACGGTTCTCTACCAGCTTGTAATGATTCATCAAAAACGATTTCTATCAATGATGAAGGCGTTGTAATGGCAACAAGTGTTTGTTTCCAACGTTACGAACAAGCAGAAACATTGCTTGCGATGGCAAACCATCAGCAAAACGTTTGGGTACACAGTTCAGGTCTGACTCTGTCTAACGCTGTAGAAGCAGCCGATGAAATCAAACCATTTAACTGGGGTAGCTTGTACATCACAGATGGCCCTAAAGGCGAAAAAGGCGGCTTAGGCATCCTTCGTCACCGTGACGCGCAAGATGATGACACTATGGCGCTAATCTGGTTTGGTCAGCACGGTTCTGATCATCAGTATCACTCTGCCTTGGATCACGGTCATTATGACGGTCTTCACCTAAGCGTATTTAACCGCGGTCTAGAAGTGCTACATGACTACGGTTACGGTCGCTGGGTAAACGTTGAGCCTAAATTTGGCGGTCGTTACATCCCAGAAAACAAATCTTACTGTAAACAAACTGTTGCTCATAACACAGTCACCGTTGATCAGAAAACGCAGAACAACTTCAACACAGCGCTTGCTGAGTCTAAGTTTGGTGAGAAGCAATTCTTCAACACTGATAATGCTAAGCTTCAAGGCATGAGTGGCCGTATCTCTGGTTACTACGAAGGTGTTGATATGCAACGTAGTATTCTACTTGCTGACATCGAAGAATTCGAAAAACCACTAGTGATTGATGTTTACCGTATTCAGTCAGAAGCTGAGCACCAGTACGACTTGCCAGTGCATTACACAGGCCAAATCATCCGTACTGATTTTGAATACCAAACGCAAGCAACACTGAAACCTGTTGGCGAGTCTGACGGTTACCAACACCTATGGAACTTAGGTTCAGGTAAAGTTGAAGGCAGCTCTCTAGTCAGCTGGTTGGCAAATAACAGCTACTACTCGTTAGTAACCAGTGCAACTGCTGATAGTGAAGTTATCTTTGCTCGCCTTGGCGCGAACGACCATGACTTTAACCTACGTAGCGAACCTGCGATGATCATGCGCCAATCTGGCAAGAATCACGTATTTGCATCGGTACTAGAAACTCACGGTTACTTTAACGAAGAGTTTGAGCAATCTGTGAATGCTCGTGGTCTAGTTGAATCTGTAACCGTTGCCGAAAACAACGAAGTAGGCACAGTAGTTTGCATTAAAACAACATCAGGTAATACATACCATTTCGGTATCTCTAACCTTGATGAAGAAGCACAAAAAGGCGAGCACACAGTAGGTGAGTTCACTTGGACTGGTTCTTTTGCTCAAATCTAATCTGAGTAGTAAGGTATTAGGCGAGAACAGTTGATTCAA
This sequence comes from Vibrio sp. UCD-FRSSP16_30, assembly GCF_001676025.1. Classification (GTDB taxonomy): domain Bacteria; phylum Pseudomonadota; class Gammaproteobacteria; order Enterobacterales; family Vibrionaceae; genus Vibrio. The sequence continues at coordinate 46,267 of NZ_LZFW01000068.1, forward strand.
TTCTGATGCTTTAACCACAAAAAACGGATGTTAGGTTTACCTAACATCCGTTTTTTTATGTTTTTTTAATGAGTTTACATTACTGCTTAATATATTTTGTTGCATATCAATCTTGCAATTACTGTAAATAAAGCATGGGTAAGTTTAAAGGATAAGCTAAACCTTAAGCCAAAGTTTGATATTAGTCGTACATCAATTTCTTTGCTTTTTCGGCATTAAATTCTCTGAGTGATTTTCTGGCTAAATGTCTAAATGGAATTGCTTTAACGATTTCCTCTATTGGCTGTATCGCAAAGGCCCAAAAGACAGAACCACCAAGGCTCATAATAATCAAGGCACACAGTGGAATGGAAATCAGCCATTGGCCTGTAAAATTGATTTTAAATACAGCCGATGTTTTGCCTAACGCTCGTAATACATGACCGTGAACCGTGTTGTATCCACGTACAATGGGCAAGAAGATGTACAGCGGTGCAATAGTGGCAAGAGCGACATAGGTTTCAGAATCTAGGTTTGGATAAACGTGGGCAATAACAAAGCTTAATCCGACAAAGAAAATGGAGCAGATCACTGAAATGCCTACCGCGATTTTAATGCTGGTATTGACGTCTTCAACCAAGGTATCCATTTTGTTTGAACCAATGGCTTGGCTTATGGAAATAGCGGATGAAAGGGCCCACGCAGTGATGAATTGTGTGCCTGAGCGTATCCAAGGCATGATCAGCGTGATAGCTACATAAGCATTCATATTCAGCTGCGAATAAAGCAGTTGATAGACGGTTGCACCAATGGACAAAATGGTCATGTTGGCTGCAATAGGAAATACTTCAATGAAGTGGTTTTTAATGCTTAGTGCTAAACCGTTAAGGTGTTTTTTAAAAGGCAGTTCAATATCATCAGAATAATGAATACACAGCAGTAAATAGATCATTCTGATGACGATGGCGATCAAAGTACCGGTAGCGGCCCCTTTTAATCCCATCCCTTCAAATCCAGCAAAGCCATAAATGAGAAAATACGAAACAATCGCATTGATAGGCATCTCAATCAGATAGCCTTTAAATGGTGTTTTTGTTCGACCTAAGCTGTTAAATAAAGAAATAATGACTTGGGTAATGGCATTGAACAATACTAAGTATTGAGAAACAGATAAGTAGTGGTTTACTTCAGCATAAAGAGAAGGGTCGCTAGTAAGGGCATTAATGAGCTGATGATTAAACACTTGTAATAAAACAAGAAAAATCACTGCTACGCTAAAGTTGATACTCATACCGGCCCAAAAGCCTTTGGCTAAAGAGGCTTTAACACCTGAACCTACCGCGCGACTGAGAACCAGTTGCGTCCCGTTGGCTAAGGCCATTTGAATGCCAATAATAAAAGCAACAATGGTACTTGCGATGCCCATGGCGGCTAAAGATACTTCACCAAGAGGGGAGACCTGGAAAGTATCGATCATTAGCATCGATTGCATTAACAGTGCGTTTAACGCCAGTGGCCAGGCGATAGAAATATTCTTTTTTATGTAGGATTGGTCAGCCACGAGATTACCTTTGTTGATTCATGATGAATAAAATTTATCGGGCAGCAGTCAGCCCGGATAAATTTACCATCAGAATAATGCCACTGAGTGGGCAGATAATCAATAAATGAAACGCTATTTTAATTTTATTTTAGGATACTTTAGCTAGCTTTTGATTGTCGTCATTAAGCAGATTTAATGAGGCTATGCGCGCGTTTTCAGCATTGCCTGACATGATGCCATCATAAATTGCTTTATGTTCTGCTAGGCAAAAACGACCGCCAATTGCAGAATAATCAATGTATTCTTTAAACATAGTAGAAAGAATATTACTGAACGGCAGGTAAAACTGATTGCCAGTAGCTAAGAAAATAGTACGGTGAAACAGGAGATCATTGATACTCCAATTTTCGTAATCAAATTCGTTGGCTGCAACAGTCATGCGCTGGAAATACTTAGAAAGATCTTTACGTTGTTCAACCGTTGCGTTGGTGGCAGCGAGTGCACAAGCAGCAGGTTCAATCGCTTTACGAAGACCTAAAAACTGAGATAAAAACGGTTTAATATCTTCTAAATCTTGAATCCAGTCCAGAAATTGAGGGTCTAAAAAGTGCCATTCTTTACGAGAACAAATTCGAGTGCCGACTTTTGGTTTGGATTGAATAAGTCCTTTAGCAGAAAGTAATTTTGTTGATTCTCTGAGCGCTGTACGACTGACCCCAAATGCTTCACACAACTCAGTTTCGCATGGGATTTTTTGATTTTCTTTAAGTTCACCAGACAAAATCTTACGAGCAATTTGCCTAGCAACTTGGACATGAATTCGACGGTCTGAATTTTCTACTAACGTGAAAAACGACATTTCTACCACCTGAGTAATATATAAAGTCAGCTATTGCTGCCTTAAAAGGTCATCAGTTTTTTTACTGTGACAACAAGGTTCCAACTGAACCTTTAGATATCCCTAGCAGACGACTAACGTATGGGTAAAAACAACATAATAAATTAAGTGTTTAAAACTCGTTAAATACAGATATTTACCGGCATATTCTTTATTTTAATTAGAGTGCCATATTGTATATGAACATTGTTATTTTCAATTTAATACATTCTGTAATGATTAATAATTGAATAACGAATACTCAGCGTTGTACTGGGGAATCTTTTGTTACTAAAATAATACAATAAGATTTTACAACTTCAACAAAAATAAGCGAAAATGACAAATTGCAAGTTAAAATTCAGACTTTAGTCACGAAAACTGACATATTCTGAATCTCTAACTAAGCTGTATGTAAATGCGGTGTTTTGTTGTTGTGGCGGGGTTGAAAGCTTATGTTACGTTTTTTAAACCTACATTTAATGGGGTATATCACGTTTGAGCTTCATATTAATGACGTAATTGAATCGAACTGATATATTCATGCATAGATAATACATTATATAAGTAAACTAAAATTATGGCTGGATCATTTAATTCAATTGCAGGCTCTAAACGGAGTTTGCATGTACAGGTTGCTCGTGAAATAGCACGAGGCATTCTATCTGGAGCTTTACCACAGGGGTCTATTTTACCTGGGGAAATGACGCTTTGTGAACAGTTCGGTATTAGTCGTACTGCACTTCGTGAAGCAGTAAAATTACTTACCTCTAAAGGACTGTTAGAGTCTCGTCCTAAAGTTGGTACTAAGGTTGTTAACCGTGCATATTGGAACTTCCTTGACCCTCAACTAATCGAATGGATGGACGGTTTAGCTGATATCGATCAGTTTTGTTTTCAATTCTTAGGTTTAAGACGAGCTATCGAACCTGAGGCTTGTGCGTTGGCTGCACAGTTTGCGACGGCTGAGCAACGTATTGAACTCTCTGAAACTTTTCAAGAGATGGTAGAGGTTGCCTCTGAAGAGGAGTTAAACATTGAGCGTTGGACGGATGTAGATATGCGATTCCATAGTTTAATTTTTAATTCAACTGGGAATGATTTCTATCTACCATTTGGCAATATTCTTACGACTATGTTTGTTAACTTTATTGTGCATTCTTCAGAAGAAGGCAATACTTGCATAAATGAACACCGTGAAATTTATGATGCAATTATGGCAGGCAATAGCGATAAGGCACGACAAGCATCTGCTGAGCATCTGCAAGAAGGCAACCATCGTTTAGTGATTTAAACGAGACAAGATATTGCTCTATATTTAGAAAAGCATACTTAGGTATGCTTTTTTTGTATTAATTTAAAAAATTTTTTAAAAAATTTGAGGTTACATTAGTTACATTTCTCTTACTAATGAGAAATTTAGCTATATAATAATACTAAATGGTCGATAGGCCACCTTCTGCAACGTTCAAGAGACCTAATATGACAGAATCTCTACTACCGAATATTATTCAATTTCTGAGTCAAATTGACCCGTTTGACAAGATCCCTAAGCCAGCGCTTCGTGAATTGGCTTCTCAGGTGCAAATTACTTATTTGAGCAAGGGAGAAGATGTTGATCTTTGCTCTGAAGGTGAAGAAAAATATCTTTATATTGTTCGAACTGGCTCAATGGAGCAACGTAAAGCAGATGGTGTGCTTAGGGCTCGATTGGGTGCGGAAGATCTATTTGGCTTCACCTTTTTAGACTCTACAATTGATAGTGACAAAGGTTATAAAGCGGTCGCCATTGAACATACATTACTGTATTTGATTTCTCATTCTGCATTGCAGCAACTCTTCAAATCGTCTCCAGAAAGTGCTGAGCATTTTGCTTCTCAAGCTCAAGTTCGTTTAAAGTCTGCATTGGATGTGGTTTGGTCAGATAAAGAAAAAGGGCTCTTTATTAAAAGAGTTCAAGAGGTTGCAAGCGGACGCGTTGCCGTAGTACAAGCTGACCAAACTATTCAAGAAGTTGCCCACGAAATGCGCATTGTTAAGCGTACTTCATGTGCGGTTATTTATGATAAAAATGAAATCGTTGGTTTGATCACAGATAGAGATATGACCAAGCGTGTGATTGCTTTAGGTGCTTCTATCGATCAGCCTATTTCGACGGTAATGACCTATTCTCCATTAACCATTAAACCCGATGATTTGGTATTACATGCCGCCTCGATAATGATGCAGTTTAATATCAGAAACTTACCGATTGTTGAAAACAATAAGGTTCTGGGTTTATTAACAACTTCGCACCTTGTACAAAATCACCGTGTGCAAGCAATTTTCTTGATTGAAAAAATCAAATACGCCACTAGCGTCTCAACATTGGCAAGTTTTACCCCAGAACGACAAGCTATTTTTGAAGCTTTAGTTGAGGGTAAAGTTGGGCCTGAAGTCATTGGTCAAGTAATGACGATGATTTTTGATGCTTACACTCGCCGAATCATTCAAATCTCTATTGATAAACTGGGACCACCACCGTGTGAGTTTGCCTGGATTGTTGCAGGCTCTCATGCTCGAAACGAAGTCCATATGCTTTCGGACCAAGATAGTGCGATTGTGCTTGCTGATGATGTCACAGAGAATGACAAAATCTACTTCAAACATCTTTCAAGTTTGGTTTGTAATGGATTATCCAGTTGTGATTACCCGCTATGTTCGGGTAATTATATGGCAATGAACCCTAAATGGTGCCAGCCTGTTAGCACATGGAAACATTATTATAAGAAATGGGTAGCAAACCCTGAGTATGAACGTCTATTAAACATCAGTGTCTTCTTAGAAATTCGTTCCATTTATGGTAATAACCATTATGAGAAGATACTGAAAGATGAAATGTACAAAAACATTCGAGAGAGCCGTGAATTTTTGTTGATGTTGACTAACGATGCAGTGAACACCAGTCCACCGCTTGGGATCTTTAACAGTTTAGTGCTTGAAAAATCAGGCGAAAACAAAAAGACATTGAATGTGAAGAAGTACGCGATTACGTTAATTATCGATTTAGCGCGTATTTATGGTTTAGCGGTGGAGAGTGATCACTCTGCAACGGATAAACGTTTTCAGGCGGCTTATGAAAACGGATTTTTGTCTGAAGATTCCTACAAAAATATCTTAGGTGCGTATGAGTTCATCCTTTCATTTAGGTTTAACCATCAGCTTACCGCACTAAAAAATGGTGAAGAGCCAGATAACAACATCGATCCAAATAGCTTTGGTAGTTTTGAACGAGGCCATTTGAAAGATGCATTTAGGATCATCGCTGATTTACAAGAAGCGGCTAAGGTTAGATTTGGGACACGATAATCTATGTTGAAATTCTTTCATCCTTTAGAGCGCACAAAACGGATGCGTAAGACGCTAGTAGACAATACGGCAACGTCTCAGTTGTTTCGTCGATTACTAGAAAGCCCGTCACCAGAGGTAAGCACTTTATCCAGTGAATTGGATTACATTATCTTGGATTTGGAAACCACTGGATTAGACAGTTTAAATGACATAATCCTATCGATAGGGTGGGTGGTTCTTTCAAAAAGAAAGATCGATCTTGCCGGTGCTTGTCATTATTACATCAACCAAGAATCACAGGTTAAGCCCGAAACGGCGATCATCAATCACATTACGCCAGAGATGCTCAATGAAGGTGTCTCTATTCATGATGCAATGAAAGCTTTTTATGATGCTGCATTGGGCAAGGTGATTGTTGCTCATGGTTGTGTGGTTGAGACAAACTTTATTAATCAGTACCTTAAAACTCATTACCATGTGTGGGATCTTCCTTTTATATGGTTAGATACTTTATGTATTGAGAAGAAAATGGCTAAGGCGCGCAATGATGTTGAAGACGTTGATCTGACTTTATCTGGTACTCGAGCGCGTTATAAACTTCCTGAATACAACGGACATAACGCACTTTGCGATGCATTATCAACTGCTGAATTGTTGATGGCGCAGATAAAGCGTTTAGAACCTGATCAAGATATTAAGTTTGGCTATTTGTATAAACTAGGAAACTAGCTTGATACAGCACTGAAAAGTCAGTGAGTTTAAACGAATAAATGCCAGTTTCATAAAGTGAAACTGGCATTTTTTATAGCTAAAATTATATTCAAAAGGTTTAGAAGCTATAAGCGTTTTAAACGCAAGACTTAGAAGCTGTAAGTTAGACCTACACGGCTACGAAGTTCGCGCGTTGCACTTTTTGAACTTGTGCTCGCATCACCAAATTCAACATACGGATACCAGTCACCAAATTTGCGACCCGCGGTTAGGTTTAATTCGTAGTTTTCTTCTGAGTGATCATAGATGTCGTAACCATCTGCATTGTAGTAGTTAGCTTCAAAGCCAAACTTCCACTGTTCTATTGAGTAATTAATATTACCTGTAATACGGTGACGGTATTGTGTGTCATCGCCATCACTGTACGTTTTAATATCGTAACGATAACGAGCGCTTAACTTAAGACCCTTAACACTATCAAGAGCGTAAGTTGCACGTAATTGAGGCTTATATGTCATGCCACTACTACGGCCCTCAATTGGCATACCGGGTTGAATAGTCCAGTTAGTGCCATCAATTTTATGACGGTAACCTAAATCGAGCTCCCAGCCATTGTTCTTAAGATCTTGCATAAATTCGCCATCTTCACCTTTAAACTTCAGTTCCCCACTAAAGTAGAAGTTTCCGATGCTATCGCCCATTTTGATACGGCTAGAGTGCTGCTCCGTGTGGCTCTTATATTCGTGACGGACATTGATTGATGCTGCATTTACTGAAGTTGCGGCAACTGTTGTCAGTAGAGCAAGAATAACTTTGTTTGAAGATTTCATTTGATAACCCTGTGAGTCATTGTTGGTGTTAATGTATGACAAATATAATAAGGATTAGATTGCATATCTGCATGTGACCAGGCTCACTGAACATTGGTGTTTTAGCTGTTTTTAGTTGTCGCTGAACTAACTATTGAAACTAACCGTATGATTTATATGAGATTAATCACATTAAGCATTTGCATGCATAAAAATAGCTAAAGCATGGGTTATGTGGTGTAACTCGAATGGAATTTAGGTATTTTCATTGTTTTGTATAATGTTTAAAAAATAATTTAGTGACTGTGCTCACAAGTTGCCGTTCAGGCTGGAACTGTGGCGATATCTTGTAAACATGTGATACTACAAAGCTATGCTGTAACTGGGGTCAAAATCGTAATAATGAGCAGTTACTAGGGGAGTGGAGTGAGAGTATAAAAGGGAGGTTTAACAGCAAGCGACTGAATTAAGCCGCTTGCCGATACTATTAATTGAACGTTGTTGTAAGCAAGCTTTGCTTACTCGTGTTCAATTGCGATTTTGCTGAAACTTACGTCAAATACGCCGTTTGTACTGCCGGGTTTTAATTGCGGGTAGATCCCTGCTTTGAAGTAGAAGCTATTTGATGGGTTTGTCCAATTTTTCGAAAGGGTATAGCTGTTACCATCAGATTTGATGGTTTGTCCCCATAGAATGCGTTTCTCAACATTAGCTGCTTTAATGACGATACCTTGTTGATCGACATTTATCATGTAGGAAAACTCCTCGCCTACTTTAGCTTTACCAAGATCGATACTGAATGGGTGGCAATGGGAATTAGAACATTTATTGTTACCTTCAACAAAATTATCGTTGATGATTGCTCGTATTGGACGTGAGTTACCTTCCCATAACAATTTAACTAAAGCTTGCTTGATATGCTGACCGTGAACTTGACCAATCACGACTTTAGGTTGGGAAACATTTGGGGCTTGTTTAATAGTGAGGGTGCTTTCAAGGCGGTGTGCGTTGTTGTCCTGAATATGCCAGTTTTGCTTGTCAGTATTACAGCCACTTTGGGTTTTATAATGATAAAGCTCTCTTAGTTCAGAGCGAACGTAACTAGTATTTTCAGTCGTTGCCAGTGAAGGATCGCTTAAATTTACTTTAAAATGGGTGTGACCATCATTACCTATATAAAAGTAATCTACATAAGATGTTTTTTCGGATAAAGAAGCGTTACTACCACGGCAACCACCGGGAACCAATTCGGCAGCAGATGAACCACCTGAAATTGAATGGTCAAAATTGTCTCTAAAATAGGTTTTACTGATCGGAAGGGTTAACTTCCATTGGTTGATATTCCAATCGCTATCACTGTCTGTATTAGTATTTTTGACTGACTCAACATAATTGTTGAGTTCATTTGCAGTGCTTTTATCTATTGTACTCGTGTTTTCAATGACATTTTTAATATCATTGCTAGGAGTAGAACTGGTTCCACTATTACAACCAGATAGTGCTAAAAGTATAATAATAAAACCATACTTACTATGTTTCATATTCATTGAGTTAATGCCAGTTTATTCTTAATTATTATTTATTCTCACATATTTGTATGGAGTCTCATAGATGTATTGGTGAAATATTAAAGTGCAATATGCAATACATCGCAATGACATTAATTTGGAATAGATAGTGATCCAAACAAGAAATATATTATTAGTGACTTTTAACTGTCGTTATTGGAAATAATTAGAATAAGAGGCGATAGTGCATGGTCTTATTGTTTCATATTAATGCTCAGCTCAGATTTCTGATAATAACTGGCTAGTGATTTTAATATAGTTGGTGTTTTAATGACTATGTTAACGACAGGATACTCCATTGAATGCACTAGGCACTAGATAACTCACATTTCTTATAGTCATACTTTTAGATGGTTTAGAAAGTAGGTTTATTTAGGAAATAGTAGTATTTATGATGCTGGATTCATATCGAATCTAAGAGTTATACCGTGATTTATTTTATTGGAAACAAATGTTGCACTGCTAGAAAAACTTGATATTGTCAGATTTATGTATAAATAGCCATTATGAGACTGGTTTCTTTTGTGGGTTAATCATCTGGAATTCCTCTATTTTGCAGGTTATTCCTCTGTATTTTTACTGTTTTTATGATTGTAAGCTGTAGCGGCTTATTTCTTAAACCAATTTAAACAGTGTCATTAGCGATATTCCCAAATTCCAGTGATAGTTCAATCTAAGCTCAAAATCCTGCCTTCGTCACAGTTTGTAACCAAATGTTACCTTAATCTATTTGTCATACATTAGGTTCAATATTCAAATGGATATAAAGGTAAATTCTTCATGACTAAATCTAAAATTGCTCTAGCTGTTGTAGCTACTATTTTTGCTGGCTCTGCATGTGCAGGCCAAATTGATTATCGCGCAGAATACAAACACAACTCAGATGAATACCAACATCGCATCAAGCTCGGGTCTTCAGTAAATGCTGCTGACCATACTAAGGTCTATTTTAGTGTTGAACAAAAATGGAATAGTAATGACAAATCAGATTACTGGAACGAAGTAGAACGTGGTGACTCAGAGTTTGATTGGGGTGTTCGTTACGCACTAACTAAAAATTGGTATTTACAACCAGGTATGCCAATTACGTTCTCAACAGAAAAAACCACTTATAAACCTCAATTCCGTGTTGGTTATAAAGCTGACTTTGGTTTGACTACTGCAATTCGTTACCGTCATGAATTCCAAACTTATACAAGTGATGCTGGCACTACAAGCGATGTTGATGGTCAATCAATAGAGCGTGCAGGAAAAACAATACAACAAGGTAAAATCACTTTAACTGGTTCATATAAGTTGCCTGTAAAAAGTTTGAAAAACTTGAAGTTAAGCTATGAAGCTAACTATAACCACAATTACGACAATATCCGTGTTGAAAATAATAAAAATTGGGGTTGGGATGCTGGTGTGATCATTGGCTATCAAGTTTCAAACTTCCAACCATACGTCGAACTTTGGGACGTGAAGGGTAAGACTGGTACTAAAACCGATACTCGTCAGTTAAGAACTCGCGTTGGTTTGAAATACAAGTTCTAACGTTAATACGAATTATATTTATTGAAGGGGTGAAACTCTGCGCCTTCAATATATAGCTAACAGAATATAAGAGAGATATTATGAAAATTTCTAAATCAGTTGTCGCAGTTGCGGTATCAAGTGTACTGTTATTTGGTTGTGATTTTGATGTTGGCCCACAAAGCAATGCTCCGGCTGCTGGTAACGGTAACTCAGGTAGTGTTGTAGTTCCTGGACCGGGTGGTTCTGCTGCTAATAAATTAGTGCAAATTACTGATACATCAACATCTGATACTGGTGAACTTCGTTTAAAACTTGCGGATGGTTCAACTCAAGCTGTTGTACCTTCTATTGCAAAAGGTAAGTTGACCGTTGATTTGACTTACGTTAATGAAGACCCAACTCAAATTGATGATGGGAATGGTAATAATGCATACATCACTCTTTTCGGTAGTGGTACTAGTAACTCAAACCTAGTGGGTGAAATTGCCTTGAATAACGATGGTGATATTTTCCACCGTACTAATCAAGGTAAACCAGATCTATCTACTACTCCGGACACTTCATTTAAAGCAGGTGACAAAGTAGCCGTCGAGATGACTTGGGGTGATGGAGAATATTCATTCAAAGTTGATGGTAAATCATTTGGTCCTTTCCCTTGTTCAGCTGAGACTGCCCCAGTTCAAGTGATTGCTCTTAAAATGGGTGATAATAGTCACACTACTCCTTATAAACTGTTAGTTGATAACTTCAAAGTGTACAACGTTGCTGCGACAGGTGATGAAAAAGTATTTGCTGATGATTTTGAAGGTCGTGCAGTAGGTCAAGATCTTTCGGGTAACCCTTACAATAGTAATTCAAATGAAGCTGTTGTTATTGGTGAAGGTGGTACTGACGCAGGTAATGGTGTAGCCACTGGCGCTGTAACTGAAGATTTTGAAGGTTATTCTATTGGCGCTGCTGTTGACTCTACTTATAAAGTTAAAGGCGATGCTGATGCGACAGCGCTGATTGCTGCTGACCCAGCAAATGCAAATGGTAAAGCTTTACAGATTAAGGATGGTAGTACTGCAACTAAACCTGTTGTAGGTCGAGAATTTGCCAATGGTGCAGCAGATACTGGTTCGGTTTCAGCTTCATTCTATGTATCTAAAGATGGTTACAATAAAAAATCTTCTTATCTTTACCTAGGTACTGACGCGGGTGCTTCTTCAGGCAAACGTTTTGCTGAAGTTGTGATTGGCGGAGATTCAGTGAAATTTAGAGAAGCAGATGGTTCTACGCAAACGGTTCTTCAGAAATACACTAGAGATACATGGGTGAATGTTGCTATTTCTTGGAAAGGTACTGATGTGACAGTTACTGTTGATGGCACAGAATATAAAGGATTGGTGGCAGAAAATGCTTCTGCAGGAGCACCAAGTGCATTTGCTATGTACGGTGGTGACAACAGTTCAACCGGCACTATAACGTACTTTGATAACCTAAATAGTGATTTATTCTAGATTATAGATCGCTCATTGACTCTTTTAAAAGACCGGCATTTTGCCGGTCTTTTTTTATCTAATTTGTGTATCTCGTATTTTATCAAAAAGGTTGTGATTGGAGGCGCGCTGCTAGGTAAGATGATTGACATCCTCACAATATGATATTTTGTTGATTATTTTTTGATAAAAGCTACAACTATGACATACAGGTTAATTGTGCTTGTCTGTTTTTCCTTAATCATATATAGCAATATTTATTCATCATCAACGTTTAGTCAGATAGTTACTATCTTCACGAACTTATTGTCTATCTAATTCCGCTCAACCTACTACTCATGCTAGGAGCTAGGAGCTAGGAGCTAGGAGCTAGGAGCTAGAATTGTTCTGTGTGGTTACTCTTAAACTAATAAGCTAAATCGCTGTGTTTAACCAATGGCATTACTGAAGTCGATAAGTTACCCATAAGTTGTTGTGCAACACAGTTGTAATTTGTCTCAATAGGGTAGGGCTATTTATTGATTATGCTTATTACTGCTCTATATGGTTTAGAACATATATAAGCAAAAACTACAAGTATTACACTGGATGAGTATGCTGCTTTGAGTGCGACAATGGTGATTTGATTTTCTATAGCCATGTCGGTTCTATGTCTTAAATACTAAATGTTCAACCTTTTTATCCATTCCTCAATATCTTCTTTTATGCTCGTTTAACGTTAAATGTGAGCACCATCATAAAAATGCCGCACCTGAACTATTCACGCCATAAATAATACAAACAAAAACCATGCTAATAGACATCAAAAAACAAAAAGGCGAAAAATTAAAGCAAAAAAAAATATATCAGGCAAGTTTTTGATGTGAATGTTGGATTGTTATGCGATCAATCCCTCAGTTTAAATATGCTTATCATGCTCCGGGAACTTTTCTTTACACGGGTCACAGTTTGTTACGAGGGCTTCCCCTAAACTTATTGTCATACATTAATTCAAATACCCGTATGGAAAAAAAGGTAAAACACAATGAATAAAAGTAAAATCGCACTAGCAGTTGTAGCTACAGTTTTTGCTGGTTCAGTAAGCGCAGGTGCTATTGATTACCGTGCTGAGTACAAGCATAAAGATGAAGATTTTGCACACCGTATCAAAATTGGTTCATCTGTTGGTATCGCTGATAAAACTAAATTGTATTTTAGTGTTGAGCAAAAATTCCAAAGTAATGCTAAAGATGACGGAACACAACCATTTTGGTATCAAATGGAGCGCGGTGATTCTGAATTTGATTGGGGCATCCGCTACGCAATTAACAAAAAGTGGTATGTACAACCAGGTATGCCAATTACATTTGGCGACGAAAGAACAACGTATAAGCCTCAGTTCCGCGTAGGTTATAAAGCTGACTTTGGTCTAACAACGGCACTTCGTTACCGTCATGAATTTAGAGAGCATACCGATTCTTCTTCTTCTACGTTGAAGAGTACAAACGGTGAAACTTACGATATGGCGGGTAAAACTCACCAGAAAGGTAAGCTAACTCTGACAGGTTCATACAAATTTGCACAACCAAGTCTAAAGAACCTTCAGCTTAGCTACGAAGCTAACTATGTGAAGAGCTACGATAACGAAATCCTAGCAAACAGCGAAGACTGGGAATGGGATCTAGGTGTTCAAATTGGTTACAAATTTGACAACCTTCGTCCATACGTTCAGTTCTGGACTGTTGACCACGGTTCAACATCTGGCGATCGTCAGTTGAGAACTCGTGTTGGTCTAAACTATAAATTCTAAAAAAACATAAAAATAATATCTGATGGGTGAGCCTGCATTCACCGCTCACCCACTCAGTAACTTAGTGAAATAATAAGAGAGAAAATATGAAAATTTCAAAGTCAGCAATAGCAGTAGCACTATCTACCGGACTTCTGTTCGGTTGTGATTTCGACGTAACGTCTTCTGATGATTCTTCAGGTGGTGGCGATATCCCTAGTTCGTCTTTATCTGGTGCATATTGGGAGTTGGCAGCAGCATCTTCTACTTCTGCAACACAATCTACAGATCTACCAAACGTCTATGTTTTTGATGGTACAAATCAAAAATACTATAACGATGATAATAGCTTTGGTACTTATGTTATCGAAGAAAAAGCTTATACCGAAGGCACTGATGGTAGCATAAAGTTCCATTACTATGCTGCTGACGGTACATCAACTGAAGAATCAGGTTCATTTGCTATTTCTGCAGATGGTGTACTAACTATTTCTGGAACCAATGATGGTGACCTGACTGGTACAGACCAAATTGATAATGCAGATATCGCAGCAGCAGTTAAAGCTGCAAACGATGCTTCAGGTGTTAACCGTCTAGTTCAAATCCAAGATACTAATGCTGTTAAAGAAGATACTGGTGAATTGCGCATAAAATTCTCTGATTCTGGTAACGACATCGAAGTAGATGGGGATGCAATTGCTAAAGGTAAACTGACTGTCGATCTAGTATATCAGCTTGATGAAGATACCGAGCAAGTTGCTGATGATACTGGTAATAACGCATATGTTAGTTTTTATACTGCTGCAGGTACTAGCACAACTAACCTTCATGGCGAAATTGCTTTTGAATATAAAGACAGTGGTGTTGGTGTAATTAAATATCGTAATGCATCTGGTGATTTAACTGATACGAATGGTACATTCGAACTAGGTGAAGAATTAGCTGTTGAAGCTAACTGGGATGATGGTGTCTTCACTTTCTCTGTTAATGGCACAGAATATGCTCCTGCTGACGCAGTTAGAGACGGCGCTGCTGTAGCAGTTGTTGCATTGAGACTTGGTGACAACGGCAATACTACTCAGTATGAACTGCTAGGTGACAACTTAAACATCTATAGTGTTTCTGATGCTGGGGATGAAACTCTATTTAGTGATGATTTTGAATCTCATCCTGTTGGACAAGCTTTACAAGACAACGATTTCTACAACTCTAATTCAAATGAAGCTGTAGTTATTGAAGTGGGTAGTGCTGCTGGTGGTGATGAAGGCGATGCTGATGACGAAGGTGACACTGGTGGTGACGAAGGTGATACTGGTGGTGATACTGGTGAAGGCGCATTAGTTGATGATTTCGAAAGCTATACTGCTGGCACAATAATTAGTAATGCTTCTGACAGTTGGATTACTAATAACATGAAAGATGATGAGTTCGGTACAACAACAGCGGAAGTAAGTACTGCTCAATCAAATGGTGGAAGCCAATCTCTGTATTTAGAAGATAGCAATACAGATAGTAAGCCATTTGTTGGTCGTGAATTTGCTTCTGAATCGGCAAGTGGTTCTGTATCTATCGATGCTTATTTCCCTTCGGCTAATGAGCAAACAACTTATATAAATGTTGGTGTTGGTAAAAACAACAGTGATCGCTACTTTGAGCTTAGACAAACCGGTACAAAAATCGAGTATGAAAACAGTGCTGATGGTGATGTAGAAATTGCTCAGATTGAAGAAGATAAGTGGTATACGTTCACTATGTCATGGACGGCAGCGGGTATCTTTACGGTTAAATTAAATGGTGAAGTGATCGCAGATAACATTGATCAATCTATTCTTGGTCTAGATTCAGCTAATATTCCAACTAGACTCACAATGTATACTGGCAATGATTCTGGTGCTACAAACAAGGTTTACTTCGACAACCTTAAATCAGACTTGTTCTAATCTAACTTGATTATCTAACAACAAAGCCGGCTAAATAGCCGGCTTTTTTATACCCAAATGTTCCATCATTAATTGTAAATGCATTGCCCTGGCTATTTCTATGCGGTTGTAGGCCCATTTCATACCGACTAGGTATGAAATGCTCTGAATTATGCTCAGAGGAGTAGGGCGTTTCTTTACGCAGCTCTCAAACCCCGTATAGCAAGCTGATATCATTTGTATGTTTTTTTCGCTTCCAATGTGAATATGACTTGCTTTTGTTATTTGTAATACAATATAATTTAACCCGCAGTAACAGCATGTAAATGCATTGTTTACTGTGAATCTTTATAAGATTGCGGTTGTAAGACGGCAACTTTGAAAGAACAACTAAGTAGAGTAGGTCGAACATCACCCGTTCTGCTTAGTTAAGCTCCATAACTACTATTAATAGCCTAAACATACCCTTCTAGTGTTTAGGCTCGGTACACCACCGATTTACCCATAGGCTTGCACTTGTCTATGGGTTTTTTTTCGGCTGTCAAAAGTATTACTATTCTTTAATATGTTTAAATATAGCGGTTTAACGGATTTGACATCACTATAAACTCAAGGAAGTGGTACATATTTGATGATCTTAATAATGGAAAAATAAAGCATTTATCCGCTATTATTTGTTAGCTTATGTGACACTTGTAACGGTTTTTTATTTCAGATAGTAATTTGAAGATAATATACCAAGCCACGTCTTAACCTTGTTGCATATCTTTTCGTTATTCGTCGCCTACTTTATTGTATCTTTATATTTTTCATCACTATTTTTCTATTTTTGTGATGCATATTTGTATGATTTATCATTCAAAAAAGTCTTGAGTCACTCGTCACATTTATGAAGTATTGTAATACAAAATATTTAATTGAAGGATTAAACTGTACTGGATTTGAAATAACTATTTACAGTTAAGGTAAAGCGATGGATCTCAATACGATTATTGTTGGCATTTACTTCCTATTTCTAATAGCGATAGGTTGGATGTTCAGAACATTTACAAGTACTACAAGTGACTACTTCCGTGGGGGCGGTAACATGCTCTGGTGGATGGTAGGTGCAACTGCGTTTATGACTCAGTTCTCTGCTTGGACATTTACCGGTGCAGCTGGTAAAGCATATAACGATGGTTTCGCAGTAGCGATCATCTTCTTAGCGAACGCGTTCGGTTACTTCATGAACTTTGCGTACTTTGCTCCTAAATTCCGCCAACTACGTGTTGTAACGGTAATTGAAGCAATTCGCATGCGTTTTGGTGCTACGAACGAACAAGTATTTACTTGGTCTTCAATGCCTAACAGTGTTGTATCTGCAGGTGTGTGGCTAAACGCACTAGCAATCATCGCTTCAGGTATCTTCGGCTTCGACATGACAATGACAATCTGGATTACAGGTTTAGTTGTACTGGGGATGTCTGTAACAGGTGGTTCATGGGCGGTAATCGCATCTGACTTCATGCAGATGGTTATCATCATGGCAGTAACAATTACTTGTGCTGTTGTCGCGGTTGTTCAAGGTGGCGGTGTTGGTGAAATCATCAATAACTTCCCTGTGGGCGATACGGGTTCTTTCGTAGCGGGTAACAACCTTAACTACCTAAGCATCTTCAGCATCTGGGCATTCTTCATCTTTGTTAAGCAGTTCTCTATTACGAACAACATGCTTAACTCTTACCGCTACCTTGCGGCTAAAGATTCTAAGAATGCTAAGAAAGCAGCACTACTTGCTTGTGTTCTTATGCTAGGCGGCGTATTCATCTGGTTCATGCCTTCTTGGTACATTGCAGGTCAAGGTGTTGATCTTTCTGCTGCTTACCCTGATGCAGGTTCTAAAGCGGGTGACTTTGCTTACCTATACTTCGTACAAGAATACATGCCAGCAGGTATGGTTGGTTTACTAGTTGCTGCGATGTTTGCTGCAACAATGTCTTCTATGGACTCAGGTCTTAACCGTAACTCAGGTATCTTTGTTAAGAACTTCTACGAAACAATTGTTCGTAAAGGTAAAGCTTCAGAGAAAGAGCTAGTAACAGTATCTAAGATTACTTCTACTGTATTCGGCATCTTAATCATTCTTATTGCACAGTTCATTAACTCTCTTAAAGGTTTGAGCTTGTTCGATACAATGATGTATGTTGGTGCTCTAATCGGCTTCCCAATGACTATCCCTGCATTCCTTGGTTTCTTTATTAAGAAAACTCCGGATTGGGCTGGTTGGGGTACGCTAATTGTTGGTGGTATCGTTTCTTACATCGTTGGTTTCGTTATCAACGCTGACATGGTATCTCACGCATTTGGTCTTGAAGAACTAACTAAACGTGAATGGTCTGACGTTAAAGTTGCAATTGGTCTTATGGGTCACATTGTCTTTACTGGTGGCTTCTTCATCCTATCTGTATTGTTCTACAAACCGCTTACTAAAGAGCGTCAAGCAGACGTTGATAAGTTCTTCGGTAACTTAGATACTCCACTTGTAGCAGAGTCTGTAGCACAGCAAAAACTTGATAACAAACAGCGTCAAATGCTTGGTAAACTGATTGCAGTTGCAGGTGTGTTCATCATGTTTATGGCAATGCTAACTAACCCAATGTGGGGACGCCTAGTCTTCGTATTGTGTGGCGCGATTGTTGGTGGTGTTGGTCTACTTCTTGTTAAAGCAGTTGATAGTTCAGTGGACGCTCTTGAAGAGAGTGAAGCTTAAGTTATCACATTAACTAGATAGCACTTTATAATGAAATGCGAGCAGAGATGCTCGCATTTTTTTGTATTTAATATACTGATAGCGATTGTTCGTCTGCGATATTTATTGAAATTACAGGTTCAATATTTCGGAATTAATCACATTATTAAATGAGTAATCAATTGAATCTTTCCAGTAGATTGCGATGTAGCTCCTGTTATCACTCATTTCATTATAGATTATCAATATTAGCCAAAACATTGCCGATTTAAGATAGTCTCTCCATCTTTCAATATATTATTCATAAAAAATAAATTACGGGATAGTTATTCACTTATTAAGTAATACTACAGGATGGTGTTACAAAAGTGTTGCGTGATAGCGATTCATTCATGATACTAAATTTCATTCAAATCATTGCTCGTAAGTCTCTGTATACACTTGTAATAAGTTATTTCTCACAATCCCTCATTTATTTTCAGTTTGCTCACGAATCTTAGACCTAGATCACTTGTATGATTTATGTCGCATAAGATCACGAGGTGCCGGTCACAGATAAAGCTTATTGTAGTACAAGTTAAAAGGGCTTCTCGTTAAAATTTTTGTCAGTTAATAACATAATCAATCCCACAAAGGTTTAAACGATGGATCTCAATACAGTTATTGTTGGTGTCTATTTCCTATTCTTAATTGCAATAGGATGGATGTTCAGAACGTTTACAAGTACGACAAGTGATTATTTCCGTGGCGGCGGTAGCATGCTGTGGTGGATGGTAGGTGCGACCGCATTTATGACACAGTTTAGTGCTTGGACATTTACCGGTGCAGCAGGTAAGGCATACGCAGATGGTTTTGCGGTTGCGGTTATCTTCCTGGCTAACGCATTTGGTTACCTAATGAATTACTTATACTTCGCTCCGAAGTTCCGTCAACTTCGTGTTGTGACGGTAATTCAAGCTATTCGTATGCGTTTTGGTAGTTTTAATGAGCAAGTATTTACTTGGTCTGGTATGCCAAACAGCGTAATTTCTGCTGGTATTTGGCTTAATGGCCTGGCGATCATTGCATCAGGTATCTTTGGTTTTGACATGACAACAACGATTGTCCTAACAGGTCTTGTTGTATTAGTCATGTCTGTAACTGGCGGCTCTTGGGCGGTAATTGCATCTGACTTCATGCAGATGGTCATCATTATGGCTGTAACTGTCACTTGTGCGGTTGTTGCAATCATTGAAGGTGGCGGTGTTGGCGAAATCATCGCAAGCTTCCCAACCGACGATGGTGGTTCTTTCGTTTCTGGTAACAACCTAAATTACTTAAGCATCTTTGGCATCTGGGCGTTCTTCATTTTCGTTAAGCAGTTCTCTATTACGAACAACATGCTTAACTCATACCGTTACCTAGCAGCAAAAGATTCTAATAACGCAAAAAAGGCAGCTCTGCTGGCTTGTGTATTAATGACAATGGGTCCGGCAATTTGGTTTATGCCTTCTTGGTTTATTGCAGGTCAAGGTGTTGATCTTGCGGCTATCTACCCAGAAGCAGGTTCTAAAGCGGGTGACTTTGCTTATCTTTACTTTGTAGAAACCTTCATGCCAGCCGGTATGGTTGGTCTTCTTATTGCAGCTATGTTTGCGGCGACTATGTCTTCTATGGATTCAGGTCTTAACCGTAACTCAGGTATCTTTGTTAAGAATTTCTACGAGCCAATTTGTCGTCCAAATGCGACTGAAAAAGAGCTGGTTGTTGTTTCTAAACTGACTTCTACTTTCTTTGGTATCGCCATCATCCTAGTTGCTCTATTCATCAACTCACTAAAAGGCCTAAGCCTATTTGATACGATGATGTATGTGGGTGCGTTGATTGGATTCCCTATGACAATCCCTGCATTCTGTGGCTTCTTTATTAAGAAAACGCCGGATTGGGCTGGTTGGGGCACGCTTGTAGTGGGTGCGGTTGTTTCTTACTACGTAGGCTTTGTTATCACAGCCGATATGGTTGCTAACTGGTTTAACTTAGAGCCTCTAACAGGTCGTGAGTGGTCAGATCTTAAAGTTGCTATTGGTCTAATTGGTCACTTAGTCTTTACTGCTGGTTTCTTCTGTCTAACAACATTGTTCTACAAGCCATTAAGCGCAGAGCGTCAAGCTGATGTTGATAAGTTCTTTGAGAACTTAGACACGCCATTAGTTGCAGAATCTAACGAACAAAAAATCTTAGATAACAAACAGCGTCGTATGCTTGGCTCACTTATCGCAGTAGCGGGTGTTGGTGTCATGCTGATGTTTGCACTACCTAACCCATTATGGGGCCGCTTCATCTTTGTTTTGTGTGGCGCGATTGTTCTTGGTGTTGGTCTACTACTTGTTAAAGCCGTAGATGACACAGTTGAAGAACTTCGTGAACAAACCGCAGAGTAATTAAGCGTTCTATCTAACTTGTGCGGGCAATGTGCCCGCATTTTTTTTCCTTGTAATTCCCACAAATAGAAGAGACAAATGAAGAAAACAGCCATTGCTTTAGCCGCTACGTTAGCATTATCTGGATGTAGCCTTTCTGACGATACACCAGAGCTTTCTAACGATTTTCAAATGGAATCAATGACACTGACGGACGTTAACCGCAGCATGTTATTAGACAGTGATCGCCTGCAAGTTATTGAACGTGAATCTATTAATGAAGTAGATCAGGCACAAGTTGATGCCCTTCGCCTACAAATCATAAATGCAAAAAATGGCGATGTTATTGAGGTTGAAGCGGGAAAATATCGTAATTTAGGTCAATTAACGATTGAAGCCAATGATATTACTATCAAAGCGAAAGACGCAGGTACCGCTTGGGTGACAGGGCTTGTCCAGTTTGAATTAAAAGGCGATAACATCACTATTGATGGTCTGGTTTTCACTGAAGGTGGACCAAACGAGCGTTTTGGTGGCATCCGTATGATGGGTGATAACAATACACTGAAGAACTCAACGTTCTATTACTTCAACGATGATTATGCTTATGAATCTGATGAGCGCCGATCTGAATACCCTAAATATTTATGGGTGTCATTGTGGGGTAAAGACGGCCAAGTAATCAATAATCGTTTCGAAGGTAAGCAAAAACGTGGCACTTTGATTGGTGTTCAAAAAAACGAAACGCCTGATAATCATATTATCAAACACAATATCTTTATTGACCAAAAGCCCAATCAATACAATGAATTTGATATAAAAGAAGCTATTCGTTACAACGGCAACAGCTGGGAAGCAATCCGCATTGGCGATTCAAAGGCTTCACAGTGGCCTTCAAATAGCCAGTTTATTGAAAACTTAATGATTGGAATGGATGGAGAGCGTGAGCTTATTTCGATTAAATCGAGTGGCAATATTATTGGCGGAAATACTATCTTTGAAAGTGCATCTCTCATTTCCCTTCGTCACGGCAAAGCCAATGTTGTTGAAAATAACGTGATCCTAGGTAACGAAAAACTCCTAACGGGTGGTATGCGTATTTATGATGAAGATCATGTAATCCGTAATAACTATATTGCAAACACGCGTGGTCGTGATGGATTAATTGAAGGTAATGCTGATTTACGTGGTGCTATCGTAATAAATACCGGCATCATCGATGTTGCAAATGGTGAGAAGCTGGATCAATCAGTTAAGGGCAAAGAGCTTAACAAGCAATGGACGCCAAAGAACATTACGATTGAAAATAACACGCTTGTTGATACACAGTGGGGTATTGTTTATGGCAACCAGACGCACCGCGTAAGTTTGTTTGATAATAGTGAAGTGGAAAATATTTTTGGCGCTGTTGATGTCCATTTCAAGAAAAACTTAATTGATAACTCAGCTAACCCTGAATTCATAGCCGTTCTTGGCACTGCTGATTTCCCATTAGAAGACGCCACTTACGCTGATGAAGTTTACGTTGGTGAAGTAACAGAAGTTGGGACAGTATCAGGTTATTCAACTGTTCTGCCAAAAATATCGAATGTAAATGGTTTTGAGTCTGCGCAAGATGTCGGCGCTGATGTATCAAAACTACGTATTATTACTGCTGATATTGCTGGTCCTAGCTATGTAATTAACTAGATTTGTAATTAACTAGCTATGTAATTACATAGTTTCGCTGTCTATTTGACTGTTTTGATTTTCGTCGAATTGAAGCCGTTGCAATGTATATTTAAGGCGTTTGAAAGCGAGTAACTTTTGTTACTCGCTTTTTTGTTTGCCCAGCGAAGCAGGCAAGGGCGTTGCTGGACAACGGCAGGGTCTAAAGGAAGCGATAGGGAGTTAAGGCCATTTATTTGAAGTGACTGTCCTCTTAACTATGTATAAAATTTTTAAGCGTCTGTCCTTTTACGGTACTTACAATATTTAAAGAGGAATATTGTAAGTGCCTGTCCCGTTAAGGTGTCTGTCCTTTCAAAAATTTATTTGATTTTGCTAGGAGATAAAAACGTCAACATATGGCGTAATATGATAATTAATATGTGCGGTGGATGACTATAATGTGGGCTGTTTATCTTGAATTGGATTGATATGAGCGATTGTGATGAATCTGGCTTTTTTGATAGTTTGTTGAATGCTCTACAGATTATTGCCCTTTTATATATCTTTGCCTATGTGCTACAAGGTCTGATAACGGCTTTAATCACCATGACGATTTGGGTATTTAAAGCTGCATATTATGTTATTTCTGCAATATTGATCAGCATTGATCATTTTATTTATGATAAGAAAGATAAGCAAAATGTGGTGAGTATTGATAGTGCTGAGCATCCTCGCCAATCAAGAATTTTTGTCAATCCTAAACGTAGAAATTTGACGACGATTGTTCTTATGAGTATTGCGATTGTAGGTGGGGCGGTAGCGGGAGTAATAAATGCAAAACATGAATCTGATAAGTTGCAGTCTAAAGTGACGCAAGATAGCTTGCCAAGCTCTAGCAAAGTGGATTCTACTTCAATACAAGCGAAAAGTGGGAGCTTTGCTCAGGTTACTGCTCAAAATCTTAATGTAAGAGTCACTCCTTCGATTCACTCTCAAATTACGTTTAAAATTTCACACCTTTCATTAGTCAATGTGTTGAGGCAAAAATCAGGTTGGTCATATATTTCCGTTAATGAAAAACAAGGCTGGGTTTCATCAGCGTATCTAACTAGCAATGATTCTTATGCCTTTGATAGTCAACATTCATCAGTGGTGACGAGTAGTGCAATTGTTGAGGTAGATAAAGGCAATGTAAGAAATAAACCTTCGATGCAGGGACAGGTTATTTTCCAGATAAAACGTGGTGGTAAGGTGGACGTTTTAAAGCAGAAAGGAAGTTGGTCCTATATTCGTATTTATGGATATCATGGTTGGGTTGCCACTCGATTATTGAATATTAAATTATGAGTTATAAGGCGGTAACTGCATTGGCTGAGCTACTACAGCTGAGCAGTCGCCACCTAAATAAATAACGATGATTTTTTATGCAATATCATTGTCTTGGCTGATCGTGCACCTATTCATTTGTTGTAAGATTATTTGTCGATAAAGTTTAATTAGCTCTCGAGATAAGTTATTGGTTTCATCATATAACCAATAGCCAGGTACATACGAACCAACTTTCATAGCATCCATGGTTGTGTTCAAGCGCATTATGATTTGGTTAAAAGAGTGAGAAGTGGTTATTTTTTGTTGATTAAACCTTCGTACCTTGTTTAATAAACTAATTGCTCGTCCAAGTAGTAGCTTTGGATTGTGACCATCTCGTTGGATTAAAAAACCTATACTGACCCTATATTGTGTTAGTGCATCAATCACATCACTCAGTGTTTGCCATTGCTCAATATAGGTAGATACAGCAAGCTTGTTTCCTTTGGCCATTCGCAACATCGCGCAATCACAGCAAAAAAATAATAAACGTATTACCTGCCCATGAACGACTAACTGTTTTGTAAATGACGATCTTTGTTTTTTTAGCACGAGTTGTTGTAAACGAAGAGTAAGTATCCGTCGCTCTGTACTACTGCCCAAGCTAGGATGATTGGATAGTTCAAGGCTGAGGGTTTTGATTCTACGTTTTATAGCGCTAAGTTCACCTAATCTTAGCTGTTGATTGGTTAGTTCTTTATAAAGATAAGAACGATGGCAGCGAATTGCATCAATAATTTCTAATGCACAGTAAATTGCTTGTGATGCTTGTTGAGATTGGGTTGTTGGTGATAGCACCTTACATTGTTTATCAAAGCCCGTTCCTTGAGCTAAAAACATACTGCTTGAAATGTCCATAATTACATCCTTGATATAGAAGCATATTAATAACAAGCAACTATGGTGCCAAAAGTTAAGTGACTGTTTTTAAAGTTGTTTAAAATTACTCACTCCATTACTTAAGTTCAGTGTGAATGCAAAAACACTACATTGGTGCACAGTGTCGCTTACGATTGTGCATCGATAGCAAAAGATCCTTCGGACAAAGTGTCACAAGTGATTGAATAATCTACTAAGGTGTTTACAGGTCATCATAAATAGATTGGAACGCTATGCACGAAGATTGGGCTGCACTGGGCATTGCTGCGGTAGGAATTGTGGGCTTAGGCTGTCAATGGTTAGCATGGCGTTTAAAATTGCCTGCAATCCTATTTTTATTGTTGGCTGGTATTTTAACTGGGCCAATTCTAGGTTGGCTACAACCTCAAGAGATCTTAGGTGATCATCTTTTTGCGTTTGTTTCACTAGCGGTTGCGGTCATTCTATTTGAAGGCAGCTTAACGCTTAAATTTTCTGAAATTAAAGGGGTTAGTAATACGGTTTGGAGCATTGTGACAATCGGTGCGCTGATATCTTGGGCATTGACGAGTGCTGCCGCGTATTACTTACTTGGATTTGATTGGACGTTGGCCTGTCTATTTGGCAGTTTGACTGTAGTCACAGGTCCGACGGTTATTGTTCCTATTCTTCGTACGGTAAGACCGAGTATTCGTTTATCAAATATACTGCGCTGGGAGGGGATCATTATTGATCCGTTAGGTGCATTGTTTGTGGTGATGATTTACGAGTTTATTATTTCAAGCAGTTCATCACAAAGTATTGAAGTATTTGGCTTAATTTTGCTGATTGGTTTTGGTATCGGTATTGTGGCAGGGGTCTTAGTGGCTGAAATACTGAGGCGTCGATGGTTACCAGAATATCTACAACCATTTGCTGTATTAACGATTGTCCTCGCTGTATTTGCAGGTTCCAACTATCTCGAATCAGAGTCGGGTTTGCTGACAGTGACGATCATGGGAATGTGGTTAGCCAACGCTAAAGAGGTGAATATTCAACATATTTTGCACTTCAAAGAACATTTAACTGTGATGTTTATTACCGGATTATTTATTATTCTGGCAGCACGAATAGACTTGGATGATTTTCGTGCTTTGGGTTGGAGTGCCGCCGTTTTATTTGTTGTGATTCAGCTTATATCACGTCCGTTTTCTATCTTTATTGCTACGTTGCGTAGCAGTTTAAAACTGAAAGAAAAAGTGTTTTTGGCGTGGGTAGCGCCAAGAGGCATCGTTGCCGCTTCTATATCTGCCTTGTTTGCGATAAAGCTGGAAGCATTTGGTGCTGAAGATGCTAAGTTGCTGGTTCCACTTGTTTTTATGGTAATTATTGGCACAGTGGTATTGCAAAGTATCTCTGCTAAACCTATCGCAAAATGGTTGAAGGTGGCAGAACCTGCTCCTCGCGGATTTCTAATTATTGGTGCTAATGATGTAGCAAGACTGATTGCTCAAGCGCTGTCAAAATACAATCTGCGAGTTGTTGTTACTGATTCTAACTGGGACTACATCAGCCAAGCAAAAATGTCTGGGCTTGAGTTTTATTACGGCAATCCTACATCGAGTCATGCCGATGAGTATTTAAATTTAATTGGTATTGGTCACGTAGTCGCACTGAGTCCAGATAAGCACTTCAATATTATGGTGTGTATGCAGTATTTGTCAGATTTTGGTGATCATAGAGTATTTTGTTTAAAGGATTTAAAAGGTAATAACGACCATAAGCATAAAGTCGATAAAGCCTCGTTTGGTCAGGTGTTATTTGCAGGAAAGCAGAGCTTTAAAAAACTCGCCAGTTTGACCAATCAAGGTGCCGAAATTAAGCATACTAAATTGAGCGAAAATTTCACATATCAACACTACCTTACACAGTATAAAGATACCTTAATTCAAACGTTGTTTATTGTGAGCACAACGAACCGTATTCATATGGTTGGAGATTCAAGTGAGCTTACCCCTTTGCCTGGTGAGATAGTCGTATCGTTGATTAAAAAAATCTACGTTGGAGATGATAGAAGGCAATGAGTTCTGAGTATGAGATCTTTAAGACCGTTTCTCTTTAAAGGACAGGCACCTCATCAGTATCTTTCTCACAGGACAGTCACTTGAACGGAAACTCAGATTGTTGTGTGTTCTATTGGTGACTAACCAATGTCATTTTGTGAGCTAGACAGGATAGATACCAAACTGACTATTTCAAAAAAAAGCTTATTGTATTACAATTTGGCGAGGCGCTAGAGGGTTATTTGTTAGAGTTCGGTATTAAGTTCCGATTATTAAACAAATATTTCCTTTTAGTGAAAGCTAAATTTAAATAAAGAGAGCATCAATATGTCTAAGAAAGTAGCATTTATTTCAGGCGCAACTGGCGGTATCGGTTTCCAAGTTGCGAAACGTCTTGGTCAAGATGGTTATACTGTTGTACTTAACGGCATCGAAGATGATAAAGGCGCTGAGCGTATCGCTGAACTGAAAGAAGCAGGTATCGAAGCTGAATACTACGGTTTTGACGTAACTGATGAGCATGCGGTAACAGCTAACATCAATACTATTGGTGAGAAATTCGGTCAAATCGATGTTGTTGTGAACAACGCTGGTGGCCTAGGTGGTCGTAGCCCAATCGAAGGTATGGAAACTGATTTCTTCCGTAAAGTAATGGCTCTTAACCTTGATAGCGCATTCTTTGTATCTCGCGCTGCAATTCCATTCTTGAAGAAGTCTGACAATGCGTCAATCATCAACTTCACTTCAAATGCAGCTTGGAATGCAGGTGGCCCTGGTGCTGGTATCTACGGTACTTCAAAAGCAGCAGTACACACTTTGACTCGTGCACTAGCAAAAGAGCTTGCACCAGCTAACATTCGTGTTAACGCTGTATCACCTGGTACTATCGATACTCCGTTCCACGCACAAATTAAAGCAACTAAGCCTGAAGTATTCGCTTCTTGGGCAAACAGCATCATGCTTGGTCGTCTAGGCCAACCAGAAGAAGTTGCATCAGCAATTTCATTCCTAGTTAGCAAAGATGCTTCATTCATCACTGCTGAAACACTTCAGATCGGTGGTGGTCAAGCTCTAGGTATTTAAGATCTCACAAAGTTAGCGATTAACTTTAAGATTTATACTTTAAAGGGTTAAGCTCATTTGAGCTTAACCCTTTTTTGCTTTAAATAGAAAAACAAAGAAACAAAGGACACACACCTATTTCTTTGAATAGAAAAACAAAGGACACACACCTTATTTCTTCGTTCAGTAAAGTGCTCGATAATTTCCGGACAATATATGATCTGTTTAAAATTATTGTTTAGGTGGTGACTAAGAGGGAAGTGTAGTAGAACGATATTTTGGTTGATGAAGGGAAATCTATATTTCAGGCTTTATGGTGGTTTGATATGCTGAGATATGGGGTATTTATTATATCATTCGATTTGATATACGCTTATTTTGGACTTTCCTAGTAATTTTTTCGCATGATTTGCTTGGCGCAAATTTCCTATAGCGGTAAATCGTGAATTTTCTAGTTCGTTACAAGCTTTAAGCCATCGGTTTTGCTTTAAAGTTAACCGGTTTAGTATTGGTGGTACATCATTAGATAGCGATACTTTGCCTTGTCTAAATTCACGAGCAGTCCAGTCAATCAGTTCAATATAATCGGCAAACTTAAAGGGTATCTTTGAATTTGAATGTTCATTCAAATCATCTTCAAACGGTAAGAGGGATTTAGGCGCGTATCTATTGTTTTGTAAAGTATCTAGTCTGGTTTTAAATGATGTAAAATCAGAGGTTTCAGGTGTTTTAGCGACTCCGGCTCTAATAGGGTTCAGATCAACGTAGGCCATTGCAGCAAGTAGAGCTTTGTCATCGAGTAATGCTTGGCTCTTAAATCGACTTTCCCAAAAGTGTCCTTTACATTTATCTTCTAAATTTGCTCTATATGCAATATCAAAGTTGAGCTCTTTCATGAACCAGCTTAGATTCCAAAGTCTTTTTCTCCATATCTGAATAATTTCATGGCATTTATTTTCTTCTAGCTGATTGGTTAGTTCGTTTTTTAGCCATCGTTTTATTAGTAAAGGAAGCTTATGATTTATGGCCCATCGTTCAACGACTTCAAGTGGAGATAAGTTTAATGCTTTGTTTTTATTGATATATACAACCACATGGTAATGGTTACTCATAATGGCGTAGGCACATATGCTTAGACAATATGTGGCGGTAAGGCTCTTCATTTTATCTTCAACCCACTGCTTTCTATGATCATAACTAACGTGTGTTTCATGATTATGTCCACAAAGATAGCTCTGTCTTACACAGCGAGAAACGCAGTGGTAGTAGGGGGTAGCATCAATAGAAACAAGCTGTTTTCGTGCAGTTGTCATCGGAATAGTCACAATTATCTAGAAATGATAGTAAGTAGATCTAGCCGTTAATTGACTAAAGATCACTATCAAAGATAATAAATCATACGGAAAATAAGACTAATTGGCCGATAATTCATGAAACTTGATGGTGTGATGATTATATTAAGCTGATTTTAAAGTGTGTGTCCTGTAAACAGCGGTAAAGCAGCGTCACATGATATTTGAGGTGTGTGTCCTTTGAACAAATCGCAGTTGGCATTTACGGCCAATACCAACTGCGTACTGGTTGTTAATCGTAGATTGTAGGGATAGGGGCGCGTTTATGTTGAGTGCGTTTATAGATAGCAATGATGGTTTGTTTGGCTTCTTCTGGTAATGGCTTACCTTCTAGGAAGTTGTCGATATCATCATAGGTGACGCTTAGGGCATCTTCATCTGCTTTTTGTGGGTCAAGTTCTTCTAGATCGGCGGTAGGCACTTTTACAACCAGTTGCTCTGGAGCACCCAAAGTTTTTGCTAATTGACGTACCTGGCGCTTGCTGAGCCCGAATAAAGGTGCCAAGTCACAGGCACCATCACCAAATTTGGTGTAGAAGCCAGTGATATTCTCAGCTGAATGATCCGTACCAAGAACTAACCCGCCAACATAACCTGCTATTTGGTATTGAGCGACCATACGGGCTCTTGCTTTGACGTTGCCTTTGACAAAATCTATCTTCTCATCAGATTTAGGTAGTAAACCAGTATCTTGCAAAGCCGTTCCCGTTGCCGCATGCAGTCCATCAACACCTGCAGCGATATTTACTGAGACAGAGTGGGTTGGTTTAATGAAAGACAGAGCAAGCTGAGCTTCATCTTCATCTTTTTGCTCACCATAAGGAAGACGAACAGCGATAAACTGATAATTGTCACCGGATTCTTGGCTAAGTTGTTCAACGGCAAGTTGTGCTAAGCGTCCACAAGTCGTTGAATCCACGCCTCCACTAATGCCAAGGACGACTGATTTGCAGCCAGACTCACGTAGTTTTTGTTTTATAAAGTCGATACGTCGTGTAATTTCAAAGTCTACATCAATGCTTGGTTGTACACGCATTTCTTGGCGAATTTCATTTTCCATGAGTTGAATGTCCTAAATATTCGAAGGCAATTTTGGTATCATATTGCAAATTTCCAGTTTGCTCAATTTTATACATTATTAGAGATCCTGAACAATGAAAAAAATTGCAATATTCGGTAGCGCTTTTAACCCGCCAAGCTATGGCCACCTTAGTGTTATTGAACGATTAGCTCACTTTGACCAAGTACTGCTTGTGCCTAGTATTGCGCATGCGTGGGGTAAAGAGATGTTAGATTACTCTTTACGTTGCAGCATGATTGAAGCATTTGTTGATGATATTCCCTGCAATAATGTGTCACTTTCACGTATCGAAGAGAGAGTGGAAAAATTAGATACAGGAGTGACAACTTATCAGGTATTAGAGGAAATACAGGCGGAATACCCAAGTTCAGAATTAACATTTGTAATGGGACCGGATAATTTGTTTAATTTTGCCAAGTTCTATAATGCTGAAAAGATAATGAAACGTTGGAATGTGCTCGCATGCCCAGAAACCGTCGCTATTCGTAGTACTGAAATACGTGAAAAACTTGCACAGGGTCAAGAAATTAATAGTCTAACCACAAAATCCGTAGTCAAAATATTGCAAAACAAGCACTTATATCGCATTATTTAACATTATCATGACAGATAATATTTGATTACGAAGGGTTTATAGCGCAGTGGCAAGACTTAATACAACGGTAGCACTAGTATGTGGCACTTTTATGGCAGGTGGGGCTGAAGCCTGCGTGTCAGATCGTGATCCTAGTCGCTCTGTTATTTTTGTTGAGTCTACGCTTGAACTTTGTGAAGATCTATTGGATACGGTCGATGAGTTAGTGGATGAACTATTGATCTCTGCTCATATAAAAGAAGAGTCAACGACAACTTTAGGCTACTGGTCTGATTGGATGTTAAAAAATGTTGATGATCCTCTTTTAACACAGCGAGTTGAAGATAGTTTCTTTGGCGTTGGTCTGTTTCGCCCCTATGAAATGACCTCAAATGACGACGAACTTTCCTATGAAGATTGGGTCAAAACCCATGGTGTTCAATTTAGCGTGGGTATTGGTGAAAAAGATCAACCTAGAGTTAGGCTTGACTACCAATGGCATGAACGATTTGAAGATGTCTTCCACGTACAATTTGAAGTGCCATTTTAAGTAATAAACACTCAGCTTTATTCCCAACGCGAACGGCTGTTGGCATTACTCCCCCAAAATAGCCCTTTTAGTAGCCTGATAACTAGGCTCACTACCTGAAAATAGTTTTTTAGCAATTTCACTTTCTTTTATGCCCGAGAGTCTCAGTTTCTCAGCTTCTTTTACGCGCATTACCATTTGATATTCTATTGATAACTCTTTGCTAGAGGTTTCCCACTGGCTCAATTTTCGGCTTAATGATGTGATTTGCAAATTAGGCTGAATATCTAGCAGTTCATATTGCATTGCACTGAGTAATATTTGCTGATGCTCAGATAGATCTGAAACATGAGATAATTTCTCAAATAGGATGTTCATTAGTGAACTTACTTTAACGTAACCCGCTTTATTGGCAAAAGGTTGGGTGAGGCGTTGAGATGCTTCGATTACTTTACAGTGAGTGTTAGGGAAGTAGCTTAATGCAGATAAACAGTTTGCAGGCACCCAAAAAACATCACCTTTGCCGAGTGCATATTCATTTTTACCCAAACGAACGGTCACCAAACCATCAACCAAATAGATCAGCTGATGTTTAAGCGTAGGCTTTCGAGAGGTTGTTGATAGGTAATCAAATTGTTGGTCTTTAAATTGTATAGCGTAATGCATAGCAAGGTTCTGCAAGTATTTAGCGGTATTTTGAATAGGTTAGCGCGTTATGATGTGCACTGCCAATACTAATCGCATAATAAAATAGGCAACTATGTCTTATATATGGTCTGACCTTACAATTTAGTGCTCTAACTAGCTGTAAATTGTGCAATAAGCGCGTAAAATCGGCATGATTTTTAGAAAATGATGATGAATATGTCTACTGATAATGATATTTACCAAGAAATTAGACCTTATAACGATGAAGAGATCGCTCCAGCGATCCGTCGCTTGATTGATGATGAAGAATTTATTTCTGCAATTTTGAACTACAAATTCACCAATCATGCTAAATGGTTTCAAACACTGATGTCACCATTAGTTAAAATGTATCTGAAGAATCGTTGGGGCAAACTCAATTCGATAGATTCCGTACAGATTGAAGTTGAGAAGTATTTACAAAAAGCGCTAGATGCAACTACCGATAATGTGACTGTTACCGGTCTTGATAAGCTTGATCAGAAGACGCCTTACTTGTTCATTTCAAATCATCGCGATATTGCTATGGATCCTGCATTGGTCAATTATGGATTACATAATACAAACCATAAAACAGTACGTATTGCGATTGGAGATAACTTACTAAGTAAGCCTTGTGCGACTGAGCTAATGAAGATCAATAAAAGTTTTATTGTTAAGCGTTCAGCGAAAGGCCCTCGAGAGATGCTCAAGACTTTAGGTCTGCTGTCTTCTTACATTAAGCACTCTTTAGAGACGGGCAACTCTATTTGGATTGCTCAAAAAGAGGGACGAGCTAAAGATGGTAACGACTTTACCGATCCGGCAATCATTAAAATGATTCAGCTAGAAGGGCGTAAGCGTAAAATGTCTTTTGCAGACTACGTAAGATCTATCAAAATTGTTCCAGTGGCTATTTCTTACGAGATTGATCCGTGTGATATTGCTAAGGCAAACGAATTACATCAGAAAGCAACAAAAGGCGAATATCAAAAATCTGAATTTGAAGATATTGATAGTATTGTCACTGGTATCACAGGTTATAAGGGCAAGATTAATGTGAGTTTTGGCGATGTCATCGATGGTGATATTGATAACCCAGATGAACTAGCCGCCGAGATAGATCGTCAAATACATGATCATTATAAGCTGTTTCCAATCAACCTATTGGCTTCTGGTGACGAAGCTAATAGCGAAATTGATCAAGACACTCGAGATAAGTTTGAAGCTAAGCTTGCGCAGTTGGATGAAGGTGCTAGGCAGTATTTAATCGATGGATATGCTAATCCAGTAAGAAACTTATCCAAAGACAGCTCAATGAAAGTGGCATAAGTGAGTTTGTTTACATATTGAGATATAAAAAAGGTTGAACTTAGTTCAACCTTTTTTTATTCAAGATATAGAGACTATCGAGAAAGTGAACGACTCTTAAGATCAAAGATAAGTTTTTCAGCACTTACTTCAAATTTAAGTTTAGCATGAAGCTCAAACTGCTCTTTTTCAACGATTTCTACTTCGCTAATAACCGCTTCATTAACTTGTTTAGCCAGTTCTAAGTACTTCGCAAATTCAGTTTCAACCGCTTCTTTGGTTGATGCGAATAATGACACTTCCGCAACTTCTTGGCCTACGTTAATTACAAAGCCCATTTCGCCTGCAACACCACATGCTTCACATACTTCTGGTTCTTTTTCTAGCTTTGACATAGCCAATCTCCTATAACAATTTGTTTCAGTGTACATAGCAATGCGCGCTTCATCTACAAATATTTCTGCAAGTTTTAAACATTAATTTAAAGCAAGTGTTTGCTAAATGTCATTTTGTCATTTGATTGTCAAGATAGAAGCTCATCCGTTGAATCTGTTTAGTGTCTGTATGAGTATGAGGCAAAACCAATGTATACGACTTATATGGGGCGGTGCGATGCCAAAGCGCAGCAAAGAAGATACGGAAATCACAATAAAGAAAATTATGGATGTGGTTGTCGAACAGCTACTTACAATAGGTTATGACAAGATGTCATACACCACATTAAGCCAGGCGACAGGAGTGTCTCGTACTGGTATTAGTCATCATTTTCCTAAAAAAACAGATTTTACCAATGCATTAGATGGAGCAATAGTTGATTTGCTTTCAAACTATTTGGAGTTTGAATCAGGTTTAAAAGCCTTTACCAAAAGTTGGGTATCTTCACTTGAAGCACCTAAGTTTTTAGCCATTCTTCGTCTTATGTTTCATCACGTCACGATTTTTGATGGCGCTCAGGAGTTTACTCGAAAAGGCATTGATAGCTTATTTTTAGCAGTAAAAGCCAGATTTGGTGATGATAGTAAAAGTGAACTTGAACGCTTATTGGGTTTATCTGTGGTGAAATTAGCCAACTAGAAAGTTTATGCGCTGATTCACAATTCGGCGCCAGATAACAGAGGTCAATATTTAAGAGGACAGGCACTTGTCTATTAAGCATAGTCTTTAAAAAGACAAGCTTAAAAGGACACACACCGAATTGTCGCAAACAATTTGAAAGGACAGACACCTCATTAGTATGCTGACTTCTCAACTATGTGAAAGGACACACACCTCGCTATAGTACAATTATGCACACCACTTTATAATGTTTATCCGTGACACAGCCAACTCACCAAACTGTTTTCAAAAGTGGATGATTAATGCAATTAAAAAGTATCAACAAACAATTATACCGGTCGCGTTTGAACATTGTTATTGTCGCTTGTATTGCCAGTTTGGCGATTTTTAGTTTGGCAATTTCTCAAACACTCATTTACCTATTTCCATCTGAGACAGGCTCTCATTTTTACTGGAACTTATTAGGGGTTATTGTGAGTGCGATTTTGTTGGTGTTAGCATTAAATAAACTAAGATCACACCCGAAAATGACAGAAGTCGTTTATGTGTGGGAGTTGAAACATGCACTGAACCTGATACATAGAAAGAATCGAAAGCTTCTTTCTCAAGCTCAAATAGGGGATGTAAATGCCATGCTTGCTTTACAGTTTAGTTATACGGGCTCTAAGCAGTTATGGGAACTTGACGATAATACGATCACGATGAGTAGCCTAAATAAAGCTCAAGCGCAACTTGATGATTGGGTCACTGCCTTTGGTTTATCTCTGGATATTAAGCAGTATCATTCAGGTTTGCTTAAAGCGTTTTAACCATTACTTTATTCCCTGTGTGACGCTTAAATTTAAGTCAGTGGTATATCGGCGCACAAAAGGCATAATATTTTGTATAATGCGCCTAAATAGACTCTGTAGAGATAACATCATGGCTCGCACTGCGCACGCATTACACATTTTGGTTAAGCATAAAGACCAAGCTGAAGACATCATCAAGCAATTAAAGAAAGGTGCAAAGTTTCAAACTCTTGCACGCAAATATTCTAATTGCCCATCATCTAAGAAAGGCGGGGATTTAGGCGAATTTAAAAAGGGTCAAATGGTCCCTCAATTCGATAAAATTTGCTTTACCGGAGAGACTTTAGTACCTCACCTGGTCAAAACTAAATTCGGCTGGCATGTGGTGAAAGTGCTATATCGCACTTAACCTCTATTCTTTACTTCCTATCAAATACGAGAGCACCCGCATATCCCTCATTGCGCTAAAATAGTGCTCTCTTTTTTATCTGCTCAACCTCTAAATTCATTTCTGTGCTCATTTATTGTCCATTAACTTCAAATAGTTTGTCATTTTTCTAACTTATTGAAAAAAGCATCTAAACTATTGTTAGAAGATTGTATTACAAGGACTTTTTATGAACTCTTCGCAAGATTTTTCTAAACAAGCTATTGATGCTTTTATCAAGATTGTGATTGTTGGACTGCTGTTATTTTGGTGTTTTCAGATCCTAAAGCCTTTTGCGCTTTTGGTGGTTTGGGGGGCGATCATCGCAACCGCGTTATTTCCGGTGGTTAAAACGATTGAAAGTAAAACGGGACTGTCCCAAGGTAAGTCAAGTTGGCTGCTTTCGTTATCGGCAGTGGCGTTGTTGATTCTTCCTACGTATTTAATTGGTGACAGCTTATTTGATACCGCTGGGAATATTTATCAGCAGGTACAAGAGGGAACACTGCAACTTAAAGCGCCGTCGGAAAGTATTAAATCGTGGCCTGTTGTGGGTGAGAAATTGTACGCCGCTTTATTGGGGTTCTCTCTAAATTTAACCAATACTTTACTTGAATATTCTGAGCAAATTAAGGATGTGCTCGGCACTGTCGCTTCGGCTATAGGTAGTGTGGGTGGTAGTGTTTTACAGTTTGTTATTTCATTGCTGATTGCTGGCGTGTTTATGACCAATGCACAAGCCTGTGAAAAATCATTTCAGCAAATAGCCGTTCGTTTAGCCGGAGAATATGGCACTCAGTTTACTCAACTCTCCGTTGCTACTGTGCGCAGTGTAGTGCAAGGGGTCATCGGGGTTGCAGTTATTCAGTCAATTATGGCAGGTATTGGTCTTTATTTTGCCGATATTCCTTTTGCCGGCTTGTGGATGTTAGCAGTATTGATTGTGGCCATTATTCAATTGCCACCTATTTTAGCGTTAATTCCAGCACTGATTTTTGCATGGACCACTGACAGCACCTTGGTCGCAGGTATATTTACCGTGTGGTGTGTATTAGTGAGTGCCAGTGATGCGGTATTAAAACCTATGTTAATGGGGCGCGGTACCGATATTCCAATGTTGGTTATTTTATTGGGTGCTATTGGTGGGATGGCAATGTCAGGCATTGTCGGTTTGTTTGTTGGCGCAGTTGTACTGGCTGTAACCCATCGATTGTTTGTGGCTTGGTTAGCTCAATCTCAAGATGATGTAGAACCTGCCGTCATTGAAGTAGACAAATAATAATGGCAAAAATTACAGAGCGTGACAATTTTCTGTATCTGTTTGTAGCGTTAGTCTCACTGCTTGCAGGCTGCGCTATTGTCGAGCAGTTCTTTGGCACAGGGCAGGAAGTCATTTTAGTTGGACTGTTATTTTGCATGTCGGCGTCTATTTTAGGCATAGAGCGGAACAAAACCGGTACACGAGGCTGGCTTGGGTTTTTAGTCGTATTGGTGCTCTTTTCCTCTTTGGCCTCCATTTTTGATGCGGCTAATTTAGCCGTGGTGTCTTTGTTAGCGTTAATTGTGTTTATCGCGCAATATTTAAAGCACGCCACACAACTTATTTTAACTGCGCCAAAAATAGATAGAAATCAAATCGTTGGGTCAATTTGTATTTACCTTATGATGGGATTGTGGTTTACGTTTGTTCAACTATTGGTATTGGAAGTACTCGATGGTGGATTCAACGGCATTGAATATGGGCCATGGTTAGATAATTTATCTAAGATGATTTATTTTAGCTTTATTACCATGACATCGGTGGGATATGGCGCTATATCACCCAATGAGCCATTGACTCGGTTTGTGGCTTATTTTCAGGCTATTGCAGGGGTGTTTTATCTGGCCATTTTGGTGTCGAGTTTAGTCAGTGCTGGCTTAACTCAAAAAAGTGAAGAGTGATACTAATTACAATCAGTGAATGCTCAAAAATAGCGCAGAAAAGCCCTTAAGAGTAAGACGAATATTGTTGAAAATCCGTTATTCTACAATCAAATAATAGCCCTTTATTGTCTTTAAGGGCTATTTCATCAAAAGAGTGTACTGGACTATGGCTTAATGTAAGCTCGGCAACTTTTAAATTATTGCGTTTGCAGTTCGGTGATAGTGATTTCTGAATTCACGTCACCTAATGTTGCAAATAAGGTGTTTCCTGAAATCATCAAGCTAAAATCGTTGGTTCTTTCCAGACCTGAAACTAGCGCTTCGATGGGGGCAAAATCAAATTGCGTGATACTGGCTTTAAATTCTCGCAATACGCTTTGATTTTTCTTAAACCAAACCTGTGATTTATTCTCATTGAAAGTATAGATATGAGTTTGCTTTGATTTACGAGCGGCTTTTTTGATTCTATCTGTGGAGGGTTCGCCCACTTCAATCCAAGTCAAAATATCACCCACATCAGACAACTCCCAAATATCAGGCTCATCTTGATCTGACAACCCTTTAGTAAAGGTGAGGTGTTCGGTACGATTGAGACAAAAGGCAAGAATACGAACAAGCATACGTACTTCAGTTTCAGAAGGGTGCTTTGCTATGGTAAGGCTAATATCATCATATTGGTTGCGATTAGTATCAGCAATATTGACACGAAACTTAAAGATCGTCGGTTTTAACGCCAAGGTAGGGATTCCACAAAGTAGGGTTTAGGCGTGGGATTATATAGGGAAGAAGAGGGAAAAGTAAGCCAGTAAGYTACTGGCTTACTTAGCGCGAACTAAACAGCGCGAATTTGTTCTGCTTGCGGGCCTTTTTGACCTGTAGTAACAACAAACTCTACTTTTTGGCCTTCAGCAAGAGTACGGAAACCGTCGCCTTGGATTGCAGAGAAATGAGCGAATACATCTGGACCGTTTTCTTGTTGAATGAAACCAAAGCCTTTAGTTTCGTTGAACCATTTTACGGTGCCAGTAGTTGTGTTTGACATTGTCAGTTTTCCTTTCTGATATAACTAAATTTGGCCTGTTGCGACCATTCAAAGAGCTTGAAATAGGTTGTGTTGACAGTTGATAAATACAATAGATGACGAATCTCCAACTGCATGCAACAACATCAAAAACAAACCTTTTCTTGCCTGATTTAGTCTATAGAGCAGAGTCGATAAGTCAATGAAATCACAGGTATACAACCCTATACATTTTGTAAATTTGTTATGCATATTCAAGTTTTTCAACATGAAATTAAAACTTGCCTGTTTTGCAATGCGATCGTCATTATTGCAGTAGTTGAGTTCATATTTGCTCTGTGTACAATATGCTAATTCTAAAAGAGGAAGTGATTATGCAAGCAACCGTATCTTGGGTAGAAGATTTTAAATTTATTGGTGAATCCCAATCGGGTCATTCTGTTGTATTAGACGGTAGTGGTGGCAAAACTGCGCCAAGCCCGATGGAAATGGTATTAATTGCCGCGGGTGGTTGTAGCTCTGTTGATGTTGTTGATGGCCTAAAAAGTGCCGATCAAAAAGTGACAGGATGTGTGGCAAAACTAAGCAGTGAACGTCGTGATGAAGCGCCAAAATACTTTACTCAAATCAATATCCATTTTGCAGTATCAGGCGAAGATTTAGATCCAGCTATTGTCGCTAAAGTGGCGAAAGATTCTTTAGAGAAATATTGTTCAGTTTGTCTAATGTTAGATAAGGGTGTGGAAATGACTCACTCTTGGGAAATCGTTTAAT
This sequence comes from Vibrio sp. UCD-FRSSP16_30, assembly GCF_001676025.1. Lineage (GTDB taxonomy): Bacteria > Pseudomonadota > Gammaproteobacteria > Enterobacterales > Vibrionaceae > Vibrio. Next base: position 85,382 of record NZ_LZFW01000068.1, read on the forward strand.
TCATTTAAAAATCCCAAAATAAAGCCCTACCGATATTTGATTGTAACAATCAACAAAGTAGGGCTATCGTCATTGTAAACTGGTATTTAGTTTACGGCTGTTTGGTCTCATCAGCTTGATTTTGCGCATCTGGGCGCTCATCTTCGTGGTTCTGGTAGTAATATTCCCAGATCTCGTATTTCTCGCTATCTGAAATCTCACAATAGGTTACGCGTTGGTTGTTCTCTGTTGCACGCTCTATATCATGATTTTCTTGTACACAATACATAGAGGCTTTGCTGGTGATGGGATCCCAGTCTTTAACTGTATATTCATTTGGCTCACTGGCGCAGCCTGCAAGTAACACAGTACTTGCCATGATAGATAGTAGGAGGATTTTCTTCATTACTTTTGGCTCCAAAGAACTAAATTATTTCAGTTTGTCTGATTTAGTGTACGAGATATCTTAATTAATTCAACAGTTAACCAATACATACATGCTAAAATAACCGCAAATACCCTGCTAGCAATCAATTTCATGCGCCATTTAAAAACAACCGTACATCCAAACTTATCCCACCTTGATCAGAAAAAAATCATTAATCGACGAGCAACAAGAGCCATCGCTTTGCAAGGTAGTTCAATATTGCTGTTATACACCGAACGTTATCATGACTATTCGCTACCCGGTGGCGGAATTGATGACGGGGAAGATGTGATTGCAGGTTTAGTACGAGAGCTACAAGAAGAAACTGGGGCGCAAAATATTTGTAATATCGCCCCATATGGCGTGTTTGAAGAGTTTCGTCCTTGGTATAAAGACGATGCTGATGTAATGCACATGCATTCTTACTGTTATACCTGTGAGGTGGATAGGGTGCTTGGAACCCCTAATTTTGAAGACTATGAAATTAAGAACGGAATGCGTGCGCAATGGGTCAATATTCATGAAGCGATAGCACATAACCAACAAACCATCGCTAACAGTGCGAAAAAGGGCTTAAGTATCGAAAGAGAGACGTTCTTGCTTCAATTGATTGCGAGTGAGTTACTTTGAGTCATTATTAGATGATGTTGATGAACCCTGTTCTTTAATCAGTTGTTTTATTTCATTAAGCTCAGCGTGTAATACATGGATTTCATTTTTTAAAACGTCATGCTCTTGCTGATCGTGTTGGCTAGTTTGAGACTGTTCTTCAAGCATAAACCAGTTAGCCACCAGACCGGTAAAGGTACCAAATAAGCCAACCCCTGCCGTCATCAGCACTGCTGCCACAGCACGACCAAATGCACTCACAGGATAAAAGTCGCCATAGCCAACGGTGGTGATGGTGACAAATGCCCACCACAATGCATCGCTTGCGGTGTGTATATTCGATTCAGGTAAGCCTTTTTCAAATTGCAAAATGCCAATTGCACCAAAAATAACTAATAGAACGGAAACACTGGCGACTATGGTAAAGGTGCCCATACGGCGGTTGTGAAATAGGTAATATAAAATGACCTTGGTGGAGCGAATCGCGCGCAATATTCTGAAAAATCGCACTAGGTGAATAAATCGCCCATAACGCAGAGCATCGACCATCGGGATACTTGACAGCAAATCAATCCAGCCCCATTTCATAAATTTGAGTTTATTAGGCGCGCGATAAAAGCGTTGCGAGAAGTCGGCAAGAAATACAAAACAGACCAAGGTATCGATAGTAGAAAGTAGGTCTGAGACATCTTCTGGTAGAGAAAAAGCATTTTCAATAAACAGGACTATCAATACATAGATTGACAAAATAAGGGTAAGAAACTGTAGGGGTCCGAGTTCATGTTTTGCTTGTATTAATTTAGAATCAGCCATTAATTAAGCTTATTATCCTTTATCTCTTATTCATTTGATTGTATCAATTTAATGATAGAACCCGCGATATCCTTATAATTAAGGTATTGATTACCTTATTGTTATATCGACAGTTAAATATTGAACACTCATTGTCGGCGACCAATATTATATCGAAGTAACGTCAGTGAATATATATCATTCACACTGCGAATCATAGTCAAGTATCGCTCTGTGAGAGCCTCATCTCTAATCAATATATTTTTCTTTTAATGAACCTAATCTCTAGCATAATCAAGAAATTGTAGGTAATTTAGACAGTTCTCTTTTAAACCTGAGGCGTGAACTTTGGACGCAGCAACATTATGGGTGTTTATCCCTACCTTTTTATTTGTATCGATCACGCCTGGTATGTGCATGACGCTGGCCCTTGGCTTGGGGATGAGCGTCGGATATAAACGTACTTTATGGATGATGCTTGGTGAAGTCTTTGGCGTTGCAGTAGTTGCCATTAGTGCCGTTTTGGGGATCGCGACGGTGATGATCAAGATGCCGATGCTGTTTATTGCTTTTAAAACGCTTGGTGCGTTGTATTTGAGCTATCTTGGCATTCAAATGTGGCGATCTAAGGGGAAAATGGCAATCTCGGATGAGAACCTTGAGTCTTCAAGCGCATCGAACTATGGCCTGATGGCGCAAGGGTTTATCACCGCTATTGCCAACCCGAAAGGTTGGGCGTTTATGATTTCTCTATTACCTCCTTTTATCAGTGCTGATTACGCACTTGCGCCGCAGCTTGGTATTCTTGTTGGCATTATTATGTTGTCTGAGTTTCTATGTATGAGCCTTTATGCTTCTGGTGGCAAAGGCCTTAGGGTGATGCTTGCAAATAGTGACAACGTGAAATTTATGAATCGGATAGCAGGTTCTTTGATGATAGGTGTCGGTATTTGGCTATTTGTCAGTTAACAGATCATGAATTATTAGATGGCTAACTGCACCGCGTATCAAATTGTGCTAATTTAATCGTGTATATCAATAACCAATAAAATGTGGAAATAGAGATGTCTTCTTCATCAGATCATACAGGTAGTAGCGCCGCTTACGCTCGCAAAGAGGCGGGTTATCGCGATAAAGCGTTGAAATTATACCCTTGGGTTTGTGGTAACTGTGCGCGAGAGTTTGTGTATTCTAATCTTCGTGAATTAACCGTGCATCATAAAGACCACGATCATACCAATAATCCACAAGATGGCAGCAATTGGGAACTATTATGCTTATATTGTCACGATCATGAGCATTCTAAATATACCGATCATGAACGCTATGGTGTTGATCCTGTCGCAAGGGCTGACGATCATGAGGTTGCGACTCATAATCCATTTGCCGATCTTGCGAAGATGATGAAAAAGTAAAATATAATCATCACGGATTTTATTACTTGAATAGAGCAGGATCAAAAACGGCCAATCTGGAAACAGTTGGCCGTTTTTATTTTTAGTGGTTTATACGTAGCTTAATCTATATAAGCACGCAGCTGCGCTTTGACTTCTTCATTAGCAAAGCTTTGTTCAATGCTGGTTAGATAGATGGCTTGATAGTCTTTTGGCGAAAGATAAAATAATTCGCAGACTTTTTGCACTTCCTTAGTCATCGTTGTATTTGAAACGGTTCTATTATCAGTATTGATGGTGACAGCAAGACCTTGCTTATAGAAACGTTTAGCGGGGTGAGATTCAATATTCTCTACCGCTTTTGTCTGTACATTGCTGCTAGGGCAGGTTTCTAGACCAACATTGCCATTTCTCACCGCTTTAAAACCACCGCTATGATCAATAATATGAATGCCATGACCAATGCGTTCCGCTTTTAATAGCTCGATAGCATCTTGTACGTTTTGTCCATCGCCTTGTTCACCAGCATGGATGGTGATGTGAAATCCTTTTTTACGCGCATATTTTGCTTCTTCAACGAAGTCATGACAAAAACCAGTCAGCTCAGCACCAGCAAGATCAAAGGCTTCTACGCCGTGTCCAAGGAATTTAGCCCCTTCATCGATCACTAATTTAATGTCATCTTTTGGCATGGTGCGCAAAATACATAAAACGAAATTGCCGTGGATATCATAATCCAGTTCTGCACGCTTCATGCCTTTCACAACCGCTGCGATGATTTTCTCAACACTAAGCCCTTTGTTGACATGCAATAAAGGGGCAAACCGAACCTCAAGATACTTTACGTTTTCTTTGGCTGCATCTTCAAACACTTGATAAGAGATTTGTTCAAGAGCTTGCTCAGTTTGCATAACAAGTAACGGTAAATCAAAGCGGGTGAGGTACTGTTTTAAGTCAACACAAGTTTCCGGAGCAATCATCATGTCGCGAATAACATCAACATCTTGGCTTGGTATTTCAATCTGTTGGATCTTTGCCAATTCAATCAGAGTTTCGGGGCGAACACTACCATCTAGGTGGCAGTGAAGGTCGATTTTTGGCAGAGAGTGAAAATCCATAAGTCGTCACCTTTATAAAGAGACATAAGTAAATAAAGACAATGACTTCATAATCAAAGGTTAATGGCCTTTGGTAGAAACTCCCACACCATATCAGAGGGATTATATGAAGCAATAAGGCGGATTTTAGCAACTCAATGACGCTGTTACAAACTGTTGCAGTCGTAAAAATAGTGAATTCACTAAGAATCAATGACTTATTTGTCATCTTGTATGACAACTACCCAATAAGGGTTATATTTGTCGTAAATTGATCTGGATCAATTTTGGATTGTGTTTCCTACATACAATCGCGAAAGTTATCACATTTTTAAGGAACCACTATGAGCCAGATGAAGCTAGTTATCATAGGTAACGGCATGGTGGGACATCGTTATATTGAAGATCTTGTTGAAAAAACAGATGTTTCTAATATGGATATAACCGTGTTCTGCGAAGAGCCACGTATCGCCTATGATCGTGTTCACCTCTCTTCATATTTCTCACATCATACTGCTGAAGAACTCTCTCTTGTTAAAGAAGGGTTTTATGAAAAGCACGGTATTAATGTGCTTTTGGGCGAACGTGCAATTAATGTTAACCGTGCAAATCGTATCGTTCATTCAAGCACGGGTCGTGAAATTGAATACGATAAGCTCATCATGGCAACGGGTTCTTATCCTTTTGTTCCGCCTATCAAAGGTAACGAAGGCAAAGACTGTTTTGTCTATCGCACTATCGAAGATCTTAAGTCTATCGAAGCGACGGCAAAGAACAGTACAGTCGGGGTTGTTGTTGGTGGTGGCCTACTTGGTCTTGAAGCGGCTGGCGCGCTACGTGCACTTGGCGTAGAAACTCACGTTGTTGAGTTTGCACCTAAGCTAATGGCCGAGCAACTTGACCAAGCTGGTGGTAATCAACTGCGCCAAAAAATTGAGCGTATGGGCGTTAATGTTCATACCAGCAAAAATACCTTAGAGATCGCGCCAGAAGGAAAGCAGCTGCGTAATGTGATGCGCTTTGCTGATGGTACTGAGCTTGAAACTGACTTCATTGTTTTTTCTGCAGGTATTCGCCCTCAAGATAAACTTGCGCGTCAAATGGGCTTAGATATTGCGCCTCGTGGCGGTATCGCGATTAATAACCATTGTCAGACGTCTGATGAGAGCATTTACGCCATTGGTGAATGTGCCTCTTGGAACACTCACTTTTATGGTCTGGTTGCACCAGGTTATAAGATGGCAACAGTTGCAGTCGATCATGTTATCGGTAACGACAGTCAATTTGAAGGCGCTGACATGAGCGCTAAGTTGAAGCTACTTGGCGTGAAAGTAGGGTCTATTGGCGATGCTAATGGCAGAACTCCGGGTTGTAAGAGCTTCGTCTATCAAAATGAAGAGCTTGAAGTCTATAAGCGTTTAATCGTTTCAGAAGATGGCAAAAAACTGCTTGGCGCTGTGATGGTGGGTGATACTTCTGACTATGGCGATCTTTTGCAGCTAATGCTGAATGAGATTGAGCTTCCTGAACATCCTGATGCACTTATTTTACCTGCCCATGCTGGCGCAGAAAAGCCAACGTTAGGCGCTGATGCGTTGCCAGAAAGTGCGGTTATTTGTTCATGTTTTGATGTCACTAAAGGCCGAATCGCGCAGGCTGTTGCTGACGGTCATCATACGGTTGCTGATATCAAAGCGGTCACAAGCGCCGGTACTGGCTGTGGCGGTTGTATTCCTCTTGTGACCTCAGTATTGAATGCAGAGCTTGCTAAAGCAGGCGTCGAAGTGAAAAGCGATGTTTGTGAGCACTTTGCTTATTCACGCCAAGAGCTGTTCCACTTGATTCGCATCGAAGAAATTAAAACCTTTGATGAGCTGTTAGAAAAATACGGCAAAGGCTACGGCTGTGAAGTGTGTAAACCGTTAGTAGGCTCTATTTTAGCGTCTTGCTGGGGCGATCATATTTTAAAACCTCAATTGGTTAAATTGCATGATACCAACGATAACTTCTTAGGAAACATCCAAAAAGACGGCACTTATTCGGTTATCCCTCGTATGGCTGGTGGTGAAGTAACGCCGCAAGCATTAGCCGCTCTTGCTAACGTTGCCGCTGAATATAATTTATATACCAAAGTGACGGGTGCACAGCGTATTGGTCTATTTGGTGCGCAAAAAGACGATCTTCCTGCTATTTGGGGCAAGCTAATTGATGCAGGCTTTGAAACAGGGCAGGCGTATGCCAAAGCACTGCGTATGGCGAAGACCTGTGTTGGTTCGACTTGGTGTCGTTATGGGGTGCAAGACTCAGTTGGTCTTGGCTCAATGATTGAGAATCGCTACAAGGGAATTCGTACACCGCATAAGATGAAGTTTGGTGTTTCTGGTTGTACTCGTGAGTGCGCCGAAGCTCAAGGTAAAGACTTAGGCATCATTGCTACGGATGCGGGTTGGAATATGTACGTGTGTGGTAATGGCGGTATGAAGCCTCGTCATGCGGACTTACTGGCGACCGATCTTGACCAAGAGACGCTAATTCAATATATCGACCGTTTCATGATGTTTTATATCCGCACAGCTGCGCCACTGCAACGTACTTCGGTTTGGCTAGAGAACCTTGAAGGTGGTGTCGATTATCTGCGTAAAGTGATTGTTGAAGACAAACTCAATATTAATGCTCAGCTTGAAGCTGATGTAGCAAAACTTATAGAAGAGTTTCGCTGTGAGTGGACTGACACCATCAATGATCAGCAGCAATTGACTCGTTTCTCTCACTTTATTAACTCAGACATTCGCGATGATAACGTGGTGTTTGTGAGTGAGCGTGATCAACATCGCCCTGCGACTTTTACGGAAAAAAATCCGCAAGCCAAAGGCGATATTTTTCACGAAGCAGTGACTGAGTAATAAGGGATAGAAATCATGAGTTTTGAAAAAATCTGTAAAATTGATGACATCGTACCGGGCACTGGCGTTTGTGCGCTGATTGCAGGTCAGCAAGTTGCCGTATTTAGACCTCGTCAAGAAGAGAAGGTATTTGCTATCTCAAATACGGATCCGTTTGCGCAGTCAAATGTACTCTCGCGCGGCTTGATTGTTGAGCACAAGCAAGAATTGTGGGTCGCCAGCCCATTAAAGAAACAACGCTTTAATTTAGCGACGGGTGTTTGTATGGAAGATGAACGTTTTAACGTTAAGTCTTTTAAAGCACGAGTGGTTAAAGGTTCTGTAGAAATTTCAGCTTAGTACTTTTGGCTTAGTATTTTTAGCTTAGTACTGTCCAATTTAGCTTAGAGATTTAATAGCAAAAAGGCTTCTTGCTTAGCAAGAGTAGGGAGCCTTTGACTATTCAATTTTAACTTTTAATTTTATATGGGTAGCAATATGAACGATTTAAAACCTGCAGAAATTGTGCAAACAATGATTAACGTTGGCGAAGCTAAGGTAAAAACAAATGCAAGAGATCTGATCCTTCGTGGGATTATGGCCGGTATTATTCTGTCGTTGGCAGTAGTTGTAGCCATTACGGCAATTGTTCAAACAGGCATTGGTATTGTTGGCGCTCTAGTGTTCCCTGTTGGCTTTTGTATTTTAAGCTTAATGGGTTATGACCTAGTGACGGGCGTTTTTGGTTTAGCGCCACTGGCAAAACTAGAAAATCGTAAAGGTGTTACTTGGGCACGAGTGCTACGTTGTTGGGGACTGGTTGGTCTTGGTAACTTAATTGGTTCTTTGATTGTGGCTTACTTAATCGCAGTCTCTTTAACGGCCAACTTTTCTATTGACCCTAATGCCGTTGCTCAAAAGTTTATCGCAGCCTCGACAGCTCGCACCGTAGGCTTTGAAAATATGGGCGTAGATGGTTGGATTACCTGTTTTGTACGCGGTATTTTTTGTAACTTGATGGTTTGTCTAGGCGTCATTGGCAACATGACTGCGCGCACTGTAGCTGGAAAAGTAACGGCAATGTGGCTACCAATCTTTATCTTCTTTGCCTTGGTATTTGAGCACACCGTAGTGAATATGTTCTTGTTCCCACTAGGTATGATGTTGGGTGCTGACTTTGGCATTGCAACTTGGTTGAACTTCAATCTTATCCCAACTATTTTAGGTAATATTGTGGGTGGCCTTTTATTTACCTGTATCCCACTTTACTTAACTCACGCTAAGACTGCGCCAACGCTTGATGAATTAGATGAAAAATCTCAAGCATCTGTTACACCGAAAGCATCGGTTACACAAGGCGCGTAATACTCGCAAGTAATATAGAAAAACAGTGTTAATCCCTTAATTTCAGCTTTTCACTGTTTGATTGCCTCATAGATTCTATGAGGCAAATTATTTATAACAAGTTGTTTTTATTGAATAACTTGTTATAAATAATTTTTGTTACTGTAATCGATGTATTTTCAGTATCTAGCATTAGTGAGTTTATGCATGACATCAAAATCAATATCAGCAAATCAAGGTGGATTTGTCTCGTTAGTGGGAGCTGGGCCGGGTGATCCTGACTTGTTAACGGTAAAAGCACTGCGCCTTATTCAAAAAGCGCAGGTTGTGGTATACGACCGTTTGGTTTCTGATGAGATTATGGCGCAGGTTAACCCCGAAGCAGAATTGATTTATGTGGGTAAACGTTTAGATCATCACTGTGTTCCGCAACATGAAATTAACCAAGTGCTGGTGGAAAAAGCGCAACAAAATAAGCACGTTGTGAGATTAAAGGGCGGTGACCCTTTTATTTTTGGTCGCGGCGGAGAAGAATTAGAAAAATTGGCTTTAGAAAAAATCTCATTTGAAGTTGTGCCAGGCATTACTGCAGCGGCCGGTTGCAGCGCCTATGCCGGTATTCCTCTAACGCACAGAGATCACGCGCAAAGCGTCCACTTTATTACAGGCCACCTAAAAAAAGAGGGCATGGATATTGATTGGGCAAGTCTATCAAAAGGTAATACGACGTTAGTCTTTTATATGGGACTAAAAGAGAGTGCGAGTATTCAGGAAAAACTGACAGTCGCAGGTTTATCAAAGCAGACGTCAGTGGCAATTATTGAGCGTGGAACCACCGCAAATCAGCGCGTGTTAACTGGCAATCTTTCTCAATTATCTCAGATTGCCGAGCAGGCCATTAGTCCGTCTTTAATTATCGTTGGTAGTGTCACAAGTCTGCATGAAAAATTGCATTGGTTTGAATGATTTCTAAGTAATATTCAATTATAGAAATCGATAACAACAAACGAATAGAAAAAGAAAAGTTAATATTCAGTATCTATTTGTTTTTAAAATAAAAATTAAACCATATTGATCATACTTATCATACGATTTATTGTGAGGGTTGTTGGAATTTAAAGCTCGAATCGTGCAAATATTGACAATTCGTTCTATTGTTATCTAAGGACCCTGTTGTATGAAGATTCAGGATGAAACTTCAAAGGAAATAATAGGACTTTTTAGCAAGGAAAGCTAAATATGAGAAAACAGTTTCTGAGAGCAACATCGCTGTCAGGTAGTTTGATTTATTTTTTATTCGGATTGGCACTCGTTACAACGATATCGACTTATCAAGGATATTCATCTTTGGTAAACCAGACGTCATTTTTTGCTAATAGCAGTAAATGGTTAGCCAGTATCCTATTCTTATGGGGACTGCTACTGATCTTTTGTACTAGCGCACGATGTACTATTCGAGCCATTTGGGCGTTAGTGATTATTATTGCTGCATTAGGCATAGGGCAATTTATTGGTTCTCATTCCGAGCACACCTTCTCTGATGACTCCAGTATACCTATGATTGTGCTGCCCCATGCCCCTCAAGTTAAAGCTCCTATTGTCTTGCCACAACCAACCGATCTCAGCCAAAGTTATCAACAAGCGGTGATGGAATCGGGTTGGTACTCTATCCTTGATATTTCTCGCCTGCAAAATGATAAAAATCTTGTTGAAAGCTATGCCATTTTGAAAGATACGCGCACTGCGATACTTAAGCATTTATTGCAAACGCAGCAGAAATTGTATGAGTTTGAACAGGAATTATATGAACATGAAGCAAATGCCCATATAGAAGATAATTATATCGATTCTAAAATTGTGCATTGCAAACAACAAAATGCAATGTGGAAAGAAGAATTGCTGGTGTTAAATGAAGTAAACAGCATTATTCAAATGCTGGATGCTAATCGTGATGGGTGGACGATACAAGACGGTGCTATTACATTTTATTCTAATGTTGATACGCTACAGTTCGAAGATATTTTGACTCGAATACAGACTATTTCGGAACACCAAAAAATGTTGTCTGACTCTGCAAATAAACTATTGTAATTAATATTTTTTCGATACCAATAACATACTGTGATTGGTATCAATACTGCTTCTAACATTGAAGTTTTCATCATGCATCGTTTTTGTTTCTCCATAATCCTTAATTTTGTTGGTTCTGCTTGAAGCACATCTAAACTTATATGTCGTAAGCATGCAATTATGGATTTAGCCTCCAGTTAAATTTCATTTCTTTTTGTTGTTTCGTTTTGGGCTGTGTTAGCGCCTGAACCAGAGATTGTGCCTGCTTAGTTGTAATTTTTGCAGTATGAGGCTGCTCGCTAGATGGCAACTTATTCAATAAGGTGTCACTAAATGAAAGAGAAAGTAACTGATTCCATGTTATCAGTGCTTGTGGATTTAGTTGCTGGGTAAAGGTGTGTGTCCCCGCAATTGCGTACAAACATTCAACGGCTTTCGCGTAGTTGTGTTGTGTAATGTGAATATGGTACTGCTTAATTATTTTTTTGTGGTTGGTCGGTTTAACTAAGGCATGAGATGTCTTTTGTTTTGCACGCAGTTTTATGAACAGTGCTGTGCTAAATATAACGATGATCAATATGCTAATTAAGGTCTTCCAGTATTGATTAATAAGCTTTGTACCGAGTTCGGTTAGCTGAGTGTTGTTGCTTGATAATACGGCAGTGCTTGTTGTACCTACCTGTATTGATGCTGCTTCTATGCTCAGTAACTGAACTTCATTATTTGTGGTATCCCACCACTGCATTTTTAATGCGGGCAGATTAAGCTTACCCTGTTGTTGAAAAATAATGGTGACTTGCTGGGAGAGCATCGCAGTATTGCGCTTACTTAAACGGTCAAAGACGTTTTCTTTAACTACCGGTTTAAGATACGACTCAACAGTGGCTATTTTTGGGATGGTTAACTCGGGCAACAATAGCATATCGGAGTTTTTAACCTCAAGTTGATAGGTTAAGACCACCGCATCGCCAATGTAAAATGACTTATCAAGAGGGCGGTCACTGGTGAGAGTCAACTGCGCATTGCTACCAACAACAAAGGGCAGTTTGCTGTTTAATTTGCTTGGGTGTGTCGCCGTTAATGGTATCGATTTAGAGCTGATGGTGCCGCTTAGTGGCTCTTTATTACCGTTATCAAGGGCAACACTGATATCAAATGGGGCAAGTTGATAAGTCCCTTCAGACAATGGGTAAATATACACCTTGGTTTTTTGAATGAACCACCTTTGTCCATCAACTGTTTTTGCTGAGCGGATAATAGGTTGGTCATCCTTTTTGACGAGCGCATTTTTGATATCTAAATACGGAATAATCATATCTTGCTTAAATGGCTTAGTACTACTGAGTTCTACATCAACAATGGCTTGCTGCTTGCTCACAATGCTATCGGATTGTAACTTAGCAGAGAGCATAAGCTGATTGTTATCAATCGCTTGCTGTAAGTCGTTAGCCATTGCACAAGTCGGAATAATTAATAGGATTAGCATGAATACGTGACCGCGTAACCACTTATTTAGGCAGGTGAGATTCCCCTTGCTAAGATAACTACTTTTGTTCATTGGCGTATTCCTGCTGAAATTTTTGTCGTAAAAACTTAGATGGATCTTGGCGTACTTGTTTAAGCCAAACTTGGTCAGACAGTGCCACTTTTTTGCCAGTGGCGGCTTTTGTTTCAGTTGTCACGTTCTCTCTGTCATCAAGCATTTTTTCGGCGTCTTTCTTTTCTGGAGGCGCATTTTTAATTTTCTCGATGGCAGCATTCATGATTTCAATATTTTGCTTTGCTTGAGTTGCCAGGCTAGGGCTATTTTCAAGTTGCTGATATAACTGTTTGGCTTTTTCAAAGTCATTGGCATAGGCGTGAACATTAGCCAGTAAAAACAAAGCCTCTTCCGTATTTAAGTCTTGTAACATGTCGATTGCTGTAGAGAAATCTCCAGCTAGATAGGCACTGTGAGCGCGCCATCTAGGTGAATCAAATGCTGACTGTGCTTGCGGGTAGTTTTTTTGTTCAAAGTAAATATGGCCTCGCTGATCATTGGTCAGCCAAAAGCTCATAAAATGACTTGTTGCGAAGTAACTCCAACTTGCGATGCCAATAAGCAGTAATATAAGCCATTGCCAAACGGGTCTTAATTTCAGCCAACGTAATGCAAAGAGGCGGTTTTCGCCGTTTTGTATATTGAGTGCGTGTTTAATTACCACTGTAATGTCCACCCTCTTCTAAACCACATCAGTTGGATGGGCAGCAATAAAAACAGCAGAAAATAACCGGAATCAACCCAAGGTTGAGCGTTGTCATTAACCGCAAATAGGTTGCTCTGAATGTGCTTATACACTTGCTCTACATCACTTGAGTCATGAGTAAATAAGGTTAATGAGCCATGTCCCGCTTTAGCGAGAGACTGTAATTTTTGCATCTGCTGGTCGGCAAGCCCTTTGTCATTATTTTGCTTGGCACTATTTTTATTGGCACTACCACGACCACTTTGTGGGTTTTCACCAATGCCCCAAACTAAAACTTGATGTTTGAGTGAGGCGAACTGTTGTTGCAGCTTATCGATGGCTTTTTGATCGGTTTTGTCTGTCACAATGAGTACCGTCGATGACACTTTCGATTGTTTAAGCAAGTGGGTGATAGGGGCAATGACCGATTCTGGTTTGCTTTGGTTGTCGGGCAATAAGCTAGGATCTAACACATCTAAAAAGTATCGAAATAGCTCGTTGTCTTTAGTCACGGGCATGGCGACGTGCGAACTGCCGCCGAAGACCACTAAGCCTGTTTTCGCATCTCCTCGCAGCTCAGCTAATTGCGCAATTTTTTGTTTAGCTCGCTCTAAGCGTGAAGGTTGGATATCGGTATCCGACATAGAGCCAGAAACATCCAGCGCCACAATAAGTTCAGCGTTATCTTCAAAAAATGGCGATGTTTGTTTTGTCCAGCTGGGACCGGCCATGATCAGGGTCGCGAGTACCGAAAAAACCATAAATAACCTTAACGGTGTTAATCGCATGCGACTGTGCTGCTCAAGGGTGAGATGCTCAATGATGTTTTTTGACATCACGGGTTGCCATTGCTTGATAAGATCTTGTTGCTGTGTCATTAGGTAATGAATAGCAATTAATGGCAGTAAGCCTGCAATCCACCAAGGGCGAATAAAATGAAACTGGCTAAGGGTTGCCGGTATATCCCAATCAAATAAACTATTCATTTGGCACCTCTTGCGCGCGCTCGATGACATTTCTAGCTCGACGGGCACGCTGCTGTTGCCCGAGAATAACCAGTATTGCGGCGATTAAGTTTAAGATAAAGCAAACCCCAAATGCCCATTGATGCAAGCTATGGCGAGGTCGATGGGTGAGCACTTCAAATTGTTGTTGCTCTAAGGTATCAATGGTTGTGTAAGCTTGATCCAATTGAGCTCTATCCATTGCATGAAACATTTGTCCACCCGTGATTTGCGATATTTTTTCTAGTGTTGGCAAATCCATTTTGTAGCGACCTTCGGTGCTAGGGTCGCCAATCGCGATGGTATAAATCTTTACGCCATGTTTAGCCGCAATTTCAGCCGCTTTTATTGGTGGCATTTTTGAGCTAGTGTCATCACCATCAGTTAATAAAATCATCACTCGTTGGCGACTTTTTTCTTGCTCAAATACCGCAATAGAAAGGCCGATGGCATCGCCAAATGCAGTTTGAAAGCCAGCATAACCAAGTTGAACATCGTCCAATAATGCAAGCCAAGTATGGGTATCCTCGGTAAATGGTGCTTGCACATAGGCTGCGTCTGCAAACAAGATAAGCCCTAATCTGTCGTGTTGGCGACGTTGACCAAATTCGCTAAGTACCTGCTTGGCAACAAATAATCGGTCGTGCTTAATACCTTGCTCATCGGTAAAGTCTTTTTCTGACATTGATCCTGACAGATCCAACGCGACCATGATTTCACGAGCTGACTTTTTCTGTTCAATAGGTTCACCCACCCACATAGGTTTGGCTATGGCGGCGACTAAAGAGAGATAACTGAGCACAACGAGCAGCCACTGTATTTTTCGTCTCTTTAGTTGAGTTGCGTGCTGTGATGGTTTGTTCTCTGATACCGAGACTAAACGGTCAAAAAAGGGCACTTGAATGGCACTTTTGGATTCTTTGTAAGCAGGCACAAAGCGGTAAACCAAAAAAGGTAATAGTAAAAGTAGCACTGCCAGTGGATATTCAAACTCGATCATGGGCTACCTCGTGATGTTTTATCCAGTGCGCTGACAGTTCAATGAGCTGTATGGTTTGGTGTTCATCTATCATGGAATTTGGTGAATAAGCAATGGACGCCAGTACGCCTTTAAATTCATTTGCGAAGTGACTGTTTTTACATTGCAGATCGAGCCAAGCTTCCCATTGGCTGCCTAACAGCGGAGCAACGTCGCATCTTGGATAGGCGCAGAGCGCCGTTTTTCGTAGCAACTGTGGCAGATGGCGAAATCCATCCGGTTGGCTTTTTAATCGTTCCAGTTCTGCAAGGGCTAAGCGTCGATACGCGTTGACTTGGTATTGGCGTATCAATCGGTAGCCTCGATACACTGCAAAGCAAATCAGTAGAGCGACAAGTAAGTACCAGCCCGGCGCATTGGGCAACCATGAGATTGGGTTTGGTAATGAAGGTTCAGCCAACCCTGACAGCATAGGGTTTAAACTAACGGGCTTTAATACCTCGGCGTGAGTAGCGCTAGTCATATTGGTTATGCCCCGAGTGCTTTTCTAAGTTGCTTGTCAGCAGGTTGAACGGTCGTGATATCAATAATGGGAATGCGATACTTTTTCGCCACACGGCTAAAGTCATTGAGCGTTTGACGGACATCATCGGCAAAGCTTTTTCTCAATTGAGTTTGCGCGCCAGTAATGGAAAGCTGCATGTTGCCATCACTGAGGACCATTTGATCGACTTGAGCCAAGTTGTGCTCTAAAGGATCGGTCACATGGCATAAGATCACATCGTTGTGTTGGCAAAGTGTCTTGATCTGCTGTTCACTTTGTTGGCTGTAGCCATAGCCATCGGTGATTAAAATGACTAACGCATCATGCTTTATCAGGCGCTTAGCTTGATGGAACAATTTGCTAAACGAATTGCCTTGCGACTCTTTAGCTAACTGCGGCTTAAGTTGTTGGTTCTTAATCACAATCTCATTGAGTATTTTTAAAACATGATTGGCGCTACGCTGCGGCGCGATAGGTACGGCAGTTTGATCGTTAAAAATGATTGCGCCAACTCGATCGGTCGAACCGGTCACTTTCCACGCAATTAACGCGGCAATTTCTGCAGCTATCACGGATTTCATTTTGCCTGTGCTACCAAAAAACATATTGGTTCTTTGATCAACAAGAAGATACACATTACGTTCGCGCTCTTCGGAGAAAATCTTTACGTGCGGCTTGCCGGTGCGCATGGTGACTTTCCAATCCATAGTGCGAATGTCATCACCAACTTGATAGTGACGCATTTCTTCAAAATTCAACCCACGTCCACGAAGCTTAGATACATGACGCCCAGTCAATTGACTGTTGACTGGCTGTGGTGGCAAAAAGTCAAATCCCGTGGCTTTGTATTTTAAAAGACGCAGAGCTTTTAAGTCTGTGTAAATATCGGGGTCTATTGGTGATGTATTGGACATAAAGGTCTCTCTTAGGCGACCGCTACGTGCGATAAAATTTCATCAATAACACGATCTGGAGTTATACCTTCGGCGAGTGCATCATAGGAGAGAATGAGGCGATGGCGTAGTACGCTATGAACGATTTGTCGAACATCATCAGGGTCAACAAATTCTTTGCCTTTGAGCCATGCCATCGCTCGGGCACACTTATCTAAAGCAATGGTTGCCCTAGGGCTTGAGCCAACCGCAATCCAGTTCTTTAACTCTGAATCGACATAACTTTGTGGCTGACGCGTGGCAACGATAATGGCTACCATGTATTTAAGTACAGCGTCACTACAATGGATTTGTCGAATTTGTTCTCTAGCGGTAAAAATACACTCAGGATCAATGGGATCTGGTTTACTTGATGTTGGATTTTCTTCGCCGCGAACCATTTTTATAATCTGCTCTTCGGCATCTGCATCAGGATAATCAAGATTTACCTTCATAATAAATCGATCCATTTGCGCCTCGGGAAGCGGGTATGTGCCTTCTTGTTCTACTGGATTTTGTGTCGCCAATACCATGAACAAATCAGGCAACTGATAGGTTTTACCCGCCACCGTAATTTGGCGCTCTTCCATTGCTTCTAATAATGCAGCTTGAACCTTGGCAGGAGATCGATTGATTTCATCCGCCAACAATAAGTTATTAAATACAGGGCCAGGCTGAAAAGTGAGAGTTGGCTTACCATCAACTTCCTGATAAACCTCAGTGCCGGTAACATCGGATGGAAGTAAATCAGGCGTAAATTGAACGCGCCCCAGATCCACACTTAATGCCCCTGCTAATGCTTTTATAGAACGGGTTTTGGCCGTTCCGGGTAAACCCTCTAACAATACGTTGCCATTGGTAAGAAGCGCGACTAATAAAGTATCGACCATATGTTGCTGGCCTATAACGGATAGCTCCATTTGTTTTTTTAACTGCATGACTGATTCTAAGGTTGAATTCATTGGCTGGCTCTCTGAGTCGAATTTTATAACTTATTGTTTTTAATGTTTTAAATATAGCCAAGGGATCCATAACGTGCCGATTAAATTACCGATTGGCTTTTAACTTTGCTGAGTCTTTAAGGTATGAATATAGTGAATACTTAGCCATGAGTCCTATGCTTTTAGATAATATCAAGTATGAGTAAAGTGGATTATCTATGGCGAAATATATTGGAGAATGTGCATCGTTAGCGATAGGCTAGCTAGGTATTGTTTTTTACAATGAGAATTAAGATGAGCAAACCGATACAGCAGAGCATTGGAAATATTGCGTTAGTGGTCAAAAACTATGACGATGCCATTGCATTTTATACTCAGAAATTGCGATTTACCTTAGTGGAAGATACCGATTTAGGGGGAGGAAAACGTTGGGTGCAAGTCTCCCCGCCTAATTCAAATGGCACAAATTTACTGCTTGCCGAGGCTAGTACAGAGCAGCAATTATTGTCGGTCGGTAACCAAAGTGGTGGTCGTGTCTTCTTGTTTTTACAAACCAATGATTTTTGGCGAGATTACGAGGAAATGAAAGATAACGGGGTTGTTTTTAACGAAGCACCGCGAGATGAACAATATGGAACTGTGGCAGTATTTGAAGATTTATATGGAAATAAATGGGATCTATTAGAGTTGAAATAATGATGAAAATTCAGTGATGTGAATAACATCGTTGTTGTTTTGTCATTTGCGTTTGTTAGTGTGAATATTATTTATTTAAACTGAGTAAGAGAAACAACAGATGAATGAAAAACTTAAAAAGTACCAAGGGCTTATTTTTGATATGGATGGCACTCTTATTGATACTATGCCCGCGCACTCACAAGCTTGGCAGACAACCGCTGATAAGTTTGGTTTTGAGTTTGAAGCATCTTGGCTGCATAGCCTTGGAGGCATGCCAAGCCCTAAAATTGTCTTAGAAGTGAATCGCCGTTTTGGTCTTGAACTGGATGCCACTGAGGTTTCACAATTTAAGATGCAGCAATTTGCCAATATCGAATCTAAAGGTGAATTGATTGATGTGACTCACCAAGTATTAGTGGATTATCAACAACAGAAAAAAGTGGCTATTGGCACAGGGGCGCAGCGAGAGACGGCGCATAATTTGCTTAAAGCGAAAGGTGTGTTTGATGTATTTGACGCTGTGGTGACCGCTACTGAGGTGACACGTCATAAGCCGTTTCCAGATACGTTCTTATTGGCCGCTGAGATGATGAATTGCGAACCAAACCAGTGTGTGGTGTTTGAAGATACATTATTAGGCTTACAAGCAGCACACGCTGCGGGTATGGATTGTTTTCTAGTCACAGAGACAGGTTTAGTCTTTAAACCTTTGCATGAGCAGAGTTAGATATGACAATAAAATAAAGGACTGCAAGCAGTCCTTTATTCGAATTTGCGGTACCGTTTTTTGTTACCGTAAGTATTAATGACTTAAGTATTAGTTACTTAATACTAAGCAATTCAACATCAAAAATTAACGTTGCAGAGGCAGGGACTGGGCCAGAACCTTGTTTGCCATAAGCTAATGTACTTGGGATATACAAGCGGAACTTATCACCAGCAACCATCAACTGTAAACCTTCTTGCCAGCCACGAATGACTCGATTTACCGGGAACTCAATAGGCTCACCACGATCCACTGAACTATCAAATACCGTGCCATCGATTAATGTACCGTGGTAATGAACTTTGACCGTACTGTTTGCACTAGGGTGAACTTCACCGTTACCTTTGGTTAGAACTTCGTACTGTAAACCACTTTCAGTGGTAGTTACGCCGTCACGCAAACCATTTTCTTGAAGAAACGATTGGCCAAGAGCAAAGTTTTCTTTGTTATCTTTATGATTGTTCCAAATACGAGAAATCATAAAAATAGCCAAGACCGCAACAATAGCAGGAAATATAAATTTAGACATGTGAGTCATTATCCCTTAGAGGTTAAGTAATTGATGGTGTTAACAATAGATTGAATATCATCATGAGCTGAAGTGATGACCATATATTTACCATTAACCACAAAGGTCGGTACAGAGTTTATCATCCCTTTGCCGGTAATATCGACAGCATTAGTTACTTCAGCGAACAGTGTTTGTTTTTGAGCGTCGGTCAGATCATAAGGAGAGACCATTCCTTTATTGTGATAGGCGTTGATTAAGTTTTGTTGTCTCTGATCTGAGGTTAATTCTTCCTTAGAGTGATAAGCATCAAAAAGGGATGCCATCATTTCTTGATCAGGTTTGCCATCAGGTGATTGCATTGCAGCCGCGTAGTAAAACATGGCAGCAGCTTGCGCGCTTTCATTAAAGGTGACGTGAACTTTCCCTATAGACTGCCCAATACCTTGTTCTATTTCGGGAATAAATTCTTCCATCTTTAAACAGTGTCCACAGGTCAAAGAGAACACTTCAACCACAGGCTGCTTTATTAAGCTACTGATATCATTAGGCAATTCAGAGTACTGCTTGTTCAGCTCTGGCGTAGTGTTTTCACTGCAGGCAGTCAGTAGCATCAGTGAAGCGAAGAGTAGGCTAACGGTTTTAATTATTTTTTTCATAGTCCATTTTTCGTTGTAGGGTTGAGGATAGGCGATAGGTTTTATCGCCCGAGTTTATTAACGATCCCAATACGCTTCTTCAAGACTGTCTTCACGCTCAGGAAGTGATTGTGATAGTCGAGGAGAATGTTGAGTCAATAGTTCATAGCTGACTCGGTTTGCGTATTTACAGATCTGAGATAGTGAAGAATAGGTTAAAAAAGGTGCACTGTGTTTTTGCGAAACAGGCACATTCTTTTTGTGGTAACTATTAGCCGCTATGTCGTGCAATAACGCTGATAACGCCGCATCACCTGCGCCATTGGTGTTCTTAATTTTAAGAGGGCCACCTAAATATGGTGCAATATGTGAGTATATTCGAACCGGCGTCTGACAATCAGCAAGACGCATTGCTCGGCTATATTCATATTGGTTAAATTCGGCAATATTACCAGGCAATAGAGGCGCTTCGGTTTCTCGCTTGCGACTCTCATCGGTGTGTCCTGCCATATAAAGGCCAACCGCACCTGCGGTACATAAAACTAGATCGCACCATTGCAGGGTTTTATCCGCTGCGAGTAGGGGATCTTTTTCACCCGTCAGCGATTCACCTTCTTCTTCGTTCATAGCAACAATAGATACATTGTCTTTAATAAACTCTTGCCACCATTTTTCATTGCCTTCGATGACATATTTTGTGCCTAGAGTTAATACCACAGGGATGTCATTGGCCTTGGCAAGAGCAATGGCTCTTTGCACCGCTTTTGGCATTGGATCTTGTGGTTTTCCACGCATTAAATAAGACGAGACAATCAGTGCGCTGGCTTTATTGAAGATGTGTTCTGGAATGCTGCTGGGTAGTAACTGATTCATCTGTCCTTCGTTGATTGCGAAGGTACGTTCCCCATCATCGGTGATTAGGGTATAGCAGCGACCAATAGAGCCATCTACTTTTTGTAAATGGTTTAAATTTACTCTAGAAGAGGTGCGGCAAAGGTAACGATAAGCGTAACTGCCAACATCAATATTATTGGACATAACCCCAAGTAAAATAGACTTACTGTCGGCGAGCACTGAATAGTTGTGCAGGGTATTACCAATGGTGTCGCCTGGGTATTCATGAGTGATTAGATGGTTATCCATCAACTCTTGATAAAGTGCATCAGCCACTTCTTGATCAACAACCAGTGAGTGCCCCTTACTTAGCGAATACTTTGACAAAAAGGCATCATCCACTCGCGCTTCAATATCAACAATTGTCTGCCCAACACCAATAATGATGGGTCTTGCCAATTTAGGCGTTTGACGAATTTGATTGACTAACGGATCTCGTGATTGAGTTGGAAAGTAGTGCTTGGATTTTCTTTGACCGGGAAACTTCATAATGGCGTAACTGTAGCATTGAGATAGGCAGAGTATACCATGGGAATACTCTGCATAAGAGACTAGGCGCTTAATTTGTAAGCGGTTAGATGTAAGAAAATCTCTTATTAATGATGCATGTACAGTGAGAACGACTAAAACAGCCTAGCCAGGCGTTTTAGCGATACAAACTGTTAAAGCATGTACTTAAAAAGAGATTAATTTATACAACTGTTTATTTACAATGCGAGTTCGTTAAAACACAAGCTCTTCATTTTTTCCCGCAGCTTCGCCTACCGTAGTGGTATGTTCAGCAGATTGCTCCGGAGCCGCTGTCGTATCTATCGCGGTATTTGATGTAGGCGAGGTGCTAGTGCTGACCTCTTTGCTGTGCGTATTTGCCGCATGTTGGTAAGCCAGTGTTCCCCATAGTGGTACGGTAGATAAACTGTGTTTATAACTGCCGGATGTCTCTTTGGTAGAATAAGAAATATACATCAGCGTTTGTGAGTTTTTATCGAAGATTCGACGTATTTTCATGGTTTTAAAGAAGATACTTTTTGATTTTTTAAAGACCACTTCACCTGAGTGAGATTTGTCGATTTTGTTGATCATTTCAGGTGTTATTTCACCTGTTTGGCGACAAGAAATTGCTGAATCTGAAGGGTCTGATAAGTCTAGGTTGGCTTCAATGCTGGCAACGTGACAAGTCACGCCTGTTACGACAGGATCGACGAGTATATTGACTTTAATATCTTTGGTCGTAAATAGACCAAGAGAAACATCGCCCACTTCGTTGTTATCACATCCTGTGAGGCTAAGGGCTAGAATAGGCAGTAATAGGGCAATTTTTTTCATTGCGGCTTCCATGAATGACAAGTGCTGATTAAGATGATCTGAGTCTAACACATCTGCCGAAGCTTGTTGAAATAAGCAATTGTTTGATAAAGAATTGTTCAGTTTATGTTCTGGGTGTATCCTTGCTACAAATCAATAAAGAGCTCGAATATAAATATGACTATTTCAATATCGGATGTTGAACAACTTCAACAGGCCAAAATCCAATGGCTCGTGTCTCAAATTGATGTTGATTTTCCCACTCGAGAAAGCGTACTCGGTAAAGCCTGTTATCTCGATCTTATCGATAATGCCATTCCCGCTCAGCCATTGCTGACTGAAAATATTGACATTAATGCTGTAAGTAAGTTGACTTGGATGAAGGTTGATTTTCATAAATTGACCGTACTGTATGCTCATTTTGTCGCTAATCATGTCAATATTGCTGAACAATCAAAAGAATATCTGCAAGAGTTTTTAGCGCAAATAATCCTTGATAATCAAAGCGATGATGAAGGGACACACACCTTATGTGTTGGGTTTTTAGGCTCTGAACTTGTGGCAACCTGTATTGTGTCAATCGAGCAGCAAACTCAACAACAAATTCAGCAAGAACAGCTTCTTATTTCTGATTTACTGATGGATAGCGATGTTGATATTTCAACAGAGTTGAGCTCCATATTATATCTATTTGATTTTGATACTAAGCGATTGTCTTCATTACAAATTCATATGAGCCAGATTGATTATAAATCGTGATCTGAGTCTGTTTATCCATAACTTGTTACGACACACTTATCAGCACTGAACAAATACTGTTCACCATTCGCGTATTTATCGTTATATATAGATGAAACTCTGCAATGGAAATGCAATTGATGAAGTGTGTTATTTTTGACTGTGAGGGAACTCTGGTCGACAGTGAAAAGTTGTCCTGCCAAGCATTAGTCAGTGTATTTACCGACTATGGTTGCTCGTTAAGTATGGATGACGCTATGAGTCACTTCAACGGTGGCAAACTGGTTGATATTCTCACCCAAACCAGTGAGCGTCTAGGGGTTAGAGTGGATATCGATGCACTTGAGCGTATGTATCGAGACAAAATACAGACATTATTTCAAGAGCAATTAAGCCCCTCCCAAAATGCAATTCATGTGCTTGAGTCACTCAAACAAATGGGTGTCGAGGTGTGCGCTGTATCGAACAGTCCGCGCACTAAGCTTGAATCTACTTTAAAAATCAGTGGCTTATTACCGTATTTTAAAGGTGCTATGTTCAGCGCCTTTGATGCCAATAGTTGGAAGCCTGAACCTGACTTGATTCAATATGCGGCTATGGGTATGGGCTTTCGTTCGATAGATTGCTTGTATGTAGACGATACGCTACAAGGAATACGCGCTGGTATTGCGGCCAACATCACCACTCTTCACTATCGTCCAAATCCTTTATCTCCCCAATGGCACTCAGAAGGTGCGATGAGTATTAGTGATTTGAGGGATGTTTTACAACATTGTGCTAAAGCGCCTGAAATTGAGTATCACATTTAGATAGAGCAAGATCTGGTGTATTTTGTTCGGTATTAGTCACGTATACTCGTTTTCAATTTTATTAAGAAGTTTAGTCATGAATACTATTGTTGCGAAGAATCGAGTTGCCATTTTTGCTGATGTGCAAAATATCTATTACACCACCCGTGATGCCTATCGTCGTAATTTTGATTACAACAATTTTTGGGCGCTCGCGATGGAATATGGTGACATTATTTCAGCCCAAGCGTATGCCATTGCCAGTCATGACCCAAAACAGCGTCAATTTCACCATATCTTGCGAGGAATAGGCTTTGAAGTGAAGCTGAAACCTTATATCCAACGCTCTGACGGCAGCGCAAAAGGAGATTGGGATGTGGGTATCACCATTGATATTATGGAAAAAGCCTCACAGGTGGATACGATTATTTTACTGTCAGGTGATGGCGACTTTGAATTGTTGGTTAAGCATGTCGCTAATCGTTATAACTGCAAAGTGGTTGTATTAGGTGTGCCTCAGTTATCCGCAGGCAGTTTAATTGAAGCGGCCACAGAATTTATCCCTATCAAAGATTCTCTTCTGCGTTAGTTCTTAATATTAGAATTTATGATATTAATCATTACTCTGAAGCATGGTGATGTCGGTGCTGATTTGAATAAATACGGTATATAACCGCAATTACAAAACAGATAATTGCCGGTAATAGCAGAGCATTGAACTGAAATTCACGATACAAATACACACCCATTGAGCCTCCTAAGACAAACCCTGCAATGATATAGGTGAACAGCTTAGCTTTACGCCTATCAAGTGCCTGTCCTTTCAAAACTCCACCGAGCATTATGCCTAGATCGGTAAAGATACCCGTGAGGTGGGTGGTGCGGATGATTGCGCCACTGTAGGTCGTGGCCATTGCGTTTTGTAGGCCACAGGCAATCGTTGCAAAGTAAATACCGGAAAAATTGTTATGAGAGAGCAGTCCAATTGCGGAAAATAAGCAAAGAGATTCTAGAAACAGCACCCAATCGTAATATCTACCTAGTTTTAACGTTCCGCCATGCAGTAAATAACCCGCAATGGCCGAGCCAAACATAAACGAAATAATGACGCCTAATAAATGAACGGTGTGAATTAGGGAGGCATCAAAGAGACTGATGCCAAGCAGTGTGGCGGTGCCGGACAAGTGAGATACCGCTTGATGTTCTAAGCCAAGCAAGCCGATTGCATTAATAAAACCGGCTACCAAGGCCAAGATGAAAGCGCCCATCTCGACCCACTTTGGTAGGTGTGAAATCACAGTTGTTGTCCTTTGGAAATTCTTTGCTTATCTATATCTAACGAACTTTATCTAACGTACTTGGCTCGCTGCAGTCATATTGATTAAATCAACAATCAAAAAACGAGAGTCACTTAAATGATTGCTCTGGAATAGATTATTATTCAGACGTTATATGCAACGGGTGAAACTAATCTTGTTGTGACTCTTGCTCTGTCGCGATAGTTTCTTCGTTTAAAGCCGCTTCTTGTTCAGCTTTAGCACGATCAGCTTTTGAGATGTACTTAGGTTTATTAGAGGTATGCAATTTTGAGTTATGTTGCTTGATCTTCTTTTTTAGGATCTGATTAATCTTCTTTTTACGGTTCATTTTATCACCTTAAATGAGCGGTATGCTAATGGCGCTAAGGTTACCATAAACTTTTATGTTAAGTGGTAAATATGTTAAGTGGTAAAATTTGCTTAACGCCAAATGAGCTCATCGAATCAAATTTCACGGCACAGTGTGCATCGTATCCATTCATTATAGAGCTCACGATTTTTAGAAAACCTAAGCAAACCAATCAGCTAAACTCTATTTGTATGCCATTATTGGCGTATACTGATTTAACTCATCATAATATGTAATAGAGCAGGTTATATGACACAAACGTATGCGGAAATTTCTGGTTGGGGCAAATGTTTACCTCCAACGGTATTAAGTAATGACGATCTGAGTACATTTTTAGCCACTTCTGATGAATGGATAAAACCACGCACTGGTATTTCTGCAAGGCGTATTAGCCATGTGCAAACCTCGGATCTTGCTACTGTGGCGGCGCAAAGAGCGATGGATTGCGCAGGAATCGAGGCCAGCGATCTGGATTTGATCATTGTTGCCACTTGTTCTCCTGATACCTTGATTCCTAATATAGCCTCTAAAATCCAAAATAACTTATCAGCGTTTCAAGCCGCCGCGTTTGATCTTAACGCCGCCTGTACGGGGTTTGTGTATGGATTAGAAACCGCGACACGCATGATACAAGCGGGCAGTTATAAGCATGTACTGGTGATTGGCGCGGAAAGATTAAGCTTTTTTATTGATTGGACACAGCGTGATACTGCCGTTTTATTTGGCGATGGAGCAGGGGCGGTCGTGTTATCACAAACCGATCAGCAAGTGGGTTTATTGCAAAGTAAGTTAGGTTGCGACTCGGAAGGTCGAGATATTTTGGCTGTGCCAAGTTTTGGTACCTCTATGCAAAGATTTGCCGCTGATAATGGCTATTTTGATTTTAACTTTGTTGGGCGTGAGATTTTTAAACGTGCTGTTAAAGGCATGGGCAGCGCCGCGCAACATGTGTTAAAAGAGGCGCAATTGCCCACCTCTGAAATTGATGTGGTGATCCCTCATCAAGCAAACATTCGCATTATTCAAACGTTATGCGATTTGGCCGGTATTGAACAAGAAAAAGCGTTTATCAATATACAAAACTATGGCAATACCTCAGCCGCAACTGTGCCTATTGCCATTTGTGAGGCGGCAGAGCAAGGTGTGATTAAGCCCGGTTCTGAAATACTCACAGCGGCATTTGGCGCAGGTTTAACTTGGGGGGCAGGTCGTATTCGTTGGGGGCAACGAGTGACTCCAATTAAACAAAGCCAAGTGGCATTGCCTGCCTGTGATAAAACGGCATTGCAATTGTTAGAGCAAGCCATTGAGCATTGTAAAAATAATCCAAACAGAGGCTAACAGGCTGACTCAATAAACAAAGCTCTTCCTTATTATCAAAATTAGGTAAGAGCTTTAAGTGAATCAGTTTATAAGTTATTGATATTTAACTCATGCTTTAGCAATTTGATAAGTTTTATATCCGCCAATAAGGTTACAGGCTTGGTAGCCATTATTCACCAACTGGCGATAGGCAACGTTACCGCGTAACCCAACCTGACAATAAATGACAATCTGTTTGTCTTTTGGCAACTCATGCATACGATGACGAAGCTCATCAACTGGAATGTTGATATCACCCGCAATATGATTGCCGTTAACTCGCTCTGTTGGGTTGCGCACATCTAATAAAATCTGCTGTTCAGTCAACTGATCGATGGCGTCAAAATGAATCGCAGTCGCATCACCTTTGATGATATTTGTTGCCACAAAGGCGGCTTGGTTAATGACATCTTTTGCGCTTCCGTAGGGCGGAGCATAAGTTAATTCTAGATGTTGTAATTGATCAACCGTCATTCCCGCTCGCTGCGCCACGGCCATGACATCAATGCGTTTATCCACACCATCTTTACCTGCTGCTTGCGCACCTAAAATTTTTCCTGATTTAGGGTCAAATAATAGTTTAAAGGAAATGGTTTCAGCGCCAGGATAATAACTGGCATGACTTGCGGTGTGTACATAGACTTTTTCGTAACTAACACCATCGCGTTTTAATTGTTTTTCGTTCTTTCCGGTAGAGGCGATGGCCAAATCAAAGATCTTACAAATGGCTGTGCCTTGTGTTCCTTGATAGCGTTCTTTTCTTCCAAGCATATTATCTGCGGCCATGCGACCTTGGCGGTTAGCTGGTCCTGCTAGAGGGACCAGTGTCTGAGCGCCAGAGACAAAGTCTTTATCTTCTATGGCGTCACCCACGGCAAAGATATAAGGATCGCTAGTTTGCATTGCGTCATTAGTATAAATCCCTCCAAGATCGCCTATTTTAAGCCCGGCTTGTTGTGCTAAGGCGGTTTCTGGGCGCACGCCGATGGCCATGATTAGGATATCGGTGGTGAGAGTCTCGCCATTATTTAAAGAAAGCTTAAGCTCACCTTGAATGTGTTTATGCTGTTCGCTTTCCCCTGAGTCACTACTCGCGATATGGTCAGTGGCGAGATATTCAACCTTTTCAAGGGCAACACCGAGTTTTAAATCGATGCCTTTTTGACGGATCTCTTGGTGAGCAAAGCCTGCAATTTCACGATCCACCGGTGTCATTACCTGATCGGCCATCTCAACTAAAGTGGTTTTAATACCCAGTTGATGAAACGCTTCCATCATCTCTAAACCAATAAAACCGCCTCCAACCACCGTCGCGTGCTCAGCTTTGTTGGTTTGTAGGGTCTGAATAATACGATCCATATCAGGAATATTACGCAGCGAATAAGTCAAAGGGTTGTTAATCCCTGAAATAGGCGGGATAACAGGGCCTGCGCCAGGGCTCAGTAGTAGAAAATCATAACTTTCAGAATATTGAGTGCCATTGAGAAGATTTTTGACCGTCACCGATTTATTTTGACGATCAATGGAGATGACCTCATTCATTACTCTGACATCAACATTAAAGCGTGCTAAAAAGCTTTCAGGTGTTTGCAGCAAGAGCTTACTGCGATCTTTTATATCACCACCAATATGATAAGGAAGGCCACAATTAGCAAACGAAACGAATTCTCCACGTTCAAACATGATAATTTCTGCTTCTTCACTTAAACGGCGTGCTCTTGCCGCAGCAGAAGCGCCACCTGCAACGCCCCCAACAATCAGGATTTTAGTCATACTATGGCTCCAAACTCATATGTTGTTTAATACAAGTGTTACTATATCAATTAATTTAGTGATTACTAATTTTATTTAATCTAAATTTATTAAACCTTAATTAGTGTTGACTAATTAAGGCGCTAGTTTACACTAAGGAAAGTAAATTAATGAGCACCTTATATGATTGAGCACCTTGTATGAATGTAGACGAAAAAGTGGCTAAAGAAGATGTCGACCTTTGCGATGTGCAGCAACACGCGCAGTTACAAGAATTGAGAGAGCGAGCTGATAAGGTAGCGTCTGTTTTAAAGGTGCTGTCTCATTCAGAGCGCTTAATGGTGGTTTGCCAATTAATTGAAGGAGAGAAGGGCGTACCTGATCTTCTTCAAACATCGTGTTTGAATCAATCAGCCTTGTCACAACACTTAAAAGTGTTGCGTGACAATGAGTTAGTACAAGTGCGTAAACAGTCGCAAAAAGTATTTTATTCATTAAAAAATAAGCAGGTCGAACAACTGGTTCAATCGCTATACCAAATTTACTGCGTGTAAGGAGAAGTTTGTGGAGTTTAGTATTCCTTGGTCCTCGTTATTTGGAGGCATGTTACTTGGGGTATCCGCGTCAATATTGTTGCTGTTTAACGGTAAAATTGCCGGTATTAGTGGCATTATTTCTGGATTGATAAAAAACCAAACTGGCGATAGAGGTTGGCGTTGGTTGTTTGCTTTGGGCATGGTCGCCGGTGGTGTATTGGGCACAACCGCATTGAATGCGTATATTCCAACTAGTTACGACACTGGCTTAGGGATACTGTTGTTAGGTGGTTTGCTAGTGGGTTTTGGAACAAAGATTGGTAATGGCTGCACTTCTGGGCATGGAATATGTGGAATTGGCCGACTGTCTAAACGCTCTATAGTGGCGACTTGTGTATTTATGCTGGTGGCTGCAATAACCGTATTCGTTCGTTTGCATTTAATAAGGTAGTTTTATGTTTAGAATCATCTCGTTAGTTGCCGGAATCCTATTTGGCTTGGGTATGGCGCTATCTGGTATGGCCGACCCCAATAAAGTGATCGCCTTTTTAGATGTGGCGGGCGATTGGGATCCCAGTCTTGCCTTTGTTATGGGCGGAGCACTGGCAGTATTCTTGCCGGTTTACTTTTTGTTGATTAAAAAGCGTTCCCAGCCAATCGTCAGTGAAACCTTTTGTGTATCCCAAAACAGTGTTATTGATAAACCGTTACTGATTGGTGCTGCCTTATTTGGTATTGGCTGGGGGTTGGTAGGTGTTTGTCCCGGTCCAGTTATATCATCACTGGGCGCTGGTAATAGCCAAGCTTGGCTGTTTTTAGTGGCAATGCTGGTGGGTTTTTCCATTGCTGGTAAAGTGCTGAAAGCAAAATAAGCGTTGCACTCATTTATCAATAAACAAGCCCTGATAGTTTATTATTCGGGCTTGTTTAGTTTTGGATTATAGGCTTAATGAGAAAGACACAGGGCAGTGATCACTTAACCGATAGTTAAGGACATCGTGCTTGCTAAAAACAGTCTGTTTGGGTTTAGAAAAAGTTAAATCCTCACTGACAACGACATGATCGATCAAACTTTTAAACTGGTGAGTCTGCTTAGGATTTCGGTTTGAACGAATTACGCAATTTGCTTGGGTATTCTTTGTTGCCAGTACGGCATGTTGCGTATTTTTAGTTAGGGTTTTCCATAACCAGTCTCCTCGATAAGCTAAATTATGATTAAAGTCTCCTAACAGCGCATACGACTGATCTTGCGCTTCTCTTTGCGCAATCCACTGATTTAACTTCTTCGCTTGAGCCTGTAAAAGATTACACGAGTAATTATTATGCTTTTTACCAATACAACCCGCTTTTAGATGTATAGACAATAAATGAACACTGGAAGAGGCCGATTTAACTTCAATGTAGGTGGCAAAGCGTAATTTACCATTTCGCTTTGTATTGAGATTAAGATCAGGATGCTCGATGAGCTGTAAATCTTTGCGCACCGCAAAGCCGGTGTATTGATTGATGTCAGAAAACTGCCTTGAGGTGTTGCTTAGGTGGGAGCGCTCAGATAGCACGATGCTATATTGAGTTCCGACCACTTGTTGTATTGCTTGAATGTCATCGACTTCTTGAAAAGCCAATAGATCCGGTTTAATGCGAGAGAAATATTGAGACAAGGTAGAGAAGTCTTCTGCGCTGCGCTGAACTTTCGATAATTGTGGATAACTATGCTGAGACAACCACTCAATGTTCCAACCAGAGAGGATTAATTTATCGGCATAAGCAACATTGGACAGGCTAATGAACAGCAATATTAGCCCGCTAAATGCAAGTGTTTTTTTTCTAATAATTTTTTTCAACTTTCAATATTCCTGTTCATCGCCCATCTCAAAAGCACTTTAAAAAATGCAACCCATACAAAAAAAATAAACAGGTTTTTTTTGATTTGTGAGAGGCGTATTTTATTGAGAAAAGATCGTTCTCAAAATAACAGACTTAACCGTTATATTGATCTAGATCAAGAACATCAAGTGGCGCATCTCGTTAAATACGTCCACAATATGTAGTGTCAAACCGTCAGTTAACCACCCTATATAGTGTATCTGTGTATATACTGTGTGTAAGGAGAAATTGTGAAACCAGTTGTTTTAAAAAGAGATGGCTCTCTTGCCCCATTCACTAAAGATCGAATTGTAGTCGCGATTAAAGGCGCTGCTACAGAGGTTGATCAAAACCTTTCGAGCTACGCCGAAGATGTTGCATTATCGGTTGAGGGACAACTGGCTGACAGCCAAGAAGTAGATATTCAACAAATCCAAACATTAGTCGAAAACGAACTGATGCAAGGTCCTTTTAAAGGCTTGGCTCGCTCATACATCGAATACCGTCACGACCGTGATAAAGCGCGCGAGAAAAAAAGTGCTCTCAACCAAGAGATTCAAGGCTTAATTGAACAATCTAACGCAGATTTGCTCAATGAAAACGCCAATAAAGATGGCAAAGTTATCCCAACTCAGCGTGATCTTTTAGCCGGCATTGTGGCTAAACATTACGCTAAAACGCACATCTTGCCGCGTGATATTGTCCAAGCTCATGATCAGGGTGACATTCACTATCATGATCTTGATTATGCACCGTTCTTCCCAATGTTCAACTGCATGCTTATTGATCTTAAAGGCATGTTAACACATGGATTTAAGATGGGTAATGCTGAGATTGATACCCCTAAGTCAATCTCGACTGCGACCGCTGTTACCGCGCAAATCATTGCGCAAGTGGCAAGCCACATCTACGGCGGAACAACCATCAACCGTATTGATGAAGTGCTTGAACCGTACGTTATGCACAGCTATGACAAGCACCTTGAAGTGGCGAAAGAGTGGGATATTCACGATCCTAAAGCATTCGCGCAATCTCGCACTGAAAAAGAATGTTATGACGCATTCCAATCATTAGAGTATGAAGTCAACACTTTGCATACCGCCAATGGCCAAACGCCGTTTGTCACATTTGGTTTTGGTTTAGGCGCATCATGGGCTTCTAAACTGATTCAAACGTCAATTTTGAAAAACCGTATTGCTGGGTTGGGTAAAAACAGTAAGACGGCAGTTTTCCCTAAATTAGTCTTTGGCATTAAAGATGGTTTGAACCATAAACCTTCTGATCCAAGTTATGACATTAAGCAATTGGCATTAGAGTGCGCGACTAAGCGTATGTATCCAGACATTTTAAACTACGACAAAGTGGTTGAAGTCACTGGTTCATTTAAAACCCCAATGGGTTGTCGTAGCTTCTTAGACGTTTATGAAGAAAACGGCGAAATGATTCATGATGGGCGTAATAACCTAGGTGTTGTGAGCTTAAATCTTCCTCGTATTGCACTGCAAGCTAAAGGCAGCGAAGCGACTTTTTATCAATTACTGGATGAAAAACTGGCTACGGCACGTCGCGCTTTAGAAACTCGTATTTCTCGTTTAGAAAATGTGAAAGCCCGCGTAGCTCCGATTCTGTATATGGAAGGTGCGTGTGGCGTTCGATTAAAAGCGGATGATTCAGTCGCTGAAATATTTAAACATGGTCGTGCTTCTATTTCACTCGGCTACATTGGTATCCATGAGACGATTAATGCACTTTATGGCGCAGATCAACACGTGTTTGACGAATCAGGATTGCGTGATAAAGCATTAGCTATTATCTCTTACTTGAAACAAAACGTTGAACTTTGGACCCAAGAAACCGGTTACGGATTTAGTCTTTATGGCACGCCAAGTGAAAACCTATGCAGCCGCTTCTGCCAAATCGACACTAAAGAATTTGGTGTGATCAAAGGAGTAACGGATAAAGGTTACTACACCAATAGCTTCCATTTAGATGTGGAAAAAAAGGTCAATCCTTACGATAAAATTGATTTTGAAATGCCGTATCCACACATTTCAACGGGCGGTTTCATCTGCTACGGCGAATTTCCAAATATGCAGCGCAACATTGAAGCGTTAGAAAATGTTTGGGATTATTCATACTCTCGCGTTCCATATTACGGGACTAATACGCCGATTGATGAGTGTTATGAGTGTGGCTTCAATGGCGAATTTGATTGCACCAGTAAAGGTTTTACCTGTCCAAACTGTGGCAACCATGATTCTTCTAAAGTGTCTGTAACCCGCCGAGTTTGTGGTTATTTAGGTAGCCCTGATGCGCGTCCATTCAACTTTGGTAAGCAAGAAGAAGTGAAACGCCGCGTTAAACATTTATAATGTGTAAGTAAAAATATACGTGTAAGTAAAAAGTAACAAGAAGTAGAAAACAGATGAATTACCATAATTATTACCCGGTGGATGTTGTTAACGGGGAAGGGACACGTTGTACCTTGTTTGTCTCTGGATGCATTCACCAATGCCGAGGTTGTTATAATCAATCCACTTGGTCACCTACATCAGGAAGTGTTTTCACTCAAGAGATGGAAGATCAGATCATAGCGGATCTTAACGATACTCGTATTAAACGTCGTGGTTTATCTCTTTCTGGAGGCGATCCTCTTTATCCTGGTAACTTACAGGCGATACTTAAGCTTGTTAAACGAGTTAAAGATGAATGTGATGGTAAAGATATTTGGTTATGGACCGGCTATGAACTGGCCGAGCTGACCGAAGAACAACAACAAGTTGTGCAGTATGTCGATACTCTCATTGATGGTAAGTTCGTAAAAGACTTAGCCGATGCGAGACTGGAGTGGCGGGGCAGTTCTAACCAAGTGATTCATCGCTTTACTCTCGATTAACGGATCTCTTGTAAAAAAGGCTGCATTGTTAAATAAGCGGTCAATTACCTGATAATATATGGGACAGTGTGTATAACCTGTCCCATATTTTTTAACAAAATATTCCCTCGTATCAGTTAAAACCTGATTAACTATTTCGATTTCTCCTCGCAAATGATAACGTGACATTATCCAAATGAATTTCAAAGGGTTGTGACTTTCATGTTCTCAAATCTATCAGCACCTCAACAGGATCCTATCCTGTCTTTATCTCAAGCTTACCGACTCGATCAACGCGATATTAAAGTTGATCTTGGTATTGGCGTTTACAAGAATAGTGACGGCGTCACGCCTATCATGCAGTCTGTGCTTAAAGCGCAAGATATTGTTCTTCAGCAGCAACAAACCAAAGCGTATGTTGGCATGGCGGGCGATGAAGAATTTAACGCTGCAGCACTAAGCTTAGTATTACCGGACACGGCGATTGCCCAGCGTGCAACGTCTATTCAGACTCCTGGCGCAAGTGGCGGTCTGCGTATGCTTGCCGAATTAATTGCTTTTTCTAATCCTGATGCCACAGTTTGGTTAAGTAACCCAAGTTACGTTAATCATCAGCCAGTGATGGAAGCAGCAGGCTTAAAAGTAAAACATTATCGTTATTTTGATGCTGCGACCAAACAAGTTGATGCGAATGCCATGCTTGATGATCTGGCTAAAGTAAAAGCGAAAGACGTGGTACTTCTGCATGGCTGTTGTCATAACCCAACGGGCGCAGATTTGTCTCCCGAGGTATGGGAACAAGTCACTTTATTAGCACAACGAAATGGTTTCTTGCCATTTATTGATATTGCTTATCAAGGTTTTGGCGATGGTCTGGAGCAGGACTCCTTTGGCGTTCGTCATATGGCGCAAAACTTACCTGAATTATTAGTCACCAGTTCATGTTCTAAGAATTTTGGCTTATACCGTGAAAGAACAGGTAGTGCCATCATTGTTGCCGATCAGCAAACACATGCCACTAATGCGCGCGGCAAGCTATTACAGATGGCAAGAACCACATACACTATGCCTCCAGCTCATGGAGCGTCTATAGTTAAAACTGTATTGCAAGACAATGAGTTAAAAGCGGCTTGGATTGAAGAATTAGAGCAGATGCGTTTACGTTTGGTGAGCCTAAGACATAATCTTTGCCTTGAGATCAGTAAGATCACTGGCTCAAATGAATTTGATTTTATTAAGCAACACAAAGGCATGTTTAGCGTGTTGGGCTACACTTCTGAGCAAATGATTCGATTGCGTGAAGAGTTTGCTGTATACGGTGTTAATGATGGTCGTATTAATATCGCAGGTCTTAGGGAGCAAGATTTGACTTACGTTGCATCAGCAATTGCGGCTGTTCGATAAAATAGAATTAATAACTTAAATATGACTAGGTGGATTGGATGAAACATTGGAAAATTTTAAGTATTGCATTAGTAGCAGGCTCAATGACAGCTTGTTCTAGTGCGCCGACTCAGGATGACGCAGAGGTGACTTTTGAGACACCGGCTGTGGAGCAAGCGGCGACTGAGCAAGTGACAGAAGAAAATGTAGAAGAAGTGACGGAAAAAGAAGAACCAAAAGCAATGGAAGAAAAGAAAGAGGTGGTAGAAAAACCAGCTCCGACTAAAACGGCTGATGGTAAATTGATTCTCGGTGAACAAGAGTGGATTCATTTCCCCGATTTTGATGCCACCGTTAAAGCTCGCATTGATTCTGGCGCAACCACGTCATCGCTATCTGCTGTGGAAGTAAAACAGTTTGAACGTGATGGTAAAAAGTGGGTGAAGTTTAAGGCCGCTCACAATGGTAAAGTAGGCAAAGAGCTTAGCTTACCGATTGTACGATTTGCGAAAGTTAAGCAGTCGAGCACTGACGATACCGACAAACGTCCAGTGGTTGCGGTTTGGATTAAACTGGGTGATTTGAAAGAAAAGACCGAGTTTACATTAGTGGATCGTTCACATCTTGATTTCCCAGTGTTACTAGGCCGAAGTTTTGTTCGAGATGTTGCTATTGTCGACGTAAGTCGTAAATATGTGCAACCTAAAGCGGGCAAGTAACTCATTATTCGGTGCTCTAAATAGGGCACCTTTACTTTAAGTACCTTATGCACCGTATTTTTATTACTCTGCTTATCTGTTTTTCTTTCCCCTCATTTGCGGCATCCAAGCATACTGTGTATGTTTATGCCGCCTCCTCAATGACTCAAGTAGTGCAAGACTTGGCGACTAAGGCAGCCAAACAAAACATTGAAGTTAAGGGTGTTTTTGGTTCGTCATCATCAATAGCAAGACAGATCGCAAGAGGCGCGCCTGTGGATATTTTCATTTCGGCGAACAATCAATGGATGTCTTATCTCGAAAAGCAGAAATTGGGCATCGCATCACCTGACATTATTGCAAGTAATCAGTTAGTAGTGATTACGGCAAAAAAACAACCTCACCAATTTGAACTCACTAATTCAGTCGATTGGCAAGATATGATGGGTAACGGTCGTGTTGCTCTTGGGGAAACCTCTACAGTACCGGTCGGCATTTATGCAAAACAGGCGTTATCGTCACTTGGCATTTGGCCGTTGATATCAAAGCATATCGCGCCAATGAAAAACACGCGGGCGGTATTGGCGATGGTCGAGCGTGAGCAAGTGCCTATTGGGATTGTGTACGCAACAGATGCACGTCTGTCGAGCAAGGTAAGCATAGTGGCTTCTATTCCGTCACACTATTACGATCCAATTTTGTACCCGATGATCTTATTAAGCCAAAAACCACAAGCTCTGACGGTATATCAGTTGATGAAAGACCCATCGATGCAGCAGACCTTATCGGAATTGGGCTTTTCAGATGTTGAGGGAAGCCATGTTATTCACTGAGGCATTATTTGCTGAGCCATTGTTAACCGAACTTGAAATTACCGCGCTGGTGCTGAGCTTAAAAGTTGCCTTGGTTGCCAGTTTGTCTATTTTGCCAATTGGGATTGCGCTGGCATGGGTATTAGCAAAAAAAGAATTTTATGGTAAAAGCCTGCTTGATGGTGTGATTCATCTTCCTTTAGTACTGCCTCCGGTTGTTATCGGCTATGTGCTGTTAATTTTATTTGGTAAACAAGGGCCTATTGGTCTTTGGCTTGATACCTATTTAGGCATTGATTTTTCATTCAGTTGGAAGGGCGCGGCATTAGCCTCAGCGGTTGTGGCATTGCCATTAATGGTGCGTTCAATCCGCCTTAGCATTCTTTCTGTGGATACTAAACTTGAGGAAGCGGCAATGACACTTGGCGCTGCGCCCTTTACCGTCTTCAGGCGCATTACATTACCGTTAATGATGCCCGGGGTTATATCGGGTCTAGTGCTCGCATTTGCCCGCAGTTTAGGTGAGTTTGGGGCGACCATTACTTTTGTGTCGAATATTCCCGGTGAGACGCAGACCATTCCGTTAGCTATGTTCAGTTTTCTTGAAACGCCAGGGGCGGAATTTCAAGCAATGCGCTTGTGTATATTAGCGATCATCATCGCTTTAATTTCATTATTTTTTAGTGAGTGGCTATCGCGTCGTTCTCATCAAAAATTGGGGCTGCTGAAGTGACCTTACAATTTTCATTTACTCATCAGTTTGATAGCCAAAGTTTTGCCATAACAGGTGAATTACCTGAAAAAGGGGTCACGGCGGTATTTGGGCGTTCAGGAAGTGGCAAGTCGACTTTACTCAATGTGCTATCAGGATTGCTTATTCCAGACTGTGGCGAGATCACCTTTAATCAACGATTGATCCTAGATACTAAAAAAGATCATCATCTGCCGGTTTGGAAACGTAAAGTGGCGATGGTCTTTCAAGACGCTAGGTTGTTTCCGCATCTTACGATCAAAAAGAATTTGTTATTTGGCGCGCCAAAGCAATCCACATCAATACGATTTAATGAGTTGTGCTCGTTACTGGGTATTGAGCATCTGTTAGATGCCAAACCCAATACATTAAGTGGCGGCGAAAAACAACGAGTGGCCATTGCAAGAGCGCTACTGAGTGAGCCTGAGCTTCTTCTTATGGATGAACCACTTGCGAGCTTGGATTTACCGCGTAAAAGAGAGGTTATTCGATACCTTAATCAGCTATCAAATAATATCGATATTCCCATTGTCTACGTCACCCATAGCCTTGAAGAAGTCATGCACCTTGCCGATCATTTGTTGGTATTAGAATCGGGGAAGGTTGTGGATTTTGGCAGCGTAGAAGAGGTGTGGAATGGTCAAAGCCTAGCCTTGTGGCAAGAGGGTGAGCGATACAGTACCTTGCTCAGTGCAACAGTGGCTGAGCGTCATGCAAAATATGCAATGCGTGAAATGAGCGTTGCCGGACATTGTTTTTGGGTTCCAGACCAAGGACTTTGTGAAAAAGTATCCAGTAATATGCGTATTAGGATTGATGCGCAAGACGTATCAGTGACGCTGTCACCTAGTGAGCAAAGTTCCATTCGAAATGTCATTCCGGTCACCATATCTGAAATATCTAGGCTTAATGAGCATTCTAATTTACTGACCTTAAATTTGGGTAACGAACTGCTACTAAAGTCTATTTTAACTCAATGGGCAACGCAGGAACTTGATTTAGAAGTGGGAAAAAAAGTGTATGCACAAGTGAAAGGTGTGAGCTTTACCCAGCAAAATTTAGCGCAATATTAAACAATATAGAATTGAATGTGGCTTTACTAAGCTAAACGAATAGAAAAACAAGTAACAGGGTAACTGAAAAGGGGTTAATAACTTGAGCTACCATCGATTGGCAGCCCAAGTAGGGCGAACGCATGAGTGAACACTTTTCGACCAATCATGTGCATCATCTCCACAAGACGCCGTGAAATCATCCTTGATGGCTTCATTGTGGCATCCATGCCACAAAGGCTTGCTCCGATAATGCACATGATTTTATTCAAATAACGTTCGTGATCTCACCCTGGCAGCCCAAGTAAACGTGTATGAATTAGTTTTTCACAAATACACTATTAAAGTCGCGCTTCAAGATAGGATCTCGACGAGCTTTCTTGATTTGCTTTGCCATGTCTTTAATGCAGTTAAACAGCACTTGATCTAAAAGCTGCGCTTTATAACTGGTTTTTTCTTCCTCAGACATGTCTTTAGGAATATTGAGCGTTGGGAACTCTTCTAACAAACTTACACCGGCAAACGCTTGGCTTACTGAGGTAAGAGCATGAAACTGTTCAAAGTTATCAACAACGTTTTGCGCGCTACCTGGTAGCTCATCCCACGCTTTACGGACTTCTTCTTCACCGGCCTCATGTATGGAAACTACCATTTGAAACATTTGCTCAGGAACTTCATCAAACTCGATAACCTGGCGCAATTCCTTTGATACTTCACTTAGATCGATGCTTTGATCTTCAATTATTTCTGACATAAGGACATACCTATTTGTGATGGTGTTTTCATCGTAAAAAGTTACTTAGAAAAGTCAAACCATTGTGCTCTATTGAGTGATGAATCTGCAATAAATAACAATAAAAAAATTCTAGGTGATGAATAGTTACGCATGTTGCAGGAAAAACGCACAGGTTTTGACATGGAATTGTCATCAGTGGTTTTTGCAATCTAAGAGTTAAATAATTGGCATGTAAAAGCGTGCAGAACCACAAAATAATTAGTGAAACGTTTGCGTAAACTGGCTATTGTTTAACTAAGGGATTATTTTCATCAAAAATGGAGTTGATTTGAATCGTTGCATACTTTGTCTTGTGGCGCTGTTGGTGACCGCTACAGCACATGCAGACGAAATATTAAAAAAGATTTTGGAGCAAAACTTTGCATCTGCCGTGTTGCTCAGTGACAGCGAAGCAATTTCTTTTGGCTTTCAGAATTTTAATCCCAATAACTTTTTTACCGACAACGATGAGATTGGGAGTAAAGAGTCCTTAGAGTTACGTAAACAGATCACCATTTATACCATTCCTTATACCCTCGATTTACCCGATGTTCCGTTAACCGACGGCACTAACTTAACCCAAAAATTCACGTTTGTTGGATCGTATCTTAAGACAGAAAGAGATCTCTCCTTTAGCAGCGATCCCAATGAATTAGAAGATACCAGCAAGGAAGAGCACTTTACCTTTGCAACCCAATACAGTTCCAAGTATCCGCTGACCAAACATTGGGGGCTAAATACTGGTATCGGTAGCAATTTGATGTATTACCGAAATAAGTATATTTATCGAAATTCAATTAGTAGTGATTTACGAGATAGATTGGATGGTTATGCATTTAATACTGATGCGTGGGCACTAACGCTTAAACCTAGCATTGAGCTTAATTACATCAAGCCGCAAAATTGGGGTCATTGGGAAGGCTTCAGTGAAATGAAATACTTCTATGGTTATGGTTGGGGTGAAGCTAACTATGGTGATGTTGGTAATCCAGAGGGTTGGTATTGGATCAATGGCTTAAAAGGGTTTTATGATATTGGTCAGTTAGGCGGCTATGCACAGAGCGTATTTACTAGTATTCGCCGAATAGATGTTGGTGGAGATCTTAAAGATCCTATGGGTACGACAAACTACTACGAATGGAGTGCAGGATGGTTGATGTCGGTGCCTTTTCTTAAAGACTATGTAGACAATATTGGTTTAGGGTTAAACCTAAATTATGGCAGTAGCTTAAAAGGTGGCACATTAGTCTTTCTTATCAATGAGAAATAGTGTTTATCCTGTGATCTTTTGCTAATTCATCAATAACGCCCGTTATTTTAAAGATGAATGACAGACTTAACCGTGAAAATTCTCAGCTTACCCTCAGTTACGACAAATTCTTCTCATTATTGCTCGCCTTTAAAGTCAGTTTAACTTAAATTGAATATAGGTAAGTATCGGATTTTTGGAGAGTTTATGGGTTGGTTTAGTCGTCTTTTTGGTGCTTCAGACAACAACAAGCAAGTACAAGTAGAGCCAGTTGAATATAAGGGATTTTTGATCTATTCCGAAGCCATAGCCGAAGGTGGTCTATTTAGAATTGCTGGACGCATTACTATGGGAGAAGGTGAGTCACTAAAAACGCATCGTTTTATTCGGTCTGATGTACTGGGTAATCAGGCAGATGCAAATGAGCTGATGATAAAGAAATCTCAAATGTTTATCGATCAGATGGGTGACACGATTTTTAAGCATTAACAGGCTGATCTAGTCTGATGAGTGCTCTCTTGCACAATGATGTATTGTTTTGTGCCTCGTATTAATGATAGTTTTTCAATATAGACTCTTCTATTACACGCAGAGGCAATAGAAGAGCCGAGTATAATTTTAACTTTTTTATTTTTAACTTTTTGTTTTTAATTTGTGCCAAATAGTAGGGAATAGCTATGCGAATTGGTGTGCCTAGAGAAAGTCTCGTGGGTGAAACACGAGTAGCTGCGACGCCAAAAACGGTGGAACAGCTGATTAAACTGGGATTTGACGTCTCAATAGAAGGAGAGGCCGGCGCATTAGCCAGCTTCGATAATCAAGCGTATGAAAACTCTGGAGCAACGATTGTTGACCATGCAGAGGTTTGGAACGCAGAAATCATCTTAAAGGTTAATGCACCTTCAGATGAAGAGATTGCACTTATTAATGAAGGAGCAAGCCTAGTCAGTTTTATCTGGCCTGCGCAAAACCCTGAGTTGATGGAAAAGCTGTCTAGTAAAAATATCAATATTATGGCGATGGACTCTGTCCCTCGTATCTCCCGAGCTCAAGCATTAGATGCACTAAGCTCAATGGCTAATATTGCCGGATATCGAGCCGTTGTTGAGGCCGCTCATGAGTTTGGTCGTTTCTTCACTGGTCAAATTACCGCTGCCGGTAAAGTGCCGCCAGCCAAAGTATTAGTTGCGGGTGCGGGCGTTGCCGGTCTTGCTGCTATCGGCGCTGCGGGTAGCCTTGGCGCTATCGTTCGTTCATTTGATGTTCGCCCAGAAGTAAAAGAGCAAGTTGAATCAATGGGCGCCGAGTTCTTGGAAGTAGATTTCCAAGAAGATACTGGCGCAGGTGATGGCTACGCTAAAGAAATGTCTGACGACTTCAATAAAAAAGCGGAAGAGCTTTACGCTGAACAAGCAAAAGACGTCGATATTATTATCACCACAGCCCTCATTCCAGGACGCCCTGCGCCGAAGCTTATCACCAAAGAAATGGTAGATAGCATGAAAGCCGGTAGCGTGATTGTTGATCTTGCGGCGGCAAATGGCGGTAACTGTGCTTATACCGAAGCCGATAAAGTGGTGACTACGGCAAATGGCGTAAAAGTCATTGGTTATACCGATATGGTCGGTCGTCTTCCTACCCAATCTTCTCAGCTTTATGGCACTAACCTGGTCAATCTTTTGAAGCTGCTTTGCAAAGAAAAAGATGGCAACATCAATATCGATTTTGATGATGTAGTACTTCGTGGTGTGACCGTTGTTAAAGAGGGTGAAATCACCTGGCCTGCGCCGCCAATCCAAGTTTCAGCCCAGCCTCAAGCAGCCGCACAACCCAAAGCTGCCAAAGCCGAACCAAAGGTTGAAGAACCGGTTTCTCCTGTTAAAAAATTGGCAGGTTTAGCGGTTGGTATTGGTGCATTTGCTTGGGTTGCCTCGGTTGCTCCTGCTGCGTTTTTAGCGCATTTCACCGTATTCGTCTTAGCCTGTGTTGTCGGTTACTACGTTGTTTGGAATGTAACACACGCACTGCATACTCCGCTGATGTCGGTCACGAATGCCATTTCTGGCATCATTATTGTGGGCGCATTACTTCAGATAGGCCAAGGAAATGGCGTTGTTACTTTCCTTGCCTTTATCGCTGTGTTAATTGCTAGCATCAATATCTTTGGTGGCTTTACTGTCACTCGACGTATGCTAGAAATGTTCCGTAAAGACTAAGGAGTAACAAATGTCTGCAGGATTAGTACAAGCGGCATACATTATTGCTGCTGTGTTCTTTATTATGAGTTTGGCTGGTCTTTCAAAGCAAGAGACGGCTCGCTCAGGTAACTACTACGGTATTGCGGGTATGGCTATTGCCTTACTTGCGACTATTTTAGGTCCACATTCAAGCGGTGTTGCTTGGATCTTGCTTGCTATGGTGATTGGTGGTGGCATCGGTATTCATTTTGCTAAAAAAGTAGAAATGACCGAAATGCCAGAGCTAGTGGCTATATTGCACAGCTTTGTTGGTATGGCCGCCGTTCTTGTCGGTTATAACAGTCTGATTGATGCACCAGTATTGGTGACACACGCCGAGCACATGATTCACCTTGTTGAAGTTTATCTTGGTGTATTTATTGGCGCGGTGACATTTACCGGTTCTATTGTTGCTTTTGGTAAGCTTCGAGGCATTATTTCATCGTCATCGCTGAATTTACCTCATAAACATAAGTTGAACCTCGCAGCTCTCGTTGTGTCGGCATTTTTGATGAAATGGTATCTAGGCGGTGATGGAGCGTTGCTTCCATTATTCTTGATGACATTGATTGCGTTTGCTTTTGGTTATCATTTGGTGGCATCAATTGGTGGCGCAGATATGCCAGTGGTGGTGTCAATGCTGAACTCATACTCAGGTTGGGCAGCGGCGGCTGCAGGCTTTATGCTTGCTAACGATCTATTGATTGTCACTGGTGCACTGGTTGGTTCTTCTGGCGCAATCCTATCCTACATCATGTGTAAAGCAATGAATCGCTCGTTTATTAGCGTTATTGCCGGTGGTTTTGGACAGGAAGTATCAGTTTCATCCTCAGATGAAGAGCAGGGCGAACATACCGAGTCGAGCGCTGAAGAAGTGGCAGAAATGCTGAAGAACTCTAAATCTGTCATCATCACTCCAGGATATGGTATGGCGGTTGCTCAAGCTCAGTATCCTGTACGCGAGATCACTGAAAAACTTCGTGCGCAAGGTATCAAGGTTCGCTTTGGTATTCACCCGGTCGCGGGTCGTTTACCAGGCCACATGAACGTATTGCTTGCAGAAGCAAAAGTGCCTTACGACATCGTACTTGAGATGGACGAAATCAATGATGATTTTGCCGAAACGGATACGGTTTTAGTTATTGGCGCGAACGATACCGTTAACCCAGCGGCGCTTGATGATCCATCAAGTCCAATTGCGGGTATGCCAGTACTTGAAGTGTGGCATGCACAAAACGTGGTGGTATTTAAACGTTCAATGAACCCAGGTTATGCCGGCGTGCAAAACCCACTGTTCTTTAAAGAGAACTCAACAATGCTGTTTGGTGATGCTAAAGACTCGTGTATGAAAATATCCGAAAACTTGTAGTAACACTATTTTGATTTGTTGAATCTTTCACAATCATAAAAATCCGATGAACGTTGTTCATCGGATTTTTTTATGTCTATTTGTTAAGCAAAAGATGCAATTAAAGTGAGTTCCATAACAGTTAGTTGACATGGGGGTTAGGCTATTGCCAATTTGTTATGAGATCTGTCATTTCGCTGTCAAAAATGCTGTACGGTTTGGAATGAAAACCTGAATGGGAGTATAGTAATCGCATTCGAGTTAAAACACGTTGTACTCTTTGAGAACTTTACTTTTATTCATAAGCTTATTGTCCATTAGCCCAGTGCTGGCGGCAAAAACTCTTCCCCAAAGATTAGACTCTTTGGTGAGCTTATTTGTATTCAAAGAAGCGAAAGATGTCTACGACATGCAGGTGATTCAAGCTGATTTTCCAACGGCTTTGATTGACCCAAACTCTATGTTGCCTCAAAGCAGTAAGTACCCTTTAAAAGATTTGCAGCTTCTCTACCGATTAGAGCAAAAGTGTAAAGGTAAATTACCTTTAAGCCCTGCGGTTACCGAACCATTAGTCTTCACAAGAGCCATGTGCCGAGGAACCAAACTACCACTTAAATGGTTTGCACGTTCCAATCCGATTCATCCCGGCGGTGGTACGTACGCAGCAAGATACGTTAAGGCTCATCCAGAGCGCTTTGCTGAGTTGCAACCTTATATGCACATCAACGAAAGAAAGCTTGCAGATCCAGGTACATTGCTAGGTCGCTTGCAAGTGATGCACAGTGATGGGATTGCATCATTATTATCTGGCGCACCGATGTTCATACAAGAAAATGAGTTTTGGCTTCGTAAAGGCGACAGTTACTTCGTATTTGATATTGCCACTCTTGATCACAATGCCAAAGAGGCGG
This sequence comes from Vibrio sp. UCD-FRSSP16_30, assembly GCF_001676025.1. Classification (GTDB taxonomy): domain Bacteria; phylum Pseudomonadota; class Gammaproteobacteria; order Enterobacterales; family Vibrionaceae; genus Vibrio. The sequence continues at coordinate 130,191 of NZ_LZFW01000068.1, forward strand.
AGCTTAGCTTTATTCCCGTGTCGCAAATTGACGAGTGCTTCTTTGAAAGAGGTAATATCTGCTGGACGCAACACGACGATAGCCATTTAATCAAAAACTTACTGTATATATTGGTTTTATTGAATGTCACCCTAATTATTGGTTGGCTTTTATATCGCTGGAACAGTAAACGCAAAGAGATGCGCAGTCGAATGTTAGTGCTTCAAATATTAACGCATGAACTGCGAACGCCGATTGCCAGTCTTGCTATGACAGTAGAAGGCTTTAGGCGTGAATTTGAACGTCTTCCAGAGACTGTTTATGACGAATTTAGACGTTTGTGTGAGGATTCAAGGCGATTGCGTCAACTTGCAGAAGCGAGTAAGGATTATTTGCAGTCGGATAACCAACCATTAGCCACAGAGCATTTGCCTTCAATGCAAGAATGGTTGGAATACAAAGTCGAAAATTATTCTGGCAATGTCGTACTGTATCTCGAAAAAGATATTGAGGCTCAAGTTAATATTTATTGGCTTGGAACCTGTATCGATAACTTAGTTAATAATGCAATTAAATATGGGGTAGGCGAAGTCAAACTTTGCGTACATCGAAGTAATAATAAACTCACCATTGAGGTTCAAGACGAAGGGCAATTAAGTGCTAAAGATTGGAAGCATTTACGTAAACCTTTTGTCAGTAAAGCTGGGTTGGGCTTAGGCTTGACCATAGTGGAATCTATGGTGGGAAGAATGGGTGGTAACATGAAACTTGTTGGTCCGCCTACTAAATTTGTAATGGAGATTCCTTGTGGAACAAACACTGCTGCTCGTTGAAGATGATAAAAATTTAGCTGATGGTCTATTGGTTAGCCTAGAGCAAGCCGGTTATAACTGCCTACATTCAGAGACAATTGCTGATACTGCGAATTTATGGGAAAAAGCTGATTTAGTTATTCTAGACAGACAACTTCCTGACGGCGATTCAATTTCCAAGCTAGCGGAATGGAAAGAAATCAAGTCAGTACCGGTTATCTTGTTAACTGCATTGGTGACAGTTAAAGACAAAGTCTCAGGGCTTGATGCTGGCGCAAATGATTACTTAACAAAACCGTTTGCTGAAGCTGAGTTGTTTGCGCGTATTCGAGCAAATTTGAGAGTCTCAGATGATGACTCGCAAAATGACGACTCTAAAGTGATTACTGATAGCTTGGTAATTGATAAAGCCACTCGTGAAGTTTTTTATCATGACGAAAGTATCTCGTTAACGCGCACTGAGTTCGATTTATTAATGTTCTTAGCGAGTAACCTTGGGCGTGTCTTCACTCGTGATGAATTGCTTGATCATGTATGGGGTTACAACCACTTCCCAACAACACGTACCGTTGATACCCATGTACTGCAATTACGCCAGAAGTTATCCGGTATTGATATCGAAACACTGCGCGGTGTTGGCTACAAGATGAAAAGCTAATGAAACCGTTTCTAACGACATTATTACTCATTCCGTTAGCTGCACCGATTGCAGCTAATGCGCAATGGTTTGAAGAAAATAATATCGTTACCAGAATGCACCAAAAGTTGTTAGAAGATGATCTCAATGGCATGTTTGAGATTATGGTTCAGGTTTGGCAGCAAGAATCGACCGATAATTTGCATTTACATTTAGATGCTTTGTTAAAGCAGGCAACTGAACAAGATTGTGGAAAGAGTCTTACTGCTGAAGGATTGCCAAATTGGGTCGACTCTGTTTCTATTGAGAAAATATCAGTTCAAAGACCAGGGCGCCTATCTAATAAACTGATGTTGAGCTTTTTAACCGATAATCGTTTGGTCTCGGTTAAGTTGATTGGATGGCCTGATAGCATCATTTCTCAAAATGTTATTGAGCAGCGTTCTTACGAAACGACAACAGATGACAAACGTACATTACAGTACACAGAAGCAACCTATAGCTTAAGCAAGCCGCTTAAATCTGGTTTGTATCAATTACAACTGGAAGATACAAATCAGCATAGTTGGACTCATTGGCTGATTATGAGCGATGCCGATCCGGTTCACGTAGTGCGATGGGATTCTAAAGATAGTTGGATAGTCGATAAAAAACGCTTACTAAATCGATATTGCCCATTGCCAGTGCAAAAAGTAACGGTCTACGATTACCAAGATGGTAAATACAACACTGTCTGGAATAAGTCGTATGAGTCTAATTATCCTGTTAGACTGCCGAGCAATGCGCTACCACCAGATCGTTATGTTGTCAGTGTATCGATGACACAATCGCAGTGGCAGGGCCCAATCTTATTTAAAGATAAACGTACGATTAGTAAAACCATCGATTTTACTGAAGAGTAGGGAACAACGACTAGGAACCGATATGTTTGATGATTTACCACCACTAACACATGAAGAGCAACAAAAAGCCGTAGAGCGTATTCAAGTATTGATGGCTCAAGGTGTCAGTACCGCTGAAGCAATTAAAATCATTGCTCAAGAAATACGTGATGAGTTCAATAAAGGTCAAGAGCAGTAAGCTCTTGGTTTTACACATCTAACGCACTATAACTAACTTGCCTTTAGGTGATTTAGACATACTTAAAGTTCAATTCTCATCAATATTTTCAATTAACTCATGAGCTTATTCTGTATGTAAAGCGGTTCTTTTTATTTAAAATCAGTATCTTGCTGTACTTAGTGCCATAATGGTGAGCCATTAGCCTGAAAGTAACTTACAGTTACCTAAATTGGTTAAGTTATTATGTTATCTCTGGAGATATTACGTAGAGCCTGCGGTAATCAATGGTCAAAGTGAGTTCAAATACCTAGATAGACCATCGTGATTTTTTGATTGAACGATATTTTTAATACGTGATACGGTCACTTATTGTCGGTCAGTTAAGCGGGGCTGATAGTGGATAGGTGCTACTAATTACGAATGTTTTAGATGTGAAAACGGCGACTGCTTCAGAATGTCTTGTGATAAACAAAACATACAACAATCGCCGTTTTATGTGACATTAACTGAACTTGTATCTCAGCTTAGTAAATGACGCAGCTCATTTAGTGAGTGTAGCGTTATTGATGGCCAGTTGATAACAAGTCTGGGTTAACCACTAAATTACGAACACCATGAGCGTGGTCTTCTTTAAAGTCATTTCCTTCAAGCCATTTTGCAACTGAAGCGATATCAACCTTTGCAACTCTTGGTCTTACACTCCAAGTCACTTGCAGCGGAGAGCCTTGTTCATTATAACCAGGACCGGTTGTTGAACCTGCGTACTCTAAAGGCTTGCCAGTATAATTAGGAATGTTAGTTGCTTGGTAGTAGCCATTCACTTGTTTATATTCAGCTAGCTCTGCAAAATCTAAAGAGTCACTGTCATTAACAAGAACATAAACTTGCGTTTCTACACGAAGTTGAGGATTCATTAACGACTCAGATAAACAAGAACCTAGAGTTGCCCCAGGTGTCACTTGAGCGCTGGTATGCACGTAATGCACTTCGATGGTATCACCAGAACTTAATTCTTTATGTTTGAATTCTTTAAGCTCATCTTCAGTTAAAGTGCCATTGTATCGGTAACCCGTTTGAAAGCCTTTGCCGTTACCATTTCCAGCATAAGCGGTAAATTCTCCGCCTCTATGTTCAGCGTTTTTATGGAAATGAATGTTACATAAGTTCATTTCTTGATAAGCAGGAGCGATACCAAAAGTGCGTTGGTTTTTTCCGTTTAAATCATCAATGTCACGAGGTGATTGTGGACCAAATCCTTTGCCATCGGTATTGGCCGCTAAATTAGCACGTTGATCTGCAACTACTTGATCGCTAACAACTTCGTTGCCTGCAAATGCAGCAAAACTGGTAACCAATATCGTTCCGAGAAATAGATTTTTTGTCATTAAAAATACCTGTTTGGTGTGAGGGTTAATTATAATTATCTGTGTTTCACAAACGTTTTTAGCATAAAAAAAATATTGCTAATAACCAATAAATGTAAGCAGTAGTTTCTTTATTAGTAATGATTTTCATTTGCATGAGTGCAATTGCATAAGCTTTACTGAGGTGAGAGATCGGGTTATCCGAACTGTTAATTGTCAGAATATTGCTTTTGTTAAAAATTGATGGTTTTCTATTCTAGATGAATAATTAAAGTACCAATTTGTACGTAGATAGTCTCAATTACACAAAATGCAATGGCTTGCTTTGAGGTATGTCAATCTCAATAAAGAATTGCTTAAACTGTGATATGGAACAATTGCCAGAATTTTAAAGCACAAACAGATAAGTATGCCGTCTTTAATTTTGCAGATGGAAATACACAGAACATAATCAAGCGAACCAAATTAGCTTGATTTAAAGAGACGCTGTAAGCGTTAGAACCTAACTAAATGTTGCTAGGCAAAATCAGGAGCAGCAATAATCGATGTAACGACAAATAAAATAGTGCCAATATGGAGAGATTTCAACTTGGTTAAACCCGGACATTTCTAAATGGGACTTACAACCTAAGTGCGCATAATCAATGTTATGTTAAATAGGGTTTATTGAAACTATTATAAGCATGCTATTACTTACGTACACTACTCTTTTCGCTCTATTAGTTTGTAGACTATGTAAAGCGAACCATCTTTAAAGGTATTTCCATATTAACAACGATTCTGTATACCGTATGTTGTGAAAGTAAACCGCTAGCACCGAACTGAGTAAAGCGTTTTACTAATCAGGATGCTTGACGATAACTCAGGTTAAGTCGACGATATGTTAGTTTAAAACCTGATAGCCTTTTAGGATTACACTTCTACCTTATATTTCAAATCTCTGGCTTCATCACCACTCATGCCTCTGAAGCCCCAGCAATGGGCTGGCTGTTCTTTGATTGTGATTTCTACATCTATGGGTAAAATTCCTAGTTGAGTTTCGATCTCTGTAAATAAGGTCTTGATGAGCTTTTTCTTAGTCTCAATTTGTCGTCCTTCCATCATATTGATTTCGATAACGGTATACGAATCAGTTCGTCCGCCTGGGTAATAGAAATCTTCTTTATCCATTGGATAAAGCGATGAGCTCGTTTGTCTTCGGGCATACCTAGTGCTTGGCCCATTGACTGTTGAATAACGTTGGAAAGTTTGTGCTTGATTGGATTTAGGTGCTGTTTAATGCCATAGATTACAATCATAATTTTGAGTTCCTTAAGTAAAATTAAGTTATCTGGTTGATTTAGATATGTAATTTTCAGCTTACGCCTAACGCTTTGTATTGACTAGTCATTTGCAGAATCTTTTGGGTATAAATTTAGGTAGATTGATGTAGTATATTGATTTCCACATAATTAGTTATAGTGCGTTATAGCGTAATTAATAAAGGATAAAGACAAGCAAACCAATACAGCACACCTTTCATTATCCTAAGTAATGTTAACCGCCAGCAAGTTTAACGGTATGGCCTTTCTTTTCTAAATACACTTTTATCTTGTCACGGTTATCACCTTGGATTTCGATAACACCGTCTTTTACAGCGCCGCCGCAACCACATACTTTTTTCAGCTCTGCGGCCATCAATTTCAGTCCTACATCGTCTAAATCTAGACCTGTGACTAAACAAACGCCTTTGCCTTTACGACCTTTAGTTTGACGTTGAATACGGACAACGCCATCACCTTTGACGCGTTCTACTTTTGTTTCTTCAGGCTTGATACGCCCTACTTCTGTTGAATATACCAAAGACATAATTCGGCCCTATCTAAATGCAATAATCTGCTTATTTTACCATTGAACTTAATTAAGGTTAATAACGGTTTGTAGGTTTATGCTGCAATCAAATCAACTTCTGCTTTTCAATCAAACTGTTAGATACTATTATAAATGTTACATCACCTTTAGTTATAGTGCGCCAATGCGTAAAAAGTGTATCCCCATTACCGATATAAAACTAAAGCAGCAAAGCTGTGATCGTTTTAATCAAAAAGTCACTATCGATCAGTTCGATAGCTTGACTCACAATCAATATAGTCATAACTCTTTGTTATCAATGTTTAATGACTGGAATCATTTCGTCGAATTTTGTCAGAGACGTAAAGTGGCGTCTTTACCTGGTTCGACTACCGCCGTTCGATTATTTATCGAGAAACAAAGTGAAAGCCGTAAGTACTCAACTCTAAAAAGAATGGCCATCACTATCGGCTTGGTGCATCGATTTCATGAATTTACGGATCCCTGCAATCATAGACAAACCAAGATGCTGCTTGCGCAACTGAGGATAGATAAACGTGGCGATGCCAAACAAGCGCAAGCCTTTAACTCATCACACCTACATCAAATACAACAACAGTTGGATTCGGAAAGTACTTTAAAACAACTAAGAGATGCCGCAATACTGTCAGTAATGTTTGAATGTGCGATGAAACGTAGCGAATTACGCACGCTTTGTTTCTATCAATTGCAATTTGATGTACTTGATAACGAAGCTATTCAAATAAACATCAACGACGGTCACTACCAACTTTCTCAACCAACCAGTGAAATTGTAAAGCGCTGGATTTTAATGGTGCCTGATCATTTAGGCCCAGTATTTCGACGCATTGACCGACATGGCAATATTGGCGATGACGCATTAGATGCCTCGTCCATTTATCGAGTATTTCGAGCAACCGAAACACAACTGGGTCTTAGTCTGCAACTGTCAGGGCAATCTGCTCGAGTGGGCGCGGCTAAAGAATTAGCGAAGCAAGGATATGACGTGAAAGGAATAACCGATTTTGGTCGTTGGTTAAGCCCTGCTATGCCTGCTCAATACCTAGGTAAACAGGAATTGGCAGACAATGAAAGGCTCAAATTTAAGGTCATAAAACCTTGGGATTAAATGGCTAACTTAACCGCTTGCGCTAAGTATTTAGAGAAGCTGTGGCCATTGTTGCTCAACATTTTAGGGAACATTGAGATCGGGGTCATACCAGGGAATGTGTTGACCTCGTTTAAATAGATTTCACCATCTTCAGTTAAAAAGAAATCAATTCTTGATAGATCTTTAAGACCCATTTGTACAAACACTTTATGTGAGTACTGGTGAATTTTTTGTAATTGAAGTTCAGTTAAATCTTTCGCGACAATCTCAGTAGTCGAATGACTATCTTGACTGTATTTCTCTTCATAAGAGTAGAACTTATCTGACGGGGCAATCACCTCTCCGGGAGCAGTAATATAAAGCTGCCCTTCATATTGATACGCCGCGACTTCAAGCTCTCTTGGTTTTACTGCTTTTTCAATTAGCACTTGCTCTGAGTAACCAAACGCATCACTAACTGCAGTTTCAATATCTTTCGATTCTGTGACCTTGTAACAACCAACTGATGAACCCTGTCGCGCCGCTTTCACAAACAAGCTACCCCAGCGATTAAACGCTTCATGAACTTGAGTAAGACTAGAGTCGTCATTTTCGGTCAGGAACAAATACGGCGTATTTTCTACACCAATTGCGTCGTACCACAATTTTGACGTGATTTTATTAAAGCTATTGCTACTTGCTTCCGCGCCACAGCCAAAATAAGGAATACCAGCCAACTCAAACATAGACTGAATATCACCTGTTTCACCCGGATAACCATGAATACAAGGCACTATATAGTCGAGGTTATAGCGATTTGAGCCTTCGACCAACTCTCCTGAGTGAATATCTAAATAACACTCATTTTTAGCGTGTGTTAGCCATGAATTGTTGATGATTTCAACGCGTATAACATTGAAATCAGTGGTTAGTTCTAGTTGTTGCTGAACATAGTCAGCAGAAACTAAAGACACCTCATGCTCGGAAGAACCGCCACCGCAAAGCAAAAGGATATTAATGTTCGACATCTTGATAAACCCAATAAATCGTATTCGTAATTATTTTAACAGCTGAAAGCGATCCGCTTCTGCCAATTCTTTGTCAGTAAAATTCTTTACAAACGGCTGTAGTTTTTGCAACGCTTCAGGTAATGAGGCCACGGCAGCTTTCGCTTCATCGTAATCTTCAAAATCACCCATTAACACCGAATATACCGGCTTATCATTGATGCTTTTACTCTGGATCCATACCGCTGAGTCCACCATAAGTGATTTAGCAAAGGCACTGGCTTTTTCTTGCGTCGATAAAGTGGCTAACTGAATAGAAAACCCTTTGGTTGGCGCTGCTGTATCTTGCTTAACATCAGTGCTTGCTACTTTCGCTGTAGCATTGGCATTGTTATTGGCATCGGTATTAGTAGCAGTAGTGTCAGTTGTCTCAACAGCTGCAGAAGTCACTTGTGCAGGTTGTTGATTAGTTTGCACGACATCTGATTCTTGTACCGGTGCAGGCTCTTCTACAATAGCCACATCCTGTTCGTTAATTTGCGGGTTCTGAGCATCGACCTCTGCTTGAGTTGTTTGATAGTTTTCTTGATAACTCTCCGATTTAATGTCGGTATCATACTCATTTGAACTGCATGCAGTGACTAATAACGCCAGTGAAACGATTGCCGTCTTTTTCATTTTAATACTCTTTCCCTAGTAGTTAGCAAAATGATGCCCATCATCGATTCTATAATCAAGTAAAGCCTTGTGCTAATTGCAATTGGGCGTGATCAAAGACTCAGTTTTTACCCATTATCATACAAACTGGTTAAAATTGTCACACTCAAGGTATAAACCGCTTTAAAATTAGAACGATACTTCACGATTAAAAGGTTGCATATGAGCCCAATGGATTCGTTATTTAACCCCACTGCGATTGCCATTATTGGGGCATCCAATCGACCTATGTCATCGGGCAAAGTGATGGTTGATAACCTGCTTCGCTCAAGCTTTAACGGCACTGTATTACCAGTTAACCCTAAACATACTTCGGTATCCGGCGTTCTTTGTTATCCCGATCTTGCCTCTTTACCTCTGATTCCTGAACTGGCCATCATTTGCATCGATAGTGACGATCTCTTGGCACTATTTATCGACTTAGATAACAAGGGAGTACGTGCTGCAATCTTAATCGCCAATTCATTATTTGATGAAGCTAAGTCATGCAAAATCAAAGAACTGGCGAAGCGTTACAATATCAGAATGATTGGCCCTAATAGCTTGGGTATTAGTATGCCTTGGGCCAATATGAATGCTTCACTATCACCGGTGGACATTCTGCCGGGAAAAATTGCGTTTATCTCTCAATCCGGCGCGATTGCCACCACTGTTTTAGACTGGGCCAATGACAAACAAATAGGATTTTCAGCATTTGTCTCTATTGGAAGCATGGCCGACGTTAATGTCTCTGAGGTCATTGACTACCTCAGTATGCACAGTAAGACAGAAGCGATTTTGTTGTATGTTGAGCATATTCAAGATGCGAGGCGCTTTATGTCCGCAGCCCGCGCGGCGGCGCGCAATAAGCGAGTATTGGTCTTAAAAGGCGCACGATCGACTGTGGGTAAAGAACTGTCGATGCTGCATCACGGTGGCAGTAAATCCCTCAATATTATTTATGATTCCGCTTTTGAGCGGTGTGGATTATTAAGAGTACATTCAACGCATGAGTTGTTTGCTGCCGCAGAAACCCTGACTCACTCTATTCCGTTAAAGGGCAAGCGATTGGCGATGATCAGTAACGGTTCTGGTCCTGCGGTGATTGCCAGTGACGTGTTGCAACATCTAGGGGGCAAACTTGCTGAGTTTTCCGCACAAACAATCGAAAAACTCACCCGTATCTCCAAAGAATGCATCATAAACCCAATTGATTTATCTGGTGATACTCAAAGCCAAAAATTACTGCGTACCTTTGAATTATTATTAGACAGCAAAGAGATGGACGCGATTCTGATTATGTTCAGCCCCTCTGCTATTTCTGATCCGCTCGATACTGCCAACAAAATACTGGATATCTACCATAAACACCCTAACCGACGCCGCGTGAATTTATTGACCAACTGGCTTGGCGAAACCTCAGCAAAACAATCCCGTCATCTGTTTTCAAAACACGGTATTCCCACTTATCGCACCCCAGAAAGTAGCGTAATGGCGTTCATGCATTTAGTTCGCTATCGTGCCAGCCAAGTACAATTAATGGAAACCCCGCTGTCTATTGAGCACATGACTCAAGCTGGCTTAAAAGCACAACAGATTCTCTCGCAACGGGTAGCTAACGCATTGCCATTAAGTAAAGTCTCCGAGCTTCTTAATTGTTACCACATCCCTACAGCTGAAGTCAGTCACCTTGATCTTACGCTTCACATGCAATGTGATAACACATTTGGCCCAGTCATTTTATTAGGCCAAAAAGGCGAAATTAACGACCAAAATTACGCAGCAGGCTTTCCTCCTCTGAATGAAAAACTGGCTCAACTGCTGATTAAGAAAACATTGAAGCGTGCCAAACTCTCGCCTCTATCAGCAACTCAATTTGACTCTTTAACACAAACATTAGTTCGATTCTCACAGATCATCGTCGATCAGCCAACGATCCAGGCAATGCACCTTGAAGGGATGTTCAATTCATCTCAGCACTGCCACGTAAGCCCTATCGCGATGACACTTGGCGAGATGAGTACCCGAACTTTGGCGATTCGCCCATACCCTATAGAACTTGAATCGATATTCACTCTCAAAAATAGCCAACAGGTGCTATTACGCCCTATTCGACCAGAAGATGAACCTTTACACGCTCAGTTCATTAACAATGTCAGTAAAGAAGATCTGTATAAACGCTTTTTTAGTGATGTGGGAGAATTTGATCATCAAGCCCTTGCTAACCTTACACAGATTGATTATGACCGAGAAATGGCATTAGTACTTGAAGCGCAGGGGGAAATATTAGGTGTGGTCAGAGCCATTACGGATATTCGCACTAATAGTGCCGAATTTGCGGTTCTAATACGCTCGGATATGAAAGGACAAGGATTGGGACGTATTTTAATGCAATCGATCATTGAATATTGTAAAGAGAAAGGAATCTCAAAGATTGTAGGAATGACTATGCCTTCGAATAAAGGAATGGTGACATTGGCACAAAAGCTTGGCTTTTCAGCTCAGGTTGATTTTGAAGAAGGCGTGGTTGAAATGGAATTGCCGTTGTAAACCTAACGTCTTAACTTAAACATTCAATCTTAAAAACTTAAAAAGCCAACTTTATAGAAGTTGGCTTCATTATTTTGCAATCAAAGAAGATAAACAAAAACTGGATTATTGCAAAATAATACGCAGTTATTTTCCTGCTTTAATTTCTTTTGTCACCATAACGGCTGAAGCAGCAATAAATACTACGATTAGCGCTAGTTCCATAATTCCCTACCTGTTATCAAAAAGTTATGTCAAAGAGCGTACTCTCAGACCAATTGTAACAACAAGTAAGGAAATGTACATTTATTTATTCGGAATTATTCAGGGTAACCCTTCGGATTTTCCGATTGCCAGCGCCAAGTATCCTCGGTCATTTGTTGTAATGTGCGGGTTGCTTCCCATCCAAGCACAGATTTTGCTTTTGCAGGATCAGCCCAACATTCCGCAATATCACCCGGTCTGCGAGGGGCTATTTTATAAGCAATCGTTTTACCACTGGCTTGTTCAAACGCTTTTACCATATCTAGAACACTTGAACCGTTACCCGTTCCAAGATTAAAAATATGCAAACCAGATTGACTTCCTACTTTCTGTAATGCCGCAATATGCCCATCAGAAAGATCCATTACATGAATGTAATCACGTACACCAGTACCATCTGGTGTTGGATAATCATCGCCAAACACTGACAAGTATTCACGGCGACCGACAGCAACTTGAGAGACAAATGGCATCAAGTTATTTGGAATACCTTGCGGATCTTCACCTAAGTGGCCTGTTGGGTGCGAACCGACAGGATTAAAGTATCGAAGTAAGGTGATGCTCCAGTCTGGATTCGCCAGTTGAAAATCTGTAAGGCACTCTTCAACCATTAACTTACTGCGGCCATAAGGGTTGGTTGCGCTGGTAGGAAAGTCTTCGGTAATGGGTACGGTATGCGGGTCACCATACACTGTTGCCGATGAACTAAAGACTAAGCTTTTAACGCCAGCCTCTCTCATTGCATCAACTAAAACGAGTGTGCCGTTTACATTGTTATCATAATACTCTAGTGGTTTTGCAACCGACTCACCCACCGCTTTTAAGCCTGCAAAATGAATAACAGAATCAATATCATGCTGCTGCATCACTTTAACTAAAGCCGCTTTATCACGAACGTCACCTTGTACAAAGTCGACGTTTTGTCCTGTCACTAAGCGAATGCGTTGATTGACACTTTGTTTACTGTTGTAAAGGTTGTCAAAGATTACAGGGGTCATACCTGCTTCTAGAAGTTGAATGCAAGTATGGCTACCAATATAGCCCATACCTCCGGTAACAAGTACTTTCATGAGAATCACCAAGGGAAAATTTGAGAAATAATATTACCTTATTTTAACCTAACTTTGAACGATGTACCTCGTGAGGCGTTTGCTTTCATCGCAAGTTCACAAAATAAACTCATAGAGCCTATCCAAATAAAGTGAATGGCTTATATTTGAATAAAGACAATGGACATAAGCCAGAGCATGGTTAAAGAAGGACAGAATGAAGATCAACTGTGACATGGGTGAGAGTTTTTCATCATGGAATAAGGGAAACGACGCGCAAATTATGCCCTACATCGATATGGCCAATATTGCCTGTGGATTTCACGCCTCTGAACCCGATACTATGTCTGCAACGGTTGCTCTGGCTAAAAAACATAATGTAGCCATCGGTGCGCATCCAGCCTATGCCGACTTACAAGGATTTGGACGACGCAGTATTGCTCACACAAGTGAGCAAATCACCCACCTAATTCTATATCAGGTTGGGGCATTGCAAGGGATTTGCCGTCTACACGATACACAAGTGCAATACATAAAGCCCCATGGCGCGCTTTATAACGACATGATGAAAGACATCACCCTCTACCGCGCAGTTGTTATTGCGGCAAGCAAATTAAAGCTACCTTTGATGTTACTCGCCACTGATAATCCTGATTACATTGAGCTTGCCCAAGATGCACAAGTTAGCTTAATACATGAAGGCTTTGTCGACAGGCGCTATACCGCCACTAAACAACTTGCCTCACGCCAATCACCCGGTGCGATCATTGAAGAAATAAGTGAGATTAAAAAGCAGGCCGAAGCGCTTATTTGTCATCTTCCATTTCCCACCATTGACCAAGCAACTGCCGTGCAGAAAAATCAACAACCAACCACTATTACGCTTGCTGTTGATAGCTTGTGTATTCATGGTGACGGTCTCAATGCCCTGCCTGTTGCCAAGCAATTAAGACAACAAATCGACGCACTATGCCAGTAAACAAATACCCTATGCCAGTAAACAAATGCCCGACTTTCTCAGATCCAGCTTTGTATCCTTACATTGAGCGCATAGGAGAATGCAGTCTGTTGATTCGATTTGCAGAACAAATTGATAGCGGGCTACCAAGCACCATTGCGGCTGTGGTGAAATACATTCAACAACACCTTGCGCCTAAACCGATAAGCAGTGTTCCTTCATACACCAGTTTGTTGTTGGAATTTGCTCCGTTAGATTTTCATATACAAGACATCACAATCCAGCTTCAATACGCATTGCATGTCTCTTCAAGTGAACCAACATTTGAAAGGACACACACTGCACCGGTTATCGAAATTCCTGCTTATTACGGCGCTGAAGTTGCCTTAGATGCCAAGCGCTATCAACAAAAGAAAGACCTTTGTTTATCACAACTGCAACAGATACACACATCCGTTATCTACCAAGTGTATGCATTAGGTTTTTCTGCAGGCTTTGCCTTCATGGCCGATGTTCCAAAAGCATTGCAGTTGCCTCGCTTAGATTCACCAAGGCCATCGGTCGCTAAAGGCAGTATCGCGATTGCAGGACCACAAACCGCAGTTTATCCCGCCTCTAGCCCCGGAGGTTGGAACATCATTGGTCGGACACCCTTAAGCCTTTATGAGCCAAATGCTAAATCAGAGACATCAATGACACTGCTACATCCCGGAGATCATGTGCGCTTTGTTGCTATCACAAAACGAGAATACTTGGACTTAGGAGGACAGCTTTGAATCCGCTACTGACCATAACCAAAGCTAACGGGTTAACAAGCATTCAAGATATGGGACGCTTTGGTTTTGCCCACCTTGGTATTACTCAAGGTGGCGTGGCCGATGAATACTCTTACCACTGGGCTAATAAGCTGTTAAATAACCCTTTTGCTAGCGCAGTCATAGAAGTGACAATGGGCGGTTTTGAAGCCAGCTTTAATCAAAACAGCTTAATTGCGATTACTGGCGCAAATGATGGAGTGGCTATTGATGGGGTTTGCATATCGACATGGCGTTGTATCAAGGTTAATAAAGGGCAAACCCTGAGCATTACGTTACCCCGTAACGGGCTGCGCCATTATATTGCATTGCTTGGGGGTGTTGATGCGCCTATGCATCATAATAGCCGATCAACAGTCGCTAGGGATAAGCTTGGCGGACTGCGCAATAATGGTACTGGATTGGTGAGTGGCGATGTCATTCACAGCAGATTGGCAAGTCTGAGCCTAAACCCACTGTTACACCAAAAGCTAAATCAACAGCTAAATCAACAGCTAAATCAACAGCTAAATCAAAAGAAAGTAATAAGTGTCGCACCTCAATACATTCCAAACTTTGCGCCTAGCCAAACAATCACCGCCCGACTCTTATTGGGTTCTCAACAGCACTTATTTACCAGTGATGCCATACACGCCGTCTTTGCAAACACCTATCGCATTGATACCCAAAGCAACAAAATGGGCTATCAGTTAATGGGGCAACCCATCACAACGCCCACTGAACACCTGATTTCTGAAGGTATTTCGTTAGGAGCGGTACAAATCCCACCAAGCGGGCTGCCGATCATTATGCTGTGCGAGCGCCAGACCATTGGCGGCTACCCTAAACTAGGCAATGTCGCTCGGCTTGACCTATGTAAAATCGCACAATCTAAGCCGGGTACGATCGTTAAATTTGCAAAAGCGGATGTCAATCTATGCTTTGAACGATACAAGCAGTGGTTAAATTTTTTTCAATCACGCTTATAAGAAACAATGCAACAAATAAGCTCATGAAATAACCGAAACACAGCGTAAAAATTGTCAAAAAATATCTTGACCTGTTTCTCATGTATTTATGAAATATTGATATTGTGAATAACGATATCTCGCAATCCTTGAATAGCTAAAGGCTAAGGCACTATCACAAAAATCATGCTCAACACTTATCCAAGTAGTTATCCACAATTCGTGTGGATAACCGATTATGAACAAACCACTCTCGCATTTTGTTTGCTTGCTTATTTAACGATCAAAATTGAATATATAATATCCAATTTTGTAAAGTTCACCTCGAATACTCAACTAGGCTCATGATGCGTGAACGCTGTAACTCCCTATATTCAGAGCGTTTTTTTATAGAGGATGGGCATTAAAGCGCGCCATTTTTAACCGGTTGTAGCAACTGCTTAATAAGACTGCTTACCACCAGCCCTAAAATGATAAAAGTCACCACTGGTAGAGCAATCCAAAGCTGTGGATGAAAACGAGCTGACAGGTCAAATCCCCAGTAAAGTAACCCACTCACGCACGCTTCTGCACCCAAGCTTGCGACTAGCCCAGCAATTAACGACATAAGCCCGTACTCCCACCAAACCGTCGAAGAAATACGCTTTTTACTCGCCCCCAAGGTGCGATATAAACGAATCTCTAATTGTCTTTGAGAAAGGCTTAATCTGAGCAACGTAAATATCAACAGTAAGCCTGCCACCACACCCAATCCAGCCAAAACCGTAATCGACCAAACAATTTGCGATAAAATCGTTTGTATTTTATCGCCCATCTTACGAATATCGAGCAAACTTACCGTAGGATACTGCGCAGACAAACTTTGTATCATGGCATCATTTTGCGGTTCAATTCGATATGACACCATAAATGCACCGGGCATTTGTGCGGCGTACTTAGGTGAGAAAATAAAATAGAAGTTTGGCTTCATCTGTCGCCACTCAACTTCACGAATACTATTCACCACAGCGCTTACCGCCTGTCCGCTAATCAAAAACTCAAGTTGATCGCCAAGCTTTAAATTAAGGGCTTCCGCTACTTCAGATTCAACAGACACGCCATTATCACTTCCCCACTGGCCTTCAATCACCTCATTGTAATTAGGCAATGTGCTGGCCCAAGTTAAGTTGAGCTCACGACGCACTGCATCGGTATCCTGATTATCCTTTGAAACTTGCTTTGCATCGATGCCGTTGACTTTAACTAATCGTCCGCGAATGATAGGAAACGCTTGAGAGCGCTCTATTTTTTCAGCATCCAGCTTTTGCAAATACCCTTCTATCTCATAAGAAGCAATATTAATCGCAAACGCATTTGGTGCATTTTCTGGCAAAGTCGTTTGCCAATCTTGTAGCAAATCCGTTCTGACTAGCCACACAATAGACAATAACATTAATGAAAGAGATAGCGCGCCAAATTGCAATCCACTGGCTACAGAAGAGCGGTTAAGTCGGCTTAGCGCAAGAGTCATTGCGGGATTCAGTTTTAGCTTGCCAATCAGTCGCGACAGTAAAACCGCAACTCCTGCCAACACCACAAACAATACGCCCATCCCAGCAAGCACAATCCAGACTAAAGTATTGCTACCATAGGCAATCAGCATAGGAATAAGTGGCACAAGAATAAGCCACCAGCTTTTGCCGTTGCGTTGTGTGGAAGGTTGCAAAACATTACTTGCAGAAGTATTAAGCAAGTTGATCATTGGAATGCCCAGCGCTGGTACGCCAATAAGTAAGCAACTGACCACGGCAATTAGCGCCGGCGTGACCCCGTAACTTGGCAGAGGATCAGGGAGTAGATCGGCCAGAGGGATGCGTAACAGTACTTCAAGTAGATAGCCAATTCCCAAGCCAAACACCGCGCCAATCACAAACAGCAGCGCTACCTGTGTCATTAACCAGCGACCAATCCAGCGTTTATTTGCGCCAATGCTTTTTAACATGGCAATAGTTTGTCTGCGACTGGCGACGTAATGCTGACAAGTGAGCACTAAAGTCGTCGCAGCCATGATCACCACAATTGCCACAGTCAGAGAAAGATACTGCGTAGTACGAGTAAACATATCATTGGTGCGACTGCGGCTATTTTGATCTCGCCAACTGTCACTGGCAGAAAGTTCAACACTCTCTTTTAAGGCCTGTAACTTACTCTCAGGACCGATAAAAAACTGCTGATATCGCACTCTTGAACCCAGTTGTAGGGCTCCCGTTTTTTCAATATCACTAGAGTGAATCATGGCTGTGGGCATTTGCTGAAACGGATTGAAATTCAGACCGGGTTGCTGCTCAATCATTCCATTCACTGTAAAGTCGGCATCGCCTAACGACACCACATCACCTTGCTGAACATCCAGTGCTAACATCGCGCGCTTTTCTAACCACAAACTGTTTTTACTAACGTGCGAGGTTTGCCCTTCCTTTGCGTTTAAAATCAATTCACCGCGCAATGGATAAGCCTCATCCACCGCTTTGACTGTTAACAGTTGCATGTCTTGATCACTAAAGGCCATGGTCGAAAAGCTCACCATCGAAGCGCTTTTCACCTCAGGTGCTAAGGATGGCGCCTGAAGAGCATCAGTAATAGGACTGGCCGAACGAAAAACCAAATCCGCGGTAAGCGCCTCGCGACCTTGCTTAACCACGACCTGTTCCATTCTTTCTGCCAGAGCTGATAATGCGAATATACAGGCAATAATTAAGGTTAGCGCAGCCGAAATAGGCCACAACTGCCCAAAACGAATCTCTTTAAAACTCCATGCGAATAAACGGCGGTTTAAGTGGCTACTTGATGAGGAAGGTGTCTTTACTTGAGATGATGACATAACCCCTCCTATTGAGACTCAGCGTCAGATGACGGCTGATGTTGCGTCTCAAGTCTGCCTGATTTCATGCTAAACACGCGATCACATCGCGCGGCAAGGGCGTTATCGTGAGTGACCATAATCAACGTTGTACCGTGCTGTTTATTCAGGCTAAAAAGTTGCTCTATGATATTTTGCGCGGTCTGCTGATCTAGGTTGCCTGTGGGTTCATCGGCAAACAATATTTGCGGGCTTAACATAAAGGCGCGAGCTAACGCGACGCGTTGCTGTTCCCCTCCGGACAATTCTGATGGTAAATGAGTGGCGCGGTTTTGCAGTCCAACGGAGGCAAGCAACTCTTTTGCTCTTGCTTGGTCTTCAGCCTCTCCCCTGAGCAAACAAGGAAGGGTTATATTTTCTAGTGCGGTTAGGCTTGGAATTAATAAGAAGCTTTGAAAAACAAATCCAATATATTGGCTACGTAAATCCGCTCGTTGCTCATCATCTAAACTCGATAGCGCATGACCAAGTAATGTGACCTCCCCTTGTGAAGGGACATCCAAGCCGGCTAACAATGTCATCAGCGTTGACTTGCCTGCGCCAGAGGCCCCAACAATTGCCACACTTTCACCCGCAACAATGTCTAAGTTTACATCTTGTAGGATTGTTAATTGTTCTTGTTTGGTAGACACTGTTTTAGTTAACGATTGAGCCTTAATTACGGATGTAGTCATGATACGTTTGCTTTCCTTACTTGTTTTATTTCTTTCCATTAATGCCAGTGCTGGCCAGATTCTTGTTCTGGGTGATAGCTTAAGCGCCGGTTATCAAATGCCTATCGAGAAGGCTTGGCCTACGTTACTTCCTGATGAACTTGCCAAAAAAGGACATCAAATGAGAATCATTAACGGTAGCATATCCGGAGATACGACCGGTAATGGTTTAGCGCGACTTCCTGCACTGCTTCAACAATATAATCCTGAATATGTGGTGATTGAATTAGGTGCTAATGATGGTCTGCGTGGATTTTCACCAAAACTTATCCAAAATAACCTAATTAAACTGATCGATTTAAGCCAAGACAGCGGCGCAAAAGTCATCCTAATGCAGATACAAGTGCCACCCAATTATGGCAAACGTTATACGCAAGCGTTTGAGCAAGTCTATCCTACCGTAAGTAAACAAAAGAACACTGATTTGATTCCATTTTTTCTAACCGAGATCATTACCAACCCCGATTTAATGATGGAAGATGGTCTTCATCCCACAGAGCAAGCTCAGCCTTGGATTGCTCAGTTTGTTGCCAAGCAAATCGATCCTATTCTGTCATTGTGAATGATATAACAAGACAAAAAATACATGTCACTTAACTACATAGCTAGGGCGAACGCATAAGTGAACACTTATCAACCAATCATGTACATCATCTCCACAAGACGCCGTAAAATCATCCTTGATGGCTTCATTGTGGCATCCATGCCACAAATCCATGCAACAAAGAGTTGTTCCGATAATGCACATGATTTTGTTCAAATAACGTTCGTGATCTCACCCTGACTACATAGCCCCGTACGATTTCAGAAAATAGATAAGGTTTACTTCAAACGAATTACTAATAGTAAGAGAACTACGCGATTGGACTTGTGCAACACCCAGGATAATATATCGGCTGGACGACACTTATCCTTATAGTCGCTGAGTTATAGATAAAACTGGCATAGTAAGATCAGTTTGTCTGCATGAGAAAAAAATGAGTGTTAGTGCGTTGGATTAAACATAGGAGTAAAAACCAACGGTTATTTGTCTCTTTGAGTGACTTGTTGTGTGCCTATACGCTATACTGTACCAATTAACGTACATGTACACTATGGAGAAAAATATGGATGCTATAAGTTACACGGCCGCTAGAGCAAATTTAGCGAGTACAATGACGAATGTCTGCAATGACCACGCACCCATTATTATTACACGTAAAAGTGAAGCGCCAGTTGTTATGATGTCCTTAGAAGATTATAACTCTATGCAGGAAACGACATATTTACTAAGATCCCCTGCAAATGCTAGAAACCTTTTAGAATCAATCGCCGAGCTTGAAGCAGGAAAAGGTACTGAAAGAGAACTTCTTGGATGAAGTTAACATTTTCAACAAAAGCTTGGGAGCAATACCTTTATTGGCAAACTACCGACAAAAAAATACTTAAACG
This sequence comes from Vibrio sp. UCD-FRSSP16_30, assembly GCF_001676025.1. Lineage (GTDB taxonomy): Bacteria > Pseudomonadota > Gammaproteobacteria > Enterobacterales > Vibrionaceae > Vibrio. The sequence goes on from NZ_LZFW01000068.1 coordinate 150,294, forward strand.
TATTAATTTACTCATTAAAGACATTCAAAGAACTCCTCAAGAAGGCATTGGTAAACCCGAGCCTTTAAAGCATGGATTATCTGGGTATTGGTCACGACGTATAAACGATGAACATAGGATCGTTTATAAACATCAAGACGACACTATTCTAATTGCACAGCTCCGATACCATTACGGCACATAATGCTACCAGCACCTGCCGGAGTGAATTGGCTGGCTTATTTGGCAGTTTGCTTAATTCGGTGGAGCTAATTTTCTCCACTCTTTTTATGCTACCCGCATGAATTTTAATTTATAAGTCATCGATATTTACTTCCACTTTGAGAAATAAGTAAAGTAGGCGTTACTCATTGAATAATGAGTAATACACGAATATTAGCATGAGAAACGACGAAATTACTTGTTTCATCTATGCGTTAACACTATAACTAAAGGCACTGAAATGCTGGAGTAGAAACTTCTACGTTTTAATTAACAGTAGGGTAATATCAACGCCCGCTTAAGCGGAAAAAAATTGTTGGTTGTAATGTGGAGCGAAGCTTAACCAAGTGTTTTTGTTACGTTTAAAGATATTGCTATGTTTATTTAACGTACTCAAGAAATGCAATAACAGCTTGCACCACAGCTACGAGAACTAAAGCTCCAGTTAACCAATTTAATGCTTTAGTTGCCTCGCCAGAAGCTTTTGATGATTTATTAAATGATTTTTCCAAATTATCGATTCTAGAATTTAATTTTTTTAATGACTCATTAACTTCTTTTGTAGCTTTAGATTGCTCTCCAATAGAATCCATTAAATCTTCTGAGCATCGAAAAAGAACTCCAGCATCAATTTTTCTACCATTATTGTTGCAATTCATACTGAAAAATCCCTTGATTACATAGCTGCTCGATAATGTCCCAGTTCAAATTCGGCTTTGTGGTCACTATGCCAAGAGAACCTGCTGATAATTATCACTAAAATACACAGTTCAAAGTTAATTAGAGCCATATCAACTCGGCAAAGTTGCGCGTCTTGATGTAGCGGTCACTATAACCTTTTACTAAATGTCTTAATTTCAATACTTTAACAAATTTTCAGCATTTTATTGAATATAAATGTGAATATTTCTCAGTTTTCTCGCAATATTTCAAAAAACAACAATAACTGTATATAAGTTGATAGCAGTGAAGAAGCAACCTTTTATTGAGTTTATCCAAAAAATGAAACTACGTTACAAACGATACCAGTTATCTTTCGACCTAACTGTTCACTCTAGCCAACAATCTTTTTATTTACAGCTATCATTAATGAATGGAATGCGCGTCTTTAATAGCTTTTATCTATAAAGCCTACGCTCAATACGATTCATCGATGGCAAGGTAATGGATTACGCTATGGCCAGAGTAAGCACGCAACAACTGGATGTCCCCAATAAGATCTTTTGCTCATGGCAAGATATGCTCGAGATCTTAAGTCAATTTGCACACGTTCCGGTGGCTATGATCAACCGTCTTAATCAGAGCCAATTGGAGGTATTTTGCAGTAATCACAACGCTTCATCTCCGGTGAACGTAGGTGATGCTTTCGCCCTTGGCAGTCACCACTTTTGCGAAACTACCCTTAAAAACGATTCTATTTTAGTGGTGCCCGATCGTAGCGATGATCCGCTATGGCGAGATCTACCACTACCACTCAACGACAAAATAGTCGCTTATTTGGGAGTGCCTCTGCATTGGCCAAATGGTACACCTTTTGGCACTTTATCGATTCTCGATAATAAGCCTAATCACTTTAAAATTACCATAAGAGAGCTGCTTTCAGTGCTCAAAGATTCGGTAGAATCTCAACTGACCGTGATTTATCAAAACCAAAAACTGCAGTTAATCAACAAAGAGCTGCAATCTCGCATACAAAACCGCACGGTGGAACTTGCCAACCTCAGCTTTCAACTAGATAAAGAATCCACTAAACGCAAACAGTTAGAGCGAGAAATACACTACCAACTGCACCACGATACGGGTAGCGGTTTGCTGAATGCAAAAGCGTGGGAATTAGAAACTAATCGCATCGTCAATCAAGCTGACTTGTTTAATCAAGAAGTCGCCGTTTTCTATCTGGGGATCTGTAATGGACAGCGTATTCAAATTGAAATGGGGTCGGAAACTTTAGATCAGATTATTAAGCAGTTAAAAGATAAACTTGGGCAACTGAGCCCGCATAAACAGCTTAGTGCACGCCCTCGCCCCAATGATATTGCGTTTACTCTATTGTCCCACAGCACCAGTAAAAATTACGATGCTATGATTCGCCAAATCATGGACATTACCTCCCAAGATTTTGATGTGCCATCGGGTAAGGTGCGCCTACAAGTGTATATCGGTGTCTCAATTAGTCATCCGCAGCGTAATCAACAAAACCTTACCTTAACCGTGCAAGCCTTCCAAGCAATGCGTAATGCCCGAGAATCGGGTAAACGTATTTTGTTTTATGATGATAAACAAATAGAAAGTGGCACTCGGCTCAATCGACTTGAAAGCTACTTTATGGAATCGATTAAAGACGATGGTATTAAACTGTTTTATCAACCTCAAGTTTCACTGGAGAACAGACAACTGCTCAGCGTCAGTACTTCCATTCGTTGGGACCACCCCATTTTAGGCAATGTCTCTGAGCTTTCGATCAGTCAGTTGTGCGAACAGCCCGAAATTGCGGATGCCCTATGTCACTTCATGTTGCGAAAATCCATCCGCACCGTCAAACAATGGCAACAAATCATTCCTAACTTTAGAGTCGCCATTAAGCTCAATGCCTGCCAATTAGCCTCCGTCGATCTCTGTCAATTTATTCGTCAATGGCTAGAGCAAGACAACCTGTCAGGCAGCGCTTTGGAAATTGAAGTCTCTGAAAAGCAATTATTTGCGAATGAATCGACACTGCTACCGGCATTAGAACAGCTGTCATCTCTTGGCATTTATCTGACCCTATGTGATTTTGGCCACGGACACGCCTCATTTAGTTACCTAAAACACAGCCCTTTTAAACGCATTAAAATCGACAAATCTTTTACCGCTAATTTGCAACACAGCGCTGAAGACCGCAGCTTCTTATTCTCTTTAATGCAGATCACCGCAAAACTAGGTCTCGATACGGTGCTCACAGGAGTGACGACTAAAGAGCAAGAGAAGTGGTTATTTCAATTTGATACCCCATTTGCGGAAGGATCAATGTATCACGGCCCTATGACCCGCAAAGATTTGGAACAAACCTTACATGAGCAAAGTAAAGCCAAGTTTATTCAAACATAAATTATTCAAACATAATTTATACAAACTCAATTTATTCAAACATAGACAGCTAAGGGTTGGTATAATCAAGCATGCTTAAAATCTAGGGTTCCAAAATGGATCTGCTTATATCAAAACTGAAAAAACTCGAAAAACAGAATTACCGCGCTTATCAACAGATCAAAGGAAGTTACGACTTTACTGACTTCACCCTACATATTGACCAAGTTCAGGGCGACCCGTATGCCACAGCTTCTCGATTTAGAGCTGTCCGCCCTTGGTCTGTCACCGGTCTTGATTTTATTAAAGACAAATCACCGGCTTATCAAATTGCCGCGCGTGATTTTATCGCTCGCACCTTGGCAGAGTATGCCAAGCAAGATAATGCCATCTCTGTTGGCACAACTGGACAAGTAGTACTGGATAACACTGCGGTACTGTTTACCGATGAAGGCATTGAACTGCGTTTTCGTATTAATCTTCCTGCTGATGGTCGCTCTATTCTGGCTAAGAAAGCACTGAACATTATTACCTTTTACCTGCCAAAATATTTGCGTAAAGCGACGCTTTGGCGAGAATTGTCTCAAGAGCGCTTTACCCAACATTGCGAAGTAATTGAAGATCAACATGCCCTTAGACAACAATTAGCTGAGCACAACTTAGTCAGTTTTATTGCCGATGACGCTACTTTGCCGCGTCTAGCGGGTGATAGCGACATGCCGATGAAAGATGCGGTGCCAATGCAATCTCCTGATGGTCTAAGCGTTACTTTACAAACCCCTAATCGCGGCGAAATTAGCGGTCTTGGTATTAAAAAAGGCATCACTCTGATTGTCGGCGGTGGTTTTCATGGTAAATCCACCCTACTGAATGCGATTGAAAAATCCATTTATGACCATATCCCCGGTGATGGCCGTGAATATTGTGTCACAGACCCTCTTAGCATGAAAATTCGCGCTGAAGATGGTCGTTGCGTGCACAATTTAAATATTGCCAACTTCATCAATCATTTGCCAATGCAAAAATCCACCACCGATTTTTCTACACAAGATGCTTCAGGTTCAACCTCACAAGCCGCTTGGTTACAAGAATCGATTGAGTCTGGCGCAAAAAGCTTACTCATTGATGAAGACACCTCAGCAACCAACTTCATGATTCGTGACGAACGCATGCAAGCATTAGTTGCTAAAGATGCCGAACCGATTACCCCGTTAGTGGACAGAATTGCCGAGCTTCGTGATACACAAGGTATCAGCTCTATCATCGTTATGGGGGGCTCTGGTGACTATCTGGATGAAGCAGATTGCGTCATTCAAATGCACGAATATCAGCCTGTTGATGTGACTTCAAAAGCAAAAGAGGTGATTAAACTCCACCCTAGCGCTCGCTCTCATGAATGTGAGCAACCTTTGCAACGCAGTCAGCCTCGCGCGTTTAACCGTGCTTGCTTGCAAACACTGTTAGCAGAAGGGAAATTTAGAGTTGGCGCAAAAGGCGTCACTTCACTGCGTTTTGGTAAAGAGTTTGTGGATATTACTGCGCTAGAGCAGTTGCAAACCTCTAATGAAGTGAATGCTATCGGTTGGCTTTGGTTCCAAATTGCGCAAGTTCCAGGTTGGAGTAGTGATGTTGGCGCGGAATGTCAGGCACTGATCATTGAGAAAAATTGGCATACCTTAATGCCAAATAATGGCGATTTGGCGAAACCAAGGATCTTAGACTTACTTGCGATCCTAAACCGCCTACGCAAAGCCCAATTTAAAGCGGCTTAAATATATTAAGTAACGGTATTTTGTCGTCGCTTTATCAATAACAAACAAGGCCCTATAACTATCTTATAGGGCCTTGTTTATGTCTGTTTTACGCTAAAACTTCTTCACGAATCGCCCGACTAAGCCTGGGTGATAACTCCAATGGTGACTGAAAATATCCAGCAACGCAGGGTTGCCGTATTTTGATAGGCTCACCGCATGAAAACGATTATATCGCGCTTTAAGTGCCTCGACTTTCTGCACCATATCGTCGGTTTGTTTTGGCGCAATAAAATCAGACAGCACCACCATATCCGCGTTTAAAAACTTATCGGTATGCATTAAATCTATGCACTTTTGCAGTACAGGTTCAAAATCAGTACCGCCGTGAAAGGTGTATGAAAGAAAGTCACTGGCTTCACGCAGGCCATCTTTTCGCGTCAGTTCATAGGTAATTTGTTCGGTGGAGAACATAATCACAAAACAATCTCGCTGCTCTGCCAGCGCAATCTGCATCAACGCAAAAGCGATGGCTTTCGCGCACTGTTCAGGAAATCCACTCATTGAGCCTGAGGCATCAACACAAACAATAAACGGCCCTTTTTCAAGATCGATCTCGCTTGAGCTAGGAGTATGAGCATTGATACGGCGCAACTTGCGAGACTTACCCGCAGTGCGATAATTCATTAGGCGTTTATCGACCAAGTGTTTATAAAAGATCACTTCCAGCTCAGGATAGGCCAGAAATAATGTTTCATTAGGTAGCATCTTGCTTAAATCGTCACTTTCATGGATCCCGACAATATCATCGGTTGCTTCATCAGACTGCTCTTCTACCATCTGTAATTCAGCGGCAGGAGTTTTTCGTAGTGAAGGATCATCAACTTGGCTTGCCATGCGCCCAAGCTCATTGGCAATTTCTTTTAAACCGCCATGTTTGCGTAAGAAATTGGCAGTTTTCGTCATGGTCGAAACGTCAGTTCGGCTAAGGCGAGCGGCGGCCATATCCCATAATCGGCCCAGCTGGGCCTCATCACCCGCGTCACCAATTTGACTCATGTTCTTCATGTTTTCCATGCGATTGTATAAGTCATCGAGAAACTTCTGCTTATCTTGCTCTAACTCGTCAAGTTGCAGTTGCTTAATCGCGTTGTATAGAGACTTGTACCACTGATCACAAAAGTAATGGGCAAACATTGGGTTGGCCGAGCTTTGCTGTCTTTCTAAAAGCAGTTTAGCGCTAGGGTAAAAAACACTTTTGCCTTTTAATTCACACACCACTGAGCGAATATCTCGCTCAAACTGAACTTCATCCCAGTGAATGACTTTTTGATAAAGAGATAACTCTTCTTGTATCTGCTCGGACTCAGATACTTTGTTCATGCGCTTTTTAACTGAGCCTTTCCATTTTCGTAAATGGTTTTTCACCGAAGCTTGCATGCCGGGTTTTTCTTGAGCGATAAGCACTTGGCTGCGGCCAATCAAGTCATTCACCGCAGTTTCTACCATTCCAGAATCGGCAACGGACATGGCTAGATTTAATGCATCAACACCCAGCATTATGCTCTCCTATTCCGTAAAGAAACTGGCTAAAAAACCAATTCTTTGCGCGACTTTTTTAGATTTTTCTTGAGCTTCATCAAGCGCCCCATCAAGCTGCTGCAAACTGGCTTCCATTGCAGTTGGTAATTCTGGCTCGATAAAGTTATGTGGCAGTGCTCCATGAAAATCAGAACGGACTTTAGTTAATAGAAGCTCAGCATCTTGCAGGTGGCTCACCGCCTCATTAGCTTGGGTGTGCCAAACTTGATGCAGTTTAGAGTCCAACCCATCGTGAGTGACAAGGCTGAGTAAAACTGAGCGATTAGCAATGTCTTTGATAACTAGGTTACTGTCACCATCAAGGGCGAACTTTAAAGACATTAAGTTAGGGTTATGATTAACATAGCCGTATACATTGCCACCACCATGACTTATCACGTTCACTAAATCAGTTTGCGGTACATACACATAACGAGTGTCGCCCTTATCGTGCTCGGAGACTGATTGATTGCTTTGTAATAGCACCAACTTAACCAGATTATGTGCATTACCCACACTATGAGGACGCCAATTGGAAAAGTCTGCTTTGTAATCATCTTTACCTTTACGCAAAAGGCCAGATCCAGGTTCTGATTCCACTTTCATGACGTGCTTTTCTTCAATCTCTGATTGAATATCTTCAAGAGTTTGGCTGCTGTCTTCAATGGTTTGCAGAATTTCTTTTTGATTAAACGCATGCTTGAGCGCAAATTCACGCATGACATCTCTGACGATCAATCGAGATTCAGGGCTGTTCCATAAACAATCTTGAATTAACAAAAGATCAAGCGCATTGATCTTTTGTCGACCATTAAAAAATGCACTAGCTTTCAATAGCTTGACCGCTTTTTTCCAGCGTCTATCAGAGACATACAACTCATCAGCGCTGAGCGTTTCTTCGGCATCTTTATGTCTTGCTTCGAGCATGGTTTTTAACTGGTAGAGCTTATCAAACAGTTCATCAGACAATGGCATGCTATCAAGATCTGACAGCCACTCAGCGTATTCAGCATTGGATATGGTTAACTCTGGCGGTACTTTTGCCTCTTGCGGCGTACCCACGGTTAACATGCTATGAAAGTTTTGTTTATCTTGAATTCGGTTAACAAAGATACGCACCAACATACGGTCATATAATGCCTCAAGGCCGCTGTCTTTATCGGGTAGCTCATTAGATGCAGAAATTAATAAGCGCATTGGCACTTTTTCAATCTCACTGCCATTTTTAAAGGTTTTTTCGTTCACCACAGTCAGCAGCGTATTCAAAATAGCCGGACCTGCTTTCCAGATCTCATCGAGAAATACCACGTTAGCAGTGGGCAGATATCCCTTGGTTAAACGCACATAACGCCCATGATCTTTAAGATCTTGAATGCTTAATGGACCAAAAACTTCTTCTGGCGTAGAAAAACGCGTCATGAGATATTCAAAATAACTGCTACTTTCAAAAGCCGAAATCAGGCGTTTGGCTATCAAGCTTTTCGCAATACCTGGAGGACCCAACAAAAAGACACTTTCACCGGCTAATGCTGATAATAAGCATAATTTAATGGTGTGTTCTCGTTCATAAACACCTTCTGAAAGCACCTTGACTAATTTATTGATGCGCTCAGAACGCAATGCGCGCTGCGCATGAGAAACACGAGTCATTTCCATTATTTTTTTGCTCCATTAAATCGCGTTTTTAACGATGAGAAATCTAAGATAAGTATATGCCACGCAGGGATATCAAACTTAATTGTTGTAACAAGTTAACGAGATCTTGCTCACACTGCAAACTAAGATTGTAAATGTACTGTTTAACCAATTCAATCAATACGTTAGTTTGACTTCTAACAAACACAAAAAGGTCAACAATAAAACCGTGATCTTGTTAAATATTGGCGAAGACTTACCGCTAAAAAGAGTAACAAAACATGCATAAAACACTTCATCGCTGGAAAAACCTTTCGTTAATTGAGGAAAGCTTAACTTTACCCAATGGATTGCATACAAAGCATACATCCATCAAACACCCCGGCGCGGTGGTGATTTTGGCGCAAACAACATCTGGAAATGTATTGTTACTCAATCAATATCGCCCTTCTTTAAAAAGCTGGTTTTTAGAAATTCCAGCAGGCACATTAGAGCTTAATGAAGATCCGCTACAAGCGGCGAAAAGAGAATTGGAAGAAGAAACTGGCTACAGCGCAAAAACATGGCATAGTTTAGGAACATTAACTCCGATGGCAGGGTTTTGTGATGAAGTTCAGCATTTGTATTTTGCCCAAGATCTTTCGTTAACCCAAAGCCTAGCGGCGGATAGCGATGAAGTGATTGAAGTCACTGAAATCAGCATTGATGAATTGTTGCTTGGCATTCAAACAGACCAAATTACTGACGCAAAAACCATATCTACATTATCTAAAGCGTTACTTCGCGGAATAATAAGCTAAAAGGAATAAGAACATGGACTTTCGATCCGATACCGTTACCAAACCCACTCAAGCAATGCGTGATGCGATTGCCAATGCCCCTGTCGGCGATGATGTGTATGGTGATGACCCAACCATGAATGAATTTGAAGCATGGGCGGCTCGCACACATGGATTTGAAGCCGCGGTCTTTACTTCATCTGGTACGCAAGCAAACCTTTTGGGACTGATGGCTCACTGTCAGCGCGGCGATGAGTATTTATGTGGCCAACAGGCTCACAACTATAAATATGAAGCCGGTGGCGCGGCGGTGCTTGGATCTATTCAGCCGCAACCCATCATGAACGAACCCGATGGCACTTTATGTTTTAAAAAGCTTAAAGCAGCCATTAAACCCGAAGATTTTCACTTTGCTCGCACTCGATTATTGAGCTTAGAAAATACCATTAACGGTAAAGTACTTCCTCTCGAGTATTTGGCTCAAGCGCGTGAGTTTGTCGATACTCATCATTTAAAACTGCACCTAGATGGCGCAAGGGTTTACAACGCCGCAGTAGCATTAGATGTTGATATTAAAGAAATTGCCAAGCATTTTGACACAATGACCATCTGTTTATCTAAAGGCTTATCTGCACCCATTGGCTCGTTACTTTTAGGTGACAGCGTCACAATAAACAGAGCTCGACGCATTCGAAAAATGCTTGGTGGTGGTATGCGTCAAGTGGGTTTATTAGCGGCGGCGGGGAAACTGGCATTAACTGAGCAAGTACCTCAATTAGCCGTTGATCATGCCAATGCTCAAAAGCTTGCGCACGGACTTGCTGCCCTTCCTGGCTTTTCGGTCAACCCAGAACACGTACAAACCAACATTGTTTTTGCCAAAATTGATGACAGCGTTGATATTGATTCTATTGCGACAAAACTTGAGCAAGATGGGATTTTAATGACGCCAAGCAATCCAGTACGGTTTGTGACTCATAAGGACATTAGTTGCGATGACATAGAACAGTTATTGCAAGCCTTAGCTAAGTTTCTTGGTTAAGCTTCTTGGTTAAGTTTCTTAATTGAGCTACTTAATTGAGTTGATTTAACCATCAAGCGTTAAATCGTCTTCATCAGGTAATCATGAGTTGATTACCTGATGAATGGACCGTTGATTAAGCCTGAATTTAACGTCTAACCGCGGCGGTTCTTTCCTCGGTTTTTATGTACCCCGAGTTTTGCCTTCAGTTTTCGTTTCTCAGAGCTTCTGGTGCGACGATGTGAGCCGCTTTCTTCAACCATTTCAGAATCAGGACTAGGCTCAAACCCTTCAAGCCACTCTTGAGGCAGTTTTTTATCCAATAAACGCTCAATGGCTTCTAGCAAGTAGTGTTCGTTATGGCTCATCAGCGACACTGCATGACCTTTGTTACCTGCGCGACCACTGCGACCAATACGGTGTACATAGTCTTCAGCTTTATAAGGCATATCAAAGTTAATCACATGCTCTAGCTCTTTAACATCAATGCCTCGTGCGGCCACATCGGTTGCCACCAGCACTCGCACTTTACCGACTTTAAAATCATCTAAGGCGCGCTGTCTTGCCCCTTGGCTTTTATCACCATGAATGGACGCGGCTTTAATGCCATCAAGTTTGAGCTCTTTGGCAACCACTTCCGTACCTTCTTTAGTACGAGCAAACACCAAAACCTGCTGCCAGTTTCTTGAGCCGATAAGATATGACAGCAGTTCACGTTTACGGTTTTTATCTACCGGATATACAATTTGCTCAACGCTTTCTGCGGTTGAATTCGCCGGACTGACTTCAACTTCAATAGGATCATTTAAGATCTTATAAGCAATATTCTTAACGTCCTTTTTAAAGGTGGCAGAAAAGAACAATGTTTGACGCTCAGAGTTTACTTTTTGCAAAATTCGTTTTATATCAGGCATAAAGCCCATATCTAGCATGCGATCCGCTTCATCTAATACCAAAAACTGAGTGTGTTGTAGTGTGATATTTTTATTAAATAGGTGATCGAGCAGTCGCCCTGGCGTTGCGATCAAAATATCACAACCTTGATTTAAGTTTTTAGCTTGCACCCCAAAGCTTGTACCGCCATAAGCAACAACCGTTTTTAGCGAGGTTGGCTGCGCGTACTGGCTAATAGCGTCAAAGACTTGTTGCGCTAACTCTCGGGTCGGTACTAACACCAACGCTCGCACCTTACAGGGCATTTGAGGGTTATGCTTACTCTCTTGCCCCATCAACTGCTGAATGATTGGCAGACCAAATGCGGCCGTTTTTCCGGTTCCCGTTTGCGCGGCAGCCAATACATCGCGACCATCAAGTACATGCCCTATCGCTTCGGTCTGTACTGGGGTCGGAGTCACGATATTCAGTGCATTCAGTTGTTCAACTAGAATAGACTCAAGACCGAGGGCGGCAAATTGTGATGAAGGCATAAAGGTTCCGTATGTGTCTTATTGGTAGGTAAGCGCTTTTATGGGCGAGAGTTTACTTTAATTTGCTTTGAGTTACAGCATCTATCACGTCTGGATAAAAATCGACAAACACTTGGTCTAACTCAGAGTAATGCTGCTGCAGCGTTTTAAAACACTGCGCCAGCGGTGCCATTCGAGGGCTTCGCATCGACATTCGACTTAACGCGTATCCCACGTTATCTAACTCTTGATAAGAGGCTATCCACTCACTGTCCCACATAGAACGGATTACGCGCTGGTATTGTTCTGGCAAATCAAACTCGACGCTATCAGGGTGTGTCGCCAATTTCGCCTTGCTAAAAAAATGCTCTAACGGTTGAGAGTGAAACTCATCCCAATGATGAATCAGGCAATGATCCCAAAATACATCTAAAGCAATCGGTGAGAAACGCCGATAAGCGCCAAATAAGGGTTTTATTTGTACAATGCTAGAATGGCTGTCAGTAAAACTATCAATAAAACGGTGCAAACGAATGCCTTTGGTCACCTCGTCATTAAATAGGCCATCGGGGTTTCCTCGAACAAAATCGCCAAGTAAATTCCCCAGTAAACTGCTATTGCTGACATCAGCTAAGTGCAAATGGCCTAGAAAGTTCATCGTTACCTGCCTTAATTTCTAATAAATGCGCCGTTAATCAAACAGCTCAATGACTAATTTATTGTCCTTTATCACCAAATTAGGCTCTGCTGACTTGATGAGCGCCTCTTGCACCACATGAGTGTCGAGTTGATAGACAGGATGCTGAGACAAGCCGTGCCCTATCATGGATACCGCAGGTTTAATTAAACGCTTAATATCAGGGTCAAGCTGCGCACCTTTTTCCGTAAACTCTTCTAAACGAATCGACTTTAAAGACACCTCGCCACTTTGCGCGTCATATTCAGGTATTGCACTAAACTCCAGATCTAAGGCGACGTTTTGCGTAGCGGAGCTGAACATTTGTACTTTGGCATTCGTGCTGGCAAATACTGAGATACGCTCAGCGTCACTACGACCAATTCTCACTTGCAAATCCGTGACCGATACTTGTGCATACATCAAGTTTTCAATTCCGACAGATTGCTCAAAACTGACATTGTCATGTAGGTAATCTGTCATTTCTTGTTCAGTAATACTGTAACTTGCACAACCGCTGATGAGCGACAACAGCAAGATCAGCGTGCCAAATTGGAATCGCTTTTTATTCATTGAGTTTATTCTATGGTTAGCAAAGGCTCTTTAGAGCTAAGTGTGAAAGAAACAGGCTGTCAAGAAAGCCTGATTTAATCCCTAAAGTTAGATTGGCTATTGTACTGACTAAAGTAAGTAAAAGCCGAATAAATAGTATATTAACGCGGATAAAAAATGACGTTTTCACATAAAACCAGTAAACAAATGGCAAAAAAATGAGTAACATCGCCCGGTATTTTCTAATCTCGATGATTAAGCTGGGGTTAAATAGAACATATAAAGTGACTTACATCCTTATAGGTTCTTAAATCGCAACAACATCGAACTGCTGATATAACAAGCAATCAAACGAAATTTTAGTTTCAGTTTTACGAGACTTGCTATCATCACGCTACAATATCTCACTCAATCAACAAAGAGCTATCGCCTAAATGCAATTACAGTACTGGAAAAACAATATTTGTGGCCTTTTCATTTTAGGCGGCTTTCTACTGGTGGTCGCTTTAGCAAGCACACTCATTCCTGCCATTGATCTTTTAGGTTCAGAATCAGGTTTTGTTGGCGGCTTTCTTACTTACTTAACGTACTCTGCAGGCTCAAAAGGCTTTTTAATCACGTTGGGCGTGTTGGTTATTTTCACCACACTCAAAACCACCAGCAAGAAACAGTGGTTGTTACTGATGGTGCAATTGGGCGTGTTATTAGTGTTCTCGTTTGCTGCAAAAACCATGTTAAAGGAAGTCACCCAAAGCCCTCGTCCTTATACACACGCATTAACCGACCTCAAATTAATTGAATCTCCACAAGCGTTTTATGCATTAGATGAATCCTCTCAAAATGAGATCATTGAACAAGCATCAAATAGTGTTTCAGCGTGGCGAATCGTTCATTGGCAAGGTGAAACCGATTATTCTTTCCCATCAGGGCATACGGTATTTGTTGCGCTATGTGTGTTTTTCTTTGGTGGCCTATTTTGTAAGCGAAAACAATATGGCGCGCTAAGCTTGCTTCTTATCTGGGGGCTAGGTGTGGCATACAGTCGCCTTTGGTTAGGCATGCATAGACCAGAGGATCTTATCGGTTCCGCTTTAGTGGTGGCCGTGCTTGCCCTGCTTATTCCTAGTGTGAATACTTCAAAAAGTCACCATTAATACCTATCTAAAAACAAGATTAGGGACACGGCTAAATGTGTCCCTAACCTCGCAATACCCACCCCATCGACAACACAAGATTACAGCAAATGTAGATTCTTATTGATGTATGAGTAGAAAGGACGCAGAATAGCGCTCCTTTTGAAGAAGGCGAGCGTTTTGTACATTATTCAACTACGCTCCTACTAGTTTGTTATTTGCAAACACAGGCACATCCGCCACCACCACTTCACATCGAGAACATCTATGAGTTTTGACTCCCTTGGTCTATCTGCCCCTATTCTTCGCGCTATTGCCGATCTCGGTTATACAAAAGCGTCGCCGATTCAAGAAAAAGCGATTCCAGCTATCATTGAAGGCAAAGACGTCATGGCAGCGGCGCAAACGGGTACAGGGAAAACAGGCGGCTTTAGCTTGCCACTGCTAGAAAGATTAAGTTCAGGTTCAAAACCAAAAGCCAACCATGTTCGCGCTTTGATATTAACGCCCACTCGTGAGCTTGCAGCCCAAGTACATGAAAGCATCGTTCAATACAGTGCTCATCTGGACATCACTTCAACAGTGGTATTTGGCGGCGTTAAGATTAACCCGCAAATGCAAAAGCTGCGTCCTGGGTGTGATGTGTTAGTTGCCACTCCCGGTCGACTACTTGATTTGCATAGCCAAAATGCCGTTAAGTTTTCACAACTGGAAGTGTTGGTATTAGATGAAGCGGATCGCATGCTGGATATGGGCTTCTTTCGCGACATTAAAAGAATTCTAAACGTTCTGCCAAAACAGCGTCAAAACCTACTGTTTTCAGCAACTTTCTCTGCAGAAATTCGTGATTTAGCCAGAGGTTTAGTTAACAATCCTGTAGAAGTATCTGTTAGCCCACCTAACTCAACCACAGCATTAGTTGAGCAAAGCATTTACGTTGCAGATAAAAATCAAAAACCAGCTATTCTTGCAAACTTGATTAAAGAAGGTAATTGGCGACAAGTATTGGTATTTAGCCGTACTAAACACGGCGCTAACCGCCTTGCTAAATTCCTTGAAGCGCAACAAATCTCAGCGTCACCTATTCACGGTAACAAGAGCCAAGGCGCAAGAACTAAAGCATTAGCTGAGTTCAAATCCGGTGATATCCGCGTTCTAGTTGCCACTGATATTGCCGCTCGCGGTTTAGATATCCCTCAACTGCCTCAAGTTGTTAACTTTGATTTACCAAATGTATCTGAAGATTATGTACACCGAATTGGTCGTACTGGTCGTGCAGGAGAAACCGGTAAAGCGTATTCATTGGTGTGCGCTGATGAAACAAAAGAGTTATTTGCTATCGAGCGACTAATTGGCAAGGTTTTAGAGCGTCGTGAAATGCAAGGTTTTAAACCTGTTCACACAATTCCTGAGTCAAAGCTTAACTCTCGCCCTATTAAGGCTAAAAAACCGAAGAAAGCGAAAGTTGATCACCAAGATGGACAACGTTCAGCAAAAAATACGCAAGGCAATAAGCCTGCGGCTAAAGGTCAACGCCAGTTTGGTCAGCGCGCCTCATGAGATGGTGCTGCGCCTAAGCCAAGACGTCGCCCGCAACGTAATAGCCAAGGTAATAATAACCAAGCAAGCAAGCCTTCAGGTAATCAGCGTTAATAAAACGCCAATAACGCTATAGCGTCATTGACCAAGCTTGCTTACTTAGAGCGTTTTCTCAGGTGCCGATTCGAAACATTCTGTTTTGGCACTTCAGGAAGCGCTCTTTTTTCATGTCTTAAATGTCGTATTGCGAGCAATGGATGGGTTAATAACATTCTTGGCCCAGCAAAGCGCATCACTTTTCTCATTTGTTGTTTTTGCTCTGGTCGATAACAATGCACCGGACACTTATTGCAAGTCGGCTTATTTTGCCCAAACACACATCGATCTAACCTCACCCTCGCATAGTCACTCAGTTCCGCGCACTGCGCGCACAAACCATGAATCGTCTTATGATGCTTTGCACAATAAATAACAATCATCGCATGTACTGTTTTGTGCTCTTTGAGCAGTTCACCACTTAACACTTCATCCAACTGCTGCTTCACTATCGACTCTCACACATTGTCTTATGTTTGTGGATTATAAATGACCCTAGATGAAAATTGGGATTTAAAAGTTAGATTTGAAAGATAGGTATGGATTAGGTAGCGTGGATAGCATTACGGCACATAACGCTGATCGTACTCACCAGCCGAAACTGAGCTTTAGACTTTCAGACGCGATGTGCCTTTAATCACAGTAAGATCATGCTGACCTATCACTGCAACCTCTACTCATGACGCAATGCTTCAATTGGGTCGAGTTGCGATGCTTTATAAGCGGGATAGAAACCAAAGCCAATACCAATTAATGCGGTCGCTGAGATACTGATTAGAATAATCACAGGCGATACGATAAGCTGCCAGCCTAATCCGTATTGTAAGATGACGATGGTTATCATAGAAATCGCCACCCCTAACAATGCGCCCAATAGGCACAAAAGCACGCTCTCTATGAGAAATTGCACCAAGATATTTTTCGGTTTTGCACCGACTGCCATTCGCAGACCAATCTCTCTGGTACGCTCGGTCACACTCACTAACATAATGTTCATCACCCCAATACCGCCAACTAACAGCGATACGCCGGCAACCCCTGATAATAACAAGGAAAAGACTTTATTAGCCTCAGCTCTTGTATTCATCATAGCGGTTAAGTTTTTGATGTTAAAAGGGCTAGTTTGATGAGAAGGCACTCTGTGTTTTTGGATCAATAAACGATCAATTTCTTCTGCGACAAAGTCCATATCATTTTGATTTTCGACCGATACTGTCATTCGTTTTATTTCGTCCACCTTGCCTGCACTGCGACCTAGTATGCGGCGATTGGCGGTGGTTAAAGGAACGATCAGAACGTCATCTTGATCTTGTCCTCTCATATCTTGGCCTTTTGCAGCCAAAACACCAACGATAAGCAAAGGCACTTTGTTAATGCGAATGGTCTCATCCAGTGCGTTATCCACACTACCAAACAATTCTTTGGCGACCGTCTGACCAATTAAAGCCACTTTAGCGCTGCTTTTTACTTCACGATCATCGAAGGAGCGACCTTGGGTTATCTGCCAATTTGAAGCCACTAAATAATCAGCATTGGTGCCTTGAATGGAAGTACTCCAGTTTTGATTGCCCCACACCACTTGCGCTTGGCTACTAACAGAAGCACCTACCGCCATAATTTCTGGGATTTCATTTTGGATGGTTAACACATCACTCAAATTCAATTTATTGGTAGCACCTGCCGCCTGCGCCGCGCCTCCAGTGCGAATAGCGCCTGTTTTCACCATTAACAGGTTTGTCCCCAAGCTCTGTATTTGTTGCTCAACTTGACGCTGCGCCCCCTCTCCCAATGCGAACATGATAATCACAGCGCTTATGCCAATGATGATACCCAGCGTTGTTAAAATAGAGCGCAGCATATTTCGTCTAAGGGAAAGCAGAGCCGTTTTTAATAAAATCATGCGCTTTGCTCCTGTGCTGTCGTTGCCGCTAAAGGCGCAGACGAAGGTGCATCCGCCTCTATGAGCTTGCCATCTCTGATGTGTAAGGTTCGACGGGCTTGAGCGGCCACTTCACTATCATGGGTAATGATAATGATGGTTTGTCCTTGCCTATTAAGTCGATGAAATAAAGCCATAATTTCATTACCTGTTTTACTATCAAGCGCACCTGTTGGTTCATCGGCCAATAAAATATCAGGCTGATTGATTAAAGATCGAGCAATAGCGACTCGCTGCTGCTGACCTCCCGACAGTTGGTTAGGATGTGAATTAAACTTATCCCCTAGCCCAACAAGCTCTAAACACTCTTTTGCTCTTTGATCGGCGTTAGTCACCGGTTCGTCAAAATACATCAATGGCATTTTGACGTTATCCAGCGCGGAAGTTCTTGATAGTAAATTAAACTGTTGAAAGACAAAGCCAATATGATCGCGACGGATCTCTGCAAGATCATTCCTGTTTAAGCGATTAGTGGCTTGACCAAGAATCTCTATCTCCCCAGATTCTGGCGTCATTAAGCAACCAATCATATTCATCAAGGTTGATTTACCAGAGCCAGAAGGCCCCATGATCGCTACCATATCCCCTTGTTGTATCGAGAAATTAACGTCATTGAGCACTTGAAATCGCTCTTCACCAGTTGGAAAACTGTGGCTTATTTGATGGCAAGTTATGGCTGCTTTCATTACTTATTCTCCCTGAACTGAGTAATGATGGTTTCATTCGATAAATCAGGAGAAATGATCGCGGTATATTTGTCATCGGATACACCAAATTGCACCTGAATCGAGCTCATCTTGCCATCACGCAGTACAAGAATCGGTCCCATTTTCACCGTTCCTGAGCGAATTTGTTTTTGAAGCTTTTTCTGCTCTTTGGTCAGAACTTCCGACAATAGTTTTTTGAGTATTTGTTGGTTTTGCTTTTTGGTATTAGGTGAAGTAGTAGCGGATGACTTAGGTAAGGCTTGCTCAATTTTTTGTATTTGCTGTTGGGTTAAATTGAGGTGTTTTAAGCGAGATAATGGGCCTTTGCTTTTATTGCTATCCGAAACTGAAAAACGACTGGCAACACGAATCGCAGCATTACTGACCCTTTGCACGTTTTCCATTTTTTTAATCGCAACGTCTAAGTTTGCCGTCATCCCTGGTAGTAAGATGCCATTAGGGTTATTGGTTGCAATGACAACAACATAGCTCACCACGCCAGAGTTATTTTGTGGCGCTTTGCGAATTTGCTTCACTTTACCTTTAAATTGACGATCAGAAAATGCATCCACCCCAAAACGAACTTCTTGCCCCTCTTGCACTAAGCCAATATCAGATTCATCAATATAAGCTTCAATTTCCATTTCTGAGAGGTTTTTCGCCAAGGTAAAGAGCTCTGGCGTGTTATAGCTTGATGCGACCGTTTGCCCTGCTTCAATTTCTCGGTTTATCACAAAACCGCTGATTGGAGCTCTAATATCGGTGCGATCCAGTTCAATTTTGGCTTGCTCTAAGCTAGCAAGGTTGGCGGCAAAGGTGGCTTTAAGAATGTCCAATTGAACAAGGCTTTGTTGCCAATCAAGCTTATTTTGACTGCTCTGAGTTTGTAAGTCATCTATCGCATCTTCTGACACGTTTTTACTGATATACAGTCCTTTTGCTCGCTTTAACTCTCTTAATGAACGCTCATAATTTAATTTTGCGCGCTCAATTTGAAAACTCTGCGCTTTAACGTCGGCTTCACTCTTATCTGCCAAGGCTTGAGCTTGTGCCACTTTTGATGCAAACGAAGCAGGATCGATTTTAGCCAGCAATTGTCCTTGTTCGACACTGTCATTAAAATCAGCATAAACCTTAACCACCTGTCCTGACAATTGAGCGCCAACCACCACATCATCAACCGCCGCCAGTGTGCCTGTTGCACTGACACTCAGGCTAATATCTCCCATTGAAACAGATTCAGTTCGATAAGAAGTATTGTCGTCCGAGTTGGCGATGAGTAGATCAGGGTGAACCTTCCATACATACAAAGCACTTGAAGATAAAATGACGGTCACTATAGTGAGATTTCGAAACCAGCGGCTCATTGTCCTGCCTTTATAATATGATTTATGAGACACAATCTTAACGCTTGGAAAGTGCTTTAATCTAGTGCATTTACCTTAATTTACAAGGGATAACTAATTGAGGGAAATAATACAAAACAAGTCACATAATGCGGGTGAATATATAATAATCATCGATGCCAAATCTCACACGCATAATAATTATGAGTACATTTAAAATTGATTCTATTGAATAAATTAAAAAGGCCAGTCACTCTGACCTTTATTTATAAGTAGGCTTGATTAACAATCCGCAGCGTCAGCAACCACGATTGTAGGAGCAGCACTTGAGGTCGCTTCTGTATACGTCACGATGCATTTAGCAGTAGCCGATATGTCATTTGAATCTGCGAATGTGTACGAAATGCTCCAAGGAGACCCTGAGGTTCTTGAAGTCCCTGAGCTAGATGGAATTACTTGCCAATCACCACCAGGAAATAGACCTTCCACTGCACTACCGATCCCGTCTTTACTTGCCTCAGGATAGCCATGCACTACAGAAATAGCCTTGTTTCCATCAGGAATGACACCCGAGTCCTTAGTTTCGATACCAGCAATCGCAGCTTTACTATAAACAATAGAAGCAGCGCCAGCCATTGCACCTTTTAGACCTTGAAGGGATGATGCGCGAGCATCAGATTGTAAATTCACAAAACGAGGAACTGCTGTTACGGCGAGAACACCTAGGATAACGATAACTACTACAAGCTCAATAAGTGTAAAACCGCTTTGTTTTTTCATGCTTTATATCTTTATACCTTTAAACATATTCAATACAGCCATTTGTAACTAAATATTTTAACTTGTAATACAATATAAATATGTGATATTTGACGCCTTTTGAAACATATATTCTTGCTTATTTAATTTTTAATAATCTGTTTTTATGACGACACCTAAATAATAAGCAACATGATGAATAAATGAAATAGCATCGCTCATTGGTGCAATTTATAACAGATAAAAAAACGGGGCAGATCTTTTATTCTGCAATTCATTGCAAAAGAAGACCTGCCCCGTGGATAGTGAGTTTATAAACTACTATTTAAATACGATAGTAGAACCAACCATATCTTCAGTTAATACCGTTAAGTTAGTTGCACCAACAGTGCCAACCGCTTTAACTAGACCTTGCTCATCTCTTTCCATTGCTGGTTTTTCAGTTGAGATACCTTTAGGTAAAGGCTGCAATCCTTCAATTTGACCGTAGAAGATGTTGTTCTTAAATTCAGAACCTACCATTTTGAATTTCTCGCCATCAAACTGTCTGAATGCATTTTTATCTGGCGTTTCAGCAATAGATAAGTTGTTTTCAAATACAGTATCAACGGCTGGGAAGATAGTTTCTACACGTGCATCGTCTGTTAGGCTGACACGGTGAATAGCGTTACTCGCAAAAATACCCTGAGTGTTGTTCACTAAGGTGTTGTTTTTAACGATAACATCTTTAGGCGTCCACTGTTTTTGTAGTGTTTTGCCTTTAGAGTCTTTGCTTAATACTTCGCCATTGGCAACATCAATAATACCGGTATTAAGAACAAGTCCACCACGGTATGTACCTTTACCTAGCGTACCTTCGATGTAGTTATTTTCAATCAGATGATTTTCATCATAGATTCGAATGCCACCAGAGTTTGCCGTATTGCCCGGTAGGATAACGTTGTTAGTCACAACATTGTTGTGGCCGTGACGTAGTGAAATCATAGAAGTACTGTTTCTGATGGTGTTTCCATCAAATGTCACGCCACTTGCTTTAACTGAAATTAATTCAATTTCGCCAGAGCCTGTTTTGCCAACGTAGCCACTGATGTTGTCAAAGTAGTTGTTTTTTACAACACTTTGAGAATCGAACAATGAGTTATGGCTATCACCAATTCTGATCGCTTGTCTATCGTTACGGTTTGTTCTAACCATTTTAGGGTTAGAGTTTTCAATTAACTCGATATCTAAAGCGGTTAGATCTTTAAAGATATTACCTTCGATCAGTGTTTTTTCTAACTTATCAGACGTTGCAACAACAAGCATAGCGCCACGCTTGTACTTACCTTCAAAGGTATTGTTGGTGATCTTGTTGTTTTCGCCGCCAACCGTTAGCCATCTGATGTTAGGGTATTTGCCCTTTTGATCAGCAACATAGTCATAGTCGTTGAATTTGTAGATTACAGAGTTATTTAGTGTGTTGTTTTTTCCGTAGATACCAAATACACCAACGATGTTTTTATCATGGCTTTCCGTGCTTAGCATCGGACCACCATCGGTAAATACTAGGCTATCGAATAAGTTATCGTTACCTTCAACTAGGAACTGAACTGAACCATTAAAGATAACGGTTCCTGGTACTTCAGCTTTAATGGTTACGTTGTTAGCAGTTAACGCAATTCTGCCCAAATCTTTATAATGGCCCGCTTTAACGCTGATCACATCGCCATCTTGAGCATTCAAGATGCTATTTCTTAGCTCTAACACTTGTTGCATTGTAGCGATGCTAACGCCTTGATCTACCATCACCATTGTTGGTTTGGTAACTAGTTCTGTCTTTCCTTGATTAGAAATACAACCAGTTAGTAGTAAAGAACCTGCGATTAATAAAATGGGTGCCTTTTTCATAACGATCTCTTGTTAAGGGGGGATTTTGTGAGGCACATTAGCAACAAGAAGCATATATGAGCAATTGCATTACTTGATAACTGCTATCCAGAACTTATCTTTTTCATTAATTTGTCGACTCGATCATGTATTGTAATACTACAAGTAAAATGATTGAACTTAGGTTTGAAAAATGAATCAAGCATTGGTATGGCAGAAATGAGCTATTAGAGAGAATAGCTCTGCATGATTATAAAAAATTGCGACGTTTCACTGATTTGGCGTTAAACAATAGAGAATCACAGCCCTCTATTGGGCGCTAAAAAGTATCATTTTGAGTAAGTAATTCACCTGATATCAATCAACGACTCACCCATTGATACTACTTATACTTGCTCGCTCGGATGACTCCAGATACGCGGATTAGCATAGGGACCAGTCATACTTGAGGTTGATTCTCCCACCCCATCCAGCGCTCCTTTGGTTAATGCTAGCGCAAACCAATTCTCTAATGGTGCTAACGATTTTACAGGTAATCCAACTTTATGAGGCGTATTGTAGCGCTTACCGTAATGATGAAACTCACCCAAAATAAAGACGACATCGGGCTTTAACTGCTTTTCAGCTTCTTCCATTAAGCGTGTTGCGTATCCTTGTCGTTGATACTCTGGCAGTACCGATAACGGTGCGACTACATAACACTTCAAGTGTGGCGCAGCATCTATCGTAATAGGCGTATAGCAAGCATGAGCAACGCCTTCAAAAACGATGGAATAGCTGCCATCCGCAATTAGATCATCGGCAAATTCTGCGTACAATTTTGCATGGCGCTTATCATAAATGCCACCAGCGGCTTCGAATGTTTCATATTGGATTTGGTAAGGTGTTTTCATTTCTTTCTCACACATCTATTCTATTTGGGATATTAATATCAATCGTAGCAAGTCACTGCTCAGCCTAGCAAGTTATAACACTTGATAACTGCGTTGATAGGAAAAAAGCCATTAAATTTATTGTGTTAGGTGTAGATGCGACTGGCTCCACTGTTTCGGAGACTGACCGAACATACGTTTAAACTCTCGACTAAATTGGGATGAACTCTCATAGCCAACTTCTAAAGCGGCTCGGCTCACATTCATACCTTCAGTCAATTTCATCGCCGCGCTATTCAACCTAAGGGATTTCACAAATTGTATCGGTGACATCATGGTTGCCTGCTTAAACTTTCTATGTAGCACTGCGCGACTCATCCCAACCAATGAGGCCATATCATCAATCGAAACTGTTTGATCAATATTAGAGGTTAGATAATCGATCGCTCGCGTAATTTCATTTCCTACACCAAACGCTCGCATTGCCGAATCACCAGCCTCTCCAGTTAAAACGGCGTAGTACAGCTCCCTCAATCGTCCATTCCCAAGAACTGCACATGCTTTGGAATTATAGGTTAACTGTAACAATCTCAAGAGTGATTCAGAAAACTCATCATTCCAATGTGCTAGGGCTATACCCGGAGCGACTAACCCTTTAGGCTGCTTTGGGCTTGAGGTGGTTGCACTGCCAATTTCCATAGCCAATGCACTCATCACTTTAGTATCCAATGAAATGTAAACACCTAATAGAGGATTTTCAGGGGAAGCTTTAGGTGCTCCTGCTTCAACTGGCATCGATATTGAACAGCACATATATTGTGAATGGTCATAATCGTATCTTTTTCCATCCAGTATTGCCTCTTTTGCTCCACCTAAAATAGCAATGACAGCGGGCTCATAAATCACAGGTGTACAATGGATAGAGCGAGTTTCACGAAAGAGCTTGACCCCTTTAATACCCGTTTCAAACATGCCGTCGCCCTGCACTTTATCTTCTATTAGTTGCTTGATTTTCTGTTTGCTCATTTGGATGATTAAGTCAGTGAGGATTGAAATTAAAGTAGCACCAGAATATCAATCCATCAATGCCATCATCTGAACATCGATACAAATAGGCAGATTTTAGAGATGATCTCACCTAGTTTAATTATTGGTCAGTCATTAAAGTAGGCTTAACAAAACGGCTATGTTGCCCATTAAATGAATAAGAAGAGCAAACATGAGTGATACAAGATTTGGACCACAAGGATGGACACCAGAAAGAATTGGTTCTCTTAAAGGAAAAACCTATGTTATTACTGGCGCAACAAGTGGAACAGGTTTTGAAGCCAGCAAGATACTACTATCGAAAGGCGCAAAAGTGGTGATGCTAAATCGTAATTCTAGCAAATCAAATCACACCATAAGCCTACTACAAGCAGAGCTTGGAAATAACATCGATATCTCTTTTGTTCAGGTCGACTTAGGCAGTTTAACTTCTGTTAAACAAGCCGCCGATGAGCTACTACACAAAGTATCACAAATTGACGCTCTTATATGTAACGGCGCAATCGCTCAGGTGCCTAAACAAGTACTCACAGAAGATGGTTTTGAAAGCCAACTTGGCGTGAACCACTATGGTCACTTTCTACTGCAAGGGTTACTTTTTCCGATGATTGATAAATCGAGTGGTCGCATCGTCACCGTTGGAAGCGAAGGCTATAAGATGGGCATCAAAACCATTAAATTTGATGATATGAACTGGGACAATAATTACACCGCAAATAAGGCGTACAGCCAAAGTAAACTCGCTCAAATTATGTCGGTTTATGAACTTCAACAGCGCTTGGCAACAGCAGGAAAGAATAATGTGAAGGTCTACGCTTGTCACCCTGGATCTTCAAGGACATCACTCATCACCACAAGCGGCAACTTCGTAACACGCTTAATATTTGGCTTAATGACAAAAACCGCGTTAACGCAAACAGCAACAAAAGGCGCTTATCCAGAACTAATGTGCGCACTCGAACCTAAATTAGATGAAAAAGCCTTTTACGGCCCAACAGGGTTTAACTATTTTACAGGCCCTGTTGGCGAATGTGAATTAGCCTCTCATGCACTGAATAAAACTGTTTCAACAAAGCTTTGGCAAACATCAGAAAAAACCGTTAATTTTAGTTGGCATTTTTAATCATGAGCCAACATTGGCACATAAAGTCATCGGGCTAAGATAGGATTTAACCTAGAAATTAGGCGTGGGGCTTATGAAGTAAACCCCACGATTAATATTGTATTCGTATCGATGTAGTACGGAGAAATGTAAGCGGTTAACGAAACCCACCTATCAATAGAAATCTAGCTTCGTCATAGTATCTTTTTTAAAGGAGATATTATGAATCAAGAACAAAAACGTCATCACTGGGCTCAGATACTTGAGCAGCAACTAAACAGCAACTCGACGATTAAACAGTTTTGCCTCGATAATGGCATTAACTACCAAACCTTTCATTATTGGTTTAAAAAACTCAATAAACTAGAAGAACAAATTCAAGTTCAACCAATAGTGGTGACCGAAAATAATGTCGGC
>NZ_LZFW01000069.1 GCF_001676025.1 Vibrio sp. UCD-FRSSP16_30
AATGGCAGGGGTGGAGAGATTCGAACTCCCAACACGCGGATTTGGAATCCGCTGCTCTGCCAATTGGAGCTACACCCCTAAAATCTTCGCTGAAGTAGCGATTTTTCTCATACTTCAGATTCAGAAAAACCTCGCAAAGCGAGGTTCTCTAAAATAAGTGGCGGAGTGGACGGGACTCGAACCCGCGACCCCCGGCGTGACAGGCCGGTATTCTAACCAACTGAACTACCACTCCGCAGTGGTCAACTCACTAAGTGAGCGTCCATATCTACAGATTCTACAATCTATAGATTTAAATTAAAGCCTGGCGATGTCCTACTCTCACATGGGGAAGCCCCACACTACCATCGGCGCTATTATGTTTCACTTCTGAGTTCGGCATGGAATCAGGTGGGTCCACAATGCTATGGTCGCCAAGCAAATTTTAAAATTCGGAAAACTGTTATTTAAAAGTTATRTCACACATTCAAMGTTCTTTCTTYGAGTCCACAAAACCCCTTGGGTGTTGTATGGTTAAGCCTCACGGGCAATTAGTACAGGTTAGCTCAATGCCTCGCAGCACTTACACACCCTGCCTATCAACGTTCTAGTCTCGAACAACCCTTTAGGACACTTAAAGTGCCAGGGAAGACTCATCTCAGGGCTCGCTTCGCGCTTAGATGCTTTCAGCGCTTATCGATTCCGAACTTAGCTACCGGGCAATGCCATTGGCATGACAACCCGAACACCAGAGGTTCGTCCACTCCGGTCCTCTCGTACTAGGAGCAGCCCCCTTCAAT
>NZ_LZFW01000070.1 GCF_001676025.1 Vibrio sp. UCD-FRSSP16_30
GAGACTGTCCTAAATTCTGTGTAACTGCCTACACTTAATGCCGTAATGGCTAAGGAAAGGCAACATGGATAAGAAAGCACTTGAAGCTTTTGCTAAAGAAGCAGCAAAAGGAATTAAAAGCCCTGAAGATTTAACCGAATTCAGTCAGATGCTCAAAAAGATCACTGTTGAAGCAGCTCTCAATGCTGAAATGGATGAGCATCTTGGCTACGAAAAACACCAACAATCCAAATCAAAAAACAGCCGTAACGGAAAGAGCAGCAAGCGGATCAAAACCGAAGATGGGGAGTTCGAACTCGATACACCTCGTGATCGCAATGGCTCTTTCGATCCTAAGCTCGTTAAAAAACACCAATCTCGATTTACATCTATGGACGATAAGATTCTGTGGCTCTACGCGCAAGGCATGAGCACGCGTGACATCGTCAATGCCTTTGAGGAATGGTACGGTGCTGAGATTTCACCGAGTCTCGTTTCGCGAGTGACAAACGCCGTCATCGATGAAATTGTTGAGTGGCAGTCCCGTCCGCTTGATGCCCTTTACCCCATCGTATACCTTGACTGCATTGTGATTAAGGTGCGTCAAGATAAACGTATTATCAACAAATCCATCTTTCTTGCCCTTGGAATTAATACTGACGGGCAAAAAGAATTGATGGGCATGTGGATAGCAGAAAATGAAGGCGCAAAGTTCTGGCTCAATGTTTTGACAGAGCTTAACCAACGTGGCGTTGAGGATATACTTATAGCTTGCGTGGATGGCCTCAAAGG
>NZ_LZFW01000071.1 GCF_001676025.1 Vibrio sp. UCD-FRSSP16_30
TTTCTTTTGCTGACCACCACTTTCTGCTTCCCATAGCTGCATTCACATTGACACAAGAAAAACCCTAAAATCAATCCTACTACCACTACTATGTGGAATTGAAAGCATAATATAATGTATAGTTACTAAAAATATTAAAAATGAAAATATGTTAATAGTAACTAGAAAGTGTTATATTTATAATTTTTTATAGACCAAATACAATAATGTACCTCTTGTTGCTGTCTTCTAAGTCTTGCATTCTCTTCCTGCAATAATTGAACTTTCTGCWCTAGTTCATTCGTGTAAGCCTGAAATAACCACACAAAAAAGTAGATGAATCCATTAATAAAAACAACAATTTTCTTTTGGTTATTAGCATTCCCTACAAAAAACAATAATGCCCCACCTAACATTTGCAACATGTCTTTTTATTTGACAGAAGCATTTGCATCATGTTAGTTGCCACATCATAAATATTTTATGTTGCGACAAGCAAGATTGAAACTACATCAACAACATATTTGACCCCATTCACCACAATATTAATTAAGTGTATGTTTAGATTGCTGATGATTTTGACGGAATCACGGTAAGCCACCGTGACACCGTGACTTCCTTGAGTTTTAACAAAATCATCCAACCTAACATACACTAAATTTAGAGAAAAAGAAAGAAAGAAGCAATCTTTTCCTGTTTTCTAGCTCGTGAACGTGCAGCAGATTCCCGATTCTTGATCATCCTCTTATTTCTCCTTTCACCAGGGCTAATATC
>NZ_LZFW01000072.1 GCF_001676025.1 Vibrio sp. UCD-FRSSP16_30
TTCCAACAGAATAGTAATGAATTGACTGTGCCAATGATTAAAAATCATTGTATTGGTCACTCAGTTCATTGATAAATCTTTTCGATTATCATCAACGAGTGCCCACACAGATTGATAGGTTTAAATTGTTAAAGAGCGTGCTTTGAGTGCCTTAACACTTAAGCAGGTCGCATATATTACGCGACTGACTGTTAAAGTCAACATAAAACTCTAAGTAAATTAGAACTTTATGGTGACTCACCTCATACGAGATAAGTCAAAATTAAAGCCTGGCGATGTCCTACTCTCACATGGGGAAGCCCCACACTACCATCGGCGCTATTATGTTTCACTTCTGAGTTCGGCATGGAATCAGGTGGGTCCACAATGCTATGGTCGCCAAGCAAATTTTAAAATTCGGAAAACTGTTATTTAAAAGTTATATCACACATTCAACGTTCTTTCTTCGAGTCCACAAAACCCCTTGGGTGTTGTATGGTTAAGCCTCACGGGCAATTAGTACAGGTTAGCTCAATGCCTCRCAGCACTTACACACCCTGCCTATCAACGTTCTAGTCTCGAACAACCCTTTAGGACACTTAAAGTGCCAGGGAAGACTCATCTCAGGGCTCGCTTCGCGCTTAGATGCTTTCAGCGCTTATCGATTCCGAACTTAGCTACCGGGCAATGCCATTGGCATGACAACCCGAACACCAGAGGTTCGTCCACTCCGGTCCTCTCGTACTAGGAGCAGCCCCCTTCAATC
>NZ_LZFW01000073.1 GCF_001676025.1 Vibrio sp. UCD-FRSSP16_30
TTTTGTTTTGAAGTGCAGGGTACAGTCGCGGCACCGACAACCAGTGGTCAGCCAGGTCCGATCACAACCACGGTGGTTGCACCAACGAACCCAACYACTCAAGCGYCATTACCTCAAGTAACCGATACGCCGCCGACATTAMCCCCACTTGCCCCAGTGCCAACTAACGCAGTGACGTTAGATTTAACCGATGGCAGTGATACCGGCAGCAGTCACAGTGATGATTTAACCTCATCACAAACGCCTATCATGTCGGGTACGACGGACATTCCATTCTCGGTGGTGACCATCAGCGAAAATGGCCAGGTCCTGGGTACGGCGACTTCGGATGAATACGGGTCTTATCGCGTTCAACTATCGAAGTTAGATGGTTCAGGTGCGGGTATAGAGCACACGTTAACAGCAGAAGCGGTTGCGCCGTCAACGGACGCTTCGCACGCCGTGCAGTCTTCGCCTTTGGCAGTGACTGTGGATACCGAGGTGACGGCAACTGATGCAACAGACAGTGCGACTGAAGACCAAACCTCATTGGTGAATGGTCAGCTAACGCTATCTAGTGATACTGGCGGTGACGCGGTAGTGACGACGACGGGTGATATTGCTGGTCAGTATGGCACGTATCATTTAGAGGCTGATGGCAGTTATACCTACAATTTAGATAACACTAATGCCGATGTGCAAGCTCTGGCTGAAGGTGGCAAACCGGCTGTAGACACTG
>NZ_LZFW01000074.1 GCF_001676025.1 Vibrio sp. UCD-FRSSP16_30
CCATGAAGTCCATGAAGTCGGAATCGCTAGTAATCGTGAATCAGAATGTCACGGTGAATACGTTCCCGGGCCTTGTACACACCGCCCGTCACACCATGGGAGTGGGCTGCAAAAGAAGTGGGTAGTTTAACCTTTCGGGGAGGACGCTCACCACTTTGTGGTTCATGACTGGGGTGAAGTCGTAACAAGGTAGCCCTAGGGGAACCTGGGGCTGGATCACCTCCTTATACGATGATTAYTCACGATGAGTGTCCACACAGATTGATGGTTTATTTTAGTTAAAGTATTAGAGCTTTAATTAATGACTTCGGTTATTGATTAAAGCTTTTTGCTTTATGCTCTTTAACAATTTGGAAAGCTGACGAACAATAATGTGATTTCATTATTGTTCAAATTTAAAAGTTCTCAAATCCTAAGTCTTTAWGATTTAGGTACCAACACACATTCAAGTGTTCTTGGGAATAACATCATTGCCTGATGTTATTCAAATTTGAGTCCGGCAAAATCGATGTTTACTTCTGCTTTTTAAAGCGGAAATAAACAATAGTTATCTCGCTCATAATAAAGAGATAGCGCACCTTGGAAACGTCATACTACGTTGTAGCAAACGTATTGCGTTAAGCAAGACCCTTTGGGGTTGTATGGTTAAGTGACTAAGCGTACACGGTGGATGCCTTGGCAGTCAGAGGCGATGAAAGACGTAATAACTTGC
>NZ_LZFW01000075.1 GCF_001676025.1 Vibrio sp. UCD-FRSSP16_30
TTCCAACAGAATAGTAATGAATTGACTGTGCCAATGATTAAAAATCATTGTATTGGTCACTCAGTTCATTGATAAATCTTTTCGATTATCATCAACGAGTGCCCACACAGATTGATAGGTTTAAATTGTTAAAGAGCGTGCTTTGAGTGCCTTAACACTTAAGCAGGTCGCATATATTACGCGACTGACTGTTAAAGTCAACATAAAACTCTAAGTAAATTAGAACTTTATGGTGACTCACCTCATACGAGATAAGTCAAAATTAAAGCCTGGCGATGTCCTACTCTCACATGGGGAAACCCCACACTACCATCGGCGCTATTATGTTTCACTTCTGAGTTCGGCATGGAATCAGGTGGGTCCACAATGCTATGGTCGCCAAGCAAATTTTAAAATTCGGAAAACTGTTATCTAAAAGTTCTTATACACATTCAATCTGTTCTTWCTTCGAGTCCACAAAACCCCTTGGGTGTTGTATGGTTAAGCCTCACGGGCAATTAGTACAGGTTAGCTCAATGCCTCGCAGCACTTACACACCCTGCCTATCAACGTTCTAGTCTCGAACAACCCTTTAGGACACTTAAAGTGCCAGGGAAGACTCATCTCAGGGCTCGCTTCGCGCTTAGATGCTTTCAGCGCTTATCGATTCCGAACTTAGCTACCGGGCAATGCCATTGGCATGACAACCCGAACACCAGAGG
>NZ_LZFW01000076.1 GCF_001676025.1 Vibrio sp. UCD-FRSSP16_30
GCACCCTTCACTCTCACTAAACATTAGAATTTTACTTCTTTTTTTCGCAGAAAACATCAAATACAACCATCATTTCATTTTTTTTATTAGTGTCGACATGACTGTGTCAGTATCATTCCGGTGTCGGAGTTAGGGTTTCGTAGCCCAAGAAACAAAAGATAACAAACAAACAAACAAACAAAAGTTGCCAACACAACAAAATAATTAAACGACATTTAAAAAAACATGAAAGAAAAATGGAGAACAGACCCGGGAGGGTTAACAACGTTGGCATCATTGGTTTCCGTGGGTCTTTCAGAAACAGGTGAAGTAGATTTCTGAAGGTCCAAAGCAGTATCTTCGGGATCCAAAGCCTTCGGCGGAGGTTGAGGAGGGTGGTGGTGGAGTTGGCGGTGAATGGCAGAGGAGACACCAACGCCGACGGTAGCCGGGATATCATCGTCRGTAGGTTCTAGAAGCGCTTTGAGAGAAATCACCTGCTGGATCGCCTGTGATTTGTTCCAGGAAGGCCTGCGCATCCCTGTACGAACACGTGTCGTCTTCTTCACTCATTTTTTTAATTAATTATTTTATTAAATAAAAAAAAAATCTACAACCCAATTAATTTAATTACATTAAATTAATATGAAATATAGAAAGTATGAAGCATTGGAGTAGAAAAATTAAATGGAAGTTGTTCTCAGGAGCCGG
>NZ_LZFW01000077.1 GCF_001676025.1 Vibrio sp. UCD-FRSSP16_30
TTTTCCCCATGTGAGAGTAGGACATCGCCAGGCTTTAATTTTGACTTATCTCGTATGAGGTGAGTCACCATAAAGTTCTAATTTACTTAGAGTTTTATGTTGACTTTAACAGTCAGTCGCGTAATATATGCGACCTGCTTAAGTGTTAAGGCACTCAAAGCACGCTCTTTAACAATTTAAACCTATCAATCTGTGTGGGCACTCGTTGATGATAATCGAAAAGATTTATCAATGAACTGAGTGACCAATACAATGATTTTTAATCATTGGCACAGTCAATTCATTACTATTCTGTTGGAATAGTAATAGCTTTAAAATTACTTCTTACTTTCGAGTAAGGAACAGTTTTGAAGTCAGTATTCATTGAGCCGGTCGAAAGACCAAAAAAACTTTAATTGAAGAGTTTGATCATGGCTCAGATTGAACGCTGGCGGCAGGCCTAACACATGCAAGTCGAGCGGAAACGACAACATTGACCCTTCGGGTGATTTATTGGGCGTCGAGCGGCGGACGGGTGAGTAATGCCTGGGAAATTGCCCTGATGTGGGGGATAACTATTGGAAACGATAGCTAATACCGCATAACGTCTACGGACCAAAGAGGGGGACCTTCGGGCCTCTCGCTTCAGGATATGCCCAGGTGGGATTAGCTAGTTGGTGAGGTAATGGCTCACCAAGGCG
>NZ_LZFW01000078.1 GCF_001676025.1 Vibrio sp. UCD-FRSSP16_30
TGGGTGCCTGAAAAAGTATAGCAGTAAAAATTTAGAAATTTAATTACTTGTACTTTAAATAAACTAATGGAATGATTAACAAATATATCATTATTTTGTTAATGGCTAATAAGGAACATGATTAGGTCTAATGCATCATATTATATTACAAAACCATATTAACATATTTTTTCACGAGTAATAAAATAGTGGGTAGCATAACATATCTTAGATATTCTGTCATAATTTTAAAATTTGGGTTGAGAGTTGAGACTAACACAATCCTACAAAATTGACTCGTAAGGWGTGCAATGTCTTTCACTTACGTAAACAAAATTCAAGTCATATGATGTCCAATTTACGCTATCAGTTATTTCCTTAAGGATAACATGAMCAAGAAATTAGGTTAGACACAATACYGCAAAAGGACTAAAGTCCACGAGAAAATGTCTCGRCTATTAGGYAGGAGAGCGTCATGGCTYACATACTACATTTATTCTACGTGGGASTCCAAACATTGCTACCCGTCTTAAGAGTTGACGTCCACRCCGGYTTTCACTCTATCGCCTTGCTCTAATGGTAGCCCTTTCCTCTYGGCGGTTTCACTCATCTTTAAGTAATCGATGGAGTACCTTAATCCAGCCTATAAGTAGTCATTTT
>NZ_LZFW01000079.1 GCF_001676025.1 Vibrio sp. UCD-FRSSP16_30
GTCGCCTTGGTGAGCCATTACCTCACCAACTAGCTAATCCCACCTGGGCATATCCTGAAGCGAGAGGCCCGAAGGTCCCCCTCTTTGGTCCGTAGACGTTATGCGGTATTAGCTATCGTTTCCAATAGTTATCCCCCACATCAGGGCAATTTCCCAGGCATTACTCACCCGTCCGCCGCTCGACGCCCAACAAATCACCCGAAGGGTCAATGTTGTCGTTTCCGCTCGACTTGCATGTGTTAGGCCTGCCGCCAGCGTTCAATCTGAGCCATGATCAAACTCTTCAATTAAAGTTTTTGTGTTCCGAAGAACGGCTCAATGAATACTGACTTCAAAACTGTTCCTTACTCGAAAGTAAGAAGTAATTTTAAAGCTATTACTATTCCAACAGAATAGTAATGAATTGACTGTGCCAATGATTAAAAATCATTGTATTGGTCACTCAGTTCATTGATAAATCTTTTCGATTATCATCAACGAGTGCCCACACAGATTGATAGGTTTAAATTGTTAAAGAGCGTACTTTCGAGGCTTACCTCTCAAGTGGACGGCCATTCTAGCGTTTTGAACCGTAGTGTCAAACACTTTTTTGAATTTATTTTCTATTAAGAAGTTAAACTCAAATGGTTCAGCTAAATAGCCTACTGAAACACTACGAAGCGTTACCGCTGTTGCCGTGTCAGTGGGGCGCATTATAAGAATAAAACGCCCCGTGGCAAGCCTTAAAATCAATTTTCTTTTAAAAAAATATCACTTGTATAGTTTTCAAACAAAGACGTCTATTTTGTAGACTATAAGCCCTGTTTTATATCCCAAATAGATACTGTTAGCTCTGTTTTGTCACTAACTCATCGTTTTCAACAACCAACTCGATTTGAGTTCCAGGAACAAATGCCCCAGACAATAACGATTTAGCTAATGGGTTTTCTATATATTGCTGGATTGCACGTTTTAGCGGTCTTGCTCCGTAAACAGGGTCAAATCCAATTTGAGCAATTTTATCTAGCGCTTCATCACTAATAGAGACTAAGTAGTCTTGAGCTTCTAATCGCTGCACTAATGCTTTTAGCTGAATAGCAGCAATATTGCGAATATGCTTTTGACCCAATGGGTGGAATACAACACTTTCATCAACACGGTTTAAAAACTCTGGGCGGAAATGACTTTTAACCACATCCATCACTCGTTCTTTCATTTGTTCATAAGTTGTATCACCAAATCCCTCATGGATTTGCGTAGAGCCCAAGTTAGAAGTCATGATCAGCACGGTATTTCTAAAATCAACCGTACGACCCTGACCATCAGTCAACCGGCCATCATCTAATACTTGTAATAGTATATTAAACACATCGGGATGCGCTTTTTCTACTTCATCCAATAATATGACTGAGTATGGTTTACGTCGCACCGCTTCTGTTAAGTAACCACCTTCTTCATATCCAACATAACCCGGAGGTGCACCTACTAAGCGAGCAACAGAGTGTTTTTCCATAAACTCAGACATATCTATACGTACCATTGCTTCTTCACTATCAAATAGGAAGTTTGCTAATGTTTTGCATAACTCTGTTTTACCTACACCTGTAGGGCCTAAAAATAGGAATGAACCTATCGGTTTGTTTGGATCAGATAATCCCGCTCGACTACGACGGATAGAATCGGCAACGGCCTCAACCGCTTCATTTTGACCTATCACTTGTTTGTGCAGATCATCTTCCATACGCAACAGTTTAGATTTTTCCGCTTCAAGCATTTTTGCAACTGGTATACCGGTCTGTTTTGACAACACTTCGGCAATTTCCGCATCACCTACTTTATTCTTCAATAATGTCAGTTCTTTTTGTTCTGCTTCTGATGCTAATTGAAGTTGTTTTTCCAATTCAGGAATACGGCCATATTGCAATTCAGACATGCGATTGAGATCGCCAGCTCTGCGAGCAAACTCTATATCTAATCTAGCTTGTTCTAATTCGGTTTTAATATTTTGTGTGCCAGATAGAGAAGCCTTTTCTGCCACCCACACTTCATCGAATTCTGCATATTGGCGTTCTTTATCCGATAACTCGCCATTAATCAAAGCAACACGTTTACGGCTGGCATCATCATCTTCTTTACGCAGTGCTTGTTGTTCCATTTTCAACTGAATGATCTTACGATCCAATTTGTCCATTGCCTCAGGTTTTGAGTCAATTTGCATACGAATCGATGACGCGGCTTCATCAATCAAATCAATGGCTTTATCCGGAAGTTGACGATCAGAAACATAACGATGAGACAGGGTTGCGGCGGCAACAATAGCGGGATCGGTTATATCAACATGGTGATGAAGTTCATACTTCTCTTTTAAGCCACGCAATATTGCAATTGTGTCCTCAACAGAAGGCTCATCAACCAATACTTTTTGGAAGCGACGCTCTAGAGCGGGATCTTTTTCTATATATTGACGATGCTCATCTAATGTTGTTGCCCCGACACAGTGTAATTCGCCGCGAGCTAAAGCAGGTTTAAGCATATTACCTGCATCCATTGCTCCATCGGCTTTGCCTGCACCGACAACGGTGTGCATTTCATCAATAAAGAGGATGATATTACCCTCTTCTTGCGCCAGTTCATTAAGTACCGACTTTAGGCGCTCTTCAAATTCGCCGCGATATTTAGCACCAGCAATGAGTGCCCCCATATCTAATGCAAGAACTCGGCGTCCTTTCAGCCCTTCTGGTACTTCATCATTGATGATGCGCTGAGCAAGCCCCTCAACGATGGCGGTTTTACCGACACCAGGTTCACCAATAAGTACTGGGTTATTTTTAGTTCGACGCTGTAAGACTTGAATGGTTCGACGAATTTCATCATCACGACCAATAACAGGATCAAGTTTGCCCTGCTCTGCTCGAGCGGTGAGATCTATTGTGTATTTCTCTAATGCTTGTCTTTGCTCTTCAGCATTTGGATCATCGACCTTTTGACCACCTGTGATCTTTTTGATCGCCTCGACAATTTTAGCCTCTGTCACTCCTTGAGATTTAAGCATTGGAGCAAGCTGGTTCTTATCGTTAATCGCAGCTTGTAAGAACAGCTCTGATGAAATGTAACTGTCATTACGTTTTTGCGCGAACTTATCGCACAGATTCAGTAATTGAGTTAACGGAGCAGAAATTTGAACATCAGCCGCTAAGCCGCTGACTTTAGGAAAGCTATTGAGTTTGTCAGAGAGTTGAATGCGCAATTGTGCAATATCAACATTTAACATAGTCAGGAGTGGTCTAACGCTCCCTCCCTCTTGGTTTAACAAGGTAAACAAAAGGTGTGTAGGTTCTATATATTGATGATCTCGACCTACAGCCAAAGACTGTGCATCTGAAAGGGCTGTTTGAAATTTGCCAGTTAATCGTTCAAAACGCATATTAGCCTCCTATTAAGCTATTAATGACTATCTAATAGATCAAATGGTAGCTAAGGAGCAAAATTTCAAGTGTGCTATATGTTGGGAGTTTAAAGCGGGAGAACTATTCAATCCATATAAAGCTAGATTGACGCCCTGTAGAAGAATGGCGACGATATGAAAAGAAACGCTCTTCATCTGTATAGGTACACAGATTAGATAAGGTCACAGATTCACATCCGGCCCTTTGTAATCGCAATTTAGCTAATAACGGCAGATCAGCCATCCATTTACCCGGTTTATGCGAATAAAAAGCGACGGTATCATCACTGTTAATATCAATGAATTGCTGTCTTACTTCATCACCAACTTCAAAGGCATCAACACCAATAGCAGGTCCAACCCAAGCAGTGACTGGGCCAGAAAAGTGTTGCAGTGTATTTTCTAAAATTCCACCGACTAAGCCACGCCATCCGGCATGTGCACTTGCTACTTTTTTGCCATCGGCACTGGCAAATAAAACAGGCAGACAATCGGCAGTCATAACACTGCATACAATTCCAGGAACTGATGTCACTAGCGCATCGGCTTCTATCACTTCAGTTGTCGGTTTTGTTAACTCAACAACTACTGTTGAATGAGTTTGATTCATCCAAACAGGTGATGATGGCATCTGACTAAGCTGAGCAAGATGATCTCTATTTTTTTGAACAGTAATAGGATCATCATTAACGTGCATCCCTAAATTGAGGCTGGCAAAATCCCCCGTTGAAAATCCACCAGCTCGCGTTGAACTAATGGATTTAACGCAGTTTTCGACACTCCAATTGGGATGCAAATAACTCACAAATAATCGTCTTCGTTATTTAAGCGAGCATCTTGACGTAGAGCTTCGGTCATTTGAACCATATCATCCGGTACTGGAGCATGGAACTGCATTTCCTCACCGGTTGATGGGTGAACAAACATCAACATAACCGCGTGCAATGCTTGACGATCAAACGAACGAATCATTGTCGTCAATTCCTCAGAAGCCCCTTTAGGGATACGAGCACGGCCACCATAAGCGATATCGCCTAATAGTGGGTGTTGAAGATAAGACATATGAACACGAATTTGGTGAGTACGGCCTGTTTCAAGACGTAATCGAATACGTGTGTGCTCACGGAAACGTTCTGCAACTCGGTAATGCGTTATTGCAGGTTTACCAAACTCACTAACCGCCATTAAAGTACGCTTAGTTGAGTGACGACCAATTGATTTTTCAATCATGCCGCCTGCCGTCATTTTGCCAATAGCAATCGCTTCGTATTCACGAGTGATGCGACGTTTTTGCAAAGTACGAACTAAACGAGTTTGAGTCGGTACGTTTTTAGCGACCACCATCAAACCTGTAGTGTCTTTATCAAGACGGTGAACAATACCCGCTCGAGGCACCTCGGCAATTTGAGGGTAGTAATGCAACAATGCATTTAAAATTGTACCATCTGGAGTTCCTGCACCTGGGTGCACGACTAATCCGCGAGGCTTGTTAATAACTAATAGATCATCATCTTCATAGACAATATCTAGTGGGATATCTTGAGCTTCCCAACGTTCCTCATCTTCGATTTCAGCGAGGATAGCTATCTCTTCGCCGCCCATAACTTTGACTCGAGCTTTGGATACAACGGTACCATCAACGCTGACTTTTCCGTCTAACAACCACTCTTTCAAGCGGGAACGAGAAAACTCATCAAATAATTCTGCGATGGCTTGATCTAGGCGTTGGCCTAGTTGACTCTCTTTTACTGTACTTTTTAACTCTATCTGCTGGGCCATATCGAACTTTTAAAAAAACTGTGGGACTAATGCTTATTTATATGAAAAAATAAACCTTTCCGTTATTGTATCTGCTTAGTCGCCGATTGTAACGGTAACCTACGAAATAATTTAATTAAGCAGGCTTCTCGTTTATACATGAAACATCAAACTTTAGTTGGTCTTTTATCTGTTCTACTGCTCGCAGGATGTAGCAGCAGTGATGAAATTGTACCCGATATCCCGCCCTCGCAGCTTTATGCTGATGCTCAAGCTTCTTTGCGAGAAGGTTCATGGTCGACAGCGGTAGAAAAACTTGAAGCTTTAGATTCTCGTTACCCATTTGGCCCTTACTCTGAGCAAGTACAGTTAGATCTTATCTATTCTTATTATAAAAATGATGAGTTGCCACTGGCCCTTGCGACTATTGAGCGTTTTACTCGCTTAAATCCGACTCATGAAAAGTCAGACTGGGTGCTGTACATGCGAGGCTTAACTCACATGGCGCAAGATCGAAACTTTTTACATGATATTTTTAATATCGATCGCTCAGACCGAGATCCAGAACCGGTAAAACTAGCGTTTTCAGACTTTAAACGTTTACTACAACGTTATCCAAATAGCCCTTACGCGCAAGATGCACAACAGCGCATGGTGGCATTAAAACATCGTCTTTCTGAGTATGACTATGCAACGGCTGATTTTTATATTCGCCGCAAAGCATGGATAGCAGCCGTTAATCGCTGCCAAGAGATCCAACGTAGTTATCCAGATACAGAAGCAGCTCGTAAAGCGTTACGCTTACAAGTTATTGCCTATCAAGAACTTAATTTAGATGATGCTGTTGCTCGAACACAAAAACTTATTGAGCAAAACCCACTATAAATGTTAAATTTAAGGGTGGGATGTTAAATAATTAACGTCCCACCGTAGCTTATATGCTACTTTTTCATAAACCAACACGGAATGTTGTATGAAAAATCTTATAATTGGGCTCTTTGCCCTAGTAATAATATCCTTACCAATACAAGCTCTTGAACTGTCTCCTATACAGCAAGCAACCTATACTGGTGACTACAAAGTTATCAAAGAGAAAGGCGTTGTGCGCGCTTTGGTGGCAGCGGATCTTGGCTTCTATTATGTCGAAGGTGGTAGACCGAAAGGCATCATCGCCGAGCAGTTACATCACTTTGAACTTAGCCTGAAAAAAAAACACCCCTATATGCGAGTCAAAATCATCCCGGTTACTCGAGATGAGCTATTTGATACATTAAATAAAGGCTATGGCGACATCGCAATCGCAAATCTCACCATTACTGAGCGTCGTAAAAAGATTATCGACTTTAGTACACCAATTCTTAACGATGTTAATGAACTTATCCTCACTCATAAACAGTCTCCAAAAATCACATCACTAGAGCAAACCAGTGGTATGGAAGTATGGGTCAGAGCAAGCTCTAGTTACTTTGAAAGTATTCAGTTAATAAATGAACAGCTATCCAGTAATGGTCTAAATCCGATTGCCGTGAACTTTGTTCAAGAAAACTTACAAGATATTGAATTAGTTGAAATGGTGAACCAAGGGATAATACCTGCGACCATAATTGATAGCCATAAAGCTAAACTATGGCTAAACGTCATGAACAACATTCAAATACACGAAGAATTTCCAGTACGCACCAATGGTAAAATTGCTTGGGCACTGCGTCATAACAACCCTGAATTCAAAAAGGTCATCAATAATTACATACGTACAGCCAAGAGGGGCACTCTGCTGGGCAATGTTATTTATGGTAAATACCTACAAGATACCCGCTGGCTTACTCGTGCATTGAACCCTAAAAAAATGGCTAAGCTAGAAAGCTTATCTAAGTTATTTGAACGCTACGGACAAGAGTATGAAATAGACTGGGTGATGCTTTCAGCCCAAGCATTCCAAGAGTCTGGCTTAGACAATAGTAAAGTTTCTCATCGTGGGGCCGTCGGCATCATGCAAGTCCTGCCCGCTACCGCTAAAGACCCCTATATTAATATTCCCAATATTAAACCAGTCGAAAATAATATTCATGCCGGCACCAAGTATCTTCGGTTTATCCATGATCGATACTTTAGTGACTCTGATATTAACGACAATGATAAGGTCTACTTTAGTCTTGCTTCATACAATGCGGGACCTGCCAAGATTCGTAGAATGAGAGCATTAGCGAAGAAACAAGGATTTGACCATAATGTTTGGTTTAACAATGTTGAAATTGTGGCACGAAGAAATATTGGGAGAGAACCGGTGCAGTACGTTGCTAACATTAATCGCTATTACACGATCTATAAACAACTTGGAGAGATCCAAGATGAACGCAGGAAGATTCATGATGATTTAAATAATCAGATTGACCCAGTACGACTGATATTTGATGTGACTGATTAATCTAGCGATTTAGAAAGGTGTGAGTTCGTATTTACTGTTCGATTTATTCATTCAAATTTGACAGTAAATACAACTGATCGCAAGATTTTTCTTATCGAGATATGCAAAAAATCACAAACATTTCATAACGGTTTTCTTAGGTGGATTTATGTGATCTTTATCTCGATTTATTTTCGTAAAAGTCGTAATCTGAACTTAAGCCAAAAAGTTTTATACAGAGGAAACGACTTATATGAAAATAAATATTACTGGTAAAAACATTGAAATCACCTCTGCGATTCGATCTCATATTGAAGATAAATTTAGCAAACTAGAAAAATGGCAAGTTGATATTATTAATTGCAACACCAGCTTCCAAGAAGAGCCAAACAAGAATAAAAAGTTTGAAGCTGTTCTAACCGTACCTAAAGGTCAGCTGGTTGCTTCTGCAATTAATAGTGACCTATACATTGCAGTAAATGAAGTTGAACAGAAGCTAGAAAGACAACTTAATAAGCTTCGTCATAAACCAGAAGCTCGTCGCGCGAGTCACTCTGATGCACCACTAGAGCCGGAAGAAGCTATCACCGACGAAGTATAATTTGAGCGATTATTGATTAACCAATAAAAACAGCGCCTTTATGGCGCTGTTTTTTCTTGACCCTAATTCCCGCCATAGCTTATTGTGATCTCTATATCTTTTTCGTAATCCCCATTTAAAGGAACAAGAAATGGCTGACACACCACTTTCTCTCGACGATATTCGCCACAGACTCAATGCTCTTGACGATAAACTACTTAGCTTACTGTCCGAACGTCGCAATTTGAGTTTAGAAGTTGCTAAAAGCAAAGTGGAAACCTCTAAGCCAGTAAGAGATGCCGATAGAGAACAACAACTATTGGTCAAACTCATTAATAATGGTAAAGAAAAATACCAATTAGATGCGGATTACATTACTAAAGTTTTTTATACCATTATTGAAGACTCGGTATTGTTGCAACAGGCGTACCTGCAAAACCTAGTCAACCCTGCCCTGCAACGTAAGCCACTAGCTCGCGTCGCCTTTCTTGGTGCTAAAGGGTCATACTCACACCTTGCTAGCCGAGAGTACTTTAACCGTCGTAATACCGATCTTATCGAGCTCAATTGTGACTCCTTTAAAGGTATCACCAAAACTGTTGAATCCGGTCATGCCGATTTTGGTGTTCTTCCTATAGAAAATACCAGCTCAGGTTCGATTAATGAGGTTTATGACCTTTTACAGCACACGACCCTTTATATAGTCGGTGAACTGTCTCATCCAATTGAGCATTGCCTATTGTCGACCGAAGATGTGCGCATTGAAGAGATCAAAACGCTTTACTCTCACCCGCAACCTCATCAACAATGCAGTGATTTCCTAGGGCGTCTTAAAGGGGTTAAATTGGAAACCTGTGCTAGCACTGCAGATGCAATGCTCAAGGTGAAAGAGCTTAACCGACCTGATGCAGCTGCAATTGGTAACGCCATAAGTGGTAAGCTCTATGGCCTGCAAAACGTCCAAGAAAATATTGCTAACCAAACAGAAAATCACACTCGTTTTATTGTTGTAGCGCGTAAAGCGGTTTGTGTTTCAGACCAAATCCCAGCTAAAACAACCTTAATTATGTCCACCTCTCAAGAGGCAGGCTCTCTTGTTGAAAGCCTATTAGTATTGCAACGTCACAGCATCAATATCACTAAATTAGAATCTCGTCCTATCATGGGCAATCCTTGGGAAGAGATGTTCTATATGGATTTAGAAACCCACTTAGATTCTCATGCGGCGCAATCAGCAATCAATGAACTGGTAAAAATCACCCGCTATCTCAAAGTATTGGGCTGCTACCCAAGTGAGAACATTAAACCTACTCAAGTTAAAGTGCTTTAAAGGATCATCTAGATGCAAAAGGTCATTGTTGCCTCTTTAAATCCAGCCAAGATAAATGCAGTTGAAAGTGCTTTTAACGAAGTGTTCCCACAACAAGAGTTTATCTTTGAAGGGGTAAGTGTTGATAGTGGTGTTGGTGATCAGCCGATGTCGAATGAAGAAACTAAGCGCGGAGCACAAAATCGAGTATCAAATGCTAAAAAAGCGATTATTGATGCCGATTACTATGTGGGTCTAGAAGCGGGCATTGAAGCTAATGCCACTTTTGCTTGGATGATCATAGAGTCTCACCAGCAACACGGAGAGTCACGCTCTTCAAGCTTGATGCTACCGACCAAAGTATTGAATCTAGTGAAGCAAGGCAAAGAGCTAGGGGATGCCATGGATGAATCTTATGGCACGCAAAACATTAAGCAAAAAGGCGGCGCTATCGGGATTTTAACCAATAACCGCCTCAGTCGCAGCAGTGTTTATCATCAAGCTCTTATTTTGGCTCTTATTCCATTTAATAACCAAGACGCTTTTTAAGATCACCATAAGTCATTAGTCTATAAAGGGCTTCAGAAGACGAGAAACCAATTGTTGCTCTTCTTCTGAACGCCCTTTTAGTTCATTTGAACCCCGAGTAACCGTCGCAATCCCCACTCCCAACTCTTGACTAATCTGCCTTTGTGAACATTTTTCATTCAGCAGTTTATGCAGTATCTTAGCTCGAGTTACTAATGCCTCTTTTTCATCAGGCGTGAGCATAATAGACAATAGTACTTGATGCTCATCCTGCTTAGCAGCCTGAGCTATGGTAGAGAGTAATTTATGCCACTCTTGTTCTTCTGGGTTCATAATGCACCGACTTGTTCTGTAAAACTCTGTTATTAATACTTCATTTCAGCTTCTAAGTCAGATAAAAATGGTCCGTTTTTATTTAAAATCCCGCGATAGTAAACTTCAAACATAAGAATATTTTTAATATATCCACGAGTTTCTGCAAATGGAATGGACTCAATATATGAATAAACATCGACTTTTCCACCAGTCCTCTCACGCCACTGCTGAACTCGATTTGGTCCCGCATTGTAAGCGCCAAATGCCAGTACCCGGTTTCCATCATAGTCATCTAATAACCCAGACAAATAACGACTGCCTATTTCAATGTTTTTACTCACATCAAATAGTTCATCAGCTCCGCTATATTCAATATCATAATGCTTAGCCGTTGAAGATGCGGTCTTAGGCATAATTTGCATTAAACCTCTAGCGCCAACCGGAGACTGAGCATCAATATCCAACGCACTTTCTTGTCGAGCTAATGCCATTAATGTGATCGGATCAACATCAAATTTCTTCGCATAAAAGTTAAACCACCATTGATGAGCAATAGGGAAGCGCAAACTGATGTGATCCCACATTTTTGCTTCAATTGTTGCAATGACCGTTAAGTGATTCCAATGATGTTTAGCCGCATATTGAGCCAGCTCTTTTTTCTGTTCTGAGGTTGCTCTTGCCAGTACCCAGCGCCACTCATGTTTAGCAGCGGTAA
Organism: Vibrio sp. UCD-FRSSP16_30; assembly: GCF_001676025.1. Taxonomy (GTDB): domain Bacteria; phylum Pseudomonadota; class Gammaproteobacteria; order Enterobacterales; family Vibrionaceae; genus Vibrio. The sequence continues at coordinate 11,034 of NZ_LZFW01000079.1, forward strand.
TTTTATCAACCGCGATAAGCTCTTTGATACGAACTAAGGCATCAGAAAACACCTTAATAGAAGCATGCTGCTGCTTTAATACCGAACTGGTTTTGTATTGAATTGGCTTATCTAAAAAATCTGCAGCAGCAATACTGTAGAAGTTTCGATGACCCAATAATTTTTCCATTTCCGCTTTACCTTGGCTGACTTGCCCCAAAGCAACATCCGTGCGGGCCTGCCAATAACGCCAGCGTTTAGAGTTTTTCTCTTTATCTGGAAGTTTACCAATCCATACCTCTAAGCCTTTCCAGTCTTGATGCTGAATCGCTAAGCGAGCTCGACGCATCAACCATTTAGAGTTAGTGCTATTTAACAATGCATTGTCACGCCACTTTGCCAGTTGCGCATCCTCTGTATTGATAAGGCTATACGCAATATAGTCAGCACTATCTTGATATTCTTTATCGGTAAACTGCTGAGCTTTTGCCACGCTATCCAGTACTTTGATGGCCAGTTCTGGGTTTGCTTCTTGATAAGTAATGCGCTTTAAGGCCGCTAACGTCACTTTTTTATTCACCTTGGAGTGAGGCTGAGAAGTAGCAAACTCTTCTATTTGTGACTTATTTTTATAAAGCTGATAAATAGCATTCGCGTTATCTTTAGTTTTCTCGGATTTAGGTAAGTCTTTTAAGTGATTGAGCAATCGCCCATTACGACTAACAAACGCCAATTCGATACGTTGCAATATCAGCTCATCTTTACGTAAGCCTGCTTCGTCCCATGCTTTAAATAGCGCATTACATTCATTGGCAACACTTGAGCCACTTAACCATAAATTTGAGGCCCCTTTGAATGCCTCAACACTCTTCCCCACTTGATACTGAGCAAAGTAATAACTGCACTGATAACTTTGCATGCGAGGTTTTTTCACCTGAAACTGATAAAAACCCTGCCAGTCTTCTGCTTTTACTAGAGCATCAAGATACGCACCACGCACTGTTTGAGAAAACGGATAGCGATGGTTGTCCTTGATATATTTATCCACTTCACTTGGCGTTCTCTGATCCAAATCAGCCATATACATACGGTAATCTAAATACGGAGTAAGAGGATAATCGTTTAGCTGATCTCGAAGCGATTGATATTGAGAAAAATCTTTTTGATTAATCAGAGTTTGAGCCTGATCGTAGATATCACGTTGTTGCTGTAGCTTTGATGAAACTGGTGATGCAGATCCCGATGATGCGGAGATTGATAATGACACCATCCCAACACCAATCCCTAACCATTTTATAAATGCTGCCATGCTTATCTCTTTTTGATGATGAGAATTCTTATTTGCCTATATTCATAATACGCAACAAATGATGAACTTTGTAAGAATCAGGTAAATTACTATTGAGGATTTCAACAACTGATGATTTTGCGCGACTCACGGTAACAAAAGTAGGTAGCATGGTATAAAATAGAGCTTTGTTTCTAGGGTTTATAACCCCATTAAATACAGGATATCTAGGTAATGGCTGAATACGTCTATACCATGTCTCGGGTGAGCAAAATCGTGCCACCAAAACGTCAAATCCTTAAAGACATTTCTCTAAGCTTTTTTCCAGGTGCCAAAATTGGCGTACTCGGTCTAAATGGCGCAGGTAAATCAACATTACTACGCATCATGGCCGGTATTGATACTGATATCGATGGTGAAGCACGTCCACAGGCAGGGCTAAAAGTAGGTTATCTTCCACAGGAACCTAAACTAGACGAATCTAAAACTGTACGTGAAATTGTAGAAGAAGCCGTTGCTGATGTTGCGGGCGCAATGAAACGTCTTGATGAAGTTTATGCCGCTTACGCAGAACCTGATGCTGACTTCGATGCTCTAGCAAAAGAGCAAGGCGATCTTGAAGCACTTATCCAAGCAAAAGATGGTCACAATTTAGAAAACTCACTTGAGCGCGCCGCAGATGCGCTGCGTCTACCTGAGTGGGATCAGAAGATTGAAAAACTATCTGGTGGTGAACGTCGCCGCGTAGCGATTTGTCGTCTACTTCTAGAAAAACCAGATATGTTACTTCTTGATGAACCAACCAACCACTTAGATGCAGAATCTGTCGCGTGGCTAGAACGTTTCCTTGTTGATTACACAGGAACCGTAGTTGCGATTACCCATGACCGTTACTTCCTTGATAATGCAGCGGGTTGGATTCTTGAGCTTGACCGTGGTGAAGGTATTCCATGGGAAGGTAACTACACTTCTTGGCTTGAGCAAAAAGATGCGCGTCTACAACAAGAAGCATCACAAGAGAGTGCTCGTCAAAAGACTATCGAGAAAGAGCTGGAGTGGGTTCGTCAAAATCCTAAAGGCCGTCAATCGAAATCTAAAGCACGTATGGCTCGCTTTGAAGAACTACAAAGTGGCGATCGTCAGAAACGTAACGAAACTAACGAACTGTTTATCCCGCCAGGTGAACGCCTAGGTGATAAAGTTATCGACGTGAAGAACCTGACTAAGTCATTTGATGGTCGCGTACTTATCGATGACCTATCATTCTCTATGCCTAAAGGGGCGATTGTCGGTATTATCGGTGCTAACGGTGCAGGTAAATCAACTCTATTTAAGATGCTGAGCGGCACTGAGCAACCAGACTCTGGTACGGTTGAAATGGGTGATACGGTTAAACTGGCTTCTGTTGAGCAGTTTAGAGATAGCATGGATGATACTAAAACAGTATTCCAAGAAATCTCGGAAGGCGCTGATATCATTAAGATCAACAACTTTGAAATTCCGGCGCGCGCATACTGTTCACGCTTTAACTTCAAAGGCGCTGATCAACAAAAAGTAATTGGTCAACTGTCTGGCGGCGAGCGCAACCGTGTTCACTTAGCTAAGCTTCTTAAAACTGGTGGTAACGTGTTACTACTCGATGAGCCAACCAATGACCTTGACGTTGAAACACTACGTGCACTAGAAGAAGCTCTACTTGAGTTCCCTGGCTGTGCCATGGTTATCTCGCATGACCGTTGGTTCCTAGATCGTATTGCGACTCACATCATTGATTACCGTGATGAAGGTCAAGTTAACTTCTACGAAGGTAACTACAACGAATACATGGAATGGCTGAAGAAGACTCTTGGACCTGAAGCGGCTGAACCTCACCGCATTAAGTACAAACGTGTCGCTAAATAATTAGTTATCTAATTATCTGGTTTGCATAAAAAAAGGTCGCAATTAGCGACCTTTTTTATTTTAACATAGATTTTAATTATCTCTTTGAATAGAGTCATTGGCTTGCTTTAACAAGGTCTGACTTTCCAACATAAACTGCTGAGAGTAGTCACCAAACCATTCGGAAACAGAGTTAAACTGATTCACAAAAGCACTTTTATCATGGTGTTCTAATAACGCAACTGCTTCGCCTAAACGTTGATGAAAACGCTTTATCATCTTTATATTCTTTTCAGAAGAAAGAATGATATCACCATATAAATCAGGGTCTTGAGCAAACAAACGCCCCACCATTGCGATCTCTAATCGGTAAATCGGTGAGCTTAGTTTAAGCAGTGTATCGATATCTGGGTTTTCTTTGCTTAGATGTAAGCCATACGCGAACGAGGTAAAGTGACGAAGTGCCTGAATAAGTGTCATACCATCATCATGCTGCTCTGCATCCATTGGGCATAAACTTGCGCCCCAAATGGCAAATTGCTCAAGTAGCCACTGATACTTCTGCGCATCTCGACCTTCACAATGAACAATAACTTGCTTTGCCAGACTTGGAACATCTGGGCCAAACATTGGGTGAAGCCCTACTACAGGTCCTGCATGTACTTCCAGCATTGCCTTTAAAGGTTTTGCCTTAATTGAAGTAAAGTCACACAAAATGCACTCTTTAGGCAAATTATCTAACTTAGCAATAACAGATTCAGTTTTGTTAATCGGTACCGTGACAATCACCAAGCCCGCCGTTTTAAATAACGTCTCAGCTTCATGCCAATTTTTACTACCTAGCACTTTTACATTGTAACCAGAAAGATCAAACATCTTTCTAAATAGGCTACCGAGTTGGCCATTACCACCGATAATGACCACATCACCTAAATCAGGATTCAAGCATTTAAAGCCAGAGTCTTTTTCACTTGCATAAGACTCACGCATGACTCGGCGCAGGATATCTTCAATAAGTTGAGGCGGAATACCACGCTTCTGCGCTTCATTTCGACGAGAGAGTAACATTGCTGCCTCTCTATCTGGGGCATAAATAGGCAGGCCATGTTCACTCTTAACCTCGCCTACTTCTTCCACCAATTTTAGTCGTTGCTCCAGTAGATCAAGCATTTGCTTATCTACTGAATCAATCTTATCTCTTAAACCCTGTAGTTGCTTTGCCATGCTGGTACTCTATTACTTGCTTAATCTGTCTTGTAAAACCGGAATGAGCTCTTTGTGAGCTTGGGTCAATAGTGCCTCAGTTGACTCCCAATTGATACATGCATCAGTAATAGAAACACCATAGGTCATTTGATCAAGCGGTATATCTGAGCTCTGATTGCCTTCGTGAATATTACTTTCAATCATCAAACCTATGATGGATTTATTACCTTCACGGATTTGCTGGATAGCATCAGAAGCAACTAATGGCTGACGACGAAAATCTTTACGAGAGTTAGCGTGGCTACAGTCAATCATCAGTGCTGCGTCCAAACCAGCTTTTGCTAGTTCATCTTCACATTCACGAACAGAAACTGAATCATAGTTAGTCTGCTTACCACCGCGTAGGATGACATGCCCTTCTGGGTTACCTTTAGTTGTCAGTAATGCCACTTGTCCTGCACGGTTAATACCAATGAAGCGGTGGCTAGAAGACGCTGCTTGCATCGCATTAATAGCAGTAGAAAGGCTACCGTCTGTACCATTTTTAAAGCCAACAGGCATTGAAAGGCCACTCGCCATTTCTCTGTGGGTTTGTGATTCTGTAGTACGAGCGCCAATTGCAGACCAGCTAAATGTATCAGCAAGATACTGAGGGCTAATTGGATCAAGCGCTTCTGTTGCTAGAGGAATGCCCATGTCAACAAGTTCAACTAATAGCTTACGAGCAGTGTGCAGACCATGTTCAATATCAAAAGAACCATCTAGATGCGGGTCATTAATCAGTCCTTTCCAGCCAACAGTAGTACGCGGCTTTTCAAAATAAACTCGCATCACTAAGTAAAGCTGATCGCCAACAACTTCAGATAACGCTTTTAGACGTTTGGCATATTCTTTAGCTGCTTCAATATCATGAATAGAACAAGGACCACAAACGACCACTAGTCGATGATCTTTCTTACTGATGATATTAGCGATAGTTTCACGAGACTGCTGAACAAACTGTCTTGCCGTTTCACTCAAAGGAATCTTAGTTTTCAATTCTTCTGGAGTGATTAAAACTTGCTCTTGACTGATATTAACATTGCTTAGTTCGCTGCGCTGCATAGTGCCACCGTAAATAAATTTGTACGTAAACTTTAAGATATGTTTCAACAATACCTGAAGACAAATATTATTCAAGTGTTTTGTACGTTAATTATTACAGTTAATGTACAGTATAGTTTACAGCATGATTTTTAGAGTCAATTATATAAACCAATTTACTCTTACTTTAGGTGTGGTGACTAAACTTTATTTAAGCCACTGGTATCACAGTTATTGGTTAGGTTTTCGATTAAATTGCCCCCCCTATATCAATTTAGAGTTAAACATAATGGAACTGATTCTATCTCTCCTGCAACAAATGTGTGTTTATCTCATGGTAGCGTATACCTTAAGTAAGACGCCTCTCGTCATTCCCCTACTTAACATTTCAGAACGATTAAGCCACAAGCTCATCTGTTACGTGATGTTTTCTCTTTTTTGTATTCTTGGTACCTACTTTGGTTTACAAATTGGAGATGCCATTGCCAACACTCGCGCAATAGGCGCAGTCTTAGGGGGAATATTTGGAGGGCCTATTGTTGGGTTTGCTGTCGGTCTCACCGGTGGTTTGCATCGCTATTCTATGGGCGGATTTACCGATCTTGCTTGCGCAATATCAACCACAACAGAAGGATTGATTGGCGGATTAGTTCATCTATATCTAGTAAGAAAAGGGCGAGCAGATCGATTATTTAGCTCTGTTGTAGTTTTTAATGTCACTTTATTTGCTGAAATCATTCAGATGGCCATTATTTTAATTGTGGCAAAGCCAACGTCACAGGCGATAGATTTAGTCGAAACCATTGCTGTTCCGATGATATTAGCTAACTCATTAGGCGCGGCTTTCTTTACTAGTATCTTGCAAGATAGAAGAGCTATTTTAGAAAAATACTCATCGACTTATTCAAAAAGAGCTCTCAACATTGCAGAGCGCAGTGTGGGGGTATTATCTGAAGGGTTAAATACCAAAAGCGCACAAAAAATCGCATCTATAATCCAAGATGAAACTAACGTTGGTGCGGTAGCGATTACCGATAAAGAAAAAATATTAGCCTTCGAAGGCATAGGCTCTGATCATCACAAGCCCAATACATTAATTTCATCTGAATACACGCTCACATCAATGAAAGAAAAACGAATAATCTATCTTGATGGAAGAAGTAGCCCTTATCAATGCTCCCTCTCTGCTGATTGCAAGTTAGGCTCATCTCTGGTTATCCCATTAATTGCAGATGATAAGGTTATTGGCACAATTAAGCTGTATGAACCAAGGGTCAAACTATTCTCATCGATCAATATGACCATGGCTAAAGGTATTGCCGAATTGCTTTCTAGCCAAATTTTATATAGCGAGTATCAACAGAAAAAAATACTACTATCACAAGCTGAAATAAAATTACTGCATGCGCAGGTCAACCCACACTTTTTGTTCAATGCACTCAACACTATCAGTGCTATCACTCGACGAGATCCCGGAAAAGCAAGAGAGCTAATCCAGCATCTTTCACAGTTTTTCCGTGGCAACCTGAAACGAAATACGGAACTTGTTACTCTCAAAGAAGAGTTAATGCACGTTAACTCTTATCTTACGATTGAGAAATCTCGCTTTGTTGATCGCTTAGATATCAACATTGATATTGCCGAGCATCTGCTTGATAAAATGGTACCGAGTTTTACCCTACAACCTTTAGTTGAAAATGCGATCAAACATGGCGTATCCAATCTTTTAGAGAGTGGTGTCGTAAAAGTATATAGCAGTCCAGATCCTATGGGCGATAGGATTACCGTTGAAGATAATGCCGGTTCCTATCAACCAGAAAATAAAGATCAAACAGGGCTTGGCATGCAGATTGTCGCTAAGCGTTTAAGCAACTACTTTGGTGAAAAGCACAGATTAAAAATCGAATGCGAACCGAATAAGTTCACTCGTATGAGCTTCACTATTCCCAATAATTACAACAAAAATAATCACGAGAATAATCATGCTTAGAGCTTTAGTGGTCGACGATGAACTGTTTGCAAGAGAGGAGTTAAGTGAACTTCTAGAACAAACTTTACACATAGAAGTGATTGATCAAGCAAGTAACGCTATTCAAGCACTACAAAAAATCAATACCTTAAAGCCTGATGTAGTTTTCTTAGATATCCATATGCCCCAAGTATCGGGTATTGAACTGCTCAGTATGTTAGATCCAGATACGATGCCGGCAGTGGTGTTTGTTACTGCCTATGATAAATATGCACTTCAAGCATTTGAAGATAATGCTTTTGATTATCTTCTAAAACCAATTGACCCACAAAGGTTGAATAAGACCGTTTGCCGATTAAAGAAACTGTTTAATAAAGATAAAATCAATGTGGACTATGCTGCCATAACTCCTAACAACTTAGAGCAAGTACCTTGCTGTGGGCATAACCGTATTATGCTTATTCCTGTTGATAGTATTGAGGTGGCCTATAGCGACTTTAGTGGCGTTAATATCCAAACCTCAGAGCACACCACCAGCAGCCAACTCACGCTAAAAGTGCTTGAAGAAAAAACCCCACTTATACGTTGTCATCGACAATATTTAGTCAGCCCAAAGGCAATTAGAGAAATTAGATTATTGGATCAGGGCTTGGCGGAGATCATTACGCTTAATGGCCACCAAGCCCCTGTTAGTCGTCGTTATTTAAAGGTATTAAAGGAAAAGCTCGGCTTTAGCTAATGCCTCAACTGCTTCTTTCCACTCTCTTGACGAGCGCAGTTCGTTAAGGGTTATGGTGTTTTTCTTAGCGAGTGAATAAGCACCTGGGACTTGAGTAATTGGTAAGGTATCCAAAATTTCTACGGCGCTATTTCGGTTATTACACATCAGTACCATATCGCAGCCAGCTCTTAAACTTTGCATTGCCTTATCAACTGGCCCTCCCATCACACCTGCGCCTTCCATATTGAGATCATCAGAAAAGACTAAGCCTTTAAAGCCTAGTTGCTGACGTAATACAGATTTAAGCCAATATTCAGATCCACTAGCAGGCATATTGTCATATTCAGGATAAATGACATGCGCAGGCATCATTGCATCTAACAATCCAGCCTCTATTTGAGCTCGGAAGATTGCCATATCAAGATCAAAAATATTGTCTCTAGTATCAATTGGGGTTTCTTTATGCGAATCTGCAATCACACCACCGTGCCCCGGAAAATGCTTACCCGTTGTCGCCATACCCGCTTGTTTCATGCCTAACATAAAAGCAGAGCTATGACTGATGATCGTCGCAGGATCTTCCCCAAAGGCACGCGAACCAATGGCTAGACACTCATGCCCTTGATCCAATACAGGAGCAAAACTAAGATCGATGTCATGAGCGATAATTTCTGCAGCCATCAACCAACCAGCTTGTTTAGCCAGTTGCTCTCCATTGGACTTAGTCGCAAAATTTTGCGCTGCAGGGATTTGGCTAAAGCCATCTTTAAAACGTTGTACTCGTCCGCCTTCTTGATCAACACCAATTAAAATTGGGCGTTTTGACGCTTTGCGAATCGATTGAGTCAACGCTTGCAACTGCTCATTATCATGATAGTTTCGCGCAAATAGAATGACACCTCCAACCGTAGGATGTTGCAGAATCTCACGTTCCTCAACATCAATCTCATAGCTTTCAACATCCAACCATAACGGCCCCATACTTCATCCTTATATCGTATAACTAATGTGGCATTAGCAGAGTATTCAGTTTATTGTATTTTGACAATGTTAGAACGGATCCCACACCTCAAATATGAATAAAAAAGAGCTTTATATTGGCATTATGTCCGGAACTAGTCTAGATGGTGTAGATTTGGCTTTAGTTCGCTTTGAAAATGGGAAAACGCACTGCCTTGATACCTTTGAGTTTCCGTTACCAGAACAGTTAAAGCAGCATACGCTACAAGTCTGCCAAGGACAGCCGACGACTCTAAAGCAGATAGGTACACTGGATCATCAATTTGGCCTATTATACGCCGATGCAGTGAACGCTTTTCTGTCTCATCGAACACTTGATGCTAGCGATATTACTGCCATCGGCTGTCATGGACAAACCGTATACCACCAGCCTACAGGTGACACGCCATTCACCACTCAAATTGGCGATGCCAACCTCATTGCCATCAAAACAGGCATAACTACCGTCGCCGATTTTAGACGTAAAGATATGGCGCTTGGTGGCCAAGGCGCGCCATTAGTGCCGGCTTATCATCAAACTCTATTTCCTACGACCCAGAGCTGCAAAGTAGTGCTCAACATTGGGGGTATTGCCAATATTTCAGTCTTGAAACCTTGTGGTGAAGTGCTTGGTTATGACACCGGCCCGGGTAATATGCTGATGGATGTGTGGGTTCAAAAGCACCTAGGCAAGCCTTTTGATCATGATGGGCTATTTGCTCAAAAAGGTGTTGTTTGTAAGCCGCTTCTAGCGCATTTTATGAGTGACCCTTACCTCTTGCAGTTACCGCCCAAAAGTACAGGCCGAGAACATTACAATTTAGCTTGGTTAGAAGAGATATTATCGCAGGTAAACCTCTCTATCTCAGCGCAAGATGTACAAGCCACTTTATTAGAATTTACCGCAACAAGTATTGCGGAGCAGTGCATTCATTACCAAACCTCACATGATGACCAATTACTGGTCTGCGGAGGCGGCGCAAACAACCCTCTGCTAATGCAAAGACTACAATCACTGTTACCTCAATGGCATATTGGCTCTACAGACTCTCAAGGTATCAGTGGCGATTATATGGAAGCATTAGCCTTTGCATGGCTGGCCTATCGACGTATGCATAATCTTCCTAGCAATTTACCTAAAGTCACAGGAGCTTGCCGAGCAACTTCACTTGGCGTCATCTATCAGGCCGAATAAGCCATACAGAATTAAGCTATACAGAATAAGGTTCACTATGTCACAAACTACATTGATCAACTCACTAGCCAAGTTAGTGTCGGAAAATCGCAATCCAAATACTATGGATATTGATACGCTCAGCTCTTTTGAAATTGTAGAAAAGATGAATCAAGCAGATGCCGAAGTGCCTGTTGCGATCAGTAAAGAATTACCACAAATAGCCAAAGCGGTTGATGCTATTTGCTTGGCTTTCTCTCAAGGAGGAAGACTTATCTATATTGGCGCAGGAACCAGTGGCCGACTAGGTGTGCTTGATGCCTCAGAGTGCCCTCCGACCTTTAGCGTTGAGAGTGAACAAGTTATCGGAGTCATTGCCGGTGGTAAAGAAGCTATGTTTCAAGCTCAAGAAGGGGCAGAAGACAGTTTAACCTTAGCAAAACAAGACTTATCGGCACTTAATTTAACCGATAAAGACGTTGTGGTGGGGATTGCTGCAAGCGGTCGTACTCCCTATGTCATCGGTGGTTTACAGTATGCCAATCATGTGCAGGCAACCACAGTTTCGATTTCATGTAATCCTGATTCTGAAATTGCTCAGCAAGCACAGATAACTATATCTCCGATTGTTGGTCCAGAAATATTAACTGGCTCAACTCGCCTAAAGGCCGGTACTGCGCAAAAACTCGTGCTTAATATGCTCTCTACAGCCAGCATGATCAAAGTAGGCAAAGCCTATCAAAACCTAATGGTCGACGTAAAACCAACGAATAAAAAGCTGATAGCTCGCGCGATTCGAATTGTGATGCAAGCAACTGAGTGTGATGAGATACAGGCAGAAAGAGTGTTGAAACAAGCGGATATGAAGGTAAAACTGGCTATCATGATGCTGCTAACAGGAAAAGATAAAGCTCAATCTCAAGCGCTTTTAGAGCGCCAAAGCGGTTTTATACGCCAAAAATAGCCATAACAACCATTAATAATACATCTTAGAATCCTGCCGTTTGTTCAGCTAATGTCAGGAAATATTAACTGAATGTAAATTCACGCAGATAAATAACTTCTCAATTTTAATGATTGCTTGATCTTGTTCACAAAAATAAAATCAAACAATCATAAACATCTGCGTCGATTGACTTTCTATATTGAAATAAGCGTTTTCTATAAAAGCCTATTTTAATGTTTGAAATAGACGTCCTTTAAATTAGTTATTAAAGAGATTCTATGCAATTCAATACATCAAAACTCGCTTTGGTTACCATCATCGCAAGTGCTATTGCACTTGGTGGTTGTCATGATTCTAATCACCACGACAAAACGGCAATTAAAGCTCCGGATGATGGTGAGTTAGGTAGTCTAACGCTAACTAAAGAAGAGCAAGTTCGTAAGAACCAACTAATGGTAATTGCAGGACTAGATGCTGCACTCGCGACTACTTATGCTATTGATGAAGATGCCACTAAAGATATTCTAGATGCAGCAGAAGCTAAGCAACATAAATCGATTGCAACTGCATTCCCAGGGTCTACTGCAGGGCTTATCCCATTTGCTCTTCAGGCTGAATTATCATCAATTCAACATGCTATGGGCTGGCCTGAATACTCAGCAACGCTAGATTCTGTAAAAGAGTTCATGCAAGAAATAAGCAGTGCTCAGGGAAATGGCGTATTTAATCTAGGTGCTGATTTTCCATACACAAAAGATCTAAATGGACAAACGTATGATTGGAATGAATTAGCAACGCAAATTCACTACATAAACTCTCATTTAGACACTCAGATTACACTTGATAACGGCAATAAAAAAACAATCCGTGAAAACCTATCTGCTTATTACACAGGAGATCTTTCCGCTTCTGTTGCTAATATCCCACCGCTACCAAAAGCATCAGGTGGAACAGTTAAAGCAGTGGATCTTAAAGCTGAACTAAAAGCTAAGTTTTATCTCGATGATCAAGATGCACAACTAGTGCTTGAGAAAGCGAGTAAGAATCCTACGCTAGCTAAAAACATTCAAGTTATGTTAGCTAAAGCTGATAATGATCTGATTTTCCACGGCACAAACCCTGCAGATTTCGACTTTGAATCACCTGCAACGAACAATACCCCTGGCTATATTCAAACTAGCTGGACACCTGAATTGAAAGCTCGCTTCATGCGTATCTTTGGTCAAGTGATGTTCTTATATAACACGCCTGAATTTGAAGCTAAATTCAATGATGGTAATAATATGGCCATGCTAGATAAAGCAACGCAAGGTCAGCCTGGGCCGTTTAATACCGCAATGCCAGACAACTTCGCTCAACTCAAAGCTGACTCTCTTGTGACGACTGAAAGCCACAAACTAAAAGTCATCTTATCTGCAAGTAAATCTGGATTTGACTATGGTATGGCTGCGGCTAAAGGGTCTCCACAACCAGTAGTGATGACAGTAGAAGCGGATACTCTTCTTCACGCAGGTTTTGGTCAAGTGCCGCTTGTTGCACACGAATTTAGCCACACTTGGGGTTATGCGCATGATCCTGTCAACGAAACCATGCTAAAACCGAATAACATCCCTTACTACGTTCAGTTCATCATGGGTTATAACCAAGACCTACATGCATTATGTGGTGATAACGCGCAATGTCATGCTAGCTCTAAAGCTGATCTTGGTGCGCCTACGTTAACTTGGGGTAACTCTAACAGTATCCAAGTTAAGTACTTTGGCTTTAATACTTTCTAAAATAGAAAGTCGCACCATAAAATAAGAAGATAAAACAAAAGCCGGTCAGTTCAACACTGACCGGCTTTGTTTATATTAACCGTTATAAAAGTTAGTTTTGCTCGTTCCAACCGCGTTGCCATTCCATACGAAACTTCAACGCATCCTCTGAGCCTTCACAAACACCATTATAATACTGCCCCGATAATCCAATTTGATAGGCAAAGTTAGGGTTACAGTATTCTTTAACGCCTTGTGAATAACCTTCTTCGTAAGCGCCCATATTGGCTGAACCTAACTCGTTAAGTGTGGCATACGATCGCTGAGTTTTTCCTTTCATACCATCAGCATAGCCAATTCCCTTCCAATCACCCTTTGCTACTAGCGCCTCATCCCCACTTGCACATGCAAATAAAAGAGGAACGACAAGCAGTAGAACCAGCTTAAATCCTTTCATTGTGACCTACTTAACAGTTTGTTTATTTGAGCTTAGCATACCTAAATCACATAATCTCAAACAGTAAATTAGCGATAACCACTCAACTAAGTATTCCACCACTTAATCCAATATTCGACCACTGACCCTCGCGCCTAATGTGGTTGTTTTTAGGGTTTTGTACTATGTCAGTAGACAATTTATTAAATTTACCCTTACACAAAGAGAATACAGATATGATGTGGTTTCTTACCTGTGTAGCAGCATTAATTGCAGGCTACTTTATATATGGCTCCATAGTAGAAAAGATTTTTGGCATAAATGAAAGTCGCAAAACTCCAGCCATAACTAAACCCGATGGCGTTGATTTTGTGCCAATGTCGACCAAGAAGGTTTACCTAGTTCAGTTGCTTAATATTGCAGGTGTTGGCCCAATCTTTGGTCCTATTATGGGTGCATTGTATGGTCCTGCGGCAATGTTGTGGATTGTATTGGGCTGTATTTTTGCAGGTGCAGTACACGACTACTTCTCAGGAATGTTATCGATACGAAATGGCGGAGCTTCTGTACCAACATTAACAGGTCGCTACCTGGGCAATGGTGCCAAACATTTTATGAATATCTTTGCCATTGTTCTATTACTTCTTGTCGGTGTGGTCTTTGTATCCGCACCAGCGGGGATGATTACTAACCTAATTAACGACCAAACGAATATGACGGTGACTATGGGTAGCATGGTCAGCATTATCTTCATTTATTATATTATCGCGACTATCGTACCCGTTGATAAAATCATTGGTCGCTTCTATCCATTATTTGGCGCGCTACTAATCTTCATGTCTGTTGGTTTAATTACAGCTGTTGCGCTATCAAGTGAACACTCTGTTATGGGTGATTTCCAAGTTAGCGATATGTTCACTAACATGAATCCACATGACCTGCCTCTTTGGCCTGCACTATTCATTACCATTGCTTGTGGTGCTATTTCTGGCTTCCATGCAACGCAATCTCCATTAATGGCTCGTTGTATTGAAAATGAAAAAAATGGTCGCTTTGTATTTTATGGTGCAATGATCGGTGAAGGCATTATCGCTCTTATCTGGTGTGCTCTTGCGCTATCATTCTTTGGCTCTGTTGATGCTTTGTCAGATGTGATTGCATCCGGTGGCCCAGGTAAAGTGGTTTATGACTCATCATTTGGTTTACTTGGTGTGTTCGGTGGTATTCTTGCTTTCTTAGGTGTGGTTATCCTTCCAATCACTTCTGGTGATACTGCGTTCCGTTCTAGCCGTCTAATTCTGGCTGAATACTTTAACCTTGACCAACGCAGTATGCGTAACCGCCTAATGATGGCTGTTCCTCTATTTGTTGTTGGCGGCGTCTTAACTCAAGTAGACTTCGGCGTGATTTGGCGCTACTTCGGCTTTGCTAACCAAACAACAGCAGTAATGATGCTTTGGACTGCTTCTGCTTACCTACTGCGTTATAACAAATTCCATTGGATTACGACTATCCCAGCGATGTTTATGACGACTGTGTGTATCACTTTCATCCTCAACAATGCAAAACTGGGCTTTGGTCTGAATATGGAAATCTCAACTATCATTGGCGTTATCGTCATGTTGGGTATTACCGCTCTTGTGATTAAGATTTCAAAAGGTAAAGGCGAAACCGACCTTCGTAATGAAGACAAACCGGAAACCGTAACCGAAAACGTCTAATCCAAAAGACAAAAAAATGGGCTTCCAGTGGAAGCCCATTTTTATCATTTGCAGAAAAAGATTAAAGTAATTTAACCTGTAACTCTTTTGGCACTTCAAAGAACATATTCTCTTCTCTACCGGTAATCTCAGTGACTTCATTGCAATCAGATAACGTCTTGATTCTTTCTAAGATTGCATTGACCAAATCTTCAGGGGCAGATGCTCCAGCGGTCATACCAAGCTTATTTTTATTCTTAAACCAGTCTGCATTAAGATCTTCAGGACAATCGGTTAAATAAGCCGGAGTACCCAATTTCTCTGCTAATTCTTTTAATCGAGTTGAGTTTGACGAGTTTTTAGAACCCACCACAATCATCACATCAACCTCACTTGCCATAGTGCGCACCGCATCTTGACGGTTTTGCGTGGCATAGCAAATATCATCTTTGCGAGGACCTTGGATCTCAGGGAATACTTGACGTAAACGCTCAATCACATCCGCAGTTTCATCAACCGACAAAGTAGTCTGACTGACATAATGCAAATTAGAAGCATCGTTTACCTGCAATCTATCCACATCATCTGGCTTTTCAACTAGGTACATGCCGCCTTTTTGACTGGCATACTGCCCCATAGTCCCTTCGACTTCGGGATGACCAGCATGACCAATCAACACAACTTCAGTGTGTTTTCGACTGGCACGAGCCACTTCCATATGTACTTTAGTGACCAGAGGACAAGTTGCGTCAAATACGGTTAAATCTCGTGATTTGGCTTCATTACGCACCGCTTGTGATACGCCGTGGGCGGAGAAAATCACAATATTATCGTCAGGCACTTCACTAAGCTCTTCGACAAAAATAGCACCTCGTGCTTTTAGTCCTTCCACAACAAAGCGGTTATGCACCACTTCATGTCGGACATAAATAGGTGGCTGATACATCTCAAGCGCTCGCTCAACAATGCTGATGGCTCGATCAACACCGGCACAAAAACCACGTGGGTTAGCTAATAAAATTTCCATTGTCTTATCTTTCATTAATGAAGGCCTTGTTACTCAATCAATAAGCAACCTCAATTTGCGCTCATTGTACCGATATTATGAAGGTAACCTCAAGGTCGTAATACCCACGAATTATAAGTGGGTACTTCTACTGAGGTAAAATTGTTGGGCTAAGTCGTTATATCTAATCGCTATATTTAGTGATTGTACTTAGTTAATCGATAGCAATAATTTCAACATCAAAGGTTACGTCACGTCCCGCTAATGGATGATTAAAATCAACCGTTACAGAATCTCCGGCTATCTCAGTGATGATACCGGGTATTTCCATACCATCAGGGCCATTAAATGCCATGATAGTTCCAACCTCTACATTTGCTTCACCGACAAATTTAGCACGATCCATATAGTGAATGCTGTCAGGGTTTGGTAAACCAAATGCATCAATGGCTTTTAGAACAACACTGTTTTTATCTCCGGACTTTAATCCAAGCAAACAAGCTTCAAAGTTGTCACTCAAACTGCCATCACCAATAACCAGTTTGG
This sequence comes from Vibrio sp. UCD-FRSSP16_30, assembly GCF_001676025.1. Lineage (GTDB taxonomy): Bacteria > Pseudomonadota > Gammaproteobacteria > Enterobacterales > Vibrionaceae > Vibrio. Next base: position 27,725 of record NZ_LZFW01000079.1, read on the forward strand.
CAGGTTTACCCATTTGATAAGTGCTATCGGCAATAGAGCCGTCTTCAAGCTTTATTGCAAAGTGCATTGTCACCGCACTCTCTTTTTTAATGACAGACATGGTATCTCCTTTACCGATTCAAACCGAAAAAAAACGGCCAACACATCGTTGACCGTTTCAAAAGACTACTAGATATAAGACAAAGGCTTAAGGCATTTCGTCAAATTCTGCGCCTTCCTTCTCAACTTTTGGTGGCATTAGGTGCTCACGAGAGACACCAAGTTTCAATGCTAAATTCGACGCAACATAAATTGAAGAGTATGTACCAACAGTAATACCCAATAGTAATGCCATAGCAAAACCATGAATGTTTGCGCCACCTTTAGTGAACAAAGCAATAACCACGAACAATGTTGTACCAGAGGTAATCAATGTACGACTCAATGTTTGAGTAATCGCGCCATTAATAATCTCTACAGAGCCACCCTTACGTACGCGTCGGAAGTTCTCTCTAATACGGTCAAATACTACGATCGTATCGTTGAGGGAGTAACCAACAACGGTAAGAAGTGCCGCAACAATTGTTAGGTCAACTTCTATTTGTAGGATAGAGAAGATACCAATGGTAATGATGACATCGTGCGCAAGTGCCAGTACAGCACCGGCCGCTAGACGCCATTCAAAACGCATGGATACGTACAATAAAATACAGATTAGAGAAACTATGATCGCAAGACCACCAGCTTCAGCAAGCTCATCACCCACGTTAGGACCAACAAACTCAACACGACGCATCTCAACAGATTCGCCAGTGCCTTCTTCTAGGGCTTGAATAATCTGAGCGCCTAGCTTCTCGCCTTGTAAGTCTTCATGAGGTCGTAAACGTACAATGACATCACGCGCAGAACCAAAGTTCTGCACCGTTGCATCGCCAAAGCCTCTCTGATCTAAAGCCGTACGAATTTCGTCTAATTTAGCAGGATTTTCAAAACCGACTTCAATTAGAGTACCACCGGTAAAATCAAGGCCCCAGTTCAACCAGTTAGTTGAAATGGTATAGACCGAAGCGGCAATCATTAGTAAAGAAAAAACAACCGCGCCTTTTGACCAGCGCATAAAGTCGATCGTTTTTTCAGTTCTCATTAGTTGAAACATGGAAATACCTTCTAGATCGACAGTTTGTTGATGCGTTTACCGCCGTACAGCAAGTTAACCACACAACGTGTACCAATAATCGCAGTAAACATTGAGGTTAAAATACCGATAGACAGAGTGACAGCAAAGCCTTTAATCGCACCAGTACCAACAGCAAAGAGAATGATCGCTGTAAGTAATGTTGTGATGTTTGCATCGGCAATAGTACTAAATGCATTGGCATAGCCTTGGTGAATCGCTTGTTGAGGACTACGCCCTTCTCTAAGCTCTTCACGTATCCGCTCAAATATCAATACGTTAGCATCCACCGCCATACCGACCGTCAATACAATACCGGCAATACCCGGTAAGGTCATCGTGGCACCTGGAATCATCGACATAATACCGATAATCAACACTAGGTTAGCCATTAGCGCCATGTTGGCAATAAAACCAAATTTACGATAGTAAACAAGCGTAAATAGCATTACCGCAACCATACCCCAAATACACGCCTGAATACCCATTTCGATATTCTGTTGACCCATAGATGGACCAATGGTGCGCTCTTCTACAATCGAAATCGGCGCAATCAATGCACCAGCACGAAGTAGTAAAGCAAGGTTATGAGCTTCAGCCGCTGAATCAATACCAGTAATACGGAAGCTACGACCTAAAGCAGACTGAATCGTCGCCTGGTTGATCACTTCTTCATGCTTGTTAAGTATGACTTTACCTTCAGGAGTGCGTTTACCGCTGTCCTTGTATTCCGCAAATACCGTTGCCATCAACTGGCCGATATTTTGACGAGAGAAAGCGGCCATTTTGCTGCCACCTTCGCTATCTAGCGAAATGTTTACCTGAGGTCGGCCATATTCATCGGCACTTGAACTTGCATCAGTAATGCTTGAACCGCCAAGAATGACACGTTTTTTCAGTACCGCAGGGCGACCATCACGGTCGAACTTAACTTCACTACCAGCAGGTACTCGACCATTTGCAGCAGCCGCTAAGTCAGCTTGCATGTCCACTTCACGGAATTCTAATGTCGCTGTCGCACCCAAGATTTCTTTCGCACGAGCGGTATCCTGAACACCAGGTAATTCCACAACGATACGACTAGTACCTTGACGTTGAACCAATGGTTCAGCTACACCTAGTTCGTTGACACGATTACGCAAAATAGTAATGTTTTGCTCTACGGCATAGTTACGAATTTCAGTAAGACGAGCCTCAGTAAATGTGGCTGTTAGCAAAAATCGACCATTGCTGTCTGAATCAGCAAACAACATGTCAGGGTGTTTGGATTTGAGAGTGCTTTCTGCTTGAGCTAATTGCTCTGCATTACGTAAGGTGATTTCAACAGAGTCTTTACCTGCACGAATGCCACGGTAACGAATTTTCTGCTCACGTAATTCACTACGGAAGGCTTCTTCCTGTTGTGAGATAAGCTTGTCCATCGCAGCGTCCATATCCACTTCCATTAGGAAGTGCACACCACCACGTAAATCAAGACCTAGCTTCATCGGCTCAGCGCCAATGCTTTCTAGCCAAGTTGGCGTTGAAGGCGCAAGGTTAAGTGCTACGATAAGGTCTGAACCGAGTGCTTCACTAACAACATCACGCGCACTAATTTGCGTATCGGTGTCATTAAATCGGACTAAAATTGAGCCATTTTCTAGCACAATAGACTTATGAGATAGGCTCTGTTCATCAAGAGCTTGGGTGATAGAATCCATAGTAGCCATATCAACAGAAGCACCACGTGCTCCTGTGACTTGTATGGCTGGATCTTCACCGTAAAGATTCGGAAGGGCATATAATGCCGCAACTAAGATGGCCAATAAGACCATCAAGTACTTCCATAACGGATAACGGTTTAACACAGCGAGGATCCTCTAGCTGTTTTTAAAGAGACTTCAGCGTACCTTTTGGTAACACTGCAGTTACGAAGTCTTTCTTAATAACAACTTCATTGTTTGGGTTTAACTCGATAGCAAGGAAATCATTCTCTTCAGAAACAGAAGAAATCTTACCAACTAGGCCACCGCTTGTTAGAACTTCATCACCTTTGCTCATAGAAGCAAGAAGGTTTTTATGTTCTTTAGCGCGCTTAGCTTGTGGACGGTAAATCATGAAGTAGAAAATAACTGCAAACATGCCAAGCATGATCAGCATTTCAAAACCACCACCTTGTGCTGAACCTTCTGTCGCCGCGTGAGCTTGAGAAATGAATAGACTCATTAAAAATCCCCTTTTTAAAATAATCGTAATTAAAGTTATAAGACTAAATGTGGTTTCATCGTCCCTTTTTCAAGGGCTAAGCGATAAAACCACCTAGGTAGATGTAATTATTTGTATGACTACATCACCTTTTCTGACGGTTTATTATGCTTCTGCTTTTAACATCGGCGGCACATCTCTATCGCGACGTGCATAAAACTCTTCTACAAAAGCGTCAAATCGGTCTTCGTCAATCGCTTTACGGATGCTTTCCATTAGGCGTTGATAGTAACGAAGATTATGAATGGTATTTAGGCGAGAGCCTAAGATCTCATTACAACGATCTAGATGATGCAAATATGATTTAGAATAGTTGCGGCAAGTGTAACAGTCACACTCAGGATCTAGAGGTGTTGTATCTGTTTTATGTTTTGCGTTTCGGATCTTGATCACACCGCCGGTCACAAATAGGTGTCCATTACGTGCATTTCGAGTTGGCATCACGCAATCAAACATATCAATACCACGACGAACACCTTCAACAAGATCTTCTGGCTTGCCTACACCCATAAGATAGCGAGGCTTATCTTGTGGTAATTGTGGGCAAGTATGCTCAAGAATACGGTGCATATCTTCTTTAGGCTCACCAACGGCTAAACCGCCAACTGCGTAGCCATCAAAACCGATGTTTGTAAGACCTTCTACAGAAACATCACGTAAGTCTTCATAAACACCACCTTGAACGATACCAAATAGAGAGTTGGTATTTTCAAGCTTGTCGAAATGATCTCGTGAACGTTGAGCCCAACGTAAAGACATTTCCATCGACTTTTGTGCTTCATCATGTGTTGCAGGGTAAGGCGTACATTCGTCAAAAATCATGACAATATCAGAGCCAAGATCTTTTTGAATCTCCATGGACTTCTCTGCATCCATAAAGATTTTGTCACCGTTAACTGGGTTACGGAAATGAACACCTTGTTCAGTGATCTTACGTAGATCGCCTAGGCTGAAAACTTGAAAGCCGCCTGAATCGGTCAGAATAGGACCCTGCCAGTTCATAAAGTCATGCAAATCACCATGTAGCTTCATCACTTCTTGACCCGGTCTTAGCCATAGGTGAAAAGTGTTACCTAGCAATATTTCAGCGCCCGTTTCTGTTACTTCTTCAGGTGTCATACCTTTTACAGTACCGTAAGTACCAACAGGCATAAATGCAGGGGTTTGAACTGAACCTCGCTCAAACTGCAATTGACCACGACGAGCTGTGCCGTCTGTTTTCTTAAGTTCAAATTTCACGAATTACTCCAATGCGCCAGAGAAACAATCTGACCGTTAGTTTAGGACAATAATCTAACTCTTGATTTGCCCTAAAGAAGAGTGCGCATATAAATGAAAGAAATGAATATCCTTACACGATGCAAACACTCATAAAATGAATTGTATCGAACCCTCCTCATCAAATGAGGATGGTATCTAACTTTACTTTTTTACTTATAATCCTTCACGAGTCACAAACATCGCATCACCATAACTAAAGAATCGATACTGATTCTTAACAGCATGTTGATACGCTTCCATAACATGATCATATCCTGCCAATGCACTGACTAACATAATCAGTGTTGACTCTGGTAGATGGAAGTTAGTCAGTAAGCAATCAATCAGTTGGAATTGATAACCCGGATAAATAAAGATATCCGTATCACCAAAAAATGGTTTTAGCTCAGTGCCATTTTTCACAGCATCTTGCGCAGCGCTCTCTAATGAGCGAACCGATGTGGTGCCGACAGCAATAATACGGCCACCTGCGGCTTTAGTTTCATTGATCGCATCGACAACGTCTTGAGTCACCTCGACATACTCGGCATGCATATGATGCTCAAGAATGTTATCCACTCTAACCGGTTGGAATGTACCAGCGCCCACATGAAGAGTGACAAAAGCGAGCTTTGCGCCTTTGGCTTTAATTTTTTCTAGAATTTCATCATCAAAATGTAAGCCCGCAGTAGGGGCTGCAACCGCGCCTGGTTTCTCGTTATAAACCGTTTGATAACGCTCCTGATCGGAATCATCATCAGGGCGATCAATATAAGGAGGTAAAGGCATGTGCCCTACTTCTTCTAATATTTGTAGAACAGCCTTGTCAGACGTGAAGCGAATCTCAAATAAAGCATCATGCCTTGCAACCATTTCAGCTGCATATTGATCGCTATCGCCAAGAAACAGTTGTGTGCCAGGCTTTGGTGATTTAGATGCGCGTACATGAGCTAAGATCGTATGCTCATCCACCATTCGTTCAACTAATACTTCAATCTTTCCGCCACTGGCTTTACGGCCAAATACGCGCGCAGGAATCACTCGGGTATTATTAAAGACTAATAGATCACCATCATTCACGAGATCCAAGATATCGGTAAACGTCTTATCTTGCAGTGCACCGGTGCTACCAGTAAGTTGTAACAAGCGACTGGACGTACGATCCGGCATTGGATAACGTGCGATCAATTCATCTGGTAGGTCAAAATGAAAATCTGAAACTTGCATGCGATAGTGATCCTAGGCTAAATATTTTGCAGGGCGCTAGTATAGATTGCCATCAGACAAGATCAAGGGGATATAAGGAAGTTCATAAAGTAACGGTGACATAAGAACAATCTTAATTTTATTTATCTCAATATTAAGTCATCTTATCTCATAGAATTATCTTGCCTATTCGGCAAAATATTAGGGGTAAATCAAAGTAAAAATCCCGGCTGATTACTATAGTTAAAGTAGATCAATTAGTTCGGGACTTACTAGGAGATTACTATGATAAAAATAGTCGAGTTGATGACTCGCAACCCCTATACTCTGTTGCGTTCCAATACTCTTGCCGATGCCAAAAAACTAATGGCTGAACATGAAGTTAGGCATGTTCCTGTTGTTGATGTGGATGATAAATTACTTGGCTTAGTCACACATCGAGATATCTTGGCAGCCCAAGACTCAAACCTGCAAATTAATCCAGACTCTGGTACTTACACTCTAGATACACCACTCAATCAAGCGATGAGCAAAAATGTCATTGCCGTGAGCCCACATGCGGGTTTAAGAGAAAGTGCGCTCATGATTCAAAAACGCAAGGTAGGTTGTTTACCCGTTGTCGAAAATGAAAAGCTCGTCGGCATTATCACCGACAGTGACTTTGTGACTATTGCGATCAATTTACTTGAGCTACAAGAAGAAGTTGAACCGATAGAAGCGGGCACATAAAAAAAGCCACATCATATTTTGATGTGGCTTTTTCATTACTTTAGTTTTCGTCATTTTTACCAAGTAGCTAATAGAATAGCTAACCTAGCAAAGATGACTCAGAAACTACTGCTGAGGACGCATCGCAGGGAATAGGATCACGTCGCGGATAGTGTGTGTGTTGGTAAACAACATCGCTAAACGGTCAATACCAATACCTTGACCGGCTGTTGGCGGCAAGCCGTGCTCTAGAGCAGTAATGTAGTCTGCATCGTAGTACATTGCTTCATCATCACCTGCATCTTTCGCATCAACCTGCGCTTTAAAGCGTGCATCTTGATCTTCTGCATCATTAAGCTCAGAGAAACCGTTAGCCACTTCACGACCACCGATAAAGAACTCAAAACGGTCAGTAAAGAATGGGTTGCTGTCGCTACGACGAGCCAACGGAGAAATATCTGCTGGGTAGCCAGTAATGAAGGTTGGTTGAATAAGCTGAGGTTCAGCTGTTTCACCGAAGATCTCTTCAAGAAGCTGACCACAAGTCCAGAAGCTTTCTACGTCAACATGCACAGATTTTGCAATCGCAACCATCTTGTCACGATCTTGAATCTCATCTTCTGTCATTGCTTGAATTTCAGCATGATCAGGGTTGTATTTCTTGATAGCATCAAACATGCTTATGCGAGCGTAAGTGCCACCAAATTCAACCACTTCTTCACCGTAAGGCATTGAAGTAGAACCTAGCACATCAACCGCTACCGTACTTAGCATCTCTTCAGTCAGATCCATTAGATCTTTGTAGTCAGAGTAAGCTTGGTAGAATTCCATCATAGTGAATTCTGGGTTGTGACGAGGTGACAAACCTTCGTTACGGAAGTTACGGTTAATTTCAAATACGCGATCAAAACCACCCACAACTAAACGTTTAAGGTAAAGCTCAGGAGCAACACGCAAGTACATGTCGATATCTAGTGCATTATGGTGCGTGATGAAAGGACGCGCTGTTGCGCCGCCAGGAATCACGTGCATCATTGGCGTTTCAACTTCTAAGTAACCTTTGCCACTCATGAAGTTACGGATAGCAGACACTAGCTTAGAGCGAATGATGAACGCTGAACGTGAATCTTCATTCACAATTAGATCAACGTAACGCTGACGGTAACGCATTTCTTGGTCTGTTAGGCCGTGAAACTTCTCAGGCAATGGACGAAGTGCTTTAGTTAGCAATTCGTACTCTTCCATGTTCACGTAAAGGTCACCTTTACCTGATTTATGTAAAGCACCTTTGATACCAACGATATCGCCGATATCTAAACCTTGGTATTTCGCTTTAAGAGTCTTTTGAACTTCTTTAGCTGCATAACCTTGAATGCGGCCTGAAGTTTCTTGGATCACCAAGAATGGACCACGTTTTGCCATGATACGGCCAGCAATAGCGACCACATGGTTAAGCTCTTCTAGCTCTTCTTTTGATTTTTCACCAAACTGAGCTTGAAGATCACCCGCTAGGCTGTCACGACGAAAGTCGTTAGGGTGACCGTTTGCCTTGCATTCCTTGCGGATTGAATCCAATTTCGCACGGCGCTCTGCAATCAGTTTGTTTTCATCAATTTGAACTTGGTCAGTCATATTACACCCTTATTACAGCCCTGATTTCAGGCTAGCTTCGATAAATTTGTCTAAATTACCGTCTAAAACGGCTTGTGTATTTCGGTTTTCGACACCGGTACGAAGATCCTTGATACGAGAATCATCCAGTACGTAAGAGCGGATTTGACTGCCCCAACCGATGTCAGATTTAGCGTCTTCGTTTGCTTGTTTCTCTGCATTTTGCTTCTGCAATTCAAACTCAAACAATTTAGCGCGAAGCTGTTTCATTGCTTGGTCTTTATTCTTATGCTGAGAACGGTCATTCTGACACTGAACCACGATATTAGTTGGTACGTGAGTAATACGAACCGCAGATTCAGTGGTGTTTACGTGCTGACCACCCGCACCGGAAGCGCGGTATACATCGATGCGAAGATCCGATGGATTAATATCGATCTGAATGTTGTCATCAATCTCTGGATAGATAAATGCAGACGCAAATGAAGTATGGCGACGACCACTGGAATCAAATGGTGATTTACGCACTAAACGGTGTACACCGGTTTCTGTGCGAAGCCAGCCATAAGCATATTCACCAGAAACACGTACCGTTGCGCCTTTGAGGCCAGCAACATCACCATCGGAAACTTCAATGACTTCAACTTTAAAGCCTTTCGCTTCTGCCCAGCGCAAATACATGCGCAGCATCATTGAGGTCCAATCTTGAGCTTCAGTGCCACCAGAGCCTGATTGCAAATCAATATAGCAATCTGATGCGTCATGATCGCCAGAAAACATACGACGAAACTCTAGCTTGGCAAGTTTAGCTTCAAGCTCAACAAGCTCAGGCTCGATTTCATCAAACGTTTCTTGGTCTTCTTCTTCAACCGCTAACTCTAGCAAGCCATCTACGTCTTCGACACCTTGATCCAGTAAATCAATGGTTTCAACTACGGCTTCTAATGATGCACGTTCTTTACCAAGCGCTTGAGCGCGCTCTGGTTCATTCCATACATCCGGTTGTTCAAGTTCTGCATTTACTTCTTCTAGATGCTCTTTCTTAGCGTCATAGTCAAAGGTACCCCCTCAGGACATTAGTGCGTTCAGACACATCCTGTAGGCGGTTTTTGATTGGATTGATTTCAAACATTTTTGGCCAATATTTTGAATAGAAAATAACCGCGAAATTTTACTTAAAAATGTGACCAAGATACAGAAATATTTTGAAAACAATCAATCTAAGCAAGCTTATTAAGCTGTATCTTAAGCAGCATCGATATATTCGACCATCAGTTGTAAAGTTTGATTACCTCTAAACTCATTAATATCAAGACGATAAGCTAGGCGAACTTTAGTCGTAGCAGGATCTGGCCAACGTCGTAGATCCACATTGAAGGCAATCGCATCAATCATAATGTTAGTGCCATGAGATTTATGTAAAGGCTCTAACATTAGTTTCAGGTGTTTTTCACCCACCAGCTTTTGATGCAGAACTTTAAATTCACCATCAAAAATCGGCTCAGGGAAGGCTTGTCCCCACGGGCCACCATTGCGAATTTCCATAGCGGTATGCATTGAGAATTCTTCTGGCGTCAATTCGCCATCCGATAACACAATCCCTTTCAGTGCATGCTCGTCAATTTCATCTCGTACCGCTTGATCAAACAAATCACTAAAACGTTTAAAGTCGACTTCTTTAATCGTTAAACCAGCAGCCATAGCATGACCACCAAACTTCAAAATTAGACCTGGATTTTGTACATCAATTTTATCAAGAGCATCACGCATGTGCATTCCCTTGATAGAGCGACAAGAGCCTTTGATCAGACCTTCACCGCCATCAGCAAAAGCAATCACAGGGCGATGAAATTGATCCTTAATTCGAGAGGCTAGAATACCGATAACGCCTTGATGCCAATCACGCTGGAATAAAGTAATCCCGTAAGGCATTTCTTGATCGGCGCTAAATTGGATTCGCTCACAAAAAGCCATCGCCTCAATCTTCATCCCCTCTTCTATTTCTCTTCGGGTAATATTTAATGCATCAAGTTCAACAGCCATACGTCTTGCCGCATGTATGTTATTGCTCATTAGCAGTTCAACACCAAAAGACATGTCGTCCAATCGACCTGCGGCGTTAATTCGAGGACCTAAAGCAAAACCAAAATCAGACGCGACCAAACGGCTAGAATCACGTTTAGAAACTTCAATTAATGCTTGTATACCGGGGCGTCCGTGGCCCGCACGAATGCGCTGTAAGCCTTGATGAACCAAGATGCGATTATTTTCATCCAATGCGACCACATCGGCCACGGTTCCAAGTGCAACCAAATCAAGCAACTCAGTCAAGTTGGGCTCGGCAATGCCCATTTGACCAAACCAGTTGCTGCTGCGCATTAGAGCTCTAAGGGCAATCATGAGATAAAAAGCAACACCAACGCCGGCAAGCGCTTTTGATGGAAATCCACACTCATTTAAATTAGGGTTAACCATAGCGTCAGCATTAGGAAGAGTATGTCCGGGTAAGTGATGATCGGTGACCAGAACTTGAATGTTATTGTCTTTAGCAAAGCGCACACCATCGATTGATGAAACGCCATTGTCGACTGTCATAATCAAATCAACACCCATTGCTATCGCTTGTTGCACGACCTCTGGGCTTAATCCGTACCCATCTTCAAAACGATTCGGCACTAAATAATCCACATTACTTGAACCTAGCATACGCAGTGCTAATACCGACAATGCACAAGACGTTGCACCATCAGCATCAAAGTCCCCGACCACAATAATTCTCTTATTGTTTTGTATCGCAGAAAAAAGTAACTGAGCAGCGGCATCAATACCAAACAACTTTTGCGGAGCAAGTAAGCCTTTAGCGCCTCGCTCAAGTTGCGTTATTGATTCAATACCACGAGAGGCATAAATACGCCTCATTAAGGCAGATAAAGAACTAGGAAGATTGGCAATATCAGCAAGGGGACGGCGTTTAATTTCGATCATAATTATCAATATTAAGGACAGGAAATAAAAAAGCGCTGTATAAAATACAGCGCTTCGAAGTGGTTAATTAGTTTTGAGATTCAAGGCGTGCTAGTAAATCTTTAGGTGATAAGTAACCACCAACATTAATGCCTTTTTCAGAAAATACCGCCGGTGTTCCTGATACGCCAACCGCTTTACCTAATTGATATTGCTCGGTAATCATCGCCTGACATTTTTTAATGTCGCTATTCGGCGCAAGGGCATTTTTGCCACGAATTTTAACATCACTCATAACCGTTGCAGGATCTTCACTACACCAAATATTCGCCATTTCATGGCCTACTTTGCTTTGTGGACCAGAGCGAGGGAAAGCTAAATAACGCACTGTAATACCAAGCTTATTGTATTGCTCCATTTGACGATGCAGTTTCAAACAGTAACCACATGAGGTATCCGTAAATACCGTCACTACGTGCTTCTCGTTTTCTGCTTTGTACACGATCATTTCATCGCTAACATTGTTCAGCAAGTTAGCAATTTTAGGGCCGTTACGCAGCGCTGTTACATCTTTAAAATTACCGCTGTCGTCTAATGAGTACAGCTTGCCAGGGATAAAGTAATCTCCCTTTGGCGTTGCATAAAAAGTACCTTGATTGGTGGTCACTTCGACCAGTCCATCAAATTCAAGAGCTTCAACTTGCATTACCGATACGCCTATTTTGGCAAATCGTTCTTTAATTTTGGCTTCATCAAACTTTGCCGCGCTAACACTAAATGCAATCAATGAGCAGATAAGTAAGCTAACAACTTGACGTAAACTATTCATACAATTTCCTACTAAATAAAAATGCTAAGAGTGATTCTTAGGAATTAAGATCACGCTCTTGGGTGATGCTGCTGATGGATTTGTTTCAATCTTTCGGTGGCAACATGAGTATAAATTTGGGTAGTCGATAAGTCACTATGTCCCAATAACATTTGTACGACACGTAAATCCGCACCGTAGTTCAATAAATGGGTCGCAAATGCGTGTCGCATAACATGGGGAGACAACGTATCACTATCAATTCCCGCTATCTGTGCATAATACTTGATGCGATGCCAAAATGTTTGACGAGTCATCTGTCTTGAGCGCTTACTCGGAAAAACAACATCCGAAGAGTGCTCACCCATTAATATTGACCGTCCATGAGTCAAAAAACGTTCAATCCAGTCAATGGCATTCTCCCCCATTGGCACTAAACGCTCTTTTCCCCCTTTACCGACAACACGAACCACTCCCTGACGAAGGCTCATATTCTCCATTGTTAACCCAACTAACTCAGAAACACGCAAACCCGTTGCGTACAAAAGTTCAAGCATCGCTTTGTCACGCAGCTCTATCGGATCTTCAGTATTCGGCGCATCCAGTAAACTCTCTACTTGTTGTTCGCTGATATCTTTGGGTAAACGTTTAGGTAACTTAGGGCGAATGAGCAACGTGCTAGGGTCATCGACTCGAATTTTCTCTCGATACAGGTATTGAAATAATCGACGCATTGCCGACAGCATTCTTGCTCGGCTCGATTGAGCAAAATTTTTATCGGCCAACCAAATTTGATACTCCAATAGTTGATCAGGGCTGACTGAGGTTAGATCTGAATTATTCAGCTCAAGCCATTGTGACAACTTGCTCAAATCTAGCCTATAGGAAGCTAAGGTATTTTCTGATAAACCTTTTTCCATCCAGATAGCGTCTAAAAATTGTTCAATAAGATTTTGATTTAACAACTTAAAATCCATAGCGACTAATGCAATTACCTAAAGTATACAAGCATAACTGTGATTGCTAGAGGCAAAGACTGAAACTTATTAAAAATAAAGGTAGAATTAAAAGTATGACTATTAGCTGTAATTAAAAATATGAAGATTGGACTATTTTTCGGCTCCACCACCTGCTATACCGAAATGGCAGCGGAAAAAATTCAAGAGATTATTGGAAGTGATATTGTCGAATTGCACAATGTTAAAGACACACCTCTTTCGGTAATGAACAACTATGATTTCTTAATTTTAGGCATTTCTACTTGGGATTTTGGTGAACTTCAAGAGGACTGGGGAGCATTATGGCAAGACATCGATGGCATTCGTCTAACCGACAAGCACGTCGCATTGTTCGGCTTAGGGGATCAAGAAGGATATGGCGAATGGTTTCAGGATGCGATGGGCTTACTTCATCAGCAGCTTCAGCCAAGCAATCCTAACTTTGTTGGTTATTGGCCTGTTGACGGTTATGAGTTTCAGGCTTCAAAAGCGCTAACCGAAGATGGTTCAAAGTTCGTCGGCCTTGCTCTTGATGACAATGTGCAATATGAATTAAGTGAAGAGCGCATTGCCTCTTGGTGCGAACAAATTCTCACGGAATACGCAACGTCACTGTAAATACCCGATTCAAAGTTGGCGATTGAAACATCAAATGAAAGAGGTTCTCCAAAGAACCTCTTTTTAGCTCAAAAGCCTACCGCTACCCCTATATTACTCCCAATAACCTAAAGATAGTGAATACGATGCACAGCAAAACCAAGAGCTTTCAGTTTAAACACTTCTCTATCTATGGGGGAAATACCGGCATGCCGGTTAGTACCGATGGTGTATTACTTGGCGCTTGGAGTGCGCTATCGACCAGTAAAAATATACTCGATATTGGCACAGGAACTGGCTTACTTGCATTGATGTGCGCTCAGAGAAACCCAACAGCCAACATTACAGGTATTGATATTCACGATAGTGCGATTGAAGCGGCGCATACTAATTTCTCTGCCAGTGCATGGGCAGAGCGACTCACTTTACATCATGGTGATGTGATTGATTACGCTCTAGCAAACAATCAAAGCTTTGATACGATCATTTGCAACCCACCCTACTTTAACTCTGGCGAGCAAGCGGCATTACAAGCAAGGGCCACCGCTAGACATACCGATACCCTGTCTCACCATGACCTTTTAAATAGCTGTGCAACATTATTAAACGCCAATGGGCGAGCAAGCTTTATCTTGCCTACGCTCGAAGCCGATCAACTTATTGCGCATGCCATACAAAGCCAATGGCACTTAACTCGGCTTTGTAAAATCAGAACAACCGAAACAAAAAGTCACTCTCGATACTTATTTGAACTACAACTTAAAGGTAGTGAAACGGTAAAAACAGAGCAAAGTGAGCTGATCATCCATCAACAAGGCAGCTACAGTGCGCAATTTATTGCTCTAACACAGAGTTTTTACCTAAAGATGTAAATAAGAGTGTGACCAGCATCACCATTAAACTATAATAGATCCTTTTCTCGTCCACCCCTTTGCGGAGCACTGCAGTGTTAAGAACTTTTGCTGAGTTAGAACTAGACCAATCCCTTATTAAAGCCATTGAAGAAATCGGCTTTGAAAGACCAACAAAAGTACAAAGTGAAGCAATTCCTCAAGCTTTAGATGGCAAAGATATTCTTGCTTCTGCGCCAACAGGAACAGGTAAGACAGCCTCTTTTGTACTTCCAGCACTGCAATATCTTTTAGATTTTCCGCGCCGTAATGGTGGGCCAGCTCGAGTATTGATCCTAACTCCAACTCGTGAGTTGGCAATGCAGATCACCGAGCAAGCACGTGAACTGGCAAAACATACCAATTTTAATATCTTCACCATTACTGGTGGTGTGATGTATCAAGATCACGCTGATATTCTCTCTACAACCCAAGATATTGTTGTGGCAACACCTGGACGCTTGATGGAATACATCAATGCTGAGCGTTTTGATTGCCGTGCAATCGAATGGCTAATCCTAGATGAAGCCGACCGCATGTTGGATATGGGCTTTGCCCCTGTTGTTGACCGTCTATCAAATGAGTGTCGCTGGCGTAAACAGACTCTTCTATTCTCTGCAACATTAGAAGGAAGAGGCGTTGAAGGCTTTACTGCTGACCTATTAAAAGAACCCGCTGTTATTGATGCTCAGCCATCACTAAAAGAGCGCAAAAAGATTCAACAATGGTATCACCGTGCTGACAGCGCAGAACATAAGCTTCAGCTGTTAAAACACATTATTACCGAGCAAGCAGAAAGAAGTATCATCTTCTTAAAAACTCGTGAACGTCTTGCAGAGCTTCGCCAACAGCTAGACAGCGCTCAAATCCCGTGTAGCTGGATTCAAGGTGAGATGCCTCAAGATCGTCGTAACAATGCGATTAGTCGTTTTCGTGACGGTGATGTCAACGTATTGCTAGCAACGGATGTTGCCGCGCGTGGTATTGACCTTCCGGATGTAAGTCATGTGATTAACTATGACTTACCTCGTACTGCTGATGTTTACCTACACCGTATTGGTCGTACAGCTAGAGCGGGCAAAAAAGGTAATGCAGTTTCTATTGTTGAAGCCCATGACCAATCTATGATTGAGCGTGTAGAGCGATACACAAAAGAAGCGATAAAAGAGCGTTTCATCAAAGATCTTCGTCCTAAACATAAAAAACCGGCGACGAATAAGAAGAAAAAGAAACCCGCGGCTAAAACCGCTAGTAAAGCGAAGAAAAAGAAAAAATAACATTCAATCCCTAGCTCTTTGAGCTGGGGATTTTTTTGACATCTACTTTATAAACTTGCCTTTAATACCAACCACAGTAATGAAATGATCAGAGATTGACTACGAGTGGTTTAACAAGCTACTCAATAATCAGACTGCCATCTTCATTAAACTGCCAACTGTCAGCATGAGCAATCTCCCAATGATGGCCGTCAGGGTCTTTGAAATAACCGCTATACCCGCCCCAAAAGACTCTCTGCGCGGGCTTTACCAATACTCCGCCCTCTTGTACTGCCTGTTGTAATATCTCGTCTACCTGATGCTGCTCTTTGGTATTGTGGGCCAAGGTCATCATAGGAAACAGAGATGCTCCATCAGGGATCTCAAGAGCAAGTTCTTGGGCTAACTTTTCTAGGGGATAAAGCGCCACACAAACACCGGAGGTTTTAAAAAATACAATATCTTGCTCTTTGGTATAAGACGAAGGAAAACCTAATGCGGAATAAAATAGATAAGAGCGTTCAAGGTTGGCAACCCCTAGCGTGATGATGCTAACTCTAGCTTCCATATTAAATTCCTATAAACAGTAAATATCCTCTAAGCGTAGCAGTTAGTGGGGAGCGGTAATTTTATAAAGGCAATGCCAGCTCAATTTGGAGTGAGTCTCAAGTTTTGGGTGCTGAAAATCAGCTAAGGTATTGTGCATGCCAATTTTTTGCATGACACGCTGAGAAGGGAGATTACATAAAGCAGTGAGGCTATAAACCGACTGGAGACCTAAGTGGTCAAAGGCATAATTAAGAATAATACGCGCCGCCTCTGGAGCGTAACCCTGCCCCCAAAAAGGCTGATCAATACGCCATGCTATTTCAACAAAGGGAATAGGCAAAATACCATCTCCTGCTGAGCGACGCTGTAAACCGACCATGCCTATAAACTGCTGAGTCGACTTTAACTCTAATGCCCACATCCCCCAATGATAACGCTCTAGTTCATCGGATAAACGTCTCACCAACTCGATACTCTGGATAGGACTGAGTGTGCTAGGGAAAAATCGCATCACCTGCGGATTGCTATTCATCTGCACAAAAGCATTAAAATCAGAGGGTTTCCATGGTCTTAAAAGAAGCCTATCTGTCTCGAACTTCATAGGGTTCCCTCCAATTTATTTAAATGGCTTAATTCAAACTATTGTTGATCACGCTTAAAGACTAACTCACGAGCGGTCGAGTCAGTATCACTAAAGTGATAACCCGCCATATCAAATTGTTTTAACGCTTCAATACTATCGATTTGGTTTTGGATGATATATTTCGCCATCATACCCCTCGCCTTTTTCGCAAAGAAGCTAATGACTTTGTATTGACCATTTTTAAGATCTTTAAACACAGGAGTGAAAACTCGTCCTTGTATGTTCTTTGGTTTCACTGATTTAAAGTATTCGGTTGAGGCAAGGTTGATCAGTACATCATCTTCTTGTGCCAGCAGATCTTCATTCACTTTATCGGTGATCTTATCCCCCCAAAAATGATAGAGATTGCTACCCTTATCAGTGGCCAGTTTTGTGCCCATTTCCAAACGATAAGGTTGCATCAGATCTAAAGGTTTCAAAAGCCCATATAGACCAGACAACATACGAAAGTGGCTTTGCGCGTAGTCAAAGTCCTCTTCAGAGAAAGTATCCGCTTCAAGCCCAGTATAAACATCACCTTTAAATGCAAGAATAGCCTGGCGCGAATTTTCAAGCGTAAATGTTGTACTCCATTCTTGAAAACGAGCCACATTCAGCCCTGCAATTTTATCACTTACTTTCATCAAGCCAGAGATATCCGCTGGCGTAAGCTTTTTGCATACCTTAACCAACTTAGCTGAATCGGCGATAAATTCCGGTTGGGTGTAACGTTTTGTCGCTAAAGGCGACTCAAAATCTAACGTTTTTGCAGGAGAGACTAAAATCAGCATACCAGTATCCTTAACTTGGCTTTATATCCTATATCACTAGGGTATAAAAAAAGCCGCACTAAGTCAGTACGGCTTTCACTATTGTGTTAATCGGCAATGTCGATTATTTATTTCTTTCCACTTGTGCTTTTAGCTCTTCGTGGTCATCCCAAATACCTTCTTCAAGTTGAGAATGAAGTTCTGGGTAATCTTTAGCATTAAAGGTCGGTACCTTACCTGCTTTTAATTGCTGATTATAATCTTTAGCAAGCTTAACCACGATGCCCGAGAGCAGTAAAATAGAAACCATATTCACGATGGCCATTAAGCCCATTGAAACATCAGCCATAGCCCAAACAACCGGTAAGGTTGATAGCGACCCAAACAGGACCATGCCTAATACGATAACGCGGAAGATGTTCAAACCTGCCTTGTTATTGTGCTCAAGGAAAATAAGGTTTGTTTCAGCGTACGAGTAATTAGCAATAATCGAGGTAAAAGCAAAGAAGAAGATCGCGACAGCAACAAAGATGCCACCCCACTCACCAACTTCAGCCGTTAATGCGCGCTGAGTAAGCTCAATACCAGTGATTTCTCCACCTGGTACAAACTCACCTGATACTAAGATAATCGCCACAGTGGCAGAACAGATAACGATAGTATCGGTAAACACACCTAGCATTTGCACATAGCCTTGTGAGGCTGGGTGCGGAGGATACGGTGTCGCTGATGCAGCCGCATTAGGTGCAGAACCCATACCCGCTTCATTCGAAAATAGACCGCGTTTGATACCATTAATCATTGCTTGTGCAATGGCATAGCCCACACCACCAGCAGCCGCTTCTTGAAGACCAAATGCACTTTTAAAGATAAGAACAAGAACATCAGGGACTTTATCAAGGTTAGAGAACATCACAAACAGAGCAAGAGCTAAATAAGCGAGTGCCATAACAGGAACAATCAGTTCTGCTGTGCGAGCAATCTTACGAATACCGCCAAAAATAACAAATGAAGAAAGAGCAGCAATAATGACGCCACCAATCAATTTGTTTTTATCAACAACCAGCTCACCAATAGATATGGTTTGCTGTGGCAATTCGAAGGCATGAATAACTGCACTAACGATAGAGTTAGCTTGAACGGCGTTAAACACTAACCCAAAGGCAATAATTAGGAAGATAGAGAACAATACCCCCATCCAACGCATGCCCAGTCCTTTCTCCATGTAGTAGGCCGGACCACCACGATAGTTACCATCGCTGTCTTTTGTTTTGTATAGCTGTGCAAGGGAGCTTTCAGCAAATGATGTTGCCATACCCAACATGGCAATTAGCCACATCCAAAAAATTGCGCCTGGGCCACCGACAGTTAGTGCAACAGCAACACCTGCCATATTACCAGTACCAACTCGAGCTGCGAGACTAGTACAAAGTGCCTGGAAAGAAGAGATACCCGCTTTATCGGCTTTGCGGCTATTTTTTAGAACACTGAACATGTGTCCAAAATGTCTAAACTGAATGAAGCCAAGACGAATGGTAAAGTAAATACCACCCCCAACAAGTAGATAAACTAGAATCGATCCCCACAGAAGATCATTCATTAAATTGATAATGTCAGTCACGTCAACCTCGAACTTAAATAGACTCAGTTAAGAGTAATAAAATGGTTATGATTCAGTTTTAATCATTAGATCTGAACGCAATCAAAAGTGACTTGCCTCGCTCGTACCATTTTTGAAATTTAATTTTGCGGTCGAATAATGCCGATATAATCGAAGAAAATCAAATTGCACCCTTTTGTGCGCAACATTTAAACATTCATGTTGCTATTCAGTATATTAAAAACAGTTAGAGACACAATTTTGTTACTTTAGATTCATATTTGAGAAACACTTCAAAGATACTATTAGGCAGTTCATGTTAATAATAACGGTAGGTTTACTCGCACAGCAAAAATGAAATTAGCTCTGCTAGGTAAAACTGAAAGTACTTAATTACAGTTAAAAGGGGTAGCTTATGGATGGCATGCAACTTGAAAATATCTTTGAAACGGAAGAACGTACGACTCGCAGAACTCGTTCTAAACCTGTAAAGCGCAAATGGCGTGAAATTGAAGCAATAAAAGATCGTCAAAAACTTCAAAAGGAGTTGATGGATTTGGATGTATGCAGTGATTATCAATTAGAGGATATTAAACTGTAGCCCTAAAGATCTCAGATTCACCAGACTTACGGGCAAAGGATGGGTTAATACCCATCCTTTTATTTTGTTCGCAATACTAGATAAGCTCTTTATCGATTTGTTTTACTCTTTCAGCCAATTGCTTGTATTTATCGGCAATCGTCTCACCAAATACAGGATCCTCTTCCTGAGCACCCCATTGGCTTTCTAGGTATTGCCAATCTGATGTTGTTAGCGTTTGGTTGATCAAAGGCAAGATCTTATGCTCTTCAAGGTATAGATGCTGCTTTTGATTATGGATGAAGCTTTCAAGTTGCTCAGCAAACACATCCGTTGGCACAACGGCATCTTGTAAGATCATATCAACAATATCTAAAAATTCATGAGTTGTTTTTGAGAGTGCCACATGCTCAGCGGCTAAGTCACTCACATCACTTTGCTCACCATACTTACTAACAAAATACTGATAAATAAGATCTTCTTTTGGATGATGCGTTCTTTCTGAGTGCACACAAAGATAATCAACAATCTCTTTCAATAAAGTATAGTTAACCGGCTCCTCAGCCTGAACTTGCACTAACTTTGCTTTTAAAATCCCCAGCAAACGAATCATATAAGCATGCTCTCGCTGGATTCTTTCAATCATCATGATCTAATCCTTTAATACCAATAACAGCTTTAAGTTTATGCAATTTTACAGGTTATGTTTTGTTCTAGCTTAAAAAAGCGTCAGATTGGCACTAGGAACCTGCCAATTTATAGGGCTTTTTCCATGTTGCTTTAGATAAACATTAGCCTTTGAAAAGTGCTGACAGCCAAAGAAACCACGCCTTGCCGATAAAGGGGAAGGATGCGGTGATGTTAAGATACAATGATGGACAGGATTGATACATGCTCCTTTCTTTTGCGCATGCGCGCCCCAAAGCATGAATACAATATTTTGCTGTTGGCTTGTCAGATACTCAATCGCTCTTTGGGTAAAAATCTCCCATCCACTTTTAGCATGAGAATGTGCCTGACCTTGCTCTACGGTTAATACGGTATTGAGCAACAATACACCTTGCTCTGCCCAAGCTTGTAAATAGCCATGTTCTGGTACAGCAAAGCCGGTAATGTCTTGAGTGAGTTCTTTATAGATATTGCGTAATGAAGGAGGGATTTTATTTCCGGGTAATACTGAAAAACTTAAACCATGTGCTTGATTAGGACCATGATAAGGGTCTTGACCTAAAATAACGACTTTAACGGTTTCTATTGGTGTTTGAGTAAATGCCGAAAAGACATGTTCTGGATCGGGATAAATTGTCTTCCCTGACAATCGCTCTGCGTCAACAAACGCCTGCAAAGAACGGAAATAATCTTGAGAACGTTCCGCTTCAATAAAATCTTGCCAACTCACACTAACCTACCCTGCTACTCTCAATTGAATAGCAAAATATTGGCATAATGTAAGCAAATTAGATATTACTTCTTCTTAGTCGTTCGTTGAGGGGTGCGGTGATATCCATGGGTAGGCTGACAAGGTCGAGCTTGTGGAAAAACAGAAACAAATTTGAACATGGCACACTCCATAATACTTTGTGAGGTAAATCACAGTAAGTAATGAAAGAAACGTGCCAATAAAGCAAATTATTTGAGATCAAACTTATATTGCAAATGCTCGCAGTGCTTGGATTTCATCTTTCCATAGCTCAGGCTCAATGGTTTCAAGGATCAACGGAATACCGTCAAAGCGACAATCTTGAGAAATATATTTAAAGCAATCCCAGCCTATCTCACCCGCACCTAAAGAATGGTGTCTATCAACCTTACCGCCTAATGCAATTTTTGAATCATTAATGTGCATTGCTCGCAAATAGTGCATGCCAACCACACGTTCAAACTCCGCAAAAGTGTTTTCACAGGCTTCAAAAGTTCTCAAATCATAACCGGCAACAAAAGTGTGGCAGGTATCAAGGCACACTCCAACACGGCTTTTATCGTCAACTTGATGAATAATTTCCGCTAAATGCTCAAAACGCCAACCTAGGTTTGTTCCTTGCCCTGCCGTATTCTCAATTACCGCAATAACATTAGGTACGGCTTGATGCGCTAAATTAATGGACTCAGCAATGCGTGCTAAGCACTCAGTCTCGGAAATTTTCTTTAAATGACTACCAGGGTGAAAATTAAGTAAGGTCAGCCCTAGTAGCTCACAGCGCTCCATTTCATCGATAAACGCAGCTCGTGACTTTTCTAGCTTCTCTTCTTCTGGAGCGCCTAGATTAATCAGGTAAGAATCATGCGGTAATATTTGCTCTGATGAAAAACCTAATGCTGTACAGTTTTTCTTAAAGGAATCGATACTTTTTTGAGTTAATGGTTTTGCCGCCCATTGACGCTGA
Source organism: Vibrio sp. UCD-FRSSP16_30 (assembly GCF_001676025.1). Lineage (GTDB taxonomy): Bacteria > Pseudomonadota > Gammaproteobacteria > Enterobacterales > Vibrionaceae > Vibrio. The sequence continues at coordinate 49,925 of NZ_LZFW01000079.1, forward strand.
TTCTTAGTAAATAAAGCAAAAGCATTTGCACCAATTTCCTTGGCTCTAATTGGCGCATTTTCCACGCCACCAGCGGCAGAAACATGCGCTCCTATAAACTTACTTTTTGACATTGAAATTCTCTTTATTTTTTAAAAATTCAGGCTTAAATTTCTATTATGCTCAAATTGAATAGCAATAATTTTCTTACAAATGTTGTTAAAAAACCACACATTAACCAACAAATTAACTAAGGTTGTTAATAAACTTCGTGTAAGCCTATGAATTAACTATAACTTGATCGTAATCATAATAAATACCCCAAAAAAAATACGGTTTTTAGTTGTTTTTTGACCTAAATCAATATTAGAATGGCAGACATGCAATGAGCAACTCAAAAATGCTCTAAATATATCCGAAAATCAATCCCACATATGTGGCTGAGGAGAAATCATGATCAAAGGTATTCAAATCACAAAAGCAGCTAACGATGAGCTTCTAAACTCTATCTGGCTACTAGATTCTGAAAAGAATGAAGCTCGTTGTGTTGTGGCAACATCTGGTTATGAGGCTGATCAATTGATCTCAGCTTCTGATCTAGGTGACTTCGAAAGCCGTGAAATTGCTATCGAAAAAGCACCAAAAATTGAAGGCGGTCAGCACCTGAATGTGAACGTTCTAAAACGTGAAACTCTTCAAGACGCAGTTGCTCACCCAGAGAAATACCCACAGCTAACAATCCGTGTATCTGGTTACGCTGTTCGTTTTAACTCTCTAACTCCAGAGCAACAACGTGACGTTATCGCTCGTACTTTTACTGAGTCTATGTAATTTAGAAATTATATAATTTAGAACTTAAGTAAAAACAAAAAAGCTTGGTTTAAACCAAGCTTTTTTTTGCTTTTTAGATAATAAAAACGACGCCAAAGCGTCGTTTTTGCATCAGTAGCCGTAATATCCTTACTGCACTTTTCTCAAGACTGCCTTTAACAATTCAAAATCATTGGCTAAGTCTTCAGAGAGCAAATCCATAACCGCATGCTTAGCAAGTGGTCCAGGTAAATCAATATCGGTTCCTAAAACTTCATCGACAACTTCTTTAAACTTAGCTGGATGCGCCGTACATAAGAACAATCCAGTTTCGCCATCTTTTAGTTGCTCTTGAAGAGAGCGATAAGCAATTGCACCATGTGGCTCACATAAGTAACCAAGGCCATAGAGTTCTTGAACGCTTGCGGCACTTTGTTCATCAGTAACTGCAGCGCGACCTAATGTATCTAAGCCCCAACCTTTACGCTGGCAAAGCTCTTCAATACGCGGCCAGTTATTTGGTTGACTCACATCCATCGCATTCGACGTTGTGGCTATTGTTGGCTTAGGATCCCACTTACCTGTTTCTAAATAACGAGGCACAGTATCGTTTGCATTTGTTGCGGCAATAAAGCGCTTAATCGGTAATCCAAGAGCTTTAGCCAGTAAACCTGCAGTTAAGTTACCAAAGTTACCACTTGGCACTGAAATCACTAAGTTTTCGCGCTGTGCTTTGCTCAGTTGAGCGGCTGCTTCAAAGTAATAACAGATTTGAGCCATTAAACGGCTGATATTAATTGAGTTTGCAGAGTTTAAGCCAATTTCTTGACGAAGCTGTTCATCATCAAATGCTTGCTTAACTAATGCCTGACAAGCATCAAAGTCACCATCAATGGCAACGGTATGGATGTTTTTACCCAAGGTACAAAATAGCTTCTCTTGCAAAGGACTGATTTTGCCCTTCGGATACAAGATAACAACATTGATGTTTTCCATACCATAAAACGCATGTGCTACCGCAGCGCCAGTATCACCTGATGTCGCGGTTAAGATAGTGATCTTGCCACCTTCAGATACTGTTGCCAGCGACTGCGCCATAAAACGGCCACCAAAGTCTTTAAAGGCTAGTGTTGGGCCATGAAATAGCTCTAAAGCGTAAGTGCCATCTTTAACTTGTTTGATCGGTGCTGGAAATTGAAATGCAGATTTAACCATCTCAGAAACTTGAGCTTCTGACAGTTCATCGCCAATTAATGCTGACAATATTTTGCTGCTTCGCGGAATAAAGTCTTCTTCAAGCAACGCATCAACATTCTCTAGCTCAGGAATATCCGTTGGGAAGAATAGCCCTTGATTACGTCCTAGTCCCTGACGAACAGCCTGTCCAAATGAGACTTTTTCGTCGTTTTCTTTGATATTGTACAGCTTCATAATTTACTTCCTGTTTCCTTCGAACCCTGCTGATCTATTTGGCAGATGTGCACGAATCCTTCGTCATTTTGTACATAGTTAGCTTCAAGCCAAGTTTTTACTCGCTCTGCAATCTCTAAACTATCACAGATAGTAAACATTGTGGGACCACTGCCTGAAATTCCTGAAGTCAGCGCTCCGGCGGTTAATGCAAACTCTCTAGCTTTTGAAAAACCGGGTAATAGTCGCTGTCTATATGGTTCAGCGATAACGTCTTTAATCATTTTTGCCGCCAACTCTGGCTGACCAGAATAGCTAGCATGAATAAAGCCTGCAAGATGTCGACCGTGAGCAATAATATCTTGTCTGCGATATTGCGCAGGTAATATCTCACGAGCTGCCGCAGTTGAAACTGTGATGCCCGGATAAGCCATAACCCAATACCAGCTATCAAAGCTAGGGACTTCTTGACTGATAATTCCTAGCTCTTCCACCATCAATTGCACACCGCCAAGATAACAAGGCGCGACATTATCGTAATGCACACCACCTGAAATCTCGCCTTCCATCTCGCCCATTAAGGCTAACAATTCAGTTTGCATTAATGGGTCATCATGAAACTGATTTAAGGCATCTAATGCCGCCACAATAGAGCAAGCACTAGAGCCTAACCCAGAACCGATGGGCATGTTTTTTTCCAGTGTCATCTCAAGATGGCGCATCGGCAATTTTTTGCCCGACATCTCTCTTGCAAACACTTGCCAGCAACGATAAACAATATTTTGTTTAGCATCACTTGGTAGCTTTGTGACAAAACTACCGGCGGTTTTTAACGAAAATTCAGAATCACCCGTTGCAACTAAAACTCTATCTCCGAGTAAGGAGCCATCAATAGGTGAAACTGCAGCGCCCAACACATCAAAGCCAACACTGACATTGCCAATTGATGCTGGGGCGTAAACGCAAACACTGTCTTTCATGTTTAGATTCCTAACTTCCAACCTAGTGTACGCATTACATCAGAGAAGACACCGGCAGCTGTCACCTCTGTACCTGCGCCATAACCGCGCATAACCAGTGGGATTGGCTGATAGTAACGGCTATAAAATGCCAATGCGTTTTCACCATCTTTTATTTTAAATAGAGGATCATTATCATCAACAGCGGCGATTCTCACGCGGCATTTGCCTTCGTTTATTTCACCAACATAACGAAGTACTTTGCCTTCTTTTGCGGCAATAGCCAATTGTTCTGAGAAGTACGCATCCGCTTCTGGAAGACGAGCAACGAAGTCTGCAATTGAACCTGAGTCATCAAAGCCCGGTGGCAATGCTTGATCGACAACAACGTCTTCTAGTTCAATCGACATGCCCGTTTCACGAGCTAAGATAAGCAGCTTACGAGCCACATCCATACCGGATAGATCATCACGAGGATCCGGCTCTGTGAAGCCGTTATCCATTGCGACTTTTGTCGCTTCGCTGAGAGTCATACCTTCATCTAGCTTGCCAAAAATAAAGGATAATGAGCCAGACAAAATACCGTTAAACTTAACCAATTCATCACCAGCACTGATTAGGTTCTGCAAGTTTTCAATAACCGGTAATCCTGCGCCAACGGTTGTTTCATACATCAATTTACGACGAGAAGAACGCGCAACCTGACGTAACTGATGGTAATAAGACATGCTAGCAGTATTGGCTTTCTTGTTAGGTGTCACGACATGGAAGCCCGCTTGCAAAAAGTCCGCATATTGCCCTGCAACATTTTCACTTGAAGTACAGTCCACTAACACTGGGTTGATAATGTGATTACGCTGAACCAAAGCACTCAATGATTGCAAGCTAAACTGCTCACTCGCGCCGCCCATGCGATCGCGCCATTGCTCAAGATCGAGACCTTCGCCATCTAAAAGCATGCCCTGACTATTTGCCAATGCGCATACTCGAATCACGATACCTTTCTTAGCAAGCTTCTGCTGTTGTCTAGCAACCTGATCCACCAGTTCACCACCGACACCACCAATACCTACCACAAATAGATCAAGGAAGTGTTTAGAGTTAAACAAGTTTTCATGACAAGCTTTGATTGCTTTAGCAATTTTATCTTCTGGGATAACCGCTGATATTGCGCGCTCTGATGAACCCTGAGCAATCGCAACAATATTGACGTTTACTTGAGTCAAAGAAGTAAAGAATTTAGACGCAACACCATGAGAGGTGCGCATTCTGTCACCGACGAGCGTTAGGATTGCCACATCATCGATAAACTCAACAGGCTCTAATAAGCTGTCTTTTAGTTCTAACTCAAACGCTTCTTCAAGTACTAGCTGTGCGCGCAAGCGATCAGCGGCTTCAATACAGAAACTAATGCTGTATTCAGAAGAAGATTGAGTGATCAAAACAATAGAGATACCAGCAGAAGACATCGCGCCAAATACACGGCTTGCCATACCTACCATGCCTTTCATGCCAGGGCCTGATACGTTGACCATTGTTAGCTCATTAAGAGTGGTAATACCCTTAATATCAAGGTTGTCTTCACCAGTATCTAAACCAATTAAAGTACCTGGTCCTTGCGGGTTAAAGCTATTTTTAATCAAGCAAGGAATCGAGAACTGAGCGATAGGTGCAATGGTTTTTGGATGCAATACAGACGCCCCAAAGTAAGAAAGCTCCATTGCTTCTTGATAGCTAAGAGATTTCAATAAACGCGCATCTTCAACTAAACGAGGGTCACAGTTATAAACGCCATCAACATCAGTCCAGATTTCACAACAGTCGGCACGTAAACATGCGGCCAACACAGCGGCTGAATAATCAGAGCCGTTGCGACCCAATGTGACTAGCTCACCTTTACTATTGCCAGCGGTAAAACCAGGCATTAGATGAACTTCATCTTTGGGTAGTGGTGATTGAACAAAGTTTTGCGTTGAAATTTCAACATCAACCATTGCTTCTAAATAATCACCTTTTGCATACAAGTATTGAACAGGATCAATTAAACCAGCCGCTTGCCCTTTAGCTTCAAGAACCGCCTTCATTAACTGAATAGAGATTTTCTCGCCTTTACTGATAATGCGAGCATTAACATTGTTTGGGCACATACCTAACAACTGAATGCCTTGAATAAACTCAGCTAGATTTCCAAGCGATTCATCGACTTGGTTAGAGAAAGCATCTAACTGGACATTGGGTAACTGCTGTTTGATGTCTTCAGCAAGTTCAAAGAATGATTTTCGTAATTCTTTAACTTGCAGCTCTGCATCTTGTTTTTCTAGAGCTGAGTTAATAATGGCTACTAACTTGTTGGTTGTTTTGCCTGGTGCTGATAACACAACCGCAAGTTCTTCCTGATCAGCATTATTTGCAATAATACTCGCCGCGCGCAAAAATCGATCCGCATCCGCTAACGACGATCCTCCAAATTTTAATACTCGCATTCCATTCTCCTGAGCTAAAAAGTGCAAAAAAAAGGCCTGTATCTGGTGGGATACAGGCCTATTTTTTAAAAAGTGTTCTTTCAGCAGCCTGCCCCAATACTCGTAGTACTGGTAATAATGATTGTGGTAATCGGGCTGCGTGTATTCATTGGTATGTCATCTACTTAACTTTATATTTCTACTTCTAGATTTACCTATTTTGCTCTAATTCGTCAATGATAAATTAACAAAAAATGCGTATTTCTTCTTTTTTACGACAAAAGTGCGAACAAAGTATAAACATCAAAGCTTTATTTATCAGAACAACTCACTCACATAAAGTCACCACCATTGCTTACTTGGATAAGCTTATATGGATAAATTATAAGCAACTCAATAGCAATTCCTCTTTTCTCCAACCATACTTGAAACTCTCAAGGATTCGAGGAGGCAAGATGCGCTTAAATAATCAGTATGTCATTTCTATGATTGCCTCTATTACTTTTGTGCTTTTCAGCTCTCAAGCTTTTTGCTCGACAAACTTTAGTTCTACAGACTTCAGCTCTACCGACACGCACTCTGCTGACTCTGAACATTCATCCACTATAAGCTCTCCTGCTAACTTAACTGAGACTCAATCCCCTCACCGATTATTTATGTCAGCCGCGCCAAGCTCTGGCGAGCAATTTGATGAGTGGCGGGTTGATACCGGTTATGCCTACTCTGTGTTTGATAATATCGATCTGTATGTCGCAACTCGAATATCCAGCTCTGAGCATAATGAAAACCGAGGCAGTATTAATCGAGGTTTTCTCAGTGGTGTTAATTATCATTTCAACCATAAGCTTTCATTAAATAGTGCCATCTACGCCTCCCCAGACTCAGAAGCTGTCACCATCAGTGATTATATTGGTGCGGAGTTATCAGGGAAATACATGCTTACAGACAATCTCAACTTAAAGGCGACTGTAGACTATGAAGAATGGCAAAGCGCCATTGAAGTTAAACTAGGATTTAGCTTCTAATCTTCATCAATCGTACAATCTTTACACTATTGCAACGACAGCATATGTAGGTAAGACACCAGATTTTCTTCTCATAAAAAAACTTCGACATTCATCACACAATTTTGGCTTTTTTCTCAATATTTGTTAAAATTGACTGTTGATTAAAATCAAACAAGTGCAATAAATTAACAATATTCGATTGTTATCAAGCTGTTAAGTCGGTATGATGCGCAATTAATTTGGCTAAGAATGAAAGTTACTGAAGGATTTGAAGGTATCTTAGAGAATTTCCAAGGAGGGGGACATTAAGATAAAGTACTCATAAGGTGTATTATATATGCACAAATTGATTACCTTGATGTTATTTTTTGCCTAGAATTTATATATTTACAACCAATTACACATAGTTTAGGTAGAGCCAATGCAAACCCCTAACATTCTTATTGTTGAAGACGAACAAGTTACTCGTAGTACTCTTAAAAGTATCTTTGAAGCCGAAGGATACAGTGTATTCGAAGCAACTGATGGTACTTCTATGCATCAAGTTATCTCTGAAAACCCAGTTAACTTGGTCATAATGGATATTAATTTACCTGGTAAAAACGGCCTACTTTTGGCTAGAGAATTAAGAGAACAAGCTAATGTTGCTCTTATGTTTTTAACCGGTCGTGACAATGAAGTTGATAAAATTTTAGGGCTTGAGATTGGGGCTGATGATTACATCACAAAACCATTCAACCCTCGTGAATTGACTATTCGTGCTCGTAACCTTTTGTCTCGCTCAATGAGCGTAAACAAAGAAGGCGAAGAAACCAAAAACGTTGAAAAATACACATTCAACGGTTGGGTTTTAGATATAAACAGCCGCTCTTTAGTTAACCCAAGCAACGAAAGCTACAAATTGCCGCGTTCAGAGTTTCGTGCGTTACTTCACTTCTGTGAAAACCCAGGAAAAATCCAAACTCGTGCAGAATTATTGAAGAAAATGACAGGCCGTGAACTAAAACCTCATGACCGCACGGTAGACGTGACTATTCGTCGCATCCGTAAGCATTTTGAGTCAGTTGCTGGTACGCCAGAAATTATTGCTACAATTCACGGTGAAGGCTACCGTTTTTGTGGTGAGTTAGATTCTTAATGAATCACTAGTCAATTCAAGAGTTGATTATAAAAAACCCAGCAATCATAAGCTGGGTTTTTTAATGCCTGATTTTACAAATCGATTAATACACGGTATCAACATCAATCGATGAATTTACGAGCCAGATTTGATGAGTTCCATTATCGAGCTCTACCGCTAAATCAGCATTAGAAATCTCCCCATTAAAATCATCATCCTGCTTAAAAGACACCTTCCATTGCTGTTCATTAATTGCTTCTACATCAAATGACCCTTCATCAACTTGAAGAACCTCATCATCATGTCTAAGCCAGATCGATTTCACGATCACATCAGCCGGAATCATCTTATCTGAAGATAATACTACCGTGCCATGTAGGGCGAACGTTTTAGATTCATTTAATGTCGGCATTTTATTGCGCCATACAGAAGCATTTAATGCTACATCAGTTTGCTCAATTTTTACCGTTGAAGATGCCTCGGTCCATGGGACGTTAATCATAGAAGCGCAGCCAAATAATAATGCTGAACCTAACAAGATGGCACCCAGTGCTTTCACTTTCATAGCAAACTCCTATTCGTAACTAATACTTTGAAACGTTACTGTGAAACTTCAATCTAAAGATACTGTTCTGAAGTCTCTTAAATACACAATAAAGCGTGTATCTATTATTTATCAAACTCTTGCTCAATCCAATCTTTAAGAACATTAATATCACTAAGATAGCTGTCTTTTATCTCATCTATCCAATCATGTATGTTTTCCCACCATGCTGGAAGCTCTGGTGATTGCGCTTGCTGGGCAACCATTTGCACACGTTTAAGCCCGACCGATCCTGCCGCACCTTTTATTTTGTGCGCTTCAGAGACGATTGCATCTTGGTCTTTGGCCACTAAGTTAGAGTCTAAAATCGCCACATAGTCGGGCATCATGTCTTTAAATAACTGCACGCTGTCCAGCACTGGTTTCTTGCCGACAATCTCAATATATGAACGCAGCATATCTTTATCAATTAACTCATCAACCGATACTATATCTAAATGGCTATCCTCTAATACCGCTTTAGTGGCATGAGATTTTTCCTCTATCACTTGCTCATCGAGATAACACAATTTATTGAGTATTTTACGCAGTGCTTTTGCCGACAGAGGCTTACTGATAGCATCTTGCATACCCGCTTCAATATAGGCAGTTTTATCTTTTACTAGATTAGCGGTAAGCGCAACAATCGGCGGTAAGTTGGTATAGCGATTTTGTAATTCATTGGCAATATCAAACCCCGTCATATCAGGTAGTTGTATGTCGAGTAACACCAAATCATAATCTGCAGGTTCAAACTTGCTTAGCGCTTCTTTGCCGGTCATTGCGACATCAACCTTGTGTCCAAAACTGGTGATCAAGGAACGAGCAACCGTAATATTCAATTCGATATCTTCTATCATAAATATCGAAAGTGGACGCTGCAGTGGCTCTTCGGCTTCATGCTCCTCAATAACACCAGTGCCTCTTGGCACAGTCATCTCCACATAGAAAGTACTGCCATGACCTAGTTCACTAGTCGCGTAAATTTCTCCGCCCATCTTTCTGACTAAAGATTGAGAAACAGCCAATCCAATCCCTGTGCCAACCGCATGTAAATTACCTTCTTCTGATTTCACCTGGTAATACATCGCGAAAATCTTATCCAATTCAGATTCTGGTATGCCAACGCCAGTATCTTCTATTTCAAAACGAATTGAGATTTGATTATTCTCAACCGCCTCAGCGCTCACGTTGACAAACACACCACCGTCAGCGGTGAATTTCATGGCGTTACTGATCAAATTCCACAACACTTGGCGAAGACGTGTTGCATCCACCACTATGCTATCGGGCATATTCGTCAGACGCTCTAATTCAAATCTCAGGCTTTTTTGCTCAGCCATGAGACGTGACAAGCTGTCTAGTTCGGTCACAAACTCGTTAAAATTAAGCTCTGTGGGCACCAGTTCCAATTTATTACGGTCAAACTTATCTATATCGATAATATCGTTAAAAATATGCCCCAAGGTTATGGCGCTGACATTGATCGTTTGCATATATTGGCGCTGTTCTTTATCCAAACTTGTCCCAAGCAACATTCGGCTAAGACCAACAATGCCATTTAGCGGAGTTCTAAGCTCGTGGCTGATTGTCGAAATAAACGTTGTTTTATCTCGGCTGGCTTTTTCTAGAGATTTCTCATTAAGCTTGCGCTCGGTAATATCTCGACCAAATCCAACCAAGCCCAGATAATGACTATCTTTATCGAAAAAAGGCACTTTTCTTAATTCAAAGTACGCCTTGCGTCCATCTGGGTATTCAAGCCATTGCTCGTAAATAAGCTCTTCTTTATTTTCAAATACTACTTGATCGGTTTCGACTATTTGCTGAGCTATCTCTTTTTTATAAACCTGCCAAGGTGTTAACCCCACCAACTCTTTCTCTTTTTTTCCCGTGAGTTTTTCTACCGCTTGGTTACACCCTGAGAAAACGCCATTTGCAGTTCGGTAATAAAAAAGATCAGGACAGGCATCAATAAACGAGCGTAGTAATGCGGTTCGTTCTGCTAACGCAATCTGAGTCACTTCTCTTTGGATAACTTCATGCTCAAGATCAAGCATCGCTTGTTCACGAGAATCCTCAGCGGATAAACGCTCCTTCATCTCTAAATTCAACTTATGTAGGTTCTGTTTTAGCTGATTGTTTAGCTCAAGATCTCGGTCTCTTAATTCACTTAGTTCAGAGACCAGTGTTGATAACTGGCGGCGAGACTCTTCCAGTTGTTCTACAACAATAGAGATAAAATAGACGGCACAAGGCGTCATTATTAGACCAAAGGCTAATGATCGAAGTGCGTGTTTGTACTCAAAGGCTTCACCTAATGCCCAGCTAAACCCAACCTGAACCATGGTGGCGGTAAAAATTAGCGCTAGAGCAATAAGAAAAGAGAATCGGTAAATACCAAGGCGAACTAAAAGGTCGACATAATATTGGGAATAGGTTTTTAGCTGTTTCATCAAGCAGTCCATTTGCTGTAACTGGCGCTAGTTTATCTTGCCTTGCTATAAAAGTAAGCAAAGCAAGAGCGTATTTTAGAGGTCTACGGAGGTAAGTGAGGATTATTGGCTTTTTAATTAGTCGGTTGGCTATTTAATACTGGCTGAATAAATTCAAAAGGCTGATTGATAAGAGAGCCTTGCGCGCCTTTTTTGTCTAAATTGCGGCCTATTTCGGTCATCGCCAACCAACGGTTTTCACACCACAATGGAGATAATAACGTCGGTCTTCTCGCCGCCGATGAAACCCTATGATAAACAATATCAGGAGGCGTCATACGAATGATCTCTGTGGCGGTATCGACATATTGCTCAAGGCTCAATTCTGTCAGCTTTCCTGCTTTCCAAGCTTTGGCCATCGTACTGCCCTCAACGATATGTAAACTATGCAGCTTAATACCATCGGTGCCAACATCGAGCACTTTTTGCAATGTTTCTAGGTTATCTTGCTTGGTTTCTTTTGGCAGACCAACAATTAAATGAGTACAGACTTTTATGCCATTTGCTCTAGCTTTTTTGGTGATCTCTGCATAACACTCAAAATCATGGCCACGATTAATATGCTTTAAGGTTTTATTATTGGCGGTTTGCAAACCAAGCTCCAACCAAATCTCATAACCTTTTTGCTTATACTCCACCAGCAAATCCATCACCGCATCAGGTACGCAATCAGGCCGAGTACCAACACACAGTCCTACAATATCAGCAGAGGCTAGCGCCTCTTCATACATATTTCTAAGCACCTGAACTTCGGCAAAGGTGTTGGTGTATGCCTGAAAATAAGCAAAATACTTTTTAGCGCGAGCAATCTCTTTAGAACGAGCGTTAAGTTGTACCTCTATTGCTTGTGCTTGCGTTGATTCATCGACAAAAGAAGAAACATTACAAAAAGTACAGCCTCCACGGCCAATAGTGCCATCACGATTAGGACAACTAAAACCGCCATGCAGTGTCAGTTTATGTACTTTTTCGCCATACCGACGCTGTAGATCTTGCCCTAAAGTGTTAACGAGTTGGTGCAACTGCATTGAATTTCAAACCTATACTGACTAACTATCCCGACACCCTGTCATGAAACTAAATTACATCCCTGCCTTATATGGTCTGCATTCTAACAGCTCCACTTGCTATTTTCGATGACGATGTTTTGTACTAACTATTCACTTAAAAGACAGTTATTGAATATCTACGCGAAAAACTTACTTAAATACAGCTTCAAACTGTTCACAAAAAAATCCATTTCGGTGCAACTTTCGTTGGAATTACGTTAGACAAAATTGTAGGATGGTTACGACTATCGTCTAATATAGACTCTTCTAGAGTTTAAGATGCAGACGAATAGTCGGTCATATTCCACACCTACCTTGATAAGATTCTATTAATCAGAAGCTAAACATTGGAAATGACCAAGGAATGTTTTTCTCGCAAACTTTTCAGCGGGATACGGAATGGAAGCAGGCTAATTCACACATATTAGCCCTTTAAAAGACAATAATAAGGAAGGACACGGGAGCACTCCCACTGTCGTATTAGATTGGAAGGATTTACCTATGTTGGATAGAGAACAGTCACCCCAAGGTTTATATACTCCGGAATTGGAGCATGACGCTTGTGGTATCGGTTTTGTCGCACACTTAAAAAACCGAAAATCTCATCGGGTAGTAACTCAAGCACTGGATATGTTAGCTCGTATGGAGCACCGTGGTGGCCAAGGCTGCGATCCATGTTCTGGTGACGGCGCAGGTATTCTGTTGCAAAAACCTCATGAGTTTCTATTAGAAGAGACCGTTAAACTAGGCATTCGCCTACCGTCTTTTGATAAGTACGGTGTTGGTGTTGTACTTTTCCCTCGTGATGAGCACAAACGTGCCCAGTGTCGCGATATTCTTGAGCGTAACGCACAGCGACTTGACCTAGAAGTATTAGGTTACCGTGCTTTGCCTACTGATAACTCTATGCTGGGTGCCGACCCATTAAGCACAGAGCCACAGTTTGAACATGTATTTATTACTGGCGGTGCAAGCACGACACCAGAAGAGCTAGAAAGAAAGCTCTACGTACTACGTAACTATACTGTTCGTGTTTGTCTTGAAAGCGTATCTAACATTGGCGATGACTTCTATATCAACTCATTGTCGTACAAGACCTTGGTTTATAAAGGTCAGCTAACAACTGAGCAAGTACCTCAATACTTCCTCGACCTACAAAACCCGACCATGGTAACAGCGCTTGCTTTGGTTCACTCACGTTTCTCAACCAACACCTTCCCTCGATGGCGTTTGGCTCAGCCTTTCCGTTATATTGCGCACAATGGTGAAATCAACACTGTTCGCGGTAACTTAAACTGGATGAAGGCGCGTGAGGCAATTCTTGAGTCCGATCTTTTCAGCCAAGCTGAAATTGATATGTTGCTACCAATCTGTCAAGAAGGTAGCTCAGATTCATCTAACTTTGATATGGCATTAGAGCTTCTAGTGCTATCTGGCCGTACTCTGCCACATGCTCTTATGATGCTAATTCCTGAAGCATGGCAAGAAAACAAAAACATGGATCCAAAGCGTCGTGCATTTTATCAGTACCACGCAAACATCATGGAACCTTGGGATGGCCCTGCATCAGTATGTTTTACTGATGGTGTGCAAGTTGGCGCAACGCTAGACCGTAACGGCCTACGTCCATCTCGCTATACTGTCACTAAAGATGACTTCCTTGTTATGGCATCAGAATCTGGTGTGGTTGAGATTGAACCTGAGAATGTTGAATTCCGTGGTCGTCTACAACCGGGTCGTATCTTTGTTGCTGACCTTGAACAAGGTCGTATCATTTCAGATGAAGAAGTTAAAGACTCTATCTCTAATGCTCAACCTTACGAGCAATGGGTTGAAGATAACCTTCTTAGCCTGAAAAAACTGCCTGATGCAGAAAACGAATTTAACCAACCTTCAGCAGAACGCTTACTGCACAAACAACAATCGTTTGGTGTGAGCTCTGAAGAAGTGAATGAAATTATTGTTCCTATGGCAAAAGATGGCAAAGAGCCTCTTTCTGCAATGGGCGCTGACTGGCCACTAGCCATTCTTTCTCATCAATCTCAGCATCTATCTAACTACTTTAAGCAGTTGTTTGCTCAGGTCACTAACCCGCCAATCGATCCAATTCGTGAGCGCATGGTTATGTCTCTTAATACTTACCTAGGTAAGGATCAGAACCTTCTGACTGAGACCCCAGAGCACTGTCAAAAAGTTGAACTAGAATCTCCTGTTCTATCAAATTCAGAACTTGAGAAGCTTCGCGCTATTGATAACGAGCACTTACAATCTAAGACGCTGGATATCGTATTCCAAGCTAGCGAAGATAAAGGCAAGTTAGAACGCGCACTAAAACGTATCTGCCAATATGCAGAAGATGCGGTTGTTGATGGCTACTCGATTATTCTTCTTAGTGACCGCGCGGTAAATTCAAACCACGCTGCAATTCCTGCAATGCTGGCGGTTGGCGCTGTGCACCACCACCTAATTCGCAAAGGTCTACGCGCTAAGTGTGACATCGTTGTTGAAACAGGTGACGCACGTGAAACCCATCACTTTGCAACGCTAATCGGTTATGGTGCTAACGCAATTAACCCATACCTAGTGATTGAAACTATGGTGGATTTACAGCGTACTAAGAAACTGGACCCGCAAGCGGCAATCAAAGACCTGTTTGAAAACTACCGTAAAGGTGTCAACGGCGGTCTACTAAAAATCTTCTCGAAGATGGGTATTTCGACACTTCAGTCCTACCATGGCGCTCAAATATTTGAAGCTCTAGGTGTGAGTAAGTCAGTCGTTGATAAATATTTCACTGGTACCGTTTCGCGTATTCAAGGCCTAACGATTGATGACATTGCTAAAGAAGTCATTGTTCGTCACCGCATTGGTTACCCAACCCGTGAGATCCCAGTTCAAATGCTTGATGTGGGTGGTGTTTATCAGTGGAAACAACGTGGTGAAAAACACTTGTTTAACCCTGAAACCATTTCACTACTGCAACAGTCAACGCGTAACAAAGACTTTGACCAGTTTAAGCAATACACCAGCGCTGTAGATAGCCAAGGTGATGATGCTGCAACGCTACGTAGTCAATTAGACTTTGTGAAGAACCCAGCAGGTTCAATCCCACTAGAAGAAGTGGAACCTATCGAAAGCATCTTGAAGCGCTTTGCGACAGGTGCAATGTCATTTGGTTCTATCTCCTATGAGGCTCACTCAACGCTTGCCGTTGCAATGAACCGCATTGGCGCAAAATCAAACTCAGGCGAAGGTGGTGAAGATCCAGATCGTTTCGAGCCTAAAGAAAACGGGGACTGGGAACGTTCAGCAATCAAACAGGTTGCATCTGGACGCTTTGGTGTAACGTCTTACTATCTAACGAACTCTGCAGAAATTCAGATCAAGATGGCGCAGGGCGCAAAACCGGGTGAAGGTGGACAACTACCGGGTGATAAAGTTGACGATTGGATCGGTGCAACACGTCACTCGACTCCAGGAGTTGGCCTAATCTCGCCACCACCGCACCACGATATTTACTCAATCGAAGATTTGGCTCAGCTAATCTATGATCTAAAAAATGCTAACCGTGATGGGCGCGTTAACGTCAAGCTAGTGTCGGAAGCCGGTGTAGGCACAATCGCATCTGGTGTGGCAAAAGCAAAAGCGGACGTTGTACTTATTGCAGGTTTTGATGGTGGTACTGGTGCTTCACCTATGTCATCAATTCGCCATACAGGTTTGCCGTGGGAGCTAGGTCTAGCAGAAACTCACCAAACACTACTGAAAAACGGTCTACGTAACCGTATCGTTGTTCAGTCTGACGGTCAGATGAAAACACCTCGTGACCTTGCGGTAGCAACGTTACTCGGCGCTGAAGAATGGGGCGTGGCAACGGCAGCTCTAGTCGTTGAAGGTTGTATCATGATGCGTAAGTGTCATAAAAACACCTGTCCTGTTGGTATCGCAACGCAGAACAAAACATTACGTGAGCGTTTTGACGGCCGTGTAGATGACGTAGTTACTTTCTTCCAATACATGGCTGAAGGCCTACGTGAAATCATGGCAGAGCTTGGTTTCCGCACTATTCAAGAGATGGTTGGTCAGTCACAGAAACTGAAAGTACGTGACGATATTACTCACTGGAAATATAAGAACCTAGATCTAACGCCTGTTCTACATATTGAACCTGCGCGTGCGGAAGATGGCATCTATAACCAGATTGAGCAGAACCATAACCTAGAAGATGTACTTGACCGTAAACTGATTCAACTAGCGACCCCTGCCCTAGAAAAAGGCGCAGCGGTAGAAGCTGAATTCCCTATCATTAACACTGACCGAAGCGTGGGCACAATGCTGTCTAACGAAATTTCTAAAGTGTATAAAGATCAGGGTCTTCCACTGCCAATGAGCGTTAAGTTCAATGGTAGTGCCGGCCAATCGTTTGGTGCATTCCTAGCTAAAGGCGTTAAGTTTGAAGTAGAAGGTGATGCGAACGATTACTGGGGTAAAGGCTTGTCTGGCGGTACATTAGTACTGTATCCAGATGCTAACTCAAGCATTGTTCCTGAAGATAACATCGTTGTGGGTAACGTCTGTTTCTATGGCGCAACTTCGGGTGAGTCTTTCATTCGCGGTCTTGCTGGTGAGCGTTTCTGTGTTCGTAACTCAGGCGCTAAAGTGGTTGTAGAAGGTGTTGGTGACCACGGTTGTGAATACATGACTGGTGGTGTGGCTATTATCCTTGGCTCTACTGGTCGTAACTTTGCAGCGGGCATGAGTGGCGGTGTTGCTTATGTATGGGATAAGAGCGGCGACTTTGAAAGCAAGCTTAATGCTGAACTTGTCGATCTAGACCCTATCGAAGCAGAAGATAAAGCACTACTTCAAGATATGTTAACTAAACATGTTCAATTCACAGGAAGTGAAGTTGCTCAGTCTTTCCTAGATAACTTTGAAGCGAACTTACAGTCTATGGCGAAAGTAATGCCTCGTGACTACAAAGCCGTTCTTCAAAAGAATAAGGAAAAAGCACAGCAACAAACCGAAACGGAGGCAGTTTAATCATGGGTAAGCCTACTGGATTTATGGAGCACGGTCGCGAGCTTCCACAAAAACGTGACCCGTCTGTTCGTATCGAAGACAACAAAGAATTTGTCCTAAACGAAGAGTTTGGTGACAAGATCAATACTCAAGCATCTCGTTGTATGGATTGTGGCGTACCTTTCTGTCACAGCGGTTGCCCTATTGGTAACATCATCCCTGAGTTTAACGATGCGGTTTATCGTGATAGCTGGGAAGAGGCTTGGAACATTCTAAGCTCGACCAATAACTTCCCTGAATTTACAGGTCGAGTATGTCCCTCTCCTTGTGAGACGGCGTGTGTATTAGGGATTAACCAAGATCCTATTACTATCTGTAATATCGAGAAAACTATCGTTGAGCGTGCTTATAAAGAAGGCTACGCAAAACCTAAGAAGCCACGCTCTCGCACAGGTAAGAGCATTGCTATCATAGGCAGTGGCCCGGCAGGTTTAGCGGCAGCAGAGCAGCTAAACAGTGCAGGTCACTGTGTGACGGTATTTGAACGTGATGAGAAAGTCGGTGGCCTACTGCGCTTTGGTATTCCAGACTTTAAGCTAAGTATGGACGTCATTGATCGTAAGATTAATCTAATGTCTGAAGCGGGTGTTAAGTTTGAAGTTAATGCCCATATCGGTGTTGATATCAATGCTCAGCAGCTTCGCCAAGACTTTGATGTAGTGCTGCTTACTGGCGGCTCTACAGTGCCACGCGATCTTCCTATTCCAGGTCGTGAGCTGGAAGGTGTTCATTTTGCGATGGAATTCCTAGGTCAAAACAACCGCCGTGCTAACGATATGGATCTACAAAGTGATGAAATTCACGTTGCTGATAAGCATGTTGTGGTCATTGGTGGTGGTGATACGGGTTCTGACTGTGTAGGGACTTCTAACCGTCATAAAGCAGCAAGCATTACTCAGGTTGAAATCATGCCGATTCCACCAGAGAAGCGCCCTGCAAATATGCCTTGGCCTCAATATCCAATGATTATGAAAACAACCACTTCTCACGAAGAAGGCTGTGAGCGTCATTGGAATATCCTGACTAAAGAGTTTATCGGTAACGATAAAGGCGAAGTTACTGGTCTACGCATTGCTGACATCGTTTGGCAAGATGCCGCTCCCGGTGAGCGTCCATCATTTGAAGAAGTTGCAGGTAGTGAACGTGTTATCCCTTGTGATAATGCTTTCCTTGCGATGGGTTTCTTACACCCTGAACCAACCGGCGTACTTGCTCAACTTGATATCAAGCTAGATGACCGTGGTAATGTTGCAACTGACGGGTTTGCAACAAACCAAAAAGGCATCTTTGCCGCTGGTGATATGCGTACAGGTCAATCTTTGGTTGTTCGCTGCATTAATGAAGGTCGCGAGTGTGCAATCGCGGTTGATGAATACTTAATGCAAGGTTCTAACTTAGAAGCGAAAGCAAACTCTTTAATGCTTTCCTAATAAAGTAATATTTAAAAATTCCAATCTTTGGCCAGCCTACAACGCTGGCCTTTTTTATGACTCTTACCTTTTTTATTAAGTCACCTTCTACGAAACTGTACTTGGTTGACATAGAGAATGATTGAAATAGAGAATGATTAAAATGCGTAAACTACTCACACTACTTACAGCCCTATTTATTGTTAGCGGTTGTACTAACGGAGACCAGACAATGCAAGATAGAAGTACTCAGCCATGTGCTAACAATCCTAACTGTGTTTCAACACAAGACAGCCGAGAAAAATTCTCTCTTGCTCCTTTTACTCTGCAGTCTGGTGCCACAATAGAAGCAATAGAAACGGTCGCCTTGAGCTTAGGGCGAGCCGAAACAGCCACTAAACAAAGCGACTATTTAAGAATCGAATTTACCAGTAAAGTCTTTCGATTTGTCGATGATCTTGAGCTTCGCATAGAAGGTAATAACCTTATTGTTCGCTCAGAGTCTCGCACCGGCCGCTCTGACTTTGGGGTAAACAGAAAACGTGTAGATGCCCTAAGAAAGGCACTAAAAGATGCCAATTTAATCTAGGTCTCAACTCTATAAAACTCCTATGATACAATCTCGCCCTATCTAAGTTGCTACATTGATCAGAGCGAGATTTTCATGAAAGTCGGCATTATCGGCGCGATGGAACAAGAAGTTGCCATCCTAAAACAAACTATCAACCACATGACAGAAGAGAAAAAAGGCGGTTGTACCTTTTTCTCCGGTGATATTGATGGTGTTGAGGTAGTTTTACTTCAATCAGGTATTGGTAAAGTTGCCGCAGCTGTTGGTACGACTTTACTGATCAGCGACTATCAACCTGACATTATCATCAACACAGGTTCTGCTGGCGGTTTTGATGCCAGCCTCAACCTAGGCGATGTCATCATCTCAACCGAAGTTCGTCATCACGATGCCGACGTCACAGCCTTTGGTTATGAAATTGGTCAAATGGCCAGCCAACCTGCCGCATTTAAAGCAGATGAGAAGCTCATCGCTTTAGCTCAATCGGCCCTAGATAACATGACAGACAAGCATGCGGTACACGGCCTTATCTGTACCGGTGATACGTTTGTTTGCACACCTGAAGCACAACAACGCATTCGCACTAACTTCCCATCAGTTATCGCTGTTGAAATGGAAGCCTCTGCAATTGCTCAAACCTGTCATCAGTTTGATGTACCTTTTGTGGTGGTTAGAGCCATCTCTGATATCGCAGACAAAGAATCACCAATGAGCTTTGAAGAATTCCTGCCTCTTGCGGCTAAGAGTTCATCTGAAATGGTGATCAACATGCTTTCATTGGTGAAAACAGCATAATGAGCCTGTTGTACTTTATCGACCTATTTGGTACTGCCATCTTTGCTGTATCAGGGGTATTACTGGCGGGTCGATTAAGAATGGATCCGTTTGGGGTAATGGTTTTAGCTGCAGTGACAGCAATAGGTGGTGGCACAATACGAGACATGATGCTCGGTGCCCCTGTATTTTGGATAGGCAATACTAGCTATATCTGGGTGATCATTATCACCAGTCTGCTCACCATGCTTATAGTCAGACGCCCTAAAAGAATTGCTTGGTATCTATTACCAGTTTGTGACGCCATTGGTCTAGCTGCCTTTGTCGGAATCGGTGTAGAAAAAGCCCTTAGCTACCAAGACTCTTATATGATTGCGGTGATGATGGGTGTATTAACCGGCTGTGGCGGCGGGATCTTGCGCGATATATTGGCAAGGGAAATCCCAATGGTTTTGCGCAGTGAAGTTTACGCAACAGCCTGTATTGCCGGCGGATGTACTCACACCGGACTCATGCAACTGGGCGTCCCAAATACCCATGCTATGTTAGGTGGTATCACAGTAACCCTGGTTATACGATTAGCGGCTATTCGTTGGCACTTATCACTGCCCACCTTCGCATTAGGCAAACCCTAATATCCAAACAAAAGGCAGCGAGTTACGATAAACGTATATCACTGCCTTTTGTTATTTTCTGATTATTTTTCTCGCATCTATAGCTTAAATCATCTAGCGTTATTCCCATTCCTAATATTCATGAGTACGATATGTTACTAGAAGGTATTGAGACACTACTGGTGTTGCACAAAGAGAAAACTATGAGCCGTACCGGCTCACAGCTCTATATTAGCCAATCTGCCGTTAGCAAACGTATCGCTAATCTTGAAAAGAAGTTAGATAAGAAGCTTGTTGAACCCGATGGTCGCTTAATCCGATTAACTCCAGCCGCTCAAGCCTTAATCAGCAATGTTGCCCCCACTTTTATTGAATTACAGGGGCTGATTAGTGACGAACAAAGCTTATCGTCTGATGCGGTAATTAAGATTGATTGCTCAGAAACCCTTCTTGCCGGATATTTATCGACTCAAGTCGATAAGATCACCAATATAGAAAACACTTTAACCATTACCACCAACCATACACCTCGTATCGTCGAAAATGTCCAATCAGGAAGAGTCACCATTGGTCTTTGTGCCGGTAATCTCCCCAAGCAACATGGCCTGAAGATCTTTCATCTGTTCGATGAGCCTTTCTTTATTGTCAGTCATAAACCCATCACCAGCTTACCTAAACAGCTTATCTGTAATGACTTAAATAACCCGGCAAATACCTATCAACTGCAACTATTAGAAAAACTAGGGATTAGTCCGATTATGGAAATGGACTCTTACACTGCGGCGGCAAAATTAGCATTAGGTGGACTTGCGGCGGCCCTTATTCCGCTCTCAACAATAAGGACCTTAAATATTACCGCAGACAACATTTATCATTTTGATGAGCTAAAACCACTCAATCGTCCAATCAATCTATGTGTCAGAGCAAAATCACTTAAAAATGAACGAGTGAAAATAATGATAGAAACCATTGGTGATGTTGTTCCCAAAGCAGTTTAAAAGCCATGGTCATCGACATAAAGATCACTAGAGGTCGTATCCAGCGCTGACCTTTTGCTACCACCATTTTTGCGCCTAAGCGAGCACCAATAAAGCCGCCTATCGCCATAATAAGACCAATCTTCCACACTGGTAGACCGGCAATGATAAAAAAGGTCAGCGCGGCGATATTCGAGGTAAAGTTCAGAACTTTGGTTCTTGCTGTCGCTTCAACTAAAGAAAAACGGCCAATCACCACAAAACAAACAGTAAAAATTGAACCTGTGCCTGGGCCAAAGAAACCATCATAAAAACCGATACAGCCACCAATGCACAAAGCAAACATCACTTCTGACATTTTTTGTGTGCCGGTCGATTCCTGAGCTTGCGGCGCAAGTAAAAAATATAAAGAGATAAGCAGAAGCAAAGCTGGGATAAGACTGGTTAAAATACTCGCATCGACATACTGAACAGTTTCAGCCCCAATCGCCGAGCCGATAAAGGTACAGAGAATGGCAAGACGCATCTCTTTTAAATTGACTAACCCATTGCGCACAAAGTAAAAACTGGCAGAGAAACTACCAAATGAGCTTTGCAATTTATTGGTCGCAAGTGCTTGTGTCGGAGGAACACCTGCAGCTAATAAAGCAGGTACAGTAAGTAAGCCACCGCCCCCAGCTATCGCATCAATAAAAGCGGCTAAACCCGCAATAAAAAATAAAAACGTAAGTACCTGAATGCTTACATCCATATATAGCCGCCTATCATCAATAATAAAACGCTACAGTAGCACTGTGACACCAATCACAATAGAGAAACCTAAGAAAGCGACTCATTCCAAATTTTCATCAATAATTTCTTATGCCAATCACAGTAATTAAGTGGTCAGAAATAGCGTAGGAAAAACAGGCATAAAAAAGCCCGCTAAAAAAGCGGGCAAATGAGGTTGTCATGGCGAAGGAAACTCCCCCGCCTGATTATTATTTTTAAAGTTTTTATTACGCTAAGCTTTCTTTCACTTGTGCGTGTAGTTCTTGAACCGAAGTTACTTTCGTTTTGGCATCAGCAGTGTGAGCCATACAAGTTGCAAATGCGGCATTTAACGTTGTGGTGTAGTTCACTTTCTCAGCGAGTGCGCCACGACGTAGTACTTTAGAGTCTTCAATCGCTTGACGACCTGCTGCAGTATTTACGATGTAGGTGTATTCATTGTTCTTGATACGGTCAAGAATATGAGGACGACCTTCATGTACTTTGTTTACTAGACGAGGGTTAATACCCGCTTCGCCAAGAATAACCGCTGTACCGTGAGTCGCATCTAAATGGTAACCCAGTTTGATTAGCTTAGAAGCTAGGTCAACAACACGCTCTTTATCACCTTCACGAACAGAAAGTAGTGCGCGGCCGCCTTCAGGGTAAACGCTGCCACAACCAAGCTCTGCTTTAGCATAAGCTTCAGCAAATGTTGCGCCAACACCCATAACTTCACCAGTAGAGCGCATTTCTGGGCCTAACAGTGGATCAACACCTGGGAACTTGTTAAACGGAAGTACCACTTCTTTTACTGAGTAGTACGGTGGAATGATCTCTTTAGTGAATCCTTGAGATTCTAGAGATTGTCCAGCCATAACACGAGCTGCAATCTTAGCAACTGGCGCACCAGTGGCTTTAGATACAAATGGAACGGTACGTGCTGCACGAGGGTTCACTTCGATTAAGTAAACTTCGTTGTTTTTCACAGCAAACTGAGTGTTCATTAGACCACGAACACCTAGCTCAAATGCTAGCTTTTCAACTTGCTCACGCATTACATCTTGGATTTCTTGGCTTAGAGTGTAAGCCGGTAATGAACATGCAGAGTCACCAGAGTGAACGCCCGCTTGCTCAATGTGTTCCATGATGCCGGCAATAACAACACGCTCACCATCACAAATTGCATCAACATCAACTTCTACAGCGTCATCTAGGAAGCTATCAAGTAGTACTGGAGATTCATTTGAAACGCTAACTGCTTCGTTGAAGTAGCGACGTAAGTCTTGCTCATCGTAAACGATTTCCATCGCACGACCACCAAGAACATAAGAAGGACGAACCACTAATGGGAAGCCAATCTCACGCGATTTTTCAATCGCTTGTTCCATTGTAGTCACTGTCGCATTCTCAGGCTGTAGAAGACCTAGACGGTCAACAGCAACTTGGAAACGCTCACGGTCTTCGGCACGGTCGATAGCATCAGGACTAGTACCAATGATAGGTACGCCAGCCGCTTCAAGAGCACGAGCCAATTTAAGTGGTGTTTGACCACCGTATTGTACGATAACGCCTTTTGGCTTCTCAACGCGAGCAATCGCTAGTACATCTTCCAGAGTAACTGGTTCGAAGTACAAACGGTCAGAAGTATCGTAGTCAGTTGAAACTGTCTCAGGGTTACAGTTAACCATGATAGTTTCGTAGCCATCTTCACGTAATGCTAGAGAGGCGTGTACACAACAGTAGTCAAACTCAATACCTTGACCGATGCGGTTTGGACCGCCACCTAAGATCATGATCTTGTCTTTATCTGTTGGGTTCGCTTCACACTCTTCGTCATAAGATGAGTACATGTAAGCTGTATCTGAAGAGAATTCAGCTGCACAAGTATCAACACGCTTGTAAACAGGGTGAATATCATATTGGTCACGCAGACGACGAATTTCGTTTTCTGCAACACCAAGAATCTTAGATAGACGAGCATCAGCGAAACCTTTACGTTTTAGCTGATTGAGCACGTCTTTATTTAAGCCAGCAAAGCCGTTAGCTTTAACTTCTTGCTCAAGTTTAACGATCTCTTCAATTTGTACTAAGAACCAACGGTCAATTTGCGTTAAGTTGAAGATGCCATCAATTGACATGCCCGCACGGAATGCATCAGCAACGTACCAAATACGCTCAGCGCCTGCAGATTTCAGTTCGTAACGGATTTTAGTTAATGCATCTGGAGCATCAAGATCAACCATTTCGTCAAAACCTGTTGCGCCAACTTCTAGGCCGCGCAGTGCTTTTTGTAGTGACTCTTGTTGGTTACGACCAATCGCCATCACTTCACCCACAGACTTCATCTGTGTAGTTAGACGATCGTTTGCACCAGCAAATTTCTCGAAGTTAAAACGAGGAATCTTAGTCACAACGTAGTCAATTGTTGGTTCAAATGATGCTGGAGTTGCGCCACCTGTGATGTCGTTCATTAGCTCATCAAGAGTAAAGCCAACAGCCAGTTTTGCCGCAATCTTAGCGATTGGGAAACCTGTCGCTTTAGAAGCTAGAGCTGAAGAGCGAGATACACGTGGGTTCATCTCGATGATAACCATACGGCCATCTTTCGGGTTAATACCAAACTGTACGTTTGAACCACCCGTCTCAACACCAATCTCACGCAATACTGCTAGAGAAGCATTACGCATTAGTTGGTATTCTTTATCCGTTAGGGTTTGTGCAGGTGCTACTGTGATTGAGTCACCAGTATGAACCCCCATAGGATCAAAGTTTTCAATGGTACAAACGATGATGCAGTTATCCGCTTTGTCGCGAACTACTTCCATCTCATATTCTTTCCAACCAATAAGAGATTCATCAATTAGAAGCTCATTAGTTGGTGAAAGATCTAGGCCACGACGACAGATCTCTTCAAATTCTTCTTTGTTGTATGCGATACCACCGCCAGTACCACCCATAGTGAATGATGGACGGATGATACAAGGGAAGCCAACCAACTCTTGAACTTTGTAAGCTTCTTCCATTGTCTTAGCTGTGTCCGCTGTTGGACACTCAAGACCAATGGATTTCATCGCTTTATCAAAACGTGAACGGTCTTCTGCTTTATCAATCGCATCAGCCGTTGCACCAATCATCTCAACATTAAACTCTTCAAGAACGCCATGCTTCTCAAGTTCTAGAGCACAGTTAAGCGCAGTCTGACCACCCATAGTAGGTAGGACTGCATCAGGACGTTCTTTAGCAATGATGTTACGAACCACTTCCCATTGGATTGGTTCGATGTATGTTGCATCGGCCATCTCAGGGTCAGTCATGATAGTTGCTGGGTTTGAGTTAACTAGAATTACTCGGTAGCCTTCTTCACGAAGTGCTTTACACGCTTGAGCGCCAGAGTAGTCAAACTCACACGCCTGACCGATTACGATCGGGCCAGCACCTAAAATTAGAATGCTTTTTATGTCATTACGTTTTGGCATTTTTCTCTACTCCAACTTACGCTTTATGTTCTTTAATCAGGTCAATGAAATGGTCAAATAGTGGTGCTGCATCGTGCGGACCAGGGCTTGCTTCTGGGTGACCTTGGAAGCTAAATGCTGGTTTGTCAGTGCGGTGAATACCTTGCAAAGAACCATCAAATAGCGATTTGTGTGTTGCGCGTAAGTTAGCAGGTAATGTTTCTTCATCAGCCGCGAAACCGTGGTTCTGAGAAGTAATCATAACTACATTACGATCTAAGTCTTTAACCGGGTGGTTAGCACCATGGTGACCAAACTTCATTTTTGCTGTTTTTGCACCAGATGCTAGAGCTAGAATTTGGTGACCAAGACAGATACCAAAAATTGGTAAGCCTTTCTCTAGGAAAGTTTGTGTTGCTTCGATAGCGTATGTACAAGGCGCTGGATCGCCAGGGCCATTTGATAGGAACACGCCATCAGGATTCATTGCTAATACTTCTTCTGCTGATGTTTCAGCAGGCACAACCGTCAGGCGACAGCCACGGTCAACAAGCATGCGTAGGATGTTGCGTTTTGCACCAAAGTCATAGGCAACAACATGGTACGGAAGCTCTGAATCATCTTTAGCTTCAGGAAGACCACCAGTAAGTGTCCATGAACCTTGTTTCCATTGGTACGCTTCTTTAGTCGTCACTTCTTTTGCTAAGTCCATGCCTTTTAGGCCAGGGAAATCTTTTGCTTTAGCAATTGCCAGTGCTTCATCAAGGCTGTTACCAGCAAAGATACAACCGTTTTGTGCACCTTTCTCACGTAAAATACGAGTCAATTTACGTGTATCAATGTCAGCAATACCGACAATATTTTGAGATTTAAGGTAATCAGAAAGCGTTTGTTCATTGCGGAAGTTAGAAGCGATAAGAGGAAGATCGCGAATCACAAGGCCTTGAGCATGAATAGAAGTAGATTCTTCATCTTCGGAATTCGTTCCGGTATTGCCAATGTGAGGGTAAGTAAGAGTAACGATTTGTTGAGAGTAAGAAGGATCAGTAAGAATTTCTTGGTACCCCGTCATCGAGGTATTAAAAACAACTTCTCCAACTGCAGAGCCTACAGCTCCAATCGCAACACCGCGGAACACAGTCCCATCTTCTAGGACCAATATTGCTGGCTTATTCAAGACAACCTCCAAACAAATAAATATGTGAAATTAGTAAATTAAATTTCAAGCGTCTGCTCTAACATAGAAACAGATCACATTTGCTGAACTCAGACAAATTGGCGGTATTCTAATAACATGATACAAAACTGTCAATTAAACGACCGATAATAAGTGATTTTTTTAACTAACATTGCTTATTTAGAATATGAAACCCTCAAAAACCAGAGTTAACCTGCATCTAGATTGATATTTAACAGCCAAGATCCTAAAAAAGTTCAAAAAACATACTGGATGTAAATAAAAATACGCTTCACTAAAATAGCAAACGTTAACCTGCCCACTTAACCTATGGATTTGGATGCCTTGAGGAAAATAAAGACCAAGAGCCACATAAAGGCACGTTAAATAAGGGTTATTACGCTAAAATACATCAGATAACTATAAACAAAAAAAACGCCAGCAAATGCTGGCGTTTTTTTAAAGGTTATTCAGATCGAGAACATCCGTCATACTATATAAACCCGCAGGTTTTTTATCCAACCAAAGTGCGGCGCGCACCGCACCATTGGCAAAGGTCATTCTATCGGTTGCCTTATGGGTAATCTCTACACGCTCCCCCACATCAGCAAACATAGCAGTATGTTCCCCAACAATATCGCCTGCACGAATTGTAGCAAAACCAATTTCATCACGAGTTCGTTCGCCGGTAATGCCTTCGCGAGAATAGACAGCAACATCAGATAAATTATTACCCATTGCTCCTGCAATCGCTTCACCCATACCAATCGCGGTACCAGAAGGAGCATCAACCTTATGACGGTGATGAGCTTCTACTATCTCAATGTCAGTGTAATCGCCCATTACCTTGGCTGCTTTTTCTAGCAGTTTAAATACCAAATTCACACCTACACTAAAGTTAGGCGCCATGATAATAGAGATATGTTGAGCGTATTCATTAATCAGCTGCTTTTGTTGCTCTGTAAAACCGGTTGTTCCGATGACAATGGCTTTACCGTGCTTCTTGCATAACTCTAGGTTCGCTAACGTATTAACTGGCGCAGTGAAATCAACAATTACATCAAAATCATCAATTACTTTGTTGAAATCATCAACTAAAGCAACATCAAGCTTACCTTCACCACTGAGTTCACCAACATCCACACCAATTAAAGAGGTTTGAGGACGTTCATTGGCTGCACCAAGGGTGACTTGTTCCATGAAATTTGTTGCTTTAACTAAATTACGGCCCATGCGGCCTGCCGCTCCGGCAACTGCTATTCGCACCACTACGTTAGTCTCCAGTATAAAATTGGGATAGGTAAATGTATCTGAATCACAGTTTAGAATCCAGCCAATTCACTATTCGATGTAAAACTGTTTCATAACAGCATTCACAACCGGAACATTAGCCTCAGGAAACGTATAATTTGCCAAATCTTTAATCTCAACCCAGTGACCTAACTGCCCCTCTTTACCATAAGGAGTGCCTTCAAAGTGATGGATGAGCAAAAAATCAAAACTCAGCGCTTTATCCGTGTAATCAAAATCAAAGTGTTGAAAAATCTCACTATTTAAGCGGCAAATTCCAATTTCTTCAAACAACTCTCTTTCGATTGCTTGTTCGGCGGATTCCCCAGCTTCGACTTTGCCTCCTGGAAATTCCCAAAACCCACCTTTATGTGCGTTATCTGGGCGCTTTGTTATATAAACTTGTGTTTTTTCTGGATTACAGATAATCCCAGCAACAATATGCACTCGTTTCATTATGTCCTCTTTAGATGCAAAAAAAGAGTCGCATAAGCGACTCTTTTCTATTATTCAGCTAATCATTAAGTGAATAATTAAGCAATTTTGCCATGGCAATGCTTGTACTTCTTACCTGAGCCACATGGGCAAGGTTCATTACGACCGACTTTCTGATCGTTACGTACAGGTGTTTGCGCTGCTGCACTTGGTGCTGACTCATCACCGCCAAGCTGACTTTCCGCTTTTTGATGTTGTGTTTGAGCAAGACGAGCTGCTGCTTCAGCTTGAGCTTGACGCTTAGCTTCCATTTGCTCTACTTCTTCTTGTTGCTGAACACGAACTTTACTTAAAATTGAAATTACATCGCTTTTAAGTGTTGTTAGTAGTCCTTCAAATAGCTCAAATGATTCACGCTTATATTCTTGCTTAGGGTTCTTCTGAGCGTAGCCACGTAAGTGGATACCTTGACGCAGGTGATCCATAGCAGCCAAATGCTCTTTCCAAAGTCCATCAAGAGATTGCAACATAACTGATTTTTCAAAGTTACGTAGTACTGACGCACCAACAGACTCTTCTTTCTGTTTGTAAACTTCAACAGCACTGCTTAAGATCTTCTCACGTAATGCTTCTTCATACAGCTTATCGTCTTCATCCAACCAAGCTTGAATGCCCAGATCAAGATCGTACTCTGTTTTCAGACGTTTCTCTAAACCTTCGATATCCCACATTTCTTCAATAGATTGTGGTGGAATGTATTCATCGATAGTGCCTTCAATAACATCCGCGCGGTTTAGTTCGATCATTTCGCTGATATCTTCAGCTTCCATCAACTCATCACGTAACTCGTAAACTACTTTACGTTGGTCATTGGCAACATCATCATACTCAAGCAACTGCTTACGAGTATCAAAGTTACGGCCTTCCACTTTACGTTGAGCTTTTTCGATAGAACGAGAAAGCATTTTACTTTCGATCGCTTCACCTTCGTCCATACCCGATTGGATAAGACCAGCCATACGCTCTGAAGTGAAGATACGCAGTAATGAATCTTCCATAGATAGATAAAAACGAGAAGAACCTGCATCACCCTGACGACCAGAACGACCACGTAGCTGGTTATCGATACGGCGAGATTCATGACGCTCAGTACCAATAATGTGCAGACCACCTGATGCTAGAACTAAGTCATGGATTTTACGCCATTCTTGTTTGATCTTATCAACTTGCTCTTCGGTTGGGTTGTCCAGCGCTTCAACTTCCGCTTTCCAGTTACCACCTAATACGATATCGGTACCACGACCTGCCATGTTAGTTGCGATAGTTACCGCACCAGGCATACCAGCTGAAGCAACAATTTCAGCTTCATGTTCGTGGAACTTAGCATTTAGAACGTTATGTGGGATTTTCGCTTCTTTCAATGCATTCGATAGAAGTTCAGATTTCTCAATAGAGATAGTACCAACCAATGATGGTTGACCCGCAGTAACGCGGTCTTTGATGTCTTCGATAATCGCCGCAAACTTCTCAGTTTCGGTACGATAAACCACATCCGGCATATCGTTACGAACCATAGGTTTGTTGGTTGGAATAACAACCGTTTCTAGACCATAAATGGACTGGAATTCGAATGCTTCTGTATCGGCAGTACCTGTCATACCTGACAGCTTGTCGTAGAGACGGAAGTAGTTCTGGAAGGTAATAGAAGCCAAAGTTTGGTTTTCGTTTTGGATCTTAACGCCTTCTTTAGCTTCAACAGCTTGGTGTAGACCTTCAGACCAACGACGACCTGGCATAGTACGGCCAGTGTGTTCATCAACGATAACCACTTCACCTTCGTCACTAACGATATAGTCAACGTTACGCTCAAACAGTACGTGGGCACGTAGCGCTGCGTTAACATGGTGTAATAGGCTAATATTAGTCGGAGAGTACAGTGTATCCCCTTCTTCCATTAGTCCATTTTTGATCATTAATTCTTCTACGAATTCTTGACCTGTTTCCGTTAGGTGTACTTGCTTGGTTTTCTCATCCAAAGTGTAGTGACCGTCACCACGATATTCTTCGCTATCTTCTTTATCTTGTTTTTCAAGATTAGGAATCAAGACATTAATGCGAGTATATAGCTCTGAGCTATCCTCAGCAGGGCCTGAGATAATAAGTGGAGTACGAGCCTCATCAATTAAGATTGAGTCAACCTCATCCACTACAGCGAAGAAGCGCTCACGCTGAACACGGTCTTCTGCACGAAATGCCATGTTGTCACGCAAGTAATCGAAACCAAATTCATTATTCGTTCCGTATAAGATGTCAGCTTTATAAGCTTCTTTTTTTGCAGGAGGTGCCATATTAGGGATATTGACACCCACCGTCATTCCAAGGAATTCAAATAATGGACGGTTAGTTTCAGCATCACGACTTGCTAAGTAGTCATTCACAGTAACGATGTGAACACCTTTACCGGTTAAGGCATTAAGGTAAGCAGGTAATGTTGCGGTTAAGGTTTTACCTTCACCAGTACGCATCTCGGCAATCTGGCTATTGTTTAGCACCATACCACCAATTAACTGTACGTCGAAGTGGCGCATGCCATACACACGTTTAGAGGCTTCACGAACGGTCGCAAACGCATGAGGTAATAGTTTGTCTAGGTCTTCACCGTTTTCTAAACGCTGACGAAATTCAACTGTTTTGGCTTTTAGCTCTTCGTCACTTAATTTATTATAATCAGGTTCGTAGCTATTGATCTCTTTAACGATCTTACCAATACGGCGAAGAGTACGCTCGTTTCGACTGCCAATTACCTTTGTCAGTAGCTTAGTTATCATTGTTTTCGTTTCTCTCGTTGAGGATCGCCATGACCCAAAATACTTGTTCAGCTTGTTTATCTATTAAGCGAGTGCTTATTGATATTGAGTTCAAAGCAAGCAATTTCAAGCTTAAAGCTATATTTAATGCGCTATAGTGTATGAAATTTTAAAGTCGTCGACCATTAGAAACTAAATTAGTTTGAACAGAGCTCCATTTTTTTGAGCAAACTGCACAAGGATAAAGCGAATCAAGTGTTCAAACATGATAAAATCAGCGGGTAATTTGTTGGAAAGGCTAAATTGTGCGAGACCATAGACCGACGTTAACTGAAGAAGTAATCAAAAATACCAAACTTGGTGCCATCCAAGAGCACGCGGCCGCGATCAATAAACTCAACAATACAGTACTAGAATTACTCCCTAAAGAAATTAGACGCTTTTGTCGAGTGGCCAACTGCCGAGATAGCCAGTTAGTGCTAGAAGTTGCTAATGCCTCGATTATGATGAAGCTAAATTATGATCGTCTTTATCTTTTGTCTCAGTTAAGAGGACAAGGATTTGCAAGCCTAGTCAGCATCGAAATAAAAATCTGCCCCGATCTGTATAAAAACGAACAACTCTTTGTCGCGGAAAAAAGCACACCATCTCGCCCGCCACTTTCACAAGCTACAGCTGATAATTTAGAAATGCTCGCAGAAATAGCGCCCGATAAGATAAAGCTAAGATTAAGGAATATCGCTAAATTGGCGAATAAGTCAGAAAGAAGCTAGAAAGACAAAGCAGAAAGCAGGAAATCAAATACAAAAAAAAGCAGCCAATGGCTGCTTTTTTTATTTAATTCATCTAGTCGTCGCGATTATGCAAGCACCATGTTTGGTTCTGCAAAAGCAACAGGTGAGCCGGCGGTCTCTTCAAAGGTCGCCCACTCCCAAGCTTCTTGATCGGCAAGAACTGCACGTAGAAGTTGGTTGTTTAGACCGTGACCCGACTTAAATGCACGTAATTCGCCAACGATAGGAGAACCACACATGTACATATCACCGATAGCATCCAATACCTTATGAGTAACAAACTCATTAGAGAATCGTAGACCATCTTCATTTAGAATTCGGTATTCATCAAGTACGATTGCACAGTCAAAACTACCGCCTAAGCATAAGTTTTGAGACTGTAAATACTCAATATCACGCATAAAACCAAAAGTACGAGCGCGTGAGATTTCCTTTACAAAAGACTTAGATGAGAAATCAAACAACATGTGTTGCTCATCAGAATCAATAGCAGGATGTTCAAACTCAATTTCAAAGTCTAAACGGAAACCGTTATAAGGGACTAATTCAGCCCACTTATCGCCGTCTTCTACGCGAACAGGCTTCTTAATACGAATAAAACGCTTAGCGGCGTTTTGCGTTTCGATACCTGCAGATTGAAGCAAGTAAACAAACGGGCTAGCACTACCATCCATAATAGGAATTTCAGGTGCATCGACTTCGATAATAATATTATCAATGCCCATACCTGAAAGAGCAGCATTAAGGTGCTCTACGGTGGAAATACGTACGCCTTCGTCATTAACAAGAGCGGTGCAAAGCATAGTATCACGTACAGAATTAGCATCCGCAGGGAAATCCACTGCAGGGTCCAAATCTGTTCGACGATAAATCACACCTGTATTTGCTGCTGCAGGGCGAAGCGTCAATGTCACTTTCCGCCCAGAGTGCAGACCCACTCCAGTTGTCTTGACAATTTCTTTTAAAGTACGCTGCCTAATCATGCAATACCTCTCATTAAAGCAAAGTTGCTCGCTATTTTAGCTCGGTCACTATATTAGCTTAGTCGCTATTTTAGCTTGGTCGCACATCCTACCAGTTTTTTCTTAATTGTCAAAAAATAAACAATTAGTCAGCTTGGTTGCGTAAGAATGCTGGAATATCTAAATAAGCACTCTCTGTTTGACCCGCTTTAGCTGCTTGTTGTTGATTTCCTGCCGCAGGGCGAGAAACAACAGGTTCTGTTTTTGGTTTTACTGGCGCTGGTTGAACTTTCATTTCTGACTCTACTTTAGTAGTCGTCGTAATACGAGATTCTGTTGCTGCAACTGTTTTTGGCTTAGAAGCACTACCTGTCACCAAGGTGATTTCTGGTTTCTTCTCGTTGCCAATACCTGTTGCTACCACTGTTACGCGGAACTCGTCAGACATATCAGGGTCTAGAGAAGTACCAATAACAACCGTCGCATTATCAGATGCAAACGCTTTAACTGTGTTACCAACAATCTCAAACTCGTCAAGACGCATGTCCATACCAGCAGTAATATTAACCAATACGCCACGCGCACCAGCTAAGTCGATATCTTCTAGTAAAGAGTGAGAAATAGCGGCTTCTGCGGCTTCTTCTGCACGATCTTCACCGGTTGATATACCGCTACCCATCATTGCTTGACCCATTTCCGACATCACAGTGCGAACATCCGCGAAATCGACGTTGATCATGCCTGGGCGAGTAATCAATTCAGCGATACCTTGTACGGCATCTTTTAGTACGTCGTTTGCATAACCAAATGCTTCTAGCAGGGTTACGTTACGGCCGTAAACTTTTAGTAACTTTTCGTTAGGGATAGTAATAAGGGAATCAACATGCTTAGAAAGCTCTTCAATGCCTTGTTCAGCAAATGCTAGACGCTTCTTACCCTCAAAACCAAATGGTTTTGTCACTACAGCAACCGTCAGAACACCCAGTTCTTTAGCTATTTCTGCAATAACTGGAGCTGCACCAGTACCTGTACCGCCGCCCATACCAGCTGCGATAAATACCATGTCAGCGCCATTTAGCACTCCTTTAATTGCTTCACGATCTTCAAGAGCCGAATCACGGCCAACTTGAGGGTTCGCACCAGCGCCCAGTCCTTTGGTAATATCTGTACCAATTTGAATTACGGAATTTACACTTGCTTTACGAAGCGCCTGCGCATCGGTATTAACACTGATGAATTCCACACCTTCAATGGATTCACGAACCATATGTTCAACGGCATTACCACCGCCACCGCCAACACCAACGACCTTAATTACGGCTTCATCATTCATTTCCGTCATCGGTTCAAACATCTGCTTTCTCCGTTCCCTGTCTACTCAGGTTAAAATTCTTTTTGTATCCAATTACGCATTTTGCTAAACAAGCTAGTAAGTGATGACTGCTGCTTCGGTTCCGAATACTCACCATCATCATTAAAATTGCTGTCTTTGCCATAATGCAATAAACCAACTGCCGTAGAATGGTACGGCTCCTTTACATATTCTGTTAAGCCTTTGACTTCTCTAGGCTTTCCGATTCTGACTTGATTGCCGAACACACGTTCTGCACACTCAGCCAAACCTTCAATTTGTGACGCTCCACCGGTTAAAACGATACCGGCTGCGATGTGGTGGTGCTTACCACCGTTTTCGCGCATTTTGGTTTGTGCATTTTCAATCGCTTGATTGATCAAACCCATAAGTTCAGTATAACGCGGTTCTATCACTTCAGATAAAGTTTGTCGTTGCAAACTGCGTGATGGACGACCACCCACACTCGGTACATTCACTGTATCGTCTTTGCTAACCAACTCACTCATCGCGCAACCGTACTTCACTTTAATTTCTTCAGCGTCGTTAATCGGTGTACCAAATGCGTAAGCAATATCACTGGTGACTGAGTTTCCTGCATAGGAAAAGACTTCGGTATGGCGTAAAGCGCCACCAGTCCAAAGAGCAACATCCATTGTACCTGCGCCGATATCGACAACACATACACCGAGCTCTTTCTCGTCTTCAGTAATCACGGCATCGCTAGAAGCAAGGCCGGAAAAAATAAGTTGTTCAACCGTTAAGCCACAACGCTCAACCGCTTTAATGACATTTTTAGCCATGTCATTGTGGCATGAGATCATATGTACGCTAACTTCCATACGTACACCTGATAAGCCTAACGGATTTTTTATGCTCGTTAGATGATCTATTTTAAATTCTTGTGGAATAACGTGCAGAATACGTTCTTCTTCACCAATCTTAATTGAACGAGCAGTATGAATCGCACGATCCATATCGTCCTGAGAAACCTCTTCATCAGAGATGGTTCCCATGCCTTTTTCAAAGCGACTGGTAATATGCTGACCAGAGATAGAAAGATAAACACTACTAATCTTATGTTCAGCCATTAATTCAGCTTGGTTAACAGCACGTTCTACGGACTTAATAACAGAGTCAAGATCATTAACTCCGCCTTTATCCATGCCGCGGGATGGACTGCTACCAGCTCCAATAATATTGATCTGTCCATCTGGAAGAATCTCGCCTACTAACGCTAATACAGTCGCTGTACCGATATCCAGAGCAACAATCAGATTGTCATCCATACCCTTGGTCATTACTACTCTCTATGTTTTTTCTCGTCGGTTAACCAACCAATGGCGGCCCCGGTGTCGTATCTCAAATCTATATAGCTTATTTGTTGAGCTTTTTCATTCAAATGTCGATAAAGGTCAATAAATCGCTTAATTCTTTCTTGTAACGCATCTTTACCTAATTCTAGGCGAATACCGTTATCTAGTATCAGTTGCCATGCATGTCGATCATTTAATACCACTGACGTTATCTGTAAACCTAGGTCTGAAAACTTCGGCTCTATATCACGCCAAGTTGCCAATACATTATCGGCTTCTGCTTCAGGACCATAGAGCTTAACAATATCTTGGTCTTGCTCTAGCAACTGACCAGGGTCGGCATAAAAAATCTGACCTGTATCATTTAATAGTGCATTACCATTCCAGATTGCAGCTGGATGGTTTTCAATTACAAAGACCTTAATTGTTTTTGGCCACTGCTTACGAATTGCTGCGCTGGCAACCCAAGGAAGTGTTTCAACTGCATTTTGCAGTTCATTTACATCTTGCGTCATAAAGGTGCCAAACGGCTGAACACGCGCTAAAGCACTCTGCACATCAGAGTTATGCACATATTCTAAGTTACCTTCAAGGACAAACTGAGAAAGGGGCAATCGTCCACTATCTCGCATCCATGCAACCGTGGAATAAATACCAAAAACGATCAACATCACCACGAAGAGTAAAAAACTCGCATCAACCCAAGAAAACTTGAATCGTGGCTTTGATTGGTATTCGGTTTCGACGTCTAATGTAGATTCCATTGTAATATTATCGTCGACTTCCTAATAAACGGCACATACGCCAACAAGGGCAAGTATATCTATCATTCGATTATACTTACCCGACATGATCTTTCCATAGCTATACGGGATATTTCGATACGGAAACTAGTTTTTTTGCATTGCTCTGATATTCAGCTCTAGCTTTTCTAATTTTTTAGCTACCTTTCCAACATCACCGGCACCTTGTGTAAGAACAAGATCGCCATCACACAATAAATTACCCAAAATATTAGGTAAGTCATTTTGTTCTTTTATAAAGATAGGATCGATTCTTCCTCGTCCGCGAATTGCGCGACATAAAGAACGACTATCTGCGCCCGCAATCGGTGCTTCACCTGCCGAATAGACATCCAATATTAATAGCACATCAACTTTATCTAGAACATTAGCAAAATCGTCAAACAAATCACGAGTTCGGCTATAACGGTGAGGCTGAAAAACCATCACTAAACGTTTATCAGGCCAACCTGCTCTTGCTGCATCAATTGTCACATCAACTTCACTTGGGTGATGTCCATAGTCATCCACCAGCATGGCTTTACCATTACCTGTTTCAAACTCACCAAGATGTTCAAATCGACGTCCGGTACCTTGTGTTGACAATAGCGCAGATAAAATAGCGTCATCTGAAATGCTATCTTCGGTTGCAACTGCAATAGCGGCTGAAGCATTTAACGCATTGTGTTTACCTGGCATATTCAAAGTAATATCAAGGTCACTTTGCCCTTCACGTTTAACGGTAAAGAAACTTTGCTGACCTTGTTGACGATAGTTAACTATCTTAACGTCTGCGTCATCAGAAAAACCGTAGGTTATGACCTGACGGCTGATCGTTGGCAGCATTTCACGAATCACAGGATCATCAATACACATAATTGCCTGACCATAGAAAGGCAGTTTGTGTAAGAAGTCACGGAATGTCTGCTTCAGAACTTCAAAATCACCGCCATAAGTATCCATATGGTCAGCTTCGATGTTCGTTACAATCGCAACCATCGGCTGTAAGTGTAAAAATGAAGCATCACTTTCATCGGCTTCTGCAATCAGAATACGGCTTGAACCTAGACGAGCATTTGTGCCCGCACTTTTTACCAGACCACCATTAACAAACGTTGGATCGAGACCCGCTTCAGAATAAATTTGTGTCACTAACGCTGTGGTTGTAGTTTTACCATGAGTACCGGCAACGGCAATACCATGACGATAGCGCATAATCTCTGCCAGCATTTCCGCGCGACGAACAATAGGAATTCGTAAAGACTGCGCAGCCACAATTTCAGGGTTACTTTTATCAATCGCAGTAGATACTACGACTACACTGGCATTTTCAACGTTACTCTCGGCATGGCCAATAAAAATAGTAGCGCCTTTACTTTGTAGGCGCTCAGTCACTACGTTCTGATTGATATCGGAGCCTGAGATAGTATAGCCTTCGTTTAGCAACACCTCCGCAATACCACTCATACCCGCACCACCAATACCAACAAAGTGGATGCATTTTACGCGACGCATTTCTGGAATCATCGCTCGGATACGTGCTAAATCTTGTTTGTGTTCAATTACCATAATATTCTCTTGCTCAATACTGTTGAGATTAACCGCGTTCGCTTAATGAGATAATTGCCTCTGCGACAATTTTATCTGCGTCAAGCTTAGCCGCCTGACGTGCTTTGATAGCCATCTCAAGTAATGAAGCTCTGTCTAATTCCTGAATTATTTGTGTTAGCTTACTAACCGATAAATCTTGTTGTTCAATCATTTTTGCAGCGCCAGCATCCACTAGGTAGTCACCATTGAGTGCTTGCTGTCTGTCTTTGTGTGGATAAGGAATAAAGACTGCCGCAAGGCCTGCTGCTGAGACTTCCGAAACGGTCAGTGCGCCCGAACGACACACAATTAAATCGGCCCATGCATAGGCGCCAGCAACATCGTCAATAAACTCAGTCACCTTAGCTGTCACACCAGCTTGATGATAACGAGCTTCCACATCGGCTTGATTGTCTTTTCCTACCTGATGCCAAACCGTATAACCATCACCTAGTTCGGCTAAAGTCGGCGCTAGTGTATGGTTTAAAATGCGCGCCCCTTGGCTGCCACCCATCACTAATATACGAATATCACCATCACGAGAGGCTAATCTTTGCTGTGGGGACTCAAGAGTCGTTACATCCGTTCGTACTGGATTACCCACAACTTCGGCATTAGGAAATGCCCCAGGAAAAGCTTGAAATACTTTACTTGCCACTTTAGCGAGCCAACCATTGGTTAGGCCTGCAACTGCGTTTTGCTCATGCAGCACTAAAGGAATGCCACACTGACGAGCCGCAATACCACCCGGGCCGCTCACATAGCCACCCATACCTAAAACAACATCAGGCTGGTATCGTTTAATGTGTGCTTTCGCCTGAAAAATAGCGTTGATAATCTGAAATGGCGCTTTAATCAGCTTCGCTATTCCCTGGCCTCGAAGTCCTTTGACTTTAATAAAATCGATCTCGATACCATGTTTAGGCACTAAATCAGCTTCCATACGATCTTCGGTACCTAACCAGCGGATCTCCCAACCCTGCTGTTGTAGGTACTTAGCTACCGCAAGACCTGGAAAAACATGTCCGCCCGTTCCTCCGGCCATAACCAAGAGGCGCTTATTTTTAGTTGTCATTTTGCGTCTTACCTTGTTTATCTTGTTGATCTTCGTCTTGCGTTAATGATTCTGAGTATTCAAACAGCCGCTGTTCATGATCGATGCGGATCAATATACCTACCGCAATCGACATAATAATTAAACTCGACCCACCGTAACTGATCAGAGGTAATGTCAAACCTTTGGTTGGTACCATGCCGGCTGCTGCGCCAACATTAACCACCGATTGAAAGGCAAACCAAACACCAAAGCCAATCGAAAGATAACCGCTAAAAACATCTCCGGATTCAAATGCTCGCTTACCGATAAATACCGCCTTAAACACTAAAGCGAAGATCAGCAGCAATATACAAGTTACGCCAATAAAGCCCAGCTCTTCACCCATTACTGCAAATACAAAGTCGGTATGCGCTTCAGGAAGATAAGCCAGTTTTTGAATTGAATTTCCTAGCCCTTGACCAAACCATTCACCACGACCAAACGCCATCAATGATTGTGTTAACTGATAGCCACTGCCAAAAGGGTCTTCCCACGGGTCTAAAAATGAAGTCACACGCTTCATTCGGTAAGGTTCAATCATGATTAGAACAGCAATACCCATCATGCCAGCAAACGCTAGAGCTAAAAACTGCCACAGCTTAGCGCCGGCAATAAATAACATAGCAAAAATGGTCACCAGCATTACCACTACTGTTCCGAGATCGGGCTGTCCTAATAGCAAAACAGCTAATAAGCCAAATACTACGAAAGGCTTAAAAAAACCGCCAAAAAAGCTGGCTCTTACTTCATGTTGCTTACGGAATAAATAACCTGCCATAAAGATAAACAATGAAAGTTTGGCAAGTTCAGCTGGCTGAAAATTGATGACACCTAAGGAGATCCAGCGTGATGCACCATTTACAGACTTACCTGCAAATAACACCACAAACAATAAAAACATACATAGGGCGAGTAGCCACGTACTGTAACGCAACAACATTTTTGTCGGGATATGGACAACAACAGCCATCACGCAAAGTGCCAATATAAGATAAAAAGCATGGCGAATAGCAAAATGGAAAGGTGAACCAAAATGCGAGTAGCTTATTGGTAAAGAAGCCGATGTCACCATCACCAAACCAGTTAACATTAATGCTAATGTTAACCAAACTAGATGTCGGTCATAAAGAACGGGTAAAGTTGAATTTTCCTGAGCATCCAATACATCTGGGGATGCCACAGCATCATCATTTGATGTAGGAGTCGATTCCTTTCCATGAAACCGAGAGAGCCAACGCATATTTCTCACTTTTTTCCGTTCTCTTTTTTAATTTGCATCCTGCAGCTCACCATTATGCTGAGCTAGCTGAGTAAAGATATCCCCGCGCTGCATAAAATTAGCAAACTGATCTAAACTGGCACAGGCCGGAGAAAGCATCACCATATCACCTAGCTTGGCTTTCTGTCGAATCACGGTAACCGCTTCTTGCATGCTATCGAAGTAAACACTGTTTTCAGATAATGATAGTAACTGCTTACCATCAGCGCCGAAGCAATATAACTCTACATTTAACGAACAAAGCGCAGGCTTTAACTCAGAAAAATCAGCACCTTTACCGGCACCACCGACTAACAAATATAAACGACCGCTAACATGCAGTCCTTTCAGTGCAGCTAAAGTGCTGGCAACATTCGTGGCTTTTGAATCATTGACCCATACAATACCGTCATTACGACTGACAACCTGACAGCGATGCGCTAAACCAACATAAGATTTAAGTGCATCAAGAGCGGCTGCAATATTAACCTCAGCAGCATCAAGAAGCGCAATAGCAACCAGCGCATTTAACATATTGTGCTGACCGACAATAGAAAGCTCATTGGTCGCCAATATTGGGTGATTATCACAAGTTAACCATAACTGACCTTGATGTTCAGATAAGCAGTATTTTCCTTGCTCTACTCCAAACTCAACTAATCCTAGTGATTCACTAGGGTAAGTCGCTTTGTCATCTGCATTCACTATCTTAATGTTCGCATTATCAAAAATGCGCAATTTGGCATCACGATAATCATGCATGCCTTCATACCTATCCATATGATCTTCAGATAGATTAAGAAACGCTGCCGCTTGTAAAGAAAGGCTAGATGTTGTTTCTAGTTGAAAGCTTGATAACTCTAAAACAAACAGATCGGCATCAGTATTTAATAGCTCTAATGCCGGGACACCTATATTACCACCCACTGCCGTTTTAACTCCGGCAGCATTGGCCATAACACCGGTAAGATCCGTTACGGTACTTTTTCCGTTTGAGCCCGTAATGGCTAAAACAGGCTTAGTGACAGCCCAAGCAAATAATTCAATATCACCAACAACCGGTATCCCTTGCGCAATCACCTTTTGTAACTCAGGTGTTGCTAAAGCAATTCCAGGGCTTGCGACAATAAGATCAGCATGCTCTAGCCATTGTTGATTTAAGCCGCCACTAAATAAAGGGATATCATCACTAAGATGTTCAGCCCCAGTAGGGTTTTCTCGTGTATCAATCACCTTGATGGTTAAATCTCGGCCTAATTGTAACGATACCTTTTGTAGGTGCTTCACCACTGACAAACCAGTAATGCCAAGCCCTATAACGACCACTTCTTGAATTTTTTGCCACTGCTGCATGAATTAACGTACCTTCAATGTCGCAAGACCAATAAGCACAAGTACGATAGAAATAATCCAAAAACGTACAATAACACGCGGCTCTGGCCAGCCTTTTAGCTCATAGTGATGATGTATTGGCGCCATACGAAATACTCGTTGACCGCGCAATTTGTATGAACCAACCTGAAGAATTACCGATAGGGTTTCCATAACAAATACCCCACCCATAATCACCAATACAAATTCTTGACGCACTAAAACTGCAATGGTGCCTAACGCTCCACCTAATGCCAGAGAACCTACATCACCCATAAAGACTTGCGCAGGATAAGTGTTAAACCATAAGAAGCCTAACCCAGCACCGACAATTGCCGTACAGAAAATAACAAGCTCACTGCTTTGTGGCACATAAGGAATATGCAAATATTGGGCAAAGTTAACGTTACCGGTCGCATAAGCAATAATCGCAAAGCCTGATGCGACAAGGATAGTTGGCATGATTGCCAAGCCATCTAAGCCGTCAGTTAGGTTCACCGCGTTACTGGTACCGACAATAACAAAGTAAGTCAGAACAATATAAAACAGCCCTAGTTGAGGCATGATGTCTTTAAAGAAAGGAACCACTAACTGAGTTGCAGTAGTGTCTTTACCGTGAGCGTATAGTGCAAAAGCGACCACGATAGCAATCGCTGACTGCCAAAAGTACTTCCAGCGAGCAATCAAACCATCGGTATTTTTACGCACAACTTTTCGGTAGTCATCCACAAAGCCAACCACACCATAGCCAAGCAGCACAAACAATACCGCCCATATATAAGGGTTAGATAAGTCTGCCCATAACAAAACCGTAATGGTGATCGCCGCCAGTATCATTACGCCTCCCATAGTAGGAGTGCCATGTTTACTTAGGTGAGATTCAGGTCCGTCATGACGAACAATTTGACCAATTTGTAATAGTTGTAGACGACGAATTAATTTCGGCCCCATCCATAGTGAAAGCACTAAGGCAGTCAGCACACTTAAAATCGAGCGAAAAGATAGGTAATCAAATAGACGAAAAAACGAAAAATGAGGCTGTAGTAAATCCGCTAGCCAGATAATCATTGAAATTTCTCCTTAAGAGCAGCGGCCACTTTACTCATTTGTGCGCTGTTAGCGCCTTTCACAAGCAAGGTGTGTTGAATGTTGGGTTGATTAGAGATGTGTTGTTCAACAAAGTCTAAAAGGCTTTGATGATTTTCAAAGTGATGACCACCAGCAACATCACTAATTACCTTAGTGTCATCACCGTAAGTCAGCACATACTCAAACTTAAATTTTGCGGCATATTCACCGACTTGACGATGAAGTTCAAGGCTTTCTTTGCCTAGCTCAGCCATAAAGCCAAGAATAAGCCAGCGGTTTCCTTCAAAGTGACTTAATAAATCAGCGGCAGCCTTCATCGCAGGCACACTCGCGTTATAGCTATCATCGATGAGCTGTATTGTGTCAGACAAACGCTCTACTGCAACTCGCCCTTTCATTTGGGCTACAGCTTCAAGGCCTGCAACCACAGTTGATAATGCGCTGCCCATATTTAATGCGATGGCAGCGGCTGCAACGGCATTGGCAACATTATGCTCACCAACAATACTCAGCTGTACTTTAGCCATCCCAAAAGGAGAATGAAGATGAAACTTAGCTAAACCATGATGATTGACTTGAATATTAGTCGCGTAATAATCGGCTAAAGCATTATCAAAAGAGAAGGTTTGTACTCGTTTATCTTGTAATAATGGCAACCACAATTCGCCACCCTGACTATCAAGGTTGTACAGTGCTAAGCCTTTCTCATCTAAAGTGGAAAAGATCTCACCTTTGGCTTTCATTACGCCTTGCAAAGAGCCAAAACCTTCAAGATGCGCGGCTGCCACGTTATTTACTAAGGCAATGTCTGGCTTAACTAAGTTGACGGTATATTCAATTTCTTTTTCGTGATTAGCGCCTAATTCGATAACCGCAAAATCGTGTTGTAATGTGGCACGAAGCAAGGTTAACGGAGCGCCGATATCATTGTTAAAGTTCCCCGCCGTCGCCAGCGTTTCCCCTCTCAATGATAAAATAGAAGTTAACATCTCTTTGACGGTGGTTTTACCGCAGCTTCCGGTAATAGCGACTTTTGGGATAGACGTTTTGGCAAGGTTCGCCGCGCCAAGTTGCCCTAAAGCTAACTTACTATCGGTCACAATCACTTGTGGTAATGATAAAGGCAGTTCGCGCTCAACTAAAAGTGCAACAGCGCCTTGAGAAAGGGCTTGTTCACAAAAGTCATGAGCATCAAAACGGTCCCCTACTAGTGCCACAAATAATCCATGAGCGGCTATATTTCGGCTGTCCGTTGATACTGATTCGATAGCAACATCATCGCCAACGAGACGTCCATTGACGGCTAGGGCAATTTCGGAGAGTAAAGTACGAATCATTTACCTAGCTCCAATAACTGCATAGC
Source organism: Vibrio sp. UCD-FRSSP16_30 (assembly GCF_001676025.1). Taxonomy (GTDB): domain Bacteria; phylum Pseudomonadota; class Gammaproteobacteria; order Enterobacterales; family Vibrionaceae; genus Vibrio. The sequence continues at coordinate 94,115 of NZ_LZFW01000079.1, forward strand.
GGATTCGCGATCAGAATAATGAATGGTCTTATCTCCTAAGATTTGATAGTCCTCATGACCTTTGCCTGCTAACAAAATGATGTCATTAGATGCTGCGTTTTCAATAGCATAGGACAAGGCATTGAATCTATCATGTAAAACAGTGACAGACTTTTGATTTGAAACGCCTTTTAGCATATCTTCGATGATTATTGAGGGGCTTTCGCTACGTGGGTTATCATCTGCTAATATCACATGATCAGCAAATGTCTCACCTATCTTAGCCATCATCGGTCTCTTGCCCGTATCTCTGTCGCCACCGCAACCAAAAATAGCCCACAGCTTGCCTTTGCAATGCACACGTAATGCACGTAATGCTTTTTCTAGTGCGTCTGGAGTATGAGCATAATCCACCACTACTTTGGCTTTGTCAGCAGTTTGAAAAAGTTCCATCCGACCAATAACAGGTTTTAGTTGTACTGATGTCTGCTGTAACTGTTTGATATCAAAGCCAAGACTTAATAACGTCGTGAAAGCAAGCAGTACATTACTGGCATTGAACTCACCAATTAATGATGTCTGTATTCTTCCTGCGCCCCAACAACTATCAAAGGCAATATCAATACCTTGCTCTGAGTAGTGAATATCAGAGGCGTACATATAGCGTTCAGTGGACGGTTTTTCCGTCATAGAGACCGCGATAGCATCAGGTACAGATGCTAGCCATTGTTGACCAACAGCGTCATCCACATTGATAATTTTGTGCTTACATTCATGCTCGGTAAATAAGCTTAATTTAGCGTTAGCGTAAGTTTGCATATCACCGTGGTAATCAAGATGATCACGGCTCAAATTACTAAAAACAGCAGCATCAAACTGCAATGCTTTAATTCTGTGCTGAACCAAACCATGAGATGAAATTTCCAGAGCAGTAAGATCAGCGCCTAATCCGTTAAGTTGCGCCAGTGTTTTACATATTTCAATGGCGCTTCCAGTGGTGTTTTTCGCTTCTTTTAAAGAGGCTAAAAAACCATTTCCGGTAGTGCCCATTACCGCGGCCCGCTTACCGATACTGTCCAACCACTGAGCAATAATTTGGGTAATGGTTGTCTTACCATTGGTCCCCGTAACCGCAATTAGGTTCATCCCATCAAAATGATATAAACGATGAGCAAGTGCCGATAAATTTACCCCAAGATTATCGAGATACAATATCGGGGTCTGCTCCATCCACACCACAGTGCCATGACAGAGATTGACGTCACTTTCTGCAAGTACCAGAGTGGCACCAGATGTCACCGCATTAGAGATAAAACGGCGTCCATCAACAGTGTGCCCTTTAATTGCCACAAAGGTTGAACCTGCGACAATATTTCGGCTATCTAACTCAAGATCGCCAATATTGATGCTGGCAAGATCATCACTGAGATTACTCAGCCAAGGCTCGACTAAGTACTGTAAGTTGCATTGAAAATTCATACTACTTCTTAATTTGTATTTGCATCAGGCGGCACATTAAGGATCTGCAATGCCCCTTTGAGTACGACAGAAAAGACTGGCGCGGCAACTGAACCACCATAGTAATCATCACCTTGCGGCTCATTCACTACGACAACCAAAGCAACTCTTGGGTTACTAATTGGCGCGACACCGGCGGTAATAGTCACGTATTCATCACTATAGCCACCTGCTTTTGCTTTTCTTGAAGTACCGGTTTTTGCACCCACTCGGTATCCCGGTACTGCCGCTCTCGTCGCCGTGCCCCCTTTATGGGTCACACCTTCGAGCATTTCTAATACTTCTCGCACATGCTTAGAATCGGCGATTTGTTTGGCGGGTAGCTGTTTACTGCCTTTGACGATATGCAAAGGTTTAAAACTACCATAACTACCAAGAGTGGCGTAGGCATGAGCCAGTTGTAATGGCGATACCGTCAAACCATAACCAAATGCTAAGGTTGCAATTTCAAACTTCGACCAACGACGTCGATTAGGGAATAAGCCCGTGGTTTCGCCCACCAGGTTAATACCCGATGCTGAACCAAAACCAACCGATTGATACATCCCTAATAACGAGTCCAATGGCATACCCAGCGCTAAGTGAGTCACACCAATGTTACTGGATTTTTTAAGAATGGTTTTTAAATCAGCCTTACCAATTTTGACACTGTCTCGAACGCGACTACCACCAATACGCATGATGCCGTTACCAGTATCGATGATCGTATTTAGATCCGCGGTTCCATTATCTAAAGCAGCTAATACCACAAAAGGTTTCACTGACGAGCCGGGTTCTAATGCATCGGTAATAGAGCGGTTACGCATTCTAAATGTTTGTAGCTGATCTCGAGTATTCGGGTTATACGATGGCGAGTTCACCATTGCCAGTATCCCACCAGTTTGAACATCAATGAGCACTACACTGCCTGATGTTGCTCGATGATCAGCAACCGCCTGCTTGATTGCTCTATAGGCGATGGCTTGCAAACGTTGATCGATAGTGAGCTGTAACGGACTTCCTTGCTCACTTTTTGTCATCGAAATGTTTTCAACTACACGCCCATCTCGATCTTTACGAACCTTTCTTGAACCATCATGGCCTGATAGCCATTTGTCATAACTTTTTTCTACACCTTCTAAGCCGTGACTATCAATCCCCGTCACACCCACCACATGAGCACTGACCTCACCGGTTGGATAGTAACGACGAGATTCATCACGCAGCCCGATACCTTTGAGCTTTAGCTCTTTAATGTATTTAGCCATTGCAGGACTAACTTGGCGCTGAATATAGATAAAACGGCGATGTTTATTTTTATCTATTTGATGAATTAAAGCTTCTCTATCAAGGTGCAAGACATCGGCAAGTGCATGCCAACGAGTCACATCTTGTAGGGCATCCCCTTTTTCAAAAATGGTTCTCGGATCAGCGTATACCGCTTCAACAGGCACACTCACCGCAATTTGTTCACCATTACGATCGGAAATAATACCGCGAGCAGAAGGCAGAGCCTTTACACGAACAGAACGCATATCACCTTGTTTAATCAATGAATCAGGTTCAATGACTTGGATGTAAGCCACCCTGACAAGTAATGCGCCTAAAAGAATAAGTATGAAGGCGATAACAACTTTATAGCGCCATTCAATAATGCTAGTGTCGGCGGGAACAACTTTAATCGGAACGGCTTTTTTAGCAGTGCGCTTCTTGGCAGGCTTAGCTGTTTTAGTCGACTTGGTTGCTTTGGTCGGCTTTGCCGGTTTTTTCTTGGGTAATTTCATTACAATTTAACTATGACTTCTTTATCGGAATCTGGACGTTTCATTTCCAGATCAGAGGTCGCTATTTTTTGCACGCGACTATGTTCAGAAAGGGCATTTTCTTCAAGAATCAGGTTGCGCCATTCTTCATCAAGTTGCTCTCGTTGCTCAAGCTCTTGATCTTTTTGTGAGATAACCTGTCGCGTCATATGCGTGGTTAACACCACTGTAATCGCGGTAAAAAACACCGTGATTAATAGAAATAGAGGTACGCGACCTGCTGTAAATAAATCGCGTACAATGATTAGCCCTAATCTTGGGACTTTAGGCTGAATCAATTTCTCTGATTCACTCATAGTTTTTCCGCAATCCTTAGCACTGAACTTCTTGCTCGAATATTAACATCGAGTTCTGAAGTAGAAGGTTTAATTGCCTTACTGATCGCTTTCATCGCCGCACTACCAAGTGCACGGATTTGATCTTCAGTCATAGGAATACCATGCGGAACTTGCGGCCCACGACTCTCTTTACGTATAAATTGTTTAACCATACGGTCTTCTAAAGAGTGGAAGCTAATAACCGATAAACGACCTTCTGCTGCAAGAATATTTTTAGCACCATTTAGTGCGGTTGCAATTTCATCAAGCTCACTGTTGATGTAAATGCGGAATGCTTGAAATGAACGAGTTGCTGGATGCTTTTTCTCTTTAAAGCTTTTTGGCGCGGCCTCAGAAATAAGCTTCGCTAGTTGACCGGTACGCAATAAAGGTTCGTTCTCTTCATTCTCACGGTAGGCTACGATGGCTTTCGCAATTCGCCACGCGTGTTTGTCTTCACCAAACTCACGAATAACCCAGGTAATATCTTCAACATCGGCATCTTTTAGCCACTGCGAAACAGGGATCCCAGATGTTGGGTCCATACGCATATCAAGCGGGCCATCTTTCATAAAGCTAAAGCCACGCTCAGCATCATCTAACTGCGGAGATGACACGCCAAGATCAAGCAATACACCATCAACCTGACCAACCAGTCCGCGTTCTATCGCGTACTCTTCGATTCCAGAGAATGGGCCATGAATAATCGTGAATCTTGGATCATCAATTTTTGCAGCTTCAGCAATGGCTTGAGGGTCTCTATCGATACTAAATAAGCGACCATTGTCACCTAATTTAGACAATATGTTACGGCTATGACCACCTCGACCAAAAGTACCATCAATATAAGTACCATTTGGTTTGATATTTAGGCCATCAATTGATTCATTTAGCAAAACGGAGACGTGTTTAAAGGATTCGCTCATTGCAAAAGCTCGAGTTAATTAGAGAACTATGAGCTTAGTGTACTTAAATAGTCTGGTTTAGTCAGCGATAGTAACTAAAATCACATAATTATTACTTAAATAATGCAAAGAGTTGCACCATTAATAGTAATCTAGCCAATAGATGGTTTATTAATGAGAAACATTGAATTGGTTTTATGTTGAGCAGTATGTTGAGCAGATAGCAAAAAACCTCGCCGAAGCGAGGTTTTTTTAAGAGTTGGAGCATACCTATAAGCCGGGTTCTGTATCCGCTTGCGCGGTGATAGCCATTCGTCTAGGCCAGCAATCGCTCACTGGCTCAAGCAACCTACCCGCTCCCATACGCGAGCAACGCAATGTGGGAGCCTATTTGGTCTTGCTTCGGGTGGAGTTTACCTTGCTACGAACTGTTGCCAGACGCACGGTGCGCTCTTACCGCACCCTTTCACCCTTACCTGTGCTCACTATCAAGATAGGAGCCATCGGCGGTTTTCTCTCTGCTGCACTTGTCGTGGGCTTGCGCCCCCCAGGCGTTACCTGGCACCCTGCTCTATGAAGCCCGGACTTTCCTCCCCTCCGTCAGTCTCCCTAAGGACATCAACGAAGCAGCGACTATCTGGTTAGCTCCGTCGCGGATTGTACTGACAAAGATTACAGATGTCTAATCAAATAAAAGCGATAAGCTTTATTGATTAATCTAAGTGCTCCAATCCCCATTTATATAACGCATTTTTTTTCAGGCTATAAATTTCAGCTGTTAATGCTGCGGCTTTTTTCAGTGGCAACTCTTTAGTTAAAATAGCTAAGCTGCGACGCGCCTCTTCTGGCAGTTCATCACTGCTGTCTTCACGATGCCCATGAACCAACAGCACCATCTCGCCGCGAATACGGTTTGAATCTTCTTCAAGCCAAGGGATAAGCTCACCCAAAGGCAAACCTTGAATGGTTTCAAAGGTCTTGGTTAGCTCTCTAGCTAATACCACTTGGCGATCAGGACCAAGCACATCGAGCATATCGGCTAATGAATCCATGATTCGATGCGGTGACTCATAAAAAATACAAGTACGCTCTACTGAGGCTAATTCTAAAAAGCGGTCTTTACGACCTTTGCTTTTTGGCGGAAGAAAACCTTCAAAGCTAAAACGATCAGAAGGCAGGCCTGACGCACTTAATGCGGCAATCACAGCACAAGCCCCCGGCAGAGGGACAACTTGAATACCCGCTTTTCGGCACTGATTGACTAAATGGTAGCCAGGATCACTAATTAAAGGCGTCCCAGCATCCGAAACTAAGGCAATAGACTGCCCTTCTAAAAGCTTTGTGACTAAAACTTGAGCTTTTTGCTGTTCATTATGATCATGCAAAGCAAAAGTACGAGTTGATACATTGAGATGGGAAAGTAACCGTCCTGTATGACGTGTATCCTCAGCTGCAATAAGGTCTACACTGCTTAAAACTTCAACCGCACGTAGCGTAATATCGCCTAAATTTCCTATTGGAGTTGGGACGATATAGAGAATTGCAGGCGAAGAATCAAAAGAATTGTTATCTGTCATTTGTTTACCGTCACTTGAGGGATTATTATAGAAGTAATTAATCCACAATTATTAAAGAACTCATGGCGCAAAAAAATCGATCTGGATACAGTGTATCACGCATTCTTACTCCCATAGCATTGTCTGTGCTCCTTGCAGCTTGTTCGAGCCCATCCTCTGATCCAGAAGTTGCGCAGCAATCTAACATACTTAATCAACCGACTCAGACCTCTGAGTACTATTTGATTAAAGCTGATGCTTCTGATGGTTCAGAACAAATAGATTGGCTCATTCTATCTTTAAAAGCTGCAGTTACAGAAAATAACAGCGGATTAGCTAATCGTATCATTCATCGATTAGCTCAACAGAACATGAGCGAAAGTCAGCAAGCCGAATGGCAACTCGCGCGCGCTCAGCTGTTATTAAACGATGAACAGCCTACCGATGCGATAAAACAATTAAACTTCCGTAATGAATGGCGTCTTGATAAATCTCAATGGCAGCATTACTACCAGCTCCGCTCTGATATCTACCAAGCACTCTATCAGCCACTTAAAGCAGCCCGCGAACAAGTGATGCTAGTAGATTTCTTATCAGAAGATCAACAACAGCAAAATGTGGATCAAATCTGGGCACTAATGAACAGTGTTACCGTTGATGAGCTAAAAGCAATGCAAATTGCTGAAACAGAGCATGAGCTTCTAGGCTGGCGTGAGCTGGCGGTATATAACCAATCATACAGACATAATCTGCCAAAATTACAAAAGTCATTACAGGACTGGATAGATAGCAATGTGCATCATCCAGCGGCGTTATATACGCCAAAAGAGATTAAAGAAATCTTGGCTCTAGAAATTATCCAGCCAAATAAGACCGCTTTAATTTTACCTTTAAGCGGTAAATTTGCTAAACAAGCTAACTTAATCAAAGATGGTTTTGTGTTTGCGATGATGCAAGACGAAAGCCGTCTTCCTGAAACCGAATACGTTGTGATTGATAGTAACAAAAATGACGTACCGCAAATTCAGCAGCAACTAGAAGAGCAAGACGTTGATTTTATTGTTGGGCCTTTGATGCGTAATACCATCGAAAAACTGCAAGATGCTGAGCAACAAAGCTCAAGCCCAGTCCCTATGCTGGCTTTGAATTTCCCTAAAGACATTCTCGATGGCAGCGATTTCTGTTATGTCACTCTTTCTCCAGAGCAAGAAGCGGAAGAAGCGGCGCGACACTTAGCTGAATCTGGCGCTAAGTATCCTCTGATTATTGCTCCTCGTGGCAATTACGGTAAGCGTATAGCAGCTGCTTTCACCACTGAGTGGAAGAAAAACAATGAAACAAAAAGTGCGGTTTCGTACTTTAGTTCAAAAAACCAATTACAACGTGCTGTGAATGGTGTGTTTGGACTACAGGGTAGTCAGCAACGCATTGCCCAGATGAATAAGCTGATGGGTATGGAAATGGAGTCAGAAGAACGCTCTCGCCGAGATATCGATGCAGTTTACATCGTGGCCGGTGATGCAGAGTTGAATCTAATCAAACCATTCATCAATGTTGCCATTAACCCAGAAGCCACACCACCAAAACTGTACGCTAACTCCCTAAGCAATACTGGCGTTAAACGCGCCTCTCAAGATCTTTCAGGGGTTATCTATAGTGATATTCCAATGCTTGTTGATCCTAATGAAGATCTAGATAATCAAATGCAAGGTATCTGGACTAAGTCCAATAACCAGCAAAAACGATTACGAGCATTAGGTATGGATGCTTATAGTCTGGTAAATTCACTGCCAAATATGAAAGTCAGCCCAAGTCATTCGATTAAAGGACAAACGGGCGTTCTAAGTATTGATGACCGATGTGTCGTTCAGCGTCAACTAAGCTGGGCAGAATATGAGTCTGTTAAATAAACAGGCGATAGGATATAAATATGAGGCCATAGCTCAGCGATATCTCGCCAAGCAAGGCCTCGTATTTATTGAGAAAAACTTTCACGCTAAATGCGGTGAAATAGACCTAATAATGCAAGATAAACAAGAGTTTGTCTTTATTGAGGTTAAATACAGGACGCAGCAATACTTTGGCAGTGGAGTCGATGCAGTCTCAAAGACTAAGCAATCAAGACTCAAAAAAACTGCAATGTTGTGGCTAATGAAAAATAACCATTCCCCCGATAACACCTATTTTCGATTTGATGTCGTCTCTCTAAGTGGTCAATCAGAGCAAGTCGAATGGATACAAAACGCAATTGTTGAAGGATAAAAATGCACGAGAGCATAAAAGCGAGCTTTACTGAAAGCATACAAATTCAAATCGCCGCCGCTGAAGAACTGCCTGATGCGATAACGCACGCTGCGCAGGCAATGGTGAGTACATTATTAAATGGAAAGAAGATCCTGTGCTGTGGTAATGGCGGTTCTAACGCAAACTCTCAGCAGTTTGCATCCAGTTTATTAAATCGATTCGAAACCGAAAGACCCAGTCTTCCAGCAATGACTCTTAGCTCTGATATCACGACTCTAACTGCGATAGCCAATGACTATCACTACCAAGAAGTCTTTTCAAAGCAAGTGAGAGCATTAGGTCAGCAAGGTGATATTTTACTCGCCCTTTCAACCAGTGGTAACAGTAAAAATATTATTAAAGCTATGGAAGCGGCGGTCACAAGAGATATGACTATTATCGCGTTAACCGGTAAAGATGGTGGCGAAATGGCCGGCTTACTCGGCGAGCATGATGTTGAAATACGCATCCCCTCAAATAGAACAGCGCGTATTCATGAAGTGCATATGCTGACACTGCACTGTCTCTGTGATCTCATCGATCAGGTACTATTCCCGGAGCACGTTGAGTAATATAGATCACCAGTGAGGATATCTATCCATGTTGTACACTCGGAAATTTTTGTTATATGTCACAGCATTATTGGCATCTCTGATGCTGACAGGCTGTGCCAATCTGTTTGTCAGTGACTCATCGGTTGTCACTGATAATCGCTCAACACGAGATATTTGGAATGATAATAATATCGAGTTTGAGGCGGCAGCTTTAGGTAATAAACCGCCCTTTGCCGGAAAAGTGCGCGTCGCGGCTAACTCCTATAGAGGTAAAGTGGTTCTTATTGGTCAAGCGCCAACCGCTGAGCTAAATCAAGCCATAGAAAAGCGTGTCACCGATATACCTGGCGTCAATAAGGTTTACAACCAACTTCGTATTCAGCCAACGATTGATTTTGCTCAAATGAGCCAAGATAGCTGGATTACTACCAAGGTAAAATCAGCTTTAATCAGTGAGAAAAAACTGAACGGCATATCCATTAAAGTGGTCACAGAAAATCGTGAAGTCTTTCTTTTTGGCTATGTGAGCCCGCAAAGCGCTGATATTGCGACAAATACCGCACGTAATGTTGGTAGTGTAAAGTTAGTCATTCGTGGATTTGAAATAGCCAGTCCCGCGGTAACGACTGACAACCCAGCCAATAGCGTACCTGTAGCGGCGGCTGACGTTAGTGCACCAATTGAAGATACTGCTGTTGAGACTAATACAGTTGGAAATCAGACAACGTCAAATACTCAAGATGCACTAAGTGAAGAGACTGCAACGGTTGATGCTGTAGAAGACGATAATGTCATGGGTGGCGATGTTCTTATCGACCGTTCAAATGATATTGTCGAAGAACCTATTGCTGATTAATCTGTTCATTTTATCTCAGTGTATAAAAACAAAAAGGAGCCATAAGGCTCCTTTTTTACTATCTAACTTAAGAATAGAACAGTTTAGCTTAAGAACTATTTAGCTTAAGTTATTTTACCACTCGAAGACTAGGGCGTCCCTTAGGTCTTGGCGGTTCATCGTTCGGCTCTGGTGAGCTTTCATCAACAACATCATCCAATAGATCTTCAACAATAGAAAAAGAATCTGCTGGTGCTAGATGATTGTCTTCCTCAAGATTGAGGTTATCGTACGATTCCTCAGGCTCGAACATTGTACCTGCGCCATTTTCACGAGCATAAATTGCTTGTACGGCATAAATAGGAACAATGACCGAATGAGGTCGACCACCAAAACGAGCATTAAACGTCAGAGCTTCATTACCAATTTCGATGTTGCCTACAGCGCGAGGAGCAACATTCAAAATGATTTGACCATCTTGGATATACTCTTCCGGCACGCGAACACCTGGCATAGTTGCATCTACGACTAAATGCGGTGTTAGTTCGTTCTCAGCCAACCAATCATAAAATGCACGAAGCAAATAAGGTCGGCGAGGAGTCATGGTTGAAATATCCATTAACGAACTAGACGCATCTCACGTTCAGCTTCAGTAAGAGAAGCTAGGAACGAGTCACGTTCAAATACACGGCTCATGTAGATCTTAAGTTCTTTTGAACCAGGACCTGTTAGCTCAATACCAAAAGTAGGTAAACGCCACAATAGCGGAGCTAGGTAGCAATCAATCAAGCTAAAGTCTTCGCTCATAAAGTATTCGCTTTCAGCAAATAGAGGACCAAGCATTAGCAGATCGTTACGTAGTTTTTGACGAGCTTTCTCTTGCTCTTCACCTGTAGTTGAGATGATTCTCTCAGCTACGCTGTACCAGTTACGTTGAATACGGTACATCATCAGACGATTTTTACCGCGATCAACAGGGTAAACAGGCATCAAAGGTGGGTGCGGGAAGCGCTCATCTAAGTATTCCATGATGATCTTTGAATCATAAAGAGTCAGTTCACGATCAACTAAAGTTGGAACAGATTTGTATGGGTTCAACTCTACAAGTTCAGCAGGCAGATTCGCTTCGTCGACTAGCTCAACTTCAACAGCGACACCTTTCTCAGCCAAGACGATACGTACCTGATGGCTAGCCATATCAGTAGCACTTGAGAATAGAGTCATCACAGAACGTTTATTGGCAGCTACAGCCATGAGCCCTCCGGTATGGTAATTTAAATAGAAGAATGGAGGCAACATGCCTCCATTTCAGAAATCAGCATTAGATGGTATCACAATTAGTGAATATCACGCCAATACTCTTTGTACAAGAAATAGCTCACTAAGGTAAACAGTGTTACAAACAACAACACCCAGATACCTAAGTTTTCTCGCTCAACTTGTACCGGATCACCAGCATACTCAAGGAAGTTAACCAAATCGCGCACGGTATCGTCGTACTCACTTTGGCTCAACTCACCGGTTGCATCGGCTTTAACACCCACTACAACCTGCTGCTCTTGACCACCAATTAAATGAGTTTCAAACACCGGCTTAGGCACACCTTGCAACTCCTGCAATACATGTGGCATACCAACGCTTGGGAAAATCACGTTGTTAACACCAAATGGACGGCTTGGATCTTCATAAAAAGATCGCAGGTAAGTGTATAACCAATCTGTACCACGTACACGAGCTGTCAAGGTTAGATCCGGTGGCGCTACGCCAAACCATTTAGCGGCATCTTGTGGTGGCATGTTGTTGACCATCAAGTCACCAACCACCGCTTCAGAATCAAACATCAGATTGTCACGCATAAGATCCAATGGGATATCAAGATCATTAGCGACACGTTCATATCGTTGGTACTGAGTAGAGTGACAAGCAAAACAGTAGTTCATATACGTCTGAGCACCACGCTGCAAAGACGCTTTATCACGAATATCATTGTTTGCTTTATCGAGAGCGAAGTTTCCACCCGCGGCAAATCCAAGAGCAGGCACTAACGCAAATAACAATATAAATAACTTTTTCATTATTTGGTAATCCTTGTCGGTAGTGTCTTAGTCTTCTCGTTCTTACTGTAGATAAACAAAACCACAAAGAACATGAAGTAACCCAGACTGAACAAACGAGATAGATTGGTGTACAACTCAGTTGCAGGAAGCGCACCAAGTATACCTAGACCGATAAACGAAATCGTAAACTGAATCAGGTTAATCAAATGCAGCTTGCTTCTGTAACGGAACGAACGCACATTACAACGGTCAATCCACGGCAGTAAGAACAACACTACAATCGAACCACCAAAGAAGACAAAACCAATCAACTTGTCAGGAATGGCACGCAAAATGGCGTAGTTTGGAGAGAAATACCAAACCGGTGCAATATGCTCAGGTGTTTTCAGTGGGTTCGCCACTTCAAAGTTAGGTGGCTCAAGGAAGAAGCCGCCCATTGCTGGCGCATAGAAGAGTACATAACTAAAGAACAACAAGAATACACCCACATAGAACAGATCTTTTACCGTACCGTAAGGGTGGAATGGCATCGAATCGATGATGTCATATTTTTTAGTGTAATCTTCATGGAATTTAAATTCCGACTCATAGTCATCACCCATCGAGCCTTTTGGCAGTTTGGTATCAATACCATCTGGGTTATTTGAGCCTACTTCATGCAATGCCAAAATGTGCAGAGCAACAAGCAATAGTAATACGATAGGTAGAGCGATAACGTGCAGTGCAAAGAATCGGTTTAGTGTCGCGCCAGAGATAACGTAATCACCGCGAATCCATTGCGTTAGGTCATCACCAATAACAGGAATGGCCCCAAATAGACCAATGATTACCTGAGCACCCCAGTAAGACATTTGTCCCCAAGGTAGCATATACCCCATAAAGGCTTCGGCCATCAATACAACAAACAGCAACATACCAAATAGCCATACTAATTCACGAGGCTTTTGATAAGAACCGTAAATTAATCCGCGATACATATGCAGGTAAACAACAATAAAGAAGAAGGATGCGCCAGTTGAGTGCATATAGCGAAGAAGCCAACCGTACTCCACATCACGCATGATGTATTCAACAGAAGCGAATGCGCCTTCTGCTGATGGTACATAGTTCATGGTAAGCCAAATACCAGTCACAAACTGATTGACCAATACCAACATGGCTAATGCGCCAAAGATATACCAGAAATTTGAGTTTTTAGGCTGTGGATACTCCGACATATGCTTTCGGTAAGTATTCATCGCCGGGATGCGTTTTTCAATCCAGCCGAGTAAAGCCTCCATTACGCCTCTCCTTGGTCTTCGCCAATTAAAATTAAGTTATCATTCAGATACATATGTGGCGGTACTGCGAGGTTATAAGGTGCTGGAACACCCTGGAATACACGCCCTGCCATATCAAACTTAGAGCCGTGACATGGACAGAAGAAACCGGATTTCACACCACTTACTTGCTCACCAAAACTATTTGGAAGGTAAGTAGGTGAACAGCCTAAGTGCGTACATAAACCGACTGCAATAAAGATTTCAGGCTTCAAGGAACGATATATATTTTGTGCGTAAGTTGGTTGCTGTTCCTCAACTGAATCTGGATCACGCAGTTGCTCTGCAAGTTGATCAAGCTCTTCTAAAGTCGCTTGTCCACGCTTAACAACCCAAACAGGTTGTCCACGCCAAATTACTCGGGCCATTTGCCCTTCTTCTAACTTACTTATATCGAATTCAACTGGAGCGCCAGCGGACTTAGCCCGAGCACTTGGATTCCAAGATTTGATAAAGGGTACAGCCACAGCTGCTGCTCCTAGACCACCGACCACGGCTGTGGTGGCAGTTAGAAACTTGCGACGTCCATTATTTAGTGGCGCATTGCTCATCCAACATTCTCCCATTTGCTCCTTTGGATAGAATTACCCCTGCAACAGAGCTCAGCTTAAAAATTAAAACTTAGATTCTATTTTTGTGGGTGAAATGATAAAGAAAACACCAGTTTATGACAAGATAAAGCTACTTTTTCACAACATCTCTGAAGCAAATCAGAGCATAGGTCACAAAAGAAGGGAAAGTGAAACATTTACTGTGGGAGATAGTAACGACTGAGGAGATTTTGCGGAGATAAAAAAACAAAAAGCCCGGTATAATACCGAGCTTTTTTGACACAATTCCAGCTCGAAAGCCAGAGCATTGCCCTTTCTGAATAAGAAAGATTAACGCTTAGAGAACTGTGGTTTACGACGTGCTTTACGTAGACCAACTTTCTTACGTTCAACCTGACGTGCGTCACGTGTAACGTAGCCAGCTGCGCGTAGAGCAGGACGTAGAGTTTCATCGTATTCCATAAGAGCACGAGTGATGCCGTGACGGATAGCGCCAGCTTGACCAGAAATACCACCACCAGAAACAGTGATGTAAAGGTCTAGCTTGTCTAACATTTCAACTAGCTCAAGTGGCTGACGAACAACCATACGAGAAGTTTCACGACCAAAGTAAACATCAAGGCTACGCTTGTTGATTACGATGTTACCAGCACCCGGTTTGATGAAAACACGAGCAGCTGAGCTTTTGCGGCGACCAGTGCCGTAGTATTGATTCTCTGCCATTTCCAATATCCCCGATTAGATGTCTAGTACTTGTGGTTGTTGAGCAGCATGGTTGTGCTCAGCGCCAGCGTATACTTTTAGCTTACGGTACATTGCGCGGCCTAGAGGACCACGTGGTAACATACCTTTAACAGCTAGTTCGATAACCATTTCTGGTTTCTTGTCGATCAACTTTTCAAAAGTGATAGATTTTAGACCACCTGGGAATTCAGAGTGACGGTAATACACTTTACCTTTAGCCTTGTTACCTGTTACAGCAACTTTCTCAGCGTTAACAACGATGATGTAATCACCAGTGTCACAGTGAGGAGTGTATTCAGCTTTGTGCTTACCGCGTAGGCGAGAAGCGATTTCACTTGCAAGACGACCAAGAGTTTTACCTTCTGCGTCTACAACATACCAGTCACGTTTTACTGTTTCTGGTTTAGCAACGAATGTTTTCATGCTAATAATAACCCGTTAATTTGAAATTAAACTTTAAGGAGCGGTTGCTCCCACTGTCTAAGAGCCCAGTCATCACCCCTTCGAGTGGTGGCACTCTTTGGCAATTTTTAAAATAAAAAATTACCAGCAGTAACGGTGGGTCGCAGGATTATACCGAAGCGTAGCAAAAACGCAATCCTACACGAGTAATTTCTTGCGTATTTTTTCACCAATCATTATCTCAATTCATATCGACACTCAATCGAGTTCAGATATTCCTCATTTAAGCTAAGTGTTCTTGAGCTAAGTAGTCACTGCTTTGCATTTCAGTTAAGCGTGATTCACAACGCTGAAATTCAAACTCCAGTCGACCTCCAGCATAAAGTTCCATTAATGGCACTTGAGCGGCAATGATCAAACAAACACGTCGTTCATAAAACTCATCGACTAAAGCGATAAAGCGCCTAGCCGCATCGTCATTACTGGCATCTAGCTTAGGCATATCACTGAGCAATACCGTATGGTATTCACGCGAAAGTTCAATATAGTCGTTCTGGCTACGTGGCGTTTGGCATAATTGAGCAAAACTTGCCATCAAAACGCCGTTATAAGCTCGGATAACATCAACTTGTCTGTGATTAACCTCGACTATTGTCTCAACCTTGCCATTTTCGACATTAACAGCACTTAACGATTCAAAGTAGGCATCAAGATTATGCTGTGCCGAATCATCTAAAGGATAATGATACAACTCAGCTTGTTGTAAGGTTCGCATTCGAAAATCATTATCGCTGTCTAATTCAAATACCTGACAGTTTTGTTCAATCAGCTTTATAGCAGGCAAAAATCGAGCTCGCTGCAGCCCATTGCGGTATAAAAGATGAGGGGGAATATTTGATGTCGCCACAAGAATCATATTTCGCGCAAACAGAGCTTCAAATAATGTTCCTAGCAACATGGCATCGGTAATGTCTGAAACAAAGAACTCATCAAAGCAAATAACATCAGCTTCACTCTTAAACTTATCAGCAACGAGTTCTAAGGGATCGCTTTGCTGTTGAAGTTGTTTTAATTCATCATGCACGCGATACATAAAGCGATGAAAATGCATACGCATTTTTCTTTTACTTGGGTATAAATCAAAAAACGTATCCATAAGATAGGTTTTTCCGCGACCTACCCCCCCCCATATATAAAGACCTTGAGGTGAAATGACCGGTTGGGGCTTACTAAACCAACCTCGCCATCCTTTAACAACAGGAGCCTCAGGGGCCTGAGCAAACTCAGTCAAACGACTATATAAGTCGTCAAACGCTTGTACAGCCTTATGCTGCTGGGGATCAAACTGAAATCCGTGATGATTTATATCGTATTGATATTTGTCTAAGGGCGTCATTTTAAATGATGAACTAAATTAGATTCTTTATTGGATAAGGTTCTCATAGTAACATGAGCTATGTTGCGGTGTAAGAACGCAGTAACTAGATTGTTAACAGATTAACAAAAGGAAATACTATGCCTTGGATTTATGCGATTGTCGGTTTATTCGTGGGAATCATTGTTGGAGTGATCGTTTCTCGTATCACCACGCCTCAATATAAAAAACAAAAAGAACTGCAAAAAGAATTAGAAACTAAAAAATTCGAACTTGAACAGCAACGTCAGGATATCAATGACCATTTTTCAGAGTCTGCTCAAATCCTCGATAACATAGGTAAAGATTACCGTAAGCTCTATGAGCATATGGCAAAAACATCAAATGAGTTGCTACCTAATCTCCCAACTCAAGACAATCCATTTGCAAAACGTCTTGAAGCAACTGAAAAAGAGACTGAAGAAAAGGACTCAGGTAGTTTACCACCAAAAGATTACGCTAATGGCGCAACAGGTATGCTTAAAGATGAAGAAAAGGAAATTCTGAAAGCACCTGACGCAATTAAAGCGACATAATTCCATACTTTAAAAACTGGAACTTTCAATAACTTGAGTATGCAACCATCCTTTAGGTTTGCATCTCTTTATGGAACTTACGCTCCTTTTCTCTGTCTCAAGCTTGAAAGTATCGACTACAAGGAGTTAACGATGAAAAGACCTTTGCTGACCTTATCGGCTATCGCATTGAGCTTAAGTTCCATCATCACCCCATTGCACGCCAGTGCAGCCCTACCTGTACAAGTGGATAACAATGAACTGCCAAGTCTTGCGCCAATGCTTGAGCGTGTTTCTCCTGCGGTTGTCACCATTGCTGTAGAAGGCACTCAAGTATCTAAACTGCAGATCCCAGATAGCTTTCGCTTTTTCTTTGGCGATGAACTTCCCACAGAACAAGCACAAGAGCGACCATTTAGAGGCCTAGGTTCTGGGGTGATTATTGATGCCGATAATGCACATATAGTGACTAACTATCATGTCATTAACGGCGCAGACAGTATTAAGGTGCAGTTAACCGACGGCAGAGAGTACGATGCGGAGGTTATTGGTAGTGACCAGATGTCTGATATCGCACTACTAAAGCTAGATAAAAAGCCCAAAGGACTCACTGAGATCAAGTTTGCAGACTCCGATAACCTTAGAGTTGGCGATTTTGCAGTGGCGATAGGTAATCCATTCGGGCTAGGTCAAACCGTGACTTCGGGTATTGTCTCTGCGCTTGGACGCAGCGGATTAAACCTTGATAATCTGGAGAATTTCATCCAGACCGATGCCGCGATTAATACGGGTAACTCAGGAGGGGCACTGGTTGATCTCAATGGTAACTTAATTGGGATAAATACCGCTATTCTTGGGCCAAACGGCGGCAATGTCGGTATTGGGTTTGCCATTCCGGCCAATATGATTCGCAATCTAAGCGATCAAATCATTGAGTTTGGCGAAGTAAAACGCGGCATGCTCGGTGTACAAGGTGGTGAAATCACGGCCGAATTAGCCGATGCTTTAGGTTATGAATCCAGCCGAGGTGCTTTCGTCAACCAAGTTATGCCAGACAGCGCCGCTGAAAAAGCCGGCCTGCAAGCTGGCGATGTCATTGTTTCAGTCAATGGCAAAAGCATTGATACCTTTAGTGAATTACGAGCAAAAGTAGCCACTTTAGGCGCAGGTAAGAAAGTTCAGCTTGGCGTCATTCGTGATGGTAAAGATAAGACATTTGATGTCACTCTTGGAGAATCATCGCTTCAGCAAACCAAAGCCGAACAACTCCATCCTGGTTTAACGGGTGCAGCTCTTAGTAACACAAGTAAAAATGAGCCTCATCAGGGCGTTAAAGTTACTTCTGTGGCTGAGAATTCAGCGGCAGCATCTTATCAAATTGAGCAAGGTGATATTATTGTCGGTGTTAACCGTCAACCAACATCTAATTTAAAAGAGTTTCGCTCTATTATTGAAAAACAAGACGGTATTCTTGCTTTAAATATTATTCGCGGAAATAGAAAAGTCGTGGTGATTGTTCGTTAAAACGGTTCGCTAAAAATAACTCGTTAAAACAAACTATTGACTCTATTTTAAGTAAATGAAGGGAAGCTGATCGGCTTCCCTTTTCCTTACTTAAAATTGAGTGTTATGCTTTGCATTGAGACATCACTTTCTGAGGGCATCATGCTGAAATTCTTATTACGCTCCGTTTTACTTGGATTACTAGCAGCCGCATTGATCATTGCTGTGGTGCCCAATCTGCGTAGTAAAATCATACCTACATCTTCTCAGGCAAACACTGCTCTCAACTCCAGTGCAATGTCCTTCAACGACGCGGTGCAACGCGCAGCCCCTGCGGTTGTTAATATTTATAGTCGTCAATACTCTGAAAGTGATCGCAGTAAGCTAAAAACTCAAGGCTTAGGCTCAGGTGTTATTGTCAGTGATAAAGGCTATATCATCACAAATTACCATGTTGTGGCCAGTGCCGATCAAGTCATTGTGGCGCTACAAGATGGACGTGTTGCCAGCGCTCAGTTAATTGGACAAGATCGTCGTACCGATATTGCGGTATTACAAATATCCATGTCGGATCTTCCTGTCATCCCTCTAAACCCTAATTATTCAGCAAAAGTTGGGGATATTGTTTTAGCAATAGGTAACCCTTACAACCTAGGACAAACCACCACCTTTGGCATTATCTCAGCCACAGGTCGCTCATCAATTAGTGCCGATGGTAGGCAGGCCTTTATTCAAACCGATGCTGCAATCAATGACGGTAACTCCGGGGGAGCTCTCGTCAACTCTAAAGGAGAGCTTGTCGGTATCAATACCGCCTCATTTCAGCAAGCGACTGACTTAGAGACCTATGGTATTTCTTTTGCTATTCCGCAAAAGCTGGCTTGGAAAATCATGAATAAAATCATTGCTGATGGGCGCGTCATTCGTGGATATATCGGTGTTGATGGTCAAAACATTAGTTCTATGACTAACCGATTGTTAGCTGGAAACTTTACCGGTGGCATTATTATATTAGGGGTGGAACCGGGTGGCCCTGCTGATAAAGCCGGAATGAAAGCTCAAGATATCATTGTAAAAATTGGCGATATGGTGGCGGATAATCGCCAAAACGTTATGGATGCAGTAACCGACTCTAGACCGGGCTCAAAACTTGACATTGTCATTGTCCGTGACGGTAAACAGCAACATCTTACCGTAGAAATTGGCGAAGATAACCGACGTTTGACGCCTTAATAAATAAGCATCTAAAACAACAAGCCCCTCAATAATTCATATTATTAAGGGGCTTATTTATTTCTAATTATGTTACTGAAATTAAGACTTAGTCATTTTCCTGAACTTCAATCGCGGTAACTCGTTGTAGGCCACGAGGTAACATAGCGCCTCGGCGTCCTCTCTCCCCTCTAAAGTTTTCAAGGTCGGTTGGTTTTAAGCCTAACTTTCTCTTACCTGCATATAACGTTACCGTTGCATTGGCTGGAATAGCAATAAGCTGAGTGACAAACTCTTCACGACTTTTCGCTTTAGCAGAAGGAATATTAATGATCTTATTGCCTTTACCTTTGCTTAGCTGAGGCAGATCTTTAATAGCAAAGATCAACATCCGCCCAAGGTTGGTAATCGCAAGAATTTCATCTCGATCCAGCTCTGATATAGCGCTTGGTGCTAAAATCTCAGCACTTTGAGGCAAATTAACCAGCGCTTTACCATTGCGGTTCTTCGACAGTAAATCACTGCCACGACACACAAAACCGTAGCCCGCATCAGAACCAACTAGCCATAGCTGTTCTTCTTCACCCATCAATACCTGACGAATATGCGTACCGGTAGACAAGTTCAAGCGTCCGGTGATTGGCTCACCTTGGCTTCTTGCTGAAGGTAGCGAGTGAGATTCAAGTGAATAACTTCGCCCATCAGTACCAAGGAATATCGCTTGCTGGTTACTCTTACCTTTTGCTGAGGTAAGGAATTTATCGCCAGACTTATAATTTAAGGTTGAGGCATCAACCTCATGTCCCTTGGCATGACGAATCCAACCCTTTTCAGATAGGACTACCGTAATCGGTTCATTCGGCAGTAGATCTTTCTCGGTTAACGCTTTTGCTTCCGCACGTATCATCAACGGAGAACGGCGATCATCACCATACTTTTCAGCATCGGCGATAAGTTCTTTTTTCAGTAGCGTATTTAAACGACGCTCAGAACCTAATAACAACTCTAGTTGCTTACGCTCTTTTTCTAGCTCTTCTTGCTCACCACGGATCTTAAATTCTTCTAGTTTCGCCAATTGACGTAATTTAGTATCTAAAATCGCATCAGCTTGAATATCTGTCAGCTCAAATCGCGACATCAATACCGCTTTAGGCTCATCTTCGGTGCGGATTATCTCAATCACTTCATCAAGATTAAGATAAGCGGCCAGTAAACCTTCTAAGATGTGTAAGCGAGCTAAGATTTTATCTAATCGATATTGCAGGCGACGGCGCACCGTAGTGCGACGAAACTCAATCCACTCGGTAAGTATCTGAACTAGACCTTTAACTTGTGGGCGATTATCAAGCCCAATCATGTTTAAGTTAACGCGGAAATTTTTCTCGAGATCAGTCGAAGCAAATAGATGGTTCATCAGCTGATCGCAATCAATTCTATTTGAGCGTGGCACAATCACAATTCGAGTTGGATTTTCATGGTCAGACTCATCACGCAAATCATCCACCATAGGCAGCTTTTTCGCGCGCATTTGGTTGGCTATTTGCTCAAGAAGCTTAGAGCCTGAAACTTGATGAGGCAGTGCCGTAATCACAATATCACTGGATTCTTTATGCCAAACCGCACGAGTTTTGATGCTACCACGACCGGTACGATAGATTTTTTCGATATCGGTTTTAGGCGAAATGATTTCCGCTTCTGTTGGGTAATCTGGTCCTTGAATAAATTTCATGACATCCGGCAGTTCAGCCTTTGGATTATCAATTAATTCGATCGTTGCACTCGTCACTTCACGCACGTTATGTGGTGGAATGTCGGTCGCCATACCCACAGCGATACCGGTGATACCATTAAGTAAGATGTGCGGTAAACGTGCAGGTAACATCTGTGGCTCTTTCATCGAACCATCAAAGTTAGGCTGCCACTCCACTGTACCTTGGCCTAATTCGCCCAGTAAAACTTCAGCGAATTTGGATAATTTAGACTCGGTATAACGCATTGCGGCAAAAGATTTAGGGTCATCGGGTGCCCCCCAGTTTCCCTGTCCGTCGACTAGCGGATAACGATAAGTAAATGGCTGAGCCATTAGTACCATCGCTTCATAACAGGCTGAATCACCATGTGGGTGATACTTACCTAATACATCGCCAACCGTACGGGCCGATTTTTTATATTTTGATGATGCTGATAGACCCAGCTCTGACATCGCATAAATAATACGACGTTGTACCGGTTTTAAACCATCGCCAATATACGGCAATGCACGGTCCATAATGACGTACATTGAATAGTTTAAATAAGCGTCTTCGGTAAACTTTCGCAGCGGTAACTGCTCAACGCCGTCGTATGTAATCTCGTTTGACATTCTTATACCTCAGCCATGTCGCCGTTACTTTGCAGCCAATGACGGCGGTCATCTGCACGCTTTTTACCTAGCAACATATCCATCATTTCCATCGTTTTCTCATCATCATCTATAGTCAACTGAACCAGACGACGAGTATTAGGATCCATTGTTGTTTCGCGAAGCTGTAATGGGTTCATCTCACCCAGTCCTTTAAATCGCTGAACATTAATTTTGGCTCGTTTGTTACTTAAACGCTCTAATATGCCATTTTTCTCACTTTCATCGAGAGCATAGAAAATCTCTTTACCACAGTCGATTCTAAATAACGGCGGCATGGCAACATACACATGCCCTGCACGCACCAAAGCACCAAAGTGACGAGTGAATAAAGCACACAATAGTGTGGCAATATGCAGACCATCAGAATCCGCATCCGCTAGAATACACACCTTGCCATAACGTAAGCCGTCTAAGTTTTCAGTGTCGGGATCAATCCCCAAAGCAACGGATATATTATGAACTTCTTGTGACGCAAGCACTTGATCTGCGCTCACTTCCCAAGTATTTAAGATTTTACCACGCAAAGGCATGATAGCCTGAAACTCACGATCGCGAGCTTGCTTTGCAGAGCCTCCCGCGGAATCCCCTTCCACTAAGAACAACTCTGTTCGAGCTAAATCTTGAACAGAACAATCCGTCAGCTTACCTGGGAGCGTAGGGCCTGATGCTACCTTTTTACGTACTACTTTTTTACTCGCTCGCATGCGGCGATGTGCGTTAGCAATACAAGCTTCTGCTAGTTGCTCGGCAATATGAGGTTTTTCATTGAGCCATAAACTAAAGGCATCTTTAACCACACCAGACACAAATGCAGCACATTGACGTGAGGACAAACGCTCTTTCGTTTGCCCTGCAAATTGAGGGTCTTGTATTTTAATCGATAAGACATAGGAACAACGCTCAAAAACGTCATCTCCAGTAATTTTGACCCCACGAGGTAATAAATTACGGAACTCACAAAACTCACGCATAGCATCAAGTAGACCTTGGCGAAGGCCATTAACATGCGTACCGCCTTGTGATGTTGGGATTAAATTCACGTAGCTTTCGGTGATCAGTTCACCACCTTCAGGTTGCCAAACAATGGCCCAGTCAGCAGCTTCAACTTCGGTGGTAAATTCACCTGTAAAAGGAATTTCAGGTAATAATGTATACCCTTTCACACCTTCGATTAGGTAGTCTTTAAGGCCACTTTCGTAATACCACTTATGTTCTTTTCCGTTTACCTTGTCGCTAAATATAATCTCAAGGCCTGGGCACAATACGGCTTTAGCTCTAAGATTATTAACCAATCTTGATACCGAAAAGTTACCAGAATCAAAGTATTTACTATCAGGCCAGAAATGAACGCTGGTACCACTATTACGTTTGCCACAAGTGCCAACGACTGATAGATCTTCTACCTTATCGCCATGCTCAAAAGCAATTTGATAAACCTCACCATTACGACGAACATTCACTTCGACACGTTTTGATAGTGCGTTTACAACTGAAATACCAACCCCGTGCAAACCGCCCGAAAATTGGTAGTTTTTATTCGAGAACTTACCACCAGCATGCAGCTTACATAAAATAAGCTCGACACCAGAGATACCTTCTTCCGGATGGATATCAACAGGCATACCTCGCCCGTCATCAATCACTTCTAATGACTGATCGGCATGAAGAATGACTTGTATCTTGGATGCGTGCCCAGCTAATGCTTCATCAACACTGTTATCGATGACTTCTTGCCCAAGGTGATTGGGGCGGACAGTGTCGGTATACATACCAGGGCGGCGGCGGACTGGCTCTAGACCATTTAAGACTTCTATCGCCCCAGCGTTATATTGTTCAGTCATAATTTGAAAATTTACTCTTGGCGTTGTTAAACATCGCTTTTCATCATTGATGAAAACAGCAATCGACTACTTAATGGGAGTGTTACTGTCTATCAATTTGGAAAATAGGCATCTGATATAGATACAAAACTGATAAACAATAATTAGTTATTAAACAGGTATGGTAAATAGCTGAACTTTAGCTCACTAATTAATCTTCCATAACCTCAATACAACTAGACTACCTTACATAGTCTGGCGCTGTGGCGGTTATGTCAAGTTTGCGCCCGTTTCCTGATTAAAAAGCATGATGATTGTGCGCTTATTAGACGAAGATAGTAAATTGTAGCTTAAGGTTTAACCTAGAGTTGAAGAAACTCTACTATTGCACTTGAGTAGCGCTCAAACCCAATAAAACTATGATCACCGCCCTCTTCAACCGTCTGTTTGCACCCTTGGTACTTGTCGATTGCTTGACGATAATCTAATACCTCATCACCTTTTTGCTGCAGCAGCCAAAAATCTGAGACATTGCTTATCAAAGGTACATAAATCGCTTTAAGTTGCTCAACATGCACTTGCTCTAAAAGATACTGTTCTTTGCTGTATGGATTGAATTGAGGTCCTAGGTAGTCTTGCAGTAACTCGAAAGGTTTAACCGCAGGATTAATCAAAGCCGCTTTGAAACCGTACTTTTGATTTAGCCATGTTGATAAATATCCGCCCATAGAGCTTCCAACTAAAGCCACTTCATACTCAGTAACCCATTCATCACACAGCTCTTGTAGACGTTTGATACAGGCATCAGGATAGACTGGCAGTGCCGGCGCAACAAAACGAATATCAGGTCTATATTGAGTACAAAATTGACGCATCACTTGCGCTTTATGTGATTGCGGTGAACTGTTAAATCCATGCAAATAAAGAAGCATTGAAGGCTTACGGCTAACCGTCATTTTTAATAGCCTTGAGCATCAAAGTCGGGAACAAAACATCCTTCGGCAAGACGATAAAGTGTCGATGATAAATGACCATCTTTATGTAACTGTAAATAGCGCCAACCTGGGGGCAGAGTATCTAAGGCAAACTCATCGGTATTGGCTTTAAATTGAATGCAGGTTGAGGGCGTAGCAATAACCTGCACCCCATTATGTTCTTTTGCAAAATCTTGGTGAACATGCCCACCCAATACTGCTCGTACATTTTGATGTCGATCGAGCACTTCCCATAGCTGATGCGCTTTTTGTAATTTATGTTGATCAAGCCAAGCACTACCAATAGGTAATGAATTATGGTGCAACATGACTAAAGTGTGGCGTTCTGGATATTGGTTCAGCTTTTGCTCAAGCAATTGCAATTGTTGTTGTTCAAGGTAGCCATGAGGTAAACCTTCTACCTGACTATCAAGCATTATCAACTGCCAGTAATCACCGGCCAGCACATGCCCAACCTCATGGATCTGCTCAGAAGGTAATACGCTGCTCATAGTTGATTTTTGATCGTGATTACCCGGCAACCAATAGCAAGGTTTAATTAACCTTTCGATTCCATCAGCAAAGCGAGCGTACGAGGCGGTTGTGTGATCTTGTGATATATCACCCGTTGCGACAATCGCATCAAAAGATAAGTCTTTCATCACAATATCCTCGACCACAGCTTGAAAGCTCAGTCCAGTATTCACACTTAGCAGGCACCTTTCACCGTCACCAAATAAGTGCGTATCTGTAATCTGTATCAATTGGACAGTATCTTCTGTCACAACTATTTGAGGTTCCACAATCTGTCTTTCCAATATTATTTATAGGCCGAATTCACAATAAGGGCTCTCTGCTTATCCCTTGTTTTAAACAAAAGGTCAGCCAATCACCGAGAAACTGATTGAGCTGGTGTTTTTCATCCTTCTGCATCATTTTTTTATTTGGATAATCATAACGTGCATGAATTACTCTTATTTTTTCACTTGCACACACTTCTGCAACCCTTGCATCGTGATATAGGCGTACCGTCATATGTGGAAGTGGAAAAATGGGACATTGATCACACTGATAGATATCGACGACAGTAGTGTAGCGCGTGATTTCGATAATATTAATCTGATAAACCATGCTTTGAACTTGATAAGTTCGACTATCTCCCACCTCCGCTTGATGCGGTAACAAAGCATTTAATTTGGCATAATTGGTTTCGTATAGGCGCATGAGTCCTACGAAATCAACATGATAAATTGAATCTACTTGCTTTGAGTTAACCATTGTTCTCTCAATTGTTGATGATTAAGCATTAGCCATTGAATGGTAATAATTGATGCTGCGTTCTCGATTGTACCATTTTTCACTAATTCATAAGCGACTTCTCGGCTTAACACATGCACGCGAATATCTTCCCCTTCTGATTGCAAGCCAAAAACACCACCACTAACACTTGGCGCTTCAACTTGACCCACAAATAATTCTAAACGTTCAGAGCAACCACCGGCAGACGGATAATAACCACTGATGTGTTGAATGCGCTTTACCTGTAAGCCTGCTTCTTCTATTGTCTCTCGTCTTGCCACATCTTCAGGTTTTTCACCTTCTTTATCTAACATCCCTGCGACAATCTCCAATTGCCAAGGACGTGGCTCATGCAATGTACCTACTCGTATTTGTTCTACCATGATCAATTGATCACTAATAGGATCATAAGGTAACAATCCAACCGCATGCCCACGCTCAAACAACTCTCGACTAATGCTTTCACTCCATCCACCAGCAAATAATCGGTGACGAAACTTCACTTCAACCACACTAAAAAAACCATTAAAAACAGTTTTAGTGTCTATGATTTCCACATCATTACTGTCAAATGTGGGATAAGCTCTAGAATTAGAGTTAGGCATAGGTACTCTCTGTAAATAAGTGACGTGGCAAACTATAGATAAGTGTAAGCAACACTTATCTATAGTTTGCTCCCTGTAAAGCCAGAATAATATTGCCTTATAATCTAGGCAGATAAAAATTTAAAACTAAACCGCCTTAACAATAGAGTTTTTGCTGATTTTTGAGTACTCTATGTAAAGCTGTGTAAAATCGGTTCAAATTCAATTAAATACCTATAATCTAGTTATTGAGTCTCAATTTAAGTAGCAGGAAGAGTTACGACAATGAAAAAAGCGCTGTCCATTTTTATTTCAGCTTCCCTGTGTGGTCTGTCTTTATCAGCCGCAGCAGAAAACTTAGCGGATGTTTATAATCAAGCGAAAAATAGTGACCCTCAACTATTACGCTCAGCTGCTCAACGTGACGCAGCCTTTGAATCTATCAGTTCATCACGTAGTACCCTGCTACCTCAAATCAATCTTACTGCAGGCTACAATTACGGTGAAGGTTACCAACCAAATTCGGCAAAAACTGATGCCTTTACCGCTGGTATCGGGTTAAGCCAAGAGCTTTATCAACGCTCAAGCTGGATAACGCTAGAAACAACAGAGAAAAAAGCCCGTCAAGCCGATTCAGCATACGCGGCAAAACAGCAAGATCTGATTTTGCGTGTTGCTACTGCTTATTTTGAAGTATTGCGAGCTCAAGATACTCTAGAGTTTGTTCAAGCAGAAAAAAGCGCTGTTGAGCGTCAACTTGATCAAGAAAAACAACGTTTTGATGTTGGCCTTTCTGCAATCACTAACGTTCATGAAGCTCAAGCTGAGTACGATAGCGTATTAGCAGAAGAAGTTACGGCGCAAAATGCGCTCGTTAATAGCTACGAGTCATTACGTGAAATCACAGGTACCGGACATCAAAATTTAGATTCACTGAATATTGATCGCTTCTCTGCCGCTAAAAGCGAAAAATCAACCGATGCTCTTGTCGCGCAAGCTCAAGAAGAGAACTTAAGCTTACTTGCTGCTCGTATTAACCAAGATATTGCACGTGATAATATTCGCCTAGCAAGCTCTGGTCACTTGCCTTCTTTAACCTTTGATGCTGATGCTGGATATGGCAACGGTACTATTGGTGGTGGCGATGTCGATGGCACTAAATACAACTTAGGTATCAACCTTGTCGTACCTCTTTACACTGGTGGCAATACCACTTCTCAGGTTAAACAAGCTGAATACAACTATGTCGCAGTGAGTGAAGATCTGGAAGCGTCTTATCGCTCTGTTGTTAAAACAGTGCGCGCATCAAACAACAACATTGATGCTACGATTGGCTCTATTCGTGCCTTTGAACAATCTCTTGTTTCAGCTGAATCAGCTCTAGCAGCGGTTGAAACAGGCTATGAAGTTGGCTCACGTACCGTTGTTGATGTATTAGATTTTACTCGTCGTGTATTTGAAGCAAAACGTAACCTATCTGATGCTCGTTACAATTATGTTCTTAGCGTTCTTCAACTAAAAGAAGCGGTAGGGACACTTAGCGAACAAGATGTATTAGACATTAATGATGGTCTACAAGTTAAAGCCATAGATAGCAAAGCTAAAGCATCTTAATTACTGCTTTAATCGCAATAATGTGATTATCAAATAATAAAAAAGCTGATCATAATGATCAGCTTTTTTGTTTTAAGCGAAATGGAATAAAGAGAAGCCAGTGATTAGGATTACTCTTTTCCGCCCTTAATCGCTTCAATAATTTCAGTAGTAGAGCAGCCATTTTCAAAGTTAAGCACTTCTACACGTCCACCAGCGTCAATCACCTCTTTGCCTCCGGCAATATCTTCTGGCTTATAATCGCCACCTTTGACTAATAAATCAGGCAGAACCTCAGAAATAAGTCGCTGCGGTGTATCTTCGGTAAACGGCACAACCCAATCTACAGCGCCTAATCCCGCTAAGACTGCCATACGGCGATCTGTTGGGTTAACCGGTCTTGCAGGTCCTTTTAAGCGTTTAACTGAATCATCAGTATTCACCGCTACAATTAAGCGATCGCCAAGCCCTGCTGCGTGGTTTAGATAAGAGACATGCCCGGCATGTAAAATATCAAAACAACCATTTGTCATGACAACACGCTCGCCCTTAGCTTGCATTTTTTTCACAGCAGCAATTAGAGCTTGCTCACCAATCACACCAAAGTCAGTATCTTGAGAACCATGTATTGCTTCAGCCAATTCAATGGTAGATAAGGTCGATGTACCTAGTTTACCTACGACAACGCCTGCTGCTGCATTAGCCAGTGCACAAGCTTCATCAAGTGGCTTACCTGCTGCTACAGACGCGGCTAATACTGAAATCACTGTATCGCCCGCACCGGTCACATCATAAACTTCTTGAGCTTGAGTCGGTAAATGGAATGGTTCTAGGCCTCGGCGCAGTAATGTCATGCCATGCTCACTGCGAGTCACTAATAACGCTTCAAAATCAAATTGTTCGATCAGTTGTAGCCCTTTTTCTGCTAACTGCTGATCATCTTTAATTGGTCCAACTACACATTCGAACTCTGACATATTGGGCGTAAGTAACGTTGCACCTCGGTAGCGTTCAAAGTCAGCCCCCTTAGGATCAACAAAAACAGGCACTCCTGCACTTTTCGCTTTTTCGATCATTGCCTTAGAGTGCTCTAAAGCGCCCTTAGCATAATCTGACAAAATGATAGCTTTGCTGTTTTGAATAGACTGTTCTAATCGAGATAGCACTTTCTTTGAGTCTATATTTTCAAATTTATCTTCAAAATCAAGACGAATCAGTTGTTGGCCTCGACTCATGACACGCAACTTAGTAATTGTTGGGTAATCAGGTAGAGCAATAAAGTCACACTGAACATTGAGTGCACTCAGTTTTTCTGTCAATACGCGCGCCGGTTCATCGGTTCCGGTCAAACCAATCAAATGAGAGGCCCCGCCCAGTGAGGCAATATTCATCGCAACGTTCGCAGCACCGCCTGGACGCTCTTCGTTATTTTCAACCTTCACGACAGGTACAGGAGCCTCTGGTGAGATTCGTCCTGTTGGACCGTACCAATAGCGATCAAGCATCACGTCTCCGATAATAAGAACATCGGCTTGGCTATAGTCAGGCAAGACTGGTTTCATAACGACTCCACATAATAATTTTTGATAACAATTTCTGGTAATAATTCTAGCATAGCTAAGGATACATCAAAGTATGGCTAAGCATTTGAGCAATTTAACTTTGTTGCTCTTTATTCATCCAATTACACCACATCTCACTGACAAATTTACGTTGTTCAACAAACTTATCCTCAGCCACATCCGCATCTAAATTGAGTAAGTTACGTCGATGTATTTCATTTCGCATTGAGGTATAAGCTTCTATCAGTTTTGTTGACTGTTCTGCACTCAACAAATCGGCATCAACTAAACTTTGTAAGATCCGCACATTATCAGACCACTGACTAAGACTCGGATCTTTATGAGAGTAATTAAGCACCCAATATTGCGTTAAGAATTCGATATCGGTAATGCCGCCATGATCTTGCTTTAGCATAAAACGATATTTCTTTTTACTGCCTAAATGATCGCGCATTTTCTCGCGCATTTTTACAACCTCTGTGCGCAGTTGATCTTGCTCTCTAGGTAAGCACAATACTGTCTTTCTTACCTTAGCAAAGGCATCCAGCAAAATATTATCACCATAAATAGGGCGAGCACGCACAATCGCCTGATGCTCCCAAGTCCACGCTTCTTGGAGTTGATACTCTTCATATGAGTCGATTGGGCTTACCATCAAACCTGAAGCACCTGACGGTCTTAATCTTGTGTCAATTTCGTAAAGGATCCCAGAAGCGGTGCGGGTAGAAAATAGATGAGTGATTCGCTGCGCAAGACGAAGATAAAACTGCCTGCCATCAATAGACTTAGCTCCATCGGTATACGCAGATAAAGGACAATCATGAACAAATACAATGTCCAAATCAGAGTTATAGCCGAGCTCCCAGCCACCCACTTTACCGTAGCCAAGCACAGCAAAACCACGCCCTTCTCGATTAAGTAAATGGTTTGGATCGCCATACTTTTCTGCCATTTGACGCCAAGCTTGATTAACCACTTGCTCAACGATTGCCTCAGCTAAGTATGTTAAATGATCGCTCACCTGCATCACAGGCAGGACTCCAGTAATGTCAGCTGCCGCAATACGTAAAATACACGTTTGCTTAAACTGGCGAAGTGCCTCCATCTGCTGCTCCATATCCTCTTCGGGGATACGTGCAAGGTAGTCTCGAAGCTCACTCTTATAACTGCTTAGCTCTACAGGCTTATACAGCTGTAGAGGGTCTAAGAGCTCATCAAGCAAAATAGGATAACGGCCCAATAGCTCGGTAATCATAGGACTTGCAGTACACAGCTTAACTAACTGCTCTAATGCCGCAGGGTGCTCATCAAGAAGCTCTAAATACGTTGTACGAGTCACTATCTTAGAAAGTACGGTAAGTACTCGCTCCAACCCAAACTCACCCTCAGGGTGAGATAACACAGTATAAATAAGTTTAGGCATTAAGTGCCTAACCACTTCTCGCCCTCTTGGACCTAAGGTTTTCTTACCCAACTCTGCCTTAAACGAGCACAAACTGTTTGATAAATCGGACAGTTGTTTCTCTTTTACGTCCAAAGACAGTTCATGCAAAATACCAATAACCTGCTCAGGATCTTTTGCCACACTCCATAACTCTTGGTAGATAGAATCAATAACCTGACCATTCTCTTCTTCATCACCAATAAGATCTTCAAATACTTGGTGAACATTGGCCATATGTTGGCTTAATTCAGCCTGCAATTGCTGATAAGTAGCAAAGCCCATAACACTGGCCAGTTTTTGTTGATTGTCACTGTCATCAGGCAACGTTTGCGTTTGCTTATCTTCCATCGCTTGCAGTAGATTCTCAAGGCGACGTAAGAAGCAATAAGAGGAGCGCATGCCATCAACATCCTCAGGTTCAAGCAGATGTTGTTGTTTAATTGCTTCTAGGGTTTCCAGTAATCCTCGCCCTCTTAAACTAGGTTCTCTGCCGCCTCGAATGAGCTGAAAAACCTGCGCAATAAACTCAATTTCACGAATTCCACCCGGCCCTAGTTTAATATTATTGGTCAGTCCTCGACGACGAACTTCACTGCGAATCATCGCTTTCATGCGGCGTAATGATTGAATAGCACTAAAGTCGATATAGCGACGGAATACAAATGGACGTAACATCTGACGAAGCTCTTGATATTGAGGGTACATTTCCCGTCCCATGACCCTAGCTTTCACCATCGCATAACGTTCCCAATCTCGCCCTTGCTCTTGATAGTAGTCTTCCAATGCAGCAAAACTCATCACCAATGGGCCGCTCTCACCAAAAGGACGTAGCCTCATGTCAACGCGATAACAAAATCCATCCAAAGTGACTTGATCAAGAGATTTGATCAAACGCTGCCCCAAACGAGTAAAAAACTGCGCATTAGAAATAGAGCGTCTTACCCCTTCTGTTTCACCATTTTCTGGATAGGTGAAAATAAGGTCGATGTCCGATGAAAAATTAAGTTCACCACCGCCTAGTTTGCCCATACCAATGACCAACATAGGTTGCTCTGTGCCATCAGCACTTTTTGGCGTACCCCATAATTTGCTGCAATCGGCATACTGCCAAGCGTAACTCTCAAAAATCATCGCTTCTGCCAGTTCTGATACGTGACACAAGCTCTCTTCTACCGACCAGCTTGCAACGATGTCTCTCCACGCTATGGTGATAATTTCATGATTACGAAAGGCACGCAGCTCTTGCATTATGCTATTTTCATCAAGACATTGCGCCAACTGTTGATTCAGATCCGTGCGGTAATGCGCACATCTCTCAGCACTGTCTAGCATCTCAGGAAGCTTTTTTAATAACGCTTCATCAGAAAGAAGCCGATTAAAGATAAAGGCGCTAAAGTTAATCACTTTGTCGAGTTCTTCGAGCCTATGCTGAGGCCATAGCTCTGTTATGAACGTGAATTTACTAATAAGTTGCTGATATCTATTTACTGTGGCTTGTTCTGAGTTCGAAGACATAAAAGATCCATGGTTGCGTTCAGCAAAAGGGGAATGGTGAATTTAGCATAAAAAAGCGCTCACCCTAGGGCAAGCGCTGTATTAATAAAATGTGTCTCTATGCTGAGAAATGATTAAACAATTAACCTTTCCAGTATGGCTGCACTTCCATGCACATGGCTCTAGTTTGTTCCATGGCATGTAAAATAGAAGCTTGCTGGCGATCGAGCCAACGTTGCAGTTGTTCTTTCTCATCCCCTTGCAGTTGATCCACAAGTTGACGAACAGGAGCCAAAGTTAACAAATCATCAATTCCTTGCGCCAAATCAGCCCAAGGCAAGCGAAACGCTTGACGCATATCTTGATCAAACAATGCGGCAAAGCAAATACCAGAGAATAGACATCGATTAAGATGGTAATGCTCTTCTATATAATCTTCTGAGGTCAGTGTTTGCTCAACCGGAAAGGCACTGACTAACTCAGCCCACGTGCGATCGAGTTGATTCTGAGAAAAGCTCACTAGATTAGCTGACATTTCTTGGCGGGCGTTATCATCTAAGAATGGTTGCCAGCCTTTAGCAAGAACCCAACGGCTCAAATCAAGAATAACACCGGTATATCGCGCCGACCGAAGCAACTGCAGCGTTTCCTCTTCTGATGACAGTTTTCCACGCATTGTTTTTAGTTGCTTAACTAATGTCTTTTGCGCATCAAGCTTGCGCAATGCATGCCCTTTGTCTTCAGTTAGATCATCAAGATAATCAGCAGCGCGCACCCAATTTAACTCTTGCTCTAACCATTTAAGCTCTTGTCTTAAAATCGCACTGGCGCGACGAGGGACAATACCACCAAATACCGCTAAGGTTTGCCTAACAAAACTTAAGGAATAACAAATCTCATTCAGGCATGCCATTGATGGCGATTCAACATAAGCTTGCTCATGATAAAGCCAATGAGAAAGTGCGTGCTCTAAAGATTTTATAAAGCAAGTTTCAACATTGTCTTGTACAGAGACATCAACCAAACCTAAATGCCTAGGTTTACTGCCAGAGAACCCTTGTGCGAGTCGATAGCCTCTTGCTGCCTTGCTAAGATTGCCAAGACGCATTCCGCCGTCTTCACATAACTGACGAGCCAAAGTAAATAAAGCATCCGTTTGGCCTGATTTTAGCTCAAGTTCCACTTCGCAAATCGTTGAGCTCTGATCTCCTGCAATCACTAAGCCTTGATCAAAGGCCACTTCAACTTGGCTACCATCGGCCATTCCAACCAACCATAACTCTCGGGTAAAGTTGGTGGCAAACAAGGGCGTTATTTGCGCGGACAGCTCTTCGACACTTCGACCTTCTGGCCAAATGCTCTTAGGATGTAAAAAAAGATCAGGTTCATCGCTATTATGCTCGGCATTATATTCTGGACGCTGATGCAAACCGGCCACCACTCGGCCCGATGTTTTAACAGTTTGCACATAGACATCATCAAAGCGACGAATACGCATCCCGATATCATGATTGCGTAACCAGTTATCTGGAGTATCAAAATAGATATTCCCCAGCTCTCGGCAGTTGTGTTGTAGAATTTTAT
Source organism: Vibrio sp. UCD-FRSSP16_30 (assembly GCF_001676025.1). Classification (GTDB taxonomy): domain Bacteria; phylum Pseudomonadota; class Gammaproteobacteria; order Enterobacterales; family Vibrionaceae; genus Vibrio. The sequence goes on from NZ_LZFW01000079.1 coordinate 128,339, forward strand.
TGTGCGGAATTTTTTCTCTCAAAACTTCTGAGAATTGCGGTGAAACAAAAAATTTCAGCTCTATTTCAGTTTCCATAATTCACTCATAATCGACGGTCTATAGCAGATTAAGATGAAATTACGTCATCGGCAAGTGGCTTTCAACTGATCTAAATCACAAAAAAATCCACTTTTGTGCAATTTTAAATCACAGAAACCCTTTTAATACTAAAAAAACCTATTATAGTTACACCCCAGCATGACAATCACATGACAATACAAATATGCCAGTCAATACCATCATTGGTTTATTCGCAAAATCGCCAATAAAACCGTTGCAGCAACACGGAGCAAAGGTCCAAGAGTGTGCATCACTTTTGCCTGACTTTTTTGCTGCGTCAAATGCTAACAACTGGGAGAAGGCGGCAGAATACCGTCAACAAATTTCAACACTAGAAAAAGAAGCTGACACCCTCAAGCGTCAGATTCGTTTGCATCTACCTACAGGTCTATTTATGGCCTTTGATAGAGGTGATTTGCTGGAGTTGCTGACCCAACAAGATAAAGTAGCAAATATTGCTAAAGATATCTGTGGCCGTGTTCTAGGCCGAAATCTACTCATCCCTCAAGATCTGCATGAAGAGTTTTTAGTCTACGTTAAACGTTGCCTAGATGCTGTTGGTCAGATGTACAGAGTGATCAATGGGTTAGATGAATTGCTAGAAACGGGCTTCAAAGGACGTGAAGCAGAACTGGTTGAATCAATGATCGATGAATTAGATCGTATCGAAGATGATACCGACCAAATGCAAATCGATTTGCGTCGAAGCCTTAGAGACATTGAAGATCAATACAATCCAATTGATGTGATGTTCTTGTATAAAATCCTCGAGTGGGTTGGAGGCATAGCGGACCAAGCACAGCGTGTTTGCGCTCGTTTAGAGTTGATGATAGCGCGTAGCTAATCACTTTCCACCTCATTTCAACTTGTTAATATCAAAGGATATTTAATGGATGTTCTAGCTAACTACGGCATGATACTTCTTATATGCGCTGCCGTATTCGGTTTCATGATGGCCATCGGTATCGGTGCCAATGATGTCGCTAACGCAATGGGTACCTCTGTAGGTTCTAAAGCGTTAACTGTTAAGCAAGCGATTATTATCGCTATGATTTTTGAATTCGCAGGCGCTTATCTTGCCGGCGGTGAAGTAACCGATACCATTCGAAAGGGTGTCATTGATACAACATTATTTGCTAATTCGCCCGATCTACTGGTGTTTGGCATGATGTCTGCGCTTCTGGCAGCGGGTACTTGGTTATTAGCGGCCTCTTATATGGGGTGGCCAGTTTCGACTACTCACTCAATTATTGGCGCAATTATCGGCTTTGCTGTCGTTTCCGTTGGCTCTCATGCAGTGGATTGGAGTTCAGTACAAGGTATTGTTGGCAGCTGGGTCATTACGCCATTTATATCGGGGTTATTTGCCTACTTTATATTTGTCAGTGCTCAGAAGTTTATTTTCAACACCGACAATCCGCTGGAAAATGCCAAACGCTATGTACCGGTATACATGTTCCTAACGACTATCGTTATTGCACTTGTGACCATCAAAAAAGGTCTTAAGCATGTTGGCTTATACCTAACCACTGGTGAAGCTTGGATGTGGTCCATCGCACTATCATTACTAGTGATGGTAATTGGCTACCTATACATTCAAAAACGATTCAAGCTTGATAGTGATAACCATGAACATAGTTTTACCGGCGTAGAGCAAGTATTCAGTACTCTAATGGTAATTACTGCATGTGCTATGGCATTTGCGCATGGTTCTAACGACGTAGCAAATGCGATCGGTCCACTTTCTGCTATTGTTTCTACTATCAATAACATGGGTGAGATTTCTGAGAAAACACAAATCGCATGGTGGATTCTACCATTAGGCGGCGTGGGTATTGTTGTGGGTCTTGCTACTATGGGCCATAAAGTAATGTCTACCGTTGGTACTGGTATTACAGAATTAACCCCAAGCCGAGGCTTTGCTGCTCAGTTGGCAACAGCAAGTACTGTAGTATTAGCTTCTGGTACTGGTCTGCCGATCTCAACGACTCAAACATTAGTTGGCGCTGTACTTGGTGTGGGTTTTGCCCGCGGTATCGCAGCTCTAAACTTAGGTGTGGTTCGCAACATTGTGGTCTCATGGGTTGTAACTTTACCCGCTGGTGCACTACTTGCGATTGTATTCTATGAAATCATGCTAGTGATTTTCACCTAAACAATATGTCAGATATTTGTCATATTTTGACAAAGTAACGTTATAGAGGGGGCATTGCCCCCTCTTTTAGTTGCAGGCAACCTATAATCTACTTACTATTTAGGCAACGATGGAATGCTTCCCTCACCTAAATCTGATTTTTTGAAGGACTTACAGTGAAAAAACTTTTATTGATCGCTTTTATAGCTGTGATTGCAGCACCTGCGGCATGGGCTAAGACGATCTACATCTCCGACAATCTATTTACTTACATGCACTCGGGTCCTAACGCTCAATACCGAATTATCGGCAGTGTTGATGCTGGAGCAAAAGTAACGTTAGTTCAAACTAACAAGAAAAGTGGCTATACCGAAATCGTTGACCAACGTGGTCGAAAAGGATGGGTTGAGTCAAAATACGTGACCAAGACTGAAGGTATGGTTACTCGTATGCCTCGCCTTGAAAAAGAACTTGCTCATGTTAAAGCTGAATTAGCCGGCTTTAATGATAAAGCAGAAAAAGAACAAGAAGGTCTGGTTCATTCTCTAGATACTCGTAATACACAAATTGCAGAAATGGAAACGAACTACAAGAAAGTGAGTGACCAACTGCTATCAGCACAAACAGAGGTTCGTGAATTAAGAGCTCGTCTTGATACACAAAAAGAAGACCTTCTACTGAAGTACTTTATGTACGGTGGCGGTGTTGCAGGACTAGGCCTACTCTTTGGTCTATTACTTCCACACGTTATCCCTCGTCGTAAGAAGTCTCCTAACGGCTGGGCGTAATACCTAACAACAAAAAAAAGCTGCCTTTCGGCAGCTTTTTTTTGTTTTAACCTTTCCAGTCATACAGTGCTGGAACTTTGATTTTCTCATCCAAGAATTCAATGACCACATATCGAGGCGCAATTTCAATGAGCTTCGCATCGCTATTTATCGCATCGCCTTCTTGTAACTCTTTACCGTTAATTTTAACCCATCGATGCTTTGAGTTACTGGCGTACATATGAGTCTGTAGATTCATCGCAGGTAAACGCCCTTTGTAACGCTCCCCATCTTTATCCAGTTGGCTCATGTGAGTATGGTCTAACTTACTGTCATCCACATCACTCATCTCATCAACGCTATAATCAGACGGATTATCCAATACATTAGAAATACGCCCAGCAAGCTCTGGTGATAATTTAGATAGATCTAATTTTGGTAAGCTCCAATCATCATTAGGGGTTGTTGTCGATTTAGCGGTCGTATGATTATTTTTTACTGGCACATCTGTTGATTTAGCCACGGCAACAGGCTTGGACACATTGCTTGGTATTGGCTTAACATTGACTGACGACTCTTCAACCACCTCAGGAATGAACTTAGGTAATGGAACCAATGCTTTTATCGGCAGTTGAGGTAAAAACGTAATATCAACACTTGGCGTGGTAACAGCGCTACCTTCGCTTGCAGGAGCATCTTCTAAGATAAGTAACTGCTGCAACGTTGGCGTTATCGAAGCCTCTATTGAGCGGGTAAGAGCCGAGTTAGAGAAGGCGATATGACTGGCAACGCCAAGCCCTAAACCAACCGCAATAGCCCACATCAGTCTTACTTTGCCATTACCTCTTTGCGGGTTATGCAGCTTACCTCGAATGCCATTATCAACAGGCAAAGTCTGTTCAAACTGTTGCTGAGACTGCTGTAGATCTTTTAATACCTGTGACATTACTTATCCTCCTTGCTGTAACCAAGCAATTTGGGAGCATTATCACTGGTTAATCTATCTAACTGACGCAAAGTTTGACTTCCGGCAACGCCATCGTCATCCAACCCTTGCCATGCTTGGAAGGTAGAGACACGCTTTTGTAGCGCGCGATTATAAACGCTCGTCTCTAAAGGTTGGGCATTAAGTACTTTGGCCAACAGTTTGTCTAAAGCAACAACTTGTTCGCCAGAGCTATTGAGCTTCAGGGTATCGAGTATCTCACTGTACCAAAGGTATCTAAACTGCCCTTTCCAATGTTGCTCGAACCAAGTAATCGGCAATTGCACACGTTGCCCTGCTAATTGCAAAGTCACGCTATCGTGTTGTATTCCCTGGAAGATGGCAAAGTAAGGTTTGTCTGCATCATACAAGGTCATCACTACTGGTCTATTGGAAGCGACAATCTCAGGCAAGCCTGCTGCGCCCTGAAAGCAATGAAATGGCGGCGTAGTGCCGTACTCACAGTCAGAGTCGACAATTGACGCATCAAAGCCCCACAATCGATAGAGAGCTTGCATTGCACCCATTGGGGAGCGGCTCTTCTCTATCAACTGACTTAAGCTCTGTTGCTGTTCATTGCTAGCTTGTTGCTCTGCCATTTTTTGTTGATGTAATAAATTGGCTTGCACTAGCTCTGTTTGATGCTGAGACTGCAATTGTTGCCACTGCTGCCAAGAGGTTAAACCCGCATAAGTGACACTAGCAATCAGCAAAGACAACAGTGTTGGAGACACCCAGCGATGCAGTTTAGTTGTCGCCACCGCTTGGGGTTTATTAATGCTTGGCGCTTGATAGGCAAGCACGTCATCACACGCACTCTTCGCTATCTTATGATCCACCGATTTATGCTGACTAAGCATGGCGTAATACAGTGCTTTATCACAAATCAAATTAATAAGACGAGGAATACCTTGGGATTGAGAAGCAATAAGCTGAATCGCTCTAGATGAAAATAACGCTTCATCCCCCCCAGATACTCGCAAGCGAAAACCAATATAGTCGGCAATTTCTTTCTCAACTAATGGCAGTAAATGATAACGACCGGTAATGCGCTGAGCCAACTGACGTAATTCAACCGTTTGCAACTTATGTTGCAGTTCAGGTTGCCCCACCAGCAAAACTTTCAGTAGCTTATGGCTATCTGTTTCTAAATTGGTCAACAGGCGTAGCTGCTCTAAAACACCAGCCGATAGATGTTGAGCTTCATCAATTAACAGTAAAGTTTGCTTACCCTGCTTATGGTTATCTAACAGGTATTTATACAGCGCTTGAGATAACTGCTTTAAGCTTGAAGGCTGTTGATAAGATAGCGAGAACTCATCACAAATCGCTTCCAGCAACTCTATTTCAGAGAATGTAGGATTAAGAATGAATCCTGTCACCCAATTGCCATCCAAATTCGCCAACATCGCTTTTGATACTGTTGTTTTACCTGTGCCCACCTCTCCGGTCAGCATGGCAAAACCACCGCCACTATTAATCCCAATTTGCAGGTGTGATAGTGCCTCGCGATGACGCGCGCTCAAGAATAAATATTTAGAACTAGGAACAATTGAAAACGGCTCGTCTAAAAAGCCAAAAAAATCCTTATACATTTAGCACTTCTGTACACACTTCTTTTCTGATGAGGTCACGCTACCACTGAAACAAAGAAAGTAAAGCAATCCTTTGCCAGCAGGTGATGCACGTAACTCTGAGAAGGATTAGAGATATACTATTGGTATACTATCAAGCGATAATAGCGCGAATTATGCAGGCTAAAAGAGAGGATCTATTTTGCAAACCTATTTAGTGGGCGGCGCAGTTCGAGATAAACTGCTCAACATTGATAACTACGATCAAGACTGGGTTGTTGTTGGCAGTACGCCACAAGCATTACTCGATCTCGGCTATCAGGCTGTAGGCAAAGATTTCCCTGTATTTTTGCATCCCAAGACTCATGAAGAGTATGCATTAGCTCGCACTGAGAGAAAATCTGGCAGTGGTTATACTGGCTTTGATTGTTACTTTGCTCAAGATGTCTCCTTAGAAGAAGATCTTATTCGTCGCGATCTTACTATTAATGCCATCGCTCAAGATGCATCCGGCAAGCTTTATGACCCTTATGGTGGTCAACAAGATATACAAAACAAACTTCTGCGACATGTCTCGGATGCATTTACCGAAGATCCCCTGCGAGTACTGAGAGTGGCAAGATTTGCCGCCAAACTTCATCATTTAGGGTTTAGCGTAGCCGAAGAGACGCAAAATTTAATGGCGCAAATAGTTAACTCTGGGGAGCTAGAAACATTAACAGCAGAGCGAGTTTGGCAAGAATGGCATAAATCATTGTTAACTCAAGATCCGCAGATCTTCATTGAAGTTCTACAGCAGTGTGGCGCACTAGATGTCATCATTCCTGAATTAAGCCGTTTATTTGGCGTGCCTCAAACCGAAAAGTGGCACCCTGAAATTGATACTGGCATTCACACATTAATGGTCGCTAAACGTGCCGCGCAGCTTACTGATGAATCCGAAATTCGCTTTGCCGCACAACTGCACGACTTAGGTAAAGGCGTCACACCACAAACTGAATGGCCAAGCCATAAAATGCATTGTCATACTGGCCTAACTATCATCGATAAATTATGTCAGCGCCTGCGAGTACCAAATCAATACAAAGAACTAGCACTGCATGTTTGTAAACAGCATTCAAATATCCACAGAGCAAAAGAATTAAAAGCTTCCACCCTGCTGCGAGTGCTTGATAGTTTTGATGTATGGCGAAAGCCCAAAGTATTACAACAGGTGTTAATTACCTGTCAGGCCGATAGCCAAGGTCGCCTAGGACATACTTCGAGCCCATATCCGCAGCCTGATTACATTGAAGCGGCCTATCAAAGTGCTTTAGCGGTTAACGTGCAACAAGTCATCCAAGATGGGTTTAATGGAAAAGAGATACGAGAAGAACTCAATAAGCGTCGAGTAGAAGCGATAGAGGGCGTTAAACAAAATTGGTTATGGGATTAAGGGATTTAAAAAGCCCCAAGCTTTAACTCAAAGAGCTTTAACTTGGGGCGCATAGTTCGTTGATATTACTGGGTAAGCAAAAAGGCGAATAAGCCTGCACCCAATATTAATCTATAGATAACGAACGGTGTCATTCCCATACGTGAGATCAGTTTCAAAAAGTAGTGAATACAAATATAAGCACTAACAAATGACACTAAAATCCCAGTGAACAACACGCCTAGGTGCATCGGTTCAGGACTAAGAGCGAGCTTAGTGCCTAAATATCCGCCCGCTAGGGTAATAATTGGGATCGACATTAAAAACGAGAATCGAGCGGCAGCTTCTCGGGTAAAGCCAAGGTACAAAGCAGCGGTGATAGTTGCACCAGAGCGTGAAGTACCCGGAATCATCGCCATCGCCTGAGCAATACCAATAATTAAAGTCTTTTTCCAAGTGGCTTGATACTCATCTTTAGATAAGGTCGAAACTTTATCGGCATGCCATAGCAGTAAACCAAAAATAATCGTCGTACAGGCTATGACCCAAGCACTGCGTAAATACAGCTCAATAAGATCATTCAAAAACAATCCGGCTAGGCCCGCGGGAATAGTGGCCAGAATAATCATCCAAGCCAGCTTAGATTCTTTATTCTGTTGCTGTTTAAACACAGAGCCGAAAAATGCGCGCAAAAGGGTCACAACTTCATGTCTAAAATAAATAACCACGGCAAACAAGGTGCCAACGTGTACCGCAACATCAAAAGCTAAGCCTTGATCTTCCCAACCTAATACAGCTGAAGGCAAAATAAGATGAGCCGAGCTCGATATAGGTAAAAATTCAGTCAGCCCTTGAATTAAGGCCAATGCAAATGCTTCTAAATAACTCATTAATAATCATCACTTAAAGGTAAAGAGGTAGCAGTAAGATTGCTCATACCACCCATAGACAAAAATTGTTGTTGCCAAATTTGCTCAATGCTACGGCCATCACCCGGCACTATCAGCTCAGGACAAAGTTCGTATAACGGCTGTAAAACAAAATTAAACTTAACAATATCGCTTCTTGGCAACTGTGGAGAATGTTGACTAAGCACATCTCCAAACAAAAGAATATCTATGTCCAAAGTACGATCTTGCTGTTTTTTAGCATCTTCAGGACGACCACAGGCCAACTCTAAAGCTCGTAACTGATGGCTGAAATCTGCGAGCGCTAAGTCGGTATCAAGCCCAATAACAAAGTTATAAAACTCGGCACCGTTAAACCCTGAAGCAGGGCAACGATAAATCGTCGAGACTTGCAGATTACGCCCAAAACGTTGCAATTCTATGATGGCAACTTTGGCATATTTGTCTCGATCAATATTTGTTCCTATGCCTAGATAGGCTTGGGTCACAATGAACCTCGTTCAATGACCACACCAACACTTGCCGCTTGAGGCACAGCGCCAGGCTTACGCAGCTTTATTCGCAGCCAAGGGACATTAAACTGATTCATAATAAGAGCGGCAATTTCTTCTGCAACACGCTCTACTAACAAGAAACGGCCGTTTTCAATGTGGCTCAAAACCGCTTGGCTAACAGAGAAATAATCTAATGCATCTTCAACATCATCACTTTTGCCCGCTGGTTGATTGTTGTGAGCCATTTCAATATCAAGCACCAATTTTTGCTTAATTTCTTGCTCCCAATCATAAACACCAATGGTGGTGATCACTTCAAGTTGTTCAATGAAGACTCTGTCTTGATTCATTATTTCGATCCTTTAATTGCCTCTTTCTGTAGCAAATACTTGCAAAACAAGTTCAAATACAAAGATTGAGGTCGGATAAGCCAAAAGTATAAAAAAACGTAATATACTACATCAGATACCTAACTATCATCCGATTAACGCGATAATAGCTACAAAGTGTAAAGGAACCCTATGTCAGCAACGGCTCTACTCATGATTATTCTGGCCTATTTACTAGGCTCGGTGTCGAGTGCCGTCTTAATTTGCCGAGTATTTAACCTGCCAGATCCTAGAAGTTCGGGCTCAAATAACCCTGGAGCGACCAATGTTCTGAGAATTGGCGGTCGGTTACCCGCAGCACTGGTGCTAATTTTTGATATGGCGAAAGGAACCATTCCGGTATGGTCGGCCTATTATCTTGATTTACAACCGGTCATGTTAGGTCTAATTGGTATTTCTGCCTGTATCGGCCACATTTATCCGATCTTTTTCCATTTTAAAGGGGGAAAAGGCGTGGCAACAGCGGTTGGAGCAATAGCGCCCATTGGGTTTGATCTCACCGGCATGCTAATGGGCACTTGGTTAATTACCGCATTAGTTTCTCGGTATTCTTCACTCGCGGCCTTAGTTACCGCTCTCATCGCTCCGTTTTATACTTGGATGATTAAACCGCAATACACCCTGCCTGTAGCCATGCTCTGTTGCCTTATTATTTGGCGTCATCAAGGTAATATAAAACGTTTATTGGCTGGAGATGAACCCAAATTGGGATCAAAGAAAAATCAGAGTTAAAAAAACCAGCCTCAAAGGGCTGGTTCTGCTGGGTGAGATCACGAACGTTATTTGAACAAAATCATGTGCATTATCGGAACAAGTCTTTGTGGCATGGATGCCACAATGAAGCCATCAAGGATGATTTCACGGCGTCTTGTGGAGATGATGCACATGATTGGTCGAAAAGCGTTCACTCATGCGTTCGCCCTAGCTGGTTCTGTTATTCAAATCAATTAGTCAACCAATTATAACCAATCAATCAAAGAGCATTAGCTCTGATGCGCAGGAAGATCACGCGATTGGTATGAGTCAGCAAATTCGTGATTTCTGTCTCGATGCTTAGCTTCGTCTTCACGAATCAATAAGATCACATCTCTTAATTTAGCATCCGCAGGCAAATTATAGTATTTAGTCGCAATTTCTGGCGCAATTACATTTTCAATCTCACCACAATCAATTTTCTCTAAATACTCGGTATAACTTTTACACGCCTCTTCTTCGAAGTAACCCACAATACGATGCGCAATTTTTGAAGATAGAAGATAAAGTGTGCCATACACAACAATAAACGTACCTTGCCCTAAAAGGACTAACAAACGCTCAACCCAACTAGGCTTAGCGATATCAAGAAAGATCATCAAGTGCATACGTTCGTTTTCTGCTTCATCGAGTAACTCTCGAATCCAACCCTCATCATCTTTCATTCGGCGCAGTGCTTTAAGGTGATTACACATACCTGCCACCATGCCAGGAACAGCGGCAATTGTTTCAAGGATCACGGCTCTTTTAGCGTATTTTTTTCCATAAAATACATTCAAAGTGAATTTTAATATTTGGGTGATTTTATAAGCAATATAATCGCTTACTTTCTTAGTCGTTCGGTGAGTTACTTGGAAGTCTGTCATGTTGCTTCGCTTTTCAATCTAAAGATGCATTTAATATACCTTTTTATTGATCTAGCGCAAGCCTTTGTTAAATAAGCGTTTAAAGTTTAAACTATTTTCAATCTAAAATGATTTAAACATAAAAAAAGCGCCCTACAAATGAGAGCGCTTAAACAGATCTAGGTCTTAAAGCTAATCAGTAACGGGTTTAAGTTGATCGATTGGCCAGCGAGGCTGTGCTTTTACAGCAAGATCCGATGTTTCACCATTCTTCAAACGTTGCATACCCGCATAAGCAATCATCGCACCATTATCGGTACAAAATTCAGTACGCGGATAATAGACTTCACCACCGACCTTTTTAGCCAGTGCAGCAAGCTCTAAACGCAATTGCTTATTGGCACTAACGCCACCGGCAATCACGATGCGCTTCATACCCGTTTGTAACAAGGCACGCTTACATTTAATCACGAGAGTCGCACAGACCGCCTCTTGAAAGGCGTAAGCAATGTCAGCGCGAGTTTGATCATCATTGTCATTAGCCGAAATAGTATTAGCGGCAAATGTTTTTAGCCCAGAGAAACTCATATCAAGACCTGGTCTATCTGTCATAGGACGAGGGAATTTAAAGCGCCCTGGGGTTCCTTTTTCAGCTAAACGTGACAATAATGGCCCACCAGGATAGTCCAAACCCATTAATTTAGCGGTTTTATCAAACGCCTCACCTGCTGCGTCATCAATCGATTCCCCTAAAATATGGTACTCACCAATCGCCTTTACTTGCACAATCATGGTGTGACCACCCGAAACTAATAGAGCAATAAAAGGAAACGGCGGTGGGTTATCCTCTAGCATTGGAGCAAGTAAATGACCTTCCATGTGATGCACAGGCACTGCTGGGACATCCCATGCATACGCAATACTGCGACCAATAGTGGCTCCCACAAGTAATGCTCCCACAAGACCCGGACCTGCCGTATAAGCAATACCATCAATGTCATCAGAGGTTAAGTTGGCTTCTTTTAACGCTTCTTTTATCAGTGGAATGGTTTTTTTCACATGATCGCGAGAGGCTAATTCTGGAACCACACCACCGTAATCGGCGTGCAGTTTTACTTGGCTATACAGTTGGTGGGATAGCAAACCTTTTTCATCATCATAAATAGCAATGCCTGTTTCATCACAGGAGGTTTCAATACCTAAAATACGCATACATTTCTCGCGAGGTCTCTAATATGTGGCAAGTTTACCTTGTCCTAATTGTTCAAACAAATAATTGATCGTTTTCTCCGCAATAAAATACTTTACAAACACTATCAGTTCGGATTAAAATTCCGCACCATTTTTGATCAAACTGGTAATTCCCCCTGCAAGTTTATTTGCCCGGAAAGTGGAACCCAGTATTAACGAATAACCCCTGAGGTGAAAGGCATATGCCAGTAGTTAAAGTACGTGAAAACGAACCGTTCGACGTAGCTCTACGTCGCTTTAAGCGCTCTTGCGAAAAAGCAGGTATTCTTTCTGAAGTGCGTCGTCGTGAGCACTATGAGAAACCAACTACAGTTCGTAAACGCGCTAAAGCAGCAGCTCAAAAGCGTCACGCTAAGAAGCTAGCTCGCGAAAACGCACGTCGCGTTCGTCTTTACTAGTCCCCAATTTAATTAGGAACTAGTAATGGCTCTTATTGATAATCTCAAAGAAGAGCAAAAATCAGCGATGAAAGCCAAGGACAAACCGCGCCTTGGCACTATTCGTTTAACCTTAGCCGCAATTAAACAGCGTGAAGTCGACGAGAGGATTACTCTGACCGACGATGATATCATTGCTGTGATGACTAAAATGGTTAAACAACGTCGCGATTCTGTCGCTCAATACGAATCTGCCGGTCGTCAAGATCTTGCTGATGTTGAGAAAGCTGAAATTACAGTACTTGAGGAATTTATGCCTCAACCGCTATCTGAAGAAGAAGTAACTGCGTTAGTTGATAATGCAATCACTGAATCTGGTGCTGCGGGCATGCAAGACATGGGTAAAGTAATGGGCGTTCTCAAACCTCAAATTCAAGGGCGCGCAGATATGGGTCAAGTAAGTGGTTTAGTTCGTTCTAAACTCGCTTAGACCCAGATTAAAAATTAAAGCAAGCCGTGCTTTCTCTGAATGCACGGCTTGTTTGTATCTTGCACACAAGCATATTCTTTAGGATCTATGGCTGGACATATACCCCGTACCTTCATTGATGACCTACTTGCTCGACTGGATATTGTCGATATCGTTGACGCGCGAGTAAAACTAAAGAAAAAAGGCAAGAACTACAGCGCTTGCTGCCCATTCCATAACGAAAAAACCCCCTCTTTTAGCGTTAGCCAAGAAAAACAGTTCTACCATTGCTTTGGCTGTGGTGTGCACGGTAATGCTATCGACTTTATGATGGAATACGAACGTCTTGAGTTTGTTGAAGCCATCGATGAGCTTGCCTCACATCTTGGCATCGAAGTCCCAAGAGAACAGCGCCAAGGCAGTTTTAGCCAAGGGCCTACAGCAAATACAGAGCAAAAACGCAGCCTTTACGACCTACTTGGTAGTATTGCTAACTTTTATCGCTCTCAGCTAAAAACCAGTGCCGGAAAACCCGCGATTGAGTACCTTAAAAATCGAGGTCTTAGTGGAGAAATAGCACAAAAATTTGAAATTGGTTTCGTAGCGGATGAATGGGATTCTGTACGAAAACAATTTGGTCAACAAAAGCAGGCACAAGACGCTCTCGTGAGTGGCGGCATGTTGATAGAAAACGATAAAGGCAACCGATATGACCGTTTCCGCGGGCGTATTATGTTCCCTATTCGTGATCGCCGTGGTCGTGTTATTGCCTTTGGTGGACGAGTTATTGGTGACGGTACACCTAAGTATCTCAACTCACCAGAAACCCCGATATTCCATAAAGGCAAAGAGCTTTATGGTCTATATGAGGTTCTACAAACTCATCGTTCACCAGAGCATGTTCTTGTCGTTGAAGGTTATATGGATGTGGTCGCCCTAGCCCAGTTTGGGGTCGATTATGCCGTGGCTTCGCTTGGTACATCCACGACAGGTGACCACCTACAAATGTTGTTTCGTCAAACCAGCAACATTGTTTGTTGTTATGACGGCGACCGCGCTGGTCGCGATGCAGCATGGCGAGCGATGGAAAATGCACTACCCTTCTTAAACGATGGGCGTCAGCTTAAATTTATGTTTTTGCCTGATGGTGAAGATCCAGACACCTATATTCGTCAACATGGTAAACAAGCGTTTGAAGAGCAAGTTGCAAGTGCAACCACGCTATCTGAGTTTATGTTTCAAACCTTGATGCTACAGGTTGATACAAGCAGCAGAGAAGGAATGGCGAAATTAAGCACGCTAGCAATTCCTCTGATTAATAAAATACCCGGCGGTACATTGCGTATGTATTTACGCGAATTACTGGGTCGAAAACTGGGGTTGGTCGATGAAAGGCAACTGCAACAACTGATTGCAAAGTCAGATGAGCAATCTTCACGCCCAGCACCACACAAAAAAATTGAGCGAACACCGATGCGTGTCGTGATCGCTTTATTGCTGCAAAATCCACATTATGTGGAGTTAATGCCAAACTTAGATTCTATTAGGCAAACTCAGCTACCTGGTCTAAGTTTATTGCTCGATGTGGTTGATAAATGTATAAATCGTCCCCATATAACCACTGGCCAGTTATTAGAATGCTGGCGAAACGAGAAAGATGAACGAATATTGTCACTTCTGGCAAGCTGGGATCTTCCCACTTATCGAGAAGAAGACAATCACGACGATATTTTTTGCGATTCACTCGATAAAGTAATTTATCAGTGTATCGAAAGGCAAATTGAAACCCTACAAGCGAAAGAAAGAAGTATCGGCTTATCAGTCGATGAAAAAAGGGAGCTGCTAGCTTTAATGCTAGATTTAAAAGCATGAGACCCTCAACGCTTGTAACGTAAAAACTTTGCTATAATTACCGGTCTGCATTTCGCAAACTAGTTCCTTCACCAGACCAGAATTTGGATACCATCTATGGATCAAAATAGGCAGTCACAGCTTAAGGCACTTGTTCTTAAAGGCAAAGAGCAAGGTTATCTTACTTATGCTGAAGTTAATGACCATCTACCGCCAGAAATAGTCGACTCAGAACAAGTCGAAGATATCATTCAGATGATCAATGACATGGGCATCAAAGTGGTAGAAAACGCCACTGAGATTGATGACGACACAATCAATGACGAAAGCACCGAAGTCGACGAAGATGCTGCTGAAGCAGCTGTTGCCGCTTTAAGCACCGTTGAAAGTGAAATTGGTCGTACTACCGATCCTGTGCGCATGTATATGCGTGAAATGGGTACGGTTGAGCTTCTTACTCGTGAAGGCGAGATCGATATCGCTAAGCGTATCGAAGACGGCATTAATCAAGTTCAAGCATCTGTTGCTGAGTTTCCAGGCACAATACCGTATGTTTTAGAGCAGTTCGATAAAGTACAAGCTGAAGAACTTCGCCTAACAGATATTATCTCAGGTTTTGTAGACCCAGATGATGATGGTACAACGGCCCCTACGGCAACTCACGTTGGTTCTGAACTGGCTAAAACCGATCTTGAAGCTGATGACTCAGAAGACAAAGACGATGAGGAAGACGAAGAAGAGGAAGATACAGGTATTGATCCTGAGCTTGCTCTAGAAAAATTCACTAATCTTCGTAAGACTTACCAAGACCTACAACTTGTATCTAATACAGAAGGCCGTGATAGCGCAGCCTTTAAAGTTGCAACGTCTCGAGTTAACGATGTTTTCCGTGAATTCCGTCTGACACCAAAACAATTTGATCATCTTGTTACTCAACTTCGCACCTCAATGGAGCGAGTTCGTACACAAGAGCGTTTGATCATGCGCCAAACCGTAGAATACGGTGGCATGCCTAAGAAAGAATTTGTAAAAACTTTCACTGGCAATGAATCAAGCGATGCATGGGTAGACAAAACTCTAGCTTCTGACGCACCTTACAAAGAAAAGATTCGTCGTAACGAAGAAGACATCCGTCGCTCAATTCAAAAGCTTAAAAGCATCGAAAAAGAAACATCACTAACGGTTCAGTCTATTAAAGACATCAGCCGTCGTATGTCAATTGGTGAAGCTAAAGCTCGTCGCGCTAAGAAAGAGATGGTAGAGGCGAACTTACGTCTTGTAATCTCTATCGCGAAGAAATACACCAACCGTGGTCTACAGTTCTTGGATCTTATCCAAGAAGGTAACATCGGTTTGATGAAAGCGGTTGATAAATTTGAATACCGTCGTGGTTATAAGTTCTCAACTTATGCGACATGGTGGATTCGTCAGGCGATTACTCGTTCTATTGCTGATCAGGCGCGTACTATTCGTATCCCTGTGCACATGATTGAGACCATCAACAAGCTAAACCGTATCTCTCGTCAAATGCTTCAAGAAATGGGCCGTGAGCCACTTCCAGAAGAACTGGCAGAGCGCATGCAAATGCCAGAAGACAAGATTCGTAAAGTACTTAAAATCGCTAAAGAGCCAATCTCAATGGAGACACCAATCGGTGACGACGAAGATTCGCATCTAGGTGACTTTATCGAGGATACTACTCTAGAGCTTCCTTTAGACTCTGCAACGGCAACTAGCCTTAAGTTTGCAACTAAAGACGTTCTAGCAGGCCTAACACCTCGTGAAGCAAAAGTACTGCGTATGCGCTTTGGTATCGATATGAACACTGACCACACTCTAGAAGAGGTGGGCAAACAGTTCGACGTTACACGTGAACGTATCCGTCAGATCGAAGCAAAAGCACTACGTAAACTGCGTCACCCAAGCCGCTCAGAAACTCTGCGCAGCTTCCTAGACGAGTAGACAACAAGTCAATATGTACAAAAGGTGAGCATTAGCTCACCTTTTTTGTATCTGATGGTTTAATCGCATAAAAACTATACGTAAAAGCGCTCTATTCTCGCGACTAAATCTAGACACTCCCCCATCCATCTCATATAATCTTCACCCTACAAGGCCCCTTAGCTCAGTGGTTAGAGCACTCGACTCATAATCGATTGGTCCGCAGTTCAAGTCTGCGAGGGGCCACCAAATTATAGAAAGCGCAGCAGGTTAATACCTACTGCGCTTTTTTGTATGGGGAGCAAAAAGGGTTCACTTAGGGGTTAAGTTAGGTTTTATTTCTCTGCTACTTAATCCTCAATAATTAACTGCTGAAACTTTCATAGCAGAGCTATGTAAGTTTGCTCTCATAAATAGCGTAGAAAAACAGTATTAGTCAGCAACGGCTATATACAAAAAAACAGCCTCGCTTTCGCTTGGCTGTTTTTGATTAATGATAAAACCCTTAACTAACTATTATGATGAGCATTTGGGTCACTCAAATGATTATCCAAGTGGTCATGCGCTTTATGGTTACCATCATGAATACCCGTGTCATCAAGAGCGTTATGTTTAACATCATGATGATGTTTATCTATTTTATGCTCATGCTTATCCTCTAGCGGATTAGCAAACGCATCATGATGTGTATCTTGCCCATGATTTGGATCGTGGAAATCATCAGCTAATGGATTATGCGCAAAGTGCTTATCCATCAACTTATTATGGTCATCGTGGATTGTGTGCTCAGTTTTTACGTCTTTGGGATCGACGCCTGCCATATGAAGATATGGGTTGGCATCGTGTGATGGTTGACTATGACTCACACCATCGTTGAGATCTTCATGCTGTATATCATGCTTTGAATGCTGAACAGATTTTATCCCTTTATTATGAACCATATTTAAATATGGATTATCAACATGGCTACTTTGTTGTTTGTTATTAACTTCTGACACAGGAATATCATCGAAATTAAACGTTAATATTACATCATCAGACTGAGCCCCATTATGAATCGGTTCATCATTTTGCTGCTGAGCATGGTCATGAGCTTGCTGCGCTACCTTCTGCCAGTCACTATGTGGTGCACCACTATTATGACTGCTATCACTTCCTTTTACACTGGCCTTAACCAGACCACGATCTTTATTTACATAGATATAAACAGGATCAGTTAAGTCAGTAAATGCTGGAGATTGATCTGTGCCTCCAATCTTAACCTGTGCGTGAGCAATGAAATGATAAGTAATATCGTTAGCATCCCCAGACTTAGAATCGGCACCAACGCCATGTAAATATAACCCATGTTGAATAGCGATATCAGGGATAATTAGAACTTTTTCACCATTGGAATTAGTTTCCCAAATAGAACCACTCTGGTTTTGGGGTAAGTGTGGATCATCCTTATAACCAGGTTGAGTCGGATCTGTATGATACTTATCTAATTTTTTAGGCTCTTGATATATAACAACAAATTTATTTCCATCGAAATAACCAATCTCTGTACCGGGCTTAGTACTCGAATCTTCAGATAATAGCTCCATACGATAATGCACATTGTCGACGTGTTGCGTTAAGTGCACTGAATCTGCAAAATCTAACTTCCAGAAGTTAATACCTGCATGTTGATCTCGCGTGTACTGTGTGCTTTCTGTACCACTTTGCCCGTCATTCACACCATCACTATGCGATTGTTCTCTACTTGATCCAAAACCACTGGAGTCATAAACCAAGCGCTGTCCTTGCTGCTCCATGACTACTTTTCCACCTTGGTTCTTGATAGTGGCACCATGAATATTTATATAGTGGGTCTCAGAATTAAGCCTGCCATCAGTTACATGAAATGAAACTTCCTCATTAAATGTTACAGAATCTGGTGCTGTAAATGTTACATGCCCATTTTCAATTTCACTAATAGATAGACTGTCTCCAACATGAACTGCATAACCGTTTAATAATAGCTTTCCATGAGATGAATCTGGCAGGGTCTCAATGACAACTGATAGATGATCACCCGCATCTGGATCTGTTGGGTGTCCAAAATCTGATATAGCCATAGTATGACTGTTATTTTGTGCAACAGATACCTCTGAGTTCTCTGCTGTTGGAGCATGATTCAGTTGTGTTAGCTTCAGTATCGTTTCTATATGATTTCCTGCAACATCAGTTACCTTAACTTGAAACTGATTAGGACCAGAATTCAGATCATGTTGTGGCGTATATACCCACTCATTGCCATTATGACTAAAGCCTTTCGGCAAGCCATTCGCCCATTTCCCGTTATTGTCTAAATGTCCCCATTCACCACTTTCATTTTTTGCTGCGATACCGAGTGATTTATTTCCTTCAATAAGCTCAACCTTCCACAAATTTTCATGACTATCAATATTAGAAATCTTCAAATCTGGGCGTAAAGTACTAACTAAAAGATCATCTGCTGGCGTTACGCCACTACTTGCATGATGATACCCTGCAGGCGTGATATTTTCAGCCGGATTATTTATTGATAATATTGGTTTTTCTATATGCGTATCAATAATAATATCCGTAGCTGCACCTTGACCAACATTACCATGCTCATCATGAATTTCAGCTTGATATATGTGTGTGCCATCCACTCCAAGCTTACGTATTACACTAGAAGTCTCATCTAAATAATAGCCACTTTTAAATTGACCAAAGTGGTGTCCTGATGCGATTTCGTTGGCTTTATGAGTGTTCCCTTCTCCGATCTCATAGCGGTGTTGCTTGAACGTATCATAGATATGGACACTCTCTGAGGTCTTATCTAGCTGATTTGCAGTAAAGGAAATACCTGGTGTGCCATCTACTGTATTAAGATCATGATTACTACGGCCACCACGACCGTCAGAAATATGTGTCAAGCCGGGTTTACCCGGAGTATGAACGTGAGTATCTAATTGAGCAGAGCTTATTGAAGTACCAGTATTACCTACATTATCTTTCGCTGTTACTCTTACCTCTAACTGAGTGTTATCTCCTACTGTAAACAAGCTTGCTTGATTAGAGTTCAGATTTACTTTGTCACCATTATCATCAACAAGATCACTCAATAAATTGACATGCAATGAATAATGTCCTGGCTTCACTCCATCTAAAATATGCTGCGCAATATGATAAGTATGTGTTCCATCAGATAATGTGACATCTTCCAATGTAGCGCCAGCTTCCAAGGTACCATACAACCGGGTTTGCATCTGTTCATTAATATTAATAAAGCCGTCACCTTGGAATAGGTGAGTTGTATCAGTATGACTACGACCATCATCCAGCGTACCTGAAACAACAACATTCGTATCAAGTTCAATATGCCCTGACGCTGAGGCCGTGTTGCCTGCAGCATCTGTTGAAGTCACCTGTACCGTCAACTTACCGTCTGTCAGGCTGCTCACATCTACATTATCTAAACTAAAGTGACCATTACTATCTACCTTAGGCATATCTTTAGCAGAAATATTAACCGTGTTGCCTGCACTATCATGGATACTCAAACCCGATAATGTCGCACCCACTTCGGCTGTTCCCTCAATATGTGCACTACTGCTCTCTGCTGCATTAATAAYACCATCGCCGGTCRAACCATCTGTGATGCTTATTGATGCGGTAGTACTTAAATCCACATCAATGGTATGGCTTGCTTGCGGTGCTGGGTTACCTGCTGCATCCATAACATTCGCTGTGATAGGCAGGGGCGTCGCATCCTTAATGCCCGATAAATCCGTCGCTGGCACTGAGAGTGTCCAAGCGTTATTGCTAACAGTCGCGGTATAATCTTGACCATTAAAGCTCACGGTCACCACTTGATGATCTTCAATGCCTGAAGTCGTACCTGATATC
>NZ_LZFW01000080.1 GCF_001676025.1 Vibrio sp. UCD-FRSSP16_30
CAGAAAATGAAGGCGCAAAGTTCTGGCTCAATGTTTTGACAGAGCTTAACCAACGTGGCGTTGAGGATATACTTATAGCTTGCGTGGATGGCCTCAAAGGTTTTCCTGATGCCATCAATACCGTGTTCCCTGAAACACACATTCAGCTATGCATCGTTCACATGGTACGCAATTCTCTGAAATACGTCTCTTGGAAAGACTACAAAGCGGTCACGGCTGATTTGAAACGAGTATACCGTTCGGCAACAGAAGACGAAGCGTTACTTGAATTAGAGCGGTTCGGTGAAACCTGGGATGCACAGTACCCTCAAATAACCAAGTCTTGGCGTAATCACTGGCAAAACTTGAATACGCTATTTAACTACCCGCAAGATATTCGAAAAGCAATTTACACAACCAATGCGATTGAATCACTCAACAGCGTGATACGTAAGGCTTTGAAGAAGCGTAAAATCTTCCCAAATGATGAAGCGGCAACTAAGATGGTTTATCTAGCGATTAAAGATGCCAGTAAAAAATGGACTATGCCCATTCAAAACTGGCGTCAGGCGATGAGTCGATTTATCATCGAGTTCGAAGACCGTGTCGAGAAGCACATAAACTAAATGTCAGTTACACAGAATCTGTTACAGCCTC
>NZ_LZFW01000081.1 GCF_001676025.1 Vibrio sp. UCD-FRSSP16_30
TGTTGGGCTCGCTATTTCTCATGACCGCTCCTGACTGATCTCTTCCGGCRACACAAGTTTGCAAAGTATTGTTRGTAGTAGGTGTARCSATTGCGCCCGACTGAAATTCTTTGACAGCTGAAGTTATGAAACAAGGAGCGTGAGATTGTGGTATAAAAGTGGAACAGTTACATTGAGTTAGAAAAGAAGAAATRTGCGCTCACCTTGAGAACCGCCTAATAGAYTGGTAAAAGAATTTATTGCATTCAATTGCTGGTGCTGCAACAAGTCTTYGCCGTGTATTGGCTTCACAAATCAAGAGAAAACATGTAACAATGATTAACATCATACATTCAAAATTTAACTAAATACGACATTCMAGTTTGCAGGATTGGCTTACCTCTGAAGATYGTTGGAGACGTTTTTYCTGTGCTGGGATTCCAGATTCCACCCCGAAAGAAGTTTCTGTGTTGTTAATATATGAAGGATAGGAAGRCATTGATGGCTGACTCGACAATGYGTTTTTGTTAGGTAGATTKGATGSATARAGYAAGGRGTTGTCTWGKGGATGAGGCAGAGTAGATGTCATRTTTAAAGGGTTAGAACCGTTYCCTTCACTCAACTCCGWACTCATCCGAGACAAAGGCAGAGAATG
>NZ_LZFW01000082.1 GCF_001676025.1 Vibrio sp. UCD-FRSSP16_30
ACTAAAACCTACTCCCTCCGTTTCAAAATGAGTGTCACTTTAGGTGTTTACACACATATTAAGAAATGCAATGATTAAGAGAAAGAGAATGGTTATTTTACCAAATTATCCTTATTAACTATTGGTTAGTTTTAAAAGTAATACTTTGGAAGTAGTGTGCAGAGTATTAATTGGAGGGTACAATTGAAAAGAAAAAGTTATTATTGCATTGGAAACTGAAAGCGACATTCATTTTGAAACAAATTTTTTTGGCTAAAGCGACACTCATTTTGAAAAACGGAGGGAGTAATTAACAGCACATTAAAAACACAAATCTAATTTCAATTTACTACTTATATAAGAGTTTGAAGTAAAAAACTTACGCATCTAACAAACGGAGCACAAGGTATAAGCAAGTTAACAGCCTTTTGAAATTTACGAATCTCGCGAAGCGCAACTGTTCCTGGTCTGTTCCTTCTTTTCTTCTTTTCCTCAGACTCRTTTGCTGAAAAATAATTTTGAAATGAGTAAATTGAGAAAGAAAAATGTGAAATTGTGAAAACGAGGGTTTTAGAAATTGGAACTTACCATTACTACTACTGCTACGACGAGTGCGTTTACCAGGACGTGGAATG
>NZ_LZFW01000083.1 GCF_001676025.1 Vibrio sp. UCD-FRSSP16_30
GAGGGGGAGGGAAAGGAAAAAAAGGAGGGAGGAAAGGGGGAGGGGAGGGGGAAAAAGAAAGAGAAAAAGGAGGGGAAGAGGGGAGGGGGGGAGGAGAAGGGAAAGAGGGGGAAGAGGGAGGGGGGGAGGGGGAAGAAGAAGGAGAAGAAAGAGAGGAAGGAAAGGAAAGAGAAAGGGGAGGGGAAGGAGAAAGAGAGGGAGGGAGAAAAGGGGGGGGAGGGAAAAGGGAAGAAGAGGGAAAGGGAGAGGAAGGAGGGGGGAAGGGAGGGGGAGGAGGAGAAGAAGGGGAAGAGGGAGGAGGGGAAGGGGGAGAGGGAGGAGAAGGAGGAGGGGGAGAAGGAGGAGAAAAGGAGGGAAGGAGGAAAAGGAAGGAAGGAAAAGAAGGAGGGGGAGGGGAAAGAAAGAGGAAGGAGGAGAAAAAAGGAGGAGGAAAAGGGGGGAAAGGAAGGGAAGGGGGGGAAGGGGAAGAGGAAGGGGAAAGGGAAGGGGAAAGGGGAGAGAAAGAGGAAGAAAAAGAGAGAGGAAAGAAGGAAGGAGGGAGAAAAGAGGGAGGGGGAGGGGAGAAAGAAGAAGAGGGAAAAAGGGGAAGGGGGGAAGAGGAGGGGGGGA
>NZ_LZFW01000084.1 GCF_001676025.1 Vibrio sp. UCD-FRSSP16_30
AACGAACGTATAATTTAATTCGATATCAAATGGTCGAACTCTGCTTAAATTTAAAGGGGAATTACCTTCCTTATCAGTTGAGTTTTAATGGAACCTTGGCCCATATATCGGCGTTACTTGTTGGCTTACCTTACTCAACGCCGGGCGCAATTCCAAGGCAACTAAAAGGCTTCCATAACATGGCAGAAAGCTTAGTGCTGGAGAGGCGAAGGGAAAGAACATTCCCAAGGGCAGTCAAACCTAGACCGCAGCGATATGCCAATAATAAAAAAGCCGTTCACACTCTTAAGTGAACGGCATTAAGCCATAAGGCTCGTTTTTTGTGAGTTCCAAAAGCTAACTAAACGCTTATGCGTAAACTGGCTTACGGTTACAAATCTCTAGTACTTTCACTTTCGTTGCTTCAATTACAGACTCATCACCTAGGTTGTCTAGAATGTCACACATCCAGCCAGCAAGGTTTTTCGCATCGGTTTCAGTGAAGCCGCGACGAGTAATTGATGGAGAACCAACACGAATACCAGAAGTCACAAATGGGCTACGTGGATCGTTTGGTACTGAGTTTTTGTTTACTGTAATGTTAGCCGCACCTAGTGCAGCGTCCGCTTCTTTACCAGTAATGTCTTTATCAATCAGGTCAACAAGGAACAAGTGGTTCTCAGTTGAACCAGAAACGATGTTGTATCCACGAGCTAAGAACTCAGCAACCATCGCTTTAGCATTCGCAACAACGCGAGCTTGGTAGTCTTTAAACTCAGGCTCTAGTGCTTCTTTAAATGCAACCGCTTTACCCGCGATAACATGCATTAGAGGGCCACCCTGACCACCAGGGAATACCGCTGAGTTTAGTTTCTTGTAAAGAGCTTCACCTTCGTTAGAAAGGATTAGACCGCCACGAGGACCCGCAAGTGTTTTATGAGTCGTGGTTGTTACAACGTGTGCGTGCGGTACTGGGTTTGGATAAACGCCAGCAGCAATAAGACCGGCAACGTGAGCCATATCAACAAAGAAATAAGCGTCAAC
Source organism: Vibrio sp. UCD-FRSSP16_30 (assembly GCF_001676025.1). GTDB lineage: Bacteria > Pseudomonadota > Gammaproteobacteria > Enterobacterales > Vibrionaceae > Vibrio. Next base: position 1,024 of record NZ_LZFW01000084.1, read on the forward strand.
TTTGTCTGCGATTTCACGCATACGAGCCCAATCACACACTTGTGAATAAGCAGAGAAGCCACCAATGATCATTTTTGGTTTATGCTCAACCGCTAGTGCTTCCATCTCTTCGTAGTCAATCTGACCATTCTCATCAATACCGTAAGGAATGATGTTGTAAAGCTTACCTGAGAAGTTTACTGGAGAACCGTGAGTTAAATGACCACCGTGAGCCAAGCTCATACCTAGTACAGTATCGCCAGCATTAAGAAGTGCCATATAAACAGCATTGTTTGCTTGAGAGCCAGAGTGTGGCTGAACGTTCGCGTATTCTGAACCAAACAACTCACATGCACGTTCGATAGCAAGTGTTTCTACCTTATCAACGTACTCACAGCCACCGTAGTAGCGTTTGCCTGGGTAACCTTCAGCATACTTGTTGGTCAACTGTGAACCCTGTGCTTCCATTACACGTGGGCTTGTATAGTTTTCTGAAGCGATAAGCTCAATGTGCTCTTCTTGGCGCACTGTCTCTTCTTGAATAGCGGTAAATAGGTCCGCATCATAATCAGCGATATTCATATCACGCTTTAGCATCTGTCTCTCCTGACTCAGATTAAACTGTAAATGGCAAAAAACCACACAATGAACGAAAGCAAACGTTTCCGTCACGGTAATGGCAGCATTTTACCGAAATAAACTTGTATAACAAATTTTATTGTCCCTGTTTCCTATAAACATATTCTCTTAAATTGCTTACAGAATAAAGAGTAATCTTGGGATTCTCTGTTTGAATGCGCTCAAATTTACAGCGTGTAAATCAAAACTTACACGCGGTTGGTAAAAAAATTATGCAAAGAGTTCGGTAATACACATTTTTCCTATACTATTCGCGGCTGATTTAGCAAGGTTAAGTACAATGAACAAACATAGCTTTCTCGAAGATTGCGCTGCAATTTTTACTGGTACGCTGCTCGTTGCAGTCGGTATTTATTTCTTAAAGTCATCATCGATGATTGTGGGAGGGACCGCAGGCGTTGCCTTACTATTTACCCAGTTCATCGACCTTAGCTTTGGTACTATGTACTTTTTGGTTAATATCCCATTTTACTTTCTTGCTTGGTTTCGTTTAGGTAAGCGCTTCACAATTAACAGTATTGTCTGTGTCTCTTTAGTTTCGGTAATGGCGGATAATCTGCACTATGTATTGCAGTTTAAATTGCTCTCACCGGCATTTGCAGCTGTTGCAGGAGGTACTTTTATTGGCTTAGGTCTACTTGTGCTGTTTCGTCATCGCGCCAGCTTAGGTGGGTCAAACGTACTGTGTTTAGTTATTCAAGATAAGATGGGAATATCGGTAGGTAAGAGTCAATTGCTGTTTGATACCACAATTCTTGTTTGTTCTCTGTATTTCATTCCTTTAACGCTGATTGCTTGGTCTATTTTTGCGGCGCTGTTCATTAACCTGATCTTATGGATGAATCACAAGCCCACTCGCTACACCGTCCAATATAAATAAACAAAAAGAAAAGGGAGGCTATGGGCCTCCCTTTTCATAAATGTCACATCATTACGAATAGTGTTACGGTTTGTATCGTCTACTTATGATTCAAGATAAGCAGGTACATCGGCAATACTATCTAGGATGATACTGGCAAGCTCTTCGCCTTTCTCTGTGACTGGCTTTCCTGTGCGAACTAAAATCTTAGTCCCAACGCCCGCGGCTTCAGCGGCCATTAAGTCTTCCGCTTTATCTCCGACCATCACCGAGTTTTCCATATCTATTTTCAGAAAGTCTCTTGCTGAAATAAACATGCCAGGCTTAGGTTTGCGACAATCACAATCTTGTTTGTATTGACCAATACCGTGCTCTGGGTGATGAGGGCAGTAATAGATACCATCCAGCTCGACTCCATTATCAGAGAAGTTCCAATCCATCCATTGCGTTAAAGACTCAAATCGGTCTTCACTAAATTTTCCGCGAGCAATGCCCGACTGATTGGTTACCAATACCAACATATAGCCCATTTGTTTAAGCTTCTTAGTCGCTTCAAACACCCCAGGGATATACTCAAAATCATGCTCATCATGTACATAGCCATGATCGACATTAATGACACCGTCACGATCCAAAAAAACAGCAGGTTTAGACACGATAAATTACTCTGTTTTGCTTCATCAATATGCTGACAATTATCGCACGCTTTGTTCTATCTCGCACCTATGATTTAAGTTTTAGACGTCTAGACGTAAAAATATCTATTGACTTAGGTCAATGAAATATCTAGCATCGGTGCAAGATTTAAAACCCTCTCCCAATCAAGTAGGCTTTTTGATGATAGAGATCAAGCAAGTTAACAAGGTATTCTACCAAGGCTCAACACCCATCAACGCTTTGAAAGATATCAATTTAACCGTCGCCTCAGGTAACATATTTGGTGTTATCGGTTCTTCTGGCGCGGGAAAAAGTACTCTTATTCGTTGCGTCAATATGCTTGAAGCACCAAGTAGTGGTGAAGTCATTGTCGATGGTATTGACCTAACTAAGCTATCAAAAGCCGAGCTTTCTCAAGCTCGCCGCAATATTGGAATGATTTTTCAGCATTTCAATCTACTGTCTTCACGAACTGTATTTAACAATATTGCACTGCCGTTAGAGCTTGCAGGTAAGAGCAAAGAATACATCGAGAAAAAAGTCACTGAACTACTTGGACTTGTTGGTCTTGCTGATAAGCGTGATACCTACCCTGCTAACTTAAGTGGCGGTCAAAAGCAGCGTGTTGCAATAGCTCGAGCGCTATCAAGTGATCCTAAAGTACTACTGTGTGATGAAGCCACCAGCGCCCTTGATCCTGCAACGACTCAATCTATTTTGGGTCTGTTAAAAACGATCAACCGTAAACTAGGCATTACTATTTTAATCATCACTCACGAAATGGATGTTGTTAAAAACATCTGTCATGAAGTGGCGATTATTGGTGGTGGTAAGCTTGTCGAAAAAGGCACTGTTGGTGAGATTTTTGCTCATCCTAAAACTGAGCTTGCTCACCAATTTATACGTTCAACTCTGGATCTTTCTATTCCAGAAGATTATGAATCTCGCTTGTTGCCAGAAAGAGTCGAAGGAAGCTACGCGCTTGTTCGACTAGAGTTCACAGGCGCCAGTGTTAATGCACCTGTCATTAGTCAGATTGCACGTAAATTCAATATTGATATCTCCATTCTTAGCTCAGATCTTGATTACGCCGGCGGCGTTAAGTTTGGCATGATGGTGGCGGAAGTGTTCGGTGATGAAGAATCCTATGATGCTGCAATTCAATATCTTGAAGACCAAAAAATTAAAGTAGAGGTGCTTGGCTATGTCTTATGATGTATTAATTGACTGGTTTAACGCCAATACAGCCCTGCTGCTTAAAGCAACATGGCAAACTCTCTATATGGTCGCCTTTTCCGGTATTGTCGGCTTTGCAGTCGGTATTCCACTAGGCGTTATCCTGCACACATCTAAACGTGGCGGCCTTTTGGAAAATCCTCGCCTAAATACCATTTTAGGTGGCATCGTCAATATTGGTCGTAGTGTTCCTTTCATTGTTTTAATGGTGGCGATTATTCCATTTACAAAACTATTGATTGGTACATTTATCGGGACTACAGCGGCAATTGTTCCACTGACTATTGGCGCAATCCCATTTGTTGCACGCTTAGTTGAAGGCGCACTACTGGAAGTACCTACTGGCTTAGTAGAGGCAGCTCAATCTATGGGCGCAACACCTTTGCAGATCATCAAAAAAGTACTGTTACCAGAAGCGCTACCGACTATTATCAACTCAGTTACTATCACGCTAGTCACACTAGTCAGTTACTCAGCAATGGCGGGAACAGTGGGCGGTGGTGGCCTTGGTGACGTGGCTATTCGATACGGTTTCTACCGCTATGATGTTGTCATCATGGCAGTGACCATAGTTATGCTTATTATATTAGTGCAAATCATTCAATCTGTGGGTGATGCATTGGTGAATAAATTTGACCACAGATAAGAATTAAAAATTAGAATTATACGGAGATAAACATGAAATTTAATCTAAAACACATTTTCGCAGTTGCGGTAACAGCTTCAGCACTTATCCTGAGTGGCTGTGGCGATAAAGAACAAGATCAAAACACCATCAAAGTAGGTGTAATGGCTGGCGCCGAAGCTCAAGTAGCAGAAATTGCAGCAAAAGTAGCAAAAGATAAATACGGTCTTGATGTAGAGCTTATCACTTTCACAGATTACGTTACGCCAAACGCTGCACTAGATGATGGTTCTGTAGATGTGAATGCATTCCAACACAAACCATACCTTGATCAGCAAATTAAAGATCGTAGCTACAAATTAGCGATTGCTGGCAACACTTTTGTTTACCCTATCGCTGGCTACTCTAAGAAAATCAAATCTCTAGATGAGCTAAAAGAAGGTGATCGCATTGCAGTGCCAAACGATCCAACGAACCTAGGTCGTTCTCTACTTCTTCTTCAACAACAAGGTTTGATTGAACTAAGCAAAGACTCTGGCCTACAGGCAACCGTTCGTGATATCACTGCTAACCCTAAAAAGATCAAGATCGTTGAACTAGAAGCTGCGCAGCTAACTCGTTCTCTTGACGATATGGAACTGGCTATCATCAACACAACGTTTGCAAGCTCTATTGACCTATCGCCACAACGCGACGGTATCTTTGTTGAAGATAAAGAGTCTCCATACACAAACCTAATTGTTGCGCGTGAAGATAACATCAACAACGAAAACGTTAAAAACTTTGTAAAAGCTTACCAAACTGAAGAAGTATACCAAGGTGCTTCTGAAATCTTTAAAGGTGGCGTAGTTAAAGGCTGGTAATCCCTCCCTTTTAGCCCCGAGCTTTACAATGCTTAACATTAAAAAGCGCTATTCTTTCGAATAGCGTTTTTTTTGAATTATGCAATTCGATATCGCTGAGCTAAAACTTCTATCTAGAGATCCCTAAAGAATACTTCCCTACCCATACTCACTCTATTCAATATTACATCTTCAATCTAATCTTGCGTCTAATACAGATAAGCTATGTTGCTTTAATCTGATGGGGCAATGACGTGACAGGGAATCAATAAGGAATGTTGAGGTTGCTCGTTGCTAAACTCCAAAAGAAAAGGTCAGCAATATGCTGACCTTTTTTTATTCCAAATTACTGCCTTTTAACTAGTAGCTAGCCTCGAATTCTACGCCAAACTACAGCACATCATTAAATCATTATGGTGTATAGAAAGTTGCAGCGCCTGGGCCTACAGGTAGACCAAACACAAATACCCATAAGTAGAACAGTATCGACCAGCCAAACAAGAAACAAATAGAGTATGGCAACATGGTGGCAATCAATGTTCCTATCCCTAAGTTTTTCATGTAGCGAGTGGCAACGGCCAGAATTAAGCCAAAGTAGCTCATCATTGGTGTAATGATGTTCGTTGTAGAATCACCAATACGGTATGCCGCTTGAATGGTTTCTGGTGCGTATCCGACTAACATTAACATTGGTACAAAGATTGGTGCAGTAACAGCCCATTGCGCCGATGCAGAGCCAATCATCAAGTTAATAAAGCCACACATAATAATGAAGGCAAAAAACAGCATCGGACCTGTCAAACCAATAGTTTGTAGGAAGTCTGCACCCGCTACCGCAAACACTTGACCAAAATTAGTCCAAGTAAAGAATGCAACAAACTGAGCGGCAAAGAATACTAGTACTATATAAAGCCCCATCGACGACATCGATTTGGCCATTGCATCAATGACATCACGGTCAGTTTTCATCGTGCCAACAACGCGGCCGTATACAAACCCTGGAATGGCAAAGAATACAAAGATAAAAGCAACAATACTCTTTAAAAATGGCGAGCCTGAAACTAATCCTGTATCAGGATGGCGAAGCGCTCCCCACTCAGGAACGACAGTTAACGCTATCAATGCACTTACGACAACTACCGCAATACCCGCATATTTAAGACCTCGTTTTTCTTCAGCCTTAAGTGAGCCCATACTATCACTAGATAGATCTTCAGCCGCTTCTTCATCATTGTATTTACCAAGTTTTGGCTCAACAATTTTCTCTGTAACGAAAGCACCGGTTATGGCGATAAAGAAAGTTGAAACAAGCATGAAGTACCAGTTTGCTTCAGGGCCTACCGAGTAAGTAGGATCAATCATTTGCGCGGCAGTTTCAGTGATTCCAGATAACAGAGGATCAACAGTGCCAATAAGAAGATTGGCAGAATAACCACCGGATACACCAGCAAATGCAGCCGCAAGACCGGCTAGTGGATGGCGACCTAGAGAGTGAAAAAGCATGGCGGCGAGCGGGATAAGAACGACATACCCTAGCTCCGAAGCTGTATTAGAAATAATACCAGCAAATACAACGGTGACTGTGACCATACGTTGTGATGCATTCATCACTAAGCCGCGCATTGCCGCAGACAACATACCTGAATGCTCTGCAATCGCGACGCCTAGCATAGCAACCAACACCGTGCCTAAAGGGGCAAATCCCGTAAAGTTGGTCACCAGATTAGTCACGATTAAACGAAGCCCTTCACCATTAAGAAGGCTAACAACTTCAATGACACCGTCAGCACTGCGACCTGGTGCGCCTACTGGGCGAGGATCAAGAACGGAAACATCAAAATATCCAGCGATGCCAGAAAGAACTAATATAGCCACACAAAAAATTGCAAATAAAGTGATTGGGTGTGGTAATAAATTGCCTAAGTATTCAACGCCATCCAAGAAACGGGTAAACAGCGGCTTTTTTGGCGGTTGTTGTGTTTGTGAAGCAGATGTACTCACTGAGTTCTCCTTTAATTATTTTTATCTCCTTTCTTATTCTCAATATAAAATCGGAACAGCTTATTCCTACAACGCAGCAACAGTAACGTGCTAGAAAGGTGCTCGAAACATACATGAGTGAAGTAGAATTTAAAAGATGACCAAATGATGACAAACTGGCTAACTCTATGAAAAAGAGCTTAAAAATCTGTGTTTTTTTTCAATAAATGCTTAAAAATCTTATATTAATGAATGAGTAAGCCGTGTTTACACAAGCTTACAGATTTACAGGTACCCCATAAGTAACCATTTGTTAAAAAGGGATATTCCGATTACATTGCTCGGCAAGTCTTATATCGCAGGTTAAAATTAGGAGTTGAGATAATGCACATGATTTCACCAATAGGGACGATCCATACCCCTTATAAAGAAAAGTTTGCGATTCCTAGACAGCCCAATCTAGCGCCAACAGTCACAACAGAGTTGCACCTTATTGGCGATGCAAATAACGAAGCCTGCGTTCGTGAACTAAAGCAGTTCTCGCATGTATGGCTATTGTTTTTATTTGATAAAAACATAGATGCCGGTTGGAAACCGACCGTGCGCCCTCCCCGTCTTGGAGGCAATGAAAGAATTGGCGTATTTGCCAGTCGAGCGACATTTAGGCCCAACGCTATCGGTATGTCAGCGGTACAACTGCTTGATGTACAACAAAAGAATAATCAAGTAATCCTAAAATTGGGCAATGTTGACCTAGTAGATGGCACCCCGATTATTGATATTAAGCCTTATATTCCCTACGCCGATAGCATTCCTGATGCGATAGGAGGTTACGCCGATGCTCCGCCGACTGCGGTTACCGTTGTCTTTTCCAAACTTGCTGAGTCGGTTTTACAAGCGCATCCTGAATATCAATATCGCCAGCAAGCGCTTATCGAAATACTGGCGCAAGACCCTAGACCTGCCTACAAAAAAAACAAGCCTGATAGCAAAGTGTATACCGTCAGCTTGTTTGAATGGGACGTTCAATTTAGTGCAAAAGATAACAGCATTACGGTGCTCAATATTGCCCCTTTAGCACAAAGCAATTGACTGTTATTATATAAGGCTATTTTTAGGGGCTGTGCTCCTAACTTTTCTATACATCTACAACGGAAAGCATCAATGCGTACCAGTAAATACCTAGTTTCTACTTTAAAAGAAACGCCAAACGACGCAGAAGTAGTTAGCCACCAGCTAATGCTTCGTGCAGGTATGATTCGTAAACTGGCCTCAGGCCTTTACACTTGGTTGCCCACAGGTTTGCGCGTACTGCGTAAAGTGGAAAATATTGTTCGTGAAGAAATGGACAATGCAGGGTCAGTTGAAACCCTAATGCCCGTTGTACAACCTTCTGACTTATGGGAAGAAACTGGTCGCTGGGAAAAATTTGGCCCAGAACTACTTCGTATCCACGACCGTAACCATCGTTCATTTGTATTAGGTCCAACACACGAAGAAGTTATCACTGACATGGTGCGTAACGAGGTTAAATCGTATAAACAATTGCCTCTGAACCTTTACCAAATTCAGACTAAATTCCGTGACGAAGTTCGTCCTCGTTTTGGTGTAATGCGTTCTCGTGAATTCATCATGAAAGATGCGTATTCATTCCACCTAGACCAAGAAAGCTTAAATGAAACCTACGTTGAGATGCACCAAGCATACTGCAACGTATTTAACCGTATGGGACTAGACTTCCGTCCGGTACTTGCTGATACCGGTTCTATCGGTGGTAGCGCATCACATGAATTCCATGTACTAGCAGAAAGCGGCGAAGACTTAATTGCCTTCTCTAGTGAATCTGACTACGCAGCTAATATCGAAAAAGCAGAAGCACTTGCTCCAGCAGGTGAAATGCCAGCACCAACACAAGAAATGACAACGGTCGATACGCCAAATGCGAAAACCATTGCAGAGCTTGTTGAGCAATTTGAACTGCCAATTGAAAAAACAGTTAAAACTCTGTTTGTTAAAGCCGATGAAGAATCTAAATTTACGCTAATTGGTCTTATCATTCGTGGTGACCATGAACTCAATGAGATTAAAGCTGAGAAACTTGCTCATGTTGCCGCTCCTCTAGAGATGGCTAGTGAAGAAGAAATTCGCGCAGCAATTGGCGCAGGTCCAGGCTCTCTTGGCCCTGTCGGTCTAGAGCTACCATTCATTGTTGATCGCAGTGTTGCAGTAATGAGTGACTTTGGCGCAGGTGCTAACATTGATGGCAAGCACCACTTCGGAATTAACTGGGGTCGCGATGTTGAACTTCCGCAAGTTGAAGATCTACGCAATGTTGTTGAAGGCGATCCTAGCCCATGTGGTCAAGGCGTAATCCAACTTAAACGTGGCATTGAAGTGGGTCATATTTTCCAACTAGGCAACAACTACTCAAAAGCTATGAACGCAACAGTTCTTGATGCAAACGGTAAGAGTGCTGTTATGGAAATGGGCTGTTACGGCATTGGTTGTACTCGCGTAGTTGCGGCTGCTATCGAACAAAACCATGATGACAACGGTATTATCTGGCCGGATGCGATTGCACCATTCCAAGTTGCTATCGTGCCAATGAACATGCATAAATCTGAGCGAGTAAAAGAAGCGGCAGAAAAACTGTACGCTGAACTGACCGCGCAAGGTATCGAAGTATTGTTTGATGATCGTAAAGAGCGTCCAGGTGTTATGTTTAAAGATATCGAACTGATCGGTATTCCACATACGGTTGTTATTGGCGATCGCAGCATGGATAACGGTCACTTCGAATATAAGAGTCGTCGTGATGGTGAAAAAGTGCCAGTTGAGATTGATAGCATAGTTGCGCATCTTCAAGGTTTGCTTAAATAAGCCTTTACGCTGGAAAGCCTTTTAGTTAAAAAAGAAGGTAGCAAACTTTAATAAAGGCAGCTTAGGCTGCCTTATTCATTTCTGGAGAATACGATGAAGATCTATGACTGTTGTGAACTAATCCGTGAACTATATGCGCAAATTGGTAGTGGTGATCAAGGCTATATCCCACAAGCGATCACCTGTGCAATCAAAACACTGAATGATATTGCCGCCGATACTAACTTGCCTAAAGATACTCGCGATCGCGCCGCTTTTGCTGCTGCCAACTTGCTTATTTCGGACTTTGAAGATTAATCCTAAATTTTCATTAAGTAACAAAACTCTGACAGCCCCTCAGAGCAAGGCTGTCAGATAAAAGTTACAGTACCTCGAATAAAAGTATCTTTAATAACTCGCTAAATCTTACCAGTTCCAAATGGTGCCATCTTCAAGGCGACTGACTGGCAAGTATGAGCGTTTGTAGGGATATTTTTCCATTGCTGCCTCATCGATATCGACGCCCAAACCTGGCTTCTCATTTGGCAATATCATTCCGTCTTGTAACGTAATCTCATACTTAAATACTTCATTGATTTCATCAGTACCAAAACCAATAAACTCTTGAATGCCAAAGTTTGGCGCCCACGCATTCACCGACATATGAGCCATCATTGCAATCGGTGACAGATCTGGTGCGCCGTGAGGTGCTAAACGGACATGATAAAGGCTCGCAAAATCCGCTACTCTTCTTAACGGAGTAATACCACCGCCATGACTGACGGCTGTTCGGATATAATCAATGGATTGAGTTTCGATAAGCTCTTTGCAGTCCCAAATCGTATTAAAAGTCTCACCTACCGCCAACGGCGTTGTGGTGTGAGTTCTAATTTGTGCATAACTGCTTTGGTTCTCAGCAATTACAGGATCTTCGACAAATAACAAATCGTACGGTTCAAGCAATTTACATAAGCGCGCCGCTTCAATTGGGGTTAATCGGCTATGCACATCATGCAAAAGATCCACATCAAAACCAAACCTCTCTCTGGCTTGTTTAAACAGTTCAGGGATAAAGTTCATGTACTTTCTAGTAGACCATTCATTCTCTGGTGGCAGAGGTCGATTTCCCTGAAGTTCGTAGTAGTTTTTCTTACCTTCGAGAGTGCCGTATGTGCCTTTAGATTTAGGGATAGAACATTGCAGACGAACGGCTTTATACCCTTGCTCAATAAAGTTACCTAGGTTAGTCAGTACTTCCTCTATGCTTTCACCGTTAGCGTGGGCATAAACAGTAATGCCGTTGCGGCTTTTACCACCTAGCAGTTGATGTACTGGCACATTGGCATGCTTACCAAAAATATCCCATAGCGCCATATCAATCGCACCGATAGCCGTCATCGTTACAGGACCCTTACGCCAATATGCACCTTTATAAAGGTACTGCCAGATATCTTCGATATTCAATGCAGATTTGCCAATCAAACACGGCTTAATATGTTCCTCGATGTAAGAAGCAACCGCAAGTTCTCGGCCGTTTAATGTCGCATCACCAACACCATAAACGCCTGACTCGGTGATTATTTTAACCGTTACAAAGTTGCGTCCAGGTTTACATATCAAAACCTTAATATCTTTAATCTTCATTGCATCACCCCAATTCATCATCACTTTTGCCATTAAGTAAATTTATTCAGTAAACCCATTTAGTAAATCGGTTTTGTAAATAATCGTACGCCAAACAAAAATAATGTCAATGATCACTGAATCAACTTTAGTGGTAAGGATAAGATTGAATAAATTGTGTGAAGACTTTTGCGAAAACTCGAGGATGAACGGAGGGGTTTGATAAACAATTCATTGAGGACTAGAACAAATTGCTGCTCATAAGCAAAGCAGCAATACTGATATTTTTACCATTTATTACAGCATTATAGACTGATGATTAGCATCAAATCAGCGAAATTGATTCACACTTTCAAGATACTCAAAATCCGCCTCAGCCAACTTTGCGATAAGTTTATCTTTATCAATATCATAAAACTTAATCAAACTGTCCAAGCTACTAAACTCATCCCTAAGCTTCATATTGACCATGCTTAACAAAATGTTGCTGTCCATTGTTTCAAAGCGTTCGATACCCATAATTACCTCAAAATATACTGCGAATATCCGCCACTATAGCAAACTACAAATTAGCTACGCCACTATAATGAACACCTTATTTTTGCTTATTACAGACATAAAAAAAGTAGCCAAAATGGCTACTTTTTAAAGCTAGAGTTTGCTGTTAAGCCAGTGCTTTTTTAACACTATCAGCAACTTTATCTACTTTACCGATACCGATGATAACCTGTAGACCACCTTTACCGATTTTGACCACACCTGCTGCGCCTAGTTGTTTTAAGCGTGCATCGTCGGCTTTACTTGAGTCCACTACAGTCAAGCGTAAACGAGTGATGCAGTTATCGACTTCTAGGATGTTCTCTGCACCACCAACTGCTTCGATGTAGTTGAGTGCTAACGTTAAATCATCAACGGGTTCTTTATCATCTTCTGATACCGTTAGATCTTCACCTCGACCTGGTGTTTTAAGATTAAACTTAAGAATGAAGAATCTAAAGCCTGCATAGTACACACCAAAGAAGACTAAGCCTTGTACTATCAGCATGTACCATTTAACCGCTAGAGGGTTCTGGCTAGATAGAACGAAATCCACCAAACCTGCTGAGAAGCCAAAGCCTGCCATCCAATGCATTTCTGCTGCAATAAATAGAGAGATACCGGTTAACACAGCGTGTAGCAAGTACAGTAGCGGTGCAACAAACATGAAGCTAAATTCTAGTGGTTCTGTGATACCCGTAAAGAAAGAAGCCATAGCAGCTGCAAGCATAATAGAAAATACAGCGGCTTTATTTTTTGATTCTGCACATTGGTAGATAGCCAGTGCTGCGCCCGGTAGACCAAACATCATAATTGGGAAGAAACCAGCTTGATACATACCAGTTTGACCAATAACAGCGGTACCATTTGCAATGGATTGAGCGCCACCTAGGAAGTTAGGAATATCATTAATACCGACCACATCAAACCAAAATACTGGATATAGAGCATGGTGCATGCCAATAGTCAGCAATATACGGTTAAAGAAGCCAAACAGACCTGCGCCAATAGGGCCCATAGCTTGTAGCTTCACTCCGAAAATAATCAATGCGTCATAAACAACTGGCCATACATAAAGCAGAACAAAAGCAAGTATCATGCCCGCAATTGAGGTCAAGATTGGAACCAGTCGTTTACCGCTAAAAAACGCCAGTGCTTTAGGAAGCTCAACTGTTGAGTATTTGTTGTAAATTTCAGCCGAAATAATACCAACGATAATACCAACAAACTGGTTACCTATTTTATTAAAAGCTGCTGGTACGTTTTCTTTGGCAACATCAAGTAGAAGTGCTGCGTTATCTGGAGAAAGAAGAGTGGTTACAACCATGAAACAGATAAAACCAGCCAACGCTGCCGAACCGTTCTTATCTCGGCTCAAGCCAAATGACACACCAATCGCAAATAGCAGTGCCATGTTGTCGATAATTGCGCCGCCCGATTTAATTAAGAATGCCGCCAATACATTATCAGCACCCCAACCTACCGGATCAAGCCAGTACCCAATACCCATTAAAATTGCAGCCGCAGGTAAAGTGGCTACAGGAACCATCAATGCCTTACCTACTTTCTGCATATAGCCTAATACATTCATACACCCTCTCAAGATGAATCTAGAAATCAATTGTTACAATTTACTTATTTAACAATAAAAAATAAGAATCGACAAACCAATTTGATCATATAATGGATTAATAATTTTAATGCCAAAGGGCTAACTAGTGAAAAATAAGCCGTTTTTACTTAGAAACCTGCATACCTTCGAGGTAGCCTCTCAACATTTAAGCTTTACCAAAGCAGGCATCGAGCTCAATCTAACCCAAGGAGCCGTTAGCCACCGAATCAAAGGGCTAGAAGCTGATTTAGGCTTTAAGCTGTTTATAAGACGTCCTCGTAAGCTTGAGTTAACCCTAGAAGGTAAAAGACTAAAAGCAACATTAGCCGAGTCTCTTTCTTCTATTTATAGTGAAATAGAAGACATTAATTCCCACGAGTTAACTGGCAACATTGTTATTGCCACCACCCCAGCCTTTGCCAGTGGCTGGCTGATCCCGCGCTTAAAAAACTTTAAAAAGAAGTATCCGGGTTTTAACCTGACCATTCGTATCGAAGAGGACCAGCTGGATCTTCGACAAAATAACATCGATATTGCAGTCTATTATGGTCAACCTAATCTTATCGATACTTTCACTCATCCTTTATTTGACGAAAGGCTAGTACCGGTCTGCACTCATGAATATGCCGTCGAGCATGGATTGTTCCAACAAGACTATGAAGCGTTAAAAGGCATCACCTTTCTTCACGCCCAACAATCTAATGCATGGCAGCGTTGGTTAGATCATTTTTCTATTGCTCTAGACCCTTACGACAAAGCCTATCACTTTAGTCAAAGGGGCATGCATGTTCAGGCAGCTAAACACTCCCTAGGCGTCGCTATAGGGCGTTTAAGCTTTGTGGCGAAGATGATCGAAGATGGAGAGCTTGTGGTTCCATTTCCAACAATGCACAGCCAAAACAAATATTACTTGTTGTGCGCAAATGGAATGGAGAAGCATCAAAAGATAGAAGCGGTCTTTAATTGGATTAAAGAAGAGCGTGCATCACGTTATTAATAATGTTTTTGACGATTTTTAGGCAAGAAAAAAGCCCGCTGTAAACAGCGGGCTTTTAGAAACTTTAAATTTAATCGTTAGATTAAACTACAGTAACGTTTGAAGCTTGAGGGCCTTTTTGACCTTGTTCAACTTCAAAAGAAACTTTTTGGCCTTCAGCAAGAGTTTTGAAGCCGTCAGAAACGATTGCACGGAAGTGAACGAATACGTCAGCACCGCCGTTGTCTTGAGAAATGAAACCGAAACCTTTTTCTTCGTTAAACCATTTTACTGTACCAGTAGTCTTTGACATGTTATGTCCCTTAGTATTTTTTAAGATAAATTATACGTCGCTTGTGCGACACGTTCGAAAGCGTAAGTTATTAAGTTAAGGGAAAAACAGAAAACACTACTTTACTTTTTACAATAAAATTTGAAACTTGCTTTTGCTTACTTTTATCTAACAACTTTGCCTTACGAAGCGAGTGTTATGCTACAGAAGTTTACGGCGTTGTAAACGTTTTTCTTAGAAAAAAGTTAGATATTTACACGATAGCCAACGCAATAATTTCCAACTTACTGAATTACTTCAATTACTGTTCAAATATTGAACAGTTGATATTTTTTCAGTTCAGGGATAGTTTTCACTACCGACTGCTCTTCTTTAGCTAGTTGATCCATCGAATCACAATAATTTTGAGCTTTTTCAGTGATTTCAGATGAATGTGCTTTCAGTTTTTTCTTGATTGAAGTTTGTAATTCAACCATTTCATTTTGCAGTTCAGTGAAATTCACACTGCCTTCCGCTGCAAATTTTTCCTGCATCACGGTAAAGGCACTAGCAATAAATTCAGTGTTAAAAACCTGCCTAGCATCGGCTAGATCTTTTTGCCAATTGTTATGCATAGCGCTCAAAGCATTAGGCTTTAACACCCATTCTCCGTCATGATGATAACGCTTCTCTAGTTTCACATAAAAATCAGAAATCGCTTGGCGTACATTATCAAATGCATGAGTGTTATTAAATTTAGCCGACACATCATCAAGAACTTCATTGGCTAAAGCAACACCTGAACGTCCGACTTCTTGAACCTTAGGAATAGTCTCATTTAGCTGTTTACGATATTGATCCAGTGCTTGTTGCTGTTGGTGGCTCAGTTCAATGGTCTTGCCTTCAATCGATAAGCCTTTTTTCTCATCAATAATCGCTTTATGACCTTTCGCATCAATAATCCGCACCCCCTTGCCATCTAAGTGCACTTCATTATGTAAATCAACATTACATGACTGATATCCATCTATAGCTTGCGCTTGGGTCAATGACGTGAACAGTAGCGATGTGAGAAGCATAGAAACTGAAAGTAAGCCGTAGAGGCAACGTTTAAACATGTAAATTCCTTGTAACTTGATATTACGCTAACTTAGTTGGCGAACACTTTAACCGCTATTAGTTAGTTATCCAATAGACTGAGTTGCTTTGCTTGCGCTTCTGACTGAAGCATTACATTAAGCCCTAATAAACGTATCTCTCGCTGCTGCTGACGCTGCAATACTTTTTCTAATAATGGATAAAAGGCAGATAAACTCAATTCATTAGACGTTGTTTCAATGGTAGTCACCTGAAAATCAGCAAACTTGACTTTAATGCCTTGTTTAACAATCGCTCGAGCATCTTGCTCACTGATTTTATTAAGACGCAGCTTAAGCTCTGGAAACAGCCTTTCATTAACGACTTGCCAGCACTGCTCTAAAGAAACAATATTCTGATTAAATGTCCGCTCTACCCCAACGGATTTTCTCTCTCGTGAGACTTCGACACTGCGATTATCTAAACCATGGCAACGACTCCATAAAGAGGAGCCTAAACGCCCATGACGCATCAATAGTTCTCGATAATCCGCTTGGCGAATATCTTCTCCCAAATAATAACCAGAGCGATGTAATTTTTGTAATGCGACCTTGCCAACACCGGGAATTTTTTGCAATGGCATATTATCGATAAAGTCTTGAACTTGATCCGGTGGAATAACATATTGTCCGTTGGGTTTATTTATATCCGATGCCACTTTGGCTAAAAACTTTATAGGCGCAATACCTGCTGATGCAGTCAATCCCAACTCTTGTTGTATATCGTTACGAATAGACTGAGCAATTAAAGTAGCAGAGCCATTATATAAATGACTATCGGTGACATCGATATACGCCTCATCCAATGATAACGGTTCAATAATAGAACTGTAGCGTTTGAAAATGGCGCGTATTTGCGCTGAAACACTCTTATAAACAGACATTCGCCCTGGGACAACTAATAACTGCGGACAAAGTTTCATTGCTTGCGCTGTAGGCATAGCGGAGTGAACCCCAAAGCGACGAGCTTCGTAGTTACAAGTTGTCAGCACACCACGTTGGCGCTCCTTTCCCCCAACGGCTAAAGGCCGATTACGATATTCAGGAAAATCACGCATTTCAACTGCCGCGTAGAAACAATCCATATCGACATGGATAATTTTCTTAGACACACACCACCATAATACTGGTTAAAAACACAGTTATTTTAGCTCAATATAAACGCTGTTTGAAATTTATTTTTTCGTTAAATTAAATACAATCAAATAAAAATTGATCTAAAAAATGTAACGCTAGGTAAGTTGATGCTAGTATTCGTCGATTTCCAAAAATGGAGAAAGAAAATCATGGCTTCTATTCTACAGGGTATGCAAATGCTATTTGTTGCATTTGGTGCTCTCGTTATGGTCCCGCTTTTAACGGGGCTAGATGCCAACGTTGCATTATTTGGTGCAGGTGTTGGTACCTTAATATTCCAATTAGTAACTAAGCGCTCAGTTCCTATTTTTTTAGCGTCTTCTTTTGCGTTTATTGCACCAATTTTATATGGCGTTCAAACTTGGGGCATACCTGCCACAATGGGTGGCCTAATGGCTGCTGGCTTTGTATACCTTATTTTTAGTAGCATCATTCGCATTCGTGGCGTTGCTATTATCCATAAACTGCTACCACCTGTTGTAGTGGGTCCTGTAATTATGGTGATCGGTTTAGGCCTAGCACCTGTTGCGGTCAATATGGCACTAGGTAAAAATGGTGACGTGCAAGCTATTGATAGCACAGTGGCATTGTCAATCTCACTTGCTTCACTGCTTACCACTATTCTTATCAGCGTTTACTCTAAAGGCTTCTTAAAGCTGCTACCTATCTTTGGTGGTATTGTGGTGGGTTACATTTTAAGCCTGTTTGCCGGTATCGTGGATTTCACTCCAGTAGCCAATGCTGCTTGGTTTGCCATTCCTAACTTTACCGCTCCTGAGTTCAATATTAACGCCATTTTGTTCATGTTGCCGGTGGCCATTGCCCCAGCAGTAGAGCACGTGGGTGATATTCTTGCTATCTCAAATGTGACAGGTAAAGATTACCTTAAAAAACCGGGGCTACACAGAACTATGGCGGGTGACGGACTGGCTACTATGGCGGCAAGCATGATGGGCGCTCCACCGAACACCACTTACAGTGAAGTAACTGGTGCGGTTATGCTCACTAAAGCTTTCAACCCTAAAATCATGACTTACGCAGCATTTTCGGCTATTGCTCTAGCGCTAGTAGGTAAATTAGGTGGTGTACTACAAACTATCCCAGGTCCAGTAATGGGCGGCATCATGATGCTGTTGTTTGGTTCAATTGCTACTGTAGGTTTGAACACTCTGATTCAAAATCGCGTTGACTTACACAACTCTCGTAACCTTGTTATCGTGGGTGTCACTTTGGTATTTGGTATCGGTGGCATGACCGTTAATATTGGCGACTTTAACCTTCATGGTATTAGCCTTTGTGGAATCATGGCGATTCTATTAAACCTAGTTCTGCCAAAAGACCTAGGCGAGTCAACAGTGGTTGATAATGCTCAAATGGAAGATAAGTCTGAGAAGTAAATATCTCTCAAGCTTCTGATCTACCAACAAAAATGCCAAGCTTATTAGCTTGGCATTTTTTATATCTTACGCTTTAGAGATTAAGCAATTCGGTCTTTTTCCCAACCAGCTACTTTTTCAGCCCTTGCTTGCGCTTTAGCTTCTCTACGTTTACGTGCATCACAAGGCTCAGGGCAACTGCATACTTTATCAATACCCATTGCATCTAAACCGCCACAGCTTCCCTTCACTACTTTCTTTTGAATAATATAGCCAACGGACATCAAAGTGATGAATCCGAGGAAAATACCAAAAGTCACTAAGAACGTTGTCATTGCACTACCTTACTTGTTTAAATATTTTTCAAAGGCCTTAGAGTGCACCTCTTTAAAGCCATCTTCAGTTTTTACAATCATAAAGATCGCTAAACCATTGTCGTTTGCCACCTGAAGACCTTCTTTTTCACCCAACACCATCAAGCCAGTTGCAAGACCATCTGCTGTCATACATGACGGGTGAATTGCTGTTACTGAGACTACCTTGTGCGCTATAGGTTTACCAGTTTTTGGATTGATTATGTGCGAATAGCGAATGCCATCACGCTCAAAATAATTACGATAATCGCCAGAGGTTGCCATCGCCATATCACCAGGTTGAACAATAAGCTCGACTTGTTGGCGTGCATCAACTATTGGTTTTTCAATAGCAATTTTCCAAGGGATATCTTTACTATTATTCCCTTTTAGCCTTAATTCACCGCCGACTTCCACAAGATAACGCTGCACACCTTGTGACTCTAAGAAGTTAGCCACAACATCAACACCCCAACCTTTGGCGATGGTTGATAGATCCACATACAAATCAGGTAAATCTTTTGATAAACCCTTATCATCCAAAGATAAGTGTTTAATACCAATCATCTCACGGCGAGCTTGCAGCTCTTCATCCGTTGGCATTTTCTCAGGGCGGGCTTCAGGGCCAAAACCCCATAGATTCACTAACGGACCAACCGTTACATCTAAAGCGCCTTCAGTGAGCTTATTGAGTCGAATTGACTCCGCAATCACTGTCGTCATGTCTTGAGACAGTTGAACCGGCTCTGCACCTTTATATTGATTAAACTGGCTTAATTCTGAATCAGGACGGTATGTCGACATCTGATCGTTTACTTTTTCCAGCAATGCATCAATTTTAGCCTGCATTAGCTGCGAATCTTCCACCTTACCGTCGGCAATATATTTAATATGATAGGTTGTTCCCATCGTCTTACCAGCCAAAGCAACTTGCTCAGGCGCTTGCTCACAGCCACTTAAAACAACCACACAAATCAATAATGCGATCAGTCGTTTAGAGCCTTGAATAAGATGATTTACCGCGTTCATCTTGTTCTCCATAAATTGAATTAATACCAATCACAGTAAGTAAATGATCAGAAATAGCGCAGGAAAAACACTTGAGAACAAGGCGAATATTTTTGATAAGTAGTTACTCTACAATCAAAAATTTCAACGCGGTTATCAAGTGTTTTAACCAGCTAGGCTGATCAGAGATTTACTACGATTGGTATGAGTCAGCCACAAAATAAAATGGCTGACTCAAAGAGCCAGCCATTATTTATTTGACTACGGCTTAGCCACCGAAATCATCAAGTAAGATGTTTTCATCTTCTACACCAAGATCTTTTAGCATGCCAATTACTGCAGCATTCATCATTGGTGGACCACACATGTAGAACTCACAATCTTCAGGAGCATCATGATCCTTCAGGTAATTTTCATACAATACATTGTGGATGAAGCCTGTGTAACCATCCCAGTTATCTTCTGGAGAAGGATCGGACAGTGCACAGTGCCAGACAAAGTTGTCGTTTTCAGCTGCTAGCTTATCGAAATCTTCAATGTAGAACATTTCACGCTTCGAACGAGCACCATACCAGAACGTCATCTTACGCTTAGATTTAAGACGTAAAAGTTGGTCAAAGATATGAGAGCGCATTGGCGCCATACCAGCACCACCACCAACAAACACCATCTCATTGTCAGTATCTTTAGCAAAGAACTCACCAAATGGACCTGAGATCGTACATTTGTCGCCTGATTTAAGAGACCAGATGTACGAAGACATGATTCCAGGTGGAACATCAGGATTGTTAGGCGGCGGTGTTGCAACACGCACGTTTAGCTTAATCAAACCTTCTTCTTCAGGATAAGACGCCATTGAGTATGCACGGATCGATGGCTCTTTAACCACTGACTCGTAGCGGAACAAGTTAAACTTATCCCAGTCTTCACGATACTCTTCTGGGATATCAAAATCCGCGTACTTAATATGGTGTGGTTCAGCTTCAATCTGAATGTAACCACCTGCACGGAAAGGTACTTCCTCGCCGTCAGGAATTTGAAGCACAAGCTCTTTGATGAAGGTCGCTTCGTTGTCATTAGAAAGAACAGTACATTCCCACTTTTTAACACCGAAAATCTCTTCTGGAAGCTCGATAGCCATATCTGTTTTAACTGCAACCTGACACGCTAGACGCTCGCCTTCACGGGCCTCGCCTTTGCTGATGTGATCAAGTTCTGTTGGTAGAATATCACCACCACCAGATTTCACTTTAACGCGACACTGACCACAAGAGCCACCGCCACCACAAGCAGACGATACAAAGATACCGTTGCCGGCAAGAGCGCCAAGCAGTTTGTCACCTGGAGAAACCGTAAAGCCTTTCTCTGGGTCACCATTTACTAAAATGTTGACGTCACCCGTTGGTACCAGCTTAGATTTAGCGAATAAAATCACTAGCACTAAAACTAATACAATCAGAGTAAACATCACTACGCCAAGAACGATTGTATTCATTGACTAATCCTTATTATTTACTCTTACAGTTGAACACCGGAAAAAGACATAAAGCCTAGTGCCATCAAACCTACAGTGATGAAGGTAATCCCAAGACCACGTAGACCAGGAGGTACATCTGAGTACTTCATCTTCTCACGCAAACCTGCAAGCGCCACGATAGCAAGCATCCAACCTACACCTGAACCAAAACCGTAAACGATTGATTCTGTGAAGTTATAATCACGCTGTACCATGAAAGATACACCACCGAAGATGGCACAGTTCACTGTAATCAGCGGTAAGAAAATACCCAACGCGTTATACAAAGGTGGGAAAAAGCGGTCTAACACCATTTCCAAAATCTGTACTAGAGCTGCGATAACACCGATAAAGGTAATGAAGTTAAGGAAACTTAAATCCACACCGGAAACCAATGCATTTTCTTTCAACACTAGGTTGTATAGCAAGTTGTTCACCGGAACTGCGATGGTCAATACCACCACTACCGCTACACCAAGACCGAAAGAGGTTTTTACCTTCTTAGAAACAGCAAGGAATGTACACATGCCGAGGAAGAAGGATAACGCTAAGTTTTCGATAAAAATCGATTTAACTAGCAAGCTAATATAATGTTCCATCGCGCTACTACTCCTTCGCTTCTATTTGTTCAGGCTTAAAGATACGAATTACCCAAATCATAAAGCCAATCAAGAAGAATGCAGACGGTGCAAGTAGGAACATACCGTTAGGCTGGTACCAACCACCGTCAGACACTAGAGGAAGTACTTCCATACCGAACAA
Organism: Vibrio sp. UCD-FRSSP16_30; assembly: GCF_001676025.1. Lineage (GTDB taxonomy): Bacteria > Pseudomonadota > Gammaproteobacteria > Enterobacterales > Vibrionaceae > Vibrio. Next base: position 23,007 of record NZ_LZFW01000084.1, read on the forward strand.
CTTACCTGAGCCAATTAGCTCACGGAAAAATGCCACAGTGATCAGTACGAAACCATAACCTAAACCATTACCGATACCGTCAAGTAGAGATGGCAAAGGCGCAGACTTCATTGCGTATGCTTCTGCACGACCCATAACGATACAGTTAGTAATGATCAAGCCAACAAATACTGATAACTGCTTAGAGATATCGTATAGATAAGCTTTTAAGATCTGGTCTACCACGATTACCAATGATGCGATAATTGCCATCTGTACGATGATACGAACGCTGTTTGGAATGTGGTTACGAATAACAGACACGAAGAAGTTAGACAGAGCAGTTACGAAAATAACCGCCAGCGTCATAACAAATGCTGTTTCTAGTTTAGTGGTTACTGCCAAGGCAGAACACACACCAAGCACTTGCAAAGCAATTGGGTTGTTATCTAAAACAGGAGCCCAAAGGTTTTGCTTCATTTCTTTAGACATAGCCATTAATTCAGCTCTCCTTCGCGTACTTTAGTTAGGAATGGTCCGAAGCCCATATCGCCTAACCAAAAATCGAAAGTATGTTGTACGCCGTTACCCGTCAGAGTTGCGCCAGAAAGACCATCAACACCGTGGATGTCATCAGCAGCTGCGCCACCTTTAACAATTTTTAGTGCCGGCTTAAAGTTCTCATCAAACAGTTGCTTGCCTTCGAACTGAGCAACCCAATTTGGGTTTTCAACTTCACCACCAAGTCCAGGAGTTTCACCTTGCTCGTAGTAAGTAATGCCCGAAACAGTATTGCCGTCCATTTCAACCGCAACAAATGCGTACATCATTGACCAAAGGCCTGTGCCGTGGATAGGCAAGATGACTTTTGAGTACTTATCGCCATCTTTAACAAGGTACACAGTACCTACGTTTGCACGACGAATAATGCTTGCGATGTCATCGCTTGCAGCCAGACGCTGAGATTGAGCTGGATCTTTTGCAGCAGCGCGTTGATCGTATGCAGCTGCATCACCTTCAACAAACTCACCTGTGTCAAAGTTAACTAGACGAGGTTCGATGTAATCACCGAACAATTGTTGCACTGTGCCTTGTTCAGAGATCTGCGCAACTTCTACGATCTTTGTTTGCTTATCCAGTACCGCATTAGCTTGTTGTTTATCACGTAGTCCAACTGCCGCCGTCGAAACGATGACAGAACAAACTAGACTCAAACCAATAACGACACCTAGCGTTTTTTTAATGCTATCGTTTTTACTTGCCATAGCGTGCTAGTCTCCGCTTAATGTTCTTCTCGATAACAACGTGGTCAAATAGTGGCGCAAATAAGTTTGCAAATAGAATCGCCAGCATCATACCTTCAGGGTACGCAGGGTTAACCACTCGAATTAACACACACATCAAACCAATCAAGATTCCGTACCACCACTTAGCCTTATTGGTAAAGGAAGCAGAAACAGGATCTGTTGCCATGAAGAACATACCGAATGCAAAACCACCCAAAACTAGGTGCCAATGCCAAGGCATACTAAACATCGCATTTGTATCAGAGCCAATCAGATTAAATAGAGTTGCCGTAGCAATCATACCAATCATCACACCAGCAATAATGCGCCATGATGCAATACCCATATAGACAATCATCAGCGCACCTAGCATCAAGAATAAGGTCGAAACCTCACCGATAGAGCCAGGAATGTTACCGATAAATGCGTCCATCCAAGTAATAGATTGACCCGTTACGTTATTGATTAGGTTAGCGTTACCACCCTGAGCCCACTGGCTAAGAGCCGTCGCACCAGAGAAACCATCCGCTGCAGTCCAAACCAAATCACCAGAGATTTGAGCAGGATATGCAAAGAATAGGAAAGCACGACCTGCAAGCGCTGGGTTTAAGAAGTTACGGCCAGTACCACCGAAAATTTCTTTAGCCACTACAACACCAAAGGTAATACCCAATGCTGCCTGCCATAAAGGCAATGTCGGCGGAACAATTAGTGCAAACAAAATCGAAGTAACAAAGAAGCCTTCATTTACTTCATGCTTACGCACAATACAGAAAAGCACTTCCCAGAAACCACCAACAATGAACACTGTTGCGTAGATAGGTAAGAAGTAGGTCGCGCCAAGGAGCATCTTACTGCCCCACCCGGCATCAGCACTTATCGTGCCGCCAAGCATTTCTGTTAACCAGTAGTGCCAGTTGCCTGCCACTAACGAAGCTAAATCTGCACCTGAATGCAAAAAACTCAACGCAGTGATTGCTTGGTTACCGGTATTGTACATACCCCAAAACATGGCAGGGAAAACAGCAAACCACACCATGATCATGATGCGTTTTAGATCGACACTGTCACGAACATGTGATTTCGTTTTTGTTACTGTGCCCGGTGTATAAAATACCGTTGCAGCAGCTTCATAAAGGGGATACCACTTTTCCCATTTACCATCGGCTTCAAAATGAGGTTCGATGTCTTCAATAAATTTCTTCAACATGTCTTAACCGTCCTTCTCTATAGTGTCTAGACACTCACGAAGTAATTCACCGTACTCATATTTACCAGAACAAACATAAGTACATAGAGCTAAATCTTCTTCGGATAACTCTAGAGCACCCAAGCGCTGAGCACTGTCTACATCACCGGCACATAAATCGCGCAGAAGTAATGTTGGCTCAATATCCAATGGCATTATTTTTTCATAATTACCCGTTGGAACCATTGCACGCTCACCGCCATTGAGTGACGTAGTAAGGTTATACAATTGACCTTTAAATAGGTGACCAAGGAATGAACGTGTCGCAGAGAATTTATTTTTACCCGGCATTGCCCAGCCAAAAAACTCTTTGTCTCTTCCTTCACGCAGAGCAGAAACCTGTTGATGGTATCGACCAAGATAAGCGTGAGGACCTGTTGCATTGGTACCCCAAAGGATTGAACCTGAGATAATACGAACTTCGCCAGGCATAAGCTCTTTATCTGCCAATTCAGGAAGATAAGCACCGACAGTTGTTCGCACTAAACGAGGGTTATTAACAACAGGGCCACCAAGAGCGACAACGCGATCAGAGTAAATCTCACCAGTTAGGAATAACTGACCAAATGCAATAACATCCTGGTAGTTAATACCCCAAGCAACATGTTGCTCGTTAACTGGGTATAGGAAGTGCATATGTGTGCCAACTAGACCGGCAGGGTGCGGGCCTGAGAAGACATGCTCTTCAACATTTTTTTGCTCTGAACGAGGAAGTGAACCGCCACTTTTACAGACAAAAACTTTGCCGTTGGTCAACGCCGATAACAAGTCTAAGCCTGCTATGAACGCTTCAGCTTGATCATTGATGATAACATCAGGATTAGCTGCCAATGGGTTGGTATCGATTGCTGTAACAAAAATGGCATCAGTCGAAGATTCGACTGCGGGTACCTTACTGAACGGACGAGTTTTAAAAGCGGTCCATGAACCTGAATCAATAAGTTGTTTACGAATAACATCCGCATCCAGCTTTGCTAATTCATTTTGCTCATATTTGTCGAAAGTAATTTGCTCATCACCTGCTATTTCAATAACAACTGATTGCAAAACACGCTTCGCACCACGGTTTACCTGAGTAACCGTACCACTTTGAGGTGCAGTAAAGACTACGCCAGGATTCTTTTTATCAGCAAAAAGAACCTGTCCTTTCTTTACTACGTCCCCTTCGCGAACATGCATTGTTGGACGCATGCCCACGTACTCTTCGCCCAGCAAGGCGACTTTTGAAACGGGGTTTCCGTTATTAATCACCTGGGTAGGAGATCCTGAAATAGGAAGGTCCAAACCCTTTTTAATTGTAATCATACGCACTTGCACTATTTTAGGAAAAAAAGATCTTCGTAACAAAAGCACACTTTTTATCAGTGTGCCCGTCTGTAACAGATAGGTCAGTTTTCTAACATATCCTTGTTAATCACTATATAAATTCATCGATGAGTCCCTCGCGGGTCGCCGATTCTAACACCAACCTCTTCATGTATTCCATGTTGAGCAGTGAGGATTAGCAATAAACTACAAATTTATTGCTAAAAATGCCATTAATATTGATCTAAAACACAGCATTAAGGATAACTTTATGACCAAGAGCTTATTTTGTGAACAATTCGCTCGAATGCAGTCTAATTTTCTGAAATCAATGCAGGTCAGTTAACCCATTTGTTTTAATGCCCTCCCCTCATACAATCGGGAGAATCAGGGAATTGCTGTTGCTTCCACTCGTCCTTTGTCAAAGTGTGCATTGAAAGCGCATGTAATCCTTGCGCGAACTCATCACTCAATACTTCATTAATTAAGCGGTGACGTGCAACCAGTCTTAGTTGCTCAAATTTGTCACTGACAATAATGATTTTAAAGTGGCTTTCAGAACCCTCAGGCACATTATGCTTATAACTTTCATTGATAACTTGTAGATGATGAGGAGAGAAGTGATGATCCAATTTCTGCTCAATAGTTTGCTTTCGCATAGTTGCTCTCATAAGTTGAAACGCTGTAAGTATAATACAAACGTTGATATTTCATCGGTCACTACAATTTACTATGAAATGCCTCAAGGGTTAACCCTGAACGCAACCTGTATTCTAAAACAGAATAGGAACTAAATTCGCAAAAATAGAGCTAATTTGCGACAATAGACAAAGTTTAGGATCACTTTTTTAACATTTATAATCATGAAAATCGACCTCGCACTGCACGACCAGCAATTTACCCTATTTCGATTCCCAAAAAGAGCGAATGAAACACTGCAAGCATGGGATGCAGGTGATGAATATATCATCAATCATTTAGCCGAAAACCCTTTAGCTAAAGGGGCTAGTGTTTTAATTTTGAATGATAACTTTGGTGCTTTAAGTTGTTGGTTTTCAAAAGAATATAACGTTTACTGTCAAAGTGATTCTTTTATTAGCCAGCAAGGGATACAGCATAATCTTGAGCTAAACCATTGTAATAAAATCACTTTTTTACGCTCAATCGATACCTTGCCTAACAATATTGATCTCGTCATTATGCAACTGCCAAAGAGTAATCGTTTTTTAACTTGGCAACTGCATCAATTAAATAGCCATCTTAATGCCGATACTCCCGTAATCGGAGTCAATAAAGCCAATGCCATTCATACTTCGACACTCAAACTGTTTGAAAAACACCTTGGCCAAACAAGCACATCTCTAGCTTGGAAGAAGCATAGATTAGTATTTAGCCAAACAACAGGTACTAATCAAGCAACCTATAACGAAAAATCAATCAATGAAAAAATGACTTGGGCTGTACCTGAGCATGATATTCAGCTCAGCAATCTAGCCAATGTCTACTCCGGTGAGAGTTTAGATCTCGGCGCTCGTTTTATTTTGGATCACTTACCGCAAGGTTCTCGCTTTAACAATATTATTGATCTCGGTTGTGGCAATGGCGTTTTGTCGGTGAAACTAGGTCGTAATAATCCACAATCGCAAATCACCAGTGTCGATGAAAGCTTTATGGCGGTGGAATCAGCTCGTATCAATGTGCTTGCCAATGTCGAGAACCCGCAAAGATACACTTTCGTTGCTAATAACTGTCTTGATGGATTTGCACAAAACCGCTACGACTTAGTGGTTTGCAACCCGCCTTTTCATCAACAAAACACCATCACTGACCATATTGCATGGCAGATGTTTAATGACGCTTATAAGGTACTTGAAGCAGGCGGTAAGCTATTGGTGATTGGTAACAGTCATTTAGGCTACCAAGCAAAGCTTGCTCGTCTATTTGGAATATCTAAAGTTAAGCTTGTCGCAAGTAACAAGAAATTTGTCATTATTAGCGCGGAGAAATAACGCTTAGAAAGTTTCTGGAAAATCAATCAAGTAACGCTATTTCACTGAGGCTTGTGATACTCTCAGTGATACTCTTTTTATACTCAGTCTTTAAGGGAACTATTGATGAAACACTTTTTGATTGTGGCTTTTTCAGCTTTGATTTTAAGTGGTTGTGCTAGCCCAACCGATCAACAACTGAACTTTGAGCCACAAGCCGACAATACACAGGTCACTATTCACCAAGCAAAATCTTTGACCTTATCCACTACCGATATTCGTACCGCTCAATACTTAGCTTTAGTGACTAAAGGCGCAGATAAGGCGATGCCTATCCACGCTAAACAAAATGCTAGAGTGGCTTTAAATAGCGCTATGACATCAATTCTTGAATCACAAGGGTTTGATATCAAGCCAAATAGCGACAACAGTGTTGAGCTGCAATTACAAGAAGCTTTAATTCGCGTTAAATCATCTACTTTCAGCAATGAAATGGACGCTAAGCTTACTTTGCAAGTTACCGCAGAAACACCAACAGGTAAGTTTGTGAAAACCTATTCAGGCAGTGCCAAAGCTGAGAATTCTATGGGGGCATCTAATGAACAAATTGAGCACATGCTCAATCATGTCTCTAAACTAGTATTAAACGACATTGCCAATGATGAAGAATTGATTAATTACATGGAGGAAAAATTTCAATGAGCCGATTTCTACTTATGATGTGCGCACTATTTAGCGCCTCAGTATTTGCCAACACTAAAGTGGTATTTCAAACCACTCTTGGTAACTTCACTATTCAATTAGATGAAGTAAAAGCGCCGATTACTAGTGCTAACTTTCTTCGCTACGTAAAAGACGGCAGCTATGAAGGCACTATTTTCCACCGTGTTATCCCTAATTTTATGGCTCAAGGTGGTGGCTTTAACCAAGACATGACCCAAATTCAAACTTACGGGCCAATCAAAAATGAAGCCAACAATGGTTTAGTTAATAAAGTAGGTAGCGTCGCAATGGCGCGTACTAATGATCCTGACTCAGCAACCCGTCAGTTCTTTATTAACTACTCAGACAATGACTTTCTTAACTACTCTCGCTCAAATCCAGGATACGCAGTGTTTGGACAAGTTGTTGATGGCTATGATGTCGTGCAACAAATGGCTAAAGTTAGAACAAATAACTCTGGCTTTATGAAAGATGTCCCTGCAACGCCTATCGTTGTCACAAAAGTGACAATTGAAAAATAGAACACCTATATAGTTGCCCTAAGGTTAACGCAGAGTCTCACGACTCTGCGTTTCGTTTGAGTAAAAGGAAATAAAATGGCAGATAAGATGTCTTGGGGTGACACATTCAAAAGTTACCTTGATAAACGCTTGCTTTGGGTATTTATGCTCGGTTGCTCAAGTGGTTTCCCTTGGGTTTTGATTGGTTCCAATATGTCAGGATGGCTAAAAGATGCAGGATTAAGCCGTGCCGCTATCGGCTATTTTGGTTCAGTTTTTGTGGTCTACGCCATCAATTTCATGTGGGCTCCATTAGTTGATCGGGTGAAATTACCCGTTTTATACCGACTGCTGGGTCAGCGTCGATCTTGGGTATTTTTATGCCAAGGTATCATGCTGATCTGTACGCTAGCCATTTCAGGTACCGATCCCGCTAAAAGCTTATTCTTCACCTCAATGCTGGCTCTGGGGATTGCGATTGCATCATCAACTCAAGATGTTGCAATTGATGCCTACCGAATTGACAGTTTCTCGAAAAGCGAAGCCTCGAAATTACCGCAAGCATCAGCAATGGCCGTGATTGGGTGGTGGACAGGGTATTCTTTGCCAGGTTATTTAGCCTTTGTGAATGCAGATAGCATAGGTTGGAATCATGTCTATATGGGTATGACTGCCATCGTTGCTCTATTGATGCTATTTACTCTATTAACCAAAGAACCAAAAACAGCCCGCAGCCAACTGCAATCTGAAGCGGAGCAGCGCCATAACAAAGTGGTAGGCTCTCGAGTTCTTGCTTGGTTAAGTGTGACCCTAATTGAACCTTTTGCTGACTTTTTCCGACGCAATGGCGTTCGGGTAGCGATTACCCTTTTGCTGTTTGTTTTCCTATTCAAAATTGGCGAAGCATTCCTTGGCCGAATGTCGATACCCTTCTATAAAGAAATCGGTTTTAGCAACGAGCAAATTGGCCACTACTCTAAGCTGATAGGCTGGGGAGCAACCATACTCTTTACTCTAGTCGGCAGTATGTTCAATGTACGATTTGGTATTGTAAAAGGCTTGATGATTGGTGGTGTCGCAATGGCATCCAGCAACTTGATGTTTGCATGGATAGCTCAAGCAGGCCCGAATGAGCACCTATTTTTAGCGACTATTATTGTTGATAATTTCACGACCGCATTTTCCACTGTGGCCTTTGTTTCGTTCTTAACCATATTAACCGGACAAGCGTTCTCGGCAACTCAGTATGCCCTACTGGCTTCTCTAGGTAATTTAGGACGAACCACATTAGCTTCCTTTAGTGGGGAACTGGTTGACTACCTCAATGATTGGTCTACTTTCTTTATTATTACCGCCGCAATGGTGATTCCAAGCTTAATCATGCTCTACTCTCTGCGTGGCTACTTTAATGATATTTTAGAAAAAGCCCGTAAGCGGGGACTCGAAGATGAAAAGTCACATACCTCTAGCTAGTGGGTTTTATCGACTAATTCGATAATACTATCCATAAAAAAGCCACACAAAAGAAAGCATTGCGCTTATCGTTTGTGTGGCTTTTTTTGTTCGCTTCGTTTGGCTATTTTTCTTTTATAGAAAAACTGGCTATGAATATACTATCCGTTAAGGGTACATGCCTCTACCAAACAAATTAAAGATGCGGGCAACCCCTTGAGTAAAGATCATTGGCTCACTTAATACCGTCAAGCATAAGCAATCCTGACCTTCTTCAGTGCGAGGGGTATGCTTTATCGATGCATCAGCCACCATAAAATCCCCTACAGTGTACTCACCATCTTCATCACTAAAACGGCCATGCAGCACTAATGTTGTTTCTATACCTCTATGTGTATGCTGAGGAACTTGTACTCCGCCTTTGATATACAGCAAATTCACACGCTGTTGCTCTCCAATATCAAGATGAGCGGTATATACTTTTCCACCGTAATTTTTCCAACTACTCAGTCGTGTAGATATGTTTTGTAAAGACCTAGGTAGGGGGAATTTTTTACCATTGACTTCAATTTGAGCAACCTTTGGACGTTTGATGGTAATAGGCTTCTTATCTAAAGAGGTAATCTCATTAAACATGGCTTCCATCATTGAGGCTTCATTTTCAATATCTGCTGTTGGCTGTTGCTCAAAATCAACAAACCCTTGCGATACTTGGCTTTCAAGTTCTTCAACTTTACTCTGACAGTGATGACAGTTTTCTAGATGCGCAGCAAGTGTCAACCCATTACAAGCATCAATACTGCCCTCGGTATAGGCTTTTAATAACTCGTTACTTGGATGGTATTTCATAGGTGATCCGCCTTTATAGTATCTTTTAACTTCTCAACTGCCAGTCTCAATCTAGACTTGACTGTACCTAGCGGTATATCCAACTTATCCGCGACTTCCTGATGAGGCAGTTCATCGAGATAAACCGCCTTTAGTACATCTTTTTGCTTCATAGGAAGCGTATCAAGGTAGCGAACTATTTGCTCTCTAAGCATATTTCTTTCAGGTGAATACTGATCAACCAAATCGGGTGGGCAATAATCCTCAGGCCAAATATCTTCTGAGTGCACATGCAGTTCACGACCTTTTTGTTTTCTAAGTAAATCAAAACAGAGGTTTCTGGCAATCGTGTATATCCAAGTAGATAAAGCGCTTTTATTACCATCAAATAGGTGCGATTTTTGCCACACTGCCGCAAGAGTATCTTGCACCAGTTCTAATGCCACTTGTTCATTACCGACATGCTTAAACGCAAACTGTTTTAAACGCGGGGAAAAATAGCTAAATACAACCGCAAATGCAGCTTTATCTCCCTGTTGTACTTTTTCCATGCACTCAATCCACTCAGCTTTAGTTGGATTTGATGCCTTGGTTAAAATGTCCATGATTCACCTTTTTAGTGAGTACTAAGTAGGTATACGCACTTTAGTCACTATCGATCACAATAAATGGGCATAATTTAGGCTAATGATTAATGCCTGTAAGTATATGCCAGTATTTTTCGTTAGATAAAAAACTATTGATGCTTTATCGGTCCATTACTTTTATATAAACATTTATACTTCAATAGCTTGGCAAAGAAATCGCACCGCTTCTTCACAATCCCCTTGAGAAATAAGATGCTCAAATTGAACTTGTTCCAATGGAAGTAATTCCAACCACCTTTGGCTAACCCAAGCTGCGTCATCAAAAAAACAATGTGAATAGAGATCCTTTATTTCAGGAAATCTCTGATAGACACGTTGCAGTTGTGAGCTGATAAATAAATCTTTATCCGATAATTGTTTGCTATTCCAATTACTTAAATACTCAATTTCTGCACAACGTAAACCATCAAATTCGCTCCAAATTCTATTAATTTTAAAACGATGAGTGCCGACTATGGTGACACCAAGAAAGCCATCACTGAGTTGATCAAAGTCGATGATTTTAGCCATTGTGCCAACATTTGATATACAACCAGCAGAAGCTGAATTGCAATCACCGATTAAACTGACACCAAACTCAAGGCCGGCTTTACAACTCTCACTGATCATTCGTTTATAGCGAGGCTCAAAGATCCTAATGTTCATTCTTCCTTCGGGTAGCACAACTGAACTTAAAGGAAATAGTTTGATCACTGACATAATATTCTCTGCTTAGTCCGTTTATGGCTAATACGTAATTGAATGAAAATCGATCAGCTCTCTCTAACATTGTGTTTTTTAAAAAGTTCCCTTAAAATTTTCAACTGGACAATAATCGAACTGCACATTTGTAGTTTTGTGATACAGATCACTCTTAAGTGTAATTTATGCCAGTCTTATCACTTTCATTTGCGCAATAGATCTCTATTATTCCCTGTATGGAAACGGTTGCTATGGAATAGCAAATTCATTTTTCGCAAAACATTTTTAGAGTACCCATTATTATGCGTAAATCACTTTTAACACTTGGCCTACTAGCGGCGACATCAGCTCCAGTAATTGCAGCAGACTACACTGACGGTGACATCCACAAAAACGACTACAAGTGGATGCAATTTAACCTGATGGGTGCTTTTAATGAAAAAGGTGCTGGTGCTGAATCTTCTCATGATTACTTAGAAATGGAATTTGGTGGTCGTTCTGGAGTTTTTGATCTTTACGGTTATGTTGATGTATTCAACCTACTAAGCAGCCCAAGCTCTGATAAAGATGGTCAAGAAAAAACGTACATGAAATTCGCTCCTCGCGTATCTCTAGATGCTTTAACGCATAACGACCTTTCATTTGGACCTGTTCAAGAGCTGTATGTAGCAACTCTTTTTGAATGGGGTGGCAACTCTGGTGTAAATAACCAAAAAGTTGGTCTAGGTTCTGATGTGATGGTTCCTTGGTTAGGCAAAATTGGCCTAAACCTTTATGGTACTTACGACTCGAACTTAAAAGACTGGAATGGTTACCAAATATCAACAAATTGGTTCAAACCTTTCTACTTCTTCGATAACGGTTCATTCATTTCTTACCAAGGTTACATCGACTATCAATTTGGCATGAAAGAAAAATACTCTTCTGCTAGCAACGGTGGTGCGATGTTCAATGGTATCTACTGGCACTCAGATCACTATGCTGTAGGTTACGGTCTTAAACTTTACCATGATGTTTACGGCTTTAAAGATGGCGAAACTACATCTTGGGGTGCGGTATCTGAATCATCTGGCATTGGTCACTACGTATCAGTGACTTACAAGTTCTAATCTGAACTCTAAGTTATAAAAAAGGCGCTATTAGCGCCTTTTTTGATCTCTGCGATTCGCGAATTGAGGTAAATACACGTATCCTAGCCATGCAAAAACACAGGAGAGTAACGCTTGAATATTTGTATCCTTGGCGCTGGCGCGATTGGTTCGCTTTGGGCCTGTTATCTGCACAAGGCAGGTCATAATGTATCGCTTTGGACAAAAGGTGATGAGCCCTCAATCGCTTTATCTTTAGATGACCAGCCCACCATGACTTTTAAAGCGAATCAGACGACTCATCTATCGGATGCGGATCTTGTGCTTATTGCGGTTAAAGCGTGGCAAGTACAATCGGCAACTCAGCCAATCCTACCATTCATAAAACCAAGCTGTACCTTGCTATTTACTCACAATGGCATGGGGGTAATCCAAGCACTGTTACCCCAGCTAAATAAATACAATGTGTTATTTGCTACCACCACTCACGGCGCGCTAAAACAAAGTCAATCAAAGCTAAAACATACCGGATATGGCCGCACAACCATTGGCCAACTCAATCAATATGGCACAGATGTTTCTCGCTCTATAACCGAAGTTTTGCATCAAGCTCTTAGTCCTGTTTACTGGGATGACAATATCCAGCAAGCCCTGTGGAATAAACTGGCGATTAACTGCTGTATTAACCCTTTAACGGCAATCAGAAATTGTCGTAATGGAGAACTCAGCGATCCGATAACTTTGGCTTTCATTGACTCTTTATGCCTAGAAATTAGCTCGGTGATTAATGCGCAAGGGTTGATTTGTAAGCGTGAAGCTCTGTTTGAACAAGTACAGCAAGTCATTCAAGCCACAAAAGATAACTACTCATCAATGCATCAAGATATTTATCATGGACGAGTAACAGAAATTGACTATATTACTGGATACCTGATTCAACGAGCGCAAGCGCACAATCTTAACGTGCCACTCAATGAAAAGCTGTTTAAACAAATCAAACAACAAGAGGCCAGCTTATGACCATTAAAGCCTTAGTCCCTATCGCCCCTGGTACTGAAGAGATGGAAGCCATCACCATCATCGATGTGCTCATCCGTGCCAATTATCAAGTCACCGTTGCCAGCGTTGAACCTGAAGGGCAATTAACCTTTAAGGGTTCTAGAGGCATTCCTCTTAGCGCAGACGTTAAATTAGTGGATGTGGCCGATGAGGAGTTTGATGTGATTGCCTTGCCTGGCGGCGTTGACGGCGCAATGGTATTTCAGCAAAGTATTTTGCTCTTAGAGATGGTTAAACAGCAGCATTATGATGGGCGATTAAACGCGGCTATTTGTGCAACCCCAGCACTCATGCTGCAACACCATAACTTGTACCCAAAAGCTCTGATGACTTGTCATCCAAGCTTTAAATCGCATATTCCGGCTAATAATTGGCGAGAAAAGCGCGTCACCTATGATCAAACTTACAATCTACTGACTAGCCAAGGGCCAGGTAGCGCATTCGAATTTGCCATAGAAATCATCATTCACCTATCGGGTAAAGCATTTGCTTGGAGCATTGCAGAACCTATGGTGCCATTACCTAATCTTCACTATCACAATCTAGGAGCGAAAGGTGTTTGATATTCAATCTGTCCGAGACCAGTTCCCTGCTCTGCAATCAGCATCGGATAACTCACCGCAAGCTTTGGTTTATCTCGACAGCGCTGCAACGACGCAAAAGCCTAAGCAAGTTATTGATACCATTACTCAGTATTACTCGCAGCACAATGCCAATGTGCACAGAGGCACTCATAGCCTAACCGCCAATGCTACCTCTTTGTTTGAACATGCTCGCGAAAACGTTCGTGACTTTATCAATGCCAATTCGACTAAAGAAATCGTTTGGACACGCGGCGCAACAGAAGCGATTAATCTTATTGCTCAAACCTATGCCAGAAATACGCTAGTTGCTGGCGATGAGATTCTGATCAGCGAAATGGAGCATCATGCCAATATTGTGCCGTGGCAAATTGTGGCTGAGCAAACCGGTGCTCACGTAGTTAAAATCCCAATGCTACCCGACTGCACTTTAGATATTGATGCCTTTAAATCTTTGCTCAATCCTAAAACAAAAATCGTCGCCATTGGCCATGTTTCTAATGTCACTGGCACTCGCCACCCAATAGAACTGATGATCAAACTGGCAAGACAGTTTAATGCGGTTGTTATCGTGGATGGCGCGCAAGGTATCGTGCATGAAACAGTGGATGTGCAAAAACTCGATTGTGATTTTTATGTCTTCTCTGGCCATAAACTGTACGCCCCAACAGGGATCGGTGTTTTATACGGCAAGTTAGCTCTATTAGAGGCGATGCCCCCTTGGCATGGTGGCGGTAAGATGGTCAACAAGGTGAGTTTTTCAGGGACTTCTTTTAGTGAGTTACCGGGGAAATTTGAAGCAGGAACGCCTAATGTTGCTGGCGCTCTAGCACTCTCAAGTGCCATAGATTGGTTAAAGAGCATTGATCCGCAAGGTGCTGAGATGCACGTTCAGCAATTACAGCAACGAGCTTATCTCGCGATAAAAGAAATTGACGATATTGAAGTGATTGGCTATCAAGAAAAAGCCAGCGTGATCAGCCTTGTAATGGCGGGTGTACATCATCAAGATATTGCGACATTACTTGACCAACAAGGCGTCGCCCTTAGAGCGGGTCATCACTGTGCTCACCCGTTAATGGATGCTCTTGGAATTAAGGGGACAGTGCGTGTCTCGTTTGCTCTATACAACACAACCCAAGAAGTTGACGCCTTTGTTGCGGCTCTAACGAAAGCGGTAGATATGCTTTAACGCTTAACAATATTACGCTGTGAGCGTTTTAATTTGTTCAACAATCGCTTTAAGCCCATTACCGCGTGATGGGCTTAAATGCTGAATTAACCCAAGGTTTTCAAAGTAACTTTCTATGTCAAACTGCTGAATTTGTTGACTGGTTTTGCCATTGAAGACCGTTAGCACTAATGCGATGAGCCCGCGAACAATGCGCGCATCAGAATCTGCGCAAAACTGCCATACGTCACCAACTTGTTGCCCGACTAACCAAACTTGGCTTTCACATCCAGCAACCAGCACTTGCTCAGCTTTTAACTCTTCAGGCATTACTGGCAGCTTTTTACCCCACTGAATAACCTGACGATAGCGCTTCTCCCACCCTTGGCATAGTGTCATCTGTGCCAGAATGTCAGCTTCTAAAATAGTACTGCCAAATGGATTTTCAGGATAATTCATAGTCAACAAACCTTAATTTAAACGCGATGCTTTTGAATCAGCTTTTCAATAATGCGTGAGACAGCCACAAAACCAAACGTTGCGGTCACCACGGTTGCTGCGCCAAAGCCTGTCGCACAATCCATGCGTTTTGGCCCTTCAGCGGTTGCTTTAACGGCGCACACACTGCCATCTGCTTGCGGGTATTTTAACTGCTCAGTTGAGAACACACAGTCAATGCTAAATTTACGCTTAGGGTTTTTGCTGAAGTTATGGAAGCGACGCAACTGATCTTTGATTTTTTTCGCCAGAGGATCTTGCACGGTTTTGCTCAAATCCGCGACACAAATTTGTGTGGGATCAACCTGTCCACCAGCACCGCCAATAGTAATGACTTTTATCTTATTGCTACGACAATAAGCTAGCAGTGATGCCTTCGCTTTCACGCTATCAATGGCATCTAACACATAGTCGTATTCTTTACTTAGATACTCAGCTTGATTGTCTGAATCAATAAAGTCATCAATCAGGTTCACTTTGCAATCTGGGTTAATTAGCGCAACACGCTCCGCCATCACCTCAATTTTGCTCTTGCCAACAGTACCTGACATCGCATGAATTTGACGGTTAATGTTGGTGACACACACATCGTCCATATCGATTAGAGTAAGCTCACCAATGCCGCTTCTTGCCAAAGCTTCAACGGCCCAAGAACCCACACCACCAATACCAATTACACACACATGCGCGGCGCGTAAGATCTCGACTTCGCTATTACCGTAAAGACGGCGAGTGCCACCAAAACGTTGGTCATAGGATTCTGATGCTGGGGTGGTTAATTCTCGCATGAAGATACTTCTCTGAACATAAAACAACAAGAGTGCGTTTTATACGCACTCTTGTAATCAATGTCTAGTTTTTGCCAGCTTTTGCCACCTGCTAACGAGGGTAAAATTGCGCACAATGACACACAATACTAGGACTATTTTTCGACTGCAGTAGAAGTTGCAGCTTCTGAGCTTTGTAAGTCCAATTTCCACACTCGACCAAAGTGCTTATAGTGGCCTGACTGCACCCCAGCCCTTGCCCCCATACCATGGTAGAGATCAAGATGATTCTCTTTTACTGCGCCGCCCGTATCTAACACAATTAATAGGCGCAGTGCGTGAGCGCCAGACCAAGTGCCATCGGCATTAAGTAGTGGAACTTCAGCTAATATCGGTGTGCCCATAGGTAATATTTTTCTATCACCGGCAACCGATGCCATCGGTAATAACGGGATCCCAGCAGAACCTCTGACAGCTAAATCTTCTTTAGGGACAAAGAACACATAAGAAGGATTTTGCTCAAGCAACTCTTTGACTGTCGCTTCATCATTTTCCGACACCCACTGTTTAATCGCTTTTAATGACATGTCTTTTCTTGCCACTAAGTCACGCTCAATTAAGATTCGGCCAATGCTGACGTAGGCACGATTGTTTTTCCCGGCATAAGCAAAATACTGCATGCTGTTGTCATCGCCAAAATGAACAAAGCCACTTCCCTGCACTTCCATCAAGAAAGGATCAATCATATTGGGCGCATAACCCAGTTCAAGCCCTTTACCTTGCAACGCACCATCATAAATTTGCGCGCGAGTTGGGCACTGCTGTGTACAACTTGGCTTGCCATATACTGGGTATTTATAGGTTTCATCTGGCTGATGACGTAACTCGATTACTGGTGAGAAGTAGCCGGTAAATAGAACGTTCCCCTTGTTATCACCGCCACGCATTTGCGCACTTTGGACACCAAAGTTTTTTAAATCGGCAGGATCGCCACTTTGTAACGCCCATTCAGATAGGTGTTGATACAGATCGTGATACTTAGCCGACATCGACGGTGAGTTATCCAACACTTGCTTAGCTTGTGCATCAAAGGTATTTAAATCGATAAAAGCATTACTTTTAATCGTTTCTGTTGGGGTAAGGGGCTGTTGAAATTCTTGATCAAAGTATTGCTGTCCTTGATCGGTGTTATTAGCACAACCAGTCACTAGCATCACCAGAGTAAAAAGAGGAATAAATTTGCGCATTGGTTAGGGTTAATATCCTTAATGAAACCTTATAAAGTCAGAATGACAAACTCATTGTGTTTACGCAATGCCTGTAAGAAAAATCACCAACAAATAACATAAAAGTGTGTCATCCTGCGATTTATCATTAGCAACTTAAATAGTTGTAATTATATAAATAATCATTATTATTGTATAAAAATTCAATCTAAGTCAGCTTATGTCTCGCAGTACCGAACTGGTTAAAGGATTTCGTCAATCCACCCCTTATGTGAATGCGCACCGTGATAGCACTATGGTGATCTATCTTTGTGGCGAAGCATTAAATCACGAAAACTTCCCTAATATCGTCAGTGATATCGCATTGCTGCATAGCTTAGGGGTTAAACTCGTTTTAGTTCACGGTGCTCGACCGCAAATTGATCAACGCCTGCATTTGCAATCTCTTAGTTCCCCCTATCACAAAGATATTCGGATTACTGAATCATCGACTCTGCCACATGTGATGCAAGCCTCCGGACAACTGCAACTGGCAATTACCGCTCACCTATCAATGAGTCTGAACAATACGCCAATGGCGGGCAATCAACTGAACGTTGTCAGTGGCAACTTTGTTATCGCGCAGCCGTTAGGTATCGATAACGGCGTCGATTACCAACACAGTGGCCGTGTTCGTCGTATCGATGTAGAAGGTATTAATCGCACTCTCGAGCGTGATTCTATTGTTCTTATCGGTCCTGTAGCAGGCTCGGTCACAGGAGAGTGTTTTAACCTTGTTTCTGAAGAACTCGCCACACAGATAGCCATCAAACTAGGCGCTGATAAGCTGATTGGTTTTAGCTCTGATCAGGGCTATATCAAACCCGATGGAGAGGTTGCCGCTGAGCTATTTCCGCATGAAGTTGAGCATATTCTTAAACAAGGCATTACCGGTAACGCCCCTAGTACTCAACGCTTTTTACCCGCCGCAGTAAAAGCTTGTAGAAAAGGCGTGCAACGCTGTCATCTGGTCAGTTATATGGATGATGGCGCTTTAATACAAGAGTTGTTCTCTCGTGATGGTATTGGTACGCAAGTGGTGATGGACAGCGCCGAACAAGTACGCATTGCCACCATTGACGATATTGGTGGTATTCTCGATTTGATTGAACCTTTAGAAAGTGAAGGCATATTAGTTCGCCGCTCAAGAGAGCAGCTTGAACAAGAGATTGAACGCTTTACCATTATCGTCAAAGACAGATTGATTATTGGTTGCGCGGCGCTCTATCCCTACACCGAAGACAAAATGGCCGAAATGGCCTGTGTTGCCATCCATACTGAATACCGAGATGGCAACCGAGGCGCACATTTACTCACCTATATGAAGCATCAAGCCGAATCTCTAGGCATTAAACAATTGTTTATCCTAACGACGCACAGCCTACATTGGTTTAGAGAACAAGGCTTTAGCGAGATTGATCTTGAAGACCTGCCAATTAAAAAGCAGGATCTGTATAACTTCCAAAGAAAATCTAAAATCTTGGCGTTAGATATTAGTTAACGCCAAGCCTTTCAGTTGATGCTCTTGCTAGGCAAGGCAAGCTAATTTAATTAGTAGCTAATCTGCGTGACAGATGGCTACTTCTGGCTGTTTTTTGCTTAATTGCACGTTGAATAATCGCGGTATCTGCATAGATACTTAGCTTATTTTTAGCTCGGGTAACACCGGTATAAAATAACTCGCGAGTTAATACAGGCGTTGGCGTTTTCGGTAGCAATAACAAAGTATGATTAAACTCACTGCCCTGAGATTTATGGATAGTCATGGAGTAAGCGGTTTCATGAGGCGGAACGCGACTTGGAAGTACTCCTTTCACACTACCATCAGGCAGCTCAAAATAGACTTTTAATCTTGGTTCTTGCAAGCTCTCATCAAGTAAACAAATTCCAATATCACCATTATACAATTGCTGATTATGGTCATTATTTTTTACCATCACTGGTCGTCCAATATACCAAGTATCTCGATCTCTTGGGATCAACCCCTTACCTGCTAACGCTTTTTCTATATTGTTATTTGCCCCTTCAACGCCAAACTCCCCTTCACGTACTGCGCACAGTAAACGAGTTTGAGAAAAGCTCTGCAGCACCTGTCGAGCAAAAGAGGACATACTCATTGTGCCATTGTTTTCAAAGCGTAAATTTAGGTAGCTTTTATAGCGTGCAACTAAATGCGTCACCAGCTCTGCGTAAGTTTGGGCATTAACATCAAAGTGTTCAATATCGGTGTAATCCGCAGCAAATGCTTCATCAACCTTGGCCATCTCCCCAGCATTGATTGCTCTTGCCAATTTACCAATACCAGAGCGGCTATGAAAACGAAAACTCTTTTGTAATACACATAAACTATCACTAATGGCACTACCGACCTGCGGAGAAGTAGCCAGTTCATATCCGGTTAATTTACTCAGTAAAGCTTTATGGGATGGGCTGTATCCTTGAGTGCCAAGCTGGCAGATATCCCCCAACACCGCGCCAGCTTCAACCGATGAGAGCTGATCTCTATCACCTAATAAAATTAAGCGGGCATGGGCTGGCAGTGCATTAAGCAATTTGCACATCATAGGCAAATCCACCATAGACGCTTCATCAAGAATCAAAAGATCTAAATGCAACAGATTTTGCGCGTTATGTTTAAATTCAGTTCTATTTGGGATAGCCCCTAATAAGCGGTGTAAGGTACTGGCAGAGGTAGGGATCTTTTGTTTAATTTGTGGTGATACAGGTAAAGAATCTATCGCTTGCCCAATAGATTCCGTCAGGCGAGCCGCCGCCTTACCCGTCGGCGCAGCCAGTTTAATATCGAGATCTTTTTCACTTGAGGCCACCAGCGCTGCAAGCAATTTCGATACCGTGGTGGTTTTACCTGTGCCTGGGCCGCCTGATATCACGCAGAAACGGCGAGTCAGTGCAGTGGCTGCTGCTAGTTTCTGATAATTAACACAAGCGCTTAATGGAATATATTCGGCTAACTGTTCAAGATCATGACTGGAATTTGCCTGCATTGCTATTGCCACAATTTTATCAAAGGCTAAACCATCAAGATCAACAACATCTAGAGATTCACAAATCGCTCGCTGAATTTTCGCGCTAGAAGCATTCGCTTGTTTAAGATCTTGTATCTCGGCAAAGAGGTAACTCAACTGCCAAGCAAACAGTTGATCTAACTGCACTCTTAATACCAAAAGCTGATTAGCATCAATGTTAATGGGCTCTGCATACTCTAATAATTTTTGAGCCAATGAGCCTTCAAAGTGCCAATATTTTTGTAAATACACACTGCCAAATTCGAATACCAATGGTTTGTGCATAGCTTCTTGAAATCCAGCTCTTTCAAAGTCATGCGCCACTAAGCTTGACTGATTCAGCTCATCAACCCAATGACATGCCAGCAGTTCAGGATTAAATAACGGCTCTAGTGAACTCACACCAAATGCCCGTAAAGGATTCCAGTTATTCGCAATAGGCAAACATGTGTTGCCTTTACTCAGCTCATAACTGACCGCGCATATCATGACGGCTATGTGTGATTTTGACGCGCTTTTCTCTTGACCAGATAAAAACTTGGCTAGCTGAAAATCAATGTCTCGAACCATATTCATATTGGCCATCAACTCTAACCAATCCAACCAGCTTTTTTGATGATAATGAGCTAATTGCTCTGGAGCAATTTCAGAGAGATTTAATGTTTGTGGAAGGCTTTCGGCTGTCTCAATCATTATATTGCTTCCTCACCGCGAATGTGTGCATCGAGTTCTAATAACATTTGTTGCGATGGCTTAGCAGAAAATACGCCGTATTCACCACTGCCGTCCATACCTCTTAAAAATAAGTAAAAGACCCCTCCAAAATGAGCATCGTAAGAGTAATCAGCAATACGACTACTTAAAAATCGCTGTAACGCCAGTGCGTAAATTTGATATTGGGCATCATAGCGATGATCGATCATTGCCAGATCTAAGCTCTTTTGATGGTAATCTTCGGCCAAATCACCAAGATGATTTGACTTCCAATCTAAGACATAATATTTGCCCTGATGCTCAAAAACCAAATCAATAAAGCCTTTTAACATGCCCTCTACCGGAGCAAAACCTAGCTCTCCTGCTTGCGCAGTCAGTGAATCATATTTATGAGTAATGGTATTGAAGCGCTGCGCCAGCAGGATCTCGATAGGTAGCAAAAACTCCATTTCCACCAGCCTTTGTGATGGATTTTTATCTGACAATTTGAGGCCATTACCATCTAAGTCAGTGTTGAGTACCTTATCGACCATCTCTTGCAGTATTGGCAGCCATTCTTCTTCTAACTGCTCTTTGATTATCAGTTGTCTAATGATCTCTTGGTTGCGCGCCGTAAAGGCTGATTCGGTGTATTCAACCTCTTCAAATAAGCTGTGTAAAAATGTCCCCGGTCTTGCACCTCGAGGAAAGTTGAACATGGTCTTTTGCTTTAGATCAATCAATGGTGTTTGGTCTTGTGACGCGTCAATATCCAGTGTTGTATCAAGCCATGCGCTCTCATCTTTATAAACACTGCCATGCCCTTGTTTAACCAATCCTGAGTAACTGGTCATTCTCCAGCGCCAATCAATTTGCTGCTGCATTTTATTGGCTTCCAGCATTTCCAGTTCGGCCTCTGGCGCTTGATAACGAACGTCATCCCAAGGAATAGGATCGCTAACCACAATTGAAGCATACTTATCTTCAAACTCACGTAACGCAGTGCTAAGAGCGCTGGCTTCTTGTGGCTCACTACCTTGTAATAGATAGCCAATAGAACTTAAGTGAGTCATCACTTTCTTGCTGCGCCCGTCTTTTAAAGCAGCCACACCTAGATAACAAGAGTATACGGCGCGAGTGACTGCGACATAGATAAGACGCAGATCCTCAGCAAGGCGCTCTTTATCGGATAGCTCAATCCCCTCGGCATTATTGTCTATATCAAAGCGAGTGCTTTTACGCTCATCATCATAATAAAGTGCCTGCTTGCTTTGACGACTGGCGCTAACAAAAGGCACAAAGATAATGTCATACTCCAAACCTTTGGATTTATGAATAGTGACAATTTGCACTAGGTTTCGCTCAGACTCTAAACGCTGCTTTTGCTCATCGCCTAAATCGCCACTGGCAGCGTCAAAGATATGCTCTTCAAACCAACGTAATAAAGCGTGATCGCTTTCCAGTTCAGCAGACGCTTGTTGCAATAATTCGGCAAGGTGCATTAAATCAGTAAGTACTCGCTCACCTTGATGCTGCTGTTGTAGAGTCTGTGCTAACTCTCTGTATTGAATGAGTTTTCGAATCATAGGCATGATGCCAGACTTTAACCAAATCTGGCGATAGTCACTGAACTCCTGACTCAATAACTCCCAGTATTGTTCATCTTGATTTAATCTTTCCAAATCAAACAAGGACAAATCAAATAAGCGACTGGCAGCGGCGGAGCGTAACGCGCGGTCATTATCAAAGTGCAAAGCTGCACGTAAAAATAACATCACATCACTGGCAACTGAGCTGGCAAATACACTGTCTCTATTCGATAAATAAACGCTCGCGACGCCCTTTTCTGATAGCGCTTTACGCACTAAGTTGGCCTCTCTACCCGTACGCACTAAAACTGCAATATTGCCCGCTTGAATAGGCTTATTTTTAGAACCGTGCAAAACAGCCAAACCTTGGTCTGATGCACTTAGGATCTGTTGTATTTGAGTTGCCGTAGATTGCGCCATAGCATGATTGTAATCTCCCTTGGCAACCCCTTCCCCCTCTTGTTGCTGATGCCAGATGGTCATGGCAGGCTGCACCTTATCATGTAAAGACCATGATTTTTTATCCGCATCAGGGCTTGCTAATACGGAAGTAAAAGGAATATCGTCATTGTAAATAAAAGGCGATTCAGCTTCTTCAAATAGCGCGTTACTCGCTTGCACCATATCCTGACTAGAGCGCCAGTTAGTGGTTAAGTTAAAGTGGGAGGTTACTTCATTTCGAGCTCGAATATAGGTAAAGATATCAGCGCCACGAAAAGCATAAATTGCCTGCTTAGGATCGCCAATCATAAACAAACCGCACTCAGGTCGTTGCAGGTAAAGATGACTAAATATGTTGTATTGCTGTGGATCGGTATCTTGAAACTCATCGATCATCGCAACGGGATACAACAGACGAATTCGTTGAGATAATAAATCGTCTTCATCGGTTTGCAGTGCATAATCCAACTGGCTTAATAGGTCATCAAATGAAAGCTTCTGCTGCTGCTTTTTCGCCTTTTGTAATTGTGCACGGCACTCAGGAATGGCGTGTGTGAGGATGGCTTGCTTTATCTCCAATGGAGGCAATTGGAAAAAGTCCTCTAGCTGATTAAAGACCGCATGCTCAGGTACTTGCTTGCCTGCTTTGGTTTTGCCTTGTAATGCGCCACTGCTAAAGCGTACTAAGCAATCAGGCACCGCTAATGTTGAAGGCGTTTTATTAGCCCAAGCATCGATTTGCGAGATCCAGTTAGGCACATTCTTTTTGTTATAAGGGTTTTTAGTAATGCCTGACTCTTCTATCAGCTTATTAAAAGTATCACTTTCAAGTAACCATTTTTGCTTGAGATCATCAACCGCAGTAATGCGCTGTGCATACTGTTCTTCTAGGTCACCCTGTGCCATATCAGAGTGGATATAAACCTCATTGCCACTAATAAAGTTATCAATCTGTTTGTGTAATTCTTGCGGTGTTTTCCAGTGGCTACGGATTTCCGCTACCATGGTTTTGTTCATTTGATAAAAATGGCGACGCCAATAATCCGCCACAACCTGCGCTTTAAGTTGAGTTTCATCTTTAATAAATTGACTGTTAAATCGACTGCCAGATTCAAAGGCATTTTGGGTTAACATTCGCTGACAAAAACCATGAATAGTAAAGACTGCGGCTTCATCCATTTGTCTTTCAGCGGCAAGCAATAACTGGCAAGCATTATCTCTATCATCAGTCTGATCAAGTAGCGGCTTGATAATAGGATCATCACTATAACCTCGGCTGAAATCGACCCTAGCTTGGTGTATGCGCGCGCGGATACGATCCTTTAGCTCAGCGGTTGCCGCTTCAGTAAAAGTCACTACTAAAATTTGTTCAACCGTTAATGGCCTATCGTGAGCACTGCCGTTATCACCATGCCCTAACAACAATCTTAGATAGAGACCGGCAATGGTAAATGTCTTCCCTGTCCCGGCAGAAGCTTCAATTAAGCGTGCACCATGCAAAGGAAATGTCATTGTATCAAGAGCTGCAGGTTGTATCTGCGCCGCATCAGTCATAGTAAATCCTATCTAAATATGTGATCGATGTAATGAAACGATGTTATGCGTTAGAAAACTGAAAGCTAAGGGATAAAGTTTGCGATCATTCTCACTGTTATAACGGGCTTTTACGCGTAGCCTTGCGCGACAATCATGAGCACTAAGTGCCTGTTTAATCATACAAATATAAGAATAAGAGGTCTCTCTGGCCCTTTGGCCGCCAGTCCTATCCCTACACATAATAATTCTGGCGGCCACCCTTTTCCTTTTCATCAAAAAATTACTTTTTGTCTTTAGCTTGTAGACGCTCTTGCGCAGGTAGAAAGACCCTTTCCGCAAGACGATAACCTTGCTTAACAACCTCATCACTCAGTTGTGCCCATACTCGCTGTATGTACAAATCATCAGATTCACCCGCACTAAAATCGTTACCTAGATAGCGACTATCAAATTTTTTCTTAGCAGCTTCACGCGCAACGTCGGTATCGCCTCTTTTTGATTTTGAGACAAACTCTTGCATACCAGCTTGGGCACTAAGCGGGAAATATGGCAATGGATTAGTCATACCTTCAAAAAATAACAGTAACAAATCCTGCATGAAGACTAAGGCATCTTTTTCTGCTACTGGTGCAAGGGAGAAATACTCGACTCCTGTTTTATTAACACCAATTATATGACTGGTAATCTGATGGCCAGATGCGCTGGCACATAGGTGTTTAATCCATGCTTGTAAGATATCTTTTGAGCGTACACTGCCAACACGATGATGAACTAAGCCTGAGCCATAATAATTATCAAGCCAGCCCGTAATCAGCAACTTGTGATTACGGTAAGGAACCTCTAAAGACAAAGAGATCGAAGGCTGTTTACTGCTCGTATAAAATTCAATTTCAGCCACTAAATCTTTCATCTCATCAAGACTTTCTGCTACCGCTAAATCACCAAATTCGCCTACCGGCAATTGACCTGAACTGCGATAATAATCGGCCACTTGATCTGCCCGTGATGCTCCACCTTCTAGCATTGCATCAACAAAATCATCACGCAGAAGATAACGTTCTAACCCTCTAAGTGAGAATGGTTCATCATCGGCGGTTATCTCTTTGTCACTGGTCAGCCAAACTTGTAATCGCTGATTAAAGAACGACTTCACCGGCAAAGACCAAAATGATAATAATTGCTCAAGCTCTATCTCAGGGATATCACCACGCTCTAAAAAGTAATCATTCAGCGGGGTGTCCGCTGTGACTGTTTCGGATGAAATACCATTGGCAATCGTTAGCCATTCAGAGGCAAAGCTTGGTTGATCAGTAAAAGCCTCTCGGCTAAAGGGGGTCATACTGTGATGGGAGATAAGATGCTTTAAAAGTTGCTCGCCAGAATCATCCACAGATTCTAATTCATCACCTGCTAGGCAATAGTTTTGCGAGCAGTACTCTAGCAACTCAGTCACCAAAATAGAGGGTAAGCATTCACTGTTATCTAAAATCGATTGCCCAATATAACTAATGTATAAATTACTTTGCGCCGATAGCAGTGCCTCTAAAAATAGATAACGGTCATCATCGCGGCGACTTCTATCGCCAATACGAGTTTTAACTGTCATTAAGTCAAAACCTTCTTGCGCGACAGTTCTTGGATATACCCCGTCGTTCATGCCCAATAAACACACCACTTTAAATGGTATAGAGCGCATTGGCATTAAGGTGCAGCAATTGACTTGCCCTGCTAAAAAACGCTGGCTGACGCGAGAGTTGTCTAATTTATCTTGCAAGTACTCACTGACTACTTGATGACTTAAACTCGCTTCTAACCCAGCTTCTGCTGTTTGCTCGGTTAATGAAGACAGTGCATCGCGAATGGTTGTAAGTGCAATTTCATTTTCAATATCTAGATCAAAAAAGTCATTTACTAGAGCGTTTAATTGGGCTTGCCATTGCGCGCTATATTGCGGTGTATTTAAGATTTGTCGATAGTGCAACACCTTATCAATGAATGCGGCTAACCGACCGGCAAGCTCTGCTTGCATCCCTTCAACTTGCTCATAAGGCGCTAAGAGTCCCTCATCAAGAGCAAATGGCTGACTGATAGCCGACATACTGTAGCCAAGCAAAATACGTTGTAGGCCAAATAGCCAAGTATTTTGATTAAGCTGCGGTAATTCAAACTCTGTTGCGGTCGATTCATCTAAACCCCAACGAACACCGGCTTCTTCTACCCACAAGCCAATTAATTCAAAATCAGCATTTGATAGACCAAAGCGCTGTAAAATAGCGGGCGTCTCTAAGATCTCCATCATTTCACTACGACCACAGCGACTATTGGGCAGTGCCAATAATTGTAAAAACGCATTCAAAATTGGCGTTTCTTCGGCCACGCTTCTATCAGAGATCGAATAAGGAATTCGTCGATCTCCCACAGCATTACCAAAAATGGCTTTGATAGCTGGGGAATAGGCATTGATGTCAGCAACCATCACAATAATGTCGCGAGGCTTTAAGCTAGGATCTTGATTAAATAAATTCAAGAGGTGATCGTGCAGTACTTCGACTTCTCTTGTCGCGCTGTGACAGCTGTGAATCGAAAGTGAGTTATCTTGTTGCGAGACATTCGCCTTATGTAAGCTTTGTTCAAGTCTTGAGTCGTCTTGATGCTGTTCTAGGTTTAATATATTTTGCTGTATTTTATGCAAGAAATTATCTGCATCTATATCGACAAATGCTTCAACTTCGTTGCTACCTAGCTCTGATAATAAGTGCAGGTTATCTCTTCCCTGCTTGCCCATTGACGCGAGCAGATTGTTAGTAATCGCATCACAGTGATACTCAGGCAGCGCATTGTGTTCGATATCACCTTTTAATAATGGAACACCTTGATCCTCGCTAAACTCCTGCCCATGCCATTTAATCTTAGGTCTTACTGAGGCGGCCATTTTAGACAGCGTTCGCTGATCTTTAATATCCCCCCAATAATAACGACAAGGATTGTGGAACATTAAGTGCACGTCGATATGCTCACCTAGTGCCTTGAGCGCTTCTAGATACTTAGGTGGTAAAGAGCTAATACCAAACACGAATAGGCGCTTTGGTACCTGAGAGCTTTCTATATCATCCGCTTTCGCCAACGCATCAATAAAGTCTTGATACAAATTGGCGCGATGGTACTTAGACTGACCTAAATTAATCGTAAACTGATAGAGCTCACGCCAAAGTTCACCTTGCCATAAGCCCTGCTGATCAAGTTCTGCTGGGTGCTCACCATTTTCCCACGCCGTTATATAATCTGGACGATAGACCAAATAACCATCAAAAATATCGGCAATTTTTCCTGCTAGTTGAAACAGCTTTGAATCATCTTCATCTTGCTCAAGATAAGACGCTAATGGGGAAAAAGTCGTTTCTTTCAATTTTTGAGGCAGGACTTGCATTAACTTCCAAGTCATTGCTTCTTTGTTAAAAGCACTACGCTTTGGCACATTTGGCAACACTTCAATAAACATTTGCCAAATAAAAGTCGCGGGAAGTGGAAAGTTAAGATTGGCGGCAATTCCCATATCTTTAGCCAGTTCCATCTTCAACCACTGAGACATTCCGGGACTTTGCACCAAAATTTGTTCTTGCTCAAAAGGAGAAGAAAGGGGCTGCTGACGGATCAGGGCGATCAGTAAAGATTTAAGAAGATCAATTTGGTTTGAATGATAAACAGTAAACAAGGCAGGCTCACAATCCATTGAATCAATTGCAATAAGGTTACCATACCCCACTGCAATTGATGTCTCAAAGTAAGCTATTTAGTGGCTAATTCTAATCTAGGTTGGATTAAAAGGTTATTGAAGTACTGCAAAGCTACATAACTCACAATACCAAATGCGATGATTAACTCAACCACAGCAAGAGTATGAACCTGCTGAACATATTCGCTCGCAATCCCCTGCTCATCCATCCATAACGCCACTTTAAACATAGCAGTCGCACTGATCACTAAAGGGAATGTAAACGCTGAGTATCCTGGGCTAAATGGCAGCTTCAACAAACGGAAAAACGCGATATAAATAACGCCGGTCATCAAAATCGCAATACCGAACAACAAAGCCACGATCATAGGTGATGGAGACTCAACAAAAGACAGGTAGCCTGCCAGTGATAGACTGGCAGGAGCGGCCAAAATTGCCAGTGTTGGTTTAGCTGCATCTTCTACTAACTCAGAAAACATCAGACGATAAATCATCATCGGCAACATGATAGCGTAAGCGCCCATACCAAAGTACAAGGTAGTCTCACCAATCCAATGCAGTGAAGCACTTCCCGAGTATGTTAACGCTGCTACCACAATGCCTACCGGCGGTACAAACCAACTCGGCAGCATATGATGAAGCTCAAAATTCTGGCTACGATGAAAACTAAAGCTTGCTAGGAAGAGTATGTGAAGCACCACAGATACAACCCAAATAACATTGCCAAGCCATGCTAAATGCTGACCGATAGCGAAAGAGACCACCATACTCGCCATAGCAAAAGTAGGTACAACACTACCGACAACAGGATGAGATAAGTCTTGCTTTAATAGATGGCGATGAAACAGGAATTTGGCCATCAAGACGAACAGCAGTACCGATGCAATTAATGCTCCTGTAATTTGAGCATAACCATTAAACAGACCCAGATTTTCTAAACACCAGCCTAAACTTGCGATACCAAGGGCAAGGCCAGCCATTGGTGTGGGTGCATTGGCTAATCGAGATTGTGTTTGCATTAGATTGTTCCGCTCATTAATTACTTGATGCAATGAGTATATAATTGCACTATGTTTATTAAAATTTAAACATTTAAAACATTCGTTAAGTAAAACAAAACACTATGATTCCTTTTACATTACGACAATTAGAAGTCTTTACCTGTGTTGCTAAAGCAAACTCTTTATCCTCTGCGGCAAAAAGTTTGTATTTGTCAAAAGCGGCGGTGAGTCTATCTCTTAACCAACTTGAAAATCAATTAGCGCATACTTTGTTTGATAGAGTAAATAATCGCTTAATTTTAAATCAAGAAGGTATGCGCCTTTTATCTGTTGCCGATGAGGTGTTAGAACGTGCTAGGGCGATTCCAAATCTATTTACTCAATCCAGCCCAGAGAAGTTAAGTGGCACACTCAATATAGGTGCGAGTAATACGATAGGTAATCAACTTCTCCCCTACCTTATTCGCGATTTCACAGCACAATATCCAGATGTAAAGTTTAAAACTTTATTAGAAAATTCAGCGGTTTTAAGCCAAAAAGTGATTGATTACCAAGTTGATATTGCGTTCATCGAGAGCAATCAACAATTAGATAAACTCACCCATCATCCTTTTGGCTTTGATCAGATGTGTGTGATTTGCAATCCAGATGATCCTTTAGCTCATCGCTCACAAGTATCAATCAATGATCTAGAAGAGCGCAGTTGGCTTGTAAGAGAGCTTGGATCAGGATCGCGTGATTATTTTATGCAGCACATCGCAAAGCACACCACCTCATGGCAAGAAGAGTTTGTACTGAGTAGCAGTGAAGCGATCATCAATAGTGTTTCAGCAGGGCTTGGATTAGCTTGTTTATCAGAACTGTCAATTGATAGCGCTCTGAAAGCAGGCAAAATCAGTAAACTGAACATTAATCTTCCCCTTGATAGATCAATGCAAGTTGTACTGCATAAAGATAAATACTTAAATCCACTCCTTAGTGCATTTCTACACTACAGTCTTGAATGGCGTTTGAGCGATCACCCGACAAAATAGTGAACTCGGCTAGACTGTATAATTATAATTATGTATAAATAACCAGTATTTAATTATTAACAAACAATTTATGAGGATGGACCATGGCTGTTATCGTCAAGTACGTGGTAGAACGCAACGGAGAAGAAAAGATGACTTTTACCTCAAAGGCCGAAGCGGACGCATACGACAAAATGCTAGATGTGGCTGATGAACTGTTTGAGCTTTTAGCTAACAGTAAAATCATTACCGATGAAAGCCAGCAAGAAGAGCTTTCTATGTATCTATCAAAGCATAAAGAAGATGTATTGTATGCACTAGGCGCGAAACGCAAACCAGCACCTAAAAAGCCAAAAGCAGTAGTTCAAGAGGATGTTATTGATACGTCTGATGCTGCATAAATAAAAACTTAAATTTATATAGTCCTTTTATCATAAAATAAGTCACTCTAGCGCCATAATAAAGCTAGATTGTTATTTACTCATTTAAGGACTATATGAAAGATCTTATCATACATACGCTGACTGTGTTTATGGGCTTTTTTGCCATCATGAACCCTATAGCAAACACTCCCATTTTCATTAGTTTAACTCGTGGCAACGACTCCCAAACGATAAAGTCCATTGCACTGCGTTCAGTGGTGATTGCCTTTATCATCATTACTGTATTCGCAATCTCAGGAAAGCTCATTTTCGACTTGTTTGGCATCACCTTGTATGCCTTGCGAATTACTGGTGGGATCTTGGTATTCAGCATTGGCTTGAACATGCTTCGAGGCAATAATGAGCATCATGGTTCCGAAAAATCTGCCAGTCACACAATTGCGCAAAAAGAAGCAGCTTTAAGTATCGGTGTATCCCCTCTTGCAATGCCTATTCTCGCCGGTCCCGGAGCTATCGCCACCGCAATGAACTTTGCGGCCGTTGGTGGAAACGTAGAAGTTGTCATTACTATTATTTCTTTCGGATTGCTCTGTGGCCTGACTTATCTTCTGTTTGTTTCTGGAGAGCAATTTGTCAGAGCTATCGGTCCTAGCGCTCTAAATGTAATCACTCGAATGATGGGATTAATACTGGCTGTCATCGGTATGCAAATGCTGATTGAAGGTATTCACCAAGCTTATATTGCTTTGTTCATCTAGATTTTAGAACGGCATTTTGTCAGTTTTTATCATTTAGACCTTTTCAGCCATGCACGCGCTGATTATAGTGTAAGGCTATCAACAAAATTTGAGAGGTACGCTTTTCTTAACTGATGTATTGCAAGCAGTTAAGAACAGCGTGCTAAATTACCTTATATGGAGATTAATTGATGTCTTTCTTCGCACTGGCACTCGGTAGCGCAACTAAAAACCAAGACGGCAAAGTTATTGAAGCCTTCTTCCCTGCCCCTATTCTAAATCCAACAGCTGAGCTTATTGAAGCGGTCAAACAAACTGTTGATTACAAGCAAGGCAACCAAAGTCTTGAACTGACTTCTGAGCAGTGCCAAGCACTGGTTACAGTATTTGAAAGCAACGGCCAAGCAGCAAGTGCAAGCTTTGCAGCAAAGGCTGCTCAGTCTACACAACCTCTAGTCATTGTTGCTCTTGAAAGTGACGAAAAACCTCAGTCTGTTGCTGAAGGTTTTTTAAAGCTTCAACTTATCTCTCATCGCCTAGTTAAGCCACATGGCATTGTACTTGATGGTATCTTTGGTCTTCTGCATAACATTGCATGGACTAACGAAGGTCCTATCGACCTTCCTGAGCTTGCTGAGCGTCAAATTGAAGCTCGTCTTGCTGGTCGCGCTTTAACTGTCGATTGTGTCGACAAATTCCCTAAAATGGTTGACTACATCGTTCCAACAGGTGTGCGTATCGCTGATACATCTCGCGTGCGCCTTGGTGCTCATGTTGGTGAAGGCACGACAGTCATGCATGAAGGTTTTATCAACTTCAATGCAGGCACAACTGGCGTAAGCATGGTTGAAGGTCGTATCTCAGCTGGTGTAATGGTTGGTAACGGTTCAGATATCGGTGGCGGCGCTTCAATTATGGGTACGCTATCTGGTGGTGGTAAAGTCGTTATCGCTATCGGTGAGAACAGCTTACTAGGTGCAAATGCAGGCCTTGGATTCCCTCTAGGCGATCGTTGTACTATTGAGTCTGGCTTGTATGTTACAGCAGGTACTAAGGTACGTATGCTAGACAACAGCGGCCAAGAAGTTGAAGTAGTTAAAGCTCGCGACCTTGCTGGCAAATCAGATCTTCTGTTCCGCCGTAATTCTCAAACAGGGATTATTGAGTGTCTAACCAATAAATCCGCTGTTGAATTAAATAGTGAACTGCACAGCAATAATTAATTAGCTCTGCTCACACTCTAATTCATAAAAACCTATAAACAAAAAGGTCTGCACATATGCAGGCCTTTTTAGTTTTATATTTTGCATAAAAAAGAGAGCGTTCTAAGCTCTCTTTTTTCATTAATGCAGTGATTAAACTGTCGGTTTAAGGTGAACTTCTTCTACCTTTTTACCTGCATCAGGATCATTGAACGTATCAATATCCAATGCACCTTCAGATTTACCCACAATAACAGTAACGGCACTATCACCAGTAATGTTAACCGCAGTACGAATCATATCTAACAAGCGATCCACACCCATAATAAGTGCAATACCTTCTAGTGGTAGACCCACTTGGTTTAATACCATAGCTAGCATGATAAGACCGACACCCGGTACACCAGCGGTTCCGATAGAAGCCAGTGTTGCGGTTAGGATAACCGTAAGGTAATCACCCATACCCAATTGAATGTTGAACGCCTGTGCAATAAAGGCTGTCGCAACACCCTGCATGATTGCAGTACCATCCATATTGATGGTTGCACCCAAAGGTATAGTGAAAGAAGCAATGCGGTTTTTAACACCTAGACGATGAGTTGCAGTTTCCATCGTTACCGGAATAGTTGCATTTGAAGACGCAGTAGAAAATGCGAACATTACGGCATCTTCCATTTTCTTCAAAAAGTGTAACGGATTCAGACCAGTGGTTACTTTAAGTATTAGAGGGTAAACAATAAGACCTTGAATCAATAATGCCGCTGATAGAACTAGGAAGTACTCTCCCAAGTTCATAATGGCACTCAATCCAATGGTGCTAAACAATTTAGCCATTAAGAAGAACACACCGTACGGTGCAACATTCATCAACAATGCAACCAGTTTCATGATAACAACGTTAAGGTCTTGGAAAGCAGCAGCGACACGCTCACCAACTTCACCACATGCACTTATTGCTATACCAAATAAGACAGCAAACACAATAATTTGCAGTGTGTTGCCCTGAGCCATAGAGTTGATAGGGTTAGTCGGGAACATACCCACTATCACTTGCCCTAATGACGGAGCTTCACTTGCGCTAAATGTCGTTGCGGCAGCAAGGTCTGCACCAGCACCAGGCTGGAAAACTGTCCCCATAAAGATCGCCATAGAAATGGCGATCATGGTCGTGACTAGGTAAAACGCAATGGTTTTACCGCCCAAGCGACCTAACGTAGCAATATCCTTTAATGAACTTGTACCACATACTAGTGAGACAAAAACTAAAGGTACAACAAGCATTTTTAAACTAGCGATGAAAATTGATCCGCCTACGTCAAATAAACCATTGACCAAATAAGCATTAATAAAGTGGTTATCGCTAAACGCTAATCGAATGATAAAGCCTGTCAATACACCTAATCCCATACCGAGAATGACTCGGGCGGTCAGTGACTTCTTTTTATTGGTATTCATCTGTGAACACTCCTATTTATCTTTTAATTATGACTTTGAACGGCTACAAAGTTGCGAGGCAGGTTAGCAGGCGAACAGCCAATACATATTATCATCTAGATTAAAAAGAATAAAAGTGTGATCAACACCTCACCTTTAACCTCCCAAATCGATAGTAAAGTACTTTTATTTTACATAACAAGAACATGATAGATTAAAAAACAAACAAGGTGGGTTATTGCAATATTTTATATACAATCAATGCCTTATCTATCGTTTAACACTAACTAAAGAGAATGGATACGGTAATTAAAAGTGTAGTAAAAAGTTTAGAATGGATAAGAAATAAAAAATGCGTCTAAAACTAAAAATAGACGCATCATTAAGGCATTGATTTAAAGGAAGTTACTTGCAATATAAAATCATAAACTAGCAAAAACTACCAGATAATCACCCTTTGCTTGTATCTGTTACTTCATCTTTATTAAGAGTCTGTTCTTTGTGTAATCTAACCTCTGATAACGCTCGCTCAAGATTTTCATTAGCTACTTTATAATACGATGGGTTCTTATCTATCGCTTGCTGTAAGAACGGTATTGCTTCATCTGGTTTTCCTCTTAGCATCAAAAAGTAACCGACATTATTAAGAGCTTCAGGGGTGGTCATGTGACGCTTAAAGATATTTAATGCTTGGCGGTTATCATCTAAGGCAATGTAAATTAGAGCTAAATTATTTAGCGCTTTTTCACTATTAGGGTCAGTTTTCAATGCTCTGTTTGTGATTCTTTGAGCCAGGTAATAACTACCACTCATATAATGTGAATACCCTAAATTGATCATAGCCTGCGTAGATCGCGGGTTGATCTCTAAAGCACGCTCATAATATCGTTTTGCAATATCATATTTGCTCTCAACATCAGACAAAATACCTAACCCCATATAGCTTCTAAAAGGGCTTTTTGAATCATAAGGTAAACCTTGCAACGTATCACCAGTCACCTCTGAATGACTCTTCAATACATTAGGGTTATTGAGCCTAACCTGATCAGCACTAATCGCTCTAAAAAAGTATGACTGACCTTCAGGCGTCAGCCCCTGCTTTGTATACAATAAGCCAAGCTCTTCTAAAGATTTAACATCATTTTTATCATGATCTAATGCTTGTGTGTATGCTTTTTCCGCAAGGCGAATATTCCCCTTGGCAGTATGGATTCTACCTACTGTATATAAGGTCTGATTTTGATGAGTTGCATCAGAAAAAGATAATGATCTGAGATATTCATATAAGGCTAAATCGTAATTTTTAGTACTTAGTGCTGCATCACCACGAGTAATCGCTTCCATTTCAGTTTTTGGTGGCTCTTCATTCGTTAATGATTCAACTGGTTTACCCGCATATAGAGAACCATCAAACTCTTTAGGCTCATCTTTGTTTGATGCACACGCACCTAACAAACTGCACATAACTATTGTGATCGCTGTTTTTTTAATATTCATATCCATTACCATCATCCTTAATTATTTTAGCGAATCAAAAAGCGTTATTAGACCTGGGCCGAGTGCCACAATGAAAAAACAAGGCCAAATAAACAGTACCATTGGAAAAAGCATTTTAGTGGGTATTTTCGCTGCAACTTCTTCTGCGGCTTGTTTTCTTTTATCGCGATAATCTTCAGTATAGTCTCGTAGTGTCTGGGCGATACTGCCACCAACTTTAGCCGCGTGTGAAAGCATGCTCACAAGACCCGTTAATTCCTCAACACCTGTTCGGTCAACCAACTCTCTAAAGGCTATGGGCATTTCAACACCAGCCTGGATTTTGGCGCAGACCGTTTCTAGTTCATCGGCAAATTCAGGGTGACTAATCACTAATTCATCCCCTACTCGCTTTAGAGCTGCATTAAAACCCAGTCCTGATTCAGTACACACCACCAATAGATCGAGTGCATCCGGTACTGCCGCTTTTACTTTATCTTTTCGCTCAGAGGCAAATCGAGCAAGTAACATGTTAGGGCCAAACAATCCAAGCCAAACCCAAGCTATAATAAGTAAAAGCATGTAGTTTGACTCTTGCATTAATAAGTATGTAGTAACTGATAAAAATAACCCAATCAAAACAGTAATAAGCTTTAAGCTATAAAAAATAGAAAGCGCATTAGAATCATGAAAACCAGCTTGAATTAACTGACTTTGCATATTTTCTCTTTCTTTTTTACTATTAGGTACCATAATCGGTGCCATATTACCTAACTTACTTCCTAGCTTCTCAGATTTTTTAGGTTGGATATCACCTCCACTAAGTGCTTTTAATTTACGCTTTATCGGAGAGTTAAATCCTAAAATAATCATCCCAAAAGCTAATACTACTAACATGGTGCCAATCATCACCATTAAGAGAAATATATTATCTTGACTCAGGAGAGTTGACGTATCGATTTGTGAAGATAATTCATTAACATTCATAATCACACCTTGATATTGATTACTTGTCTAATCCAAAATGCACCTATAGCTAAGCTTACGATACCTACACTCACTGCAGTAATTCCTCGGGGATCAGATATGAGTAAATCTGCATGTTCAGGGTTAATAAACATGGTCAAAATATAAAGAGCAAAAGGGGATAAAACCAAAATCCAAGAAGATAATCTAGCTTCCGCTGATAGAGTTTTTATTTTACGAGCCAGTTTAAAGCGAGCTCGAAGTACTTGAGAAACCTTATCTAAGTTTTCTGTTAAATTACCGCCCGTTTCTTTTTGCAAAATAACTGCACTAGAGAATGCCAACATAGACACGGTAGGTGTTCTATCTACCATTTGTAGAATGGCCAACCTCATGTCGTAACCAAAGTTAAGTAGGTTAAAGGTTTTCTTAAACTCAATACCAATTGGTGCTGGCATTTCCTCTCCAACCTCTTTAAATGCTTGGTTGATAGGTTGCCCAGCCTGAAGTACCCGTTTGATCATGTCTAAACTCTCGGGCAATTGCTCTTCAAACTTCTCCAAGCGAGATGATATTTTCTTTTGAATAAACATATAGACAACAACATAGACACCAATGAAAACGGCAACACTCACATACCACAACTGTCCGGTGTATAAAGAGACAACCACCGCTAACAAGCTAGTTAAAGCTGTCCATCCTAATAACTTGCCTAATGTTATGCTGAGTCCAGACAAGTCGATCATTTTCTTTAATTTTTCAAATACAGAAAACTTGACCATCTGGCGTTCAAACGGCGTCATTTCTTTTAGATAGTACTCATGAAGAAGCGATAGGCTTTCTTCATCTAATTTCTTTTGTGCTTGCTTTAAGCGCTTAGTTAACTCGCCATGTTTTGCCTTTTGTCCCGCTACCGGTAAAAGCAAAGCCTGAGAAATAAATAGTACGGCAAAGAACAGTAACGCTAGAAATAAACCAAAATCACCCATATCATCACCGCCTAGCTATAATTTAGTCGCTTTAAAAGTTTCAAATGGTATATCCAGACCACGCTTAACCAGAGCATCGTGACATCCAGGTACAATACCAGTGGCGATGTAGTTACCAATAATATTGCCTTCCTCATCTATTCCCTGTCGTTGAAACTTAAATATTTCAGACATGGTAATAACATCCCCTTCCATACCATTTATTTCACAAATACTGACCATTCTACGCTTACCGTCTTCTTGTCGCTCCATCTGTACAACCATGTGGATTGCGGAAGCTATCTGAGAGCGCAAGTTTTTGGCCGACATATTCCAACCCGCCATAGCAAACATATTCTCCACTCGGCTTAGAGCATCTCGAGGTGTATTGGCGTGAATCGTCGCAAGAGAGCCATCGTGACCAGTATTCATAGCCGCTAACATATCTACCGCTTCAGAGCCACGAACCTCACCAATAACGATTCTATCTGGTCTCATACGCAGTGAGTTTTTAACGAGATCTCGCTGACTTATCTCCCCCTTACCTTCTAAGTTGGCAGGGCGAGTTTCAAGGCGAATAACATGAGGCTGCTGAAGTTGAAGTTCGGCAGAGTCTTCTATAGTGACGATACGTTTATCACTAGGAATAAATGATGAAAATATATTAAGTGTGGTAGTCTTTCCTGAACCAGTACCACCTGAAATAAGAATATTTAATTCTCCCTTCACGGCAGCTTCGATCATTTTAGCCATTTCAGGGGATAAGGAATTAAACCCTAACATGTTATCCATATTTAAGCGGTCTACCGCAAAGCGTCGAATTGAAACTGACGCACCATCAATTGCTAATGGTTGTATGATGGCATTGACACGAGACCCATCTTTTAATCTTGCATCCACCATTGGTGATGCTTCATCAATACGTCGCCCTACTTGGCTCACTATTCTGTCTATAATATTTCTTAGGTGCTTTTCATCTAAGAATGTATATGGGGTTCTTTCTAATTTACCAAATCTCTCAACATAAACATTCTTCGGACCATTAACCAGAATATCTGATACAGATTTATCGTGAAGAAGAGGTTCAAGAGGTCCCAAACCGAAGACTTCATCTTCAATTTGTCTAGTGATTCTTTTTCTTCCTTCCAAACTCACAGGGTGACTTTTATCATCATTCATTAATTGATGAATAGCCTCTTGTAGCTCTTTTTTTGCTCGGCTTTCTTCTAAGTTTGCCAGTACGCCCAGATCCAGAGTTTCTAACAATTTTTTATGAAAGTAATGTTTTACATCTGACTCCTGCTTTAAATGTTTATCTGACTCTGCAGGAATGTCATTTGGTAAAGGCTTACTTGGAGACGGGGGCTTCGGCTGAGAATTAGCTTCTTCCTGAGTAGGGTTTTCACTCTGAGGCTCAGTGGAAGGTAATGAGTTGGCTTTTTTCTCAAAGTCTGGATTTATATTTTTTCGCTTAAACAACATAATTCATCCTAATTTCATCAGCTAAAGATTTTCCCTAACCAACCTGTCTTCTGTTCTTTAACAGGTGCTATTGACGACGCTAAACGACTGATGGCTTCCGAAACCGCTGATTTTTTTTTGCTCAAGCAAAAAGGTTTTCCAAGGTTAGAGCTTTCATTAACGACTCTGTAATCATTTGGCAAAACATGAACTCGAATCTGCCCAAGTGCTTCTTCTATATCCGTTATCTTTAATGCTTGTTTCTTGTCATAACGATTGACAACAACTTCTACATGCTCTTTAGGCAACCCATATTCCAACTCAAGAACACCCAGCATGTCATTGGTATTTTTTATCGAGACATAACTCTGCTGAGCAATAAAGTAGACTTTTGTGGATTGAGAAATCAAAGAGCTATAGTTTGCTTCTATGCCACGAGAAAGATCTGCAACTATATGAGTATAGTGCTCACGAAGCACTGGAATAATAGTATGTAACCCTCTAGCTTTGAGCTCATTTTCAATAGGGTGCATTTGTTGGAAATTTAGAAAGCTCAAATTACAGCTATGTTTACTGACTAAGGTTTGCAATGCTGTCTCATCAAGATCACTTGAGGCATCAATAATATCATGTAACCCATACTGCGGTTTTAAATCTAGATAATCTTGGATAGCACCAAATTGGATATCTAAATCCAAAAACAATACTTTGTTACTTTCATTCTTGGCCAACTCAATAGCGGTATTCATTGATACCGTCGATGCACCACTGCCACCCTTGCTATTGACAAAAATATGCAGCTCAGCTAATTCTTTATTTGAAAACTTATCATCCGCAACCGTTGTCAGAATAGATGCAAGACCTTCAAGGCTTGTTAACTCAGATAAAAAATCTGAAGCACCAATTCTTAATGCAACTTTTAAGTCGAAGCTATTTCCTTCATCACCAAATACAACCAACGAAGAATTACTATTTTGTAAAACCAAACTATTCGAGTACAACTCGGTCAGTTTTTGCGCCCAGTCCCCACTAGACTGAATGAAAATCAAATCTGGAATTGTTCGTTCTTTAACATTATTAGAATCAAATTCATTGAGAGTAATAAAGCTAGTAAATGCATTAGTACATTTAGCTAGCTCAGTTTCTATATGTTTTTTGAATGCATTTGTGCTATATACGATCCATATAGAGATTTGGCTTTTTAACGCCAATTTAAAATCATCATTTGCATTTGTTTGCATGATTTCGTTCATTCTTCCTTGACCTTAGATATTTAACTTTTAATTATTTACAATTAGGACTCGCTGGCACTGAGTCATCACTTAATGGACGATAAATGCCTAAACTCTCACTAGGTAAAATAGTTTCAAAATCAGACACACTTGTGTTGCTGCCAAAGACATTGACTAGCAATGAAAAGGCGTAACTAAAGTCTTCTATTTTTGCGCGAACAAATTTAATTTCTAAAAACTCATCATTGGTAATGGTTCCCGAACCAGAATAAACCACCACACCACTACCATTTAAATAGTCTATCTTTAGCATCTCTGGCTCATACCCTGAAGGGGCTATAGACTGAATAGTAGAAAGGCTGGGAATTCCAGATGTTTTAGCCTCAGTAACACTACAAACTGTTGCTAGTCGCGCTGCGGTTCTTGTTACTTCATTAAGCATTTGAAGTGAAAAAACAAAACGAGCAAGCTCAAAAACGGCAAAAATAGCCATCAACAGCACAGTACTTACCATAGTAAATTCGATGATAGATAAGCCTTTTTCGCCACGTTTTAATTTTGTTCTTTTAATCATGGTGCTGTTCTCATGATTGTTGATGCCGTCATGGTTACATCAAATGAAGTTCCTATTATGGGCAGCGAGCTAAAAATTGGAACATAATCGTAATTGGCGGTTACTGTCACATAATTACTTATAGACGAATCATCAATTGAAATATCTGCCTTAGTCAGTCCAGGTAGAACCGTATTAGTATCACAAATAGAACTACCACAAACAACTATCGACTGGATATAATCAACACTAGCAATACCGCTCAACCTTTCAGTACCATAAGTTTCAACAACTGCTGATCGCACTCCGCTCTGTAATGCTTTATTCAGGGTAGTGTAATGCATGAACATTCTACCCATCTCGACGATGGCAACCAATAGCAGTAATAAAATAGGCAATACAAATACCATTTCTAAAGCGGCTAATCCTCGGTTTCGCTTAAAATTAATCATTATCAAGCTCCTGCACCACTAGGATCTTTATAAAGTTGAATTTTATAAGCTCCACTATTGCTGGGTGTTAAACCAAAAGATGCATTATTAACACGGCAACTTTGTATAAACTCGCCGTAAACCTCTTGCTGTTCATTATTACCATTACCGTTACTTTCTGGCGCTTTAGATATTAAAAAGAAACACCCTATCGTAACCACAGGAGCTTCAAAACCAGCTCCACTACCTGTTCCCTGAGTACAATTTAAAATTGGCATCTGAAGTATACGTCTTCCGGGCTCTCCGCCTGTTTCAGGAATAAAATCATCTCGAGATATTTCTGTAACATAATTATCGTAAGTAAAAGTAGAATCCGTAATATTACCATCGTCGTCTTTGGTAACAGACCCGCTAGTTGTTAAGATATCTTTGGGGTAGTCAGGATCATTAGGGTCGCCAAAACGAGTATTTAATCCATTCTTAACTATCCCAACTTTATTACCTGGGGCACCTTTTGCAACACCATCAACGAGGCATTCGTTATAACCGCCAGCCAAATGCTCATCGAGGTCATCCATTCCCTGCTCTCCATAGTTGAGAAGTCCAAAGTTTCCTGGTGCCCCAATCTCGCTTTTCTTCCAATCACCAGTCTTCAGTGTCTTCATTTCGCCAATAGTAAAACCACCAAAATCTTTGTCATTTTCGTCAATTGCACAAGCAGCCATCGGCACCAAGTTACACAGTGTCTCTACTGAAGAACTTGGCCCTGCAACCGCACTAGCTGAAACTGACTTATCTAAACCAAATAACCCGACAAAAAATCCACTCAAAGATACCCCTGAAACCTCAACTCTCACATAAGTATCATCGTCATTACCTACCGTCCCTGGAAACGATGTGGGGTCATCAGAAAGCTGAATTGTTAATGTGGCACTGTCAGAAAGTTGCAAAGACAATGATTGCCCTTGAAATGAAGCGCTTTGATCGACCGAAATTTCAGTATTCCCATCTAAAGAAGAGTAGTTTTTTAAAGTGTCTAATATCGCAAGTGCTATTTTGTTCTGATTTTCGTCTGCATCTGCAACAACAGCCCCCGCTAGAGCGGCTGCATCGACACCGTTTTGCAATCGGGATTTATTTAAAACCAAGTGATTAATATCGATAGCAAGAGCTGCGAAGCCAAGCAGTACAGTAAGCGCTAATGTAAAAACAATAATCACTAAGCCTGACTGCTTACCTCTGTTAAAACTACATCTATGCATAGAAGCAACCTTCGTTTGAATAATTAAAGTTGAAATCCTTCAATAGTTATATTTTTACTACTTCCTTTATTGTAGCCCTCAATTGTTGATTGAGCGCGCTCACCACTACCCTCAGGTATGACACCCTTGTTCTCTTCTGTCGCATTAGGGTTGTAAACTTGCTCATTTTTCACCAAGGTCATTGCAGTACCCAAACGAGGATTATTCGAACAGGCTGTTACTCCAATAACACACAACATCAAAAAGATCGGCTTAAAATTCATTACGTGCTCCTGCAATTATAAAGAATGTCCAAATTGGCCTTCTGAGCCACCGCT
Organism: Vibrio sp. UCD-FRSSP16_30; assembly: GCF_001676025.1. Lineage (GTDB taxonomy): Bacteria > Pseudomonadota > Gammaproteobacteria > Enterobacterales > Vibrionaceae > Vibrio. The sequence continues at coordinate 65,528 of NZ_LZFW01000084.1, forward strand.
TGCCGTAGAGGCTTGTACGCGCTCCGTTGATTCTTGCTGTTGTTTTGGTTTTACTCTTTCATTGTCTAAGTAGGCTGATTTACCAAGAAGATAAAACTCTATATCAGTAGGCTCAACAAACGCATCTGTTGGTAAGGCAATTTTATCTCTGTCTACCGGCTTCGCCAGCCTTGGAGTAACTAAAATAACCAGCTCTGTTTCGCCCGAGACATATTGCTTACTCTTAAACAAATTCCCTAAAACAGGAACATCACCTATCCCAGGAACTTCATTCGCGACATCCCGACTATTTTCATTAAGCAAACCTGCGATACCAATAGTCTGACCATCAGCGAGCTCTATAGTTGATGATGCACTACGTTTGGTTAGAGGAGGCACGATATAGGCGGCATTAACATCTCCAGGACTATAAGAAAGTGCTCCAGATGTCGCCACTTCACTGACATCAACCGCTAGCTCTAGATTGATTTTCTGATCGCTTAATACAATGGGAGTAAAGTGAACACTGACACCATATTCTTTATATTCGATACCGATGCCATCATCACTTGGTACAGGGATAGGAAATTCACCACCGGCTAAAAACTTCGCTTCAGATCCACTTAAAGTCGTCAGGTTCGGTTCAGCAAGTACCTTTGCAACACCATTTTCTTTTGCTATATCTAAGGCAAAAGTAAACAACGTATTACTATCAACAAGCCCACCTAATAAACCAAAATCATTTACTCCAACAGCATCAATAATTGGCAGAATGCTGCCACCAGCCTCACCAATACCAGCGCCTGCTGTAGTTAAGCCCCAAGTAAAATCACCACTTTGCTGAAAGAAACGGAAGTTAGAATCAAAACGACGAACAAGCGATCGCTGCACTTCAGCCACTGTAACCTCAAGCATTACTTGCTGAGCGCCACCAATGGTCATTAAATTAATTACCCCAGACTCAGCCTGCCCTGCATTACCATCTGAGGCATTAACCGCTTGCCCACCAGAAAATGTCTGAGCGACTTTTACCGCTATATTCATTTTCTCTTGGCTACTCACTAAACCACTTAAAATCAATTTATCTTGCGCACTATGAACCTTAATATCTTCCTCAGGAAGAAAGTCATATAGTTTAGATTTTAAGTTATTAAGATCATGTGTAACTTCGATATTTAATGACTCTATTAGTCTTCCCTGTGCATCCCAAGCCGATAAATTTGTTGAACCGAGCTTTTTACCGATAAGAAAAAGCTCATCAGCCTTTAACATGACGATATCTAGAACTTCAGGATCACCTAAAGACACTTTTTTAGCCTTCCCGGATATCTTCACATGGGTTGATTTGTGATGAGGAATAGTAATTGTGTTTCCCGATTGTGTAGATGCTTGAACCGAAGGTAGAAGCAAGGCAATCAAAGCAAATATTGCAAAAATCCGTTTCATGATAAGCCTCAATTATTTACGCGAACGTTAGATTTATTTGTGCCCTTGATAATGGTGACACTAGGAGGAGCAACGTATTTTCTAACGGGTGGATCGATAGCTTGAGGATTTCTAAGTGCAAGCTGTATCGCCCCTCTACTATTTTCAGATAATAGTTTTTCCGCCTCACGAGGAGTAACTTCTAGAGTTACCGCTCGTACGATAATAGGTTTGTTTTCACTGGCTTTCGCTGTTTGGTCTACCGCAAGCACTTTTATATTTTTCAATACTGTTTTAGTTCGATTATTAACAGTATTTAAAATATCAACTTTGTTTCCTGGTAATAGAAAACCGGCAACACCAACAACATCATTAACTCGAATAGTTACCGCACGCTTATCCTCAGGAATTAATACCGCCAAGCTAGCCCCTTCATTTGGACCACCAAAATGCGATTTATGGACTAGTTCGCCCTCAAATACCGGTGACTTAGCGACCATACCGACAAGCTCTGAATAATTAAGAACCTGATTTGAATTCTGCCATGCTGACTCTAACTGTTTTTTGGTCAGATGCTTTTCTTCAATAATTGTACCTTCAGGAATATCAACAGCCGCAATCACCGTAGGACGTCTCTCAACGGTCTCCACTTTGACCTGAGGCTGTGTTTGACCTTCCATCCACTGTTTCGCCACCATCACGGCACCTAAGCCAAATACTACTGACAGAATTAATAGAAATAATACCGTTCCTTTACTCATAATACTGATTCTCCCTGTTCGTCAGCAGTGAAATAAAGATCCCATGCTCTTTGTAATATAGTAGAGTCTACCTGAGGTGCAATCTCTTCGAACTGAATAATATCTAAACTAATGCCTAATAAATCTTTAGGAAGGCATGGAAAATACCCTACCTGATGCAAACTATGCAGACTTAATAAGGTTTCAAGAGCACTGGATAATAATTCCAAACTCTTACTACTAGCTAAATCTGTCCATAAATTTAAATAATCACTTTCAACAAGAGGTTGAAATTGAATTTTATAACCAAGACGTCTTAAAAATGCAGGATCAGCGATCGTTTGAGGATCTAAGTTAGTGGAGAATGCCATAGTTAAAACAAACGGAATGGTAATTTGTTGACCATTGGGTAGTGAGAGATGATCATAGCTATATTCCATAGGTACGATCCAGCGATTGAGCAAAGTAGCAACCGGCATAGGTTGCCTTCCTAAGTCATCAATAACCAAAATACCGTTATTGGCAATCATCTGTAAAGGTGCAATCCAAATGCGATTGTGTTCGGTATGGTTAACTTCTAACATGTCCATTGTTAGCTCACCGCCAACTTGTACATTAGGGCGCTCACATAACACCCAACGTTTATCATAATGGCTTTTTAGGCTAATCACCTCTCGATTATAGGTATTATCGACAGGCGTATGATGTTGAGCTGAAAATACTTTTATTATATTTCCCGCTGCATAAACAGAATAAGGAATATATACCGATGTATTTAACGAGTTCAAAATTCGAGCGGCAACAAAGCTTTTCCCGGTCCCCGCATGTCCATACAGCAGCAATGCTCGACCTGAGTTTATCGCTGGACCTAACACAGGGATTAGACGTGATGCTCCATATACATCATTAAGAGCGCGCTCTACATCCGGTCGGGCTACTAGATTAGCTCGTAGATCCTGAGCTACAACCATTTTATTGTATACATCTAACGGTACAGGTACAGGCCCGATGTAAGCATCTTTTTTAAACGCATTATCAGCTTGAAGCTGCCCTTGCTCTGAAAGTGCATACCTAACATGGCTTTTTGCAGCATCAGAAAAAAGAGATTCAGAAGCTGGTTGGAATACTTCGACTAATGCCTTTTTTCTTAGATCGGCTAAGAGGTCTTCAATTAAGTGCGTTACGATACAGAGAAGGCGAGCTAAAAGAAGAACGTCAGACTTCGGCCTGGCGGCAAGGTGTTTTAATATTAAGTTTTCAACCACGGCTTCAGGAATTTGAAGATCTTCAAACGAAGACACTATTTTAGGTTCGTCGACCTGTGGAGATAACGTTTGCATTATTATTCATCCTAGAATACATATAATAAAAATTTAGTTGAAGTAGTAGAACATAGCCAATCCAATCACTATTGAAGGGGCGAATGGCATCACCAATTTGTCACCATATCTGGATATTTTTAACGATTTTTTTTCAGCTTCTGACATTGGCATATGTAATGTAACTAATTTATACCAGCGCTCTTTTAAACTCAAAAGAAAACCTTTTGGGTTTAGGTTATTAGATCTTCTATCAAAAAAACAAAATGTAGCAACTACTCCACCTGACAACAGGATCCAATAAAATAAGCTTCCAATATCAGTTATTCCTGTTACAAACCCGATAACGAAAAATAATTTAACATCTCCAGGAGACATAGCTCGTACAAAAAACAATACTAGCCCAGCACAAAATAAAATAACTCCAGCCTTCATCGAGTCAAGAAACAGCATAGTATCCGATACGCTGATAATCTCTAGTGTTCGCATACCAATAAGAGCTAATAATATGACATTTGGTATTCTTTTTTCAGTAAGGTCAAACAAGGCAACAATAAATAGTAATACCCAGTAAATAACAGAGATGACTTTTTCCTCAAGAAAAAAGGTTCGTTTTTATACGAACCTTTTTTAAAACTAAATTTCATACATATGACTATGCAAGTAAAATCACCCGAAACCTAAGGTGTTGTCGTGTTTTTTGCATCAAGATTAGACATCGTTGTTGATAAACTAGTCTTCAGACCTTCTTCCAATTGTGTAAATACTGCAGTAATAGCTGCAACTAATAAAGCCGCACCTAAAACGTATTCAACAACTGTTAAACCTTCTTCATCTTTAAAAAATGAAACAATATTACTTTTAATATCCATATAAAAAACTCCAAAATAAACGCCGTTTCAGTAAACTAAGAATAGTTATAAAATAAAGACCACGCAAGTAAAAAAAAACATATAAGTGATTAATATCACAGCTAACCTTTGTTCACCGACTTTATCGTTATACTTAAACTATTACTAAGTCCATTTTCAAGTGCCACAAATACCCCAGTTATTGCAATTACCAATAACGCAGCCCCAAGTACGTACTCAACAACAGTGAGTCCATCCTCATCATTGAAAAAATTAACGATTCCTGCTATTCCCATGCTCACCTCCATGTTTGGCAACTTCAAAGCAGCATTGACTAAATAACTGTAGTCGTCATGCTAAATGAAATCAACCCACCATTATTATTGATACCATGAACAGAAAACGGCTTTGTGAAGCTCGATTATGCGTATTTACTTAGTGTTGCTTGTCCCAACACAGGAGGTGGTGAAGCAACGTCTTCACCTCTAGGCGATATGGAGGCGATACCGAATACCTTAAGTTAATTGACGGGACTGGTATAATTTAAATTATCTACAAGGCATACACAGACTTGAAAAGCACTCTTTACTAAATCAATACTCATCACCCTAATATTCGCCAATTCAAGCCTCTTATGTCTACTGTCGGTGTCAAGTTTAGAATACGATGCGAAACCTGAGTGCTGAAACGCCCGTCAAATCACTCAGGCGTTAAACTTTAATATTTGTCGAACCAAAACCCAAATAAGGTAAGTGGTTACTATACTAAAATACCCATCAACAGCATAATGCCAGCCTAAGTGAATCGAGCCCACCAAAATCATACCCGCATTTGCCCAAGCTAAAATTGATAGTTTAGAGTTGATGTTTTGAGTCACTAAAGCTATCAACACCGCTATAGAAACATGCAAACTAGGAAAAGCAGATATCCCTGAACCTAATACCTTTCCCCCATCCAAATAATTAGTGAGTAATAGGTCTTGGGTAGCTAGACTAGGCAACCCTAAAGGGATACCTTTCGACTCTAACCATTGGTTTTGCTCACTTAAATGCAACATTAGATTGGCATAAGGATTTGCTTCCTTCACTAACGGTTCAAAAAAGCATGGACCGACGGATGAGAAAGCTAAAGCAACAATACACCCATTAACAATCCAACATAGGTTAAATGCTAAGAATGCTTGGTAGCGTAAAATGCTATGACTTTTACTTAATACAATTAGGCAAAAGAAACACCAAAAGATGAAGAACCAAAGGTTATATACAATGTTTATAATCCAGGAACCTATCGCACCAGGAATAATCCTATGCGTTATTTCCCACGGACTAATACCGAAATGTATACTTTTGTCTAATAAGTAGAATGTATTATCCCAGGAGAATGGATGCATTGAAGGAATCTGCAATTTAAAAGAAGTATAGATTGCACTGGTCACCGAGAAAGTTACAACCATGATCGTAACTTTGACTAAATACCTTGAATCAAATATGTAGTATTTATAGTAGAAAAACATTTCTTTTAAAGGGCTAGGATGCCGTCTTCGTAAAAGTGAAAGAAATAAGTAGCAAGCATGAAATGTGACTGTAGCAAAAATTGCATTAGCTAATGTTGATAGATAAAAATCATAATATATTCTATCAATGTCACCATAGGTCCATATGATACCAAGAGTAATCAGCCATGAAAAAACAATTACAATTGTCATGACACAAACATTTCGCATCTAAGTCCCTTAAAAATATATTTTTTTACTAATTCAATTTTTACTCTACAATTTTACACATCTACAATCAACTCCGAGCAAGGATGCTAAAATTGAAGAATCCAGATCGCACGCAAGACATAAGCACCAACCCACCTTGCACACTACCACCACCTAATGAACTTATTCTCAAGTGGGCCTATGAACGCCCTGATGAGGTTTATCTTAAGCAGATCATCGATAGAGAATTTGTAAAATATACTTATTCTGAAGTTGCTGATATGGCTCTTAAGTTTGTGGGCGCCTTACGTGAATTAGGGCTTAAGCCCCGTGACAAAGTGGCTTTTGTCTCTAAGAATTGTGTTGAGTGGTTCATTACCGACCTTGCGTTGATGTTAGGCGACTTTATTAGTGTCCCTATTTTTCCTACCGCAGGGGCGGATACTATTGAGTATTGCCTTACCCACAGTGGGAGTAAGGTGCTGATTGCCGGCAAACTTGATGATGCACATGCAACCTCAGAGGTTATGAAACGTCTTCCAGAGCTTGTTACAATCTCTTTTCCTTATGACTCGGCTCCAGAATGTCAGTATAAATTTGCGCAGTTGATTCATGACGCCATTCCACATGAAGAGCGGCCACAGCACCATGATGATAAGCTGATGTCTCTCGTTTACACCTCTGGAACATCGGGTGTGCCAAAGGGGGCTATGTTGACTTATGGCTCCTTTAGTTGGTCCGTGAAGAATCTCGTTGATCATATTGGTATTCAACCCGGCGACCGTATGTTTTCATACTTACCACTTGCTCACATTACTGAGCGAGTTTATATCTTTGGCTCATCCATTCAAGCCGGTCTTGAAACGGCATTTCCAGAGTCGCTAGATACCTTTATCAACGATGTAAAAATGCACCGTCCTACATTGTTTATTTCCGTGCCTCGTTTATGGAGCCTGTTTCAACAACGAATTCAAGATAAGCTTCCGCCGAAAAAGCTCAACCTGTTACTTAAGATCCCCATTCTTAACTCAATCATTAAGAAAAAGATTATTGAAGGACTGGGGTTGGATCAAGGCCGAGTTCTTGGTTGCGGTTCTGCCCCTATTAGCCCCGCAGTGTTGGAGTGGTATCACAAAGTCGGCATTAACATCACTGAAGCGTGGGGAATGACAGAAACCTTTGCTTATAGCACACTTAACTACCCGTTTAATGCGTCCAAAATAGGCTCAGTGGGGCAAGCAGGCCCCGGAGTAGAGCTCAAAATTGCTGACGATGAAGAGGTTTTAGTTCGCAGTAAAGGCATATTTTCTGGTTACTACAAGGATGATGAAGCAACCATCCAGACGTTTGATGCCGATGGTTGGCTGCATACAGGTGATATTGGCTCCATTGACTCACAGGGCTATTTAACCATTCAAGGACGTAAGAAAGACACGTTTAAAACAGCTAAAGGGAAGTTTGTTGCACCTGTACCAATTGAAAACGCTATTCTTGAAAAATTGCGTGTAGAAATGCTATGTCTTGTTGGTTTAGGTATGCCAGCACCTATTTTACTTGTCGTTCCGCATGAATTTCCTAACTTTGATAAAGAACGTTACGAGAAATCAGTAACTCACGTATTAGAGGAAATAAACGCTAGCTTAGAGAATCATGAAAAAATCAAAGGAGCATTGATAATAAAAGAGCCGTGGAGTATAGAAAATACCATCTTAACTCCAACGCTTAAAATAAAGCGTCATGTGCTTGATAAAAAATATCATGATGTAGGTGCAAACTGGAATACTAATCAGGTGGTTGCCTGGGAAGAATGACCGAGTGTATTTACCGCCTTGAGTGCTGATAAACTCAAAATAATTAACATGAGGGTAGAGGCCCAATAAAACGTGCCATCTAACATCCCTTGTACGACAAACCCTCCAAAGATCCCTATGCAAAGAACCGTATTTTTCCGTTGTTTTTTGGGGATTTTGAAAATATTAAATAAAGGAGAAACTGTAGATATAGTAAAAAACAAGCTTATAAATAATGTTCCTATCAAACCAACCTCTACTAATAATTGTATGAACACATTATGAGGTTGGAAATATCCTAATCCTCCTAAAAACTTATATGCATCGGGACCATGGCCTAGCCAAATAGCATCAGGGACATGACTCAAAGCATCTGACCAAACTTCTAGACGATTACTCGATAGTTGATTTAATGATTGTTTCCCACTGATTGCGAGCATTCGATTTAGTCCATTCCACTCCAAAACATTGAGAGGAATCGACATAACAATTGCTGCAGATAGAATGAATATTAGCACACCTAGGCTTCTTAGGGATGTATCCTCTTTCTGAATTAAAATACTAAAATAAAATACCGTAACAACAATCAGTGTCAAATACCCACTTCGTCCGCCTAACCAAATCAAGAAAGCAAAATTTATCATCAATAACAAACTTGGCAGAGCTAACTTCATTTGATGTCGCTGGTAGTTAGTTAATATTTTAAAGATCAAATATAAACATGAAAAAGACACTAGAAATCCAGTTAAACGACGATTAAACGCAAATGGAAGAGATAGGGATTTATTGTTAATGACGCTCGCAGCATCAAAATTATACTCAAAAATGCACGCGACAGCTATGAGTGTAGTTGCTGTAACAACACTCATAAATACCGCATCAAAGCGCCCAACAGAAACAAAATTCTTAAAACAAGCGATACCAAACATTATATGTATAAGGATAAAAATAAATCTTGTAAAAGAAGAGAAAACACTTAATTCATTTTGAGTCGAAGAGAATATAAGATTTATACCTAGACTAAGTGTCAACGAGACCACAAATAAAGCCAAAAATAAGGTTTGATACCCCAAGTTAGATAGCTTGATTGTCAACTTTGTACTTTCTTTCCATTGAACAGTCAGAATAAATAAATACTGCAGAAAAGCCACATAAAAACTTGATAGCAAGCGATCACTGTTCAAAAACATGCTCACAAACACAACAAAACACAGTAGCATATTTATGCTATTGCTTCTTGAAAGATTAATATTAGCTAACTTTTTCATCGTGAGTTCCTTTTACTTACAATAGGCTTTTTTGACCAAATCAGGCTTGAACAAAATTTAGCCTAGTTACCCCTTGATTATGAAAGCAACTTTCTTTGATGCGTACCTAGTCTTATGATCTTGTTAATTATCTTTACGTTCGTAAAGTATTTTCTGACCAACCCGAACCTTACTGTGCGATTAAAACGTTCAATATATAGTACTTATTATTCTAAATTAGGCATAATATACATGGCAATTTGGCTTATTTCACTTGATGATGGGTACAATGGCAGAGCCCAAAATGTCATATAGATGAAAATTAACACTATATGATACTTGCTCATATTTATGGGTTGTGTTTTTTCATTTATTGAAAATGAAATGAAAAATAGTCCAGTAATATAAATATTAATCCACCGCCCCCAATCTATAGCAACAAATGATAGTGCAAACAATAATAATACTGGCAAAAGTAATAGGGCATATTCAACCTTATTTAAGTTATAGAACTTATGCCTAATAAAGTAAAACCCTACGAGTGATAATGGGATGTATATAATAAATGGTATTGCTCCAAGCAAATCAACTGAAGCATTAAAATAATAAGAAGATGACTTTGACAACGATAAAAGCGCACCTCCAGGACTCAATATTACTTCATGCTCTAACAGTCTACTCATCATTAATTGATAACTTGCTTCTCTATATATCAAGCAAAGTAAGAACGCAATCACACTTGGAGTTGACATTATAACAAGACTGTGAATTTTAGGTCTATCCTGTCTAGTCCACATGAATAATATGAATGGTAATGTTGTAAATAATACCTCATGACAAAGTATAGCTAAAGGGAAAAGGCAGGTTAAAATTATCTTGTAGTTGATTCTAGTCCCATTAATATATCGCCAGACTAAGAATGACAACATAGAAAAGAAAATCAACTCCTTCCTTCCTGATGCACGGGGGACGTCTGTAATAAATAAAAATAACGCTGGACTAGCTAGTAGATAATAGTATGATGAAATATAACTTGATTTAATTAATATCCTAGCGGTAGTATAGGATAACACAGCATAAAAAAATAATTTAACAATAAAAAGTAAATTTATTGGATTGATTACATTATCAAATAAAAGAAAAAATTCACCTGATAACCCCCTACGAACAAAACCATCAGCATAATTTATTAACCAGTCACCAAATACCCAATGATCTGCATTCTCTAAATAATAATACTGAATATAAGAGTTAATTATAAAGTAGCATAAAAAACAAAAACAGATAATTGAATTTTTAGATTTCATCATAAATTAAATTTGCACTCCTAGTGCAACGGTATGTCGTCATTATCATAACCTACCTATAAAATAATATTGATAGTTTTTCTAGTTATTTTATATAAATCACAGAATCATATAACACTCATAACACAGAGGCACGCTATCACCAATTCTATTGAGAGCGACTGTAAAGAGTCTATCGCAACACCAAAACCTGATGAATGCTTCCCCGCAATATATATAACAAAGCCTAGAGCAAACCATACATACAGGCGCTTCAATTGCTGAATATAAACGTTGCTGCTCATAATCTAAATGGAATCACCCTAAGCAGAAAGTGAATGCATAATGCACAAACCAAGCTGAAGCGATACCCGTGATAATACCTGCTAAAATTTCAATATGAGTATGTCCCATTCTTTCTCTTAAAGGTTTTTTCACTTTATCTTTATTCAGCACATTAATGGCTTTGGCGTGTTTACCTACTTGCTGCCTTAAACTACTTGCATCAAGTATAACAATAAATGCAAGTGCTAAAGCAATAACTAAAGCTGGCTCTTGAAGTCCTTCATTGAAAGCGATAATCGCTGCAGCACTACTCACGATACTACTATGGTTGCTTGGCATGCCACCGTAGCCAATCAAATCAAAGGCTAGGCGTTTTGCTCGAAGGGAGTTAATAGCAAACTTCGCACAGCCTGCTACTAACCAAGCAAAAAAAGGCGTAATAAGGTAGCTAAAATCCATAACGTTCTCTTTTTTATGCCGCTAATAAATAGAGACAAGCAATAATCCAACTTAAGATAGTCAGTTGTAACCAACGGTCGGCAAACAAGGCATCCGTTGGTGATTCCCCTGAGCCTTTTGACTCTACTATAAACCAGTAGCGGTATAAGCCAAATAAAACGAACGGAATGGTATATACCATATCTGGCTTATCTGAAATAACAAATAAGCTATAGAACAAGATGGCACAAGTTGCTGACATTTCAGCATATTTATCAAAAAGTTCCACCGTACAATACTGCAATACACTTCGAGTCTTTTTACCACTTTGCATCATCTCTTGTCGTCTTTTAATCGATGCTAAAAAAAGGGCTAGAGAAAGCGTAGTGATAAACATCCAAGAAGAAAGTGGTACATCTAAAGAAACTGCACCAGTATACACTCGCAAAACAAAACCTATCGCTATCGTAAAAATATCTAATACAGGTTGATGTTTAAAGTAAAAAGTATACGCCATATTCAGGATTAAATACGTTGCAACTACCGCCACTACTTGAGGATAAACCAAAGCAGATAGTGCTATGATACTATACAATACAATCATCAAAATTCGAGCTTGTGGTTTACTTACCTCGCCTGATGCTAGAGGTCTAGTTTTAGATTTAACAGGGTGTTTTCTATCATTTTCAATGTCGTTATAGTCATTCAAAACATAAGTTACTGATGAAGCTAAACAAAAAATAATAAAGGCAGATAGGGTATGCTGAACTGACGGCATATCAGCGAATAACCCTGAAAAAAGCAAAGGCGCAAAAACAAATACGTTTTTTATCCATTGCTTTGGTCGCATAAGACGTACTACTGGAGGTAAGCTGAACATTTTAATTCTTCTTAATATAATCCAAGCAAGATATAGGCAAGATATAAACAAGATGATATTCTGATACTTTATGAAAATCAATGTATATATAATGACTAAAAGTATGCTTTATGTCGCATTTGCTATCGTTGCGACCATAGTTAATCTTTTCACACAAGAAATAACATCAAACCTTTTTCAGTGTGAATATGAAATCATCATCAGCATGTTCACAGGAACGCTGACTGGTTTGGTTGTTAAGTATCTATTAGATAAGAAGTTTATTTTTAAATTTGAAACTAAAAGCCAGAAACAAGATATCACTACTTTTTTTTTCTACAGCTTAATGGGTGTGGCCACTACTGTCCTTTTTTGGGTTACGGAATATACCTTCGATTTTTGGTTTGAAACTAAAACGATGCGCTATGTAGGCGCGGTGATAGGACTGAGTATCGGCTACATCACTAAGTACTACTTAGATAAAAAATACGTATTTATAGAGCGTTAGAATGAAAAAAATAACAAGTTGGGGAAAATACCCACTCATTGAAGCGAATATCAATGCTCCTTCAACAAGTCAAAAGTTATTGAGTGAAAAGCAAAGCGGGATAGCAAGAGGTTTAGGTCGTAGCTATGGTGACAGCGCACTGTCAGAAAATGTTGTAGTCAGTGAACGGTTCAATCATTTTATTTCGTTTGATGAAACAACAGGGACACTCCGATGTGAAGCAGGTGTTTCACTTGATGAGATATTAAAAAACTTTGTCCCAAAAGGTTGGTTCCTATCCGTCACACCCGGAACCAAGTTTGTTACCGTTGGTGGTGCTATTGCCAGTGATGTTCACGGAAAGAATCACCACCTTGACGGCAGTTTTAGTGATCACGTTACTTCGTTAACCCTCATAACTAACGGACAAGAAATCACTTGTTCAAGAGAAAACAACTCCGACTTGTTCCACGCCACCTGTGGTGGGATGGGATTAACAGGCATTATCACTGAGGCAACATTCAAATTAAAACAGATAACCAGTGCCTACATTAATCAAAAAGTAGTTAAAGCTAAAAACCTTGAAGTCGCATTGGCGCTATTTGAACAATATAAATATGTGACCTATTCGGTTGCGTGGATTGATTGCTTATCTACAGGCGATAACTTAGGTCGTTCATTGCTGATGCTGGGTGAGCACGCAGACAAAGGTGAACTGACCACGCACAAAGACGGTTTATTAAATATGCCGTGTGATATGCCTTCTTTTTTGGTGAACAAATACACCATACAGGCATTTAACTCTGCCTATTACAACAAGCAACTGAAAGAAGAAGTAAACAATACTGTTCACTATGACCCATTCTTCTATCCACTCGATGGTATCAACAACTGGAACCGTATGTACGGTGACAATGGCTTTACGCAATACCAGTTTGTTATCCCTAAAGAAGCAGGGAAAGAAGGATTAACCGAAATCCTAGAAGCAATAGCTGAATCAAAGCAAGGCTCTTTCCTTGCCGTATTAAAGGTGTTTGGTGAAGGTAACAAAAACCCTTTATCTTTCCCAATGGAAGGTTATACCTTAGCGCTAGATTTCAAACTAAACGACAAGCTATTTGCTTTACTCGACCGACTAGACATCATAGTGAGAAAATACGAAGGGCGTTTATATCTGTCTAAAGATGTCAGAATGTCAGAAGAGATGTTTAAGGCTAGTTACCCTCAATGGGAAGAGTTCCAAGCATTAAGGAAAGAATATGGCGCAGATGAACTATACCACTCGCTCCAGTCTAAACGGATAGGATTATAAATATCGTGCAAAACATTATTATTATTGGCGCAACATCAACGATGGCAAAAGAAGTTGCCAAGCTCTACGCCCTAGAAAAAGCGAACCTCTACCTTATTGCTAGAGATACATCAAAACTCGACACTATCAAGCAAGACTTGATGGTAAGAGGCGCCAACACAGTTCATACTACAACGTTTGATGCAAATCAGTTTGACTCGCACCAAGCGCTTATTGAACAGGCCTTCGATACTTTAGAGTGTGTTGATGTGTTGCTTGTTGCTCACGGAAGCCTACCTAATCAAGAACTTTGCCAAACTGATTCAATGAAAGCCATTGAAGAGATAAATATCAATGGTGTGAGTGTTATTTCTCTGCTTACTCAAGCAGCTACGAAAATGGAACAGCAAAAATCAGGAAATATAACCGTTATCACTAGTGTTGCAGGCGATAGAGGTCGTCAGTCAAATTACGTATATGGCGCAGCAAAAGGGTTGGTTTCCACTTTTTTACAAGGTCTGGCTCAGAGACTCAGTAAATCAGGTGTTCACGTTCTGGATATCAAGCCCGGATTTGTAGATACGCCAATGACTTCGGAGTTTGAGAAAGGTATGCTTTGGGTAAAGCCTGAGAAAGTCGCTCAGATTATCAAGAAAAGAATAAGTAAAAAAAACACTATTTCTTACACACCAGCTTTTTGGTTTATCATTATGACGATTATTAAGTTAATTCCTAAAACTATTTTTAATAAAGTAGTTTTATGATTGCTAATAAAGCGAAAGGATATGGGCAGAGAAAGGAACTAGACCCAGAGTAGTCCAACAACAGCACTTTGAGTCGGCTTATGTTTGGAGAGGTATAAGCTGAGGCTATTGTTACTCCGCTAAGCAATATGGAAGTGATGAAAGAACATCTTAAGCTCGTATCTCAAGCTACTCCGATAGAACAAGTCTGGAATTGGATTCATCAAAATGAAATTGCCAATCGATGTTTTACTAGCTACAACGATATCGTCAATAAACTGTGCAGCGCATTGAATCGGTTTTGTGAAGATAAAAGCAGAGTGATATCACTCTGCTTTAGAGACTGGATTAAGTTGGTAACATAATTAATGTAATTGGTATGATCTTTATTAATCGCTTACTTTACAAATAACAAAAAGCCCCGATAACTTTCGTTATCGGGGCTTTTTATTAGCAAGTTAGCAGCAAATAATTATTTGTTAGCTTTCTCAGCTTTAACTTTTGCGATTACTTCTTCTGCCACGTTCATTGGGCAAGCAGCGTAGTGTGAGAACTCCATAGAGAACTGACCACGGCCTGAAGTAATTGTACGTAGGTGACCGATGTAGCCGAACATCTCAGAAAGAGGTACGTCAGCTTTAATACGAACACCAGTTACGCCAGCTTGTTGATCTTTGATCATGCCACGACGACGGTTAAGGTCACCGATAACATCACCAACGTGATCGTCTGGAGTAAATACGTCAACGTGCATGATAGGCTCAAGAAGTTGCGCACCAGCTTTAGGCATTGATTGGCGGAATGCACCTTTCGCTGCAATTTCAAATGCGATTGCAGATGAATCGACTGCGTGGAAGCCACCGTCATATAGTTCAACTTCAACATCTAGAGTTGGGAAACCAGCTAGAACACCGTTTTCCATCATGCCAGCAAAGCCTTTCTCAACTGCAGGCCAGAATTCCTTAGGAACGTTACCACCAACAACTGAAGACTTGAAGCTAAAGCCAGAACCAGCTTCACCAGGCTTGATACGGTAATCAATTTTACCGAACTGACCAGAACCACCAGACTGTTTCTTATGCGTGTAGCTATCTTCAATTGGCTGAGTGATAGTTTCACGGTAAGCAACCTGAGGAGCACCAACAGTTAGGTCAACACCGTAAGTACGCTTAAGGATGTCAACTTTAATGTCTAGGTGAAGCTCACCCATACCTTTAAGGATGGTTTCGCCTGTTTCTTCGTCAGTTTCAACTTGGAAAGAAGGATCTTCTGCAACCATTTTACCGATAGCGATACCCATTTTCTCAGAACCGCCTTTATCTTTAGGAGATACAGCGATTGAGATTACTGGAGTTGGGAATACCATTGGCTCAAGAGTAACTTGGTCTTTAGGATCACATAGAGTGTGACCTGTTTGAACATTCTTCATACCAACGATTGCAATGATATCACCAGCTTGTGCGCTAGTAAGTTCGTTACGGTCATCAGCTTGCATCTCAACCATACGGCCAACACGCTCTGTTTTACCAGTGTAAGAGTTCATGATGGTGTCACCTTTGTTCAATTTACCTGAGTAAATACGAACGAAAGTTAGTGCACCGAAGCGGTCATCCATAATTTTGAATGCTAGCGCTTTAAATGTTTCATCAGCAGAAACAATAGCGTGCTCGCCATTTTCATTGCCTTCTTCGTCCATTAGAGGTTGAGGATCAACTTCTGTTGGAGAAGGTAGGTAATCAACTACAGCGTCAAGAACGATTTGTACGCCCTTGTTCTTAAATGCAGAACCACAGTATGTAGGGAAGAACGCCAGTTTACGAGTACCAGTACGGATACAAGCTTTGATGTCATCAATAGAAGGTTCTTCGCCTTCCATGTAAGCCATCATTAGGTCGTCGTCTTGCTCTACAGCAGTTTCGATTAGCTCTTCACGGTATTGCTCTACATCATCAACCATATCCGCAGGGATATCTTTAATTTCGTAGTTTTCAGGAAGACCAGTGTCATCCCAAACGTATGCTTTACGAGTTAGAAGGTCTACAACACCAACGAAGTCATCTTCGCGGCCGATAGGTAGAACCATAACTAGAGGAGTAGCACCTAGAACGTTTTTAACTTGGTCAACAACGTTGTAGAAGTCTGCACCCATACGGTCTAGTTTGTTAACGAAGATCAGACGAGATACTTCTGATTCGTTCGCGTAACGCCAGTTAGTTTCTGATTGTGGTTCAACACCACCAGAACCACAGAATACGCCGACGCCGCCATCAAGAACTTTAAGAGAACGGTAAACTTCAACTGTGAAGTCAACGTGTCCCGGAGTATCGATAACGTTTAGACGGTAGCCTTTCCAAAAACAGCTTACTGCTGCAGACTGGATAGTAATACCGCGCTCAGCTTCCTGTTCCATGAAGTCAGTAGTTGATTCACCATCATGAACTTCACCAGTTTTGTGGATCTGGCCGGTAAGCTTTAGGATACGCTCAGTTGTCGTGGTTTTACCCGCATCAACGTGCGCGAAAATACCAATATTTCTGTATTTTGATAAATCAGTCATCGTTTTACTCTATCAATAGGATATAAAATGCGCGCAGAGTATACCACAATCTGGATAGACTGATAGCTCTGTGTGCTTGTTGAGCGAAAATTTCGCCTTTTAATTTCTGTGAGGGAACTATAGATGAGAATCAAGCCCGTGAAAAGTGCCTTTGCTCATCCAAGGTAATATTATTTTGTTTCTACGCCATTACATTTCATCAAATGCTTGAATTGCTTCAGATAAATTTTTAACCGCGTGTATTTGCATACCAGCGATACCGCCTTTAGGCATATTGGCACTCGGTACAATCGCTTTAGTAAAGCCATGCTTGAAGGCTTCATTAAGTCGTTCTTGACCACTAGGTACAGGGCGAATTTCCCCAGCAAGACCCACTTCACCGAAAACAACAACATCTTTTGGCAACGCTCTATCTCTAAAGCTTGAAAGAAGTGCCATCAATAAAGCTAAGTCTGCACTGGTTTCTGTTACTTTAACACCACCCACAACATTAACGAATACGTCTTGATCGGCCATCTGCAACCCTCCATGCTTATGCAGTACTGCAAGAAGCATAGAAAGACGATTTTGTTCAAGGCCTACCGCAACACGCCTTGGATTTGCGAGTTGAGAGTAATCGACCAATGCTTGAATTTCGACAAGTAGCGGTCTTGTCCCCTCCCAAATCACCATGACTGAACTGCCAGACGTTTGCTCTTCTCCACGAGATAAGAATATAGCTGAGGGATTTGACACCTCTTTTAAGCCCTGCTCTGTCATGGCAAACACGCCTAACTCATTCACCGCGCCAAATCTATTTTTATGACTGCGTAATGTTCTAAAGCGACTGTCTACACCACCATCAAGTAATACAGAGCAGTCAATGATGTGCTCTAGCACCTTAGGCCCCGCTAAAGAACCATCTTTAGTGACATGGCCCACCATAAATACCGCAACATTATTTTGCTTAGCATAGCGAGTTAATGTTGTTGCCGATTCTCGCACTTGAGCTACCGTACCAGGGGAAGATTGCACGTCAGAGACATGCATAACCTGAATTGAGTCAATGACCATAATTTTAGGTTGTTCTTTTTCTGCCACCTGACAGATTTTATCGACGTTGGTTTCTGACAACATTTTAAGGTTATCTTTAGGCAAACCTAAGCGCGATGCTCGCATAGCTACTTGTTGCAACGATTCTTCACCCGTCACATACAGAGTTGGCAAAGTTGCCGCTAAACGACACATTGTTTGCAATAACATTGTCGACTTACCCGCACCCGGGCTACCGCCAATTAAAATGGCGGCACCAGGTACAATACCACCACCTAAAACACGGTCGAATTCTTTAAAAGTGCTGCTAAATCGAGGGACATCTTGCAGATCAATATCTGCGAGCATTTGTACTTTAGACTCGACATTTCCAGCATAACCACTTAAGCGCTCATTACGAGCAACTTGTGGAGAGGCCGCTAGACGTACTTCTGTGACAGTGTTCCATGCACCACAAGCACTGCACTGACCTTGCCAGCGCGGAAAATCTGCACCGCAATCATTACAAACGTAAGCTGTTTTTACTTTTGCCATTAATTATTCTTTGTTTTTAGGGATTGTAAAACATGGCTAGCTGATAAAATACACAGCACACCACCTAAGTCAGCATAGTTTACCGCAGCTTGAGCTTGTTCGACTACCTTAGGTTTAGCGTGATACGCAATCCCTAAACCGGCAGCAGCCATCATCACTAAGTCGTTAGCACCATCTCCAACAGCAATACAATTACTATTATCTAGCTGATACTCATCTCTTAGTTGCTGTAAAATATCAGCTTTAGTTTGCGCCGATACCACCTCACCGAGCACATTTCCAGTTAACTTACCTGAGTCAATTTCTAACTGATTTGAGCGAGCATAATCAAGCTCGAGTAACTCTTTTAGATGATTAGAAAAGTAAGTAAAACCACCAGATGCAACGGCAACTTTCCATCCACACTGCTTTAAGCCATCAATTAGTTGCTGAGCTTCTGCCATTAATGGCAGCTCACTGCGAACTTCCATTAGAATTGACTCATCTGCATCCGCTAATTTGGATACTCTTTGTCTAAGGCTTTGCTCAAAATCCAACTCACCCTGCATGGCACGCTCAGTGACTTCGGATACTTCCTCTCCAACGCCAGCAAGCTTGGCAATTTCATCAATACACTCAATTTCAATCAGTGTTGAATCCATATCAAACAGAGCAAGCCCTGGCTTACTCATATTTGGAAGATCTTTAAGAGAAGCGGTATCAATCTGTGCATTTTTTAATGCATTAATATTATTATCAATTGCAATACAAGTAGTCAGCAAAACTTGATATCGACCAACATGCCATGTAGCAAATTGCTCTTCTATAGGGAAAATTTCAGTTAATGTCTGGTGATTAACATCAACAAAAGCAACGGCCAATAGCTCTAAATCAGCAGCCTTAAATGGCGTAAGATATTGTAATTCTTTGACTTCCATGAAGATTCAAATCCGTTTTGAGGGAAACATTACCCTCAACTTACCCTATTGCAATTTGTTTACGCAAGTATCACTATGCAATAGGGTACATTAATGATGTTTTTCTAAATGAAAGAATCTCTATTTTCACTGCGTTTGTTTATTAAATTAGTCTTTGTTAGCTTGCTCATATTGATGCTGGTGTCGATTGCGCGCAATAGCGTCTATATCAGCCAAGGCAATCAGCAAATCCAAACAAAACAGTTACAAACTCTAACAAAACTATTGATCTCACAAGCGGCGTTAAGTGCCAGTAACTTTGTCGTCACCGAAGATCAAGAAAAACTAAGACATCTAGCCAATCAATTAGCTCGCGACACTCTCGTTGCCGATGCCATTATTTATAATAATAGTGGTGTTAAAATTGCGTCGAGCAGCAATGCCAAAACCGTACAAGAATCACTAGGGATGAATACACCACTGTCATCAGCGGGTATTGGAAAGCAACAATTGGTCGAGCCGATTTTCTCTCAAGATGCCATCATCGGCTATGTGCGAATTACTTTTGAAAAAGGTCGCGTTACCGCCTTTTCTGATCATCACTATCGCAATAGTGATCGAGCCATGTTTTTAATGATCATAATGAGCTTTTTCTCGGGAGTATTACTAACTCTGGTACTTAGAAAGAAAAAATCATAAAAAAAGCTTGGTTCTACTAATGCAGAACCAAGCTTTATTATCGGTTTACTTGTATAGGTTAAAGCTTATATCAATCACAGTAAGTAAATGATCAGAGATTTACTACGATTGATATTATTCCTCATCACCTAAAAGTACTGACTCTAAAGCGATTTCCATCATTTCATTGAAGGTTGTCGCACGTTCATCAGAGGTCGTTTGCTCACCGCGCTTGATATGATCTGATACGGTACAAATAGCCAAAGCTTTCACGCCATATTCAGCGGCAATACCATAAATACCAGCCGCTTCCATTTCTACACCCAGCACACCGTATTTATCCATCACATCGAACATGTCAGGATCGGGCGTATAGAAAAGTTCTGCCGAAAATAGGTTACCGACTTTAACATTAATGCCTAGCTTTTCTGCTGCGCGCTCAGCATTACGTGCCATGCCATAATCTGCAATCGCAGCAAAGTCATGATCCTTAAAGCGAATACGGTTTACTTTAGAATCCGTACATGCGCCAATGCCAATCACTACATCACGTAAGTTCACATCATCACGAACAGCGCCACAGCTACCCACACGGATTACTTTCTTAACCCCGTAATCTTTCACAAGTTCAGTGACGTAAATAGAACAAGAAGGGATACCCATACCGTGCCCCATAACGGAGATCTTACGGCCTTTATAAGTGCCCGTAAATCCGTACATATTACGTACATCACAGACTTGCACTACGTTGTCTAGGAAAGTTTCAGCGATGTACTTAGCTCGTAGTGGGTCACCTGGCATCAATACCACGTCAGCAAAATCACCCATTTCTGCATTAATATGAGGAGTAGCCATTTATTTATTTCCTTTTATACATTATTTGTTATTAGGGCGATTTAACCCTAGTAGCGAAAATATTGAATCTACTTTCCAGTTAAAGAAAGTTAGTTCCATAGTCCATTTTAGAAGTCTGAAAATAGTGAGCTAAGCTCTGACCAATATCAGCAAAAGTCGAACGTCTGCCTAGTGAGCCCGCTTTAATATTCTGCCCATAAACAAGTACAGGGATATGTTCGCGAGTATGATCTGTACCTTGCCATGTTGGGTCACAACCATGATCTGCAGTAAGAATAAGCACATCATTTGGCTGTAAAATTGCCAAAATCTCTGGCAAACGAGTATCAAAATACTCAAGAGCGGCAGCATAGCCTGCAACATCGCGGCGATGACCATAAGAAGAATCAAAATCAACAAAGTTAGTAAATACGATGCTGTTATCCTGCGCTTTTTTCACTTGTTGTAGTGTTAAGTTGAACAGGTCTTCTAGGCCAGTGGCTTTCTCTTTTTTGGTAATCCCGCAATTAGCATAAATATCAGCAATCTTGCCTATAGAAATCACCTCACCCTGCTTCTCATCAACCAGTTTTTGCAGCACGGTTGTAGCAGGTGGCTCAATAGAAAGATCTCGACGATTACCCGTACGTTTAAACCCTTCTACTTTGTCTCCAACAAATGGTCGGGCGATAACACGACCAATGTTGTAATCTTCCAGTTCTTCTCGAACAATATGACAAAGCTCAAGTAGGTTATCTAAACCGTAAGTCTCTTCATGACAGGCAATTTGAAATACTGAATCTGCTGAAGTATAAAAAATTGGCTTTCCTGTTAGCATATGTTCTTCACCCAGATCATCGAGCACTTGGGTGCCTGATGCATGGCAGTTACCCAAATAGCCTTTTAGACCAGCGCGCTTAACAATGCGATCGAGTAACTCTTGGGGAAAACTGTTTTGCTTATCAGTAAAGTAACCCCAATCAAACAGTACCGGTACACCGGCAATTTCCCAGTGACCCGATGGTGTATCTTTACCTGATGAGATTTCAGCAGCGTGCCCATAAGCACCAATGATCTCGGCATTGCTATCTAAACCAATAGGAAATTGTCCTGTTGATTCTTGAGCGGCTAAACCCAAACCTAACTTAGATAAATTAGGTAGGGTTAAAGGGCCATTTCGAGTGTCTGAATTGGCTAAGCCTTTCGCACAATGCTGTGCAATGTGACCTAAAGTATCAGAGCCTACGTCACCAAATTTATCAGCGTCTTGCGTTGCGCCAATACCAAATGAATCTAAAACTAAAATTATGGCTCGTTTCATTATTCTATCCTGCCTATAAATCTTCAGCTCGTATCTGTGCATACACTTCAGGTGTTGCTTGATACTGCGATTTGTCACCGATATGAATAGCCGCTTTTAGTGCGTTAGCCGCTTCTTGCCACTGCTGCTCATTTCGCACATGAATCATAGCCAAAGGTTTATCTGCATTGGCCACGTCACCTAATTGAATAAACTGATCAAAACCTACCGCATAATCAATCGTGTCTGTTGCGACTCGACGTCCTCCGCCCATACCCACAACCGCCATGCCAATAGCGCGTGTATCCATACTGATAACAGTGCCATGTTGATCAGCAAAAACTGGTTTAATGATCTCAGCTACAGGTAAGTATTGAGTATAGTTGCTAACAAAGTCATGTGGCCCGCCAAGGCCTGCAATCATTTGATTAAAACACTCTGCTGCTTTACCGTTATCAAGCACGCTAAGCAATTTTTCACGAGCTTGCTCGGTAGAATCCGCAAGTTTGCCAAGTACCAGCATTTCACAGCATGACGCCATGGTGACTTCAAGCAAGCGAGGGTTACGATATTCCCCCGTTAAAAAGCGAACCGCTTCACGAACTTCTAATGCATTACCCGCAGAAGAAGCCAATACTTGATTCATATCGGTAAGAATAGCCGTTGTCTTAGTGCCAGCACCATTTGCCACAGCCACAATAGAACGAGCAAGCTCTTCTGATGCCTCATAGGTTGGCATAAAGGCGCCAGATCCCACCTTGACATCCATAACCAATGAATCTAGGCCTGCGGCAAGTTTCTTAGATAAAATAGAAGCGGTAATGAGTGAGATATTATCAACCGTTGCGGTGATATCACGAGTGGCATAGACGCGTTTATCAGCAGGTGCTAAATCCCCTGTTTGACCAATAATCGCCACACCAGCGTCTTTCACTACCTGGCCAAAAACATCATTGTTGGGGGTGATATTATAGCCTGGAATGGATTCAAGCTTATCTAGTGTCCCACCAGTATGACCTAGGCCACGCCCAGAAATCATAGGTACAAAGCCACCACATGCGGCAACCATTGGGCCAAGCATTAGAGAGGTAACATCGCCGACACCACCAGTAGAGTGCTTATCGACAATAGGGCCGTAAAAATTCATATGACCCCAGTCAATGACCATTCCTGAGTCACGCATAGCGCATGTCAAAGCAATGCGCTCAGGCATCGTCATTTCATTGAAGAATATGGTCATAGCAAATGCTGCTATTTGCCCTTCAGAGACACTATTATTGGCTACACCTTGGATAAAGAAGTTAATCTCATCCGTTGTTAATATTTCACCATCACGTTTTTTACGAATAATTTCTTGAGGTAAATACATCCGCCCTACCTTAGATTTTTATTATTTAAAATAAAGACTCGCGACGAGTTACGACCTAGTTCAACGCTATTCGTAATAACGATACACCACAGCAGTAATGCACGAGCCTTCTAAAACGATTAATAAGCAGCAGGATCTGCTTTTTCGTCTGTCACTTCTAAGGTATTAAGTAGGCTTGTTAGCAAGCTAGAAGCACCGAAGCGATAATGACGACTGTCTACCCAAGAATCACCTAGGATTTCATCAGCCATTGCTAAGTACAGCGCTGCATCTTCCGCGGTACGCACGCCACCAGCAGGCTTAAAGCCGACTGTTTTTGCCACACCCATATCACGAATCACTTCTAGCATCATACGTGCATATTCTGGTGTCGCATTTTCCGGTACTTTACCTGTTGAGGTTTTAATAAAGTTTGCACCAGCTTTAATGCAAATTTCGGATGCTTGTTTAATCAGAGCTTCTTCTTTTAGCTCACCCGTTTCAATAATGACTTTCAGCAAGATGTCGCCACAAGCCGCTTTACATTGCTTAACTAACTCAAAGCCCACATCAGCGTTACCAGCCATTAAAGCGCGGTACGGGAAAACAACGTCAACTTCATCTGCGCCGTAAGCAACCGCCGCTTTTGTTTCTGCTACTGCAATATCGATATCATCATTGCCGTGAGGGAAGTTAGTCACTGTTGCGATGCTCACATCAGGGGTTCCCTGCTCACGTAATGTCTTTTTAGCAATAGGGACAAAACGAGGATAAATACACACTGCAGCAGTATTACCTACCGCTGATTTTGCTGCATGACAAAGATCGATCACTTTCTGATCGGTATCATCATCATTAAGAGTAGTAAGGTCCATTAATTTAAGTGCACGCAAAGCGGCAACTTTCAAATCGCTCATTTTTTTCTCCGAAAAGTTTAAATAGTATTGGCGGCATTAATTCGAACTGTTCCGGTATCGGTAGGTTCGACTATTGCACATCCAGACTCAATGAACGGACTTGGTTCCATGAAGACTTGGTAATATCAATCGTAGTAATTAACTGACCATTCTAACTTGTTAAAATACTTGATAACTGCGTTACGATTTTTGAATGTAGAACAACTACTTATCAAAAATTGCGCCTTGTTCTCAAGCATTTTTTCTGACCACTTAATTACTGTGATTGGTATAAAATAACCAATTGCTTTCCTTGTCACCGCGCGGTTATAAATCCTAAACCGCAGACCGCTGTTGTTTACAACGGAAATAAGTATTTATTAAAAAAAACGTTCTATCAGCCAATGATAGAAATGTCCGCCAAGATAGACACCGACAATTCCCATCACACCCGATAAAACAGGAGGAGCAGGAATAGGTAGTTTTATTGCAGAAAATAACACTCCAACAAAAAAACCGGCCAATATGGCTAGCAAAACTTCATTCATAATCCTTGTCCATCTTATCGACTTCGCAGATCAGTATAGTAGGAAGTTTGATCTATGTTTCATTAGTAATGAACGCAAACGGTTTGCATCTCAAAAAAAAGTGAGGTTATGCAGGCTGACAGTACAAAAGAAAAAACGCCCCAGCGATTATCACTGGGGCGTTATTATTAAGTTGTTTCTACTCTCTTAGAAAGAGATGAAGAAACCGGCAATGGTTGCAGCCATTAGGTTTGACAATGTACCTGCAATAACAGCCTTAATACCCATACGCGCGATATCACCACGACGCTTAGGTGCAATACCACCTAGGCCACCGAGTAGAATAGCGATAGAAGAAAGGTTAGCAAATCCACATAATGCGAACGAGATAATAACTTTCGTTTTCTCAGTTAGCACTACAGGCGCTGCATCAGTCAGGTATGGAGTAAAGTTAGCGTAAGCAACAAATTCGTTAGCTACCGTTTTAAGACCAATGAACTCACCAGCAACTTGCGCTTCGTTCCAAGGAACACCAATTAGGAATGCTAAAGGAGCAAACAAGTAACCTAAGATCATCTCTAGAGTTAGGTGCTCAAAACCAAACCAACCACCAACGCCACTTAGAAGGCCGTTGATTAGTGCAATAAGACCGATGAAAGCGATAAGCATTGCACCAACGTTTAATGCAAGGCTAAGACCTGCAGAAGCACCACCAGCGGCAGCATCAATAACGTTAGCAGGCTTGTCTTCGCCATCTTCAAGAGTATCTGGAAGTTGGTCGATAGGCTCATCAGTTTCAGGCTTGATGATTTTTGCAAATAGTAGACCACCTGGAGCTGCCATAAATGATGCAGCAACTAGGTATTCAATAGGCACGCCCATTGAAGCGTAACCGGCTAATACACCACCAGCGATAGAAGCTAGACCACCACACATTACTGCAAATAGTTCAGACTGAGTCATGCGTGGCACAAATGGACGAACCACTAATGGCGCTTCAGTTTGACCAACAAAGATGTTTGCTGCAGCAGACATTGATTCCGCGCGTGAAGTACCCAGAGCTTTCTGAAGACCACCACCAAGAATACGAATAACCCATTGCATAACACCCAAGTAATAAAGTACTGAGATTAGCGCAGAGAAGAAAATCAGCGTAGGTAAAACACGGAAAGCAAAGATAAAGCCAACATCATAAGTTGCGACTAAATTACCAAAAAGGAATTCACTACCTTTTGCTCCATAGTTTATTACACTTGAAACACCGTCTGAAAATCCTTTCAGAAGGTCTTTACCCCAAGGTACATAAAGTATAAATGCACCTAATGCGAACTGAATAGCAAACGCACCAGTTACTGTTCTAACATTAATTGCTTTACGATTATCTGATAGTAGTACTGCGATTAAAATCAGTACAAACATACCGACTATGCTCATAAACAGGCTCATGGTTTATGGCTTCCTTATTCTAAAATGTGTAAAAAAAAGTTAAAGGTTTAAAAATGTTTATACAACAGCGATTATACAGCTCGCCATTGAGTAAAACAGGGGGAGAATCACAGTTACATGAATCAACCGACAAAACTGCCGTGTATAATATTGATCCCCGTCACATTTACAAGTCAATATTGCATGTTCCGCACAAATAAATGGAACTAAATACGAAATAAACAAGCACTATTTTCCCATATCTGCTCAGCGAGTATAGAAGCACTTTCTGGGCGAAGTAAAATTAAGTGATTAAATATTAAAGGCAACAGATGAGGCGAGTTTGGTTGATGCTGCAATCCAGCAATTCTCATATCCGGCGCATCCGTTTCTAATACAATACTATCTACTGGTATCTTTGCGATTGCATCGCGTGTTTTTTGTGCAGTCGGCCAAGTAATCACCCCTCCGACTCCAATTTTCAAACCCAAATCGATGAATGCTTTCGCTTGCTGATAATTACCACTAAATGCATGCACAACCCCAAGATTATCCCTAGTTCGATTTTTTAATGAGTCATGAATATGATGATGCTGTTGCACTGAATGAATAACTAAAGGCAGTTGTAATTGCTGGGCTAGTTCAATTTGAAAGTGAAAGACGGATAATTGGCTATTTAAAGGGACATTAATGCGTTTATCTAAACCACACTCACCGATAGCTGAAATAATTTCACGATGCTGAAATGCCAGTGAACTGAGGTTATTTAATTCTAACTCGACAGAATGATTATCAATGAAAGGCTGTAAAAAACAGGGGTGTATTCCAAGGCCTACAGAATGAGAGTGTGAGTTTTCACTAGCCAGTTGTAAAACCGCCTGCCAATTTTGCGGTCCGATACTGGGGATAAAAAATCGGGAAATATCGTATTTGGCAAATAGTTCTCTATTTTTCTGTGTATCCACAGTGAATTCAGGAAAATCTAAATGACAGTGAGTATCAAACCACACACTCGATTCCTTGTCGTAGTTATCTATTTATTCAGATTATAAAACACCTGATTGAGTCTGTTTATTTTCTTGAACACGCAATAGAAAAAAAGCCCGTTGCATGTGCAACGGGCTTTCATTATTAGTGCTCGCGGGTTGCGCGGAACTGGATTTCTGGGAAGCGCTCTTTGGCTAGGTTTAAGTTGACCATGGTTGGGGCAACATAAGAAAGGTTATCGCCACCATCTAAGGCTAGGTTACTTTGGCTCTTACGCTTAAACTCTTCTAGCTTCTTCACATCGTCACATTCAATCCAACGAGCAGTAGCAACGTTTACGCTCTCGTAAATCGCTTCTACGTTGTACTCGGCTTTAAGACGCGCAACAACCACATCAAACTGAAGTACACCGACAGCGCCAACGATAAGATCGTTGTTCTGTAGTGGACGAAATACCTGTACTGCCCCTTCTTCTGAAAGCTGAACAAGGCCTTTCAGCAATTGCTTTTGCTTGAGAGGATCGCGAAGGCGGATACGACGGAATAGCTCTGGCGCAAAGTTAGGGATACCAGCAAACTTGAGTGATTCACCTTGAGTAAAGGTATCACCAATTTGAATCGTGCCGTGGTTGTGCAAGCCAATGATATCACCCGCGTACGCTTTCTCAGCGCGAGTACGATCACCAGCCATAAAGGTAACCGCATCTGAAATACTGACGTTTTTACCTGTACGCACATGGTTCATTTTCATGCCTTGTGAGTAAGTGCCCGATACGATACGCATAAAGGCAATACGGTCACGGTGCTTAGGATCCATATTCGCTTGGATCTTAAATACGAAACCAGAGAATTTCTCTTCTGTTGCAATCACTTTACGTTCATTAGCTTCACGAGTCTGAGGAGCCGGAGCCCATTCAGTCAGACCTTCCAGCATATGATCAACACCAAAGTTACCCAGTGCGGTACCAAAGTATACAGGAGTCAGTTCACCCGCTAAAAATAGCTCTTGATCAAATTCAGGACAAGCGCCGATAACAAGCTCAAGCTCTTCACGTACACTTTCTGCTAGATCTTCACCAACAGCTACATCTAGTTCAGGGTTATCAAGCCCTTTAATAATGCGAACTTCTTGAATTTCATGTCCATGACCAGATTCATATAAAATCGTCTCATCACGGTGAATATGATAAATACCTTTAAACTCTTTACCACAACCGATAGGCCAAGTAATTGGCGCGCATGCCATGCTGAGTTCACTTTCAACTTCATCCAGAACTTCCATCGGATCGCGAACATCACGGTCCAATTTGTTCATGAAGGTAACGATTGGCGTATCACGTAGACGCGTGACTTCCATAAGTTTACGCGTACGATCCTCGACACCTTTCGCCGCATCAATAACCATCAAACATGAATCAACAGCCGTCAGAGTACGGTAAGTATCTTCAGAGAAGTCTTCGTGCCCTGGAGTATCAAGAAGGTTAACTAAGCAACCATTAAATGGAAACTGCATTACAGAGGTGGTTACCGAGATACCACGTTCTTTTTCCATCTCCATCCAATCTGACTTGGCATGTTGATTAGAACCACGACCTTTTACCGTACCCGCTTTTTGGATAGCGTTTCCGAATAATAATACTTTTTCGGTGATGGTCGTCTTACCCGCATCCGGGTGAGAGATAATCGCAAACGTACGGCGTTTGCTCACTTCTTGCTGAAATGGACTATTTGTCATGATCGAATTCTTTTGGTTGGTGCACTGGCGAAAATTGGCGCTATTTTCGCTGATTCTACGCCATTTCACAATCTATCTATACAATAAAGGCCCAACCTTAGGTTGAGCCTCTACAATAAAAGTCTAATTATCAGCCAATTTCAACAAACATGTCGTCTTTTACTTGGCTTGCACAAGCAAGGAAGTAACCTTGCTCTATGTCATCGGCGCTAAGAGGACCAGTGGTTGAGCTCACCAGTTTGTCTTTATCACCCTTACAGCGGCAACTGCCACAAACTCCAGCGCGACAAGCCGCAAAAATTGGCAGACCTTCTTTTTCCAATACTTCCAATACCGTTTCATCTGCGCAGATGCTGACTTCATTGCCATTAACCGTTAAGGTGTGATTTTTATCTCCACTGCCTACAACCGATTTTTCAATGGCAGCATTAAACTGCTCATGAAAAACATGCGCAGGATTAACGCCAAGAGAGTCAAACCAAGTTTTAGCCGACTCCATATAAGCATCAGGACCACACATTAATATGGTTCGTGAAGTAATATCCGTCACCTGTGACTGCAATAACTCTTGGCAAAGACGTGCACTGTATAAGTTCTGATCATCTTCTCGGCTTACCGACCAAATCAATTTTAGATTTGGGTGCTTAGCCGCTAGAGCTTCAAGTTCTGCTACATAAATGCGATCCATAGGCGTACTCGCACTATGAATAAAGACAATATCAGCTAATGCGTCAGAAGCTAAACGAGCAAGTAGCATTGAATATACAGGCGTAATTCCACATCCGGCACTAAGCATCAATAGTGGCTGCTTACTCACGACATTAAAATTAAATTCACCCGCAGCAACGCCACAATGAAGAGAATCTCCAACGGTAAACTGCTCAGCAAGATAGTTAGACACAAGACCACCAGCCACGCATTTAATGGTCAGGCTGCACTGCTTGTCACCGGGTAAAGAGGCCAATGAATAACAGCGTTGATGAGTTTCACCATCAATATCAATTTCTAAAGGTAAAAATTGTCCGGGAATAAAATCAATTTCACTATTAGCTTCAAACCAATAAGTGGTTACATCAGAGGTATCTTTTCGAATATCAGTACAAGTCAGTTGCATCTTTAAAACTCATTATTTGCAGTCAAAGAAGAGGAGCAAAGCTCCTCTTTAGGTGATTCTGGTCAGGGTTAATCTAAATGATTGATTAACCTAAAATATCAGCAAGATCTTGCTCAACCGTAGTGATCAAACGTAAACCCGTTTGCTCGTTTAGGTGTTTTAGCAAGTTGTCTGTCAAAAATGCAGGGGCTGTAGGACCTACACGGATATCTTTAATGCCTAACGCTAATAGCGTAAGCAGTACAGCAATCGCTTTTTGTTCAAACCAAGATAAGATCAATGATAGAGGCAGTTCATTCACGCCACATTCAAAGCTATCAGCTAAAGCAAGAGCCAACTGAATTGCAGAATATGCATCGTTACATTGACCGACATCGAGTAGACGAGGGATGCCATTTACATCACCAAACTCAAGATCATTAAACTTAAATTTACCGCAAGCTAGAGTAAGGATAACCGTATCTTGTGGTGCCGCTTTAGTGAACTCAGTAAAGTAGTTACGTTCTTTTTTGTCACCGTCACAACCACCAACTAAGAAGAAGTGGCGAATGTTGCCTGCTTTTACTTGTTCGATAACAGCAGGAGCGGCTTCCATTAGTGCATTGCGAGCAAAGCCGGTTGTTGTGTAAAGAGGGATCTCATCAAACTTAAAGCCTTCACACTCTAATGCTTTTTCGATTACTGCAGAGAAGTCATGACCAGTATGGTGTACAACACCAGGCCAACCCACGATGTTACGTGTGAACATACGGTCGGCATATGAACCAACTTCTGGATTGATAAGACAGTTAGATGTCATCACAATCGCACCAGGGAAGTTAGCAAACTCTTTTTGCTGGTTTTGCCATGCACTACCGTAGTTACCGACTAGATGAGGGTGTTTACCACCTAGTTCAGGGTAAGCATGTGCTGGAAGCATTTCACCGTGAGTATAAACATTAATGCCTTTACCCGCAGTTTGCTCAAGGATGTATTTAAGATCAATCAGGTCATGGCCTGAAACTAAAATAGCCTTACCTACGATAGGCTTCATGTTTACTTTAGTCGGTACAGGATGACCGAAAGCTTCTGTTTCACCTAAATCTAGCATCTGCATTACTGTGTAGTTTAAGTGACCACACGCCATTGCAAGATCCAGAAGCTCATTCATT
This sequence comes from Vibrio sp. UCD-FRSSP16_30, assembly GCF_001676025.1. Classification (GTDB taxonomy): domain Bacteria; phylum Pseudomonadota; class Gammaproteobacteria; order Enterobacterales; family Vibrionaceae; genus Vibrio. Next base: position 96,983 of record NZ_LZFW01000084.1, read on the forward strand.
TCAGTCGGGTTTTCGCCCAAACGAGCCATAATGCGGTGGAATTCAGCCGATACTTCTTCTTTTTGCTGACCAAGAATGCGGGCATGTTCCATATACGCAGCAACACCTTTTAGACCATAAAGGGCTAATAGACGTAAGCCTAAGATATCTTCGCCAACTTCAGTCACATCATGATTTAAAGCCGCATCTGGCGCTTTGCTCAATAACGTTACTTTTTCTGCTTCAATAGTAAATTGAGCCGCACCTTCTAATGCTTCAGGTTGTACATTTTGTACTAGGCAGGCTGCTTCATACGCCGCTTTTAATTTTGCTTTGTAAGCAAGCGCTTGTTCTGTGTATTCAATTAAACGAGCATCGTCAAAGTTTACATTGGTCAATGTTGCAAAGAATGCTTGAGGTACGTAAGCATCGGCTTCCACATCAACTACACCTAAGCTACGTGCAGCATTTGCGTACGCACTGACACCTTGAAGAATATAAATCAATACGTCTTGCAGATCAGAGATCTCTGATGTTTTACCACACATGCCCATTGCATACTGACAACCATTGGCAACTGGCGTTTGCATTGTTTGCTCGCACTGAATACAGAACATTTAACCTTCCTTAAAGTACTATTTTATATGTATGTTATAGAAGGAAAATGGTAGTCGTTTACCTCACTCAAAAGAAGCATTTAAATTACAACTTAATAGTCAGATGATCTGGATCAAATAAATGTGCGGTTAGATGATAAGTGATTTCATTTAGAGGGGGTAAAGAGACTTAACATGAAGAAAAACAATAAAGTAGCCGCTGAAAAAATCAGCGACTGAATGAGATTAATGACTTATAGACAGAGGTAACTCATAATAATCGCATCTTCGCGACCGGTTGCTGTAGGGTAATAATTAGTCCGTCTATCGACTTCATTAAAGCCAGCGTTAAGATACAGTGCTTGCGCTTTCTGGTTAGAATCACGAACTTCAAGCCAAATACTTTCGATGTTTTTACTCTCACACAAGGTAATAAACTGCTCGATGAGTTTTGTACCTAACCCCTGCCCTTGTAATTCAGGGTTAATTGCAAGATTAAGTAAAGTCACCTCGCCAACAATATTCTGCGCATAGAAATACCCAACTACCTGATCATCTTGCTCAAATGCAAAGTGCATCGCGCCTCGGCTAGAAAGATCGTCAATCATAGAGCGCTTCCATGGATGAGAATGTGCTTGTGATTCAATGTTCCAGACTTTTTCTAGATGGGATGAGGCTAATGGGACAAGATTAAGCATTAGATTGTATTTGATTCCATAATTGGCGACGGTTTTGATTATGACCATCAATTTCAGATAATAACGGAGAGTGGATAACTTTCACATTATCTAGCGATGTCGGTTCACAATCACTAAACCACACCCACTGCAGGTTATGCTCAGTCAATTGCTGTAGCTGATTTGGGTAAAGATGGCGGCAGTCACTCAATTGCAACTTCATCGCTTTCAGTACTTTTTGCAAAAATTCAGCGTCGGTTCCACTAGGAACTTCAGCAGAAACAAACAACAGCTTAATCTCACTATCTAATGAGATATCCGGTTGTTTATACCCTTCTAATCGATTGGGGTGCAGTAATTGCCATTGCTCAATGCCCATTTCAGTAAGCATTGTTGAAGATGTGTTAGCGCTCACTTTTACCTCAGAATTGGTCAAATTCTTCACAATATTCGATTAGTCCGGATAAACCATCTAAGCTTTTACCGGTTAAATCGAGAACTTGAAAAACACCCTCGGGTAAATCCCACTGACAGCGGAAACGATGTTGTCCTGCACAAGAAAAACCAAAACGAGAATAATACTCAGGATCGCCAAGTACCACACAAGCAGAGTAGCCAAATTCTAATAGTGAATTTAACCCCTCTTTAATCATCTGCTCAGCAATGCCTTGATTACGATAGTCTTCATGTACCGCAACAGGTGCAAGCCCCTGCCAACCATAATCACTACCTGATACTGTGACAGGAGAAAACTGAGCGCAGCCAATCACTTTGCCTTCGTCATCACTGGCCACGATACTTAAAGTAATATTGCCATTTTCTCTTAAGTTATTAACCAGTTTGGCTTCAGCATCTGTGGGAAAGGCATGCTCTAAAAGAGCTAAGATCCCAAGGTTATCTGCTGGCGCTTCTGTTCTAATAAGCATTTTCAGTCTCTCTTACCGAAGATGAATATGAGTCTGAAGAGGTTTGAACGCCTTTTGATACAAATGTCGAAAGTTGATCTAAACCCATTTTTACCGTTTTGGGTAACGCATCAAGATCAACGCTATCCATCAGGTTCTTAACTTCTAACCCTAGTTCAGTATCGCCTTCAATGCTTAAGCGGCGCTGAAAAAACAAGGTATCAGGATCTTCTTTTCGTCCGGCAATGAGAACCAGATCATTTAGCGAACCACTAAAGCTAACATGGTGCTCCACTTGCTCTGTGCTCACAAGTAATTTGCCATTGTCACAACTGATAAACCAACTCAAATCCATATCATTAACGGAAACTTTGAGCCACTTGCCTTCTAAAAACTCAAAATCACCATCTTCTAGCGCTTCTTTAAAAACCAACTTTAACCCTTCTAATAAGGTCATATTTTGTATTGCCGTTGGCATTAATTTGACCGGCATACGAAAGATATTCGCAGCATTAGCCACCAGTTTTTGTCTTACTTTCTCAAGCACGTTAATGTCTCTCATCCATATAATGCCGCTCATGATACTGAATAAATGGAATAAATGAACTGAGTTTAGTCAAACTCTGTCATAAGCCGTTCAAAAAACACTCACTTAATCGGCAAAACTGCCCTATATCAATTCTCGATTTTAACAGCACCGCTACACTGCATTACTATTTGCTCAGTTAATTATCAGAATTATGGAACTACTCTGCCCTGCCGGTAACCTACCCGCACTGAAAACTGCTATTGATTGTGGTGCTGATGCGGTTTATATCGGTTTTAAAGACGACACTAATGCTCGTCACTTTGCCGGTTTAAATTTCAACGGGAAAAAATTTGAAAAAGCGGTGCAATATGTGCACAACGCTAACAAAAAAATTCACGTTGCGTTAAATACCTTTGCCCAACCTTCTGGGTTTGAAAGATGGACTAATGCCGTTGATATGGCTGCACAAAATGGCATCGATGCCTTAATTGTGGCGGATATAGCAGTATTGGAATATGCGGCAAAACATTATCCAGAGTTAGAACTGCACCTTTCGGTGCAAGCTTCAGCGACTAACGTTGCGGCTGTGGACTACTACCATAGCAACTTTAATATCAAACGCGTGGTTCTTCCGCGTGTACTCTCGATTCATCAAGTTAAACAACTTTCTCGCAATCTCACCTCTGACGTAGAACTTGAAGTATTCGCTTTTGGTAGCTTGTGTATTATGGCTGAAGGTCGTTGTTACCTTTCTTCATATTTAACGGGAGAATCGCCTAATACCGTTGGTGCTTGTTCACCGGCTAAATACGTTCGCTGGCAAGAAACAGATTCAGGCCTTGAATCACGATTAAATGAAATCTTAATCGATCGTTATGCTGCGGGGGAAAATGCCGGTTATCCAACACTGTGTAAAGGTCGTTTTAACGCCGAAGTCGAGGGGGAAAATAAGCTGTATCATGCTTTAGAAGAACCCACGAGCTTAAACACTTTATCACTGCTGCCCGAGCTGTTTGCCGCTAACGTAGCATCAGTCAAAATTGAAGGTCGTCAACGCAGTCCTGCTTACGTAGAGCAAGTGACACGTACTTGGCGAGCAGCAATTGATGCATACCAAAGCAATCCTGAGAACTATCAAGTTCAACCGCAATGGGATAAGGCGCTAGCAAATGTATCTGAGGGGACTCAAACCACCCTTGGCGCTTATCATCGTAAATGGCAGTAGCAGGAAATTAATATGAAATACTCATTAGGGCCTCTACTTTATTTTTGGCCAAAGCAAGATGTCGAAAGCTTCTATCAACAAGCAAAAGACTCAAGCTCAGACATTATTTACTTAGGTGAATCGGTTTGTTCTAAACGCCGTGAAATGAAACCTCAGCATTGGTTTGACATTGCCAAAGAGCTTACGGCATCCGGCAAACAAGTGGTGTTATCGACTATGGCGCTTTTAGAAGCACCGAGTGAAGTTAACATCATGAAAAAGTACATTGATAATGGCGATTTTGCTATTGAAGCAAACGATGTATCAGGCATTCAACTTGCTCACGAGAAGAAAATCCCGTTTGTGGTAGGCGCAGCGGTAAATACCTATAACGCCCACACTCTCAACTTATTTCTCAAACAAGGGATGATTCGATGGTGTATGCCTGTAGAGCTATCTCGAGATTGGCTAAACAAAACCTTAATTCAATGCGATGAACTAGGGATTCGAAATAAATTCGAAGTTGAAGTATTTAGTCATGGCTACCTGCCTTTAGCCTACTCCGCTCGCTGCTTTACAGCACGCGCTGAAAACAAAGCTAAAGATGACTGCGAGACCTGCTGTATCAAATACCCTACTGGTTTAAAAGTGGATAGCCAAGAAGGCCAAACCGTCTTCAACTTAAACGGTATTCAAACGCAATCAGGCTACTGCTACAACTTAGGTAATGATATTGCATCAATGCAAGGATTGGTCGATGTGGTGCGTTTAAGCCCGCTTGGCATTGATACCTTTGGTCACATGGATGCTTTTAAGGCGAATGAGCAAGGTCAATCTCCGATCATAATTGAAGATCGTCAATGTAATGGCTACTGGCATCAGATTGCTGGGCTAGAATTACGTTAAGGCAGCCTCTACAAACTCCTTCGAAAAGATAGAGATAGAGACAAAAAAACCGCCAGTATTGGCGGTTTTCTGATTTTTAGATATCAACAACTTGTTTCTATTATTGCACAGGCTATTGTAGCATCAGCTATTGTTGCTCAAGCTGTTGTTGTTCAAGCTCTTGCTGCTGTTTTCGCTCTTCTCGTAATTGAGTAAAGATGCGACCGAGCTCTAAGAAAGCATATCGATGCTCAACATAGTCGTACACGTTTAAACTCAATGACAGTTTATACAGGCTGATCGCTTCTGAAAAATTGCCTTGCAGCTGATATCGTTTAGCAAGATAGAAGTACCCTTCTGTTAAACGTTCAGCTAATTCAAGGTTATCTTGCGCACCCGCAGTAATCTGCATAAAGGCTTCATCATTAGATACTTTTTCTAGCATCATAGACACTAAAACCCAGCCCCATTTATCATCTTTATGGGCATAACGCTGTTCTAATTGCGCTTTAGCATTCGCTTTATCGGATTTCATTTCGATGATATACAACCACATGGCACGAAACGGATCACTAGGATCATCGTTGTAATGCTTGATCATTTCATCTAATGCCAGTTCATTTCGATCACCATAATACAAAGCTATGGCTCGATTTCGCTCGGCATATTGATTATTAGGATCTAACTCTAGGGTTGAGTCAAAGGCTTCATAGGCTGCGTCAAATTGTCCAATTTGAGTAAAGTAGACACCAAGCAGGTTAAATACTTCTGGTTGCGCAGGATTGATGGATAAGCTTTGATTAAAGTCGTAACGCGCCAATTCTCGCAGGCCTAAACCATCGTAGAACACGCCACGCTGGAAATGCAGCTCAGCTCTCTCATCATTGCTAATATCGTTACGCAATAGCAACTGAGTGGCTCGGGCGATTTGCACTTCTTGTTGAATAGAGGGTTGCAAAGGAACGGCCATTGGTGGCGGTGCCCATTGCTCATTTTTACCACCGATGCTTGAACAGCCTGACATTGTCAGTACTAGTCCGGCTATTAGCACACTAAACCATTTCACGTAATACTACCTCCATGTGACACATCGAAATCAAACTAGATTCCTTTAGCATAGAAAAAGAGGAGCTAAAAAGCTCCTCTTTATTTACACATACATCAATTTTTTCTTAAAAATCAATATTATTCAGCTGCTGGCGCTGCGTCATCTGCTGCAGGAGCTTCTACCGCTTCCTTCATGCTTAGACGTACACGGCCTTGGCGGTCGATTTCTAGAACTTTAACTTTAACTTCTTGGCCTTCAGTTAGGTAGTCAGATACTTTCTCAACACGCTTGTCAGCGATTTGAGAGATGTGTACTAGACCATCTTTACCAGGAAGAATCGTTACGAAAGCACCGAAGTCAGCTAGACGAGCAACTTTACCCATGTAGATAGTACCTACTTCAACTTCAGCAGTTAGCGCTTTGATGCGGTCGATAGCGTCTTGAGCTTGCTCACCAGAAGTTGCAGCGATCTTCACTGTACCGTCATCTTCGATTTCGATAGTTGTACCAGTCTCTTCACATAGAGAACGGATTACAGCACCACCTTTACCGATAACGTCACGGATTTTGTCTGTGTTGATCTTCATTTGGTGAATACGTGGAGCGAATTGAGAAATATCGTCACGAGCACCAGAGATAGCGTCATCCATTACAGAAAGGATGTGCTTACGTGCACCTTGCGCTTGGTTAAGAGCAATTTGCATGATCTCTTTAGTGATACCTTCGATCTTGATATCCATCTGTAGTGCTGTGATACCTTCAGAAGTACCCGCTACTTTAAAGTCCATGTCACCAAGATGATCTTCATCACCTAGGATGTCAGAAAGAACAACAAAGTCGTCGCCTTCTTTAACTAGACCCATTGCGATACCCGCAACAGACGCTTTGATTGGTACACCTGCATCCATAAGAGCAAGAGAAGTACCACATACAGAAGCCATTGAAGAAGAACCGTTAGATTCAGTGATTTCAGATACAACACGAACTGTGTATGGGAAATCTTCAACAGAAGGCATTACTGCTGCAATACCACGTTTAGCTAGTTTACCGTGGCCGATTTCACGACGCTTAGGAGAACCAACAAAACCAGTTTCACCTACACAGTATGGAGGGAAGTTGTAGTGCAGTAGGAAGTTATCTTTACGCTCGCCTGTTAGCTCATCGATGATTTGAGCATCACGTTGAGTACCAAGAGTTGCAGTTACGATAGCCTGAGTTTCGCCACGAGTGAATAGCGCAGAACCGTGAGTACGTGGAAGAACGCCAGTACGCACATCTAGTGCACGAACCATGTCTTTTTCACGACCATCGATACGAGGGTTACCCGCGATGATGCCGCGACGTACTACTGTTTTCTCTAGATCGTGGAAAATAGTGTGAATTTCTTTCGGGTTAAGCTCAGCGTTTTCTGCAAGTAGAGTTGCTTTAACTTCATCGCCAATCTGATGGATACGGTCATAACGCGCCATCTTTTCAGTGATTTGGTAAGCTTCAACAACTTGGCTTTCAGCTAGTTCAGCAATTTTTGCTTTTAGCTCAGTGTTTTCAGCTGGCGCTTCCCAGTTCCAAGATGGAGTTGCTACTTCTGCAGCAAACTCTTTGATTGCTTGGATAGCAACTTGTTGTTGGTCGTGACCATAAACAACAGCAGCTAGCATTTCTTCTTCAGTTAGAGTCTCAGCTTGAGATTCAACCATAAGAACAGCGCCTTCAGTACCAGATACAACAAGATCCAGTTTAGAAGTAGCAAGTTCAGTCATTGATGGGTTAAGTACTAGCTCACCGTCAATATGACCAACACGTGCCGCACCGATAGGACCGTTAAATGGTACACCAGCGATAGACAATGCAGCAGAAGTTGCCAGCATAGTCACCATGTCTGGTTGTACGTCAGGGTTTACTGACATTACTGTCGCAATAACCTGAACTTCGTTTTTGAAACCTTCTGGGAATAGAGGGCGAATTGGACGGTCAATTAGACGAGCCGTTAGTGTTTCGCCTTCTGAAGGACGACCTTCACGCTTGAAGAAACCACCAGGGATTTTACCTGCAGCGTAAGTACGCTCTTGGTAGTTAACTGTAAGAGGGAAGAAATCTTGACCTTCTACCGCTTCTTTTTTAGCAACAACTGATACAAATACAGAAGTATCGTTCATTGTTGCCATTACAGCAGCAGTAGCTTGACGTGCAATTACGCCAGTTTCTAGAGTAACGGTGTGGTTACCGTATTGAAAAGTCTTAACAACTGGTTTTTCGAACATTCTTATTTCCTTGTTCTATAGCCTTCAGGTCATAGAAAAATTTAGTGAGAACCCAACACATTACCAATCGCGACTAGTACAAATAGACTGGGGCTGTCTAAGTCTATTTGTAATAGTCGCGACCTAGTGGCCGACATCTGTGACTGTAATGTTATTGAGTCGATAGTCATCTGCAAAAAATACAAATAACGAGGCGTAGTATAAACTACTTAGATTCGATTTTGTAATCTAGTGAGAAAAAAGCCGAGCAATGCGCTAAAACTCTTGAATTCGCATTAGATCAGCTTCTTTAAAAACAAAAAAAGGAGCCATAGGCTCCTTTTTATTCAAACTGCTTAGCGCAGTCGCTTAATTAGCGACGTAGGCCTAGACGTTTGATTAGGTCTTGGTAGCGAGCTAGATTTTTACCTTTAAGGTAATCTAGAAGCTTACGACGGCTTGAAACCATACGTAGCAGACCACGACGGCTGTGGTGATCGTGCTTGTGGTTAGCAAAGTGACCTTGAAGGTGGTTGATAGAAGCAGTAAGTAGTGCTACTTGAACTTCTGGTGAACCTGTATCGCCTTCACTTTGTGCGTATTCTGCAACGATTGCTGCTTTAGTTTCTGCATTCAGAGACATGTATCTCTCCTGATAAGAGTAAGTTTAAAAATTGTAGCGCCAATCTCTGATTCAGCCGCTACGCGAAGCGCGAATTATACGGATAAGATTTAGCTAAAGCAAGCGGTATAATGACAGATAATAACAGTTAACTGTCAGCTTCTTCTCTAAATACGACTAAGCGCTTCGGTGCAATGCGTCCATCGTCATCAATTTCAGCAACGCCAATAAAGGTCTTCTCTTCGCCAGAGGTCATACGAACAATACCTTCCTTTGGTGCACCCAATACTTGTACTGGCTGACCATGTTGCACCATATCCGTTAATTCAGGGATAAGGTTCACTTCAGGTAAGTCTTCTACGGCTGTATCCATAGGCAACAACAGTTCATCTAACAACTCTTTTGGCGGGATCTCTTGCTCGGTGGCTTTATCAAGTAATTCTTGAAGCTGCTCTAACGTCACCATTTTTTCATACGGGTATTTAGCAACACCAGTACGACGAAGATAGCTAACATGAGCACCACAACCTAGCATTTCGCCAAGATCGTCAACAATAGTACGAATGTACGTGCCTTTAGAGCAATGAACTTCTAGCTCAACCTCATCACCTTCAAAGCGAATAAGCTCAATCTCATAAACTGTGATTTTGCGCGATTCACGAGGAACTTCAATACCTTCACGGGCATATTCATATAAAGGCTTGCCTTGATATTTCAAAGCAGAAAACATTGAAGGGACTTGATCGGTCGTACCACGAAAAGAAGCAATCGCTTCTAGCACTTGTTCTTTAGTCACCGATACTGGGCGAGTTTGTACAACTTCACCATCTGAATCAGAAGTATTGGTACGCTCACCAAGCTTTGCAATGGTACGGTAACGTTTATCTGAATCCAATAGGAATTGAGAAAACTTGGTTGCTTCACCTAAACAGACAGGAAGCATTCCCGTTGCCAGAGGATCTAGCGCGCCAGTATGACCTGCTTTTTCAGCAAAATAGATGCGCTTAACTCTTTGCAGTGCACTATTTGAGGAGATTCCAGTTGGCTTATCTAGCAAGATGATGCCATTGACTGGACGTCCTTTACGACGTCTTGCCATTACTCTTCGTCCTCGCGACCCGACTCTGCTTTTTTCTGTTCGTCATTTGAAACAACTTCACTGACTAGGTTAGACATACGCATACCTTCAACCAATGTGTTGTCATACACAAAGCGAACTTCTGGCGTTAGACGAAGACGAATACGCTTACCTAGCGTCATACGGACTTCAACTTCATGCTCTTTAAGAGCTTCAAGGCTAGACTCTGGAGTTTGGTCACCGACACAGAAGAAGGTAACAAATACTTTAGCAACCGCAAGATCACGAGATACTTCAACATCAGAAATGGTCACCATTCCGATACGAGAATCACGAACTTCGCGTTGTAAAATAACAGCTAGTTCTTTTTGTAGTTGTTGCGACACACGTTGTGTGCGACTAAATTCTTTTGACATTTCTTTTCTCACTTTAGAAAAAATAATGAGGGGCATAAGCCCCTCATGGTGTATTCAACAACCAATTATCTAACATTAGAATTCAGATAATTTTTGTCAATGTGTTGATTAGTCAAGAGTACGCTTAACTTCAACAATTTCGAATACTTCGATTTGGTCACCAGCGCGAACATCATTGTAGTTCTTAACGCCGATACCACATTCGTAGCCATTCTTAACTTCTTGTACGTCATCTTTAAAGCGGCGTAGAGATTCTAGCTCACCTTCATAGATTACAACGTTTTCACGAAGAACACGGATTGGGTTGCTACGCTTAATCAGACCTTCAGTTACCATACAACCAGCGATAGCGCCAAGTTTTGGTGACTTAAATACGTCACGAACTTCAGCAAGACCAATAATCTCTTGTCTGAATTCAGGAGCAAGCATACCGCCCATCGCAAGTTTAACTTCGTCAATCAATTGGTAAATGATTGAGTAGTAACGAAGGTCTAGGTTTTCATTTTCAACAGTACGACGTGCCGATGCATCAGCACGAACGTTAAAGCCAAGAATGATAGCGTTAGAAGCTGCTGCTAGAACCGCATCAGTTTCAGTAATACCACCAACACCAGAACCTACGATGTTAACTTTAACTTCATCAGTAGAAAGTTTACGTAGTGAATCAGCAATCGCTTCTACAGAACCCTGTACGTCAGCTTTAAGAACAACGTTCAGTTCTGCAACTTCACCAGCAGTCATGTTTGAGAACATGTTCTCAAGTTTAGATTTCTGTTGACGAGCAAGTTTCACATCACGGAATTTACCTTGACGGTAGTTCGCAACTTCACGAGCTTTACGCTCATCACGAACAACAGTAGCTTCATCACCTGACGCTGGAACACCAGAAAGACCGATGATTTCCACAGGGATAGAAGGACCAGCTTCAACAATCTCGTTACCGTTTTCATCGCGCATTGCACGAACACGGCCGTATTCTTGACCACAAAGAAGGATATCACCTTTGTGAAGAGTACCTGACTGAACAAGTACAGTAGCAACTGGACCACGACCTTTATCTAGGCGAGATTCAACAACAACACCTGAAGCCATACCTTCACTTACCGCAGTAAGTTCAAGAATTTCAGATTGAAGAAGAATAGTTTCTAGCAAACCTTCAATGTTAGTACCTTGTTTCGCAGAGATGTGAACAAACATGTTCTCACCGCCCCACTCTTCAGGGATAACATCGTACTGAGCAAGCTCATTCTTCACGTTGTCAGGGTTTGCACCCTCTTTATCAATTTTGTTTACAGCAATAATTAGAGGTACACCTGCCGCTTTCGCATGCTGGATTGCCTCAACTGTTTGTGGCATTACGCCATCATCTGCTGCAACAACAAGTACAACGATATCTGTCGCTTGAGCACCACGAGCACGCATTGCGGTAAACGCGGCGTGTCCAGGAGTATCAAGGAAGGTGATCATGCCATTGTCAGTTTCAACATGGTAAGCACCGATATGCTGTGTAATACCACCCGCTTCAGCGTCAGCAACGTGCGCTTTACGAATGTAATCAAGAGTCGATGTTTTACCATGGTCAACGTGACCCATGATAGTAACAACTGGAGCACGCGGTAGTGATTCTTGAGAGCTATCACGATCAGAAAGTACTGCTTCTTCCAGTTCATTCTCTTTACGAAGAACAACTTTGTGACCCATTTCTTCAGCGACTAGAGCTGCAGTTTCTTGGTCGATAACTTGGTTGATAGTCGCCATAGCGCCCATCTTCATCATTACCTTAATCACTTCAGTTGCTTTCACTGACATTTTGTTTGCCAGTTCAGATACAACAACAGTCTCGCCAATTACAACGTCAGCTTTTGCTACAGTTGCAGTTTTATCAAAACCTTGCTGCATAGAAGTTGGTTTAGCTAGCTTGCCTTTACGACCACGACCACGTTGGTTGCGACCGCCACGAGCATTTGCGTTAGCATTTGCATCAGCTGGCTTTTTCTTCTTCTTCTTACGAGCGCCACCATCGGCACGACGGTCAGCAGCATCTTCTGCTTCACGAGCGTAAGTAGAAGTTGTGACGTGATAATCAGTGGTCTCAGTCTTCTTAGTTTGTTCTTCTTTAGCCCAACGTTCTGCGTTTTCTTCTGCAAGTTTACGCGCATCTTCAAGAAGTTTTTCTGCTTCTTGTTCTACTTTACGTTTAGCTTCTTCTTCTTGGCGACGTTTTAAGTCAGCCGCATCTTTTGCTGCTTGATCTTTCACTTTACGCTCTTCTGAGTCAATTTGTGGAGCTTCTTTTGATTCAGCTTTTGCTTTGGCAGCAGCTTGACGTTTTGCAGCTTCTTCAGCTTCACGTTTTACTTTTGCTTCTGCTTCACGCTGTGCTTTTTCTTCAGCTTCGCGTTTTGCTTTATCTTCAGCTTCCTGTTTTGCTGCAGCTTCTGCTTCTAGGCGTGCTTTATCCTCAGCTTCTTGACGAGCTTGCTCATCTACAGAGCTACGCTTCACGTAGGTACGTTTTTTACGTACTTCTACGGTTACATCCTTGCTCTTGCCGCCGCCAGCTGCAACACTCAATGTGCTACGTTTCTTACGTTGTAAAGTTAGACGGGTTGGTTCAGACTCGCCAGACGTATCACCATGTTCTTTCTTTAGGTGCGTCAACAGTGACTGTTTTTCTTCATCAGTCACATTATCGCTAGAGTTCTTTTTAAGACCTGCATCCGCTAATTGTTCGATTAAGCGCTCAACCGGCGTACCAATTTCTTCACTTAGTGCTTTAACTGTAAGTTTTGTCATGCAACTACCTCCGTGCGGATTATTCTTCGTCACCAAACCAACAGATGTTACGCGCAGCCATAATCAGCTCACCCGCACGCTCTTCTGTTAAGTCGTCGATACCTTCAAGATCATCAATGCCTTGGTCAGCAAGATCTTCTAGGGTCACTATACCTTTAGCTGCCAGTTTGAACGCCATTTCGCGTTCTAAACCTTCTAGAGCTAATAGGTCATCAGCAGGTTGTAATCCTTCAAACGACTCTTCTTGCGCTAGAGCAAGGGTAGTTAGTGCATTTTTAGCTCGACCACGTAGTTCTTCGACTAAGTCTTCATCTAGACCATTAATTTCCAACAACTCATTCATTGGCACGTATGCCACTTCTTCTAGTGTTGAGAAACCTTCTTCTACCAACATTTCTGCGAAATCTTGTTCAAGGTCTAGATGCTTCATGAAGCCTTCAATGGCTTCAGTTGATTCTGCTTCGTGTTTCTTCTGTAGATCTTCTACAGTCATTACGTTCAGTTCCCAACCAGTCAGTTGTGAAGCTAAACGTACGTTTTGGCCACTACGACCAATAGCTTGTGCTAGGTTATCAGCTTCTACAGCGATATCCATAGAGTGAGTATCTTCATCAACGATGATAGAAGCTACATCAGCAGGAGCCATTGCGTTGATAACAAACTGCGCCGGGTTATCATCCCAAAGAATGATATCGATACGCTCGTTGCCCAACTCACCAGATACAGCTTGTACGCGTGCACCACGCATACCAACACATGCACCCACTGGGTCAATACGACGGTCATTTGTTTTAACGGCAATTTTCGCACGAGAACCAGGATCACGAGCTGCTGCTTTAAGCTCAATGATATCTTCTGCAATTTCTGGCACTTCGATGCGGAATAATTCAGTTAGCATTTCAGGCTTAGAGCGAGTAATGAATAGCTGGAAGCCACGCGCTTCAGGGCGAACAGAATAAAGAAGACCACGTACACGGTCACCCGGACGGAAGTTCTCACGAGGAAGTTGGTCATCACGAAGGATAACAGCTTCTGCATTATTACCAAGATCCAAAACCACTGTTTCACGATTTACTTTCTTGACAACACCAGTGATTAGCTCACCTTCGTTATCAATAAATTGTTCAACGATTTGCTCACGCTCAGCTTCACGTACTTTTTGTACGATAACTTGTTTTGCTGTTTGCGTAGTGATTCGGTCAAATTTTACAGATTCGATATCATCTTCGATGTAACCACCAAGCTCGATAGTCTCATCATCGTATTTTGCAGCTTCAAAAGAGATTTCAAGAGTTGGATTTTCAACTTCTTCAACCACTTCCCAACGACGGAGTGTTTCAAAGTTACCGCTTTTACGGTCAATTTCAACACGTACTTCGATCTCGATCTCGTACTTCTTTTTAGTCGCAGTAGCTAGTGCAATTTCAAGTGCTTCAAATATACGCTCGCGAGGAACGCCTTTTTCATTTGAAACTGCTTCAACTACAGCTAAGATTTCTTTATTCATTCTAATAGCCTCTTAAAATAGACTTAAAACTTAGGGATCAGATTAGCTTTAGAGATGTTGCTTAAAGCAAACTCATTCTCTTCGTTGTCAGTCTCGATAGTAACTAACTCACCATCCAGACCTTTAATAATGCCTTTCCACTTACGGCGATTACCAACACCCATCTTCAACACTATGTTGACCTCATGGCCCACAAATTGCTCATAATGTGCAGCTTTGAAAAGCGGTCGCTCAAGTCCTGGTGAAGACACTTCTAGGCTATAAGCAACAGAGATTGGATCTTCTACATCCATTACTGCGCTCACCTGATGGCTTACTTCAGCACAATCGTCAACATTAATACCGTTTTCAGTATCGATATAAATGCGTAATGTCGAATATTCGCCTGCGCGAATAAACTCAAGTCCAACTAATTCGTAACCCAACGCCTCTACTGGCGCTTCAAGCATTTCCGTTAGTTGTCTCTCTAAACCAGTCATTATTCAACCACTCCAGAAACAAAAAAAGGGCATAAAGCCCATTTCATTTACCAAGCACACACCCGCAGTGATAAACCGCAGATAACAAAAAACCCCGATAATGTCGGGGTTTTATGCTGCTGGACCCTGATATCACTAAGCTTCTAAAAGCTTAGCTCATAACCGAAAAATTTCAGTTATGATGTTTGAAAACTCAGACCAAAATGAATTGGTTGCGGGGGCCGGATTTGAACCGACGACCTTCGGGTTATGAGCCCGACGAGCTACCAAACTGCTCCACCCCGCGTCCGATAATTGAACGCTTAAGTTCAATACATTGTTTTCAAACAATATATGGTGCCGAGAGAGGGACTCGAACCCTCACACCAAAGGCACCAGCACCTCATGCTGGCGTGTCTACCAATTTCACCATCTCGGCAATAAGTATTTAAACTTATTCAGGAATTTCTTCACCCTTTTGGGCTGGAATTTCCTTCACTACATCGTCTGCTTTTTGAATAGTTTGACCAGCTGTTGGGTCAATCCACTGAGACTCGGTTTTATGTGTAGACATATTACCTAGAAACAAACAAACAACGATAAAAATTAATGCAAAAACTGCAGTCATTCGGGTTAAAAAGTTACCAGAGCCGCCAGCACCAAATACTGTATTTGATGCACCTGCACCGAATGAGGCTCCCATATCTGCGCCTTTACCTTGTTGAATCAGAACCAGGCCAATTACACCAAGCGCAGCCAACAGGTAAATCACAAGTAGAGTTTCAAACATCTTTCCACCTATGTTCCAAATTGTTGAGCCAGCGCGTCATAATCTTGAAAAATATGATTACAACAAAGCTAGCGCGCCCTTTATAGGGCGGACGCAATACTAGCGAAACCTTGTCGCGGTGACAAGCAAAAATTGCTTCCACCGCCACTAAACGCTCAATTATCGAACATTGGTTTAACTAATACTGCATTTGTATAAAATTTACGCGTTACGTTTGGTGTTAACAAAGCTATCTAGGATAACCATAACCGCACCAATGCATATCGTGCTATCAGCTAAATTAAATGCAGGCCAATGATAAGTGCCAACAAAGAAATCTAAATAATCAACAACAAAGCCATGAATCACTCGGTCAAAAACATTACCTAATGCGCCACCAATAATCAGTGCATAAGCAATGTTATTCCACTTCTCAGCTTTAGGAAGTTTACTCATCCAAACCGTCAACATGGCACAAACTGCAATGGCGATTCCGGTAAATAACCATCGTTGCCAACCGCTTTGATCACCAAGAAAACTAAACGCAGCACCATAGTTATGGACATACAGTAAATTAAAGAAAGGCAACACTTCAATGCGGTTAGCCCAACCGTAACCCATGCTATCCATGACCACGAGTTTTATCGCGATATCGACGATAAAGATAAGGGCCGCGAGCCATAACCAGCGCACCCCACTCTGTTTTAGCGAGTTGATGTTAGGCAAACTTACGAACCTCACCTTCACCATCAATATTTGACACACAACGACCACAGATTGTTTCATGGCCTTCAATAGTGCCAACATCTGCAGTGTGGTGCCAACAACGGTCACACTTCTTAAGCTCAGTCGCATCTAGTTGCACAAACAAACCTTCAATATCAGTTTGTTGAGCGGTAGTTGGCTTATCAGAAAGCGCAGCAACATCTGCACGTGAAGTTAATAGAGCAAAGCGCAGTTCATCACCTAGCAGGTTCAGTTTTGCAGCCAATGCATCGTCAGCATAAAGCGTCACTTCAGCTTGTAGTGAGCCACCGATAAGCTTTTCTTTACGAGCTTCTTCAAGCAGTTTGTTCACTGAAGCGCGAACTTGCTGAATCTCATCCCAGAATTCGTTATTCAGTTCTTCACCTTCGGCAAGACCAAATAAGCCATCGTACCACTCACCTGTGAAGACGAATTTATCGCGTTCACCTGGCATTTGGTTCCAGATTTCATCTGCTGTGAATGACATGATAGGTGCCATCCAACGAACTAGACCTTCAACGATGTAGTAAAGCGCCGACTGACAACTACGTTGGGCATGACTGCCTTTCTTAGCGGTGTACTGGCGATCTTTAATTACGTCTAGGTAGAAAGAGCCCATTTCAATTGAACAGAAGTGCATCAAACGCTGAGTAACCGCGTGAGTGTTATATTCTTCGTACGATTGAACGATATCTTGTTGTGCTTCTAGAGCGCGACCTACAGCCCAACGGTCTAAAGCAACCATTTCGTCTGCTGGTACCAAATCAGTCTTAGGATCAAAGCCACTTAGGTTAGCTAAGAAGAAACGAGCCGTGTTACGGATACGACGGTACGCATCAGCACTACGTTTTAGAATCTCATCAGATACCGCAACTTCGCCGGTGTAATCTGTTGATGAAACCCAAAGACGCAAGATATCAGCACCAAGCTTGTTAGTAACATCTTTCGGTGCTACAACGTTACCGATTGATTTAGACATTTTACGTCCGTCACCATCAACCACAAAACCATGAGTTAATACTTGCTTGTATGGCGCTTCGCCTTTCATCGCAACCGATGAAATCAGTGAAGACTGGAACCAACCACGGTGTTGATCAGAACCTTCTAAGTAAAGGTCAGCACTTGCGCCGTGGAACTCTTCACGAGTATCAACAACAGAGTAGTGAGTCACACCTGAGTCAAACCATACATCAAGTGTATCCAATGTTTTCTCGTAGTTAGCAGCATCTGCTTCGCCAAGAAGTTCAGCGGTATCGATATCCCACCAAGCTTGAATGCCTTTTTGCTCAACCAGTTTTGCTACTTTTTCAATTAGTTCTTGAGTATTCGGGTGAAGCTCAGATGTCTCTTTATGGACAAATAATGTGATCGGCACGCCCCAAGTACGTTGACGAGAGATACACCATTCTGGGCGACCTTCAACCATACCTTCAATGCGGCTTTGGCCCCACTCGGGCATCCACTGAACACCTTTAATTGCTTCTAATGAATTAGCTCGCAGACCGGCTTGGTCCATAGAGATAAACCATTGTGGCGTAGCACGGAAGATAATTGGTGTTTTATGACGCCAGCAATGTGGGTAGCTGTGTTCAAAAGCGTGATGATGTAATAGCGCGCCCTTTTCTTTAAGAACGTCTAAAACAGAATCGTTAGCTTTAAATACGTGCTGACCTGCAAACAATTCTGTATCCGGTAGATACACACCGTTAGAACCAACAGGGTTAGCAACTTCAAGATCGTATTGCTTACCTACCACGAAATCTTCTTGACCGTGACCAGGTGCAGTATGAACGATACCCGTACCTGAATCGGTTGTAACGTGATCGCCAAGAACCACAGGAACAGTGAAGTCATAGAATGGATGTTGGAAGTTAAGAAGCTCTAAATCAGCACCTTTTGCAAAACCAAGGTTATGGAAATGTTCAATGCCAACACGATCCATCACATCTTTTGCAAGATCAGACGCTAAGATCAAGCGTTGAGGGTTTTCACCGTCAATCTGAACTAACACATATTCAAGATCATCACGTACACATACCGCACGGTTTGCAGGTAGTGTCCAAGGTGTTGTTGTCCAGATAACAACAAATAAATCACCTTCACCAGCATGACCATCAGCTAAAGTGAATTTGCTTAATACAGCTGCTTCATCAGCCGCTTTAAATTTCACATCAATAGACGGTGACACTTTATCTTTATATTCAACTTCTGCTTCCGCCAGTGCACTTCCACAGTCAGTACACCAATGAACAGGTTTAAAGCCTTTTAGTAAGTGACCGTTATCGGCGATTTTACCTAAAGCGCGGATAATGTTCGCTTCTGTACCAAAATCCATAGTGCGGTAAGGTTTATCCCACTCGCCCATGATACCCAAGCGTTTGAAGCTCTCTTTTTGGCCTTCAACTTGACCTGCAGCGTACTTGCGGCACTCTTCACGGAATTCAGCCGCTGAGATCTTATGACCCGGCTTACCTTTCTTCTTCTCAACCATCAGTTCGATAGGAAGACCATGGCAATCCCAACCAGGGATATACGGCGCATCGTATCCAGAAAGAGTTTTAGATTTAATAATAATGTCTTTAAGAATCTTATTTAGCGCGTGACCAATATGGATGTCACCGTTTGCGTATGGAGGGCCATCATGCAAAACAAAAGGCTTATTACCTTTTTTAGCTTCACGGATAGCACCGTAAAGATCTTCTTTATACCAACGCTTAAGCATTTCTGGTTCACGATTAGCCAGATTACCGCGCATTGGAAACCCTGTTTCTGGGAGGTTCAGGGTATCTTTATAGTCAGTCATCGATTCTTATTTCCGTAATATTGGGTGAAATTAGACATTTTGCTGAATGTCTACTTACTCAGCGATGAGTCCTCATAAACTGAGGTTCATGCATTTGGGTAGCGTATCATCTGTGCTGCAACAACCACACCCGAGCTGTTTCAGCATCTAATTCTATTTGAGTTTTAAGTGCATCAAAGGAAGGAAACTTCACTTCTTCACGCAACTTATGCAATAAACAGACTTCTAATTGTCTGCCATATAAATCTTTTGAAAAATCAAAAAAGTGCACTTCTAATTGTTGTCGTACACCATTCACTGTTGGCCTTTGCCCTACATTAGCAACGCCGCCAATTATTTGACCATCAATACTGGTTTCAACAACATAAACACCAGAGACCGGTGACACAGTTCGTTTTAATGGGATGTTAGCGGTTGGAAAACCAATCGTTCTACCTAGTTTTCGGCCATGCGAAACTCGCCCACTAATACTGTAATGTCGTCCTAGCATGGATTTGGCTTGTGCTAATTCATCACAATTTAATGCTTCACGAATTGCAGTGCTGCTGACTCTTTCTGTATTTAGACAGAAACTGGTCGTGCTCACAACCTCAAATCCATACTCTTTTCCTGCTTTTTCTAGCATAGAAAAGTTGCCTGTGCGTTTATTGCCAAATCGGAAGTCATCTCCCACAACGAGAAACTTGACTCCTAATTTATCCACCAGCAGTTCTTTAATAAACAGTTCCGGCGCAAGCTCCGCAAAACGTTTACTAAAATTCACACAAAGTAGACGCTCTAAATTCAACTTACTTAATTGCACGTATTTATCGCGCAGTCGCGTAAGTCGAGCTGGCGCCTTGCTTTGCAAGAATAGCTCTAACGGCTGCGGCTCAAAAGTCATCACCACAGCGGGAAGACCAAGTGCGTCAGCTTTTTGTTTTACCTGCTTCAAGACCGTTTGATGCCCTAGATGGACACCATCAAAGTTACCTATGGTCAAGACACATCCCTGATGCTCAGGGCGTATGTTATGGCTACCTCGGATAAGATGCATGTAACGTTTAAAACCTAACCTTCTTAGTCTACAAGGGTCTAAAATCCCTAAACTGACGAATTATATACCAAAAACTCTAATAGATGCTAGCAACGCGAAGTGCTGATTTATGTTGCTATCAATTAAGTGTTCGCTTTTAAGTGTTTAAGGCGAATACCAAGCAACAAGGCCACGATTAAATATGCACAAGCGCCTGCACCAATCATAGTGATAAGTTCCATCACTCGATGCTTTAAAGACATCTCTACCCAAGCATCCAATGGTTTTAGTAAATATAAGATAGCCAAGACCATCGCTATACCAGCAATAGCAACTCGTGCGATATAACTTACGGTGTGCTTGGTTAAACGATACACCTGCGCTCTATGTAGCCCTCTGTAGAGCAAAGCCATATTCACAAATGCTGATAAAGCCGTCGCCATCGCTAAACCAATGTAGCCATAGTGGTAAGCAAAGATAATATTAAACACCATATTTGTTGTCATCGCTATGATGCCATAACGAACCGGTGTTTTTGTATCTTGGCGAGAATAGTACCCTGGGGCTAATACCTTAATTAACATAAAATTAAGCAGGCCAGAAGCGTAAGCAATCAATGAATATGATGACTGCAGTACCTCATGAATACCAAATTCACCACGCATAAACAATACCATTAGCATTGGTTTTGCCAACACGATCAGGCCTAGCATTGCTGGTAAACCAAGCAACACAACCATACGTACGCCCCAATCCATTGTCGCGGCAAAAGCATGGCTCTGAGAATCAACATGCTTGCGAGAGAGCGCTGGTAAAATCACGGTCGCAATCGCAATACCAAATAACCCTAGAGGAAACTCAAGCAATCGGTCTGAATAATACAACCAACTGATTGAGCCTGTTTGCAAAAAACTCGCGATAAAGGTATCAAGTAATAAGTTAATTTGACTGACCGAAACACCAAATAAAGCCGGTATCATTAGCGTACGAATTCTGACAACACCAGGATCTCGCCAACCCCACTGAGGTTTAACTAAAACCCCTTCTTTGATTAAAAAAGGAATTTGGAAGAAAAACTGAACCATACCACCTAGGAACACACCAATCGCTAAACCAATTTCAGGGTTTTCTAGACGTGGCGAGATCATCATTGCGGAGAAAATGATCATTACGTTCAAAAAGACAGGAGTAAACGAAGAAACCGCAAACTTACCTAGAGTGTTCAGTACTGAGCCAGAGAGAGCAACAAAAGTGATAAACCACAAATAAGGGAATGTGATTTTTAGCATTAAGCTGGCCATCTCAAACTTCTCAGCCGATGGGCCTCCATTTAACCAGTCAAGAAACCAACCAGTACCAAAGATTGCCGTCACTACGCCAGAACCTAACACCCCTAATACGGTCACTATGGTGACGATCACTCCTAATGTTCCGGAGACTTTGGCAATTAACTGCCTAGTTTCATCCATATCACCTTTGGAGTGGTATTCTGTGAGAACGGGAACAAACGCTTGAGAAAAAGCGCCCTCGGCAAACAGTCTCCTTAAAAAGTTAGGGATCTTATTGGCAAAGAAAAATACATCGGCACTTGCTCCCGCCCCCATAAGGTTGGCAACAACTACGTCCCGGACTAATCCCAATACACGAGAGACTAAAGTCATGGCGCTTACAATGGCACCTGACTTGAGAAGGCCTTTACTCACTTTTATTCCTTAATAATATAATGCAACGATTCTTTAGAATGCGCTTAGCAGACACACAGCCTAGCAGAAAGAAACTCTAACATATTGATATTGTCATTTAACTCGAAGTAACTTAGGTTGAGTGTAGATCTAGTGCCAAAATGCTGTTAGAATCCCCGCCATCTTAACCGCGTTCACCTATCTAAACAAAATTACATTGTTTTAGATGAGTTTTCGCACAAATCAATTGACTTTCGGCTACCATACAGGCATTCTCCACGGCCTTATATTGTACCGAACAAGTTTTGGGAGTTAGACCCTTGGCAAACAGTAAATCTGCTAAGAAGCGCGCTATCCAAGCTGAGAAACGTCGTCAGCATAATGCTAGTCGTCGTTCTATGATGCGCACTTACATGAAAAAAACTATCGCCGCTATTGAAGCTGGTGATAAAGAAGCTGCAACTGCTGAACTAGTAGCAGTTACACCGATCCTAGATCGCGCTGCAAGTAAAGGCCTTATTCATAAGAATAAAGCTGCACGTCATAAAGCACGCTTCTCTGCTGCAATCAAAGCTCTTTAATTAGAACTGCGATTCAGGTAGTAAAAAACCGGCTAACGCCGGTTTTTTTGTATCTATCGTATGAGTAAATTTATTTTCTAACTTTTACTCAGCCTAATATCTCACTTCTCACAATACATCTCGTGTAGCAAATGAATCATACGCTTCACCTCTAAGCTACTTAACGAATAATACACTGTCTGTGCTTCCTTACGTGTTTTCACTAGTCCATCACGTCTAAGCCACGCTAGATGCTGTGACAAAGCCGATTGACTCAAATCTAACACCTGACATAACTCGCCGACCGATAATTCCTGATCATGTAACATACATAAGATGAAAAGACGTCGTTCATTAGCCATTGCTTTCAGTAGCAAAACGGCTTGGGGAGAGTTTTTTTCCATTGCTTGTAAATTCATAGCGTATTAATAATCATTATATTCATGAATAGGTCAAGCCTACCGCTGAGACCAACAAAGTTAAAGCTTTGCTTGAGTAAATTAATGAAAAATCTTAGAAAAATCAGCATCACAAACGCTTTTCACTGCAGGGTGCTGAATCATTCTCTCGGCAAAAATCACATAGTACTCTTCTTTTAACGCGTCAATTTCTGCAATACGCTTAAATTTACCCGAATCATTTTCTTCTTTATAAGGGTAACGAGTAGGCGCAACAAAAACAGTCTCAGGATGTGCCTCAGCAAATGCTTTCATTAAAGCAAAGTCATCAAACTCCCCTAAAATCGTCGGCTGATATCCTTGTCTATCACACCACTCGGTAATTTTTCTACCCATTGAAGTTCTAGAACCGGGAATTAATAGCTTATAGTTTTCTAGGTTTTGCCAAAATACTTCTTCATCAATATCGGTCGCAGAACAAAAACTCATGGCGCACTCACCTAGCTTTTTACTGTATAAGCCTGCATTTTGTGATGAATCTATTGGGTAATCCGACAGTATCATGTCTAATTTATGCTGTGATAATTGCTCCAACAACAATTCATGAGTTGATTCATAACACCTTAGATGAATGTTGCCATCTGATGGCACTGTGGTCGAAAGGATCTGGCTTACAAGGCTTTTTGATAAAGCATCAGCAACCCCTACTTCAAACAGCAAATTGGCTCTTTGACTATAATTGACGATATCGAGCATCTCATAACTGAGATCGTACATTCTATCGGCGTATTTAAAAACTAACTGTCCAAGCTCGGTGGGTTCGATACTTCTGCCATTGCGCTTAGTCAATTTACCATTAAGACGTTGTTCTAATGCTTTTATTTGTCCTGTCACGGTTTGTGGAGTCAAAAATAACGCATCAGCAGCTTTAGTTAAGGATCCTTGTTTACAGACCATCCAAAAATAATAAAGGTGATTGTAATTTAAATGCGACATTTTCCTTCCTTGACCGGCGTTTTGTTAATTTAAAGGTAATTTAGCGTTTACTTCGTTAATACCGAAGCAACAGTAAAGTAAGATGACATTTTTGTCACATTAAAATTTGGACTAGATCAAGATTTTAGATATAAATTACGCAACAATGCGAATAGCTACATATTTAAAAACCAATAAAGAACATATAAAACAGCAACTTAAAACAAAATAACAATAAAGCAAACGATTACGTGAAAACCTGAATTTAAAAGTGCTTTTTACTAGGCTGTAATATAACTGAAATATAACTTATCTAAACTCGCAAACAGTTGAATAAAAGCCCATGTCGGGCGCGGAGAAAACAAATGAACAACCAAGCATCTTCAGTTCCAACAATGACAGCGGGTAAATCCAGCTGGCTACGTTGGGCTAACTTGGCTTTCATGCTGTATCTACTTCTAGTATCAGTGTCTATGGTGGGCAGTGGTTTTAAAATGGCCTCTGGCGAACATGCAAAAACATTATTTGATTTTGCATCCAATCCAGTAGCGGGCTTAATGATAGGCCTTGTAGCAACAGCTCTTATTCAATCTTCTAGTACCGTCACCTCTATTATCGTCGGTCTTGTTGCCGGTGGATTGCCAGTAGGGATTGCTATTCCTATGGTAATGGGTGCCAATATAGGTACTACAGTAACTAATACTCTAGTTAGCCTTGGTCACTTACGCTGTAAGCAAGAATTTAAACGTGCCTTTGCTAGTGCAACCGTTCATGACTTCTTTAACTTGCTTGCTGTACTTATTTTCCTACCGTTAGAAATGATGTTTGGCATCTTTGGTAAGCTTTCTGCATGGCTAGTTGCTCCGTTAATGGGCACTGGTGACCTTAATATGGGTGGCATGAACTTTATCAAGCCTCTAACAAAACCTCTTATAAGCATTATTCAAGACCCTCTAACGGCCTTTGGTCCGATTGTTGCGGGTGTGAGTATGATTATCCTAGGTATCGCGACAATCATCATCTCTATTACCATCATGGGTAAATTGATGAAGAGCCTTATGGTAGGCCGAGCTCGTGAGATTTTGAAAAATGCCATTGGTCGTGGTCCTCTGCACGGCATCTTCTCAGGCTCTGTTGTCACTGTCCTTGTTCAGTCTTCATCAACAACGACAAGCTTGATGGTTCCTCTTGTAGGTTCTGGTGTTCTAAAGGTTCGTGATGTCTACCCATTCACACTGGGAGCGAACATAGGTACTTGTATTACCGCTTTGCTTGCAGCAACGGCAGTATCCGGTGAATATGCAATATTTGCTCTACAGATTGCTTTAGTACATTTACTGTTTAACATTGCCGCTACCGCATTTATTTTTGGTATTCCATTCTTACGTGAATTACCACTAAAAGGCGCAGACTGGATTTCTACAATGGCGATTAAGAATAAAGCTGTTGTCGCGGGATACCTGATTGCGGTCTTCGTAGTAATGCCAGGTACTATTATTGCCTTGACCACATAACTGATACCTAAACAAAAAAACTGCCAATGGCAGTTTTTTTTTGTTTAAGCATAAAGACTATTCATTATAGTAAATCACTAATGCGCCGCCTTTTAATGAACTACCGTAATTGATACTGACCCCTATACCCACATTGTAAAAGAGTGATGAGTAATCACTAGTATCCACCACCCAGCCAACACTATATTCACCATAATGAGTCGTATCTAAAGGTTCTCTAAGATCACCACCTACATCAATACGTCTCGCTCTAAATAGAAGGTCTTGTTTTCGTTTCCCCCACGGGCTTAAATGATACTTATACTGTAAGCCATTCATCACTCTCCAACCGCTGGGAGTTGCGCTAGCAGTGTCAATACTGCCCCCAAAACTACGTCCCCAAAAATAATGATATTCACTTTTAAACTGAAACTCACCAGGACCATTATCTTTGGTATAGATAAAGTCTAATTGAGGCTCAACCATCCATACATTAGAAGTACCATTGATGACAGAAGCTATATTGCTATTATCTAGGTACTCTTTTGCTGGACTATTAGCGGTAAACTCATTGTTGTAGTGCATAAGATGAAGGCCTGAGCCGGCAAAGATTTGCCAACCCTGAGAAACTTGATAACCAAGGGAATACTCGGCATACCCAGTTAAAACTTGATCTTTATTTTCATCACTTTCCCATGCACTACCATCTGGCGTATTGATATCATCGTAATTAATATCTCGCTTTAGCTCCATATAAGCAGCGCGCAATTTAAGTCTGTGCAGCCAAGCACTGTCTTCATTTGAAAACAGAAAAGAGATAGGAAGCGAAGTAACCGCTATTCTGCGGCGAGTATCAATGGCATCTTGACCGCCAAAGTCTGGATTGTCCGTGCCAAAGACTTGGTTAGGATCAAAATTACCAAAACCAACACTGATCAGTTCACTGTCGGTTAAAACAAGCGCTGTTGAATAAATACTAGATAAGTACTTATCTGTGTCGATCAAACTGGCCAACGCATCACAGGGTAATGCTAATACCCCACAAGCTAAAAATGAAAAACGTCCATATTTCATCGTCAATAAACTCTATCCGCTGAGTTACAGGTACAAAAAAGGCTAATATTTAATATTAGCCTTTAAAATATAAATGTTTTAATTCAATAGAATAAAATTACGTTATACCGAGAATGGATAACGAATTGCAGGGTGAGACTCATACCCTTCCACTGAAAAATCATCTAACGTAACCCAAGTTTCTAAATCTTCAAGAGACTTAATCTTTGGATTAATGATGAATTTTGGCGCTTGCAATGGTTCACGCTTTAATTGCTCATCGCGCATCAATTCTAATTGGTCTTCATAAATATGCGCATTCACAATCTTATGATAAGCCATACCGGCTTTCTTTCCGGTTATTTGAGCCATAATCGCTAAAAATGCATAGACCTGAACCATATTGAAGTTTAGGCCTAATGGCACATCACAAGAGCGCTGTGTGCTGTTTAAATACAGCGTATCGCCCAGTAAAGAGAAGTGATGACTGTACATACATGGACGCAAGCAACCCATATGAATCTCGCCAGGGTTAAAGAAATTAAGAATTTCTCCGCGATCGTCGATGCCATTAGTTAAATCATCAACAATTTTACGCAGCTGATCGATATGTCCACCATCAGGTTTAGCCCACTGACGACCTTGAACGCCATATACGCGCCCCATATCATCTTCGCCTTTACGGTAACTATTGTTTAGCCATGCTTCGTTTAAATTTGCATTAGCATCCCAAGTTTTAGTCCCTAGCTGACGAAATTGCTCTGCGTTATCGTAACCGCGAATATAGCCCAGTAATTCAGCTACCGCTGCTTTCCAAAAGCTCTTTCTAGTGGTAACCAGAGGAAAAACATTGTTCGAAGCATCGTAAGTCAGATCCGCGTTAATGACCGTCAGGCAGCGCTTACCAGTACGTTCATTCTCTATCCAATGCCCCTCATCTACAATGCGATGACATAAATCTAGATACTGCTTCATTTTTTGCCCTCTGATGTCACTTCAACAGATTTGGCATTGTATTTATATGCCCACAAGACCATCAGTGCGCCGATCACAATCATTGGCGTTGATAGAATTTGCCCCATGGAGATCCAATCACCAAATAGACCCAGTTGTGAATCAGGTTCTCTAAAGTATTCCACGATAAAGCGGAATGAACCGTAGCCCATTAAGAACAAGCCAGATACTGCGCCAGCAGGTCTTGGTTTACGAATAAAGAAGTTCAAAATAAGGAAAAGCACGATACCTTCAAGGAAAGCTTCATAAAGCTGAGAAGGATGACGCGGTAAGTAACCACCCGATGGGAACATAATTGCCCATGGCACATCGGTCACTCTTCCCCAAAGTTCATCATTCATAAAGTTACCAATACGACCAACACCTAAACCAAACGGTATCAGTGGCGCGATAAAATCAGCAACGTTAAAGAAGGTGCGGTTATTTTTATAGGCGTAGTATCCCATTGCAGAGATAACCCCGATAAGACCGCCGTGGAAGGACATACCGCCCGTCCAAACTTTAAATAGATAAAGTGGATTATCAAGGAACAAATCAAAGTGATAGAAGATCACATAGCCAATACGACCACCGACGACAACACCTAAAAATCCAAGAAAGAGTAAATCGGATACCTGTTCACGAGTCCAACCACTATTGGGTTTATCTGCGCGACGATTTGCCAGCCACATAGCGAAAGCAAAGCCAAGTAAGTACATCAATCCATACCAACGAATCGAAATTGGACCAATTTCTAGCAGTACAGGATCAATATGAGGAAATGTGAGAAAACCTTGATTCATAAAATCTTCTTAACGTAATCATTAAAAGAAAAGCATTCGTATCGCAATTATAAACAGCAATACGGCAAATATTTTTTTTAGCGTCGGAGTTGGTAATACATTACTGAGTCGTACGCCTATTTTACTGGTCATTGTCGAGCTTGATGTAATGGCCAATAGTGCGGGTAGATAAACATACCCAATACTATAGTTTGGTAATACATCCGAGCCTGAGCCATGCAAAATAAAGCCTAACATCCCTGATGCTGCCAGCAACATACTGCAAAATGACGAAGTGCCTACGGCCTTGCGCATTTCAACGCCATGCCGGTTAAGAAATGGCACCATAAGAGAGCCGCCACCAATACCAGCAAGGCTTGAGATAGTACCGATCGTAGCGCCAGAGATAAAGGTATTTGTGATCGTTAGCTGAGGTTTCGCGATGCTGCTCCTAATTGACAGAAGCATTCGCATGGATAAAGCCAAAACAATACAGCCAAAGATAGGGGGCAAATAGTGACTTGGCACTAATTCCGCAATAAAACTACCCGCAAATCCACCAACAATCACACCAGGGATCAGAAACTTCGCCACCAGCATATCGACATTGTTAACTCGATAATGATTGAGCGATGAGGAAGCAGAGGTAATGATAATGCAAGCAAGGGAGGTGGCAAGAGCCATCTGCATCGCGATATCGGCCTGAATGCCAAATTTAGGCAGTAAGAAAAGTAGCGCAGGAACAATAATGAGTCCCCCACCGATACCTAATAAACCCGCTAATACCCCAACAAATGCACCAATTACAACTAAGACAGCAATCAACTCAAACGTTATCATTAATGTTTTCCTGGACGAACAAAACCTGCCAACCCTCTATTTTCAAGATAATCGAAGGCCAGTTGATGAACTTCTGATGCGTAAGATTGAGTCATTGCTGCATTTGCCAATACTTTTAGATCGTCAAGGTTTGACTGGCGAATAACATACTTAATACTCGCGACATTGGCTGAGCTCATACTCAACTTTGTAAATCCAAGCCCAAGTAGCACGAGTACGCCTATCGGATCGCCGGCCAGCTCCCCACAGACAGAAACGGGTAAATTAGCTTCCTCACACGCAACTTGTATTTGTTTTAGTGCGAGTAAAACCGCAGGATGTACAACTTCATACAATTCAGATACCTGACTATTATTACGATCAACAGCCAGTAAGTATTGAGTGAGATCATTGGTACCAACTGAGACAAAATCAATTCGCTTGGCAATGGCCGGTAGCAAGTAGATCATAGAAGGAACCTCAAGCATGATTCCTATTTTAGGCTTTTTAACACTCGGATAGGTCAATACGACCTCATGATAAGCTTGATTAATCAAAGAGAATGCGGAATCTAACTCCGGTGCTCCTGACACCATAGGCAGTAAAATATTCAACTCGCTTTTTTGACCGACACTCGCGATCATCATGGCTCTAACTTGCACTAAAAATATATCGGGGTGATCAAGAGTAAAACGAATTCCGCGCCAACCTAAAAACGGATTTTCTTCTTCCATTGGAAAATATGGCAGTGATTTATCGCCACCAATATCTAAAGTTCGCATCACAACCGGCTTTCCCTGTGAATAGGCCAGTAATTTACGATAAGTGTCGACTTGTTCATCTTCAGATGGGAATGCTTGCTTAATGATGAATGATATTTCAGTACGATATAAACCAATACCATCAATTACATCATTTAAGAAATAGCTCATATCAACACCAAGCCCGGTGTTAAGCAGAATCGTCACCGGTGTCTTATCTAGCGTCACCGCAGGCATACACAGCTCAGACTCAACCATAGAGCGCACTTCTTGCTCTTCAGCTAGAAGCTGTTGATACTCAGCCATTTCTTGATGAGTAGGGCTAAGTAACACTTCACCGTTATAGCCATCGACGATGATGTGCTTTCCATCCTCTTCAACACCTTTTAGATTAGGCCCGATAACTGAAGGGACACCTAAAGCGCGAGACAAAATTGCAGCGTGGGAGTTAACACCACCTTGTGATGAAACAACACCTAGCAACATTTCTCTTGGCACTGAAGCTAATAAAGTGGTGGTCAATTCGTTAACCACGAAGATCACAGGATGCTCTAGCTTAACTTCTTGCACTTGAGAGTGATAAAGGAAATACAGTAGTCTTTGCCCCAACTCTCTCACATCTTGAGAGCGCTGTTGTAAATAGATATCACTCATTCGTGCAAAGTGAGTCGAATATCGTTCAATCACTTGGCGTAAGGCCCAATCAGCAGTGTCGCCCTTTTCGACTTGTTTAATCAAATCACCACGTAATTTGGGATCATTTAACAAGTGAGTAAATAAATCGAAAATAGCCAGAGCATCTTTATTAAGATCGCTATCTAGCTGCTTTCTTAAACGTCGAAATTCTTTTAGAGCTCCTTCAATGGCAACTAACAACCACTCTTTATCTCTCTCAATATCGGTGGCAGAAGCTGGAGAAACATCACTCAGTAATGGCTCATCATTTCCTCGCCATATTGGACCTATAGCAATTCCGTTACAGGCAGAAAGCCCACTCACAACAGAGTGTCTTTTTTCTTGAAGTAACCAATTACCTTGCTGCTGCTCACTGGCAATCAAAACGGCTAACTGAGCGGCGAGAGTCACGAGAAAGGATTCTTCCGTGTCACTAAATAAACGGGGCGTTTTCTGTTGGATAACCACTACACCAAGCATACGTTTACGATGTACGATGGGAGTCGCTAAGAATGCTTGATAAACATCCTCACCAAGCTGGGGGAAGTATTTATAATTAGGATGAAGAGAAGCTTGCGCTACATTGAGAGGTTCAGCGGTTCGATGAACGAGCCCAACTAAGCCTTCTTTGAATCCAATATGTAGGCACTCACCAGAAAAAGTCAGCCCCTTGGTTGCCATTAACTCAAGGCGCTGCTTTTGATGATTAGAAAGATAGATAGTGCAACATTCGCTATTAATTGCATCACAGGTACTACGTACAAACACTTCAAGTGCTTGATGTATATTTTCGACCCGAGATACGTGCTCAACTATATCCCTTAGTTGATTTAGCATTATTGAGCCTCTCTAACCTCTACGATTTTTGCGTTTTCGGTTTAGCTTTCGATCTTTGAACGGCATAGCAAAGGAAGCAAACTCCTTCATTGCTCTGCGGTAGACATCTCTTTTAAAAGACACAACTTGTCTCACTGGGTACCAAAAACTTACCCAACGCCATCCATCAAATTCTGGAGTAGGTCCTCTTTGCATATTGACTTGTGACTCATCACATACCAACTGCAATAAAAACCATTTTTGTTTTTGCCCAATACAGACAGGTTTGGAATCCCAACGTACTAATCTTTTTGGAAGACGATAACGCAACCAATGTCGACTCGTAGTGACAATTTTTACATCTTGCTTGGTTAACCCGACCTCTTCATACAACTCTCGGTACATCGCCTGTTCTGGCGTTTCACCATCATCGATTCCACCTTGTGGAAATTGCCATGAATGTTGTCCGTATCGTTTAGCCCAAAACACTTGACCGTGGTTGTTACATATTACGATTCCCACATTTAAGCGGTAACCATCGCCATCGATCACTGGCTAACCTCTACTGATAAATTTTATATACCTCGATTTTTCCACAGATCCCCCAGTTGAGCAAATGCAACTGTCGTAAAACTGAATAAATTATGAATCTAGAGTAGCGATATTGAATGAAATCCAAACAAACCATTAATTATCAACAGACATAAAAGTGTGAACTGTATTTATTCACTATATCTGTGAGTAACTTTGTGAGAAAAACTGAAACAATCAATCTGTGGATTACTTTCTGGTCTTTACCAAAAAATCACTAAAAAACAAATTTAGAAATAAGTTCTTTAAAATCAAACAGTAAAAACAAAAATAACCATTATTTACTGTTCATTAAAATTGATTAATAATTGATCCCGCAAGATCGAGCAAAGATTGACCACTATCTCTTTTATCCATACTAAGCCCCCTATCAGGCATAATTGACTGGCTAAAACAAGCGAAAAACCGCGCCTAAACCCCTGTTTATTTATACATAACAATAATTTATTACAGATATTATTACATAGCCTGTGGATAACCTTCATTTTAGCTCCTAATTCCCCTATAATTACCCTCTGACTTAGCTTCCTGATCTTTGATTTTTAAGATCTTTATCTGCTGGAGATCTTCTGTGTTCGCTCCTCCACCAAAAACTGAACTTGAATTATTCAAGCGAGCCCAAGCGTTAGCTGGCTATTCTTTTGCAGAATTAGCAGAAGAAGTCGGGATCCAAGTACCCAAAGATCTTCGGCGAAATAAAGGATGGGTTGGTCAACTTATCGAAATGCATTTAGGCGCCGAGGCTGGAAGCCGTCCAGAACAGGATTTTGCCGATCTTGGAATAGAATTAAAGACCATTCCTCTCAGCCATAAAGGTAAGCCGCTAGAAAGTACCTTTGTGTGTGTTGCCCCGCTTACGGGTATACATGGCATCACATGGCAGCAAAGTCACGTACGACAAAAATTAAGTAAAGTATTATGGGTTCCCGTTGAAGGCGAGAGAGAGCTTCCCTTAGCTGAGCGCCATGTTGGCTTTCCTAAACTTTGGACGCCGAGCCAGCAGCAAGAGCAGTTATTACAAGATGACTGGGAAGAACTAATGGAAATGATTACAACCGGTCGCATTCACGAAATTAGCGCAAGACATGGGGAGGTCATGCAACTTCGTCCAAAAGCAGCCAATAGCCGAGCGCTAACTGATGCTTACGGCGCAAGCGGCAAGCACATCAAAACCCTGCCCCGAGGCTTCTACCTTCGAAGTCATTTTACTCATTCGATTTTACTCGATAGCCATTAACTTGGTGCAAGGATCTTAAATCGTACCTGTGTGCGAATTCAGCTAATGCTAATGTGTACAAATACAGCTAATGGCTAATGTTTACAAATACAGCTAATGCTAATGTTTATAAATGCAGCTAATGGCTAATATTTACAAATACAGCTAATGGCTTTTCAAAGATAATTCTATGTCGCAATATGACTTAGTATCTCCTGAGCCACATTCATCATAAGCATTATGTAGACGTAGATAGGCACAATCCAAACCCAGTTTGAGCAATTCTTGTTTTACCACTTCTAGCGATGAAAATGACATTGGTTTATCGTCTTCTCGAATGGGCTCAAGTTTATGTTTAAATTCCACAGCCAGTTGATAGGTCGATAAATCTGCGCAGCCGATGACAAACACTTTAGGTATTTCGGCATGCCGCTCAATATCGGCATGTATCCATTGGTTAAACTGATGTTTTTGCATAATCTCCCCCTCATCACACTTTGAGTAAAGACCAGCAACTATATAGGATCAATAAAATGACCCTTTTTTTTGATCATTACTGAAAATTAAGCCCATTATCCTAATTTGCAGATTTAACACCTCGCACTCATTAGCTTACTTTTGCAGTAATTTTTGTATCACTTCAGCTAAGTGGATAAAAGTATCGGTGCGCGGACTACTCCCTCGCCATACTAAACCAATATCTCGATATGCCTGACGACCTGGAGGATCAATCACTTTTAACGCTTGGTTTTCAAGCAAGCCATGATCAATGGCCATTTGCGGGATAAAGGTACTGCCTAAACCATTGGCAACCATTTGAACTAAGGTGTGTAAGCTTGTGGCACTAAAAGAGTTAATCTTGTTTTTTTCGGTTAAATTACAAGCTGAAACGGCATGCTCAGTTAAGCAATGCTCTTTCTCAAGTAAAAAGATAAACTCATCTGGAAGATCTGAATAATGTAAGGGAAGTTTGATGTTGTCCAGTTGCGATTCACTGATCACCATTTTAAACTGATCTCTGCCTAAAATTTTAAATTCTAGATTTCCAATATCGACAGGCAAAGCCAATATCAGGACATCCAGTTGACCATCCTCTAATGCCGCTAATAAGTTTACCGTAGTATCTTCTCTTAGTAACAAAGTGAGATCCGGAAAGCTCTTATTTACCTCATGCACTAGACCACTGAGAAGAAAAGGAGCGATAGTCGGAATTGCGCCTAGCCTTAACTGCCCTTGCATCTCTTTGCCACAAGTAAGCTGCCCTAGCTCTAGAAGATCTTGACTCTTAGTCAGCAACTCACGACCTTGTTTCACTACTACTTCGCCTAAATGGGTAAAAACAAGTCGGCTTCTTTTGCCATTTTTCTCATACAAAGAACATTCAAATTGATCTTCTAAGTTTTGAATTCCTTTGCTCAAAGTGGATTGGCTCACACAGCATTGCCTAGCTGCCTCACCAAAGTGGCGAGTTTCATACAATGTGATCAAATAGTACAGTTGTTTAAGGCTTAGCCATTTATTCATTAATAACTCAAGTTTTGTCAGGTTTTATTTGCTATTTTGTGCACTGGTTAACAAGATGTAAACATCGTTTTTTTCGATTGATTTAATCTATTTAATTCACTTTTTCTCACTGCCTATTATGTATTATAGTCTAGGTCGTAGAACAATAAACAATGTCTAAAGATTAGGCATTACTACTTATTTTAGGAGATCCAAATGGTATTAGTAGGCCGTCAAGCACCAGATTTTACAGCAGCAGCTGTACTAGGCAATGGTGAAATCGTTGATAACTTCAACTTTGCAGAATTCACAAAAGGTAAAAAAGCAGTTGTTTTCTTTTACCCACTAGATTTCACTTTTGTATGTCCTTCTGAGTTGATTGCATTTGATAACCGTCTGCAAGATTTTCAAGACAAAGGCGCAGAAGTTATTGGTATTTCTATCGATTCTCAATTCTCCCATAACGCATGGCGTAACACTGCTATCGAAGATGGTGGCATTGGTCCAGTTAAGTACCCATTAGTTGCTGATGTTAAGCACGAAATCTGTAAAGCTTACGATGTTGAGCATCCAGAAGCTGGTGTTGCTTTCCGTGGTTCTTTCCTAATTGACGAAGACGGTCTAGTTCGTCACCAAGTAGTGAACGATCTTCCACTAGGTCGTAACATTGATGAAATGCTACGCATGGTTGACGCTCTTAACTTCCACCAGAAAAATGGTGAAGTTTGCCCAGCACAATGGGAAGAAGGCAAAGCAGGTATGGACGCATCTCCAACAGGTGTTGCAGCTTTCCTATCTGAGCACGCTGAAGACCTAAGTAAGTAATTTACTAAGATTTAAGTTAAGCCGACCAATACCTTGTATTGGTCGGCTTTTTATTACCCATAAGAAAAGGACTGATATACTCAACAAAACCTTATAAGAGCCCTAGTTATGTCCTACCAGCTTGAAGTCTGTATTGATAACATCGAATCTTTGCACACGGCAATTCGCGGCGGAGCAACTCGTATAGAACTATGCTCATCACTTGCCCTTGGTGGTCTCACCCCAAGTTTTGGCCTGATGACTCAAGCAAAGTTACAGTCTTGCGTTCCAATCTACGCCATGATTAGACCTCGCCAAGGGGACTTCCTCTATTCAGATCAAGATATTGAAATCATGCTTGCTGATATTAAGGCCGCTAACACAGCCCAACTTGATGGTATTGTGATGGGTTTACTGACAAAAGAAGGTCATATTGACTATCAAGCAAGTAAAAAGTTGATTGATGCAGCTCAAGGGATGGGAGTTACGTTTCACCGGGCTATCGATCAATGTAGTGATATTGAACAAGCACTTGAAGAGATTATCGATTTAGGTTGCGAACGGGTTTTAACATCAGGCCAGCAAAGCAATGCGCTATTAGGCGTAGACAAGTTAGCTCAGATGCAGCAGCAGGCAAAGGGACGCATTCAGATCATGGCTGGAGCGGGTGTTAATGAGCACAATGTTCAAGAGATCATTAAACGTGCTCATATCAAGGAAGTTCATTTATCAGGAAAAACTAGCCGCTCAAGTAATATGACATACATTCGTAATGAGGCTCAAATGGGATCAGCCAGTACCAGCGACTTTCATATTCCTGTGACAGGCTTTGAAGCAATACAAAGCGTGCAACATTTGTTGTTAGAACTGGAAAATGAAGCCTAATCTCTAGTCACTTTCTTTATATTTGTAAATTTCATCATCATCTGAATGGCGAATATCTTTGCCTTTCACACAATAAATAATATGTTCACAAATATTTTGGCAGCGATCACCGACTCGTTCGATTGCTCTCGCTGACCACATGACTTTTAAAATAGCCGGAATTAACGACGGATCATCCATCATGCTTTTTGTTAATTGACGAATGATATTCTGGTACTCATCATCAACATTATCATCCATTTCGTAAACTCGCACCGCAGCATCGGTATCTAATCGAGCAAAGGCGTCTAATACTTGATGCAACATATCAATCGCTAAACGGCAAAGAGGCTCTAAAGAGTTTTGATAACGAGGATCTGAGCTTTTATTACTCAAAGAAGTTCGCGCAAGACGAGAAGCAACATCACCAATACGCTCAAGCTCAGCAATGGTTTTAATAATGGTCATTACCAGTCTTAAATCACCGGCTGTAGGTTGACGTCTTGCAATGATTCTGGTGCAAGCTTCATCAATGGTCACTTCCATTTCATTTACATTATGATCTTCAGCAACTACTTTTTTTGCCAGTTCATAGTCTTGCTTAACCAGAGAGCGTAGTGCGTATGCCAACTGTTGTTCGACAAGCCCTCCCATAGTCAAAACATGACTTCGAATAGCTTCTAGCTCTACGTTATATTGCCCAGAAATATGGCGACCAGTGTGCATCTAATTTATTACTCCTACCCTATCCGACCGGTAATATAGTCTTCAGTTTTCTTCTCTTTTGGCGATGTAAATACTGTATCAGTATCTGCGTACTCAACAATACGCCCCATATGGACAAATGCGGTGTAATCACTCACTCTGGCGGCTTGTTGCATGTTATGTGTGACGATAACGACAGTATATTTGGTTTTTAAATCGTTAATCAGCTCTTCAATCGTTAATGTCGATATCGGATCTAAAGACGATGTCGGTTCATCAAGTAATAATACTTCTGGTTCTATTGCTATGGCTCTGGCGATAACCAGTCGTTGTTGCTGGCCCGCCGCTAAATTGACCGCGCTTTCATGCAGACGATTTTTAACTTCATCCCAGAGCCCAGCACCTCGCAAAGCATGTTCACAACAATCATCCAGTACGCGACGGTTTTTAATTCCTTGTAAACGCAGCCCAAACACCACGTTCTCATAGACCGTCTTAGGAAAAGGATTCGGCTTTTGAAATACCATTCCTATTCTTCGTCTTAATGCTGAAACATCAACTTCTTCATCATAAATATCATGACCTAATAAGCTAATACTTCCCTCAATTTTGCACCCTTCAATAAGGTCATTCATACGATTAATCGAACGCATAATGGTTGATTTTCCGCACCCTGATGGCCCAATAAATGCCGTCACTTTCCCTTTTGGGATTCGCATTGAAATATCATGCAATACCTGCTTTTTGCGATAATAAAGATTTAAATTTTTAATCTCTATCGCCGTTTGCTTCTTCGACAGATTTGCCACATCAAGCGGCTTTAGGATATTTATCGTTGCAGAACTAGAATACATGATCGTCAAATCCTAAGTTTCGGTAACTATTGCGTAAAGAGTTTCTGATGCGAATGGCGATTAAATTTAAGCCAATGATCACAGTAACCAGCAACATTGAGGTTGCGTAGACTAATGATTTTGCACCTTCTAAGTTTGTAGTTTGGAATCCAGCATCATAAATATGAAAGCCTAAGTGCATAAATTTACGTTCTAAGTGTATATACGGAAATTGACCATCGATAGGCAGGCTTGGCGCAAGCTTAACCACACCAACTAACATCAGAGGTGCAACTTCACCAGCTGCTCGCGCAACCGCTAAGATTAATGCCGTAAGCACCGCTGGCATCGCCATGGGCAGAACCACTTTGAAAATAGTTTCCGACTTTGTCGCTCCCAGAGCAAAGGCGCCGTCTCGAACCGATTTAGGAATACGAGACAAACCATCTTCGATAGTCACCACCACCACTGGCAATGTCAGCATCGCCAATGTTAACGACGCCCATAATAGCCCAGGGGTGCCGAAAGTGGGCGCAGGAAGGTTGCCCGAATAAAACAGCTCATCAATGCTTCCACCTAAGGTATAAACAAAGAAACCAAGCCCGAATACACCATAAATAATCGAAGGAACCCCAGCCAGATTTTGCACCGTAATCCTAATTAATCGAGTTAACCAATTATTATGAGCATACTCATGTAGATATAATCCAGCTAGAACACCCAGTGGCATAACAGCAACAGACATGAGTAGCACTAATAAAATGGTGCCAAAAATAGCAGGAAAGACACCACCTTCAGAATTAGACTCTCTAGGTTCATCAATAAGAAAATGCGCACCCTGCTTAAACCAATGACCAACCTTATCGAGAACGGTCATTTTATTCGGGTACCAAGCATCTAAGATGGTTGAGAAACTGACTCGATGAAGATCATTATTCATGTCTTTCACCACCAGCACTCTCTGCGCTATCTTCTCTTGTGTATCTTCTATCTGTTTCTTAGCGCGATAAAGACGAATATTAAGCTGCTTTTTAATCATTGAAAGCTGATCTATTCGCTTATAATCCTGAGAGTTATCTTGCTGCAGTCGATGTAAAACCTTGTCGTTTTTTACTAGGCTTTCCGCAACTAAGTCCAGTTGATGTTCACGAATGAAATCAATTCTGTCACGATCAGCGCGTGTCTGCTCTAGTAACTTATCAAGTTGTTTTGAGGAATTAATAGCGGTTGATTTACCATTGCTTTCATAGCTTATTACACGACCAAAAAACTGACCTCCGCGCTTTCTTTCAATCACAATAAGATCAGCGGCAGCAATTGGATCTCCCCAGCGATGCGAAAACTCAGAAATAAACCCACCACCAAAAATATCTCGATTGCCTATTTTGATGACCAATCGTTCCAGTTCAGGCAAAGTTTGTGTGGACAGTGTTTGTCGTAATTGCGTGGGAATAGACTGACGTTGAGTCGTTGATAACTGCTCTAGAGGTACTTCTTCACGTTGATAAACTTGCCCAATCAAAGACTGATGGTTAGCATTTTTCCACTCATAGAGCGTATGCGGCCAAAAGTGAGCCATTCCTTTCCAACCAATGAAAAGTAATACCGTCAATACGGACAAAATACTGATGGTTACAGCCATTGAGGTTAGCCATATCCAAGGTTTTCCCGATCTAAACCAATTAATCACTCAGTTATTCCTGCCTATAAAGATCGATATTTATCACGAAGACGCTGACGAACACTTTCACCGACACTGTTCACAATAAAAGTGAATAAAAACAATATTAATGCAGATAAAAACAGTAAACGATAATGAGAACTTCCCACTTTAGACTCTGGTAATTCAGTGGCAATGGTTGCGGTTAATGAACGTAGACCTTCAAACACATTCCAGTCTGTGATTGGAGTATTACCCGTTGCAGTAAGTACAATCATCGTCTCCCCCATTGCTCGACCTAAACCCAGCATTATTGCTGAGATAATCCCAGGACTTGCAGTAAGCAGTACAACCCGAGTTAAGGTTTGCCATTCTGTAGCACCAAGCGCTAATGCGCCATTAGACAAATGTTTGGGTACAGAATAAATCGCATCTTCAGCAATAGTAAAAATAGTTGGAATAACGGCAAAGCCCATCGCAATACCAACCACCAAGCTATTGCGCTGTTGATAATCCCAGCCTTTGTCAGCTAAAAAGTAGATCAAACCATGATCAAAAATCATTTTATCAAGATAAGGCGCAAACTGAAAAATAGACCACCATACAATGGTAATCACCGGCAATAAGGTCACTAAGTGCAACCCTTTAGGTACTTGTGATTTAACGCTTGTCGGAAATAGCGCCCATATACCGCCACAAAGCAAAGCCGTAAATGGAATCACTATAATACTGAGCATAAAGGCGAGTAGGTTTTGTTCCATAATTGGCGCAAGCCAAATCGCAGCTACAAAGCCAATAACCAATGTTGGCAGAGCTTCCATCAATTCAATGGTCGGCTTAATGGTGTTACGCATCTTTGTCGACATAAAACTTGCGGTATAAACGGCGCCTAACACCGCAATTGGAATAGAAAAAAGCATCGCATAAATAGCCGCTTTTAATGTCCCAAACACCAAAGGCACTAAGCTAAACTTGGGTTCGACATCCTGCGCTGTCGCGGATGTTTGCCAAACATAATCTGGCTCAGAATAGCCTTCATATTGTACTTTCTGAGTTAACTCTTTTAATGATATTTCTGGATGTGGCGAATCAATATCAAATCTAACGATCTTGTTATCATAGATATTCATTAGGTAACGATCGTTTTGCGACAAACTCGTTAATAACGGGACTTTTTGATCGGTGATCTTAAGAATTGAATCTGCACGAGTGGCATAAAATAGGCTGTGCGTCCCATCTTCTTCTATTGCCCAAAAACCTTTCTTTGTATGCTCAGGGATCAGATTAACCACATTGGAGTGAGTACTATATTTACGCGCTGTGCGTAAACGGCGTTCATTTTGAAAAGAGATAAACCAAAACTCTATCTCACTTTTTGAGTTAGAGACAATGGCGCTTTTATCCCCATTAAGAAAACTAAAGATTTGCTTTGAATTACTCTCAATATTTTCATTATTTTTAAAGAATAATGAAAAATCATCAGCAACTGAACGGCGAGAAAAAATAGTCGCTGATTCACTATCAAGCACCACGACATATAAACCGTTCTCAGTGACAAATACACCTGAGATATCTTTAAATGTTGTGGGTAATGTAGTGATTTGTTGCGAATAGGCTTTCCCTGAAGATGGCGTAGCATCTAACACTTCAACCTTACTCTTGCTAGCACGTATTATCACAGCGCCATCTTGCAACAATGTAAAACCAAGATGCTCGGTCTTAAAATCCGCCTGAGTAAAGCTTAAATCTGCTAGTGAATTATTGACTCTAAGGTTTGGTGTATAGACTTTTCTCGTCTTGGAGTGAGATACGATAAACTCAGGCATCACCACCTTTATCTTGCCCTTAGCATTGATCATTGCCACCCAAGGGTGAGGTGTATTAGTGGCAATCGCTACCGGATCTTTTTGCATGAGTGCTTTGTTAATGACCGCAAAATCATCATCCAGCGCAAAGTAAATCACCTCACCTTTATTATTGATAGCAATACCATTATTGCCGGTATTATCAATCTTAGTGTTAATGAACGATCCGCCATCAATAGGCAAATGATACTCAGTTTGCTGATAAGTCGAGGAGCTAAAGATTGGCAGAGTTTCGATAAAGAAATAAATAAGGATGCCAAATAATCCGACCAACATACCTAAGCCACTCGCTCTCACAAGTACAGCAATCAGCTTATCTTTGACCAAGCGAGAACGATTAGTCTCTTTTAATAGTGATGTGGCCTTATTCATTTATTCTGATTTTCTCTGATCTGGAGACTGTAACTTAAGTCTTTGATATCTCAATTACGTAAATGTGTATCGACATCAAATACATATTGGAACCTAACAAGTGACACATTTCACTCTGGCTGTAATTCTACGCTTTGAACTCACTAGTCACTATCATTCACCTTTAGAGGCGGAGTTAGCGCTGTATTCGTGCTAGTGGTTATCCTCTGTTTATAATTTCAAGTCAACTTTAGCCAGTTCCTTTTTTGCAAAGTCACTTGAAATAGGAATATAACCTTCACGCGCAACGGTATTTTGTCCCTGCTTAGAGTATATGTAACGAATAAACTCACGCTGCTTACGAGGTAAAGCTCGATTTGGTTGTTTATTCACATACAGATAAAGTTTCCGACTAAGAGGATACTTACCACTGATGATATTTTTAGGTGTTGGGAAAATATAATGATCATCATACTGCGCAATAGGTACTAAGCGTGTACCGATAGCTTTAGAAGCTACACCAGAATAACCAATAGATGAAGCTGATGAAGCAACGCCCTGCACGACAGAGGTAGCTCCTAGCAACTCGTTGACTGAGCTATCAAAATCTCCACCGCAAAGTACTTTATTCTTAAACACACCATAAGTGCCCGAAACGGGGTTTCGCCCAAACTTCTGAATTTTCAATCGGCCCCAAGGTTGTAAAATACCCAGATCGCTCCATGTATCGATATGCCTAGGCATACCACAGAAGTAAGTTACCGAAAAAATGGCATCTAACTCAACAAAGTTCAGCCCTTTGATCGGGTTATCTTGATGAACAAACACTCCCAAAGCATCCAGAGCAACCACGAGTTCAGTCGGCGCATAGCCATATTCACGTTCAAATGCGATAATTTCGCCAGGCTGCATTTTTCGACTCATAGAACCAAACTGAGCAGTACCTTCGGTTAAAGCCGGCACTGCTGTCGAGCTGCCAGATGCCTGAACTTGAACATTGACACTAGGATAGAGCGTAGAAAATTCTTCAGCCCACGCACTGACAATACCCGCCAAAGAATCCGAGCCAACCGAGGATAAGTTTCCAGAAATCCCCTGTACAACTTGATAGTTTGGTAGTGATGATGAGCGGCTAAAAAATGAAGCAAACAGCATAAGAAGAACCGCTAATTGCAACTTTCTCACTGGACTAATGGCTCCCTTGTAACCAGACGTTTTGGTAACACAAACGCAAATCGACTGCCCTTACCCACTTCACTTTGTATTTCCAACTGTGAGTCGTGGTGACTTAGAGTATGTTTAACGATAGCAAGCCCTAAACCACTGCCACCGGTCTCTCTTGAACGATCTTTATCAACTCGATAGAAACGTTCAGTCAAGCGATGTAGATGCTGAGGTTCAATGCCCTCACCAGTATCAATCACTTCTAAAAGTGCGCCTTGCGCAGTTTCGCGCCAGTCGACATTTATTTGCGAACCTGCTGGCGTGTATTTAACTGCGTTATACACCAAATTAGAAATAGCACTGCGCAGTTGGTCATTATCACCTAGCACTTTTAATGATGAATCAACAGTAAAGTTTAGCTTGTGCTCATTGCTGCCACTTAAAGCTTGAGCTTCTTTTTCTAAAAGCTGCAGCATATTAGGCACATCAACAATATCATCACCCGGCGCCATTGGAGCAGCTTCAATTTTTGATAGTGTTAGCAGTTGATTGACCAAACTGTTCATTCGGTTAAGCTGCTCAGTCATTACCCCATGCGCTTTTGGCCACATAGGACCTATGAGCATATCGGGATCGGCTGTCATTTCTAAATAGCCTTGCAACACCGTCATTGGCGTGCGTAATTCATGCGAGACATTGGCAAAAAAGTTACGGCGCATGCCTTCTAAAGTTTTAAGCTGTGATACATCACGCACCACCATAAGATGCTCGCCATCGGTATATGGCACAATACGTAACTCAAGAATTCGCTCAACATTAAGTGGCGAACGTATCTCTAAAGGCTCTGAGAAATTATTTTTATTCAAATACTTAATAAAATCAGGAGTGCGCAATAAATTGGTGATCGGTAACTCGGAGTCTTCAGGCCAGCGAAACCCTAGCAACTGCTGTGCTAATCGGTTACACCATACAATATTGCCTTCATCACGAAACACCACTACCGCATCAGGAAGGGATTCTGCACCATTTCTAAATCGACGAATTAATCCGGTAAGCTCTTTTCTTTTACGACGCTGACGCTGCTGTAATCGATACATACCGTTAAATAACGGCTCCCAATTACCCGAGCTTGATGGTGGGGAAAGACGCTTATCATTCCACAGCCATTGCGAGAAGCGGATCTGATTATGCAGGTGCCATCCTAACTGCAACATAGTCGCAATCAACAGCATCCATGGCATGTAACCTACAAACCATCCAAGTAAAACCCAAGGGGTATAAAAAAAAGCCAGCTCTAAAGCCAGCTTTTTCCATGTTAGTTTTTCTACCATCTAATGGCGTACTCCAGAATTCGACTAAGCCGGCTGGTTAGGCTTTAGTTGAGAATCGATAGCCTGCACCACGTACAGTCTGAACTAATTTATGATGCTCAGTCGCTTCTAACGCTTTACGCAAGCGACGGATATGTACATCAACAGTACGATCTTCTACATAAACATTAGTGCCCCAAACATGATTTAGCAGTTGCTCACGGCTATAAACACGCTCTTGGTGAGTCATGAAGAAGTGTAACATTTTAAACTCAGTTGGACCCATTTCCAGTGCTTGATCATGCGCTGTAACACGGTGAGAAACAGGATCTAGGCGCAAGCCTCTAACGTCAATCGCTTCTTCTGTTGAAGTCGGAGAAGCGCGGCGAATTACGGCTTTGAGACGTGCAACTAACTCTTTTGGAGAAAATGGTTTGGTAATGTAGTCATCAGCGCCTACTTCAAGCCCCTTAACTTTATCTTCTTCTTCAC
The DNA here is from genome assembly GCF_001676025.1 of Vibrio sp. UCD-FRSSP16_30. Lineage (GTDB taxonomy): Bacteria > Pseudomonadota > Gammaproteobacteria > Enterobacterales > Vibrionaceae > Vibrio. Next base: position 141,622 of record NZ_LZFW01000084.1, read on the forward strand.
CTCTAGCGGTAAGCATTACCACTGGGATATTACGGGTCATTTCTTCGCGCTTTAGATGTTTGATGAAGTTGATCCCTGTGCCACCAGGTAACATCCAATCTAACAGAATAAGATCTGGAAAAGGTTCTTTAAGCATGCTTATCGCAGTGTCATAGTCTTCAGCTTCTACGGTTTCATAACCTTTCTGTTCTAAAACAAAACAAAGCATCTCGCGAATCGGAGCCTCATCCTCTACTACTAGGATTCTTCTAGACATCTTTTCTCATAACCTCGACTATTCGTAAACTGCGCACATTATCCTGCTAAATTATGACACTTTTGTGTCGATTGAAAATAAAAAATCATAATAAATTCATGATGCAACACAAATATTGTATTAGGCACTAATACAATCCATCCTTTATGATTAGGCTTTCCCGTCGCAATACAGAGACACAACATGTGGTTTAAAAACTGTCTAGTCTATCGCTTCAACCGTGAAGTAGATATTCAAACCGAAACATTAGAGAAGCAACTACAAGAATTTCAATTCAAACCTTGTGGCAGCCAAGATAAACAAAAATTTGGTTGGTCTTACGCAATGCCCGGTCAAGATCAATTGCTAAGTCATGTCGCGCAAAATCGCATTTTGTTGTGTGCTAAAAAAGAAGAGAAACTCATTCCGGCTTCTGTGGTTAATGATGCTGTTTCAAATAAAGTCGATTTACTGGAAGAAAAAGAAAGTCGTCGTCTTAAGAAAACAGAGCGCGATACCATTAAAGATGAAGTTCTGATGGATCTTCTTCCTCGCGCTTTTACTCGTAGCCAACTAACCTATTTATTGGTCTCTTTAGAAGACGGCGTGATTATTGTTGATGCGGCTAGCTCGAAAAAAGCAGAAGATGCTTTAGCACTGCTACGCAAAACCATTGGTAGCTTACCTGTCGTCCCTGCTCTGCCTGAAAAACCAGTTGAAGCAACACTAACTGAATGGGTAAAAGGTGATTCTCAACCAAATGGTTTTGAAATCCTTGCTGAAGCCGAATTAAAATCAGCGCTAGAAGATGGCGGCATCATTCGTTGTAAGCAACAAGACTTACAAAGCGAAGAAATCCTTAATCATATTGAAGCCAATAAATTCGTCACCAAACTTGCTCTTAACTGGCAAGATCGCGTTGAGTTTGTTGTGGCAGATGACGCAAGCTTAAAGCGCATCAAGTTTGGCGAAGAAGTAAAAGATCAGAACGAAGATATTCCTCGCGAAGATAAAGCGGCACGTTTTGATGCTGACTTTTCACTAATGAGCAGCGAATTACTCGCTTTAGTTGGTCATTTGCATACTGAGCTAGGTGGTTTAGAGCAAAATTAATCTAATTTGCTTTTACAATGTGTGACATCTGTATATTTTTAGTGGCGATTTTTGCGACAATCCCGTAAAATTCGCCCTCCTTATATCTCGCGACACGGTGGCGAGGTCCTGACTTGAAATCAGAAATAGAGTATACAGATATGTTCACACCAGAATTACTTTCTCCAGCCGGTAGCCTTAAAAACATGCGTTATGCATTTGCATACGGCGCAGATGCTGTTTATGCAGGCCAACCACGATACAGCCTTCGTGTTCGTAATAACGAATTCAATCACGAAAATCTTCAAATCGGTATCGACGAAGCGCACGCCCAAGGTAAGAAACTGTATGTGGTTTGTAATATCCAACCACATAACTCTAAATTAAAAACATTTATTCGTGACCTTAAACCTGTGGTAGAGATGGGCCCAGACGCATTAATCATGTCTGATCCTGGTCTTATTATGATGGTTCGCGAAGCTTTCCCTGATATGCCAATTCACCTTTCAGTACAAGCTAATGCTGTAAACTGGGCGACCGTGAAGTTCTGGTCAACTCAAGGCGTTGAGCGTGTTATTTTATCTCGCGAGCTTTCTCTTGAAGAGATCGAAGAAATTCGTACAAACTGCCCTGAAACTGAACTAGAGATCTTTGTTCACGGTGCATTGTGTATGGCTTACTCTGGCCGTTGCTTACTTTCTGGCTACATGAATAAGCGCGATCCTAACCAAGGCACTTGTACTAACGCATGTCGTTGGGAATACACAGCAGAAAAAGCAACCGAAGATGATGCTGGCCAAATCGTAGAAATTCAAGAAGCAGTTACTCCAGAAAGCCAACAGCGCCCTGATAATACGCTAGGACTGGGTAAACCAACCGATGAAGTCATTCTACTGTCTGAATCTCATCGTCCAGAAGAGAAAATGGCTGCGTTTGAAGATGAGCATGGTACTTACATCATGAACTCTAAAGATTTACGCGCTGTTCAACACGTAGAACGCCTAACAAAAATGGGCATTCACTCATTAAAAATTGAAGGCCGTACTAAATCTTTCTATTACTGTGCGCGTACCGCTCAGGTTTACCGTAAAGCAATTGATGATGCAGTAGCAGGCAAACCATTTGATGAGAACCTATTAGGTACTCTAGAGAGCCTTGCACACCGTGGTTACACAGAAGGTTTCCTACGTCGTCATACTCATGATGCTTATCAGAACTACGAATACGGTTATTCAGTATCAGACAATCAACAATTTGTTGGTGAATTTACCGGTAAACGTCGCGGCGAATTAGCTGAAGTAGAAGTAAAGAATAAGTTCCTAGTCGGCGATAGCCTAGAACTAATGACTCCACTGGGTAATGTTGTATTTAACCTTGAAGTCATGGAAAACCGTAAATCTGAAAGTATCGAAGATGCTAAAGGTAATGGTCACTTTGTGTTTATCCCTGTACCAGAAGACATGAACCTAGAGTTTGGTTTGCTTATGCGTAACCTTAGCTCTGGTCAAAATACTCGAAACCCGTCAGGAAAGTAATCGATGGCGTTATTGATCCAAAGTACCTGTATCAACTGTGATATGTGTGAACCTGAGTGCCCTAATGGTGCTATTAGTATGGGTGACTCGATCTATGAAATTGATCCGGATCTCTGTACTGAATGTAAGGGGCACTATGACAAGCCAACCTGCCAATCGGTTTGCCCTATAACGAAGTGCATTATCACCGATCCGTTGCATGTTGAAAGTGAAGACGAACTACTTGAAAAGTTCGTCATCATTCAAGGTATGACATAAAGACTCAAAAAATCCGATATTCAAATCTGAATATCGGATTTTTTATTATTCCTCCCCCCTTCAAAAGGTTGAGATAAACCATGTTTGACCTTTGGCAACAGCTACAACTTATCAACCAATACCAATACCAATCCAAACCTGGCGAAAAATCAATTATGGGCTGGGCAGGAGAAGGTTCTGGTCAGGTCCTAATAGAAAAAGACCATCAGCAAACTCTCTACTTTAAAGAGCAAGGTCAATTCACACTTGCCCAGAATGGATACACGGTAGAAACCAATAATGAATTTATTTGGCAGCGCTTAAGCGATAATAAAATCAAATTATTACACAGCCGATTCGGTCGAGAAAATGCTATAGAGTTATTTATTCTTAGCTACGATGCCGAGTCAAAACAATGGATTAGTGATTCAGCACATGTATGTGGTGATGATCTATATAGCGGTATCGCAATATGGTCCAATAACTCCATAGAGTTCACTTGGTCGATTAGCGGTCCACGTAAACAAGAAAACTTGCATTATCGTTACACGAGGTAGTTTTGGGATATCTAATAGGTACAACGATCATATGGTCGTTATCATTCAGTTTAATTGGCGTCTATTTAGCAGGACAAGTCGACGCTTATGTTTCAGTCTGGATACGCATTGCTTTAGCAGCAATTGTATTTTTACCTTTCATCCGTATTAAAGCGGTAAAAAGCTCCGAAGCCCTTAAACTAATGGGAATAGGTGGTGTACAACTGGGCCTGATGTACATATTTTACTATCAGTCATTCTTACTATTAACTGTCCCTGAAGTACTGGTCTTTACCGTATTTACTCCCCTGTACGTCACTCTCATCTATGACGCATTAAAAAGACAGTTCAATCCTTTATACTTAATCAGTGCACTAGTGGCAGTCGTAGGCGCATTGGTGATCCGATACGACAACTTAACTGAAGACTACTTAATTGGTTTCTTAATTGTCCAATGCTCTAACCTTTGTTTTGCCTTTGGACAGGTTGCCTACAAATACTTTAAAGAAAGCCGCCAAGAAATGTCACAGCGCGATGTTTTTGGTTGGTTCTATGTTGGTGCTCTTGTTGTAGTAAGCATTGCTTGGCTCATCTGGGGCAAAGCTGAATTACCGAGCGATCCTATCCAAATTGGCGTACTCGTTTGGCTAGGCATTGGCGCATCAGGATTGGGCTACTTCTTATGGAACAGAGGCGCAAGCCAGGTTGATCCTGGTTACTTAGCAATTATGAATAACGCTTTGATACCAGCAGGACTCATTGTGAATGTCACGATTTGGAACCGTGATGTCGATATGACCCGCCTAGTTATCGGTGGCAGTATCATCTTGTTTGCACTCTTTATTCATTCAAGAATAAAACGCACAACCAACTAGCATTAAATAGAATTCAAACATCACATCAATTAGGCTGCCAATAGGTAGCCTTTTTTATACCTAATGCATTTAGCATGCTATGTTTGAGCGAATACTTCTACATTGTATGCGCTTACGAACAACAGCACATATACTATGACGTTATCGAGCATTAAATGGGATAGGAAAGAGTCACTAATGTAGCTATTAGCTAAGATAATTGAGTTAAGAGCGATGGAGTAGATAGACCTTTTTATCTTCCATTACCTTAAAGGTACTAACAGGATGGAATCAATAAAACCCTAATATTTCACTAGCATTCTATTACTAGGCCCCTCTTTCAAGGCATAGCTAACCAACTGAACTACCATGGCATTACTAGTTATTTTCCTATGAATGCAAAAAAGCCTTAACATTGCTGTTAAGGCTTTCTTTAATAGTGGCGGAGTGGACGGGACTCGAACCCGCGACCCCCGGCGTGACAGGCCGGTATTCTAACCAACTGAACTACCACTCCGCAGTGGTCAACTCACTAAGTGAGCGTCCATATCTACAGATTCTACAATCTATAGATTTAAATTAAAGCCTGGCGATGTCCTACTCTCACATGGGGAAGCCCCACACTACCATCGGCGCTATTATGTTTCACTTCTGAGTTCGGCATGGAATCAGGTGGGTCCACAATGCTATGGTCGCCAAGCAAATTTTAAAATTCGGAAAACTGCTTTTTACCTTCATCTTTTCTAAAAAGATGAAAACAAAAGTTTAAAAGTTCGTATACACATTCAATCTGTTCTTTCTTCGAGTCCACAAAACCCCTTGGGTGTTGTATGGTTAAGCCTCACGGGCAATTAGTACAGGTTAGCTCAATGCCTCACAGCACTTACACACCCTGCCTATCAACGTTCTAGTCTCGAACAACCCTTTAGGACACTTAAAGTGCCAGGGAAGACTCATCTCAGGGCTCGCTTCGCGCTTAGATGCTTTCAGCGCTTATCGATTCCGAACTTAGCTACCGGGCAATGCCATTGGCATGACAACCCGAACACCAGAGGTTCGTCCACTCCGGTCCTCTCGTACTAGGAG